>JAYRXL010000098.1:0-1074 GCA_041917555.1 Flavobacterium sp. | reverse complement strand
CACAAACTGACTTTCAAGGTATCCGGTGCGTAACAAACTCATGATGTTCCCGTTTTTATCATACGAAAGGGTCTCGTCAAAGCTGTTATACAGGGTATTGTCTTTAAAAAACGTGGCATTGGTCAATCGGTTTAAGGCATCGTAAGCATAGCCGTATTTTCGGATGATATCATCGTTATCGCTATGCCATAGGGTTTGCGCAATGTTGCCGTTGAACAACCCTAACGTAGTTTCGCCTTCCGATAAATCGGGGTTGTCATAATTAATCTTAAACGAAAACAAATCCCGAGGGCCATTCGCATCATTCAAATCGTCTATGTTGTTAATTTGTGTAAGCCACCCGCGAATGTTGTACTGGTAATCTACCTTTTGTAAACCTAAGAACGTAGTAATATCAGTACCCCCCACTTGTTTAGTAACCAATTGCCCTAATTCGTCATATACGTTTTTAGCAATCAATTGGGGTTGTAAGTTTCCAATTTGCTGAATATGGCTATCAAGTCTGCCTTGGTCGGTGTAGGTAAAGGTATCTTTATAATTAATCTCGCTTAAAGCAGTATTGTATATATGAAAAGTATTGGTTTCCATTACCTTGCCTTCAAAATCATAAACGGTTTTTACCAGTGTATGTCCATGGGTGTGGTGTTTGGTAAGCGTATAGGCAACACGGTATTTTTTATCATAAAACAATATGGTGGTTTCGGCAGTGGTGGTGCCTGGGTCTGTAAATACACGTGTCCACGTACCGGTGGTCAGACTTTTGGCGGTTGTGATGTAATCCGGATCCGGCGAAGGAATGGCATGCGGAAAATCATAATCGTCATAATAGGTTACCGTAAGCAACATAAAACTTGTAGGAGCCACTGCATTGGTATATTTTGTTTGTACATTATTAATAGTAACGGGACTATTACTGCGCGCTTCATTAAGCACATTGGCATTGTTTTGCAATTCCTGCTCCGATTTACGGGCGGCGCTACTAAAGGTACCTTGCACCCAACCGGTATACACCGGACGGTTAAGCGCATCGTATTTGGTTATCATCCAACCTTGGTCGGAACCCCCAAAGGGGTT
>JAYRXL010000097.1:0-1270 GCA_041917555.1 Flavobacterium sp. | reverse complement strand
ATTTCTTTTTCTAACCCTTGCTGCAAATGCCTTTTTCTTTTTGAAATTCTGCGTCCTAATCCACCTCTAACAAACTTTCGGAATTTGTATAGCAATTCATCATTTTCAGAAGCGGAAATTTGAAAATATCCTTTAGATATTCACCAAATTGGCGAAATGGCACACCAATTGCGCGAATGGAGATATGACTTACGAAAATGTATCAAATTGGCTCATCAGCAATTTCGGAGACGAATATCTAAAGATTTTCGCCCTTCCTATCATCGTCTTTATTGTTTTAACAATTCTTGGACGTCTATTTATCAATACTCGCGAATTTATGGTGCCTCGCAATAAAGGCGAAATATTGGTGGGTTTCTTCTTTGGGTTTGCAAGTGGAATAACCATGCTCTTCCTCATAAATTACTTTGCGGTTACAGCTCTAAACGTTAACCCATTAATAAAATTGCAGAATTTTGTGGCGAGTGTTCGAATTTGATAGTTAATTAAACCCTTTATTTAGGAAGTTATGTTATACAATATTCATAATACGGGGGAAATTATGAATCTTGAGCAACATTTAGGACATGCATCTTCTGCAATCGGCCTGCCCATCTATTTGCTTTTTATAATCCCAATAATTGTTGCGTTCGCCTTTCAGATTGTTCGTTCAAGCGGCAAAAAGCAAGAATTAGCAAAAGAGTCATTCAATGCAAAACCTGAGGCGTCCCAACGTAAGAGCGTTGTTGCGGCGCTCGCATCTTTTCTATTTTTGGCTTTTGCTGGCTTATTTTCATACCAAGTTTTTACGGGGAAAATTCACTCTCTCCGTTCGGTGAATTTTGAGAATTTAGCGCGCTAATAGACAATCGTCATAAAATATAAAAGCACCATCTGCTCCCAATCAATGGGGATCGCTGGATAATATTTTGTTCTATTTATAGGCTAAAATAGGTGAAAGCCATTTTTCCGCCTCTTCAATTGACCAATTTTTTCGTGCGGCATAATCAATCACTTGATCTTGTGCAATTTTTCCAACTCCAAAGTATTCGGAGGTTTCATTTGCAAAAAATAAACCGCAAACCGAAGAAGGCGGATCCATTGCATATGATGAAGTTAGGACGATGTCGTAATCCTTATCTATAGCCAATAATTTGAACAATGTGGCTTTCTCAGTATGGTCCGGTTGTGCAGGATAACCCGGCGCGGGCCTAATGCCTTGATATTTTTCGGCAATTAAAGCTTCAGGATTTAAGTTTTCATCCGAAGCATAGCCCCAGATTTCCTTCCT
>JAYRXL010000096.1:0-1628 GCA_041917555.1 Flavobacterium sp. | reverse complement strand
TTTTTTGATTGCTTCGGCGGCATCAATTGTTACTTGGTCATTGGTTGCATCGCGGTTTTCAACTGAAAGGTCATAATATTCAATTTCCAAATCCAAATATGGAAGAATAAGATATTCTTTAATCATCTTCCAAATGATGCGGGTCATTTCATCGCCGTCTAAATCAACGACGGGATTTGCAACTTTAATTTTTGACATTTTAATAGCCTTTCGCAAAACTTTATGACGCACTGTTTAGCGTTAATACCAAGAAAATCCAGTGCCAAGAGCGGTTTTTTATGTGCGACTTTTGAATTAATTGCCGACAGTTACTGTTGCGATTGGCACCAAAGTAGCAAGGATTAATAATACAAAAAACCCTATCGCAATCCAATCAATAACAGAGAATTTACTTTTGATTGCAAAGCCCTCTTGTGCGGACACTTTATTCATTAAATGTTGGGCGTAAAAGAAGATTAGATGCGGTATTAATAGAATAATCAAATATAGAGAAATCCCCAAAATACTTGTTTCGCCCACAACGCCCAAACTCGCGATTTGCCCCAAAACAGCGATTAAAGACAATATAATCGCCAACGTCGCCAATAGTCGCGGCCGAAATTCTGATTTAATGCCTCTTTGCTCCAAAGCATTCTTGAGGATTTTGAAAAGACTAGGGATATAAAAAATTGCAAATACGGTGCGCCACGAAGGATCAATTTTGCTTTTTCCAAACCTCTTGATTTTAGACCAATTGGCAAGAAACCAATAGATGTCATAAAATCCGAAAGTGACAATCGTCATAATGACTAATTTTCTTAAAGTGATAATATGGAATGGCGGATTCACAATTTACTCCAAAATTAACATTGCCAAAGTTTAGATTTCACCATTAAAGAACACCCAAATTGTGACAGCCGAGATTAAGACCACCCAAAAGACCAAAATCCAAAGAATATTTCTTCCCGTTACTTTGGAATTAGATGCCCCCGTCGGGTCACCATATCCAAGGTTTATTTTGGACTGAATGTTCCATTTAAAGAAATACAAAATTACAATTAAGCCCCAACTTAAAACACCGAAAAACCCAGGATCTTTGCCGGTAACAATAAAATGATCCTCAATTCGGGATGCAATCCTACTTAACAAGAGCGTGCATACGTTCAAAGTCGCGACCAGTTTTCCATTCCAGTTATTTGAAACTTCAGTCACTTCGGTTTGCGTCTTCACTCGCTCGACAAGCGAATGATAAAAGAACAACGAGAAAACCGTACGCCAAAAAGGTTCAACTCTTTCGCGACCTGCCAGATTTTGACGATGCCACTGGAGGTAAAGCCAAACAGTTGAAAAAGCCCCCATAGTCAAAATATTTAGAATCCAAAATTTCGATACTGAGATAATGTAAAATTCAGGGGGCTTGGAGTGGGAATTCACCCCATTGTCTTTTGCCTGAATATTTTCCTCTTCCAATTTACCCACCTTCATTATATCAAAATGGACTTCTTATCAACTACTTATGCACGAAAAATTGGCTTAGTCTATATATAGGTTTCGCAAACATCATAGGCACTATCTAATAATTACATTAGACCCGTTTCCATTGTCCGGCTAAAAATTTATAGACCATTCATGACCAAACCAAAGCCCAT
>JAYRXL010000095.1:0-1372 GCA_041917555.1 Flavobacterium sp. | reverse complement strand
TTTCATAGTTGCACCCGAAAGAATTATTCCGGTTGCGCCTTCGTTGTTGTAGAACAAGCAATTATTAATTTCATCTGTCGATGGTGCCAACGTACCCGAAGCAGTTCCTGCGCAGTACAATGCAGCTCCGTTTTTTAATGTAGTACCATCTTTTGCAGTATTATTTACAAATATACAGCTTTCAATTATTGTTTTTCTTACCCCATTTGTCCGTATAGCAGCTCCCGAAACAGTACTTGAATTTGCTTCGAATATACAACCGGAAATTTTAATAGTACTCGTTTCTGCAGACGGCTGAGAAAAAATTGCGCCTCCTCCACTTGAACCGACTGTAGCAGAATTTCCGTAGAAATAACAATTAGTTACTTCGGTATTTTCTCTGATGTAAACAGCACCACCCATACCTCCTGAACTATAATCCGTTTTAGTAACGCTATTATTTTTAAAAATACAATTATTTAATTTAATTACTAAAGTGGATCCGGTTGATTGTGAAATAGCTCCCCCCAGTTCGTTTGACGATGTAAACTTGCCTTGTCCATTTTGGAAAGTAATTCCATCTATAACAACATTACCTGCTGCCGATCCTCCAATATGAATGAGTTTAGAGTTTTTGTTGTCGGTGTTTGTTCCTGTAAAAAGAACGCCATTTAGTATTGTTTCGTTATCAAACTCCCACGGTTTACCTCCTACTTTTAATGGTCGGGTGGCTGTGTTGTTTACATAATCAACAAGATAACCACCATAAAATGAAATAACTTTACCTACGGAAACAGCAGTAGCAATGTCATAAGTTCCTGCTGCAATATAAACCGTATTCGTACCGCTAACCGAGTATGCTCCGGCAAGAGTGCTTTTAGCTGTTGACCATGACAAACCATCGTTGGTATCACTACCCAAAGTTGACACATAAATGTCAGTTGCGTTGGCGTTTACAAACGCCAACATTACAATAAAGAATAAAAATTTTTTCATGATTTTAAATTTTATAAATTAAACATTTTTTTAATTACAATAAAAAGATACTACTCTATCAAAGTTTAGCGCCAATACCGTTTTTCGTTAAAACTGAGTTTTCTTTTACCGAAAAATCAACATCAGTCAAATGATTATTTCCATCAACTTCGGCAGCTCCAATAAAACCGGACGGATTGACAAATTGAGGTCCATTTACATCATTGTTGCTGGGTTTAAGAATAAGTAACGAAACATCTGTTGCTTTTTTGTCGGATGCACAAGTTGTAATTTCAACAAGGCTGAGATCCGATTTAAAGTTGAATCCAATACTTCCATTCGTTGTTGGACTTAGATTACCCCAAGCCACCGAGTTTTTGATTGTCGTGTTGCCGTAATTAATTTGAACTCCACCTTT
>JAYRXL010000094.1:0-1276 GCA_041917555.1 Flavobacterium sp. | reverse complement strand
CCCCCATATTAGAAAAGGTCAAATGATCATTCTTGAATCCACTACTTGGCCCGGCACTTCCGAAGAAGTTATGCGCCCTATTTTGGAAGAATTGTCCGGTCTCAAAGCCCATAAAGACTTCGCGCTTGCTTATTCGCCTGAACGTGAAGATCCGGGTAATGAAGATTTTGGCACAACTGATATCCCGAAAGTTGTTGGTGCCAATACCCGCCCTGAAAGGGACATGGCTGTGGCACTTTATTCAAAAGTTACTGCTGCTGTTGAGGTTTCGGATCTTAAGACTGCTGAAGCAGTGAAATTGATGGAAAATATTTATCGCTTGGTCAATATTTCCCTAATCAATGAATTAAACGGCGTCTTCAAAAAAATGGGTATCGACACTTGGGAAGTTGTTAAGGCAGCTAAGACCAAACCGTTCGGATACCAAGCCTTTTATCCGGGACCCGGAATCGGTGGCCATTGTATTCCAATCGATCCGTTTTATTTGACTTATAAAGCAAAAGAATTTGGCATTGGTTCAGAATTTATTGATTTAGCAGGCCGAATTATGCGTGGTTTGCCAAAACATGTTGTGGATCTTGCTGAACAAAATCTTCAAGCAAAATGCAATAAAGACCTTAAAGGTGCGCGTGTTTTGGTTTGTGGTCTTGCGTATAAAAAGAATATTGACGATGCGCGCGAAAGCCCGTCGCTTCATATAATCGATGAATTGCGCGATCGTGGCGCTGAGGTTATCTATCACGACCCATTCATTCCAATGGTTGAAAACTTCCATGAACACCCAAGTATAAATGGAATGGTTTCAATGGAATTGACGCCGGAAAATTTAGAAACTGTCGATTGCGCAATTATTACAACAGAGCACCGCAATGTTGACTATGTTAAACTTGTAAAACTTACGCCTTTTGTTGTTGATACGCGTAACGCTACAGGTGATATATACGCCAATTTCCGCGATAAAATCATTAAATCATAAGGTTGAATTATGTCGGATAAAAATTATTACGTTCACGAGTCGTCATATGTTGATGATAATGTTGAAATTGGAAATGGCACAAAGATTTGGCATTTTTCACATATCCTGCCACATTCTAAAATTGGGTCTGATGTATCGGTTGGTCAAAACGTTTCAATTGGCCCAAAGGTAAATGTCGGAAACGGATGCAAAATTCAAAATAATGTTTCTTTATATGAAGGTGTGACCCTTGAAGATGATGTTTTTTGCGGCCCATCTTGTGTTTTTACAAATGTAACTACACCGCGCGCCTTTGTTAAT
>JAYRXL010000093.1:0-1443 GCA_041917555.1 Flavobacterium sp. | reverse complement strand
TTGTTTAGAAAAATGAGTGATAATGTGATAAAGCGTAGGGCGGATACTACAGCAATGAATATTTTATATTTTGACGGATTGTAGGGTTTATTGAAGCGGTTGTTATCATCAATTTATTCTTTATTTGCTCTTTTTGTACATCTATCAATAATTCTGCGAGTATTGCTTTCTCTTTTATTTGGATTTGACGATTTTGGCGCGTAAATTTCAACAGTTTTTTTAGATTATAACTAAGCGCACTCATGGTACAGACAAAAGTATCAGTACGATCAAAAGTCCTCTTGATTTGATGGGCTAAGACGTGTTACAGCAATACAAAATGCGCATTGCGTATTTTGTATTGCAAGAGTGGAAAAACAGCGTAAATCAGTCTTTCAACAATACAAAATGCGCAATGCGCATTTTGTATTGTAAGGGTGCGAGCTATGGCATTGTAAAGCAATGAACTTCTCTATCATAATGAAATTTTAGTGTTTGAGATTTGTTTGTGTTATGAAAGTTTTGTAGTTTTGAAGAAACAAACGGCGTTTTGCGCCAATACGAGAGTTATGCGGCAGCTTAAAAGACGACACCAAACCAAAAAAAATCACCTTGACAACCACCCGACTTTGAACTACGAAGGATGAAATTTTTCAGGGACAACTTCCAGCATTTCCAAAAAACAGTTTACCCATTGACTTGGAGACAAACAAACAATTTGAGCATTAAGGTTTAAACCGAATTTTTCCGAAATTGACCTGACCTGACTTTTCCTGAAAATCGACTTTAAAGCTGTTTTTACAGATAAATCAGGTTTCTCTAACAGACAGGAAATAAATGCTAAGTATTTGGCTTTAAACTTAAAATCAAAAAATAAGTGTTTTCTTTTAATGTTTAACAGGGCTGATTTGACAGTTGGCGGTGGCAAGAAACTTTCAGGACCTACCTCATAGACAAGTTTCAAATCAAAAAAAGTATGATAGAAAACGGTATATGGATTGTAAAGCTTCCTCGAAAATAACTTTTGTGTAGGTTCTAACTGAAGGACAATGGAACCTCCCAGAAAATTTCCAAGACTCTCAAACATCAGGATTTTGAAAATATCGGAAGTAATGCCATAAGGAATATTTGACACCACTTTGAAAGGAAATTTCGGAACTGCAAAATTCCTAAAATCACAACCGACAACTTGAACATTTCGGGCATCAGAAAATAATTTTCGTAAATGTTCAACCAAAGCTGTGTCGTTTTCAATAGCAACAACATTGTTGGCGATTTTTAATAAATGAACAGTAAGAAACCCCTTGCCTGCCCCAATATCTAAAACCGTATCCTGATTACTTATATTTGCTTGTCTTATTGCATCTTTTATTAGCACTTTATCAATAGTAAAGTGCTGACCCGTAAAACGAACGGGCAATTTCTTTTTTGTCATTAGTAACTTCTTACAGGTGAATACTTGAA
>JAYRXL010000092.1:0-1950 GCA_041917555.1 Flavobacterium sp. | reverse complement strand
TAGAGAAATAAAGGAAGATTTTCGTCATTATATTTTGTTTGATTTGTTTACCAAAGAGCAATTTGAGGAATATAAATCCCATTTCTATGTCTTTAATGATAAAAAATATTGTGCATTAATGCATATAGATCACGACCGAGATATAATGGACAAAGTAGGCGAATTTGTATTGCTTTTAGCCAAACACTACCCAGATATTGTAATGACTAGAGATTCTTATACTGATTTTTATACTATGGAGCGCATAGCCAAAGAAGGTATGCCTTGGGTAATACCACCTGAAAGTTGGGATATATATTAAAATAAAAGCTGTCTACAAAGGCAGCTTTTTTTTAAGTAATTATCCAAACCAGCTCAGCAAAGTGTTCCATTAAAATAAAATGTCCAGCTTCATAAAGTATCGAAAAAGCTTCGCACCCGAGCAAAGCGAACTGACGAAGTATATGTCTCCTGACTTTAGCTCCGCTCAGTTCGGCTTGCAGCCTCGAGTGCGGAATTTTTTTATTTTAGCGCAAAGTCAGGAGGCTTTGCCTTTACTTTGAATTCGATAAAAAATGATTAAATTTATTAAAAGAAAAATAAAATGGAAACTAAAAATCTTAAATTAAAAAAACTAAAAATTCGATTAGAAGAATTAAAACCAATCGTTTCGGTAGGATTTAAAACTAGTGAAGAATTAGATTTATATAAAAAAGAAAATGAAAAAGTTTTTAATGAGTATTATACAACTTATAATCAAATCCGAGCTTTAGAGTGGGACTTAATGACTCCAGAACAACAAGCTAGAGCCAAAGAAGTTGAGTATTTGGTAAAGTTAAAAACGGGTCAAATAAAAGAAGAAGAGTAATTTAGTAAAGCCTTTTGTTGGAAAACGAAAGGCTTTTTTTTGAAATAGAAGAGTTTACACACCAGCTCCGCAAAGAGTTCCCACAAAAAGCTCCGCACCCGAGCAAAACGAACTGACGAAGTAAATGTCTCCCAACTTTAGCTCCACTCGGTTCGGCTTGCAGCCTCGAGTGCGGAATTTTTTTATTTTAGCGCAAAGTCAGGAGGCTTTGCGCAGCTGGATTAGAATAGACTTCAAACTTTCAAAAAAAGTTAGAATTGAAATGCCTTCAGGAAATGAATTTGCAGCTAATGATGACTGGATTCCTGGTGGAGTTTTACCTAAAGGTAATTTAGAAGTTATTATCAAAACAGAAGGTTTAAAAGAAAACATTCACTATACAATTAAATATTTAAAAAAATGAGAAAAGAAATAATGAATAATCCTTGGGATTTTATTCTATACGAGGAAAATGGTAAAAAAATTATTGATATTGATTT
Organism: Flavobacterium sp.; assembly: GCA_041917555.1. GTDB lineage: Bacteria > Bacteroidota > Bacteroidia > Flavobacteriales > Flavobacteriaceae > Flavobacterium. The sequence continues at coordinate 624 of JAYRXL010000092.1, read as the reverse complement.
TTGTAATAGCTTCGTTGATTTTACGAGAAAATTTATTCTAAAAGAAGATGAGGCTAATTATGATTTTGAACATCTGAAGAAATTGGCTGAAGACATTCGTAAAAATTATGATAAATATAAGGATAGAGAAATAGAATAAATAGAATTGGACAATCCCGATAGCGCGGATTTTCACCAGCTCAGCAAAGTGTTCCATTAAAATAAAATGTCCAGCTTCACAAAGTATCGAAAAAGCGCCGCACCCGAGCAAAACGAACTGACGAAGTAAATGTCTCCCAACTTTAGCTCCGCTCAGTTCGGCTTGCAGCCTCGAGAGCGGAATTTTTTTATTTTAGCGCAAAGTCAGGAGGCTTTGCTAAGCTGGGAAAGGAGTTATCTTTGTAAAGAAAAATGAATTAAGTAAATTGTATACTTAAAAAGTAAAAGAAAATGAGTAAAACAATAATTTTATACCCAGAGTATATAGCGAAAGAAATTTTAGTTCCTATTATACTTGAATTTGGAAAAAAAGCAGGTTTAGAACTAGTATTTTATAAAGACAACATTATAGATCGTAATGAAGATATTCAATTTTGTAGAGAAATAAAGGAAGATTTTCGTCATTATATTTTGTTTGATTTGTTT
>JAYRXL010000091.1:0-1058 GCA_041917555.1 Flavobacterium sp. | reverse complement strand
GATTTTAAAGTAAGTTTAGTTAAGTCAGACATCTATTCCACCGATTTCGGAACAATGAAAAAGCCATGCGCAGATTTTGGCGCATTTTTGGTAATTCTATCGGCATAAAAACCATCATTCACCACATCGTCACGCATTGGCAAATCCTTGGCGACAACCGAAGTCATAGGTTCAACACCTTGAACATCAACCTCATTCAACATCTCAATCCAATTGAGTATCCCATTGAGTTCATTGACCATTACTGGAACTTTTTCATCCGAAATTGCAAGCCTAGAAAGCTTAGCAATTTTGCGGACATCTTTCTCATTAACCGACATGAAAATATCCTAAATCTGAAGGCCTTTGCCTAAACCACACCGCGATTTAGTGCAAGTGGGGAGAGTGTTTTGGGGTGGAAATATTGGGTTGTAATGGTTTCACTTCCCTAACGGCAAAACGATAATTTCATTATCGTAAAACCCCTCCAGCGCATGCGCGCCACCACTCCTCCTTTGAGGGAAGAGTTAAGCCGCCGCCTAATCGTAGCAGGGCTATCGAGCAAAGCGAGACTGGGGTGTGTCGGCTCTAGTTTTTTTGGGACAATTTGATTTTTAAAAGCCATACGTATCTGCCCCATCAACAGACACAATATTACGATCCTAAAAATTAGACCAAAAAATAATCAAAGATACTTCCCATACAGTCACTATAATGCCAGCATAAGATATTCGACTGATGCAATCGCAATAATTTTTCTTATAGACTACACAAAACAAAAATGTTCCAGAGTAAATAAAGAAATAATATAAGAACGGTGCTGTGAAATTCAGAGGGATAATTATCCACAATAGGTGATTAATTATTTCTTTTTCAGGCATACCATTCCCAAGTAACCTTGGAATTACAATAAAGATTTGCCAACACACACAAACAAATGATATTGCGAAAATTAAGCAGCCATACCAATATAGAACGCTTTCAACAAAACTATTTTTTTGAACGCTTTTTCGCATCTAATTACCTAGCACTTTTTTGATATTTACACTAATTCGAATGAAACTGCGGAAATATGTTTC
>JAYRXL010000090.1:0-2031 GCA_041917555.1 Flavobacterium sp. | reverse complement strand
TTCCAAGTTCAGTGATTTTCCGCAAAGTTTTTCTCATTCCAATTTTCCACAAAACTTTTCAAGATTCTGTTTATGAAAAACAATTTAATTTATTTAAATTCAATGATTTGTGTTCCGGTTAGGATTGCTTGCCTATAACGTTCCCATGCTTGCCGTCTGTTGCTGCTGCAAGCACGAACCAAACAAACCTACAAAATTTCTTTGAAAGACAGAATTGTAGCCACCAGATTATTTTCCACGAAGACTAAATAGCAAGCGCAAGCCCAGCAATAGCGGCAAACATGTGTTAGCTGTAGTTATTTATATCTTTTCTATCTTTAAAATAATGATTGGAGGACCATTTTTTATCATTAATACATACTAGGGCAGAACCAAAATATTGTCTATCTAAAATATGCAAACTATGTTTTCCTATTGCATCCATGAACATTCTAGTTAGCATTTGTCTTTCTACTTTTTTCAAATCATCACCATAATATTCAACCATTGGTAACCAATCGTAAAATGATCTACATTGGTCAAGTGTAAAGATATCTAAACACATTTTTCGTTCTTTAGCAGTATAAGAAAACCTTTTATGATTTTGCGTATTGTGATGATAGGGATATCCTAATTGGTTCATAACCATCTCAAGCCATAAATGGGTCATAGGAACATCGCAAAACACACTATGTCGTCCAAACTTTGAATCAGGCACATTACTCATTATTTCTGGAATTGCAGTTTGCAAGGATTGAGATAGGATATCTTTATAGTCTTCACTATATATGCTTTCAAGAAAAATATAAAATAATTTAACGGTTTCTTCTAAACTAAATCTATTGTAATCGTTTTTGCTAATAAACGCTGCCCAATCTTTGTGTAATAAATTGTTGCTATGTTTCAAAGCTTCAAAAAAATAATAGAAAGAATAATTTGCAGGTTCTTCCCATAGTGAATCTAACGAATCAAACTTTTTAATTAGATTTTTTAAAATTTCAGGATTTTTTTGAAAAATTCTTTTTACAGAAGTTGGATTTTTAACAACTGTTGAGATTGGTAAAATGTGATTTGAATAATTAATGATAAAATTTGTTTGAAAAGCAGAATACGCTTGTTCAAAGTTTTTTTCTATATATGGCCTGAAAGTTTTTCTTTCATCTATACCATAACAAAAATTATCCTCAACAAATCTTCCTTCGTTGTCATCATCTGGATTAAATTCATATATCGAATATTCATAGAAAGATTGACAGAAAAAATAGTCTGTTAAGAAATCAATATTCTCTTCAGTTTTGTCGGGATAAGTGGTATTGACTATTAGACAGCTTAAGTCAGTTAAAGCACGATTTTCAAAAAGTGTTATTATTGACTTATATATTTTGGAAGATCTGCTAAATAATGGAGTGGTGAAATCTAAATATACTACATCAAATTTAACATAAGTAGATTTAATGAATTCGTCAATTTTACCATTAAAAATTTTTAGGTTATGATATTTGACTTTTATTGCCTTGATTGCGGTTTCAAAAATTTTGTTGTCACTTTCAAATGCATATATATTTTCAATTCTAAATCCAAGATTTACCAGATGTTCTAAATCATTTTCTGGTTCAGGCCCACATAAATAAGCGACTTTCAATTCAGAAACATCTTTTTTGTGATTATAGATTTGTTCAGAGTAAGATAACCAATTGGTTAAAAAACTTTCATCAACATCTTTAGCCAATTCTTGAGGAATCAAAATTTCATGAAAAACATAATACCAAAGTTTTCTAATATACTCCTCGTTCAAAACAAGCGAATTTTTTCTGTTATTAACAAGTGTATCAACCACAGTTTTCCAAATTATGTCGCGAGATGTTTCCTTAGTTTCTTGTTTGTAAGACATATGTTTTTTATAATTACAGCTAACGGCCAGCGGCTTCGTGTCAGTGGCGACGCCAGCGGAACGTATAATTTCTGTTAAAGATAAAACATTTTGCGTGAAGACCAAATGTGACTTTAAAAATTTACCAGCCATTGCACGAAACCGTAGTTAGCGGTGGTTTT
>JAYRXL010000089.1:0-145186 GCA_041917555.1 Flavobacterium sp. | reverse complement strand
TATATAACAAACCGATTGCATACAAAAAAAGCTGCACTTTAGAGTACAGCTTTGTGGTCCTCCCGAAAGCCTTCGGGATAAATACGGCTCGAACCAGGGACCACCTGTCCCGATAGCTATCGGGAGAGTCAGGTGCGCTGCCTTGTTTCTTGAATAACCTTTGCCGTTAATTCTGTGTATTGCTTCAAATTTTCAATATAGCGCTTGGATTTCATCTGCTTTATTTTACGTTCTATCCGCAGTGCGTGCGCAAAATCATCAGCCGCTATAACATGAAAAAGCTGCCAGTCATCTGCTTTCCTCGTATAGGAATTTCTGTAAAAACCCAAATTATGCTTCTCCAAACGAGACAACTCCCCCTCAGAAGTAACCCCTACATAATAGCTCCCTAAAAAAGGACTAAATACTATATAACAAACCGATTGCATACAAAAAAAGCTGCACTTTAGAGTACAGCTTTGTGGTCCCACCTGGGCTCGAACCAGGGACCACCTGATTATGAGTCAGGTGCTCTAACCAACTGAGCTATAGGACCGGTTAAGAGGTTGCAATATTACTGCTTTTTTTAATTCAGTGCAAGTATTTACCGTATTTCTTGACAAAGTTCAATTAAAACGCCATTAGTAGTTTTAGGGTGTAAAAACACAACTAATTTGTTATCAGCTCCTTTTTTAGGGGTTTCGTTGAGTAATACAAAACCTTCGTCCTGAAGTCGTTTTGACTCAACTACGATATCGTCCACATCAAAAGCAATATGGTGTATGCCCTCGCCTTTCTTTTCGATAAATTTAGCGATTGGACTGTCGTCACGAGTGGCTTCTAATAATTCAATTTTATTGGGACCTGTCATAAAAAAAGAGGTTTTTACCCCTTCCGTTTCAACGGTTTCGGTTTTATAACAGGGTACCCCTAACAGTTTTTCGAATAAACCTGAAGATGCTTCAAGGTCTTTTACCGCTATTCCTATATGTTCAATTTTTCTCATCTTATATCCATTTGAGTACAAAAATACTAAAATCAGCTTCCAAGAGCGGATGATTTTTATCAGAAGCCCACAGTATTATTCAAAAATTTAGCTAAAAATTGTACTTTTGCAGCATGGAAACGAACAGACAAAAGAAAATAGGCACCTTATTGCAGAAGGATTTAGTAGATATCCTTCAAGGTGAAGTACGTAAAAACAACCTTAGTAATTTGGTCATTTCTGTTTCTAAGGTTAGTGTTACAACCGATTTAAGTATCGCTCGTGTTTATTTGAGTGTGTTTCCTCCCGAACGTTCCAACGAGATTTTGGAAGCGGTAAAATCAAACACGCCTTTGATTAAACACGATTTAGCACAACGGGTAAAACTTCAGTTGCGCAAAGTTCCGAATCTTAGTTTTTTCATTGATGATACCTTAGATTATCTTGAAAAAATAGACAACGCGCTCTCCGGTAAAGACAATCCGATTACGAACCCGGATTTACTTGAAAAACGTAAAAAATCCTAAGTGAACTTTTCGTTCTACATCGCCAAAAGGTATATTTTTAGTCGTAGTAAAAGCACGGCTATTAACATTATCTCTTTTATTGCACTTTATGGTATAATTGCCGGAACGTGGGCGATGTTTGTGTTTTTATCAGTTTTTAGCGGGTTGCGCACGTATAGTATTCAGTTTACAAACGACTACGATCCGGATTTAAAACTTTTTCCCGAAACCGGAAAATACATTACCCTTTCACCCGATCAACTGTCGAAACTTAAAGCAATTGATGGCATTAATCGGTACAGCAAGATTGTGGAAGAACGGGTCCTTTTTTATTTTAACGAAAAAGAACAGGTTACCTATTTAAAAGGGGTTGATGCTGAATTCCGGAAAATTAATAAAATCACACAAAATCTTTTTAACGGACAATGGTTGCAACCCGATACCTATCAGGCTGTAATTGGCTATGGCACATCACAAAAATTATCACTTGGCCTTTTTGATGTCAATAATCCGTTAATTGTTTATGTGCCTAAACCCGGCAAAGGCTTAATTGAATCGGAGGAACAGGCTTTTAATAAAGAATTCCTGACGCCTTTTGGTATTTATGCAGTCAATGAAGAAATAGACAGCAAGTATGTTTTTGTAGATTTAAGTTTGGCTCAACAACTTATGGGTTATAACCCCAATCAGGTTTCGGGTTTGGAAATCCAATTAAAACCCAATGCGGATAGTGCTTCGATTATCCCTCAACTACGTTCGGTTTTTGGGAATAGCGTAACCGTTAAAACCCGGGAAGAAATGAATTCTACCTTGCACAAAATGTTAAATACCGAAAATTTGGTCGTGTACCTTGTATCAACTTTGGTTTTAATTATTACACTTTTCAGTTTAATAGGGTCGCTTATCATGATAATTTTAGAAAAGAAAAACAATCTTGTTACATTAAAAAATTTAGGTGCTGAAGTTCCTTCTTTACGCCGAATATTTCTGTATCAAGGGATGTTATTGAGTTTTACAGGCGGTTCCATAGGTTTACTTTTGGGAGTAATTACCGTATGGGCTCAAAAACAATTTGGTTTGGTAATGATTAACGAATCGTTGGCCTACCCTATTGAGTTTACGCTTGTGAATGTTGCCATTGTATGCGCTACTATCCTCTCTTTGGGTTACATTGCAAGTAGAATAGCCGGAAGTCGGGTGAGCGAAAAACTGTTGCATCAAAATGCCGGATAAGCGGCATAGATTTCTTTGATTTCGGAAAATGTTTTGAAGAGTTCTTCGGGTTTTTCCAGAGTTACCAATTTTAACCGGTGTTCTTTAAAATTGGGGATTCCTTTAAAATAGTTGGTATAATGGCGACGCATTTCCACAATTCCTAAGCGTTCTCCTTTCCATTCCATAGACCACATCAAATGATTTTGTGCGGCCTCAACCCGGTCATTCATAGTAGGCTGTGGTAAGTGTTCACCGGTTTTAAAAAAATGTTTGATTTCGTTAAAAATCCAAGGATACCCGATTGCTGCGCGCCCAATCATAATCCCATCGATACCATATTTGTTTTTGTATTCTAACGCTTTTTCAGGTGAATCGATATCGCCATTTCCAAAAACAGGCATGGTAATACGCGGATTTTCTTTGATGCGTGCTATATGACTCCAATCGGAATGGCCTTTATACATTTGTGCACGGGTTCGCGCATGAATAGTAAGTGCTTGCACACCTACATCTTGCAAGCGTTCGGCGACTTCATCAATATTAATAGAACTTTCATCCCACCCCAAACGTGTTTTTACCGTAACCGGCAAATTTGTCCCCTTGATTACCGCTTTGGTTAAGCGCACCATCAGGTCAACGTCCTTTAACACACCGGCACCGGCACCCTTACATACTACTTTTTTTACCGGGCATCCAAAATTGATGTCTACTAAATCGGGTTGTACCGTATCAACAATTTTAGCTGAAAGTTCCATTGCCTCTTCATCGCCGCCAAAAATTTGAATCCCTACGGGGCGCTCATAATCAAAAATATCCAGTTTTTGCCGACTTTTTATTGCGTCTCGGATAAGCCCCTCAGAAGAAATAAATTCAGAGTACATTAAATCGGCGCCGTGTTGTTTACACAATCGACGAAATGGCGGATCGCTAACATCCTCCATGGGAGCCAGCAAGAGTGGAAAATCCGGTAGTACTATAGAGCCTATTTTGGGCATCTGCTAATTTTTTGGCAAAAGTAGTAAAGAATGTTGATTGTAAAAGAATTCTTTTTTACTCAACTCCCATCAGGACTACTGACAATATAAAACTTTGCGTTATATTTGCAACTCTATTGCGTGAGGGAAGGAAGCAAAGTACCCCGCCAAAGGCGTGTACTGCGGACTGCCCGGTGAGGAGGAACGACGAGCACGCCCAAAAACTATTTTAAATTCACATTTCGGATTTGAAATTCGCTTAATTGACACAAAGAGACATGAAAAACATACGTAATTTTTGTATTATCGCCCATATTGATCACGGCAAAAGCACGCTTGCGGATCGCTTGTTGGATTCGACACAAACCGTAACGGCTCGCGAGGCACAAGCGCAGTTATTGGATAACATGGACTTGGAACGCGAACGCGGAATTACCATTAAGAGTCATGCCATTCAGATGGAATATACCTACAAAGGTGAAAAATACATTTTGAACCTGATTGATACACCCGGACACGTGGATTTTTCGTATGAAGTATCGCGCTCTATTGCCGCTTGCGAAGGGGCATTATTGATTGTAGATGCGGCGCAAAGTATCCAAGCACAAACCATTTCGAACCTTTATCTGGCTTTGGAAAACGACTTGGAAATTATTCCGGTGTTAAATAAAGTGGACTTACCAAGTGCCAATCCGGAAGAGGTAAGCGATGACATTGTGGATTTATTGGGCTGTAAAATAGAAGAAATTATTCATGCCTCGGGGAAAACCGGTTTTGGCGTGGATAAAATTTTGGAAGCCATTATTGAACGTATTCCGCCGCCAAAAGGCGTAAAAGAAGAACCCCTTCAGGCGCTTATTTTCGATTCGGTTTACAACCCGTTTCGTGGTATAGAGGTAATTTTTCGTGTAAAAAACGGCGAAATTCGCAAAGGGCAAAAAATCAAATTCATGTCGACCGGCAATGAATATTTTGCCGATGAAGTAGGAACCCTCAAACTAAACCAAGTTCCGAAAGATGTAATTTCTACAGGCGATGTGGGATACCTTATTTCGGGTATCAAAGAAGCTAAAGAAGTAAAGGTGGGCGACACAATTACCGATGCCAAAATACCTACCACCAATATGATTCATGGTTTTGAGGATGTAAAACCCATGGTGTTTGCCGGGATTTATCCGGTAGATACTGAAGATTTTGAGGACTTACGCGCTTCCATGGAAAAATTGCAACTCAACGATGCTTCCTTGGTATTTGCGCCCGAAAGTTCGGCTGCTTTGGGCTTTGGTTTCCGCTGCGGATTTTTAGGCATGCTTCACTTGGAAATCATCCAAGAGCGTTTGGAACGTGAATTCGACATGACGGTTATCACAACGGTTCCCAACGTATCGTATTTGGCCTACACCAAAAAAGAACCGGAGACTCCTATTATTGTAAATAACCCATCCGATTTGCCGGAACCTTCCAAGCTTGACCGCGTGGAAGAACCGTTTATCAAAGCAACAATCATTACCAAATCGGATTTTGTGGGGAACGTAATGAGTTTGTGTATCGAAAAACGAGGCATCATTACCAACCAAACTTACCTGACCACCGAACGTGTGGAATTGAATTTTGATATGCCTTTGGCCGAGATTGTATTCGACTTTTATGACCGATTGAAAACGGTTTCCAAAGGATACGCTTCATTTGATTACCACCCTATTGGGTTGCGGGCTTCTCGTTTGGTACGATTGGACGTGTTGTTAAACGGAAACTCGGTAGACGCTTTGTCTGCCTTGATTCACGAAGACAATGCCTACCATATTGGTAAAAAAATGTGTGAAAAACTGCGTGAGCTCATTCCGCGTCAACAATTCGATATCCCGATTCAAGCCGCCGTTGGGGCTAAAATTATTGCCCGCGAAACCATCAAAGCGTTGCGTAAAGATGTAACGGCTAAATGTTATGGTGGTGATATTTCCCGAAAACGAAAACTCCTCGAAAAACAGAAAGCCGGTAAAAAACGCATGCGCCAAGTAGGAAATGTCGAAATTCCACAATCGGCTTTTATGGCGGTGTTGAAGTTGAATGATTAAGAGGAAAGAGGCAAGAAACAAGAAGAAAGATATAACCCAATGACGCGAGTTGTTGGGTTTTTTATTGGGCAGCACACGCTGTGATTTTCAATTGGCGTTCGGTCCCGCTTTCGCCTGTATTCCCGATAAATCGGGAGATGCCGGCTCAATCGGGGCTGTAGCGGCGTTTGGTTTTTCAGTTCGCAAAAAAATGTGCACTTTTGTAAAGCAATCCCAAGTATATGTTCGACGAAAGTCCTAAAAAATTTGACCGCATTGTGGCCATTCTCATCCAACTCCAGTCCAAAAAAGTGGTAAAAGCTCAGGATTTGGCCGCACGCTTTGGGGTTAGTTTACGCACCATTTACCGCGACATACGCTCCTTAGAAGCTTCAGGTGTTCCGGTTTATGGCGAAGCAGGAACCGGGTATTCGTTGGTCGATGGCTATCGGTTGCCGCCGGTTATGTTTACTCGCGAGGAAGCCGGAAGTTTTATCGCCGCCGAAAAACTCATGCAGCATTTTGCCGACAAAGAATTGGGGAGTTATTACGAATCGGCGTTGTATAAAATCAGGGCCGTACTCAACCATCGCGACAAAGAGTGGATTGACCAAATTGAATCCAAAGTAGTGATGCAACCCGCTGCCGGACGCCTTTTTAATGAAAATGTACCCAATGCGCTTTCGGTAATTTTACAAGCAGTAGCCAACAAAACCGCAATTGATTTGGATTACAAAACCTTTGATGCCGAATTTCCGACAACCCGCAGGGTAGAATCGGTGGGCGTTTTTCATGACCACAATAATTGGTATCTTATGGCTTATTGCCTTTTGCGAAAGGATTACCGCCAATTTCGAACCGACCGAATTTTGGGTATTCGCAAAACCGATATTCCTTTCCATAAAGAACACAAATCCCTTGAATATTATTTACAGCCCAAAAAAGAATATCCCACCACGCCCATTGCCATTCGTGTAGATAAAGCGGTGGCTAAGTACTTAACTTTTGAGCGCAAATACCATGGTTTTATTTCGGAAAAACCGATAGGGAATCAAATAGAAATGCATTTTATATGTTCATCTGTTGAAGGTTTTTGCCGCTGGTTTATGATGTTTGCCGATGCTGCCGATATTGTTGAACCAGCTTTAGTAAAAGAAAAAACTAATCACCTCTTGACGGCTTTTCAAAACCGCCTATCGCCCACAAAACAACAAAACCCATAACCGAAGCCATGGGTTTTGAACAACTAAAACGAAACCGGTGTATAATGGGGTAATGGTTATAAGCCTTTTGTTTTGCTCTTAAATTACCATCGTTCCCAAAAAAACGGAGGTTCAATTCCTAATGCGCGCAGGTATACATAGGCCTGGCCGCGGTGATGTATTTCGTTGTCGATAAAATAAAATATGTTTTGGTAAATCGGGAAATCGTATTGCCCGAAAAGATTGAAGTTTTTGGCAAAATCTTCTTCAGGAATTTGCGCCCAAAATGCATTGATTTGTGCTGTGTCTTCGTCCCATTTTTGCAAATAGTCGGCTTTAGTGTTAAAATGAAAGCCTGCTTCGCTATAGGGTTTGTTGTCTTTAGATACAATTGCTTTTAGCGAAGGAACCGCGATAGCGAGTAATTCGGATACCAATTCAGAAAAAGGGCGCATGCCGCCAATAGTGAATTCAAAAAACTCTTTTTCCGGAAAACGTTCAATTACCCTACGGGTTACAAAACGGTGACCTTGCCAGTGTTGGAGTAACTGTTCTTTGGTGAGAATAGAAGTGTTCATATCTGTTTATTTTTTGATTAGGATTCAAAAATAGCGGGCAGGAATGACAAGGGTATGTCAGTAGTATTTTCTTTTTTTAAATAATGCCATTTTCCTTTTTCGAACTCACGTTAAAAATTAACCACCATACCGTTTTGGTTTGTACCTTTGCCCCACAAAAAAAACACCATGCTTGAAGATAAAAATCAGTCGCGTACTCCTTTGTCCCATTTAGGCGAATTTGGTCTAATTGATCATTTGACACGCCATATCGAAATCTACAATCCATCAACCGTTAAAGGCATTGGAGATGATGCCGCCGTATTGGATTTCAAAAACAAAAAAACAGTGGTCAGCACCGACTTACTGATAGAAGGTGTTCATTTTGATTTGGCGTATATGCCTTTAAAGCATTTGGGGTATAAAGCGGTTACTGTGAACCTCTCGGATATTTGTGCAATGAATGCCAAACCAACACAGATTACGGTTTCGATTGCGGTTTCGAATCGGTTTCCGCTGGAAGCCTTGGAAGAATTATACGCCGGAATTGCGCTGGCGGCAAAAGTATATAAGGTAGATGTTGTGGGCGGCGATACAACCTCATCCCAAAAAGGCATGATTTTATCGGTTACAGCTTTAGGCGAAGCCAATGAAGATGAACTTGTTTACCGCAACGGAGCTAACGACAACGACCTGATTGTAGTGACCGGCGATATTGGTTCCGCCTATATGGGCTTACAAGTTTTGGAGCGCGAGAAACAAGTCTTTCAGGTTAATCCAAACAACCAACCCGATTTGGAAAACTACACCTATTTGATTGAGCGGCAATTAAAACCGGAGGCACGCACAGACATACGCGAATTATTTAAAAAATTAGAGTTGCGCCCTACGGCGATGCTTGATATTTCTGACGGGTTATCCTCCGATTTGATGCATTTATGCAAACAAAGTGGAACCGGATGTAATTTGTATGAAGAAAAATTACCTTTAGACCCCCAGCTGATTTCGGTGTGTGAAGAGTTTAATTTGGATAGTACTACTGTGGCTATTAATGGTGGTGAAGATTATGAATTACTATTTACGATTCGGTTAACGGATTTTGACAAGATAAAAGCCAATCCGAATTTTACGGTTTTAGGGCATATGACTCCGGCTTCGGAGGGCATGCACCTGATTACACGCGCCCACACCAAAATTGCGTTAAAAGCACGAGGGTGGAATGCTTTGGACGAAAAGTCGTAATGGTTAAAATCTGGTTTTATATATTCTGAAACTGCATTAGGGGGTGCAGCGGCAGCTCCCGATGGTATCGGGACTATAGCGGAAGACCCGGCCCCGATTTATCGGGGAATGCCCAAAAAACCAATCTTCGAATTTGTAGTATTGGCAGCTGCACAGGGCTGTTTTTTTTAGCCGACTCCCGTTAAGCCCTTTATTTATGCATCATACCGTTGGTTTTGGCTATTTGAAGTAGCTCGTCGGTTTTGCATCCTTTTTTGCCAATGAGTTCCTTCATGTTTTCGATGCGGGTGAGGACCGAGGCCGATGAAATGGGGATGTAGAGTGCTACGTCGTCGTCTTTGATGCCTTTGCTGAGGAAATGGAGGATTTGGCGGTCGATAACATCTACGTAAACTTTTTCTTTTTGTTGTTCGTTGAGGAAATTGATAACCGATTCGCTATAATATTTTTCGCCTTTTAGGAGGGTTTCGATGGCCAGCAACATATTATCGAAAGTGAGGTCGTTTTTGATCACGAGTCCGATTGGGTCGATTTCGTCTAAGATTGCCTGCGCTTTGAGTCGTTCAGAGTGCATGGTGAGGAGCATCACTTTACAATCGGGCATTTCGCGGTTGATTAGTTTGGCGAGATCTTCGCCGGTAAAAATTTCCTTTTCGGGATATTCAGGCATACTGATATCGAGAAAAGCATAGTCGAAAGTTTTGCCTTCGGTGTTGCGTATGGTTTCGTAGCCCGACTTACAATCGGAGGCTTTGGTGATGGTGAATTCGTATTTTTTATTGGGGAATCGTTTGATGACGTTTTCGTAGCCTTGGATGATAAACGGGTGATCGTCAACGATTAATAGGTTAATGTTTTGTGGCATTGGGTTACATATTTATGGTATCATTTTCGAGTGGAAAAGTAATCATAATTTTCGTTCCTTTTCCAAGTTGGGAGCGAATATCTATTTTTCCTTCGCATTGGTGAACCCGTTCCACGATATTGGAGAGTCCGATTCCCATGCTGCGTTTACTGTTTGTGTTATAGCCTTTTCCGTCGTCTTCGATGGTGAATAGCAGGTTGCCTTTGGCGTCTTTAACAAATTGTACCGAGACATGTTTAGCTTCGGCGTGTTTGTTGATATTTTGCAAAGCCTCCTGTAAGATACGATAGAGGTTAATTTTGGTGGTATTGGGCAGAATTTCCCAGTTGATGTTATCGCTCAGGTGGGCGGTTAATTTGGGTTTATAATTTTTAGCTTGTTGGTCGAGGTGGTTGTTGATAATGGCTTCGAAATTATTGATAAGGACGAGGTTTTCGCGGTTTAGTTCGTGAGAGATTTCGCGCAGATCCTGTTCGATGACTTTAAGTTCGTTAAGGTATTCCTGCCGGGTTTGTTTGGCGTCGGTGTCGTCGAAGTTGTTGAGTCCTTCCAGGTTGAGTCGAAGTCCGAACAAGCGACCGAGCACTCCATCGTGGAGTTCTTTGGAGATGCGTTTTTTTTCGAGGTCGCGACCTTCTTCGAGTTGGTTTTGGTGCGAAATGATAAGGCGATAAATTTCCTCGTTGGCTTGTTGTTGTGATTGTTTGAGTGCGAGTTCGCGTTGGCGGGAGCGCTGAATACGGATAAAAAACAAGAATCCGCCGATGACAATGGTTCCGAGGAGGTAGCTTAGGATGTTGCGGTTGCGTTCTTCGAGTACGCTTTTTTCCTGCCGGAGTTCATCGGTTTCGAGTTCGATACGGGCGAAGCGGTCGATTAATTTTCTTTCAGCAATTTGTAAACTATCATTAATCCTGTAATATTCTATAGAATACTTTTTAGCAAATTCACCATTTATTGTTGATAACTGTTGTAAAGAGAGTACAATTCCAGGAGGGATTTTAGATTTTTTTGATAATTTGAGTGCTTTTTCACCATATCCAATAGCCCTGATAGTGTCTTTTTGTGTTAAAAAATACTCAGAAAGATGACAATAAATATAAATTTTATTTGAAACATAATTTAAGCTATCCGATATTTTAAGTGCTTTATAAAACAAACCTGGTAGTTGATCATAACTTTTTATTTTCACTTTAGAATGCCCGAGATTATCATAAAGAAGAACTTTTAACTCTTGATCTTTATTTAATGATTTATTTTTTAAACCCTCAATAAAATGAGGAATACTCTCTTTATATTTACCACTACTTTTAAGAGTATTTCCGATATTATTTTGGCAGATAGCAATTTGAGGGTAATTTGGATTAAGGTTGTTTTCAATCGATAAATTTAAAGCTCTGTTGTGATAATCAAGAGCTTTATCAAATTCTTTTAAATCACATGAAATATTACCAAAAGTTGTGTAAACTTGGAAAAGTAAAATTTTATCATTTAAATTTTTACAAATATTGTAACTTTTTGAAATAGATAATTCAGCCCGCAATAAATCATTGATGTTATATTGAACAATACTCTTATTTAACAATATATTTGCAATGTTATATTTGTCATCAATTTTTCTATAAAAAGCTTCTGCTTTAACGTAATAAAATAATGAACTATCATAAACACTAATGTTTCTAAAATAACCAGCTTTATATCTATAACTATTAGCAATATTTAATGTATCTTTAGCTTCAATTGAAGACTTTAACAATTCATTATATACAACTTTAAAACTCTCATTTCTAGCATTTATAACATTAAACACTAAAAGTCTAACTAACCTACCCCGTTTTAAAGTATCGTTTTTAGATTCAATTAAATATTTTATTAATGAGTCAGATGCTATGTTTTTTTGTGAATTAGAGGAACTTTCATTATTCAAAATGATTTCATATTTCACAATGTTCTTTTCTAATAAGCTTTCATTGTAAAAATTATGTTTTTTTGTTTTATTACAACTGTAAAAAAATAAAATTAAAAAAAGAAAGGAATGTATTTTTTTTATTTTCAAAACAATTAAAATTGCATTAAAACAAAAATAAAAAAACTCGCCAAAAAAAGCGAGTTTAATTTATATTTTAAAAAGTTTATATTATATACCTAAGTTTTTACCACCTATATCATTATAATTAATGTGCAAATTGTTATTTTTCAAACCTTGGTTTTTACCTCCAACATCGTTTGAATCATAAACCTTAAGACCTTGATTCTTTCCCCCAACCTCATTTGGGTTAGTAAAAGATGTTAACACCATCATCGAGAATAATGCGAAAACTGCGATTAATTTTTTCATAAGTAAAGTTTTTATTTTGTTAGACTTGAGTTTCTTGTTAAGAACTTTACAACTCGTTGGTTAACCTTCGGGGACGAATTGCGTTGTAAAACTACTACTACACTGCGGTTGAATTGCAGTCTCACACGCTATATAAAGTAGATGACCACCGTTTGATAGTGGATGAATATCAATTTTGGGTAAAATGACCTATTTTGAAGGGGAAATGAAAAAGGGTGAAAAAAGGTTGGTTTTTTAAACGTATTATGCTGATTGTCTGTGTTTTACATTTATTAAACACATTCGTAACTGCTTTAAACACAATTAAATTGATCATTTTTAAGCATCATTTGGTTGGAAAGTACAAAAAAAAGAGCTTCATATAAAGCTCCTTTTTTCGGTGTTGATATAGATGATTCTGTATTTATTTTTACTATCCTATATTATTATTTAATTTTTCGTCTGCGAAGGAATACAGACTTGAATAATAGTTTTTCCAGGATGAGAATGAATCGAAACTGTCCCTCCCACACTTTTCATACGGTTTTGCATGTTTTGTAATCCAATGCCTTTGTGCGCTGTGGTTGTGTCAAAGCCCTTGCCGTTGTCTTGTAGTTCCAATCCCAGTGTGTTTTCGGTTTGTATGGTGCGAATGCTCACTTGTGTGGCCTCGGCGTGTTTGCGGATGTTGTGAACGCCCTCTTGGACTATGCGATACAAATGCATTTTCGCCTCCGATGCCACCGTATCCCAATTAATACTCGGGTCCAAATGAAGGGTAAATTGTAAATCACCCTTACGGTTTTGCTCCTCGGTAAATGCCTGCAGCAAGTCTTCAAAACTATTGCGCTCGGCTGCCTGTGGAGTTGCTAACTCGTGGGTGAGGTTGCGGATTTCGTCTTCGATTTCCTTGAGGGTTTGTGCTTGTTGACTGGCATGCTGTTGGATGTTTTGATCCGGATTTTGCGTAAGCGGAAACAAATTAAACCGTGAACTCGCCAATTTATTCATCACATTGTCATGTAATTCCAAAGCGATGCGTTGCTTTTCGTGTTGGCGCACTTCCTCGGTTTGGGTTTGTTGTTGTAGCATTAACCGGTAGATTTCTGCATTGGCCTCTTGTTGGCTTTGCACCAGCTTTAGTTCCTTTTGGTGACTCCGTTGGCGGTAAATGATAAATAGCAATATCACGATAAGTAAAACTGTAGCAATAATAGCGGTTTGCACCCATTTTTGACGAATCGCATTTTCTTTTTCTTTGGCGATTTCGTCGGTTTCGAGTTGGATTTTGTAAAACTGATTGCGTGCCTTTCGTTCCTGAAAAAGTAAGCTGTCGTTTAAGCGATGGTATTCGGCGATGTAGGTTGGGGCTTTTACTGTATTTATAGTACCTGCATTACTTAATGTATAGAGATAATAATTGTTGTTTCTTGATGCCTTTGCTAATTGAATTGCTTGTTCAGCACATTGAATGGCCTTGATTGTATCTTTTAATTCGATATAATAATTTGAAAGGTATATTTTACTTATAGCTGCCTCATCTTTAATTTTTAAACTATCAAAAAGCTTTAAGGCTTTTTTTAATAAATAAGGCACTTTTTTGTAGTTTTTAGTCTTTAAATAACAATAGGCAAGATTGTTATATACATAGGGATCTTCTTTTATTAAAGTATTATTCTTTTCAGTAAATTCTATTGCTTTTTTGAAATAATTAATTGCAATATGATATTTTTTTAATTCTCTATACGAATTTCCAATATTGTTCAATGAAGCAGTGTAGTCATAATTAATATTTTTCGGAAGTTTTTGAAGTTTTATTAGTGCTTTTTTATGATAATCAATGGCTATTTTAAAGTTCCTTAAATTATGATTTACATTACCTAAATCATTAAATATTTGAAATAAGTATAAATTATTGTCATGACCATTTAGTAATTTTAATGCTTTAATATACGAATACTCTGCGCCCAAATAATCTGAGTAAGAGTACTTTATATCCCCCATGAAAATATATACTTTTGCCAATTCAAATCTATCATTAGTCTTTAAATATAATTTTTCTGACTTCAGATAGTAATATAATGCACTATCTAAAATTTTAGTTTTTTTTCGATGATAACTTCCTCTAAAACGAAAAAATCTAGCTAAATTAAGGGTGTCGCTTTCTTCTATAGATTTTTGAAAATGTAAATTAGATAAATAATAATATTTTAAACTATCATTATCATCTATATAGTAATCAGAAGTTTTATACAAATACCACCTCGTCACCGTATCATTCCGCTCCAAATCCACAAATGATAAGGCTTTTTCATTATAGATTTTGCGCTGGGAAAATGGCAAAGAATCGTTGCTTGCCAACGCCAGGTATTTCTCCACCGAATCGTTACGCTCGCCATATTCGGGGTTGACCTTGCGCTTGCACGAGATCACCAACAAGATCATGAGTAAAACAATCCCTCTTCTCATCGCATTTCTTTTTCAATAGACAGGCGTATAACGGTGCCTTGGTTCTCAACAGATTCCACAACTACTGTCCCTCCCACACTTTTCATGCGGTTTTGCATGTTTTGTAATCCAATGCCTTTGTGTGCTGTGGTTGTGTCAAAGCCTTTGCCGTTGTCTTGCAGTTCTAAACCAAGCGTGTTTTCACTTTGCGTGGTGCGAATGCTCACTTGTGTGGCCTCGGCGTGTTTGCGGATGTTGTGTACGCCTTCTTGGACTATGCGATACAAATGCATTTTCACCTCCGATGCCACCGTATCCCAATTAATACTCGGGTCCAAATGAAGGGTAAATTGTAAATCACCCTTACGGTTTTGCTCCTCGGTAAACGCCTGCAGCAAATCTTCAAAACTATTGCGCTCGGCTGCCTGTGGGGTTGCTAGCTCGTGAGTGAGGTTGCGGATTTCGTCTTCGATTTCCTTGAGGGTTTGTGCTTGTTGACTGGCATGCTGTTGGATGTTTTGATCCGGATTTTGCGTAAGCGGAAACAAATTAAACCGCGAACTCGCCAATTTATTCATCACATTGTCGTGTAATTCCAAGGCAATGCGTTGTTTTTCGTGTTGGCGGGCTTCTTCGGTTTGGGTTTGTTGGTGGAGCATCAAACGGTAGATTTCTGCATTGGCTTCCTGTTGGTTTTGAAGCAAGAGTAATTCCTTTTGGTGACTCCGTTGGCGGTAAATGATAAATAGCAATATAACGATAAGTAAAACTGTAGCAATAATGACCGTTTGCACCCATTTTTGCCGAATGGCGGTTTCTTTTTCTTGGGCGATTTCGTCGGTTTCGAGTTGGATGCGGGCGAAGCGGTCGATGTTTTTATATTCAACAATTTTAAGACTATCGTTGATTCTATTATATTTTTCGCTGTAATATGAAGAATTCTCCTTGTCAACCAATGAAAGTTGTCTAAGAGAAAGCAATGTTTCATTTTGAATTTTATTCTTTTCTGATAATAAAAGTGCTTTTCTTGCAAATTCGATAGCCTTCAGTACATTATTGATTTTAAAATAATATTCAGACAGGTGTATATAACTTATAATTAAATATATTGGAGAATTTGATGTTTGTTTTCTTATAGATAATGCCTCAAAAAATAATTTTTTGGCCTCAGGTAAATCTCCAATTTGTAATTTTGAATAGGCCAAATTGTCTATCGTGTTAGAATATAAAATTGGAGATTCCTTTTTTATATTTTGATTTGATAATGAACTATAATAATATTGTATAGCTTTTTTATACTCTTTTTTCTTTTCATAAACCAGACCAATATTACTTAAACAAATAATTTCCTCGTTTTCAATAGTTTTGATTTTATTTTTTTTGGCTAGGTCATATGCTTCTTTAAAATAACAAACTGATTTTTCATATTCAGCTAACTCCATCGCATTCAACCCCCTTTGATTTAAAATTGCAAAATCACGATTGACATCACCTAAAGATTTTGATATACTATATGCTTTTGAAAGAGATAAATCAGAAGATAAATAATCATTAATAAAGAATTGAATTAATCCTTTTTTTAAAAGAACAGTTGCTAAACCATCCTTGTTTGAAATTTTAAAATAGTTTCGTTCTGATTTAGAATAGTAATAAATTGCACTATCAAGTTTCTGATTATTGTAATAATAGTTTCCAATTGATCTGTAAGCATTTGCTATTGCTAATGTATCTCTTGCGACAAGCGCTTTTTTCAATAGAACTTTACTTGAATATTGATATTTCTGCCAAGTCCTTAAAGAGTATAATTCAGATATAATTTTATAGATGTTGATTCTGTTTGCGAAAGTATTTTTTTCACTTTCATATTTCAAAACCTGATCAAACAATTTTTTTACTCTTACAGAATCTCTTTCAATAAAATGATCGTTTAAGTTTTTCATTTTAATTTCTTCACTCCTATTGTAATTCTCAGAAAAAAAAAGAGCAAGAATAAAAAGGATTGTAAATATAAGACTTATAAAAAGAATGAGATTAAATCTTTTTTTATTAAGAACTAAATTTGTCATGAAGATTTTATCAATTAGAACTGTTAAGAGAAAACAGCTATTTTGAAAATTTTTACTTTATAAGCAGCGGTGTTTAAAAAAGAAAAGAGACCGGCTTCCGAATCCAAATCCAAAAGATAGCATGGCGTGTAAAAGAATAATTTTTTTGTGTACGATTCTTCTTCCTGCCTCTTTTCTACGCGGTTCACTTACATGACGGTCAGGCGTTCTTTTCTTTCCGTTAAGTAGTCTTGCTTCTACTGTCTGCCTACTAGCAGCCCCCTCAGTTTGGCAATGGTGTATGTAGCGTGAACCGTTTATCTTAATTATTAACCTTTTCTTAAACGTAATGTAAAACTAACGGCTAAAAACCACAATTTAGTACGCAAAAAGTGTATATTTTGTTAAAATTTTATATAAAACCACGTCTTCTGGCTTCCCGCACGATGTCTTCATCTGTCCCTTTTTCGATGCCAAAAAAGTCCTTGAGCAAGGCTTTGCGCTTGTCTACTGCGCTCTTGGAAAGACACAACTGCTCTTGTATGGTCTTCGACATGATGCCTTGCGATAACAATACTACAATCTGGCGGTTGTACTGATCCATAAACTTGCCGCTCTCCAACATTTGCGCCCTGTGGCGCAATACCGTTTTAGTGTAATATTTCTCGCCTAAAGCTATCTTTTCAAATGCTTCCAAAAATTCCTCAGCCGTAAAATCGCTTTTTACCATTAAACCATCAGGTCGGGTTTCCGACAAAATACGAAACAACACAATCGATTCCGAATGTGAGGTTAAAACTACCGTTTTCGCTTCCGGTAAATGCTTTTGAACTAATTGCACCACATCTTCACCCGAAAATAATCCCTGCGCCGGATAGGGCGGCAAGGTAACATCGGCCATCACAATATCAAAAGGCTCATTGGCCGCCGCTTGTATAATGGCATTATAGGCTTCTTCACACGAAAGTGCTTGCTTAATATCCAACTCAAAACCGGCTTTGCTGTAAGCCAAAATGGCCTTGTAACCCTCAATGATTGCTAAATGATCGTCTACAATTAAAATGCTTAGTTTCATGGCGTATAGAATTGGAAAATCCATGACCCTTTAGGTCGGACCGCTGTTTTGTAGTCTAAAAGTAAGAATTTTAGTTTATATCTCCAAATAATTTCCGGAAGCAATCGTATTGATAATGCCATCTACGTTTTCTTTATAGGATTTGGAAAACGGAAGCTTGGTGGTGCTGTCTTTGATATGGCATACGGCATTCCCGGTATGAATTCGGGAAACATATTCGGTATTTACAATATAACTGTTGTGAATGCGAACAAAAGGATAGGCTAAAACGCTCTCAAAATGTTTTAACGTTTTAAAAGCCGTAATCATTTCTCCGGAAGCTAAATGAATGTCGGTCGAATTATTATCGGCCTGTAAATAACAAATGTCGCTGGCCTTGATATAACGGTAATCACCATACGATTTAACACAGATCGTAAGCGGTTTTCCTGGCGTAGCCGGTTGGAATGTAACTTCAGATTTAGGCTCATCTTTCCCGTTCATAGAAATAACAGGCTGATCTAAACTAGTATCGCCCTCTTCTTCGTACTGCATTTCTTCCGTTTGGTCTTGAGCAAATGTGGCTGCTTCATCTGAATAAATTGGCTCTTCATCCGGCAAAACCGACTCCAACGGTTGGGATGCAATGGCCGACACCATATTAAAGTCACGGTTCAGGCGTGCAATGGTTTTACGGAACTCATTTTGCGCGATTGGTTGAACCAAATAATCGTATACCCCATGCTTGATGGCCTCAAATGCACTTTCGCTGTCTTTAGAGGTTACAATAATTTTAGGAATTACGGGTAAATAACGATACAATTCATTGATAAGACCAAAGGAAAGTTTGGATTTGGAATCGGAAGGGTTTACTTCCAGAAAAACAATAGCAGGATTTTTTTCTAAAATGCAATCAATACCTTCATCATAATTAGTAGCAGTACCCACACAAACAAAACTGCGAAAACTCTCGGCAATGGCCTTGGTCTTCTGCAAATTTTCCTTGCTGTCGTCTATAATTACAAATGTAAATGTACTACTCAATTGCTTTCCTTTAAATTTGAGGCAAGCAGTAGCGGAAAAGTTTACGTATTCTGGTACAGATAGTTTTGGGGAACTCTCTAAATCCTAATGATTTGCTGACTAAATTATATGATTTACCGCATATAAACCGCATTTTAAAATGCCTTTTTTTAAACAATTCTGATATTTTAGTTGAACGGAAAAAAATCATCGATGAAACGCTCGTTTTCCGTATTGGGCAAGGCTTCTAAAATAATAGCTTCTCAAGAAACCAATCCGAATTGTTGATAAACACGCTATTCAAAACATACCATCAGGCAGGCAAAAGAAGATTATTCATAAATGGCGATATATTATTTTATCAAAACAATATTAACTGACTGTATATCTGTTTTTTACAGGTTTATTTAAAAATAGATGAATAGGCTCAAAAAATTCAAAAGGGATTTTAGTACTTTTGTTGGGCTCGATTGTCTCGGCAGTTGCCCGAATTTTTATCGGGAACCACCCTTATAATCGAAAGTAAAATTGGATTCTTAGTTTTTTTATATATAGCGATATGGGAATAACAAAAACATTTGGTTTTGCCTTTAAAATCAATGAAATGGCCGATATTTTGAAAGCGTTAGGCAATCCGGCTCGCCTCAAAATTATACAACTTTTAATGGATCGTCCCAAAAGTACCTGTGGCGATTTTCTGGAGATGTTGCCCTTGGCTCAATCCACCGTATCAAAGCATTTATCAGAATTAAAACGCGTGAAACTCATTAAAGGAAAAAACACAGGGAACAACATCTATTATTCGCTAAATGAAAAAACTTGGGAGAAAGTGAAATTTTTTGTTCTCTCCGAAATTCAGCCTTCCGGCGAAGAATAATATTTTGTTAAACACGTTGTCATGACCGGCAACTTTTATACTTTTGAGAAAAAAAGCGATGAAAAAAAACTTGTTCTTTTTATTGTTCTCCGTGCTGACATTCGCACAAACACCCCCTAAAAACAACACAAAATCATTTGACGGCCGTAAACACGAAGTTAAATTAGGCGCCGTGAAATTACTCTCGGGTTCTATTGTCGAGTTTACCTATGAACATATCATTTCAGACGATTTTACAGTTGGAAGCTCCTTATTAGCAAATTGTGATACGTCAAACGATTACTGGGAAGATTTTTCCATTACTCCTTTCGCACGGTTTTATTTTCAGGAATCCAAACCCTATGGTGCGCAAGGTTTTTTTGTAGAAGGTTTTGGTAAATATGCCTCCGGCAGAAACATAAACGATTCGTTCAACCCAAAATACAGTGCTGCCTCTATGGGAATTTCACTCGGAAAGAAATGGATCAATCGCTCCGGATTTGTTTTTGAAGCACTTGTAGGCGTGAGTCGCAAACTCGGCGGTTCTGATGTGGCTCCCGATGCTTTTTTCCGGGGCGACTTGTGCATCGGTTACCGGTTTTAAATTCATTACAAAGCCCTATAAAAAAAACCTCCATTGGGAGGTTTTTTTATTTAACGTTATTTAGTTTTCATCAACCAGTTTCGCATCGAAACTTCTTGGTTAATACTATCGCGTAATTCGGCTATGGTAACGCGATCCTGCTGCATCGTATCGCGATGGCGGAGCGTAACGGTTCGGTCTTCGAGCGACTGATGGTCTACCGTGATACAAAACGGAGTACCTAAGGCGTCCTGACGACGATAACGACGCCCAACGGCATCTTTTTCATCATAAGCCACGTTAAAATCCCACTTCAATTCTTCTACAATTTCGCGTGCTAATTCCGGCAATCCGTCTCTTTTAATCAAGGGCAAAACCGCCGCTTTGGTTGGAGCCAATACACTTGGCAATCGCAACACTGTACGCGTTGAACCATCTTCCAACGTTTCTTCTACCAACGATTTCGAGAAAACGGCCAAAAACATACGGTCCAAACCAACCGATGTTTCTACTACATACGGCACATAATTGCGGTTCTCTTCGGTATCAAAATATTGCAGTTTTTTTCCGGAATATTGCTCATGACTGGATAAGTCAAAATCGGTTCGGGAATGAATTCCTTCTAACTCTTTAAAACCAAACGGAAAATTAAACTCGATATCACAAGCCGCATTGGCATAATGCGCTAATTTTTCGTGATCGTGATAACGGTAATTCTCGTTACCTAATCCAAGCGACTGGTGCCATTTTAAGCGGGTTTCTTTCCAGTATTCGTACCATTTCATTTCTTCGCCCGGCTTCACAAAAAACTGCATTTCCATTTGTTCAAATTCACGCATTCGGAAAATAAACTGTCGCGCCACAATTTCATTGCGAAATGCTTTTCCGGTCTGGGCAATCCCAAACGGAATTTTCATACGACCCGTTTTTTGCACATTCAGGAAATTAACAAAAATTCCCTGTGCCGTTTCAGGGCGCAAATACAAATCCATGGCATTTTCGGCCGAAGCGCCCAACTTGGTACCAAACATCAGGTTAAACTGTCGTACTTCGGTCCAGTTTTTAGAACCACTTTCGGGGCAGGCAATTTCCAACTCTTCAATCAAGGCTTTCACATCGTCCAAATCGCCCGAATCGAGTGATTTTGCCATGCGTTCTAATATCGCTTTTTTCTTGGAGAGGTATTCTACCACACGCGGATTGGTGGTAATAAATTGTTGTTCATCAAAAGCGGCTCCAAATCGTTCACGCGCTTTGTCAATTTCTTTTTGAGCCTTCTGTTGCAATTTTTCGGCATAATCTTCAATCAGCACATCGGCTCGGTATCGTTTTTTCGAATCCTTGTTATCAATGAGCGGGTCGTTAAAGGCATCCACGTGTCCCGATGCTTTCCAAGTAGTGGGATGCATCAAAATTGCAGCATCGAGGCCCACAATATTTTCATGCATTTGCACCATCGCTTTCCACCAGTAATCGCGAATGTTTTTCTTTAATTCAACCCCGTTTTGCGCATAGTCATAAACCGCGCTCAAACCGTCATAGATTTCGCTCGACGGAAAAATAAATCCGTACTCTTTAGCATGCGAAACCACGTTTTTAAAAATATCTTCCTGTTTTGCCATAGTGGTGCAAAAATAGCAAAACTCCCGAAAAAATAAGCCGTTGTCTCCATTTTACTACTATATTTTTTTGGGCAGCACTTCCGCCTTCCGCTCCCGCTTCCCGACAGGTCGGGAGAGCTCCGCTCAAGTCGGGCTGCGGAAAATAAATTGATTTTGAGAAAAATTTTGCAGAATAAAACAACTAACCCAAGCTTTATAGTAAATTGTAATCAAAGCTACACAACGTATTTTTATAAGAACTACAGGTTTTTTACTGTACTTAAATAGGTATTTTTCCTATATTTTTAATTTTCTAAACTAAAGTTAGAAATAATTTCCTACATTAGCAGAAGATTATTGCAATAATTACGTCCTTTTGTATTAAAAAATATAAGTGTTTTTGCTTTTAAATTCCTGCATCTGAAAAGTCTAAATTTCTAAATGAACGGGAAGGTAAAGTGGAAATGCCCATGATTTGCGTGGGCGTTCCTTTTACTTTGTTCATTTGGGCTTCGACTCCCACAGATGCGAGTAGTAAGGTTCTGCCTAAGCTTTATTTTTTGATATTATTACTAACCTCAAAAATTATCTATTATGAAAAAATGTATTGCAATTTTATCCCTTTCCATTTTAACCGCCTTTTCAACGTTTTTTTCGAGTTGTGAAAACCTTGTAAATGATGAAGTCGAATCAACTTCGCAAAAAGGGAAAATTAACTATGTTAATATCTCAGAAGTACCATTTTTAATACCCACAATTCAAAAATTTAATCCGGATTATGCCTTTCTTAGTGACCCTTCTAAGCCTAGTAACAAAGAAACACTAAACTTAAACCTTGACCTAAATTCAATCTTAGAGTATATTGGGTTAGATGGAAGAAAAACATACAGTATCAAGATACTGCATGAGTTTAACGACTATGAAGATAAATATTTAGAAAATCTTCATGTGTTTAAAGAAAATGAAGAATACAAATCTTTTATCCTTAAATTCAACTCATTAGATGACACAAAACCATTTGATGAAAATACATTTACTGGTGACGCTGAAATTTATGATTTAGAGCATGAACTCCAGTCAATTAGTAATTATGAAGACGGTATACTTAGATGCAACAAAATCATCAATGGGCCTTGGCATATTTGGATTCACAATGGAACAATAGATGTATGGTATGATGAGTCTTACAATCAAGGAGATGTTGATTTGAGTTCATACAGCAACGAATTTGTATTCTTGGCAACTGCTCCTCCTGCCCCTGGTGAAAATGGTGGTGGAGGCGCTATGTCTACCAATCTTGATGTAATGCTTTTCTTAAATGAACTAACTGAAGAACAATTAAATATTGTACAAAACTATCCACAAATAGTTACATATTTGGAGCAATACAATGCTTCAGAGGAAAGTCAAAATACAATCTTAGGATTACTTAATTATATTCTTAATCACGATAAATCTCAAGAAAGTTTTGATTTAGTTGGTAATTTAATTAATTCATCAATAATAAACAACTTTGAGATTGACCTGAATTATAACGGTAACTTAATCGAGTTCAACAATTCAAATGATATGTTCAATTATATTAATGAATCAAGTCAAGTTATTGAAGATCCACAACCTGATGTAAGCACTGAATTCATTCAGAACAACCAATTAAATTCAGAAAAAACCATACCGTTAAGCCCAATTCTGAATTTAACAATTGAGGTTGTAGCAAATCCTGCACCTAACTTTTCACTTGTTGAAAGCGGTTGCACAAGTTATTTTTCAAATATTGTTGTAGGAAATTCATGGGTTCAAACTTCAATGTCTATTTCTAAAATGAATTATGGCGGCGAACCTTCTGATACCGCAGAAATTACTTTAAAAGGGTATAACTATATTGGAATAAAATTAGGTGATCTAGAATTTGGTATAAAACAAAGGAAGAAAATTATATTTTTAATAAATAAAATAACTGGTAAACTTTGTTGTTCCAGAGTAGAAACATTAACAAATAAATTATAACATAATGAATGATTCTTTCGAAGTATTTTTAACATTAATACCAACTTTCGTTTTAATTGCCTTTGCAATTATTGGAATTGATTTGTACTTGTTGTTGAGAACTTATCTCAAACTAAAAATAAATTTCTACAAAGACAAAAACGACAGTCCTAAATTATGATTTCTATTCAATGCCTCAATTTTTGTGAAGATGATTCTCGAGAATGGTTGAATTTTGATCATACAAATTAGGTAAGCTAAACCCGTTGTGTGTAATTTGTAAAAAGTTCGTTCGCGTGTTTTTTGCGTAATGAAATGGAACAAAAATATATCCAGAACTTTTTTATTACACCCAATGGGTAAGCTATATCTATTAAATTCTTTCAAAATCAGTTGTAATTAAAAAACAATTTTGAAAAAAATCGTAACGAAGGTCAATACTATAACTTAGCGAATAGAATTCTTTTTGTACCTTCGCTTTTATAAACGCCTAAAATGAATATACGCCATGAAATTAACCTCTTTGGTAAACTTGTTTTACCCCTTAGTTTGCGCCGGATGCGAAACTTTTTTACTCCAAAGCGAAGCTGTCATTTGTACCTCGTGCCGACACGAAATTCCGCTTACCCAACACCTCTTGCAACCCGAAAATGAAGCCTGGCAAAAATTCTATGGCCGTATTCCGGTAGAACGGGTAGCCGCACTTACCTATTTTCACAAAAAAGGGATTATGCAGGAAGTGATTCACAAGCTCAAATACCGCGGTCATGAAGAGGTTGGCTCGGTAATCGGACATTGGTTTGCCGCTGAAATAAATGATAAATTGCCCGAAATTCCGTTTACCTGTATTGTTCCGGTGCCGCTCCACCCCAAAAAATTGCGTGAAAGGGGTTACAACCAGGTGGCAGTATTTGGTAAAACACTAAGCGAACACCTCAACATTCCGTATATTGATTCGGTACTGATTCGTGCGCGCTACTCCAACACCCAAACCAAAAAAGACTTGCTGGCACGGAGCGAAATCGGAAATAGTGTGTTTGACGTAACCGATTTACAATCGTTATCCGGACATCATATTCTATTGGTCGACGATGTCATTACAACCGGTTCCACGCTTGAAGTTTGTTGCCGCGCCTTACTTAAAATTCCAAACATCAAAATCAGTATAGCCTGTATGGCCATGTCACATAGCTGACGCAAAAATACGTTATCGGGTATTAATTATTTGATAAAATATTTCAGTGTGAAAAATTATAATTGTTATTTTGTGGCTGAATTTTCGGTTATGCATAAATCTGGGATTTTAGTGTTTTTACTGGCTGCTGTTTTACTGCTTTCAAGTTGTGCGCGTCGCGGAACGATAACCGGTGGCGCTAAAGACACAATTCCGCCTTCGCTGAGAAATAGTTTTCCTAAAAACGGATCACTTAATTTTAACGGCAAGGAAATTCAACTGGTGTTTGATGAATACGTGAAATTGAAAAATGTAAACAAACAATTAATTGTGTCGCCTCCCTTGAAAACCAAACCGGAGGTACTGCCTTTAAATGCCAGTAAAATCATAACCATTAGGTTAAAAGACGAACTTCAACCCAATACAACTTACAGTTTTAACTTTGGTCAAAGTATAGAGGATAATAATGAAGGAAATCCGCTAAACCAATTTAGCTACGTATTTTCAACCGGAAATTATATCGATTCGTTGCAACTCAAAACGGCCGTGAAAGATGCCTTGGAAAAAGAGATTCCAAAAAATGTCTCCATTATGTTGTATGAGGCAAACGAAAGCTATAACGATTCAACCGTCTACAAGGAAGTGCCTCGTTATATTACCAATACGCTCGAAAGCGGTCGGTTGGGGCAGCTTCAAAATTTAAAAGCCGGTAAATACCGTCTTATTGCCGTAAAAGATGAAAACGGAAATAATAAATTTGATCCGAAAACCGATAAAATAGGTTTTATCAAAGAACCCCTAACCGTTCCGAATGATACTATTTTTGAATTGGAACTTTTTAAAGAAGAAGCGCCATTTCGAATTGAAAAACCCTACCAAACCGGAGATTCTCATTATATAATCGGTTATCAGGGTAATCCCAAAAAAGGGGCCGTAGATGTTTGGCAAAATGGAGAAAAAGTTAAAGCGACGGTTACCAAATATCCTAAAAAAGACTCCCTGCAACTTTGGCTTCCGAAGATAAAAAACGACACCTTAGCTGTGGTGGCCTACGACGGAAAATGGTCTAAATCGTATCGGATGAAACCCCGCGAAATGAAACCGGATTCACTCTACTTCTCCACGCCATCGTCAGATTTATCCTTGCGAAAAAAATTGCAATTGTTCAGTGCCATTCCACTCACTGCAATCGATAATTCCAAAATTAAAATTACCGATAAAGATTCAGCTTCTGTGCGTTTTACCACCGAATACGACGAATGGAATCAAGCTGTGCTTTTTACTATTGACAGGCAGCCGTTACAAACGTATAAGATGCAGATTTTGCCGGGAGCGTTTACCGATTTCTTTGCGCGAAAAAACGACACCCTGAACTACAAATTTTCAACCCGTAATACCGGAGATTTTGGAAATCTGCGCATCAGTTTAAGTAATGTAAAACGGTATCCGGTTTTGGTACAACTCACTAATGAAAAAGGCGAGGTTTTAGAAACCGAAACCGTAAACAGCGGCACCAATGTGGCCTTTGACCTTATTGAACCCAAAAAATACACCTTACGTGTTGTATATGATGACAACCGAAATAACGCTTGGGATCCCGGTAGTTTTTGGGAAAAACGCCAAAGTGAGGAAGTGATTTATTTCCCTAAGGAATTGGATGTTCGTGCCAATTGGGATGTGGAACAACCGTTTGACCTTGGGTTGAAGTGAGAAGTACAAAGTGTAAAGTACAAAGTGTAAAGTACAAAGTGTAAAGTACAAAGTACGAAGTACTAAGTGTGAAGTACGGAGTGCGAGTTAAAGAATCTGAAAAGTGTCTTTATCGTTAAGAAATGCTAATTTTTTTCTGGTTTCGAGTAATGCTTCTTTGTCTAAATCTATAATAAAAATTTCTTCTGTTTCTTGGGGTTCTTGGATATAATTTCCGAGAAAATCGATGGCTTGCGAATGACCTATGTATTCTAAATTATTGTCATCGTGACCAACTCGATTCACACCAATAACGTAACTCATATTTTCTACTGCTCGTGCTTTGAGTAAAATATCCCAAGCATTCACTCTTGGTTTGGGCCAATTGGCTACATAAATCAAAACATCATATTCTTCCACATTGCGCGAAAAAACCGGAAAACGCAAATCATAACAAATTAACGGGCAAATTTTAAACCCTTTATAATCGACAATTAATTTATGTTTTCCTGAAGTATATACTTTGTCTTCTCCTGCGAGAGTAAACAAATGGCGTTTATCATACCATTCCGTTTTCCCGTTAGGATGAACAAAAAGCAAACGGTTGTAAAAATTACCGTTTTCTGTAATAACCACACTTCCTGTAAGCGCACAATCGCGGTTTCGGACTTTTTCTTTCATCCAATTTACCGTAGGACCATCCATGGTTTCGGCCACCTGTTGCGGATTCATGGTAAAACCGGATGAGAACATTTCGGGCAATACAATTAAATCGACATATTGCGATATAGAATTTATCTTATCTGAAAGATATTGCCTGTTATTGTTGGGGTTTTCCCAGAATAAAGAAGTTTGGATTAAGGCTGTTTTCATGGTTGTCTTTTAAAAACCCCTTCCGCGTTTGAAACGCTGTAAGGGGTAATCCAATTATTTTATTGTTATCTCATCAACAAAAATATAGGCATCGCCGTTGTAGGGATAACCCAAATGCCATTCGGGTAGTTTCCCAAAATTGTAAGCAATAACCTTCACATAACGAACATTAGCACCAATTGAAAGATTCAAATCAAAAGAATCTACTTTACTCTCTTCTTTTGGATCAATTTTATTTAAAACAGTTCCAACTAGAGTGAAATTGACATTATCTTTAGACACATAATATTCTACTTTCGTTGGCATTAAAATCCACGAGCGTTGGTCTTGCAAGAAGGTCGCGCTAAAGTCACTGATTACCTTTTCGGTTTGTAAATCAACCACGGCCTCAAAATTTTGTTTTTGGTAGCCTTGCCAATCGCCTTTGCGCCAGTTTTCGGTGCCGTGAATGCCGTCTAATAAACCATCAGGGCCACCGGCGTGGTATTGTGGGTCGTATTTAGACTTAATGTCAATGGTATAATTGTTGGGTTTTTTGAAGAATGTGGCGGAAACTTTATTACTTCCTCCCAAGCCTGCTTCTAAATTAAAAACAGAATAAGCTGTTACAGTTGTTGTCTGATCAATTTCAAAAGGTTCTGTATAGACTTTAAATTCAGAGTCTAATTGATTATTGAGTTTATATCTTATTAAATTTGGTCTGTAGTTTTTATCAAAATTATAGTTATTCATAGATATTAATAGCTTGTCTTTGAACGATTTACTTTCAGCTTGAATAACTGGAACTGGGACAATTATTTTATACTCTAACGATTGGTTTACAATCATTTGATTTTTTATAATTCCAACTTGCGATTTATCTTTTGATGGCGTTAATATTTCCGTAGTTCCATTTTCCATTTTAATTTTTACTTCTTTAAAATACGGCTGTGTTTCAATCCATTCTGGGTTCCCAGGCGTTACCGAATATATTCCCATTGCACTCAACACATACCACGCACTCATTTGGCCGCAATCTTCGTTACCGATTAATCCGTCGGGGGCATTTTTGTAGAAATTATCCAAAATATAATGCACTTTCTCGGCGGTTTTTTCAGGTTTGCCAATGTAATTGTACAAATAGGCCATGTGGTGACTGGGTTCGTTTCCGTGGGCGTATTGCCCAATTAAACCCGTTACATCTACTTGTTCGCGACCCGTAGTTTTGCTTTCAGCGTTGAACATTTCGTCGAGTTTAGCCTCAAATTTTGCTGCACCTCCATAAGCTTCAATCATCCCGGGAATGTCTTGAGGCACAAAAAAAGAATACTGCCAACTGTTGCCTTCGGTAAAATTATTGTTGATTTCCTTGGGATCAAAAGGAGCAAACCAACCGCCGTTTTTCTTGGGTCGCATAAAGCCTGTATTCCAATCAAAAACGTTTTTCCAACTTTGGGATCGTTGCATAAAATAATTGTAATCTTCTTTTTTGTTCAGGATTTGCGCCATTTGTGCAATACACCAATCGTCGTAGGCATATTCTAAGGTTTTAGATACACTTTCGTGTTCGTCGTCCATCGAAATGAAACCTTGCCGTTTGTAGGCTTTTAATCCCAAATGATCGAGCATGGCTGAATGTTTGGCGGCTTGAAACGCTTTAAGGTAATCAAAACCCGGAATTCCTTTAGCCATCGCATCGGCCATCACAGAAACTGAGTGATAGCCTATCATACAATCGGTTTCGTTGGATGAAAGTTCCCAAACCGGCAATCGGCCTCCTTGCTCAAATTGTTTGATAAACGTGTTGATATAATCGGCTGTGCGTTTTTTATCGATTAGGGTGTACAACGGATGCGCACCACGGAAGGTATCCCATAAGGAGAAAACCGTATAATAATCAAATTCTTCGCCCTTGTGTACTTGGTTGTCGCGCCCGCGGTACTGGCCATCGATGTCTTGTGCGATGTTGGGTTGCGACATGGTATGATACAAAGCGGTGTAAAAAATAGCCAATTTATCTTTGTTTGTTTCTGTGATTTGAATTTTGGCTAATTCTTTGTTCCATAATTGTTCGGCGGCTTTACGGACTTGGGTGAAATCCCAACCTTTGATTTCTGAACTGTTTAATTTGGCGCCCTCATAACCGGTGGGTGAAAGGGCTACTTTAACTGAAATTTGTTCCCCTTTTTTGACTTGTTTGGAAAAAGCAATCTTTAGGTTTGTTCCCGAATAAAAATCGCTGCGCTTTTCTTGATTGGCTTCGACTTTGCTAATTTGCATCGGAACGCTAAACTCAATTTGGGCATACACGTATTGATCTTTGGCCCAAGCCTCGCTTCTGCGAAGAATTTGAATGGTTTTCGCATCAATAATTTTTATATCGCCATATAGCAATTTATCTCTATGATTTAAATCGATAATTATATTGGCTTGGCCGGCATTAGTAAAGGTGTATTGATGAAATCCTACACGTGTTGACGTTGTCAAATTTACGTCGATTTGATGCTTGTCGAGTTTTACCGAATAGAATCCGGCGGCCGCTTTTTCGTTGGTGTGCGAAAAGGCAGAACTATATTCCTTTGGGTTAAAATTGGGTTCACCCATGGTTGGCATGAGCATGATATCGCCATAATCGGAGCACCCTGTTCCGTTGAGATGCGTATGCGAAAATCCGTAGATGATTGTATCATCATAGTGATAGCCTGAACAACCGTCCCAGCTGCCATCGATACGTGTATCGGGAGAGAGTTGCACCATTCCGTAAGGCACAGTAGCGCCGGGATAGGTATGCCCGTGGCCGCCAGTTCCGATAAACGGATTAACGTATTGGGAATAGTTTTGGCCGAAAACGCCTGTAGAAACCAATAAAAATGTGGAGAGAACAATTTTTTTCATAAAAACTAATGTTGTTCAAATATACGGTTTTTTGCGTTAAGGATAGCAGTGGAAAGCCCACAGCGAGGGGGAACGACGAAGCGCGGACTTGAAGCGGATAGCCTGGCCCCGATCGATAAAAACAAGTTGGCACAACGTAGTTTTTACGAATCGGGGAACGCCCACACGAGATCAAAGGTCGAAATGAGCTTAACTAACGTGAGTTCGACATAAGAATTTTGTCAGAACGCTTTAGAGGAGTGAGATACGAGCCTTACATAAGCAGTAATAGCGGGCTATTTCAATGATGTAAGGCGAAGTAGATTGCTTCTCTAAAGTGTAAATTAAAAAAAAGCTATCCTAAAAAGCACTCGTCTATTTCGTTAAATTTCCTCAAGATAACCGGTTATCTCTCGAAAATTTGCCTTATAGCCAAGCACTTTTAAGAATTCTGACTTTATTATTATGTCGAATTCACGTTGACTAAATAAAAAAACGCATCTCGAAATGAAATGCGTTTTTTTATATTGCCTTTTTGGCTAATGGCTTTTGCCTTAATTATTTCATACTTGCTTTTAGGAACTCACGGTTCATACGGGCGATGTTTTCCAGGGAAATTCCTTTAGGACATTCGATTTCGCAGGCACCGGTGTTGGTACAGTTTCCGAAACCTTCTTCGTCCATTTGGCGCACCATATTGAGAACACGTTGTGTAGCTTCGACTTTTCCTTGAGGCAAAAGGGCGTACTGAGATACTTTGGCACCAACGAACAACATCGCTGAACCATTTTTACAAGTTGCCACGCAGGCGCCACAACCGATACAGGCGGCTGCTTCAAACGATTTATCAGCAGCGTCTTTTGGAATCGGAATCGCATTCGCATCGATTGTATTACCGGAAGTGTTAACGGAAACGAATCCTCCTGCTTGTTGGATACGATCGAAAGCGGAACGATCTACTACCAAATCTTTTATTACTGGGAAGGCACGGCTTCTCCATGGCTCAACGAATATAGTATCGCCATCTTTGAACATACGCATGTGCAACTGGCATGTTGTGATTCCGGTATCAGGACCGTGAGCGCGGCCGTTGATATACAGCGAACACATACCGCAAATTCCTTCACGGCAATCGTGGTCGAAAGCTATAGGTTCCTGTTTTTGGCTTACCAATTGTTCGTTTAATTGATCCAACATTTCGAGAAACGAACTGGCAGTGGAAACATTATCTAATTTATAGGTTTCCAAATTCCCTTTTGCCTTGGAGTCTTTTTGACGCCAAATTTTAAGGGTTATGTTGATATTTTTTGCTGTGCTCATATCTTTTTATTTAAGCCATTAGCCAAAAGGCAAAAGGCATTAATACTATAGTTTACTTGATTCTAATTTAGTAATAAACGAATTAATCATTTTTATTTCTTCTGTAATTTGATTCATTATGTTGGAAAATAAAATTTCGTTTTTAATGAATTTCAATTTTTGGGCAACTAGTAACTGCGTTTCTAATTCAAATAAAGAACCTCTGGAAATGCTAACAAAATGAATATAACTTTGAGTAGAATTTCTTCCATAACCTTCAGCTATATTTGAAGGAATTGACACTGCTGCTCTTTTTAGTTGACTTGACAAAGCATATAATTCTTCTTTTGGAAAATTTTCAACAAGTTGATATAAATTGGTTACTATATCAATCCCTTTTTGCCAAATTAATAAATCTTTATATGATTTGATATTACTCATTAACTATTGCCCTTTGGCTATTGCCTAATCACTATTTATAATTACGCGCCGCGATTTTGATATATTCGTATTTTAATTCTTCTTTGTGAAGCTCTTCTTTACTGATGTCTTCCCCTTTGTATTCCCAAGCGCCTACGAAAGAGAAGTTGGCATCATCACGAAGTGTTTCACCTTCGGCATCCTGATATTCTTCGCGGAAATGTCCTCCACAGGATTCTTTACGTTGCAAACCGTCCATAGCCATTAGTTGGCCTAACTCCATAAAATCGGCAACACGAAGGGCTTTTTCTAATTCCGGATTCATCTCGTTTGCACTACCCGGAACAAAAACATCGTTGTGGAATTCTTCACGAAGTTTGGCAATCTCTTCAATAGCTTCTTTGAGGCCTTGTTCGTTACGACCCATACCTACTTTATTCCACATGATTAATCCTAATTTTTTATGGAAATAATCGACTGATTTAGAACCGTTGTTGTTGAGGAATTTATTGATTTGATCTTTCACGCGTTGTTCTGCTTCGTCAAATTCTGGAGACGATGTAGCAATTTTACCGGTTCGGATTTCATCAGCCAGGTAATCGGAAACCGTGTATGGCAAAACAAAATAGCCATCGGCTAAACCTTGCATCAACGCAGAAGCTCCCAAACGGTTTGCCCCGTGGTCAGAGAAGTTGGCCTCGCCGGCCACAAAACAACCCGGAATAGTAGATTGTAAATTATAATCAACCCAAACACCTCCCATGGTATAGTGAACCGCAGGATAAATTTTCATAGGTGTTTCATACGGATTTTCGTCGGTAATTTTTTGGTACATAGTAAATAAGTTACCATATTTTTCTTCGAGCCAAGCTTTTCCTAAACGGGTAATTTCCTCCGGTGTCGGATTGTGATTACCGGCTGCATAGGCAGCTTGTTTTCCCTTATTTTGAATCTCGGTAGAGAAATCAAGGTAAACGCCTTCGTTTGTGTCATTTGCTTCAATTCCGTGTCCGGCATCACAACGTTCTTTTGCTGCTCTTGAAGCTACGTCACGTGGTACAAGGTTACCAAAGGCAGGATATCTTCTCTCCAAATAATAATCTCTGTCTTCTTCGGCAATTTGTGTCGGTTTCAACTTCCCGGCACGAATTGCTTCAGCATCTTCTTTTTTCTTAGGCACCCAAATACGTCCTGAGTTACGTAACGATTCCGACATCAAGGTTAGTTTGGATTGGTTGGTACCGTGAACCGGAATACAGGTTGGGTGAATTTGAACATAACACGGATTCGCAAATAATGCCCCTTGTTTGTGTACTTTCCAAGCTGCGGTTACATTACTACCCATTGCATTAGTAGAGAGGAAATACACATTTCCGTAACCTCCTGAAGCAATAATTACAGCATGAGCTGAATGTCTTTCAATTTCTCCGGTCACTAAATTTCGGGCAATTATACCGCGCGCTTTTCCGTCCACTTTTACCAAATCCAACATTTCGTGGCGGTTAAACATCTGAACGCGTCCCAATCCAATTTGACGTGAAAGAGCAGAATAAGCTCCTAACAACAACTGTTGTCCGGTTTGCCCGGCAGCATAAAATGTGCGCTGTACCTGCGTTCCTCCAAAAGAACGATTGTCTAACATTCCACCGTATTCACGGGCAAATGGGACACCTTGAGCGACACATTGATCGATTATATTTCCGGAAACTTCGGCTAAACGATGCACATTAGCTTCGCGAGCTCGGTAATCGCCTCCTTTGATTGTATCATAAAACAAACGGTAAATAGAGTCACCGTCATTTTGGTAATTTTTAGCGGCATTGATACCCCCTTGCGCAGCAATAGAGTGTGCGCGGCGCGGTGAATCCTGAAAACAGAACGCTTTTACATTATAGCCCATTTCTCCAAGAGAGGCTGCAGCAGAAGCACCTGCCAATCCGGTTCCAACAACAATAACATCAATTTTGGGACGGTTGTTGGGTGCAACCAGTTTAAGGTGATTTTTATGATTGGTCCATTTTTCGGCTATATCGCCTACTGGTATTTTAGCATCTAACTTCATAATAGTGTCTGATGTTGATTATTTTAAAACAAAATGAATATAAAGTGGAATAATTGCAAAAAGCAATGGCACCACTACGGCAAAGAATTGACCAAATGTTTTGATTGCCGGAGTGAATTTGTTGTTAATTCCTAACGATTGGAAAGCACTCTGGAAGCCATGCCACAAGTGGAAGGCTAAAACCAACATTGAAATCACATAAAGTAATGTTGCAATCAATCCTATTTTTGGGTCTTTAAAGAAATCTACCGTTATTTTGTACAAATCTTTTTGGCCGATAAATATTACTTCTCCGTCTTTTTTATTGACAATGGTTACAACGTCTTGCTTAACTAAGTCGTATTGTCCTCCCGACTGTACTTTGATGTTTGCCAGAAGCGCATCGGAAATTTGTCCTTTTTCGTCAACATTGAACATTGGGTTTGGGGAATCTTTTATCCCAACAGCCAACTTTTGTTTCATCATCCCGTTGTTCATTTCTTTTACAACCAAAGGCATGTTTTTATCAAAATGCATTTTGGCCCAAAAATTCACCATGTGTGTAACAATAAAAACTAAGATAATGGTTCCGAGAACAGCCATGTTGCGCGAAGCAAAACTACTGTTTGCGGAAGGATTGCTTTTTGCATAGCCAACCGGACGAGCTGCCTTGTTTTGTATCGTCAGCATAATTCCGTCGATGGCGTGAAAAAGAATTGAAACGTAGGTTAAATACGAAAGAAGTTTTACAGCCGGATTGGAGGTCATAAACAAAGCATAATCGTTAAAATGCTTTGCATCGCTGAAAATCAATTGCAGATTTCCCAATAAATGTCCCGCCAAAAACAGGCATAAAAACAAACCTGTAAGAGCCATCCAATATTTCTTTGCTATTGAAGACTTTAAAAATGCAGATTTTGCCATAATTTTTATTTGATTGAATAGGTTTTTGAAAAAAATCAAACAAAAATAAGGCTATTTGTGCGGAACTACAACCTTTTCGCTGTAATTTATAATGAATTTAAAATGTGTTTAAGGCAAAATTGATTATCAGTTGGTTACCCCAAATTATTCCATCCTTTCATAGGTTGGAATCAATCCTCTGATGCCCATATCAACAACATTTTCGCCGGCAGCCGGTTCGTATTTATTATCCGGCACTGTATCAATCCATTCAAAACTTTTGTTGGTAGATAACGAGAGTGTAACGATAATGTCTTTTTTCTCATTGGCTTTGATTTCAAGCGGCGTAAAGAAGTTTCCTGTTACAACACAAGATCCGGCCGGTATAGGCGACGTGTTCCAAAGAGGATTAGGCACTGTGGTCGCGGGCGATTGTCCCGAAGTTGAATACGGTAAATCATTCAATGCAAAAGCCCAATACCCTTGGAGTCGGTTGCCATTAATATCAAATTGTTGTCCGTTAATATTAAAGCTGTTTATGTAGGTATTATAACCCACAAAACTGGCCACTGTTCCGTTGTAATCCTGCCCGGAATGACGCACTGAAACCTGGTAATTTTGATAGGAAAGCGAAACCCGCATCCATCGGTAAATTCCCGGATTTACATACCGAAGCGGAATGGCAAAAAACACTTCGTTTTCGCCCACTTTTACCGATTGATTAAAATCGATTGCCGTGGCTCCTCCGGCTTCTGTTTCAGGAGCATGGTATAAAACCGCTCCATTTCCCAAAGGGGTAGTGCCGCTTTCAGCCATTTCAATATAATGTGCTGAGATGGCATTAAACAATGGCGACTGCCCTGCGTGACCTGCCGGCATTGCCGCAATTTGACCCAAATTATTTAATCGGGGCTGATTGGGATCGAATTTAAAAATAAAAATCAGTTTGGGTTCCCCCAATTCATCATCAGAATCGGTACAGGAATTAAAAATTCCCGACATCATCATAACTAGTAGTGCAACAGTGATTCTTTTCATGCTTTTTTTGTAAAACAATACCAAAAGTACATTTTTTTTGATTGTTAGAGCAGAATTAATATGTTTTTGTAACATCTTCATCGATAACCAAGATAAAATCGGCACGATTATAATAGTCTGATTCCAGCTTATTTAGGTCTTTTTGTTCAACCGTTGAAATTGTAATTACCGGTATATCCGGACAGTATTGCTTTAAATACCAGTTAATCCCGTCAAAATTATCAGAATGAAATGAACCGTTGTAGTGGATAAAAACCGAACCCGGTTTGAGGTTTTTACTTATAAAATAGGCCATAGCCGCATCTTTAACCGCTTGCGCTTTGGGGAAATTTTCGGTAGCGTGATCGCCCATCATTTTCATCATTTCGGTATAACCGGGCAAATTAGGATCAAACGGAATGGGAAGCGGTGCCATCCATGATTTTTCTTCAGCAGTAAGGGCTTCTAAGGCTTCAAATCCTTTTTTATTCACCATTGATGCATAACGCCGTGGAATGTTGGTTGCAATGAACGGAAGTTTGTTTTCTTTGGCAAAATCAACCAACGGTTTGTAATCTGTTTTATAATTGGGCCACAAGCGCGCCAACGAATCTAACTTTTTTTGGTCTATTTCATCGTTTAGATAGCGATTCAATACATTTTGGTTGTCGGTTTCCAACATCTCTGCTCCTAAAACAACCGGCTTTTGTGCGGCTACATCTTTTGTTAACTCCAATTCTAACCAATGCGAGATAGCATTGTTGTGGTATTCGCCAAACAACACTATTCCTGTTCCTGAAGCGGCATTCAGTAACTTCTTGTAGGAGACTTTTTTGCCGTTTTTATCAAATAACTGATACGCTTTTTTGTCTTGTGCATGAGTCACGGCTTGAACGAGTATCACGAAAAGGAGTAGTATTTTTTTCATTTTTTGTTTTAAAAGTACGCTTTTGGATTCATTTCGCAAAAAAATTAGTACTATTGACTACTTGTTTGTGCATCGCAAAATGAAAAAAACACTTTTTGTTACCCACGCCGAACCGGATGATTTGTTGCACCTTTCGCAACATCGTTTTTCGTTGCTCGAATTGAAAAAAAACACTTTTTTAGTTCGCGAAAACGA
The DNA here is from genome assembly GCA_041917555.1 of Flavobacterium sp. GTDB lineage: Bacteria > Bacteroidota > Bacteroidia > Flavobacteriales > Flavobacteriaceae > Flavobacterium. The sequence goes on along the minus strand of JAYRXL010000089.1, from coordinate 108,302 downwards.
AGTATGCCCTTATTTTTGTTATATCGAGAGTGGAATTTTACAGCATGCCGTTTGTGTAAACGGAGAAGAAAAAACCACCTACCTCTCACTACGCAAAACATTTACGGCTTCTCTGAACAGTTTTCTGAATCAAATTCCATCGCGTAAAAGTATTAAAGCACTGGCTGATTGCCGTCTTTGGGTTGTTGATTTAGCCACTTTTACCGATTTAATAAACAATAACCCTGCTTTTCATCAATTTTACTTCAATTTGATTGAGCGTCAAATTTGCCTTATAGACGATTACCGAATCGATTTGCTTTCTTTAACCCCGGAGGAGCGTTACAAAAAGCTATTGGAAAACGATCCGGTTTTAGTTCAACAGGTGCCTTTGCATTATTTGGCCTCTTTTTTAGGGATTTCCGGTCGGCATATGAGTCGCATTCGCCAACAAATAAAATAACGCCAAATGGCTGCTTTTTTATCTGCTACTTTGCGTATTTTTACCTAACAAAAAAAACATACTTGTATCATGAAATACCATCCGATTGACCGCGATTTGTTTATAAAAAATCGTTCGAAGTTTACCACCCAAATGAAACCCAACAGTGTTGCTGTTTTCAACTCCAATGATATTTATCCGGTTTCTGCCGACAGTACCTTGCCGTTTGCGCAACACCGCGATATTTTTTACCTCAGTGGTGTAGATCAGGAAGAAAGTGTTTTATTGCTTTTCCCGGATGCGCCTTACGAGCACCTTAAAGAAATTCTTTTTTTACGCGAAACGAATGAACATATTGCCGTTTGGGAAGGTGAAAAACTAACCAAAGAACGCGCTTTTGAGGTTTCGGGTATTCGAACTGTTATTTGGTTACAGGATTTTCATAAAACACTTAAGGAAGTGATGATGTATGCCGATACGATGTACATCAATACCAATGAACATTACCGTTCGGCGGTTGAAACCGAAACCCGAGAAGATCGTTTTATAAAATGGTGGAAAGAGCACTATCCGGCGCATAAAGTAGAAAAATCGAATCCTATTTTACAACGCCTGCGTTCCGTAAAAGAGACTGAAGAAATTGATTTAATGCAAAAGGCTTGCGACATCACCGAAAAAGGGTTCCGCCGAATTTTGTCGTTTGTAAAACCGAATGTTATGGAGTATGAAATTGAAGCCGAGTTTGCACACGAATTTTTACGCAACCGTTCCAAAGGCTTTGCCTATACCCCTATCATTGCCAGTGGTGCTAATGCGAATGTTTTGCATTATATTGAAAATAACCAACAGTGTAAAGCGGGCGACTTACTATTGCTTGATGTTGGTGCTGAATATGCGAATTACTCCAGTGATTTGAGTCGTACAATTCCGGTTTCGGGGCGATTTACAGAGCGTCAAAAAGCAGTTTATAATGCCGTATTACGGGTTAAAAACGAAGCTACAAAAATGCTGGTGCCGGGCGCTTTTTGGAAAGAATATCATGTGGAAGTAGGTAAACTAATGACCTCTGAACTCTTAGGATTGGGCTTATTAGACAAAGCCGACGTACAAAATGAAAATCCGGATTGGCCGGCTTACAAAAAATATTTTATGCATGGGACATCACACCATCTAGGTTTAGATACCCACGATTACGGATTATTACATGAACCGATGAAAGCCAATATGGTATTTACAGTTGAACCGGGTATTTACGTGCCGGCTGAAGGATTCGGAATTCGTTTGGAAGACGACGTGGTGATTCAGAACCAAGGCGAACCTTTTAACCTGATGCGTAATATTCCGATTGAAGCAGATGAAATTGAGGCGCTAATGAACTCATAAAAGTCTACTTACCGCAATTAGGTTTTAGGTTTCACAAGAAAACGGCTTACGAAAGTAAGTCGTTTTTTTTCTTGTTCTTTTTGAAAATTCACTTTCAAACCTTTCTTCATTTGATTCCAAATAAGTTGTGACACTTCCTTCACCAGCAAGACAAAATTGTGAAAAAAAACAGAAAAATCTCTTAGCAAACTTTGCGAAAACCTTGTGCCCCTGCCTGCCGGCAGGCAGGTTTGCGGTTAAACCCATTTTCTGCATTAGAAATTTACTACAAAAAATCTGACTTCACACCTACTTCTGTACTCGTTTTTTCGTCCTCAATGTAGCAAAATCTACAGCTGCGGTTAAAAAACTCCGCTCATTGTAGTTGTCTTGTCCTATTTTCTTTCGTTACAAAGTCTAATGCGTAATCAGGTTAAAAAAAACTATTTTTGTACTGAAACTTGAATCATGAAACCTGAAACAATTCTCTACAAAAACACCTCAATATCCTTTACCGAGCAAGGAAAAGGCAGTGCCGTTGTACTATTGCACGGCTTTTTGGAAAACCAAACAATGTGGGCGGATTTGGTTTCGCTTTTGGCGGCAAAATACCGAGTTATTACAATCGATTTGTTGGGCCATGGTGATTCGGGTTGTTTAGGATATGTACACAGCATGGAAGATCAGGCCGACATGGTACATCATGTATTGCATGAGCTTAAAATTCGTAAGGTGGTTTTAATTGGTCATTCGATGGGCGGTTATGTGGCCTTAGCCTATGCCGAACTCTATGCCGATTCCATAAAAGGCTTAGTTTTGATGAATTCCACCTCATATGCTGATAGCGATGAGCGTAAAATGAACCGCGACAGAGCTATTGCTGCGGTTAAAGAAAATTACAGCACTTTTGTTCGAATGAGTATCGCCAATTTGTTTAGTGAGGACAACCGTGAAAGACTTGATGCAGAAATTGAAAAAGTCAAAATTGAAGCGCTAAAAACACCTTTACAAGGCATTGTTGCTGCTTTGGAAGGGATGAAAATACGCAAAGACCGCGAAGTGATTTTGCATTTTGCACCGTATCCAATTGCTTTCATTTTAGGAAAAAAAGATGGTGTATTGCCGTATGATGACACCATCAAGCAGCTTGAAGGCACGAAAGCAACACTCACTACATTTTCCGACGGCCATATGAGTCATATTGAAAACAGAGCAGAATTAGGCATCGTAATCGGGCAATTTTTGAAAAACATTTAACTGGCGAATCATACTCGCTCAATGAAAGGTATTGTTTCGTCTGTAATTTCTTTGATTAATACTACGATTTGGGCCATATATTCTTCTAGAATAGTACTATCAATAGTTGTTTGCACTACTTTATCTTGTTTTAATGTAAATGGCATAAAGCCCGCTTTCATGTTTTTGAACGAAATGATACCCGCTTCCAATTCACGCCCTTCAGTATGGTTTTCATACATCCAGGCATAGGCTAAAATCTGAATGATTTTTTCATTTTTTAGATCCTCTGTAAGTTTATCCCATGAGTTAAGGTTGATGTTGCGCTGTTCAACTTTGCCTGTTTTATAATCTACAATTCTGACTTTTCCGTTACGAATTTCTATACGATCTACATCGCCTCCCAACAAAACCGGAAATGGCAAAGCGGCGTGTTCCAGTTTTCGTTCCAGGCGCTTTTCCAAAGCAATAATTTGAACGGTATCACCATTTTGTAGCGCGTTTCTTTCTTGGCCCAAAAAGTTAGTTACATTGCGTTTAGCCACTTCAAAAGCAAGTAAATTTCTGCCTTTGTTAATATCACCTTCCTTGTAAACATCCCGAAACTTTTGGAAAACCACTGCATCAATTCGCTGATACGCATTTGCTATATCTTCTTCCTTTAAAAAACAACCTACAAATGGTTTGTACAACTCCTCCAAAGCTTTATGTATAATAGTGCCCAAGGTATTAACAGCTATATTTTCTTCCACCTCTTCTGTTTCTGAAATGCGTAAAATTCGTTGAAAATAAAACTGTTTCGGGTTGCGGATATACGAAGTAAGTGCTGAAGGTGAAAATCCTTTTTCGGCTATTTCACGCAATCGTGTCATTATTGCCTCGGTTTTGACAACTTCAAAAGGGCGATAAGCAATAGTTGGAACCACTGGATTACGCGTCTCAAAAGTCAAGTGGTGTAACGGTTGTTTTTCAATTTCGAGTTGGGTAATAAACCGACTCCGTTCAGAGGCATCAAAACCTTCTTCATCCGAATTGTAAATAAGGTAAACCTCTTTGGCTCTTTGGATAAGATGATAAAAATGGAACGCATAAATTGCATCTTTTTCTTTATATGTTGGCAAGCCTTTTTCCCGTTTAACATCGAAAGGAATGAACGAATTTTGCGTTTTTCCGGCTGGGAGTTTTCCTTCGTTTACCGAGGTAATGATTACCGTTTCAAAATCGAGAACTCGACTTTCCAGAATACCCATGATTTGTAAACCTTCCAGTGGCTCTCCTTCAAATGAAACTTCGGCTTCTTCGATGACTTGTTTGTAAATGGCGAATAAATTACTCAAAGTAGCCGCTGAATCATGCGGCATTACCTCAAAATAATGTTGTAATCGAACAGTAACCTTAAAAACAGCATACAAAAAGGCATTTGTAATCTTATCTTCTTCCGAATCATAATCCAAACTATTTTTAATTTCCAATAAAAGCATTTGAATGGTAGCAATAATTTCATTTACCGGTTGGTCCCAAAAGGTAAAAAGGGAACGGAATATTGGGTTATCCTCTTGGTATAACTCCAACAATTTTTTGGAGGTTAAAAACGTAAAATTATATTCTTTAATCTTGAGAATAAGTTCATGCGGTTTTAGAAGCGATTCCAACAACGGATTTGATAAGACGTCAAGAACATTTTTGTAATAAAATATGCGGCTTTTTTCGGGTTTATTCAATGCGTATTGATGCATTCGAAACAGCTTGTTGACCAACAATTGCACCGGATTATTTTTGGCTGAAAAGCCCATGGTTATGTTGAGCGATTTTACTTCGGCGGGCAACGAATTCAATACCGGCAAAAGTTGGTTTTCATCACCCAAAACAACAGCTACATCTTGAAGGGATTTTTTTTCCAACGCCTTTTCCCTAACAATTTCTCCAACAATTTTGGCTTGCCCAATGGATTTGGGTGTTCCGATTATGCGAATCGATTTTTCTTGTTTAAAATTTGAGGAAATCCATTCATAAGGGTTTGTTTTGTAAAAGGGCCAAGTTGCTTTTATTTTTCGCTGAAAAAGGCCGGCATCATGGAAAGGATCGTTCAAAAAGGTTTCGTCAATGTCCCAAAAAATTTGTGCTTTATCGACAGAAATTAGGTGTTGTATGATACGTTCTTCGGCCTGATTGAGGGCGTTAAATCCGGCAAAAATATACTGCGCATTTGTTATGGAATTGGTAAAATGATTGAGGTTATCGACGGCTTCACGGTAAATTAATCCTTGGTAACCAATGCCTTTTGCGGTTAAATGAGCATATAATGTATGGTAATACACCGGTAGTTTTTTCCAAAACTTTAGGTAATTTTCAATTAAATCGGTTCTAGAATCAGCGTCAACCGACCAATGTTCGAGTTCTTTGATATTTTCGAGGTATTTCAGAATGCTGTCCGGCGGAAGCAAATAGCGGTCTATTTCATTAAAATCCTGCAGTAAAATTTTGGCCCAACCGGCAAATACTTCGAAAGGTTCAGGATCGGTTGGTGTTAGTTCTCTATATACCTGATAGAATTGGAACACGAGTTCAATGGCATCTATAGTGCGCAATCCGGCTATATCCTGAACAAAATCTTCGATGCTTACTATTTCGGGAGCAAAGGCCGTTTGCGGAATAGCTTTACGCAATTCATCGAGTAAGAATACTTTGGCTCGTTTATTAGGTAAAATCAGTGTAACTGTATGCAATTTATCGGCGTATTGCTCCACTGTTTTTTGTGCCAGAATATGTAAAAATGAATTGTTTTGCATACCTATAAAAATAAAAAAAACGTCCCGATAAATCGGGACGTTTCTCTTAAAATATTTTGAGAAAAATTATCTTACTAATTTAACTTCAACACGTCTGTTGTTAGCTTTACCAGCTTTCGTTTTGTTAGTATCGATAGGCATAGTCTCACCGAAACCTTTAGAAGATAAACGAGAAGAAGAAATACCTTTTTCGATTAAGTAATTTTTAACAGCAGCTGCTCTGTCTTCAGATAACTTCATGTTAGCATCATCTTTACCATCGCTGTCAGTGTGACCTTCGATAGAGAAGTTAGCTGTTGGATACTCTTTCAAGATAGCAGTCATCGCTTCAAGAACAGGGTAAGTTCTTTGTTGGAAGGTAGATTTTCCAGTGTCGAATAAGATAGTTTTAGCATAATCGTTAAGGCGTTTGATAGCTTCTTCAGAAACTTCAGGACAACCTTTGTTAGCTACAGTACCTTTTACATCCGGACATTTGTCATCTTTATCAAGAACGCTATCTCCGTCTCTGTCTGGCCAAGGACAACCATTGTTTTCTTTTGGACCTTTAACGTCAACACATTTATCGTTTTTGTCAGCGATACCGTCACCGTCTGTGTCAGGGCATCCGCCTAACGCTTTTACACCAGCAACTTCAGGACAAGCATCATCTTTATCAGCGATACCGTCACCGTCTGTATCAGGACATCCGTTGAATTCAGCAGCTCCCGGCTCATTAGGACAAGAGTCTTTGCTATCTTCAATACCGTCACTGTCAGAATCCGGACAACCGTTGAATTGAGCAAGACCCGGAGTATCAGGACAAGTATCATCTTTATCATAGATACCATCATTATCAGAGTCTTTAGCACCAAATTTGAATGTAAGACCAGCAAAATGCTGTAAATGAGTTGGAACATCAACATTAGCAATTCTTGTATCATCAAATGAATGTTTGTAGGTAGATGATAAAGAAAGACCAACTTGTTCAGTGAACCATAATGTTAAACCTAAACCTCCGTTTAATGTTCCGGCAGAAGCATCACCAAACCAAGTGTAACCACCTCCGATGTGAGCAGAAGGATCAATCATTTTAGATTTTAATAGGTTCATGAAGCTGTATTTAACAACTCCATCAACTGAGTAATACGCTAAATCACCAGGATTAGCTACTACATAATCATTGGTGTTTGTTGTAGCATCGTACGTTCTTTCACCAACGTATTTGTTGATTTTGTTCACAGATCCGGTAAGTCCGAAGCTGAAGTTATCACCAACGTATCTTGAAACTGTTAGAGAAGATACTGATGGGACAATGTTCCAATACTTTTGAGCATCAAAATATTGAGAGAACTGATCCTCAACTTTAGAAGCAGCGCTTACTCTACCTCCGTCAACCGCGTTAACTCCAAAAGAGATAGCCCATTTGTTGTTGCTATCCTGAGCTTGAGAACTTAACCCAGCTACTAAAAGTAAAGCTGTAAATAATTTGTTAAGATGTTTCATACTAAATTTTGTTAAATTACAATGATTATAATGGGCAAAAGTAATACCAATAAATGAAATAACAAAATAATGTAGTCAAAATTCTACTACTTGGCCCCTTTAACTAAATGACTTTTAATGATTTTCCAACTTCTGTAAATGCCGTAATCGCTTTATCAAGATGTGCTTTGGTGTGAGCAGCCGACAGTTGAACTCGGATTCGGGCTTTGTCTTTTGGAACTACAGGATAGAAGAAACCAATTACATAAATTCCTTTCTTTAAGAGTTCATCTGCCATGATTTGCGATAGTTTCGCATCATATAACATAACCGGCACAATCGCAGAATCGCCGTCTATGATATCAAAGCCTGCCTTTTCCATTCCCTCTTTAAAATAATTGGTATTCCATTCCAATTTGTCCCGCAATGAAGTATCTTTCTGAAGTAATTCAAATACTTTTAATGAAGCTCCCACGATGGCGGGTGCCAGTGAATTAGAAAACAAATACGGTCGAGAGCGTTGTCGTAAAATTTCAATAATTTCTTTTTTGGCCGTGGTATACCCTCCCATGGCTCCTCCAAGTGCTTTACCTAATGTTCCGGTAATAATATCTATTCGACCCATAACGCTTTTAGCCTCCGGAGTTCCTTTGCCTGTAGCGCCTATGAAACCTGCTGCGTGACATTCGTCTACCATAACCATGGCATCGTACTTGTCGGCCAGATCACAAATCTTATCCAAAGGAGCTACCAAACCATCCATTGAAAATACACCATCGGTTACAATCAACTTAAAACGATGACCGGCTGCTACTGCATTTTTTAGTTGGGTTTCCAAATCGGCCATATTGGAATTTTCGTAACGATAGCGAGCCGCCTTACACAAACGAACCCCATCAATAATAGAGGCATGATTCAAACTATCCGAAATTATACAATCTTCTTCGCCAAGTAAAGGCTCAAAAACACCTCCGTTAGCATCAAAGGCGGCGGCATATAAAATGGTGTCTTCTGTGCCGTAAAATTCGGCTATTGCTTTTTCAAGCTGTTTGTGAATATCCTGAGTGCCACAAATAAACCGAACCGAAGACATCCCAAATCCATGCGAGTCGAGGGTGTCTTTGGCGGCTTGAATTACTTCCGGATGGGAAGATAAACCCAGATAGTTGTTGGCACAAAAATTCAACACTGTTTCTCCGTTAACTGTAATTTCAGCGCCTTGTGGAGAAGTAATGATGCGTTCTTTTTTATACAGACCGTTTTCTTGTATGGCCTGAATTTCTTGTTGAAGGTGTTTTTGTATGGAACCGTACATAATGTGTTTGTTTTGATTACAAATGTAGTACTTTACTATTTTCTCCTATATATAGTAAGGAACTTTTCACGACCGAATATCCCAATTCTTCCAAAACCGATTTATATTGAAGCACTTGTGTTTTATGCTTATCCAAATATTCGCCTGTTTTGTAATCCAGTAAAAATGCTTCTCCTTTCTTATTCACAGCTACGCGATCGGGTTTTAAAGCGGTATGGTTTTTCCTGAGTATGGTTTTTTCGTTGAACACTTCAAGATTAGGAGCAAAATGGGACGCTACTTCAGGATGTGTGAGTATTTTATTTACGGTTTGCCGCACGTCTTCGGAAGCCTCAGCGGCAATTAGACCGTTTTCAACAGCTTTGATCAACGCAAGATCCAAATCGTTTGCTGTTTTGATATATGATAAGATTTCGTGAACCAGAGTACCAAATTCAATTGCTTTTTGCTGTTTTGTGTTCCACATCAAACTTTCTCGGCGTGCAATTTTAATGCTTTTTTTGTCGGTTTCTGAATACCGTTGCGGCACCGGAAGCGGAATGTTTCCGGGTGGCTTTTCAGGCGATTGTCTTTGTGCGTTACCAAATTCATATAAAAAACAATCTTCGTTGTAGGTTCCCTTGTAAGTAAGGTATTCTCTAAACCATGCGGCAAGATTATCAGGATAAGAGCCGTCTTTGCGCAAATCTGTCACAGCTGTAATAATGTACAGTTGTTCTTCTGCACGCGTCAAGGCAACATAAAGCACATTAATGGCATCCAACAATTGCTCTTCTCTTTTTTGGAAATAAAGCTTGGCATGTTGTTCACCGTAGCTGCTGACACTTTTTGTAAATGGCACCAAAGCCGACGGAAGTGAAATGGCTTCTTCGTTAGTGTCCAGCCACATTTTTTCTTTTGGACTTCGGGAAAAATTTTCTTCGGCAAACGGAAAAATAACTACCGGGAACTCCAATCCTTTGGATTTGTGTATGGTTAAAATTCGGATGGCGTTATTGTCTTCAGGCAACGGAATGCTTAACGTGTTGCCTTTGGCATCCCAATAACTTAAAAATTCACTAATACCAAATTGATTGCGAATATCTTTTTCTAAAATAACATCCAAAAAATACTGTAAATACGCATGACGGTTTTCTGTTTTAATGGTTCCGGCTATGATGTCTTCAACGGCTTCGTACAACGATTTTCGACGCAAGGAGGCAAAATTCAACACAATCCCATAGTCGTTTAACCAAGCCCGTAATGCTTCGTCATTTTTCGAAATTCCGGAAGCAATAAAATCATGTCTTTGCTTTGAATTGGTAGTGGTCTCGGCCAAATAATACAAAAACCCTGCTTTGGCCTCCATATCATAACCATTGTTCATATATCGCAATATATGAATAATATTTTGAACCTCTGAAGAGGCTTCTAACAAAAGGCTTTCGGAAGAAATTACCGGAATATTTTCTGTGATAAGATAATTGGCTGTGAGTACTGCATTCTTGTTGTTCCGGGTGAGAATAACAATATCCTTATAAGCAAATCCTTTGGCCAAAACTGTATCAATAGCACTTCTGATTTCATGCAAATAATGTGGCGAAACGGTTTGGTCTTCGTCGTCTTCCTCACGATTTTCTTTAGAAACAAATTGGATTGATACGTAACCTCCGGTTTTATTGTTAGTGTTTTGAAAACTATCGTTTTGGTAAAGCTGTTTATAATCTTCGTCTTGGAATTTGCCAGAAAGAAACTGAAAAAGATCATTATTAAAATGTACTATTTGCGAGTAACTTCTTCTGTTGGTATCCAGCGAAAAGAGCTGTTTGTCCGGATTGGAAAAAGGATTGCTGCATTTGGTCAACGCGATAAATTGCTCGGCTTTACCACCTCGCCAACGGTAGATAGATTGCTTGGGGTCGCCAACTATAAGCAATGAGCCTTTTTGACCGTCTAAATCTTGTCCTGCCAGCGCATTATCTATAAGCGGAACCAAATTTTGCCATTGCATCACCGAAGTGTCTTGGAATTCATCGATAAAAAAATGTTTGTATTTTTCTCCTAACCGTTCATAAATAAAGGGAGCCGGTTGTTGCTGAATTTGGTCGTTTATAAGTTGATTGAACTCGGATATGGATAGAATATTTTGTTCTTCTTGAATAAATGTAAGCTCTTTACGCACCAAATTGATAAGCGATAACGGGATTAGATTTTTACCTATGGCTTCATAAAACCGTATTTTTTCGAATCGCTTATAAATAGAGCCCAAAATAGCTAAAACTGTTGGCAATACACTTTCTATAGTTGCGCCGTCTGGTGCATTTTTATTGATGCCGACATCGGTTGGAACAAAATACATTTTTTGTGCAGGATTGAAACGCGACGCTGCTATACTTTGAATGTGTTTTGGAAAATACCCTCCTTTAAAGGATGCTAAATCAATTCCGGAATCCTCGAGTAGTTGTAAAATTTTGTTGGCTTCTTGAACTGTTTTGTCAGACAAAGAAGTGATACGTTTTTCGAGTTCGCTTTTAACGTTTACAAAATCCTGAATGGTGATTTCCTCAAATCGTTTAAGTTCATTCTTGTGGTTTTCGTTAAGCAGCAAACTCCCTGTTTCCGTAATCTCTCTTGTAATATCCCAACTTTTGTCCTCATTCGTTTTTTGGAGCGTGTAGTCTACCAAAAGTTTGGTTATTTCATGATCGTCACCGGCCATCGAAATTATTTTATCTACAGCCTGATTCAACAGTAATTGGGTGTCGAGAGTAACTTCAAAGTTGACGGGGATTTTTAAATCATGCGCAAAAGCCCGAATCACTTTGTGCGTGAACTTGTCTATGGTTTCAATATCAAAGGCCGCATAATTATGAATGAGCGTTTTGATGATTGCAGCCGCCTTTTCTTTTATTTGGATTAATGACAATCCGGATTCTACAGCAATTGTCTGCATTAAAATTTCGGATTTATCGCTCGGAACGTCTTTGGTAAACTGACGAAGATGGTAAGTTACCCTACTTTTCATCTCGTTAACCGCCTTGTTAGTAAACGTAATGGCCAAAATGGAACGATACGCATCCGAATAAGGAGACAATAACAGGATTTTGAGGTATTCTTTTACCAAAGTAAACGTTTTACCCGAACCTGCTGAAGCGTTGTATATCGAAAAAGCGTGTGTTTTCATAAGGTTGAAAGAAAATCAAAAAATATAATTTTCTTTTTTGATGCTATAAATATAGTTCGTTTTACTGTCTTCACCATAATACGCAATTTCAATTTCACCGGTTTTTATTGCACCAGTCCTCAAAATTGCCTGTTGTGAACGGTAATTGGTAGCGCCTATGTGAAAGTGAACGGCATCTACATATTGAAATGCATGCGATAGCATAAGTTGCTTTACCTCTTGATTCAAACCGGAACCCCAAAATTTTCTGCCTACAAACGTATACCCGATTAAAACTTCTTTTTTAAAAAAATCATACTCATAAAAACGTGTACACCCAATTGCCTCACCGTTTGATTTGGAGATAAGAAAAGCGCCGCACGATTTCATGGCTCCTTCAAAATAATTCATAAAAATAGGTCGTTGATACCTTTCCGGATTGGGATGTTGTTCCCAAACTAAAGGGTCTGAAGCCAACTTATATAACGCTTCGAAATCGGATTCCTGTAGCGGCGTAAGTTTTACGTTTTCATTTTGAAGTCCTCTGGGTTGCCAATCTGGTCTAATCATTGGTTTTATTTATCCGATTATTTAAAAATAGTATTTCCGTAAACAAAGTTAAATGTATAAATTTGAATTCAATTTTTACTAACTAATAAAGAACGATATTATGGCTTTTGAATTACCACAATTACCGTATGCTTATGATGCATTGGAACCCCATATCGATGCAAGAACGATGGAGATTCATCACTCCAAACACCACAATGCTTACACCACAAACCTCAACAATGCTATTGCGGGAACCGACTTAGAAGGAAAAACTATTGAAGAAATCCTTTCTAATCTTGATTTAAAAAATGCTGCTGTTCGCAATAACGGTGGTGGTTTTTACAACCACAACTTATTTTGGCGTGTAATGTCACCGGATGGCGGCGGACAACCCTCAGGCGATTTGGCCGAAGCGATTGTGCGCGATTTTGGTTCCTTTGACGAGTTTAAAGCTTTATTCTCTAAAGCCGGTGCTACTCAGTTTGGTTCAGGTTGGGCTTGGCTTTGTGTTCACAAAGGCGGCAAACTTGAAGTTTGTGCTACACCCAACCAAGATAACCCATTAATGCCGGGGGTATCGTGTGGTGGTTTTCCTATTTTAGGAATGGATGTTTGGGAACATGCATATTATCTTAACTATCAAAACCGCAGACCGGATTATATTGAAGCATTCTTTAATGTTATCAATTGGTCTGAAGTGGCCCGTTTATACCACAGCGAAAAATAATTTTTGCTTTTCGGTTTACAAGCGGCTTTATGAGCCGCTTTTTTTTTATAAAAAATAAAAGGCGTCCCCAAGCGGGAACGCCTTTTGCCCCAAATCTACCATTAAACTTAACCTACTAAATTCTATGGTGACACAAAAATATACGCAACCCCGCTTTTTTAAGCAGTTTCAAGTGTTTTATATTGGAAATACAACTATATACGAGTGAACAAGCCCTTTTTGAAAGTTCTCCGAAATACCAATAATGAAAATTAAAACGGTATTCGGTTTTTTTTGAAGGGAAAAATAAGCATTGAGAAATTGGAAAGGAGGTAAAAATAAAAAAGGTGAAAGAAAAACTTTCACCCTTTTTGCCCCAAATCTACCATAAACTTAACCTACTAATGCTATGGTATTCCAAAGATAACCCCAGCATTATTGAGTAACAAAAGATAATTGACGAAATACAATAAAAATCGACGAACTACACTTTTTAATGAATTTTAATAGGCTCTAGCGTCTTTTCCTTCATAAAAATTCATAAAAGCGCGGTTTACAACCCGATTTCCACCCGGTGTAGGGTACTCTCCGGTAAAATACCAATCCCCTAAATTTTTGGGACAAGCCCGATGCAAATTTTCGACAGATTGAAAAATTAATTTAACATCAGCTTTAACATCCGAAGGAGTGAGCATCTCCGCTATCTTATCTGAAATCTCCTTATCGCTAAATGGCGAATATATTTCGGATACGTAATTCACTACTTCTGAGTCTTTTAACCCTTCTTGTTTTTTGCATTTTTTATAAACTTCATCTATGATTTTAGCCAAGTTGCGCTCTTTAAGTAACGCTATTGCGGCCCGAAAGGCAACAAGTGTTTCCAGCTTTGCCATGTCAATTCCGTAGCAATCCGGATAACGAATTTGAGGCGCAGAAGAAACCACCACTATCCTTTTGGGATTTAAACGATCCATCATGCGCAAGATGCTTTTTTTAAGTGTGGTCCCTCTAACGATACTATCATCAATAATGACCAAATTATCAGTAGGCTGAATAACGCCATAGGTAACATCATACACATGCGCCACTAAATCATCCCGACTACTGTCATCAGTGATAAACGTTCGCAATTTTACATCCTTAATGGCAATTTTTTCAGTTCGAATTTTAACCGATAAAATTTCAGCAAGCTTTTCTTTAGTGAGTGTTTTCCGATTTTGGAGAATATAGGTGTTTTTATGTTGATTTAAATAATCGTTGGCTGCTTCAACCATACCAAAAAAAGAGGTTTCGGCTGTGTTTGGAATATAGGAGAAAACGGTGTTTTCTGTATCCGACTCAATGGCTTCCAACACATCATCCCAAATCAATTTTCCTAACTCTTTGCGCTCTCTGTAAATTTCGGCATCGCTTCCGCGTGAAAAATAAATACGTTCAAATGAACAAGCTTTTTTCACTGTGGCCGGAATAATTTCTTCTTCGGCAAGGTTGCCGTTTTTCTTAATAATTAGGGCATGACCCGGTTTAATTTCGTTAACCTCATCAAACGGAACATTAAAAACTGTTTGAATAACCGGTCGCTCTGAAGCAACTACTACAATTTCATCATCTTGGTAGAAAAAAGCAGGTCGGATACCGGCGGGATCACGGAAAACAAAAGCATCACCATGACCAAATAAACCCGCCATTGCATAACCGCCATCCCAATTTTTGGATGCTTTTTTTAAAATTCGTCCAACATTCAATTTTTCGGCGATAACCGGAGATGCTTCGCGCTTAGACAAACCGTTATTACGACACTCCTGGTATAAATCGGTTACCTCATCATCCAAAAAATGGCCAATTTTTTCCATAACCGTAACCGTATCTGCCATTTCTTTGGGATGTTGCCCCAGTTCGACCAAGCTGTCAAACAATTGCTTTACATTGGTCATGTTAAAATTTCCGGCTACAATGAGGTTTCTGTGCATCCAATTGTTTTGTCGCAAAAAAGGATGTACACTTTCAATACTGTTTTTACCAAAAGTACCGTAGCGCACATGACCTAATAACAATTCCCCAACATACGGAATATTGGCTTTTTGCCAATCCACATCCGAGTCGTGTCCGGGATGATGCTCAAGTTCGGTATTGATACGTTCGTTAATTTGGGTAAAAATATCCTGAATGGGCTGAGGATCATTGGATCGAATACGGCTAATGTAGCGTTGGCCGGGTTCGACATCCAACTTAATGGAAGCCAATCCGGCGCCATCCTGACCGCGATTGTGCTGTTTCTCCATCAACAGGTACATTTTTTGGATACCCCAAAAAGCCGAGCCGTATTTTTGTTTGTAATAATCAAGCGGTTTCTTTAACCGTAATAGGGCAATCCCACATTCGTGTTTAATTGCGTCGCTCATTGTTGTAGTTGTTTAGCCGAAAGTCAAAAGCCAAAAGTCAAAAGTTCGTAAAGTAACCCATAGCTTTTAATTTCATTGTGTTGTTATTCAATTGTTTAATCGGTTAAGTCAGGCCCAAGTCTTTTTAACTTTTGGCTTTAGACTTAAACAAAAATGCCCCGAAATTTCGAGGCATAAAGTTAGTCTAATTCTATATCAAATTGTGTTAAGGCTTTAAATTGTTTCAGTCTTTCCTGAACTTCTTCTTTGGTGAGCGAAACCATGCGCTCAGTGCCAAATTTTTCTACGCAGAAGGAGGCTAAATTAGAACCGTGAATAATGGCGTTTTTCATGTTTTCGAACGATACATTTTCACTTTGCGCAATATATCCTGCAAAACCACCGGCAAATGTATCACCAGCCCCTGTTGGGTCAAATACTTCTTCAAGAGGAAGCGCAGGAGCAAAGAAAACGTCTTTATTGTGGAACAACAAAGCGCCGTGCTCACCTTTTTTAATCACCACATATTTTGGCCCCATGGTATGAATTTTGGCAGCCGCTTTAATCAGTGAATATTCCCCTGAGAGTTGTCGTGCTTCTTCATCATTTATGGTAATTACATCTACGCGCTCCATTACCGCTTTTAACTCCGGCAAAGCACAATCCATCCAAAAGTTCATGGTATCCAGCACCACAAGTTTAGGTTTTTCGGTCAGTTGATCCAAAACTGAGCTTTGTACCAAAGGATGAAGATTCCCCAGCATAACCACATCGGCATTTTTAAAGGATTCGGGTACCACCGGATTAAAATCGGCCAATACATTAAGCTCGGTAGCTAAGGTATCGCGCGAATTCATATCGTTGTGGTAGCGACCACTCCAAAAAAATGTTTTACCGCCTTTTACAATTTCGATGCCTGAGATGTCAATATGGCGCTCAGTCAATAAATTGAGGTATTCTTGTGGAAAATCATCTCCGACTACCGAAACAATTGCCGATTTTACATTAAAAAATGAAGCTGAAAGCCCGATAAAAGTTCCGGCTCCTCCTAATATTTTATCTGTTTTGCCAAAAGGAGTTTCGATGGCGTCGAAAGCTACAGTTCCTACGATTAAAAGCTTATTCATTTACCGATTTTAAATTAAAGGCGCAAAGGTACGTTTTTTGTTTCAAGTTTGAAAATGGTTTCAGAATCGAAATAGTCTCAATTTGTTTAAAGTTTCAAGTTGCATCTGTTTATTGTTTTCTCCCAAAATCAGCAGGTATTTCTCCCCAAGCTTTAGTTTCCCATTTTAAAATCTCGTTTTCATAAGTGTTATTCTTTAGCCAAAATTCAGCTCTTGAAATTAATTCAAATAACTTTACATTACTTTCGTCTTTCTTAAGATTTGTTTTACAAACCTTTTGTTTTACCCATCCGATTGCATTTCTGGAATCTGAATAAATAGGTAGATTTATACCTTTCTTTTTTAATAATGAAATTCCATGAACTAAAGCTAAAAACTCTCCAACATTATTGGTTCCATTTTCAAAAGGTCCCATAATAAATAATTGTTGCTTGGTTTTAGTGTAAACTCCTCTATACTCCATTAAACCTGGATTTCCGCTACAAGCAGCATCAACAGAAATTGAATCTAAAATTGGGTTACCTATTCTTGCTAATTCTCCTTTTGATAAAGTAGTTTCAGACACTTTTCTCCCTACAAAATCAGAATAACTGCCTAAATAAGCCTTCTCGGCCATTTCCAAGGTTTCAAAAGACTTATATTTTGCTTGCGGATAATTATTGGTAACTGACTTGCATTTTTCCCAAGAATCAAAAATTCCGTTTTCAATTCCATCCCAAACAACATAAAACTTCTTTTTGGCCATATTTTAATGATTTAACAGATTATTAATGACCTTAGGAAAATACTCGTGTTCCAGCGCATGGACTTTAGCTGCTATTTCTTCGGGAGATTTGCAATCGGATATAGTAACTGCTTTTTGAAAAATGATAGCGCCCTCGTCATACTGTTCGTTTACATAATGTATGGTTATCCCGGTTTCGACTTCTTGGTTTTCCAATACGGCCTGATGAACATGCATCCCATACATTCCTTTTCCTCCGTATTTGGGTAAAAGTGCCGGATGAATATTAATGATTTTACCTTCAAATTCGCGAACTAATGATTCCGGAAACTTCCATAAAAAGCCGGCTAATACAATTAAATGAGGGTTTAAAGCGCGAAGATTCGATAAAATGGTCCCGTCTGAAAACTCCTGTTTATTGAAAACCAGCGTGTTTACCTCTAATTTTTGGGCGCGTTCGAGTACTTTGGCATGCGGATTGTTAGAGAAGACCGCAACCACCCGACTGTGGTCGGAGGATTGAAAGTATTGGATGATTTTTTCGGCGTTCGATCCGGAACCGGAAGCAAACAATACGATGTTGTTCATTGAAATTTGTTTTTTGTTGTGTTGTGACCTGCATTAGGTTGTGCCGTCTGACTGTATCGCTATTCGTATGGCTTTTTTAGTATAATTACAGACTTTCAGTACCCAAACGCCTACTTGGTCAGCACAAAAAAAAGAATAATAAATGACAATAAATAATTTAACGGGACTCAAGTTAGAAATATTTTTTTTACTTTCGTAGTCACATTTAGTAACAAAAATGTTGTTTTAAAATAAAGTTTTTTATTTTTGCCAACAATTAAAAATTAAAAATTTAGAAATTATGTCAGACATTGCATCAAGAGTTAAAGCGATTATCGTAGACAAATTAGGTGTTGACGAAAACGAAGTTGTAACCGAAGCAAGCTTCACTAACGATTTAGGGGCTGATTCATTAGACACTGTTGAGCTTATCATGGAATTCGAAAAAGAATTCGATATTCAAATTCCGGATGATCAGGCTGAAAACATTGCTACTGTTGGTCAAGCTATTTCTTACATCGAGGAAGCAAAGAAATAATACATTAATAAACCCGCCTGGTTTTTTACAGGCGGGTTTTTATGTTTTAAAAAATTAGCTTACTTTTGATTGAATTTCAATCAACATCATATTGAAATACCCTAGTCTCTTTATCCCTAACCTAAAGAAAACTTGGGTATTATTTGTTTAAATTACACCAATAAATTAAACTATATGCAATTAAAACGAGTTGTAGTAACCGGTCTTGGAGCCCTTACTCCTATTGGCAACAATCTTCAGGAATATTGGGATGGATTGGTTAACGGTACAAGCGGTGCTGCGCCAATCACCTATTACGATACGGAAAAACACAAGACGAAATTTGCCTGTGAAGTGAAAAATTTCAACGCGGAAGATTTCATTGACCGTAAAGAAGTCCGACGACTCGATAAATTTTCACAATACGCAATTGTAGCCAGTGATGAAGCCATTAAAGATGCCGGAATTACGCCTGAAAACATCAACAAAAATCGTGTGGGTGTTATTTGGGGAGCCGGAATTGGCGGACTCGAAACCTTCCAAGAAGAGGTAATGTACTATGCCAAAGGCGACGGAACACCAAAATTCAATCCGTTCTTCATCCCTAAAATGATTGCCGATATTGCACCTGCTCATATTTCGATGCGCAACGGATTTATGGGGCCCAATTATACAACCGTTTCTGCCTGTGCTTCGTCTGCCAATGCGCTTATAGATGCGTTTAATTACATCCGTTTAGGAATGTGTGATGTAATTATATCCGGTGGTTCTGAAGCGGCTGTAACCATTGCCGGTATGGGTGGATTTAACTCCATGCATGCCTTATCAACCCGAAATGAAAGTCCGGAAACCGCTTCTCGCCCTTTTGACGCTACCCGAGATGGGTTTGTGTTGGGAGAAGGCGCAGGGGCCTTGGTTTTAGAAGAATACGAACATGCCAAAGCACGTGGCGCAAAAATTTATTGTGAAATCGGCGGCGGCGGCTTGTCCTCTGATGCTTACCACTTAACAGCGCCACACCCGGAAGGTATTGGTGTTATTGCCGTTATGCAAAACTGCCTTAAGGATGCGAACATGCAACCTACAGAGGTAGATCATATCAATACGCATGGTACCTCAACCCCTCTAGGTGATGTAGCTGAACTTAAAGCAATTAGTGCTGTTTTTGGCGATCATGCAAAAAACATTAACATCAATTCTACTAAATCGATGACGGGTCACCTGCTTGGTGCTGCGGGAGCCATTGAAGCTATTGCGGTTATTTTAGCCATGAAAAACGGCATCGTTCCTCCAACTATCAACCATGAGGTGGTAGACGAAAACATAGATCCATCATTGAATTTAACACTTAACAAAGCACAAAAACGCGAAATTAATGTGGCTATCAGCAATACTTTTGGTTTTGGCGGTCATAATGCTTGTGTGCTATTCAAAAAAGTTGATGCCTAATACGCATGCGTTTGTTTAAAAAAATATTTCCTGTTAAAAATTCCCGCTCTGTTTCAGACGGGAATTTTTTTGGAAAAATTCAAGCGATAACGGGAATTAAGCCCACTCAAATTGTTTTTTACGAAAAAGCTTTTACGCATCGTTCTTCGAACCGAATTGATGAAAAAGGAAATCCGTTTAATTATGAGCGATTGGAGTTTTTGGGCGACTCGATGCTGAGTTCCGTAATTGCTGCGCATTTATATAAGGAAGCACCCTTAGGCGATGAAGGATATCTGACCAAAATGCGTTCAAAAATTGTGAGTCGAGAACACCTCAACGAACTGGGACGGGAATTGAATTTAATTAGTTTGGTCGACAGTAAGGTTCCTTCGAGTCATTTTGGAGAAAACATACACGGTAATATTTTCGAGGCTTTAGTTGGAGCCATTTTTTTAGACAAAGGGTATGCCGGTTGTGAAGATTTTATCCACCGCAAAGTGATTCGTCCTTATGTAAATATTGAACGATTGGAAGGCAAAGTCATATCATACAAAAGTCTTTTGATAGAGTGGTGTCAAAAAGAAAAAAAATCCTTCTTTTACGATGTATATGAAGATAACGGCAACGATGGTCAAAAACACTTTGGCGTGCGTTTGTTGATTGACGATAAACAAATTTCCAAAGCACGCGCCACTTCAAAAAAGAAAGCCGAAGAAATTGCATCCAAACGTGCTTATT
Source organism: Flavobacterium sp. (assembly GCA_041917555.1). GTDB lineage: Bacteria > Bacteroidota > Bacteroidia > Flavobacteriales > Flavobacteriaceae > Flavobacterium. The sequence goes on along the minus strand of JAYRXL010000089.1, from coordinate 87,830 downwards.
TTTCGTTTCAGGAAAAAATTAACAAAAAACCATAACAATCCGCAATTTACTACATCGATTTCGTTCATAAAATAACGTTAATCTAAAACCGGATGTTGTTTTTGTACGCCCATAAACACTATATTTACAGCTTATTCGGTCTGTATGTCTGCTTTTCGTTTACACATAGAGGATTTTGATGCTGTTGATTTTGATTTAATTGCAATTCATACCTCTTTAGAAGATTTTCGATTGGCTTATTTCATTAATAAAGTCGCCGAAATTCGTTTGTCTAAAGAAGAAAACGACGTGCTCATCAAAAACCGTGAAGGCGAATCAGGCTTCACCCGCTTTTGTTTTGAAGATGAAGAAAACCATGTGTTATGGACTTTGGTTCAAAATCAAAACAGCCTAACGGTTACGAATACAAATGTAAACAGAGGCCTTTTTGAAGACACAAATGACACCCTGATTTCCAAGGTATATTTGTTGCCCGAGTTTAAAAAGGTCGATTATTTTCTAAAAATAGAAAATGACTTTGATCCGGATAAATTACCCGAATTAATTAGCCAAATCAACACTATAGATCGCGTAACTATGGTCTATCCGATTGAAATGGAACAGCTGAAATCAAAAAATAATTTAATTTTTTAAAAAATGCCAACACGTAAAAAGACCAAAATTGTAGCCACACTTGGACCATCCTGTAGCACCCGTGAAGTGATAAAGGATATGATTGATGCGGGGGTTAATGTGTTTCGAATCAATTTTTCACATGCCGACTACAATGATGTTAGAGAACGTATTGATATCATTCGCGGTTTGAATACCGAATTTGGATACACTACCGGTATTTTGGCCGATCTTCAAGGACCAAAACTTCGAGTAGGTGTTATGAAAGAAGATGTCGTTGTAAATCCGGGCGACAAAATTACTTTTACCACTGCCGAAGACATTTTGGGTACCGCAGAGAAAGTATATATGAACTACAAAGAATTTCCAAACGACGTCAATCCCGGAGAACGCATTTTGCTTGACGACGGAAAATTAATTTTTGAAGTTACAAAAACCGACCGTAAATCGGAGGTAGAAGCGGTTGTAATTCAAGGAGGACCTCTAAAATCCAAAAAAGGCGTTAACCTGCCAAATACGAAAGTCTCACTTCCGGCATTAACCCAAAAAGACATCAAAGATGCACTTTTTGCCATCGAGAATCATGTAGATTGGATTGCACTTTCTTTTGTAAGAACCCCTGTCGACTTGGAAGAGTTACAAGATTTGATTGCAAAAAATTCCGATCATAAAATTCCGATTGTAGCTAAAATTGAAAAGCCTGAAGCTGTTGAAAATATTGATAAAATTGTGGCCTTTTGTGACGGCCTAATGGTGGCTCGTGGTGATTTGGGTGTAGAAATTCCGGCTCACGAAGTACCTCTTATCCAGAAAAAACTGATTCATCGCGCTAAAACGGCCCGAATTCCGGTAATTGTGGCAACTCAAATGATGGAAACCATGATTACCAGTTTAACCCCTACACGTGCCGAAGTAAATGATGTTGCCAACTCGGTTATGGACGGAGCCGATGCTGTTATGCTTTCGGGCGAAACTTCCGTGGGAAATTATCCGGTGCAGGTTATTGAAAAAATGACACAAATTCTTGAATCGGTTGAAGATTCACCGCTTATTCAGGTTCCACAAAATCCGCCTCACGTTAGAACCAAACGTTTTATTACGAAATCCATTTGTTATCATGCTGCCGTTATGGCAAATGAAATTCAGGCAAAAGCCATATCCACCTTGACCAATAGTGGTTATACTGCATTTCAAATTTCAGCCTGGCGACCAAAATCTCACATTTTAGTGTACACATCTAACCGTAAAATCCTTACACAACTTAGTTTGCTCTGGGGTGTGAATTCGTTTTTTTACGACAAATTTGTGAGTACTGATGATACCGTTGAAGACATTAATAAGATTGCGCAGGAAAACGGCTTTGTAAAAAAAGGAGATATGTTGGTAAACCTTGCTGCAATGCCTGTAGTAGAGAAAGGAATGGTAAACACATTACGCATCTCTGAAATTGCTTAGTTTTTTGTTTAAAACTCGTTGGTTGTCTGTGATTTCGAATTGAAAAAAATATGTATTTTTACCACCAGTAACAGCCATTAAATTCAGTAATCATGAGTTCAGAAAAAGAAGCAAAATTAAAAGCGCTACAGCTTACTTTAGACAAATTAGACAAAACATACGGCAAAGGAACCGTAATGAAAATGGGCGATAAAGCCATTGAAGAAGTGGAAGTAATTCCTTCCGGATCTTTGGGGCTTGATTTAGCATTGGGTGTGAACGGTTATCCCAAAGGGCGTATTATTGAAATATACGGACCGGAATCTTCCGGTAAAACCACGTTAACCTTGCATGCTATTGCCGAAGCACAAAAAGCAGGTGGAATTGCTGCATTTATTGATGCAGAGCACGCTTTTGACCGTTTTTATGCCGAAAAATTAGGGGTCGACATCGACAACCTTATCATTTCTCAACCGGACAACGGAGAACAAGCATTAGAAATTGCCGAAAATCTGATTCGTTCTGGAGCCATTGATATTGTTGTCATTGACTCTGTGGCTGCCTTAACACCTAAAAGTGAAATTGAAGGCGAAATGGGCGATTCTAAAATGGGATTACACGCTCGATTAATGTCGCAGGCTTTGCGAAAATTAACCGGAACAATCAGCAAAACGCATTGTACGGTATTTTTCATCAATCAATTGCGTGAAAAAATTGGCGTCATGTTTGGCAACCCTGAAACCACAACCGGAGGTAATGCGTTAAAGTTTTATGCCTCTGTTCGATTAGACATTCGTCGTTCTTCTCAAATAAAAGACGGTGAAAACGTTTTGGGTAATCGTACCAAAGTAAAAATCATTAAAAATAAAGTGGCACCTCCTTTCAAAACAGCCGAATTTGACATTATGTATGGAGAAGGTATTTCCAAAACAGGTGAAATTTTGGATTTGGCAACCGAATTTGAAATCATCAAAAAATCGGGGTCTTGGTTCAGCTACGGCGATACAAAATTAGGACAAGGGCGTGATGCCGTAAAACTTCTGATTAAAGATAATCCCGAACTGGCAGATGAGCTCGAGCAAAAAATTAAGGAGTACATCAAACAAGCAGAATAAATTAAATCCCGAAGTATCGGGATTTTTTTTTGTACTTTCACGCAACCTTTTTGTTTCTTTTGCATCAACCATTAAAACACCAAAAAAATGAAAAAATTAATTGTAGTATTTTTACTTGTTTTTGTGATTACTTCCTGTACTAATACGGAAGAATCATACACGCTTGAAATACTTCCTGTAGCCAAAGTTGAAATGCAAACTGCTTTTGCAAGAGACAGTGTTACTGAAATACCGGTAAAGTATATTCGCCCCTCTAAGTGTTATTTTTTTGAAGATTTTTATTATCAAAAAAATGATTTTACGCGAGTTGTGGCCATTTATAATGCACACCTTTACCGAAACGATTGTCAGGTAGTAGAAAACGATACCGTTGTTGTTCCATTGAAATTTAAACCAACTGAAATTGGAACTTACACGTTTAAATTTTGGAAAGGCACAAACACTTCAGGACAAGAAGATTTCTTCGAGTATGAAGTAGTCGTTGATCATTAATATATAAACCCTTGGGCATAGAAGAGCTCATAAACGGATGTAAAAAAAATGACAGCAAATCTCAAGAACAATTATACAGACTTTTTGTCCCGAAATTGTTTCCGGTTTGTCTGAAATACTCCCGTAGTTATGCTGAAGCCCAAGACAATTTACAAGACGGATTTTTGTTGATTTTTGATAAAATTCACCAATTCTCGTTTTCAGGTTCTTTTGAAGGATGGATTAAAAGAGTGATGATTAATCATGTTTTGCAACAATACCGCAAAGAAACTTTTCTGACCGTTGTAGATGAAAATACAGAAGCGATAGAGGAAACAGAACTTGATGCAGATGGTATTACACACGAATACCTGATTAAAATCATCCAGGAATTGCCCGACAGGTATCGGTTGGTTTTTAACCTTTATGTGTTGGACGGGTACAGTCATCAAGAAGTAGCCGAAATGCTACAGATTACAGTGGGCACCTCAAAATCCAATCTTTCCAGAGCCAAACAATTATTAAAAGATAAAATTGAAGCTTACACCGGCACGTCAAAAATGCCGAAATTAAAATGAATAAAAAAGATTCCATAGAAAAACTGTTTCAAGATAAATTATCCGGATACGAAGCTGTACCGCATCAGGATTTGTGGCCGGAAATTGAATCTGCTTTACAGGAAAAAAAGAAAAAAAGACGCATAGTTCCGATCTGGTGGTGGATTTCGGGTGTTGCCTCTCTTTTTGTTATTGGTTTTTGGGGATACCAATCGATTGGTAATCAGCAAAACAATCCTGCAACAGAAAACGGTATAACCCTTTCTCAGCCGCAAAACCAAGATACTACCAATGCAGTGGTTAAAAGTAACGGAAAAGAAAATGCAACGGAAATAACACAAGCTAATCCAAAAATTACACCTGTAGAAGCTGAAAGTGAACTGGGTGTGAAAAAACAAGATTACCTTGTCAGTTCAGAGCAACAGACGCAAAATAAAAATACAAACGAAACAAAACTTTTCAAAGCCACCAATAAGCTTGCCTCGAATACTCCTGAAAAGGAAAAAAAGGTTTCAAAAGCTACATCGCAACCTAATTTAGAAAACAACCGGGCAACCAACGCTACACCTACTGGTATTGCAAGTACTGTAGCTCCTAAAAAACCGGAACAAAATACAAATTCGGATTACAAAGTAACTCCGGATTTGAAACGAAACAACACTATTGACTCTGATAAAATTGCTATGAAAAATCAAGACAATATTGTTGAAAAAGGTGACATTTCAACGAAAAAAGAAGAAGCGGTGGCCAACACCAATTCTTCTAAAACGATGGAAGAATTGCTAAATGAAAAAGAAGAAAAAGACACCCAAAAAATGAAAAAAAACAGGTGGCAAGTTGCACCTAATCTTGCTCCTGTTTACTTTGGGTCGTTTGCCGACGGTTCTCCGTTAGATGATATGTTGGCCGAAAACACAAAATCGTTTAATACCAGCATGAGTTATGGCGTATCCGTTGGGTATGAAGTTAATGACCGCCTGAAAGTTCGCACGGGAGTTCATGTTCTTTCTGTAAATTATGATACGGAAGGAATTGTTTTTTATCAGGAAACAAATGCTAAAATGATGAAAAACATTGATCCTACTGCCTTGGGTTCTATGATTCAAATAAAACCCCTTATGAATGTAAGCACACAATGGGACAAAATGGCCAGTGAACGTTTTGACGGTGTATTAAACCAAAAAATGGGGTATTTAGAAGTTCCGGTAGAATTATCCTATCGGGTTTGGGGACAAAAGTTTAGAATCGATGCCATTGGCGGTGTGAGTACTTTTTTCTTAAACCAAAATGAAATCTTTCTAACCTCAGAAGGAATGAATGTGAAACTGGGTTCAGCAACAAATTTGAATCGTGTTCATTTTAGCTCTAACGTAGGATTAAGCTTTAATTACCCGATTTTGCGAAACTTTGAAGCCCGCTTCGAGCCGGTTTTCAAATACCAGTTTAATACATTTTCATCCGATGCAACTGCTTTTAAACCGTATATTTTCGGTATATACAGTGGCTTGAGTTATCGTTTTTAAAAAAGGTTAAGTTAGTTTTATGTTTAAAATTAGTTAAGTGGTGTTATGACCTCAGGGCATAACGGAAAAGAGTCCGGCTAAACCGGGCTCTTTTTTTGGATATCTCGTTCTAAATCGGTCAAAATAATGGAACGCGCCTGCTCTCGAATACTTCTTTTACTATCTTGCTCCAACAATGCCGTTTCAATGAAATCGTGCATTTTAACCCGCATAATCCCTGGACTACCACTAAAAAAAGTATATGAAAATCGCTCTTTATTGTCTAAAAAAGTCATCGGTACGATGGGGATTTGATGTTCAATTGCTAAACGAAAAGCGCCGTCTTTAAACTCATCTAAAAGAATGTGTTCTTCGGGCACTTTCCCTTCCGGAAAAATACAAATACTCAATCCTTGATTTAAACGGCGTTGGGCCTGCTCATAAACATCATACCTGCTTTTGGCACTGTCGCGATCAACCAAAATACTGGTTCTCTTGTAGAAAAAACCAAACAACGGAATTTTTGCCAACTCCTTTTTTCCTACAAACACAAACGGATTTTTTACTACGGCTAACATCAGCATAATATCAGCCATAGAGGTATGATTGGCAATAAACATATAACTTTTGCCCTTAATTGGTACTTTTTCGGTTTCGACACTAAAATAAAAACCCATCCCAATAAGTATAAACTTAGCCCAAATGCGAGCAATCTTGAAAAAAAAGGGATACCAACTCTCTTTCAAAATAGACAAGAGTAAAAGCGGGAAAAAAATCAGTATCGGAAGGGCTACCAGTATGTAAAACCAGATGCGCCATAGTATCCAAAAAAAGATTTTAAAAATTCTCATGAGTCCAAAAATAAACATTAGCCCGTAATTTTTTTAACTTTGCTGAAATTTCAATACGCCATGAGCAAAATACTTACGGGAATTCAAAGTACCGGAACACCGCATTTAGGAAATTTACTGGGAGCAATACTTCCGGCTATTGCACTATCGCAGGACTCAAAAAACGAGTCTTTTCTTTTTATAGCCGACCTACATTCGATTACGCAAATTAAAAACGGAAACGAACTACGTCAAAACACCTACAGCACTGCTGCCGTATGGTTGGCCTGCGGTTTAGATACCGAAAAAGTACTGTTTTACCGTCAGAGCGATGTGCCTCAAACGGCTGAACTTTCGTGGTATTTAAGTTGCTTTTTCCCCTATCAACGCCTCACTTTAGCGCATTCATTTAAAGATAAAGCCGATCGTTTGGAAGATGTAAACGCCGGTTTGTTTACCTATCCTATGCTTATGGCTGCCGATATTTTATTGTACGATGCTGAATTTGTACCGGTTGGTAAAGATCAACTTCAGCACATCGAAATCACGCGCGATGTAGCTTCGCGTTTCAACCATCAAATGGGCGAAACCTTTGTAATTCCCGAAGCCAAAGTACAAGAAGAAACCATGTATGTTCCGGGAACCGACGGTCAAAAAATGAGTAAATCGCGAGGGAATATCATCAACATTTTTTTAGATGATAAAGCGCTGCGCAAGCAAATTATGGCTATTGAAAGTGACAGTACCCCTTTGGAAGAACCCAAAAATCCGGATACCTGTAACATTTTTGCTATTTATAAACTGGTGGCTAACACCGATCAAATTGCCGCTATGCGTGCCAATTACTTAGGCGGAAACTATGGGTATGGTCATGCAAAACAAGCATTGTTTGAACTTATCTGTGAACGGTTTAAAACAGAACGAGAGAAATACAATTACTACATGAACCACCTCAACGAAGTTGATGAATTGTTGCATCGAGGTGCAGAAAAAGCTTCAAGAGTGGCAGAAGTTGTGTTAAAAAAGGTTCGCGTGAAGCTTGGTTACTGATTCGTTTTGTACCTTTACTATTAATTTGCGTAACATGAAATTTTTCTGGCTTTCTCTTGTCTTTTCTTTTGCTTTTATAGTCTCTTCCTGTTCTTCCGAAAACAACAACAATGAAATTACAAATGGTGTTGCTACACAATTTGTTTATCGCTGTGGCGAAGGAAAAGAAATCAAAGATTTTTCAATAGATGCCAACCAAAACACTTTTGTAATCGAAAGAAGCAATCAATTTGATAATGTAAATAAAATCGATTTCCAAGGTAATTCTCAGGTGCTTTTTGCCTACAATAATTACAATTCCATAAGTCCAAAACTTGAAACGGTGGGTTCCAATTTATTTTATATAAACGGCCAATCTTACCCGGACACAAAATTGTATAAAATTGAGAATAATACCATCAATCCGATACATACATTTGACAACGATTTATTACCCTCCCCCAACGCAATTTATCAAATAGGTAGTTTTCAAAATAAAGTAGCGTTTTTTGACGAATCCTGCCGTAAATTAAAAGCATATGATATTTCCACTGCCTCTGAAACTTTTATTGCCGGTAGCGGTGAATATACTCAAACAGATGGATCCGGTACTGAAGCTTCGTTCATCAATATAAATAAAATTATTTCGAAAAACGATGCCATTTACTTACTTGATAATCAGTTTAAGATAAGAAAGGTTGTTCCGTCTACTGCTGGTTTTACGGTTTCAACTGTGGTAAATCATAACACCGCAATTGATGATGTGGCAATTGATTCAGACAACTCCGTTTTTGTACTTGTTCGTTTCGTTGGACTCTATAAATTTGTGTCCGGTTACTCCGATTTTTTCCCGTATAAAACCGGAATTACCACATTAAAAACACCTGATAACCGTTCGTCATTTACTCTTGATTGGTCAAAAGTTTCTAACATAAAAATTGTAAATGCCAACTTGTATTTGATTTACGAAAACACCCAGTTAATTTGCATTCCTGATTTTAGACAACAACTGCTTTAAACCGCCTCAAACAATTTGCCGGGCAAAGGCCGTATCACGCCTTTGAGTTCCATATTCAAAAGTATCGATGATAATCGATATACCGGAAAACCGCATTCCATAGCAATTATATCGAGTAACTGCTTTCCGTTTGTATGGAGATAACTGTAAATTTTTTCCTCTTCAGAATCAAGCTCTATAAAAAGTTGTTTCTGCACTGTGGCTCTATTTTTCTCAAGGGATTGAAGTTCCCAGTTCAAGATGTAAATTAAATCGGCTGCCGAAGTTAATAAATGCGCTCGTTGGGTTTTGATGAGCGTATTACACCCCTGACTAAGCTTGTCTGTGGTGCGCCCCGGCACCGCAAACACATCCCGGTTATATTCATTTGCTAACGCGGCCGTGATAAGCGAACCTCCTTTTTCTGCACTTTCAATTACAATTGTAGCCTCGGATATACCGGCCACAATACGGTTTCTACGCACAAAATTTTCCTTATCAGGATTGGATGAACTGCGAAACTCAGTCATAAATCCGCCATTTTGCTCCATTTTGTTCCTATACTTTTTGTGTGTTTTAGGATACATCTGATTGAGTCCATGCGCCAAAACGCCTATGGTTTGTAGTCCGTTTTCCATAGCAGCCTGATGTGCAACAATATCAACACCATAGGCAAATCCACTCACAATTACAGGTTGTAAAGGTGCTAAATCCGCTATGAGTTCCCTACAAAATTCGGCACCATGTTGCGTCACCTGACGTGTCCCAACTACACTAATTATCTTGGCGGGCGTTGAATCTATAGTTCCAGAGGTAAACAAAACCACCGGCGCATCAAAACAGTGCTTTAACCGCATCGGATAATCCGTATCGGTATAAGTTAAACAGCGGTAATTGTTCTTTTCTAAAAAGAGTAACTCGGCTTCCGCTTTATCAAAACAAGCCGTACGTTTAAAATTCTGACTGAGGATAGTACCCACTCCGTCTATTTTGCGGAGTGTAGCCGGTTTGGCTTTAAAAACATCTTCGGCGGAACCAAAATGACTAATGAGCTTTTTAGCCATTACATCTCCCACCCCTTCCACTTCCAGCAATGCCAGAAGGTACAATAATTCGGTTTGGCGCATACTTTTTTTATTGGCGATTAACGGATATCATCCTGAAAGTACGAAGATACAAAAAGAAATTGCTTCCTCAAAAAACACCATCAATCGTTTTTTTAGCCCTGTTGATAATTTTTGTGAATAATATTTTGCTTTTGTTGCTGAATAATTATCTTTGTTATATGAAGATTGAGCAACATATCTCGCAATTATTGTATCGTTACCAATGTGTAACGGTGCCCGAATTTGGAGCGTTTCTAACCGAAACGCGACCTGCGCAGTTGCATGAAGCAAGTCATACTTTTTTCCCGCCCAAAAAAACCGTTTTATTCAATGCGAACATCAAGAATAACGACGGTCTATTGGCCAACCACATTGCCCAAGTTGAAAAAATCTCGTTCGAAACGGCTGTAAACCGTATTGCAGACGAAGTACACGTGTGGAAAAACAACCTCCAAATTTACGGTGGAATTTCGCTACACGCGATTGGCGAATTGTTTTTCAACTCTGAAAACAGTTTGGTTTTTACACCTTCGCACCAAATCAATTACTTACCTGAAGCATTCGGACTCACTTCCTATGTATCGCCAGCCATCAAACGTGTGGTTTACAAGCAAGAAACTGAAGCACTGGAAGAAAAAGCCCCTATTGCCTTAACACCCGAAAAACGCACAGGCGCTAACTTTCTTAAATATGCAGCTGTATTCCTATTGGGTGGTAGTCTTTTGGCTGTAGGAGGAATTTATGGGAATCAATATTACCAACAAAAAATAGAACAGGAAACGCTCTTAGTTCAAACAAAAGTACAGCAACAAGTAAACAACAAAATTCAGGAAGCTACCTTCTTTATTGAAAATCCGCTTCCCTCTGTTACGCTATCGTTAGCCGATAAAAAACAACCCGTTTACCGCAGTTACCCCTATCATGTTGTTGCCGGGGCTTTTCTGAATGAAAAAAATGCGTACCGAAAATTTGCCGAACTTAAACGTATGGGGTATGCTCCGCGTATATTGGCAAAAAACCGCCATGGTTTAATTCCGGTTATCTATGGCAGTTACGGCTCCTATTCGGCTGCATTTAGCGCCATGCAACACATCAAAGCGACCCATCCGGAAGCCTGGCTGTTGGTAAAAGAATAAGCAACAAAACAAGTACTATATTTTGACCGGTTCTCTTGGGAATCGGTTTTTTTTGTGCCTTGTTTAAGTTTGTGAAACGCCAAAACAATAAATATCTTTGCAAAAAAAAGCATGATACCAAAACACCCTAAAGAATCGCTTACAACCTTAACCGATTTGGTACTCCCAAGCGAAACCAACCCGTTGAACAATTTATTTGGTGGTGAACTGTTAGCCCGTATGGATCGCGCTGCCAGCATTGCGGCACGCCGCCATTCACGCCGCATAGTGGTAACTGCATCGGTTAATCACGTGGCGTTTAATCGCGCCATTCCGCTGGGAAGTGTGGTCACTGTCGAAGCTAAGGTATCCCGTGCGTTTACTTCATCCATGGAGATTTATTTGGATGTTTGGACCGAAGACCGGGAATCGGGAATCCGCACCAAAGCCAACGAAGCTATCTATACTTTTGTAGCCGTAGACGAAACCGGAAATCCGGTTCCGGTTCCCGAACTCATTCCGGAAACCGAAGAAGAAAAAGCCCGCTACGATGCCGCCCTACGTCGTAAACAATTGAGTTTGGTCTTAGCCGGCAAAATGAAAGCACAAGAGGCAACCGAGTTAAAAGCGCTGTTTATGTCTTAAATTTTTGATTGGGGCGCCTTCCGAAGTGCCAAGGCACACCGGAACCGGGCCTTCGGCTTTACACGGTATCGCCTCTGTCCCTGGCGCAAACCTTCAAACGCATAAAAAAACGCCCGCAAAAGCGGGCGTTCGTATTACTTTTACACAATATCCTTTATTGCGCAATCCACTGCGCCGGATTCACATAGGTTGTGTTTTGTGAAATGATAAATTTAAGTACTGTTTTTCCCTCCGGATTGGTGCGTACTTTTCCTAAAATTTGTTTGGCCGTAACTTTGTCTCCCGCACTAACATTCACCGAACTCAGATTTTGATAAATGGTAAAATAATCACCATGTTGCACACAAACCGCTTTGTTTAAGGGAGAAGTCACAATTACTTTGGTTACTTCACCGGCAAAAACACAACGCGCATTTGCGCCGGATTCGGTGGTAATTTCGATACCGCTGTTGTGCACCTCAAGCGATTTGTATACCGGGTGCGGTTGGTTGCCGTAACCCAAGGTTATGGCGCCTTTTTCAACTGGCCATGGCAAACGCCCTTTGTTGGCTTTGAAATTATCCGAAACTAATTTGGCTTCGGGTGTCAACACAATTTTGGTCGACGATTCTATTGCTTTTGTCTCAGCCGCTGTAGTTGTTTTTGGATTTGCTTTGGCCTTTGCCGCAGCTGCTTTGCGGTTCGCTTCGGCAATCGCATCGCGAATCAATTTCTGAATTTGAGCATCAATACGTTTGGTTTCCTGTTGTTTCTTTTTGATTTCGGCTGCAATTTGCTTTTTATCCTTTTTCAAACTATTGGCAATTTTTTCCTGGTCAAGTTTTTCTTTAACCAAATCTTGCCGTTGTTTTTCCTGCTCGGCTAACAACTTTTCTTTTTCTGTTTTTTGGCCGGAAAGTTTAGCATTATGATCTTTTAATTCTTGTGTTTTTTGCTTGATTTCTTCGGCTTGCATTTTGCGATAAGCCGAATATTGTTTCATGTATTGGAGTCGTTTGTAAGCTTGAGAAAAATTGGATGACGACAATAAAAACATCGCTCTGCTGTGAGCTGATTTGTTTTTATATGATTTCAAAATCATGGCCGCATAATCTTCTTTTAACTCTTTTAGTTCAGCATTGAGTTTGTTTACCTCTTTTTGATTGACATAAATGTTATCCGAAAGCACACGCGTTTGCTTCTCAGTAGTATTAATCAATGTTTCCTTGAGATTGATTTTTTCTTTTTGTAGTTGCAGCAGTTTGGCAACCGACTTTTCTTTAGAGCGTACGTTTTGCAGTTGTGCTTCTTTTTCTTTGATTTCCTGCATCAGTTTTTCTTTTTTACGCTCTAATTCTTCTTGGTTTTGTGCCCATGACACCCCCGAAAAACAAACAAGTAGTAACGTGATTAAAAATTTCTGCATAGTATTTAGTTTATAAAGATACGCTCATATCCTTCCGGAACCGAATAGGGAAAGGAGAACTCTTCGTTAACGGTTATATTTTTATATTCAATTGCGATGGTGGTGTTTTTTGCCTCTTGCGACGCTTCAATCGTTAGGTGTAACGGGAAAAACAAATCGCTTGTTTGTTGGTATTCCGGATAACCCACACTTAGCTTTCGGGCTTTTTCAGGCTGCGAAACTTCTTGTTTTCGGGCCAAAAATTTTTCTGCTTCAAAATAAAAACTCTTTTGGGTTTTTGCATCCGTTATATTTTCCAGCTTGTAAAGCTTATTTTCCAAAGAGGCTTTGTATTTCGATTGGGTCAAATCATCCAAAGCTTTTCCTAAAAGCATATTCTGCACTTTGTTATAATCTAAATCGGTTCCCAGCCATCGGCTTAAGGCTTCATAATCGCCTTCAAAATAAGTGCCTCCCGGTTTTTCATAATAGCTTACAGCATTAGGAGTAATGAGTGCTTTTGCCACTGTAATCCCCAATACGCGTACACTTACCAATATTTTTTCATCCTTCTTGATTTTGATTTCAGCAGTAACCGATTGCGATTGATTTTCATCACTGTATTTGGCATTAGCCTTTATATATAGTGTCGAAAAATCAAATTTATTGGCATAATGATTCGTGATAATGGTTTGTGCTGAGATTTCATTTTCGGCATCCTTAACCGCTAAAAGCTGTTTGGATTTACATCCGGTGAACACAATTGCCAACATCAAAAAGGTTAATTTCCTCATTTTATCGTTTTTGCTTGAGCAATTCATTCGCCCGTGTAAAATACTGTTCTTTTTTCTTTTCGTCGCCAAGACCATGACTGGCTTCGCCCAATTGGATGTTGAAATTTATTTCCAAAGGTAAGTCGTCTACCAGAAAATCCATTCCGGTTTCCAACACTTCTTTTGCTTTTTTAAAATTTTTCAATTGGTTGTATCCCATTCCCTGATAGTAATAAAATTGAGGTTGCGTTGGAAACCGCTCCAGCCATTCGCCGGCAGTTGTTACCACTTTATCAAACTGAACTTTATCGGTTAGCGTTTGCAAATACAAAACTGCAGCTTCAATATCATCCGGATTGGAAGCGAGATGCTTTTCGAAATAAAGCAACGCCTTGTCAGCCTCTTTTTTATTGAGGAAAAACTTGCCTATTTCCTTAGCCACTTGCACCTCTTTATCGTCTTGAAAATAGCCTATTGCTTTTTCTAAGTCAGCGTTATATTGCGGGTTACGTTGTGTAAAAATCAAAAATTCATTCAAAATTCGGTGTTTGATTTTTTTATCGATTTTATCACTTGCAAAAACCTTATTCATCGATACCACAGCTTTGGCTCCGTCATTATTATTCAAATGAAACTTAAACAAACTCACTTGTGCCCAATCGGAGTCGGGAATTTCTTTTTCCAATTTCTTAGCTATTTCCAAGGCTTTTTCTTCCTGATTGCTTTTCGAGTAAATTGAAATAAGTTCAATATAATTCGATTCTTCTTTTGGATTTTTGCGTATTTGTTCTTCTAAATTGTTTTTTTCGGCCCCCTGAAAACGTGCATCCTGCAATATTTGGTTCTTATACATGTCGCGTTGGTCCGTGTTTCCAAAACGCTCATTGAGTTCATTTAACAGCGTAAGCGCTTTGTCGTATTGCTGGGTATTCATATAAAGCGACAACAAATCGTTTTTGTAATCTTCTTTAAATTCGATTAACTTCTGAACCACAATAACGGCTTGGTTATAGTCTTTTGTGTCGTAACACACATCGTACATTCCAACCCAAGCCCATCGGTTTTTGGGTTCTAATTGCGTAACCTTTTCAAAATTATCGTAGGCCTCTTTGTATTTTTTTTGGTAATAGTAATTTTTTCCCAGTTCAAAAAAAAGCGCCGGATTGTTCGGTTGCAATTCCAAACATTTTTGGAGCGACTCGATGGCTTTATCGTAATTTTCGATTCCTTTTTGTTTGATGGCTTCGTAAAAATGATCTTGGAAAACGTTGTTGTCCATAACAATATCTTCAGGCTCTGTTTGAGCCAGAAGCTGAAACGGAAAGCCCATTACGCTAAGCCAAAAAACAAAAAACAGAATTCGTTTTTTCATATTACTCCAAGGTTGAATAATCCCCTAAGCTGACATTGGTGAAATTGCCGTTAAATGAGGCGTGATTACCAATCATCGCGTTGTCCAAATTTGCATTTTTTATATGGGCATGGGTTTGTATTAAACTGTTTTTAATGGTGCTGTCAATCACGTGGCAACCTTTGCCTAATGACACATTAGGGCCTATAGTTGCGTTGATTAAGTACACATCCTCATCGATGAAACAAGGCGGAATGATTGTAGAATTTTCAGATTTAATTGCTGAAGAAACTAAGCTTTCTCCGTCTTGATGCAAAAAGCCAAGCATTCGCGAATTAGTTTCCACAGTAACATCTTTATTTCCGCAATCCATCCATTCGTCTACTTGACCCGGTACAAATTTCATGCCTTTAGCCATCATGCGTTTGATTCCGTCATTAATTTGGTACTCACCTCCATGGATTATGTTGTTTTCCAAAACCCACTGCAATTCATTTTTTAACACCCCTATATCGTTAAAATAGTATATTCCGATAACGGCCAAATCCGATACAAATTCTTTTGGTTTTTCGACCAACTCGATGATTTCTCCGGCGGCATTCAGATTTACTACTCCAAAAGCTTCCGGGTGTTCCACTTGTTTTACCCAAATCACACTATCGGCCGTTGTATCCAAATCAAAATCAGCTCGAATTAACGTATCTGCATAAGCAATTACAGCCGGACCGGACAGTGACGGTGCAGCACACATTATGGCATGCCCAGTTCCTAACGCTTCGTTTTGGTAATATATTGTGCCTTTTGCGCCTAATTTTTGCGCAATAGCTATAAGATCTTCCTCTACTTTTGCACCAAAACTTTCGTGGATGATGAACGCAATTTCTTCGATGGGTTGATTGAGTACGCCGGCAATATCCTCCACTAACCGATGTACGATAGGTTTCCCTGCAACAGGAATAAGCGGTTTAGGTACCGTAAGAGTGTGGGGTCTGAGACGAGAGCCGCGACCGGCCATTGGGACAATTATTTTCATGTTTACTACTTTTAAACTTCAACATTCGTTGATCAATATTGAATATTCAACATTGTTTGAATTTTGAACACTCAACTTGGAATTTTGAATTTTGAAATATCTTACTATTTGTTTTTCCTTCTAGATGTTTCTATACTTTTCACAAAAATTGAAATTAATTCATCATTTTCTTTTATAGAATACTCTAAATTTTGTTCTTCTTTCAAATATAATTTTGCTTTATAAATAATCTTTAGACATGAATGTGTTTCTCTTAATTCTTTCAAAACAATTGACATTTTATGTATAAAATCATTTCTAGATTCAGCGCTCTGGGCTTCACTGTAATTTAGAGAAGGAGCAGTTCCTGATCTTACTATTTGTCCTGATAAATGATTTCCTGCTTTAGTTATTTTTAAGTTGTCTGTAACATCAATTATTGTAACTGCAAAATCAATTAATCGTTCGTGTAAATCAAATTTTTTCATGGCTTAGAATAATTTTATTGATTTATATCTTTAACATTTTGAGCTTGGAATGTTGAACTTGGAATGTTGACTTTCGAAATAGACCACTATTTCACGCCTGTTGAGCCAAATCCGCCTTCGCCACGTGATGTTTCCGATAATTCGGTTACTTCGAGCCATTCGGCGCGTTCATGTTTTGCGATGACAAGTTGGGCGATACGTTCCCCATTTTCGACAGTAAATTCTTCATTGGATAAATTTACTAAAATCACGCCAATTTCGCCACGGTAATCGGCATCTACTGTTCCGGGTGAATTAAGCACCGTAATTCCTTTTTTGAATGCGAGTCCGCTGCGCGGGCGCACCTGCGCTTCGTAGCCTAAGGGTAATTCAATAAAAAGCCCGGTTTTGACCAAGGCTCTTTCGAGTGGTTTGAGTACGATAGGTTCCGCGAGATTGGCACGCAAATCCATTCCTGCCGAAGCAATTGTTTCGTAAGAAGGCAGTGGGTGATTGGATGTAGAAATGATTTTGATGGTCATAGTATTGTAATTTTTAGTCGTGACCTTCCGGCAAGTGGTAGTAGAAAGCACGAATCAGCTTCAAAAATATCACTTTCTTTTGATTATACGGAGCAAAGTTTCTTTTTCATTGCGATAAATAATATATAAAAAGGCAAGGATAAGCAAAAGGCGGAGGGCAAGGTATTCGCGGATAATGGGGACATAGAACGCCAAGGCCGAAAATAAAATGGTGAGACCCAGGTAGACTGAAATTCGATTCATATCGTAAGGGATGGGGTATTTTCGTTGCCCCATTCGGTAGGAAATAAACATCATTGTGCCATAAGCTGCGATGGTTGCAATTGCCGATCCGTAATAACTCATACTTGGAATAAGGAGGTAATTGAGAGCCAAGGTGACTGCTGCGCCTACTAACGAGATGTAGGCCCCGATTTTAGTTTTATCGATGAGTTTGTACCAAACAGACAGGTTAGTGTAAATACCCAGGAAAAAGTTGGCTAAGACAATTAACGGCACAACTTTATCAGCATCCCAGTACAACGGATTAGGCACCAAAAGTTTTTTGAATACATCAACAAAAGCGATAACAACTAAGCAAATCAGAGAGCCAAAAATGACAAAATACTTGGTAATAGTGGCATAGGTTTGCTGGGCATTTTCGTTCCCGGCGTGACTAAAGAAAAACGGTTCGATTCCGAGTGTATAGGCGGTTCGGAAAAGCACCATAAACATGCCTATTTTGTAACAGGCGGCATAGGCCCCAATATCGGCTTTATTTACATTAAGTTTTTCGAGAAGGATTTTGTCGAAATGCTCATTAATGGCGAAAGCGATACCGGCCAACAAAACCGGAAATCCGTATCGCATCATTTGGAGCCAAAGTTGCTTGTTGAATTTCCAATTCGTTACAAAATAATCCGGAGATAGGATTAGGAATGTGGCCAAGCTTGCAACTAAGTTCGACACAAAAATATACCCTACTTCAAATCCCGGATAATAGAATGTGGCTAAAAAGCTATCGGGGTTGTTTTGGTGTATTTCGGGTAAGAGGAGCAGAAAGAAAAGATTAAGTATAAGATTGACCAGTACGCTCCCTATTTTTATAATGGCGTAGCGAAGCGGTCGTTTTTCGGCTCGAAGTTTCGAAAAAGGAATGATTACCAAGGCATCGAGAACAAGAATCCATATCGTATAGGTTACATATTCAACATTGATTTCGGCCCAGTTTGCCAATGTCTTTCTGTAAAGTAAAGCCAATGCCAAAAAGCCTAATGAAGACCAAAAAATGGAAACAATAGCCGTTGAAATTACGTTGCCTTTATTCTCTTCTTTGTTGTAAAATCTGAAAAAAGCAGTTTCCATGCCGTAGGACAGCAATACATTAAAAAACACCAGCCATGAAAAGATAATGGATACATCGGCAAATTCCTTTTTGGGCAGGGCATGCACAAAAAGCGGATTTAACAGAAAACTTATCATACGGGGCAGCACTGTGGCCAAACCGTAAATAAGCGTTTGTTTGAAAAGACCTTTATAGAGACTCAATGGAATTGTTTTGCAGCAAAAATACTAATTTCGTGGGCGAGCCTGCGGGTAGGCTACCAGTTCTTTTTCACCAACGTTATTAACTTTAAATAATCGTACCGTAGTTCCCTCGTGAAATTCGAGTATGACCTCTCCGGGATTGAGTTTGTATTTAGGTTCAGTAAGTATTGGCGCTTTATTGCCATATTCATTTTGGGATTCGCCATCCAGGATTAGGTCGTTTTTTGGCGCAAAATAGTACGCAACAAAATGGGTAGTTGATTCCGATTCGAAAAATGATTCCCGATTAAGGTAGTACACTTTAGCCACGGTACAGTTTTCGGGAAGTGGTTTTTTGAAAAAGACATGGAAATGGGTACCGCTACCGCTTTGCTCTTGGCCGCCTATCCAGTTTTGGTAATATATGGTTTCGATTTCATAGGGCAAATCGGTTGTGATTTCCTTGCGAGAGGCGCAGGATATAAATACCAAAACACTAAAAAAGGAAAATAATTTCATCTACTTTTTTTATACAAATTAAATGCCTTTTTAGTCGGAATTGATGAAAAAGTGTAAGTCTTTTGAAAACAGCTTAAAAAAATAAGTAAATTCGTATATATTTGTTTTTTACATGAAATGACCATGAAATTTTATACTACACTTTTGGTATTCGCTATTATGTGCACCTCTCTAAGAGGTCAATCAAAACTACCTACCCACACAGCAACACTTACACGATATGGAATTACCTTGACCGATACTTTAGCATGGATGGATGATATGGAGTCGGAAAAAGTGAAAAAGTGGTCTGTAAAACAAGACAATGAAACCACCAAGCAGCATCAAATTATCACAAAAAAAATATCTACTGAACAAACTATAAAAATTTACGCCAAAAAGAGACCCAAAACCATTCCTTTACCTAATGGTGTCTATTTTTTTAAAATGATGTATAAAGAATTAAAAAGTTCTGCTTCTCTTTTTTTGTACAAATCCTTACAGGATGATTCGCCCAAAGAAATTATAGATCCAAATAAAATATATCCCTCTAAAAATGTTGAAATTGATCAGTACAAAACATCGCGAAATTCAACACATTTGGCTTATTCAATTCGTATAAACGGAAGTGATAAATTGGAAATCCTTTTTTATGATTTTAAGACAAATAAAGGATTAAATGACACCATTCGCAATGTGAAATTTTCCGCTCTTTCATGGAATAAAAATGAAGGGGTTTTTTATAAAAGAAATTCGAACCGTCAAAAGTTTGAGCGCGATTCAACCTCATTGCTGTATTATCACAAATTAAACTCGAATTCCACCGAAGATTATCTTGTATATGACGGCACAAATAAAGATGTTACTTTTTCCTATTTTACATCTTCTGATAAATTATTTCTAATAGTAAAAGATTTAAATTCTACTTTTAAACAGTACTTTTTTGCTAATTTGGAGGATCCGGAATTTAAGCTAATCCCTTTTAGGGAAAGTACGGATTCAAATTTTGAATTAATTAATTTTAAAAAAGGGCGAATATATTATTCTACTCAAGATTTTAATTGGGGTGAGGTCAGGAGTTTTAGTTTACTAAATCCCGAGGACGATAAACAAATTATTCCTCAATTTTATAATCAATTGCTTGAAAATGTATCATTTTCAGATGATTATCTGATATGCAAATACAGGTATTTAAATAAAAATTACTTTTCAATATACGACTATGACGGTAATTTTATTAAAAAAATCCAAGTACCTGATAATATTTTCATTTCATTAATTGGTTTTAAGGAAGAAACCCAAGAGCTATATTTTAATGTAAAATCAATCACGTTACCAATAAAAACATTTAAAGCAAATATTATTAGCGGCAACTTGGAATCTGTTCATAGCTTATTTGAATCAGATGCCCCTACTTTGTTTCCGATCGATTATTTTGAAACTAAGTATACTACATTTACAACCTCCGATCAAAAGCAGGTTCCAATTGTTATAGTGCATAAGAAAGGAATGAACAAAAACGGAAACGCTCCTACGCTATTGGAAACATATGGTGGCTACGGAACGCTGCGATCCGCAAAATATGATGAAGCTTTACTGCATTTTTTAGATAAAGGTGGTGTTTATGCTTACGCTGAGATTAGAGGAGGTGGAGAAAAAGGTAGTGATTGGGCTAATGAAGGGCGTGGGTTAAACAAAATTAACGGATTACGAGATTTTATTGAAGCAGCCGAATATCTGATACGTGAAAACTACACAAATCCGTCTAAGCTTGCTATTAGTGGCGCTTCTCATGGAGGATTTGTAATTGGTTATGCGTTAACCGAAAGACCGGAATTATTTAAATTAGCAATACCTGTTGTGGGTGCATTTGATTTAATTAACCACGATAAATTCACTGTTGGAAAATACCAGTACGAAGAGTATGGCAACCCAAATACGGAAGAAGGTTTTAAAAGTCTTTTATCACTATCGCCACTCCATCGAATTAAATATGGTGTAAATTATCCAACCACTTTAATTATCACTTCTGATAACGACGATCGAGTACCACCAGTCCATTCTTATAAATTTGCTTGGGCACTTCAAAACAGACCTGCACAAAGAAATCCTGTTTTTTTGAGGGTTCGGAAGGAAGTTGGACATTATGGTGAAAATACCTTTGAAAAATTCATTGAACAAAAAGCAGAATTTTACGATTTTCTGTTCTATTATTTGTCACAATAAAAAAGACAACCTTTTCGGTTGTCTTTTTTATTTATATAAATCCTAAAAGATTATCCTTTTAATGCTTCAGCACCCCCTACAATTTCAAGGATTTCTCCGGTAATAGCAGCCTGACGGGCTTTATTATAGGTAAGTTTAAGCTGGTTGCGTAACTCAGTCGCATTATCGGTTGCTTTGTGCATTGCGGTCATACGTGCTCCGTGTTCGGAAGCAAATGAATCTCTAAGCGCTTTATACAATTGTGTTTTCAATGATTTTGGAATCAAGGTTAACACAATTTCTTCTTTGGAAGGTTCAAAAATATAATCCCCAGCTGAGGCTGAATTTTCGGATTGAACCGGAGCTAAAGGTAAATATTGCTCTGTTTGAACAAGCTGAGTGGCGGCGTTTTTAAATTGGTTGTACACCAATTGGATTTGATCGTAATCACCGGAAGTAAATTTGGCCATTAATTCTTCGGCAATAGAAGCTGCATTTTCAAACGTCAGATTATCAAATACAGCGGTTTGGGAAGCAATTACATCGTTTGTTTTGCGCAATACATCACCCCCTTTTTTACCGATAGCATATACATCTACCTGTTTTCCGGTATTAGCCTCTACTATGTTTTTAACCTGTTTAACAACATTCGAGTTAAAGGCACCACACAGTCCGCGATTTGAGGTTACAGCAACTACCAAAATCTTTTTTACTTCACGTTGAGAGGTAAAGTTGCCACCCATATCACCCTCTAAAGTAGCGCTCAGGTTTTGTAATAACTCGGTCAATTTCTCCGCATACGGACGCATGGCGGTAATAGCATCCTGCGCTTTTTTTAATTTAGCGGCAGAAACCATCTTCATCGCCGATGTGATTTGCATCGTAGATTGTACCGAAGAGATTCTATTACGTATTTCTTTTAAGTTTGCCATTTTGTTTAAGTGACAATTTGACAATCAGCAAATGGACCAACCTTGTTAGTCCATTTACCAATCGAAATTAATTAATATTTTGCTGCAATTTCGCCGGCTGCTTTTTCCAAAACATCGGTGATTGCATCATCAAATTTACCTGCTTTAAGTGCGTTTAAGGTGTCGCGGTGTTTGTTGTTCAAGTATTCGATAAAATCTTTTTCGAATTCTTTTACTTTATTTACCGGCACATTGCGCAATAGGTTTTTAGATCCTGCATAAATAATGGCAATTTGGTCCTCCACAGTATACGGATCGTTAACCGATTGTTTAAGGATTTCCACATTGCGTTTCCCTTTTTCAATTACATTCATGGTCGCTGCATCCAAATCAGAACCGAATTTTGCAAACGCTTCCAATTCGCGGTACTGCGCTTGGTCAAGCTTAAGGGTACCGGCCACTTTTTTCATGGATTTAATTTGTGCGTTACCTCCAACACGAGATACCGAAATACCTACGTTAATTGCCGGACGAACACCAGAGTTGAACAAATCAGACTCAAGGAAAATCTGTCCGTCGGTAATTGAGATTACGTTTGTTGGGATATAAGCAGAAACGTCACCGGCTTGTGTTTCGATAATTGGAAGCGCGGTTAAAGAACCTCCTCCTTTTACAATTGGTCGTAACGACTCCGGAAGGTCATTCATGTTTTTAGCAATATCATCGTCACCGATTACTTTCGCTGCACGCTCTAATAAACGAGAGTGTAGGTAGAATACGTCACCCGGATATGCTTCACGTCCCGGTGGTCTTCTAAGTAATAGAGAAACCTCACGGTACGCCACCGCTTGTTTTGACAAATCATCATAAACAATAAGCGCCGGACGACCGGTGTCACGGAAATATTCACCAATAGCTGCACCTGCAAACGGAGCATAAACCTGCATTGGTGCCGGGTCTGATGCATTAGCGGCAACAATTACCGTATAAGCCATTGCCCCTTTATCTTCTAAAGTTTTGGCAATACCGGCTACAGTAGAAGCCTTTTGCCCTACGGCAACATAAATACAAAATACAGGTTGGCCTGCATCATAGAATTCTTTTTGGTTCAAAATCGTGTCAATACACACGGTAGTTTTACCTGTTTGACGGTCACCGATTACAAGTTCACGTTGTCCTCTTCCAACCGGAATCATAGCGTCTACCGCTTTAATCCCTGTTTGAAGCGGTTCGTTTACCGGTTGACGAAAGATTACCCCGGGTGCTTTACGCTCCAATGGCATTTCATAAAGTTGACCGCCAATAGGACCTTTTCCATCGATTGGGTTTCCTAAGGTATCTACCACACGACCTACCATTTGCTCCCCTACTTTAAGGGATGCGATACGTTGTGTTCTTTTTACGGTAGCCCCTTCTTTGATACCTGTTGAAGGGCCTAAAAGTACAACCCCAACGTTATCTTCTTCAAGGTTCAACACGATAGCTTCCAATCCGTTTTCGAATTGTACTAACTCACCGTACTGTGCGTTTGATAATCCGTACACACGGGCAATACCGTCACCTACTTCAAGAACGGTTCCCACTTCTTCTAAAGAAGCTCCGGACTCAAAACCGGATAATTGTTGTTTTAATATTGCTGAAATTTCAGCAGCCTTAATTTCTGCCATTTGGAAATATCTTTAATGGTATATTAATTACTAAATTCTCTTTTTAATTCGGACAGTTTAGATGCTACAGAAGCATTGTACTGTTTGTCGCCCAAACGCAGGATAAAACCTCCTATTATGGCTGGGTCGACTATATTTTGGATGGTTACTTTTTTGTCAGAAAAAAGTTTAATTTTCTCCATTACTTTAGCTTCTAATTCCGGTGTAATCGGAAAAGCTGTTGTAACGGTCGCTTTTTCCAAGCCGTTTTTCTCATCGTAAAGAAAAACGTATTGTTGGGCTATTTGATCCAAAATTTCGAAACGCTTATTTTCATAAAGCAATCGGATTAAACCTGAAGTTTCGGGCTGAATGCTTTTAAAAATTTCCTCGAGGGCTGATTTTTTAATATCCAGTTTCATAACCGGGCTGGCTAAAAACGAACGTAACTCATGGCTTTCAGTAATTGCATTGGCCATAGTCATCATATCGTTCTTCACGGCTTCGGCTCTCCCTGAAGTCAAAGCAATGTCGAGAATTGCTTTTGCATATCGTATAGCTGCTCTTGACATAGGCTTAGTTTAATTTTGCGTCATCCAACATTTTCTCAACCATTTTGGTTTGAGATTCTTTATTAGATAATTCGTCTTTCAATACTTTTTCAGCTATGGCAAGCGAAAGCGAAGAAACCTGATTTTTAAGGTCGGCCATGGCTGCATTTTTCTCAGAAACAATAGCTGCTTTTGCCTGTTCAATCATTTTTTCTCCTTGATTTTGAGCTTCAATTTTAGCGTCGTTAATCATTTTTTCTTTGATTTCACGAGCTTCTTTCATCAAAGCATCTCTTTCTGCACGGGCTTCAGCTAACAGTTTTTCGTTATCTGATTTCAGATTTTGCATTTCTTTCTTGGCATTTTCTGCTGATAAAAGCGCATTGCGTATTCCTTCTTCACGCTCATTTACAGCATCTAAAATGGGTTTCCAAGCGAATTTTTTCAATAGTAAAATAAGACCGACAAAAATCAATGCCGACCAAAAGAATAAACCAACCGAAAACTGATCTAACAATATTTCCATTATAAAACTCTATTTAGATTTATCATTTTTTGATTTAAATAAAAGCTATAACCAACCGTTATAGCTTTTATTACTTTTTACTGTTCTGCAACTGCAAACAATGCAGCAAAACCGATACCTTCGATAAGAGCGGCAGCGATAAGCATAGCAGTTTGGATTTTTCCGGAAGCTTCAGGTTGACGCGCGATAGCATCCATAGCTGAACCACCAATTCTACCGATACCGATACCGGCACCAATAACTACTAAACCAGCTCCAACAATTCTAGGAATGTTCATAATATATAGATTAAAAAATTAAACTCAAATTAATGGTGCGCTTCTTCGTGGTGGTGCTCTTCAACAGCAGAACCAAAATAAAGTGCAGACAACATGGTGAAAATATAAGCTTGTAATAATGCCACTAAAATCTCAATCATTGAAATAGCAAAAGAAAGTCCGAAAGACAAACTGCTTCCTAACCAACTTTTGAAGAAAAACATCAATCCGATAAGACTCATTAATACGATGTGTCCTGCAACGATATTAGCGTAAAGACGAATCATCAATGAGAATGGCTTAATAATCGTACCCAACAACTCAATTGGCGCCAAAATAATTTTCATCGGCACAGGAACACCCGGCATCCAGAAAATGTGACCCCAATAATCTTTTTTAGCTGTGAAAGTAGTAATTAAATAGGTGATTAAGGCCAAACAAGCGGTAACAGCTATATTACCGGTTACATTAATTCCCAGTGGTGTTAAACCGAAAATATTAAGGAACCACACAAAGAAGAATATCGTCAATAAGTGGCTCATATATTTTTTATAGTGTTTTTCACCAATATTTGGTATAGCAATTTCGTCACGAATGTACAATACAATCGGTTCGAAGAAACGACCAATTCCTTTGGCTATGCCTCCGTTTTTGGCATACGATTTTGCCAAACTTCTGAAAAGCAAAAACAATAATAGCGCTACCACCAACATCATAAAGACATTTTTGGTTATTGAAAAATCTAGTGGTTTTGCATTTGTAGGATGGTGATGTTCGTCTAAGGCAAGTTCGGCATCAGCACTCGTTACTTTGTAAATTTTTTCGTGGTGAAGGCGGTAAAAATTACCGTTACTTTCAACTGCTTTTTCGCCATGATGAAAGGCTGAGGACATAAAAACATGAAGTCCGTTGTCCCAAAGAATTACCGGAAGCGGAAAACTAATATGATGTTCTTCGCCGGCATCATCTGCATACGAAAAAACATGAAAATCATGTGTATCCAATAAGTGATGTTGAATAAACTCTCTGCGCTCTTCGGCTTCTTTTTGCTGTTCTGTAAGTTCCTTTTTAGGCTCTTCCTTGGCATGTGTTTCATGCGTCTTTTCGGCAGTTGTTGCCACAGAAGCAGAATCGACAACCGGATTAGCTGATGACAATGCGGAAGTCAGCATAAAAATTCCCGCAAGTATAAAGTGGACTGGTTTTCCTGAAAACACCATATTCTCGAAATAGCTTAAAATTTGTTCTTTCTGAAAATTTGGTGCAAAAGTACAATTTTAATTCATACGGGAAAGTATTCAAAAAAAAAATTGTTGCTTTTTTTAAGGTTTGTGGGAAATTATTGTTTTTTATTTAAGATTGAGATGGTAAAAACCGTTTCTATTGCTAAAAAAATAATAAAGACTATAAAAAAGCTATACTTTTCAATAGCGACACCACTGCCTTTTGCATGCAGCACTTGCAGAAAAAAATAGGCAGCAACACTCGACTTGATAGTAGTAATCAGCATGGAAGAAAAGCCCACATTATTTATATTGTTTTTTTTGATGCGAATCAGTACCCACAACACCAATGCTGTTGCGATGAAAAACAACGCGTAAACCCATTCGAGAGGATACATAAACTGTTGTTCCTTACTATTGGGGAAAAAAGCCGTTACCGCCAGTTTGTGACACAGGTAACAAGCAAATGATAATACGGTGAGGGATAAAAATAATCTTTTAGTTCCGGTTTCCATTCGTTATTCGGAATCATTGATGTCTTTCAATTGACGATTTAGGTTATAAAAAGCTAAGGCGACTCCAAGCAATGTAAGTCCTTTAACGCCTAAATGATGCTTGTTGGGGTATTTGGAGTCAATCCAATTTCCAAAATAGGAAAACAGAAAGATAATAACCCCCATTTGAATGGGAATATTAATGAGTGCCAGCCACTTATTACGCTGTTTTTTCTTCGGCTGATTGTCCATCCGGTTGCAGGTTTTTTACATTGGGCTTCATGACACAGGTTGCACTAAACTCGGCTCCGGGTTCTACCGAAAGTTTCCCGCACACCACCTCGCCTCGGATAATGGCTTTGGCTTTGATGTTTAAGGTTTCCAAAACCTGTATTTTCCCTTCAAAGCGGCCTTCGATATCTGCATTTTTACACACAATATCACCTTTTATCATTCCTGCCGGACCGATAACGAGCTTGCCTTTAGAATTAAAATTACCGGTAAGTTGTCCGTCCAAGCGGAAATCGGCCGGTGAACTGATGTTACCATTTAGTAGCGTTCCTTCTACTATTCGGTTCGTTTTACCGAGCAAATCGGTATATGATTTTTGACTTTTTTCAAACATGTTAATCACGTCTTTTAGAGCCCGGATCGTCGCCTGATGGCGGCATCAGATTCCCGGCTGGTGGAAATGCACTCGAAGGGGGCACCCCGTTTGCATTCGTATCGGTGTCTTTTCCGTTTCCTTTTACAGGTTGGTTTTTTACATTAGGGTTTTCTTTAGGGTCCTCCGGTTTTTGTTCCCGTACCGCTTTTGGTTTTTCTTTTATAACCTCATCTTTAGGGATGGTAATTTCCGGTTTTGGCTTAGGTTCAAAATGCGGACCTTTACCGGCAATATATTCATCAAGCGCCTTATAAACCTGAACCACTTTGTAATTTTCACTGGAGATTACCGTGGCTGTTTCCTGAACTTTATATTCCTTGAATTCCTTTAAAACTTGCGCCAATCCTTTGGCATTTTCTTCTGATGTAATACCATGCAATACAATCAGGTTTTTATCCAGCGTATACACATCTACTGATACGGAGAGTTTTTCGATAGTGCGCTCTTTAGCTAGTTTTGACAGTTTTTCTAACAGCGTTTTATATTCGTTTGCATCCAATGTTTTGGGCTGGTAGATTAACTTCCAAGATGTAGGTACCTCATCGTTGAAATAGAGTGCTTCGAGCAACGGTATTTTAGCCGCAATAAATTTCTCGGTTTCTTTACCTTCTTGGCTGTTCGGATAGGTTAATGCCACAAAATTGAGGGCCTTTTTATATTCGTCCAATCCGTGCAGTTTACCAATAAGATTTGCTTTTAACAATTCGAATTTGGGCAATGTTTCTTCACCGGCATACTCTACAATTGCCATATCAGTTTTTACAAGTGTTTCCCTGTATAATCCGTCTTCGTAATCTTTGAATAGCTTCATGTAAACCGTTTCCGGATCACCCAAATCAAGCGAAATTTTATTATCATTTAAAATTTGGGCATAGCGCGAAGACGGGAACTCACCGATAATTTTTTTCTTATAATACTCCGCTTTAGAAGCATCTATTTGCTGGTAAATTTTGTATAAGTTATAGAGAGACGGTAAAACCAAACGCTCTTCCGGATTTTGATCCAATAAGTTTTCAAGTTTATCAGCTGCCAGGCGGTATTCTTTAAATTTCTCTTTATAAATAACGCCTAATTGGTAATTGGCAAAATTGCGTTCTTTGGTCAAACTATCGATGTCTTTTTGCGCAGAAGGCAACTGTTTGATGTAAAAGTCGGGGGTTATTTTTTTATCGCCATTTTCAACTTCTTCGCCATCTTTAGTATCGCCATCCTCTGTGTAATCTTCTTTTTTTACACCTTGAGCCGACATATATCTCCAATTAGGCCCGAGCGCCCTTTTCCCCCATTTTTTTTGAAACTGCTCCCTGCCATAAGCTACCGTAGACGGGTTGTAAAAATAAAATTCGCCCGGTTTAGACGAGGCTACTTCTTGTTTAGAAACACCTTCAGGCAAAATAAATTCTCCTTCTTTTTCGCTTGCTTTGGCCGCTTCTTCTTTGGCTTTGAGGTCGAGTTCTTCCTGCTTTTGAATCATATCGCCAAAGTATTTTTGCTTTTCAGCGTCCGACATTCGAACTAACTTCAGAATACTATCGTTGCGTTGTGCAATCCCTTCATATTTGATGACATCTTCAAGATTATCTCTCTTTTTAGTGATGAGTTTGTGTTCGCGCGTGCGAGGTTCCAAGACAGCTAAAGTACTGTCATAATATTTTCCGGCAGTCACATATTTGGCCTTTTTGAAATAGATATCAGCCAAATTACGGTAATTCGAAGCCGTTAGGTAAGTGTCTTTGGAATTGGTGTTGAGCGATTTGTTGTAAAAACCAACTGCTTTTTCTGGTTTTTTTACTTTTTCATAAAACAATCCCATTTGATGATGTAGCACATCCAAATGAGGTCTGTTTTCACGATCTTTAAGTAAGTTGGCATATTTTTTCAGAAAGGCTACTGTGTCTTCTTTGGTTGGATCAAACTGACGGGCCTGACGGGCGTGCGCCTGAATCACATACATCCGAGGTGATTTTCGATGCATATCAATCACTTCCTGATAAGCGATATAAGCGCTGTCGTTTTGGCCAAGTTCTTCGTACAATTGCCCTAAAATAAAACGGTATCTTGCTTTTTCCTCGTTGTCTTTGGTAAAATCGCGAGCCAGTTTAAGTTTAGCCACAGCGCTGTCTTTTTCTCCGATGTTCAAAAATGCCTGAGTCATTGCGGCATTGGCATCGGCAAAAATCTGATCTTTAAACTTTATTTCTTTTAAGAGTTTGCGTAGGTTCGTTACAGCCTGAAGATCGTTGTCCAAACGCATATTAGTTTTTTCGCGCCAAATCTTTACCTCGTAAATCTTATCACTTCCCGGGTATTTGTACAACACATAATTAAAGGCTTCTAATGCAGGTACAAAGCGCTGATCGAAGTAACGTGCTTTACCCAACAGCAAATGGGCTTCATCCATTTGCGGATTTTTTTCAGAGCCCTCAATATTCATGGAATGCTTTTGAATGGCTTTGATGGCTTTTTCTTCTGCGCGTTCAAAATTGGTGTTTCGCGTTTCTCCGGGCAATTGTCCCTGATTTTGAGGAACCATTCGTTCAATGGGTAAAATTTGCCAAAAATTATCTTGGTACTGCACTTTTAAGTCGGCTATCCCCTTGTCAAAAGCCAATCCACCATTGTACAAAATATTGTATTTTGTGCTTAACGCGTGAGAATTCCGGGATATAAAGTTGTTCTTACGGGTTGAACAGGCTACTAAAAAAATCAGCGCAAAACCCGTAATGATATGTCGTACTGTAATGGTTTTCAAAATAAAAAAATTTAATTCCTAAACTAAAAAAAGGCTCTTTTAGTATATCTAACCTGTAAAAATACACTTCTTTTTGATACTTCGAAAAAAAAAGACTTTTTTTTAAAAAACAAATCCGTCGAGTCGGATGACAAGACGGAATAAGTTTTAGGTTTATTTTGAAAGAAAATGGAACGATCAAAAGTGGATTAAATCGCAAAAAAAGCTTCCAATTCCTGTAAGGTTTCGGGCGATGTTTTGATGTCTTTGACCACTTCGCCTAAATGAAGTGCTACAATACGCTCACAAACTTCGACTGTATGAACCAAATCATGACTGGAAACCAAAACCGTAACATTCGGGTTTTCGGACAATTCTTTAATAATCTTTTTTAATCGATTAACCGTGGTTGGGTCAAGATTGGCGAAAGGCTCATCCAAAATAATTACTTCGGGATTACCGATGAGCGTTGCTATGATGCCTACTTTTTTCTGGTTTCCTTTGGATAAGTCGCGAAGGTATTTCTTTTTGTTTAAAATCTCTCCGTTGAAAAATTCTTCGTGTTTTTTTAGCAGGGCGTCAACATCTGCTTTGTTTTGACCGCGAAGGTCGCCGATAAAATAAAAATATTCTTCGGCGGTAAGGTAGCCAATAAGAAAGCTTTCATCAATAAAAGCCGCCGTAAAAGGTTTCCATGCTTCGCTTTTATCTACTTGAATGGTGTTGTTTTTGATATGGCCGGTTGTAGGTTGAATTAAATCGAGCAATAAACTAAAAAACGTAGTTTTTCCGGCTCCGTTATTTCCGACCAAACCGAAACTTTGCCCACGGGGAATATCAAGATTTTGGATATTAAGTACTTTTACCCCGTTGCTATATACTTTTGAAAGGTTGGTTGCTTGTATCATGCGTTTTAGATTTATGATAAGTCTTGGTTATGGTTTTTGTTTGTACGCGGCAATGGTGGCGTATTTTTCTTTTTTATAAATTTTTTCTATTTGTTTGAAAACATAATCCCGAAAGGCAAAGCCAAGAATTCCGGCTAAGGCTACAAATACTAATCCCATTTCGGGTGAAATAAAATAATAGCCCAGCGCATAAAGTGCCATTGGTAACACCATCTTAGGGATTGCAATAAGCATTGTTTTCATATTGAACGCTTGTTTGTCGCCAAAGGCTTGTTTACTGGTAGTAAGGTCGATTGGTGTTTTTACAAAAGCACCTCCCAACAAAACCATATGCGAATTTATACCCATATTAAAAATGGCTCCCACCACAATTAAGAGGTAAACATGCCATCCAAAATAGAGATAAAAAGAAGCCAGCACCGTAGTGATTCCGGTGGCAATAACCATTAGCCACCATTTTGAACTAAGGTACTCTTTGTATTGGATGTTTTGGCTCATCATGAGTTGGTAATACGCACTGTCCCAACTGGGAACAAATTGTCCGAAAGTAAATAAAAACCCACCCGAGGTAAAAATAGCGGCAAATATTTGAAATGCCGGCGAGCGATAGGCCTCAATACTGTTGGTGAAAAACAATAATCCATAAAAAATAAACAGTATACTCATAATTATAGTCGTTCGGGAGCGCTTATTGCGTTTTAAAAGACGGATGTCATTTTTAAGGAATGTTCCTAAGGTACCAAATTGGTTAAGCCATGTAAAATTTTCGGTTTGTGCCACTTCGTTTTTACCGGCCAATGCTTCGTCTAAATTGAGTTGGCTTTTAAAGAATCGGAATGAAATATAATACAATACTACGGCTGTGGCTAAAGGGATAATACACACTAAAGGATAGGCATACAAAGCACTGAAAAAGGGTTGCGTTACCTGAGTAATGTCGAACCAACCGTAGTACTGTGCCAAACCTAATCCGCCGACGATAGCCAACACCGAATAAAAAACGGCATCTTTATTATTGACTAAAATATTGATGAAATTAGCTGAAAAAATAATCCCAATCATTCCCAAATGCCAAGCGATTACCTGCAAGGGCGGATACCCGTTGTAGAGCAACATAATACTGAACGGAATGAAGAAAAACAGGTGTAGCCAGTTGAAAAAAGACAACACTGTTTTACCCAGCGAAAAATGTACAATGGTATCCCGTTTTATGGGTAAAACCATTAAAGGGCGAATGTTCATGGTAGGCATTTTTTGGAGGAAGTATCGCATTACTAAATCCAAAACAAAATAGTAAATCAGAAAGCGATTTACAGTTGCTAATGGCTCCATGCCGTTATCTTTCAAAATGGGGTAAACACCAAAACCCAAAAGCAGCATAATTCCAATAATGTATAATGCCGCAAGTGTCATGAAAATTTTGAGTGCCAGACTGGTTCCGAACGAAGCCGAGCGAAGGAATGATTTCCATTCGAGGCGAATAAAATGTTTGAACATGATATGATGGTTAGTTTGCCAATTAGTTGCCGGGAGTTGCTTTTTGTTACAGCTATAGGTATTCCATTTTATTGTGTTTCGCCCTGACCGAAGCGTGTTAGCCCACAGGGCGGACTGTTTTGGGGTTGCGAACGGACTCTGGCGCCCTGCGGAAGCCAAGCAGGCCGGACTGCAAACCCTACAGTGCGCACGAGGACTACAGCAAAGGGCAGGATGAGCGCCAAAATAAAACTGTAAAATTGTTGTACATCTCTTTTTTTTACAAAGAGGTTATTACCTTTGCAAAAAATAGTTGTATGTCGTCATTTTACAAACTTGTGATACGGGAAGTGCGTCGTGAAACTCCCGAAGCTGTATCGATTTTATTTACGGTTCCTGAAGATTTAAAGCACGCTTATGCGTTTACTGCCGGTCAATATGTGAATTTGAAACTGACCCTCGACGGGAAAGAACTCCGACGTGCGTATTCGATTTGTTCGGCTCCCGGAAGCGGGGAACTTCGCATTGCTGTTAAAGCAATACAGCGGGGTACTTTTTCGACTTTTGCTAACCAATGCCTAAAAGCCGGCGACATTTTGGAGGTGGGTGTTCCCGAAGGGAATTTTACGTTCACGCCGCATGGGTCACACCAGAAGAATTATATGGGTTTTGCGGCCGGAAGCGGGATTACTCCGGTCATTTCGATTGTAAAGTCTGTTTTGAACGACGAACCCAACAGTACTTTTGTGTTGGTTTATGGCAACAAAAGAGTTGCTGATACCTTATTTTTTGAAGAGATCAAACAATTACAACAACAATACACCGGTCGTTTTTTTATCCATTTTGTATTTAGTCAGAGCAATGAAAGTGACTTGTTTGGCCGTATCGACAAATCGGTGGTGAATTTTGTACTGCATCAAAAACATCCTGAAAAAACGTTTGACACCTATTATTTATGTGGGCCGGAAGAAATGATCAATACGGTTTCTGAGGTGCTTAAATCGCATTCTGTTCCGGAGAAAAAGATTCGTTTTGAGTTGTTTTCAACCTCAGCTCCTGCGGATAACGCAGGTGTTCAAGACGAAGGTCATACTGCGGTTACTATCCTTTTAGATGACGAAGAAACGACATTTGAAATGAGTCGGAAACAAACCGTTTTAGAAGCCGCTTTGAAACAAGGATTGGACGCTCCTTATTCTTGTCAGGGTGGTATTTGCAGTAGTTGCATGGCTCGAATCACGAAAGGTTCGGCGGTGATGAAAAAAAATACAATTCTTACAGACAAAGAGGTAGAAGACGGACTGGTACTAACGTGTCAGGCGCATCCTACTACAGCAGAAATTGTGGTAGATTTTGATGATTTGTAGTAACGAAGTTTGTATTAAATATATAGAATTTCCTGAATTTTTTGGAGAACCGTTTCGGGTAAAATAGTGCGCATCGCATCTTCGTATCCGGCCACTTTTTTATCGCCATAGGCAGAGGTTGGCAACATGGGAAATTTTTCACGATCAGACAAAATTTGATACGTTTCGGGTTGGCGATAAGGCGCAAATCCGACATAGGGATGCGTTGCTCCCCAGAGCGTTATAGTAGGCACATTAAAAAGAGAGGCCAAATGGCCGTTTCCGCTATCCATCGAAACCATGAGGTTTAAATTGGAAATAAGTTCCAATTCGTGTTCGAAGGAAATTTTACCCGCTATTGATAGGATATTAGGTTGTTTTTCGGCTATGCGTTCCAGCAGTTCAGACTCCTCTTTGCCTCCTCCAAAAAGAAATAACGTCACTTCGGGCAATTGGGCGGTTTCCAAAACAAGTTGCTGCATCAAATCGAATGGGTAGGTTTTGGAATCGTGGTGCGCGAAGGGAGCTATGCCAATCCATTTATTTGTTTTACTTCCTGTAATGGCAATAACCCGATTGGACATGTTTTTGGGGGGCAAAAAATAAGCTTGCGAAAAATCGATTGTAAACCCTAATCTTTGAAAGGTCTCCAAATGCCTTTCAAACATGGTTTTTAGCGGTTTGAATGTTTTATTATGAGGTCGGGTTAATGCTTTTTTTTCGCTTCTCCCCTTATCTGTAACCGCTACGGTCACCCCTGATAAGCGAAATAACGTGCGGAGTATTTTGGAGCGCAGCACATCGTGAAGATCGGCAACAAAATTGATTTTATGTTTTTGTAAATCGCGGAACAACCTGTAAATACCCCATATTCCTTTGTGTTGGTGGTGGATATGTGCCGAAACAAATTCCACTCTGGGAATAGAAGCAAACAAAGGTTTAAAAAACGACTTAGACACCAGAGTGACTTTTACGTCGGGGTGTTGTTGCGTGAGTGCCAAAAGAACCGGAATCGTCATGGCCACATCGCCCATGGCCGAAAGGCGTATAACGGCAATATGTTTGATTGGGTGCGACAACGTTTACTTTTTATGCTGGTACAACACCGGATTAAGGTCGTCGTCGTTGTACATTTTCATTTGCTTATACACTTTCATGAATTTATCGCCACTTTCGATATCGGTGAGTAAATCATCAATGGCTGTAGAAAGATCGGTGCGTTGTTCCAAAAGAATGTTGAGTTTTTCCTGGCATTTATCACGGTGTTCCTGAGACGCATCAGATCTGTTTGCCTCCTCGTTCATGTGGTAAATTTTAAGTGCCAAAATAGACAGTCTGTCGATGGCCCAAGCCGGACTTTCAGAATTAATTTTAGCTGTGGGTTTTACAATCACATTGTTGTATTTTTGAAGAAAATAGCTGTCGATATATTCGACCATATCTGTACGTTCTTGGTTGGAGGCATCGATTCGACGCTTGAGCACCAAGGCTGCAACCGGATCAATTTGCGGATCACGAATAATGTCTTCAAAATGCCACTGAACGGTGTCAATCCAATTTTTGAAATACAATAAATGTTCAATTTTATCTTTTGGATAAGGATTTTGAATGGGCTGATCAACATTGTCATGTACGTGATAGTCACGAATACTTTCTTCAAAAACGGAATAGGCAAATTTTGAAAACATGGCTTGGTTTTTTTTGCAAAGATAGTTTTTATACTTTTACCGTACCATACAAATTTTTGCTTTATGCACATCCATTACATTTCCGAACAAAACAGCATATTAAATCATTTTTTGGCTCAAATTCGCGATGTTTCTATTCAGAACGACAGCATGCGGTTTCGAAAAAATATCGAACGCATTGGTGAAATAATGGCCTATGAGCTAAGTAAAACCTTGGCTTACAAAACCATTGATGTAAGAACCCCTTTGGGAATTAAAACCACCACGACAGTAGCCGACAGTGTTGTATTGTGTTCTATTTTGAGGGCGGGATTAGCGCTTCACCAAGGGTTTATGAATTTTTTTGATGAGGCCGAAAACGGTTTTGTATCGGCATACCGTCATCATTATAACCATGATGATGCTTTTGAAATTTTGGTCGAATACCAAGCTGCTCCCTCTTTTCATGATAAAAACCTGATTTTAATCGACCCGATGTTGGCCACAGGGCAATCGATTGTAGCAGTTTTACAGAAATTGCATTTGGAACAAAAACCGAAAGAAATTCATATTGCCGTTGTTATTGCTGCTCCGGAAGGAATTGAATACCTGCAACAGCAGTTGCCCGAAAACTGTCATTTGTGGGTGGCTGCCTTGGATGAAAAGCTAAATGAAAAAAACTACATTGTCCCTGGGCTGGGCGATGCCGGGGACTTGGCTTACGGGAGTAAATTATAATTGCAACACGAAAACACCGGCGGTTAAGAGTATTGAAAGGGCCAACACGATTTCGCGATACAACTTATTTTGAGAATATTCCAAATTATTGGTGGCCATGACAGCCATGGGGAAAAAAGTAAAAATAAGAACTGCGTTGTTTTTCTCGGGTGAAATCACGTAGATGGCAATTCCGATGATAAAATTTACCACTATTTTTTTGTAAGAACCCTGTAAAACAAGCGGGCGGCTGGTTAGGGAAAAAACAGCAGACAATACAAAATAGACAGCAAAAACAGCAAAAACAGCAATGGCTATATTTTGATAACTGCTTTCAAAATAATCAAATCTAAAATCGATTGCTGCGTTGTTCATGATGTGATCAATTATTGGTAAACCGGTTAAAAGACCCGTTAATAAACACAAAACAGAGACAGCAAAAAGAGACACAAAAGGGATAAGCCAATTGCGATAGTCGCGAGAAACATTTAGTATGATGGAAACATAAACAAGAATGATAAACAGAACCGCCCAAAAATGAAAAACGGCGGCTGCAAAAATCCATAATGCTGCATCAAATATCTTTTCTTTAGGTGCTTTAAGTGTTTGCAGAGAAATCAATCTTCTGATGGCAAGCATTATAAAAAAATTAGAAATGATTAATTCCGGCTTTGTAAAAACCTCCGGGAAAACAGCTAAAAAAAGAGTGAAAAAAAGGATAGCATAGCTACTGTTTTTGGTTAATCCGTTTTTTTTAACGATAAAATTGGTCAAGAATACACAAAAAACCAAAACCAAAAAAAGCACCACATTTTGGGATACTAAAAGCAATGAGGTCGTCGTTTTTTCGTGAAAAAAAACATACGGAAAAAAGCTTAGGGTCAACAACAAAACCACTAAGGTATAATTTACAGGAGAAGATTTTCTGAAAATACTTGTAATCATGAGTATATTTTATACTTTTGTGACTGTAAATATAATAGCATTTTTAAGATGAGAGCATTTTTTGAAGCAATACAATCTCTTTTTGTTGATTTCCTTTTCAAACCTTTCGATTGGTTCCGTTCTATGGAACTTGATACATGGTGGGGTGCTAATATTGTGAACTGGATTTTCATGATAATTTGTGCCAGATTTATCGTATACTGGTGTATGCAGTTGGTAGAGCACAAGAAAAACAACGAAGAAAACCAAGACACTACTGCTCATTCTTTTTTAAAGTAAATCAAATCCGATATCGGTTCTGAAATACATCGTATCAAAATGTAGTTTTGCTATATTTTGGTACGATTTTTTTATGGCTTGCTCATGAGTTTCCCCATAGGAGGTTATCGCCAAAACACGACCGCCGTTTGATACAACCTCCCCATCTTTAAGTGTTGTTCCGGCGTGAAAAACCAGCGAATCTGTTACAGAATTTAGTCCTGAAATCGGTTTTCCTTTTTCATATGCTTCGGGATATCCGCCAGAGACCATCATAATTGTTGCGGCACTTCTTGGGTCAATTGTAAGTTCTTTGTTTGCAAGAGTTCCGTTAGCAACGGCCATAAACAACTCCACCAAGTCCGATTGTAGGCGTGGCATAACCACTTCGGTTTCCGGATCACCCATGCGTACATTGTATTCAATAACAAAAGGGTCATCACCCACTTTAATCAATCCTATAAAAATAAAGCCTTTGTAGTCGATTCTGTCCTTTTTAATTCCTTCAATTGTAGGTTTAACGATACGGTCTTCCACTTTAGCCATGAAGTCTTCATCCGCAAAAGGAACCGGAGAAACAGCCCCCATTCCCCCTGTATTCAAACCGGTGTCGCCTTCTCCTATTCGTTTGTAATCTTTGGCAGTAGGAAGAATTTTATAACTTTCTCCATCCGTTAACACGAAACAGCTTAGTTCAATGCCACTCAAAAACTCCTCAATAACAACTTTTGCGCCTGCAGTACCAAACTTGGCATTAACCAACATATTGCGCAATTCATCTTTGGCTTCCTCAAGGTTATTTATAATCAAAACGCCTTTTCCGGCAGCCAAACCATCGGCCTTGAGCACATAAGGTGGTTGTACGTTTTCCAAAAAATGAAAACCCTCATGCAAAGTCGCTGCCTCAAACGAAGCATAGCGGGCAGTTGGTATGTCGTTTTTTACCAGAAATTGTTTAGCAAATTCTTTGCTGCCTTCTAATCTTGCTCCTAATTTGGAAGGACCAATAACCGGAATATGATGCAATTGATAATCTTCTTGAAAAAAATCATATATCCCATTCACTAAGGGGTCTTCGGGACCTACAACAACTAATTCTACGTTATTATCAAGCACAAATTGTTTAACTGCGGCAAAGTCTAGTATATTTAGATTGATATTATTTGCCATGGCGGCCGTTCCGGCATTTCCTGGTGCCACAAACAGGTTCGAGCATAAGGGGCTTTGATGCATTTTCCAGGCTAACGCATGTTCACGCCCACCGGAACCCAATAATAGTATAGTCATGTTGTTGTTGTTTAGTTGCAAAAGTAATTTATCTGTCAGAAAAAAAAACTACAAACGAAACATTGTTATAAATTTTTATTTACTTTTGGTAGTAACAATCAATTCAAACCACAAATTATGAAAAAAACATTACTCTTTATTTCTTTACTTGTTGCTCAACTTGGCTTTTCCCAGCTTTGGTTGTCGCAACCCACTAATTTTGCAGCGGCATCAAGAGGATTAGATGAAATCCGTATTGTAAACTCAAGTGTTGTTTGGGCTACTGCATATGATGGTTCCGGAGGCGGAGCCAACGTTCAGGAATTTACTTTAACAACCAATGGAGGCGATACATGGACGCCAGGCACCATTGATGT
The DNA here is from genome assembly GCA_041917555.1 of Flavobacterium sp. Classification (GTDB taxonomy): domain Bacteria; phylum Bacteroidota; class Bacteroidia; order Flavobacteriales; family Flavobacteriaceae; genus Flavobacterium. The sequence continues at coordinate 48,713 of JAYRXL010000089.1, read as the reverse complement.
TGGAGATACAGCGCTTGGAATTAACAACATAAGTCCGGTAAGCGGAACTACTGCTTGGGTTTGTGCTATTAATGGAGATACCGGTACAGGTAGTTGCATTTACAAAACCGATGATGCCGGACTAAGTTGGACCCAACAAAATACCGCCGGTTTTCAAAATAGTTCTTCTTTTATCAATTATGTACATTTTTTTGATGAAAATGTAGGGATTGCTGCCGGAGACCCAATTGGTTCTCCTGCTAAAATGGAAATTTGGAGAACTACTAACGGAGGTGCCTCTTGGACATTAATAACAGGTTCTGCTGTACCCACTGCTCTTAGTGGTGAATGGGGGTACAATGGGGGTAACGTGGCTGTAGGTAATACCGTGTGGTTGGTAACCAATAAGGGAAGAATTTACAAATCATCTGACCAAGGACTTACATGGACTGCTACTCAAACTCCTCTAACCGACTTTAGCGGAACATCTCAAAGTGGCCGTATGGCATTCAGCGATGCCAACAATGGCTGTATCTTAAAAACTGTCTCGGGGACAACTCCAACTTATACTTTGTATACTACTTCTAATGGTGGTACTACCTGGTCTGCCGGAACTACTTTTGCCGGTCAACACCGCATACTAAGCTATATTCCGGGAACTACAATCTTAGTGGGAACATCCCAAGCAGCTCCTGTAGGTTCGTCGTACAGTACCAACAATGGAACTACATGGGTAGATATTGATGCCGATTCACAAAAAGGAGTATCTGATTTTCTGGATGGTTCTACCGGATGGTGTGCCGGATTCAGTTCAGCAACTGAAGGGATTTACAAATTTTTTGGCAACTTAGAAATAACCGATTTTTCAGGTTCTAAGCACATCAAAGCCTTCCCTAATCCTGCCAACACCAATTTTACACTTGCTGTAGAAGGCGTGGATAATTACAATGTGAAAATGACAGATATGTCGGGAAAAGTGGTGTACAATCAACAACTTTCAGGTTTAGAAAACACGGTAGACGTGAGCAAATTAGCTACCGGCGCTTATTTTATCACAGTAAGTGGTGATAATGTGGCAGAAACAATCAAGATTTTGAAAAACTAATATCAAAATAAATTAGTATTTTAGGGCTGGCTTTTTGCCGGCCCTTTTTTATGCTCAACCTTTTTGATATATCATTGCTAATTAATGGATTCCCTATGAAAGAAGCGCTTTCATTATACGAATCCATCGTAGCTGTTCCTGAAAATGAGTTTGCTCATTTTAATGAAAAACGGAAAAAAGAGATTGTGGAATACCACCTAAAAAACACATCTTACTACAGGAAACTTATAGGAAACAAGTCTTTTAATTGTTGGGAAGATTTACCGGTAATGACCAAAAAAGATTTTCAACAACCATTAGCCGAGCGTTTATCTACAGATTATACAATCAAAAATTGCTATATTAATAAGACTTCCGGCTCGAGTGGAGATCCTTTTATTTTTGCCAAAGATAAATTTTCTCATGCGCTCACTTGGGCAAATATTATTTATAAATTTGGCTTGTTTGGTATAAATTTTAACAGCTCATATCAAGCGCGTTTTTATGGAATTCCTTTGGATTTTAAAGGTTACTGGAAAGAACGAACAAAGGATTTTTTTAGCAAGCGCTATCGCTTCCCTATTTTTGATCTATCAGACCCTGTTTTGGAGCGCGTTTTATCCGTTTTTAAAAGCAAATCTTTTGATTATATCAATGGTTATACAAGTTCTATTGTTTTGTTTGCCAAGTTTCTTGAAAAGAAAAGCATCGTACTCAAATCGGTTTGTCCAACGCTCACTTGTTGCGTTGTGACTTCTGAAATGTTGTTCGATTCTGATAAAATTTTATTGGAAAAGCAATTTGGTGTGCCTGTAGTCAACGAATATGGAGCCTCCGAATTGGATTTGATTGCTTTTCAAAATCCGTTGGGTGAATGGCAGGTAAATTCGGAAACCCTTTGGGTTGAAATTCTTGATGAACAAGGGAAACCTTTGCCTTTGGGGCAAGAAGGACGTATTGTAATTACCTCGTTATACAATAAAGCACATCCTTTTATTCGCTATGATATTGGCGACATAGGCGTTTTGGCTGAAAACAGCACGCTGAAAAAACCCATACTTAAAAAACTTATCGGGCGCACCAATGATGTGGCCGTATTGCCCAGTGGCAAAAAATCACCCGGGCTTACCTTTTACTACGTAACTAAAAGTATTATTGAAGATGATGGAAATGTAAAAGAATTTGTAATTAAACAAACAAAAACAGATACTTTTGAAATCGAATATGTAAGTGCAGAACAATTATCGCCTGAACAAATAAATGATATAAAAAAAGCCATAGCAACCTATTTAGAACCCGGATTAACCTTTCTTTTTATTCGAAAGGAAAAGTTAGTTCGCTCCAAAAGCGGAAAACTAAAGCAATTTATTTCACAACTGTAAACGTAACTTTTTTATTCCGATAAAACGGAAAACCATGAAAATAACAATTGTTGCCGGAGCACGGCCTAATTTCATTAAAATTGCACCTATAATCAGGGCATTACAAGCTAAGCAAAAAGCGGGTGTAGCTGTTTCATATAGATTGGTTCACACAGGCCAACATTATGATAAAAACCTTAGTGATACTTTTTTCGAAGAACTTAACATCCCAAAACCCGATGCTAACTTGGATGTAAAAAGCGGCTCGCAATCGGTACAAACGGCTGCAATTATGGTGGCTTTTGAAGATGAATTACTCCGAAATCCTTGTGATTTGGTATTAGTTGTGGGAGATGTTAACTCCACTATGGCTTGTGCGATTGTAGCCAAAAAAATGCATACCAAAGTAGTTCATGTTGAAGCCGGTATTCGTTCGGGCGACATGACTATGCCGGAAGAAATCAACAGAATTGTTACTGATAGCATTACCGATTATTTCTTTACCACTTCAACAAGTGCATCGGAAAACCTTATTCGTTTGGGTGCCGACCCGAAATCTATTCATTTTGTGGGAAATGTAATGATTGATACCTTGCTTCAAAATAAATCTCGTTTTGCCAAACCTCCTTTTTGGGATACCTTAGCGTTGGCAGAAAAGAACTATGTGGTTTTAACACTACATCGCCCGGCTAATGTGGATAATGTAACAACACTAATTTCACTATTGGAAGGAATAGATCGCTTAGCCGCCGGTAAAACAATTATTTTTCCGGTACATCCGCGAACAAAAGCGGTTTTAGAAGGTAGCTCTTTGCACACTCCATCAATCGTTTTTGTTGAGCCTCAAAGTTACCTCCATTTTATGTATTTGGTACAATACGCATTTGCTGTTATTACCGATAGTGGCGGATTATCAGAAGAAACAACTGTTCTGGGTATTCCTTGTTTTACCATGCGCGACACCACAGAAAGACCTGAAACGGAATCTGTCGGAACCAATATTTTGGTAGGAACGCGCTTGGAAGAATTAGAAAAAAAATACAGCACTTTTCTTTTGAACGGTCCAAAAAACTGGCGTGTTCCGGAATTATGGGATGGAAAAGCATCCGAACGTATCGTTTCGATTTTACTTTCCGAGCTTTAATACAATGGAATCCATTTATATCATATCCAATTATTATCCTCCCGAAAAAGGTGCCGCTGCCAATCGTATTGAGCAATTGGCTCTCAATTTAAAAGAGAATAACTACATGGTAACCGTAATTTGCCCTTTGGCTAATTATCCTGAAGGCAAAATTTTTGAACCCTACAGGGGTAAATTTTCGGTGTCAGAAAACTTAAACGGTATCCGTGTTAAGCGGTTATGGATTGTGCCGAGCAATAGTAAAAACATACTCGCTCGCTTATTTTCTACTTTTTCCTTTTCGGTGTGTTTGTTTTTTTTCCTGGTATTCGGAAAACTACCCAAAAAAGTCATTGTCCAATCCCCGCCTCTATTGCTTTCTTTTATTTCGGTGGCCGTTTTATGGATGCGCAGGCGAAAAATAATTCTGAATGTTTCCGACTTATGGCCTTTGGCAGCATTAGAATTAGGGGTTTTAAAACCAGGAAGTGTTTCCCATTCGGTTTCGCTTTTTTTTGAAAAATTCATCTACAAAAGAGCCACTATGGTTCTGGGACAATCGCTTGAAATTTTAAGTCATGTAAAAACTATTGTCCCGGAAAAACCGTCGTTCCTGTATCGGAATTACCCCAATCATTCGGGCGCTACTTTCGAGCTCAAAACCGAAACCAATATGCCAATAAAAGTCTTTTATGCTGGCTTACTTGGAGTTGCACAAGGTGTTTTTGAACTATGTCAAAATGCGAAATGGGAGCCTCAAAAAATAGAACTCCATATTTTTGGTGATGGCACAGAAAAAGAGCAAATTTTAGCACATATTGCAACGCATCCGGATTGTGGAATCTATTATCACGGCATGATGGACAGAAAAGAACTGCATCAAACCTTAACCTCTTTCGATGTGGCTCTTGTACCTTTAAAAACCAGAATCTACGGCTCTGTTCCTTCAAAAATTTTCGAATACGGCTGTTTGGGCTTTCCTATTTTGTACAGTGGTGGAGGCGAAGGCGAAGCTCTTGTGGCGGACAACCATTTGGGATGGGTTGTAAATCCGGGCGATTACAAATCGTTAAACGAGCAATTGAAACTGATTCGAAATACCGATAAGACATCCTTTGAAGCCTTAAAAAAATCGGTTTACGAAAACGCAAAGGAAACATTCAATCTTCAAACACAAATGGAAGGATTGATTGCGCAAGGGGTTTTTTAATAACTTGAGTACGTTATCAGAATTCGTTTGTCACACTTACATTAATATGCTTTTTCTTCTCCCTTAAAAATATTAATGATGGTTTGAAAAATGATTTTCAAATCCATAATAAACGACCAGTTTTCAATGTAAAACACATCGTATTTGATACGGTTTATCATATCTTCATCCGTTTCAATTTCGCCTCTAAAACCTTTGACTTGTGCTAAGCCGGTGATGCCCGGTTTTACATACAATCTGACCATGTATTTTTTAATCTTATTGGAATATGCTTTGTTTTGCGACCACAAGTGAGGGCGAGGTCCAACCACCGACATATCTCCTAAAAACACATTGAAAAACTGAGGTAATTCATCAATACTGGTTTTTCGCATAAAGCGACCCATTTTGGTGACCCGAGGGTCGTTTCGAGAGGCTTCTTGCTCGGTTGTTCCGTTTACTTTCATGGAGCGGAATTTATAGCAGAAAAACTCCTTTTCATCCAAACCGGGTCTTCCCTGTTTAAAGAAGACAGGGCCTTTGGATTCCAATTTTATAAATAGTGCCACAATCGGGATGAGCCACGACAATACAAAGACAATAACAAAAAAGGAAAACAAAATATCAAAAACCCGTTTAACACCCTTAATAAATGGGTCGTGCAATTGCGTTTTTCGGAGTGAGAGTACCGGAAAAAGCTCATAATAATCCAGTTTCAGGTTTTTAGAAAAAATTTCTTTTGTATCCGGAATAAATTTGATGGACTTTTTATTTTCGTCGGCAAATTCGACAAGGTCTTTCAATTTCTCATTAGAAATTTCATTTAGCGAGCAATACACCTCATCTATTCTATTCTCGAGCACAAACTGTTTAATTTCCTCAACCTTACCTTTAATTTCGGGATTTTGCTTTTTATCTGAAAAAAAACCATAAAACCTGTAACCATAATCTTTTCGGTTTTCAAAAACTTGTTTTAAACGAATTGATTCGGGTGTATACCCAATAATAACCGCATTACGGAAGTTGTTATGGGTGAGCAAACGGTATTTTTTAAGGTAGTAGAAAAAGAAATATTTGAAACCGGTAATGATGATAAACGTAACCGACATAAAGGTTGCAATGGCTTTCCCGCTAAATATTGTTGATTTTGCAAAGGGGAAAAAGGCAATAACGACCAACAAGAAGATGGCTGCTTGTTTTAAAAGTTTGGCAATAATTTCAACCGGAGTTGTGAAACGATATACTTCGTAAAATTTGACCAAATAGGCAATAAGCAACCAGGCGATTGTTTGATACGTGATATACCAATACCAATCCATTTTTAATTCCCTAAAGAAATAAAAACTAAAAAGGGTAACAACCGTTAAATCCAGTAAAATACTTAACGGTCGTATGTATTTAGAATATCTTCCTGTTTGCTGTGCAACCATACATTAATGTATGTAATTTTTAAAATCTTTGTGTTCTTCTTTCAATAAATCTTCGGAAGACAAGGATTTAAAATAGTCATACGTAAGTTTCATTCCTTCGCTTCGGGAAACCTTAGGCTCCCAACCCAAAATTTCTTTTGCTTTGCTGATATCAGGTTGGCGTTGTAAAGGGTCGTTTACAGGCAAAGGCATATAAACTACTTTTTGATTCGTTCCGGTTAATTTGATAATTTCTTCGGCAAAATCTTTAATGGTAATCTCATCGGGGTTCCCAACATTAACCGGTAAATTATAATCAGAATGCAACAATCTGAAAATGCCTTCAACCTGATCTGTAACATAACAAAACGAACGTGTTTGGCTACCGTCTCCAAAAATGGTTAAATCTTCGCCTCGGAGCGCCTGTCCGATAAAGGCCGGAATTACACGACCGTCGTTGAGTCGCATTCTGGGTCCATAGGTGTTGAAAATACGCACGATTCTGGTTTCTACTCCATGAAACGTATTGTAAGCCATGGTAATGGATTCCTGAAAACGCTTGGCTTCATCATACACACCGCGTGGCCCTATCGTATTTACATTTCCATAGTATTCCTCTGTTTGCGGGTGAACCAACGGGTCGCCATAGACTTCGGAAGTGGATGCAATTAAAATTCTGGCTTTTTTTACACGGGCTAATCCCAACAAATTATGTGTCCCTAAAGAACCTACTTTTAAGGTTTGTATAGGAATTTTTAAATAATCAATAGGACTTGCAGGTGAAGCAAAGTGCAGGATATAATCTAACTTTCCGGGAACGTGTACAAATTTTGTGACATCGTGGTGGTAAAATTCAAAATTTTTCTCCTTAAAAAGATGTTCTATGTTTTTTAAGTCACCTGTAATCAGATTATCCATTCCGATTACAAAATATCCTTCTGCTAGAAATCGGTCGCAAAGATGAGAACCTAAAAATCCTGCGGCCCCTGTAATTAGTATTCTTTTCATATCGTGTTTTTCGCAATTTTTTCAGGTCGATAGGTATTAAAATAACAATACATCAACGTGAAAAATACAACTCCTCTTTGCCTTGACAAAAAAGATTCTGTCAAAAATAAGCTTATCATTAGAATTGCAAAAGAAAAATGTATGAAATCTTTGTTTTTAACAGCGTTTTTGAGGTTAAAATAGAGTGCGATAAGCAAAAAAATCAGACTTAGAATTCCGGTTTCGGCAAAATTCTGAATGTATTGGTTGTGAAAATTATAATTGTCGTAGCCCGAATAAAGGTTGTGTTCTTTTCGCTTCTGGACAATTTTTGCATCGGTTGCATTCACGCCATAGCCTGTAAAAAAAAGAGCGTCTTCTTTTAACATTTCAAAAAATATTCGCGCTTGATACACACGTAGTGCTGTTCCCGGAAAGTATTCATTCTGTCTGAAATATTGTCTGGACCAAGCATCGCTAACAGAAACATTATAAACCAAACCGTGTTGACCGCCAATGTTATCGTTGACCGAGATGGGTTCGCTATTGGATTTAATTTCTTCCTCAAGACGAGCACTGATTTTTCCATAAAAGGCTATTACAGCAACAAGCAACACGAAAGTAGCCAGTCCAATTTGCATCCTTGAAAACTTTTGCTTAAGCCGAACAAGATAAACCAGCGAAAGGCCAACAAAAACAAAAATGATGTTTTTGGAGGAAAGTAAAAAAATAAAGGTCAAAAGCGTTAACGCTGCAAGTATCTCTAAAACTGGTTTTGGCTTTTTAGTGATAAGAATAAAAAAGGCTAACGCAGCGTAAACCGATACATGAATAGCATTTACATCAAAGGTTACTAATTCGTGGTAAAAAAAAACATCCGTGTTTCCGGAAAGCGAAAATCGAATTATAGCTCGGCAAAAATAGACCAAGGCAATCAAGGTAAATCCGTACGCATAATAGCTTTGAATTTGTTGTTTTTCAGAATTTGAGAAACCTTTGGTAAAGGCAAATACTATTGGGATTATCAACAATGGGATTTCCTTACTAAGTGCCTTAACCGATTCGTTAAAGTCGATTGTCCATAGCAGCGAAAAAACCATAAGCAGGTAAATCCCAACCAGCGGCAAAACTTCTCGCCTGAAAGTAAAGCCATTTCGAACCGACATATACAGCGACACCAGTACAAACGCAATTACAGCCATGCTGTTGTATTTATAAGGCAGCGTTATCGTTAGGAGGGCTACAGTAAAAAGAAAAAGTATCGGATTAGCGCGAAAATTTTCGTTTGCCTTTTGCCATACATTCTTCAAAAAGTTGTAAGTATTCGCCATTAATCTTGTCCCAATTAAACTGATTTACTATTGCGTTGTAGTTGTTGGTAATAAACTGCAAGTTATCATTTTTTTTGACAGTTAACAGCAATTGGCTAACATCTTCGGGGTTTGAAAAAAAGAAAGCGTTTGTTTGAAGAACCCCTTTATTAAAATCGTTGTTGTGCGCTGCAATTAGTGCTTGCGACGCCATGGCTTCCAGCAGCGACGGATTGGTACCACCCACAGAGTGCCCGTGAAAATAGAGCTTTGAATAATAACGGAGGTTGTTTAGGTGTTCCAAATTATAAATTCCGCCCATAAAGCGAATATGCGGGTATTTGCCAAATTTATTTTTCAGGTAGGCTCCATAGCGGGTTTCATGTTTTCCTACAACTAAAATTGGTGTTTTATCTTGGCTCAAAACCACCCCGTCGAGTACCATTTCAAAATTATTTTCGGGTTCAAAACGAGCCATAATCATATTGTACCCGCCTTCTTCAACACCATAGTTTGAGAGGATAGACCTGTTAGGCGAATCAAACGGATGAGCACCATAAGCTATATACGTAGACTCTTTACTGTATCGTTCTTTCAAGAATTTTTGAATCCCTAACGAGTCCGACACTAAATAATCACTGCTGTTTGCGGCCAAGCGTTCGGCGAATTTTAAAAACTGCTGAACAAAACGATTGTACTTGGAGCGTTTCCACTCAATACCGTCCATATTAGTAATGATCAGTGGTTTTTTGGGTAATAAAAAATACCAAACCGAGTTACTGGTATAGCCCAATTGTAAGATGATATCAAAATCCCGTTTCCGAGCGTCTTTAATACAATTCAAGTCGTAGATAAACTGACCAAAAGTACCTAATTTATACTCCGGGTCGTATTGATGCAGTATGTGTACACCGTGGAATTTTTTTTCCTGGTATTTGTGGTCGTGCGAGTTATAGCAATAAACCTCGTGCCCTTTTTGTACAAGATAAACGGAAAAAAATTCGGCAAATTGCTCAAATCCACCGTAATAGTTTGGTATGCCTCTTGTTCCAAGTATGGCTATTTTCATCCGTTTGTTTTATTCTTTTGGACTGCAAAAATAGCGGTTTTACGAGATGAAAAAAAAATATTAGCTGGTCAAATTGTTAAAAAAGTTTTTCAAAAGACGAAACATAGCTTTCAACAGAAAAATACTTAGTGGCCCTGAGGTTGCCCTTTTCGCCCATTTCCTCGCGAAGTGGTTTGTTTTGAATAAGTAGTGCCAGTTTTTCGGCTAAATCGGTTTCGCTTTTTGGTGTCACCAAAAAACCGGTTTGTTCATCTTCAATAATTTCGGTAAGACCACCATGATTGGCACCAATTACCGGTTTTTTAGCCAACATGGCTTCTACTGCCACAAGGCCAAACGGTTCCGGCTCCGTTGAAGCCACTACGGCGATATCAATACTGCTCCAAAAAGCAGAAATTGTTTCTTGAAAGGGAATTATAATTGCTTTTTCGTTTAGGTTTCGAGAAGTTATTTCGTGTTGAAGGGTTTCCAGAAAATGGTTTTGGGCAGGTGGTGGAGAACCAATAAAAACCAACCGTGCCTGAGGATAATTTTGCTGAATCATTTCAAACGCTTTTAATAAAACCAACTGTCCTTTCCAGCGGCTTATTCGGCCTACAAGCCCAATTACCACCTCGTCTTGTGAAACCTTAAAGTAATCTTTACGTAGGGCAACAATTGTATCTTGAGGTGTTTCTTTGGGAATTTCGAGTCCGTTGTGCACCACATGCGTTTTGGCTTTCATTTCGGCATTTTGATTCCAAAATGCAGCTGTTGCAAACGAATTATAGACCAAGGTTGTGGTACTTTTATGTTTTAGTAAATACACAAAAAGTTTTGTGAATAGTTTAGGCGATTCAATAATTTCATGAACATGCCAGAGGTGTTTAATTTTTGATTTGCGTGCAAAAAAAGTACCCAAAAGCACCGCTAATGTATTGGAATAAATTATATCGAAATGATGCTGTTGGTGTAATTCTTTTAGGGTTTTTAATCCGTTTTGGATATCCCGAATGAAACGAAAAAGATTCGCCGGAGAGAACATTTTGCGGTACAATTTTAGTACCGGCGCAATTACAACTTTGCATCCGGTTTTTTCCAATTCGGTTTTTAATGGCCCTTCTGATGGAATAACCACCACCGGAAAATAGTTTGTTTTGTCAAGGTTTTTTACTAAAAACAACAACGTTTTATCAGAGCCGTATAATTCGGCAGACTGGTGGATAAATAAAACCGTCTTCATATTGTTTCCGGTTGTTGATTCAGGTGGTGTTTATAAGCAAACAGAAATCCTACAAGCAGTGATTTGGAGTCAAGTAAATTATACATCCCCATAAAAACCCAATTGGAAAGTATTAAAAACACACCTGTCCCCAAAAATAGAAGTTGTAGGGTTTTTTGATTAATCCTCGTCGTTTTCTCTTTTCTGAAAAACCAAAAAATACTAATTAAGTAGATTGATAAGCCAATAATTCCTGTTTTAAGAAGCACGGTCATGTAGCCATTATGCAATATCGAAATATGGCGTAATTCCATATCTCCCAGAAAAACTTTTTGTTTTAAATCAACCTGAGATCCTATTCCTTCTCCAAAAATCCAGGTATCGCTATGCAAAAGTTGCTGTGTTGTTCGAATGTTTTCATACGATCTGTAATTATCATTAAAATCTTTCCAGTCGTCACGGTTAATTTTAGTACTAAAAGCTTCTCCGGGAGCCATTTTTATTTTGTACAAAAACTCATCTAACCCTTTTCCGTTTCGCACCGGATTGTAATAATATATCGCTGTATAAGAAGCCAAGGTAAACACAACCAACGAAGAAATGATAATCAATGCTTTTTTATTCCAAACCAGATATCCTTTCAACGCCATGGCTAAGATTATAAACTGGAGGAAATTGGTGCGCGCCAAGTAAAAAAAGCTGGAAATCGCCATTATTATAAGGAAGTTCCGTCGTTTTTTGGGATCTAATCCCAGATTAAATTCTTTGCTGAAGAGTAAAAAAATAAGCGCATATACTTCGAAGTCATTAAAAAAACCTCCATAACCGCGAATATCCCGAACATTGGCCGCGCCCATGATAAAAATACCAAAAGCGACTTGAAACAAATGAATTATGGCCATGGCTACACCAGCATTTACCAAAAAAAGAAACGGTTTTGTGATGCTGTTTTTATACAATTGATAACCTATCATCAAACCTAATATGGGTTTGAGCATATAGGTAATATCGCGGATAACATAATAGAGTGTATAATCAAAAAAAGTTCCACACACTATAGCCAAAAACAGCAGTGTAACGAAAATTGAAATGTATTTGACGAAGTCTGTAGAATAATTCAGTTTGAGGGTGAGCACTGCGACCCCAAACCAAATCATAAATGAGAGTTCATAGTTATTAAACGTTGGGATAATAACACAGAGTGAAAACAAAAATTGATTCAGAAAATGTTTACTAAGCCTTATTTTCATAATCAATTTGTTTTAACACCTTAGCCGGCACACCCCCAATAATAACATTGTCCGGAAAATTGCCGGCAACTACTGCTCCGGCGGCCACCACACAATTATTTCCCACTTGGCATCCGTCTAAAAAAGTCGCTTTAGCCCCAACCCAAACATTGTTTCCGATTTTAATGCCTTTAGAGGTTACACCCTGTTCACGAATGGGTTTGTTGGGGTCGGAAAAGTTGTGGTTTTCGGAATGAAAGCTGACATAGGAACCCATAATTACATCATTCCCGATTTCAATGCCGCCGGAAGCACCAAATTCGCAATACCTTCCACAAGCAGAATTATTTCCAATTTTAAGTCCTTTGCCATATTTAGACATATGGCTTGTAGTGGTAACAAACGAATAAGCACCTATTTTTACGCCATCGCCAAGAAGAATTTTATCCGAGGCATAAGCATCTATTTCGCAATGATTTTCCAGCGTTACATGTTGTCCGAAAACAATATTTCGAGAATTAAAGAGTCGGACATTTTTTCCAATAAAAACTTTTTTTCCTGTTTTATACAGCCCTCGAATTCGCATACATGCTCTGGTAAACAAAAATCGATAGAGCAATCCTGAAGGAATACGTTGGTCTATTTCGTAGTTTTTGCCCGATTTATGAAGTAACTTTTGAAAAATATCCCTAATCATAAAGGCATGGTGTGGTTTTATTCGTAATTTCAAAAATACACTTTTTGAGAGAAAGATTTGATTTTTGATTTAGTTTTTGGCAAAAAAACGAGGATATAAAAAACTAAAGAAAATAAGTGCCGTCACAAACTCGGTAAGTAATAAAGTGGTTATAAGGCCTTTGATGCTAAAAACAGGAATTATGCACGCCATCACAACCAAACTTAGTAGCACAATAATAGTAGTAGCTTTGGTGTATTTTTGTTGTTCACCGAAAGCCAGTACCAATTGTTTTAACGGAACCGAAATGGCCATAAGTAATGGAATTCCCAAGGCCGGACGAAGCAGCGCTGCTATTTCCTGAATGTGTGTTTTGGTAAAGAATTCGATTACTTCTGCTGACAATAAAAACAACAATACCATTGAAATGGCCACAAAAACAAAATTGTATCCGTTAAATGAACGCCAAAACCGAATACCCTGATTTGTGTTCTCTTCTATTAAATAACAAACTCTTGGGAACAAAAAGTTGAAAAACAGTAATATATAGGTTCTGAAAATTAATATTACCTGTTCCACTATTTTGAATTGCCCGGCCAGAAAATCGGAACCTAAAAAACCGAGTAACATCACCGGAGAATACAGTTGAAGCGAAACAAACAGTTGGGAAGAAAACAGAGAAAAGTTTTTATTTAGAAATTGTTTTACTGCAAAAAAATTACCCATCGAAAGTGATAAACCTCGTTTAGTTGCGGCAGGAATTAATGCAAGCAAATAGGCAACTATATTGCCTACCCCCCAAATCAAATTTACATAGATGTAATCACTTTCCCGGTGTATGAACATAAAAATACCCGCCAAATAGATTAATTTAGACACTATGGTCATTTGGGTAATTTTAGCAAAATCTTCGGTTCCCTGAAGTAACCACGTGGGATTAAACACATGTGCGACTAAGACGGAAATACCCAAAAAAAACAGGGGTTTTTCTTTGCTGAAAAAGGGAACAAAAAGAAATAACGGAATCAACACCAACAACAGCAACAAAAACAGCGTTATTTTTGATGCCATAACCACCGAAAACAGTTTTTTTATTTCATTGGCGTTGTCACGATTTACGGCCACATCTTTAACTCCTGAAATATCCGATCCATAATCGATAAACACCATCAGGAAAAACGCAAGCGCCATCCCGATACTGGTTTTCCCATAGTTTCCTACACCGCAAATATGCACCAGGTAAGGCACAACCAATAGTGGTGTGACCAGATTGAACAGTTGTCCGGTTCCGTAAACAAAAAGGTTGGTGATTTGTTTATTTTGTGGATTTCTTACCAAAGCACTCAATACTACTTGCTAGATGGGTTTATATTGCGAACGGGCTTAAATGAAAAACCACAAAAAGGCTCATTCTCTTTTTGTGGCTTTACTATTATTTTAAGTAACGTGAAATTTACTTAATTGTAATTTCATTAGGGAACTCAGCCATTTTGGCATATTGTGTTCCGGGCTGGTCAAGAAAAATTTGAATAAACCCACCGCTTACTTCACTTCCAATTATAGGCAGAACTGTTTTTCCGTCTCCTAAAACCATTTCTTTACCTCCTTTTAAAAGCATTTCTTTTTCTTTAGAATAATCTGTGAGGAACATTTTATAGGTTATTCCAACTCCTTTATTCCAGTTCTCGTCTGAGTAATTGCTCAAGGTAATTACATTGGTTTTCTTTTCAACCTTTTCAGAATTTGCATCTGATGTTTCTTTCGCGTTGTCTTTACAAGAAAAAATACTGAGTGATAACAACAGCAACAAAGCAAAACGTGTCTTCATAAGTTTATTTTTGTGCAAATTTACATTTTTGTTTAAAACTAAACAACTCTTTATTCGATTATTGGTTACTGTCTATCTTTTCGAACAGATATACTTTTTTCGTATAAATCAATTCCACCAAAAGCGATAAGTATTTTATTATAATCGCCAACAGAAAAAACAATCCGGAAAAACTGCCTGAAATAACCATCATTAATGTGGTCCATCCCTCTATTGGTTTTTTGTCGCCAAAATAAACCAGGGTGGTATAAAAAATGGTAGCCACCGTGAATAAAAACAACACAAGTGTAATTGTAATTGAAATTTTGAATGCAAGATTGGTGTAAATGATCAGCGTGTTAAGTGCCATTCGGTTTCTGAAGAAACTAACCGTTTTTTCGCGCTGAAATCCGGGTTTGTAAAATAGCGCTTCCATTTTAAGTCCGCTATTGGCATAAAGTGCTTTTCGATAAGGAATCGATTTACTGATAGAATACGCTCTGTTGATAGAGCGTCTGGACAAAACACGAAAACGATCGGATTGAATGTTATATCCGCTGTTGGAGAATCGATTGTAGACTCTGTAGAACATTTCGGAAGTGAAACTATTATTCACGTTAGGTGAAACCGAAACAATGTCATTTCCTTCTAATAATGTTCGGTACGCTTTTTCAATCAGGCTTATGTCGTAATCAATAACCAAATCGTCAAACTCATAGATAAAATCTCCCAATGATAAATCCACTCCGGCAGTCATGGCTACTTCTATTCCTTGGTGAAAGCTCATTTGGATAATTGATACATGATGCGCTTTTAACTCAGGTGCATTTTTTATCAGTTCTACCGAATTATCTGTAGAAGCATCATTAACCACAATAATTTCAGCACGCTCAAAAATACTGTCGAGAGTAGTAGCTACTGTCTTTACAAAACTGACAATGGTGTCTTGGTTGTTGTAGAGATAGATAACCGCTGAGACAACTTTTTTTTCTTTAGTATTCATCGTGAAGCATCTCTTTTAAATCATAAACCGTATTAATTTTGCCGGAAAGGACCGAGACAAATGTAGGGGATTGTGCGTGTACTTTTATGATAGTTGGTCTGGAATCATCAACTTCTGATTCTTTTAAAATGGGTTTAATGGAAAACAGCGTTTCTACAAACTCAATTTCAACCTCGTCTTTTAAGTATTTTTTTGCTAATGCATACATATAATCCCAAGACGTTTTAGGGCGTGCGGAGCAGTGATTACAGTTGCCTAATTGTTCCGGAGTACAGGTTCCTTTGCTGTGTGGTTGACACGGAAAAACGGGCAAATCGTTATTACTGGTAAAATGAGGGGTGTGGCTTACAGAGGTTAATGAATGAAGGCCGGTTTTGCCAAAAGGCATCAATGAAAAGAAGGGACCATCCATTACAGTTACACCTACATTTTTGAGCGATTCGCTCACTTTACATAAAATTACCTCACACAGTTCGTACTTGATTTTAATTTTTTCGAAGCCAAATTTTTCAATAATCTGATTAATTGAAGCATAACTCGCATTTAAGATAAAGGGCGACTCAACCTGCGTTTGGTTATCCAAATCGATTTGATAGGTATTTGACGTTTTATTTACCGATTCGATACGCGAATTATAACGAATGTTAACTTGCGAAAGCGTATTAATCTTTGCTAACAAATGCTCTTTTAAAATTTTAGCATCATAGGTACATTCTCTCGATAAAAAGGTGCCTTCACACAAACCCTTCTTAAAAAACTCTTCATTTGAAAGCGGTTTGCAGGGAATTTCGGCATCGCGACAAAATTTTTCAAACTGTGCGCTGTTGGTCCATGAAAAGTTTTGGGAAACAGCATAGATTTTATCAAACTCCTGATTAATACAAAAATCATAGTCTTCTAAAAAGAGATTATAATACCCAGCCGACTTTTTGGCTGTTGTATACGATCGGGGATAATGATAACCCATGTGTATTCGGGCTTGATTGATGTATGTGGCTCTCATAAAGGGTTCACTATCATATTCTAATACGAGTATTTTCTCGCCTTTAGAACCACATTCCAAGGCAGCATATAATCCATACAATCCGGCTCCGATTATTATTTTATCATAGTATTCCATTTATTCTAAAACTTCTAATGTGTTCGGATAAGAAGCGTCATTCTTATATTGAATTGCGTTACCTTCTAAAAAAATATGTAAATAGTTTCCTGTTTTTTCAAACCCAACAACCCGAACCGTTTTGTTCTTGATTTTGATTTTTTTTGCTTTTTCCAAAATTCGTTGGTTTTGATCAGAATAGGACAACAATAACATATTGGTGCTTTTGCTCACACCACCAAACCAATTTTCATCGGTAATGTTTAAAAGTTGGATGACGTTGCCAGATATTTTAGTTGTTCCTGCTTGCGTGTAATTTTTGGGCACATAATGTTTTGTCCAGCAATCAAACAAAAACAGTTCGTCTTGAACTATAAAATTGTTATTTACAAAATCCTCTGAGGGCTTTGTTAATTTATAGATATCACCAAAAGCGCCCACATACCAAAAAGGACTCAAATGCAAACTATCTTTGGAAATTGATGTCACATATTCTTCAAGGGATTTGCTTTCTATGTAGGTGTTTTTATCTTTAAAAAAATAATTCAAATGCCAACCCCGCAAGCTTACAACATCGTGTTTGTTGGGATTAGATGCTATAACATGATTTGTGATTTCTCTAAATTGGGTTTTGGCTATCTTGGTATAATATTCATTTTCAATCGCAATGAGATGTATTGAAAAAAGACTGATAATACTAACCAATACTATTTGAATCCAGCGGATTTTCAAGGCATTAATACCCAAAGCTGTCAATAAAATGACCGGTGGCAAAACGGTGATAAAGTAACGGCTTATAATCATTGGTACGCTTAAATACGAACGTATAACCGGAATGAGTACAACCAAAATTAACCACGGAATTAGGATGAAAAAAACGGCTTTTTTTTCCGAATCCGAGTTTTTACTTCTTAAAAGGAAAACCAAATAAAAGAATATAATGATTTCTGTCGCAATGAGTAATGCATCGCAATTAAAAAAGAAGTCTTTAAATATTTGATGTATCGTATCTGCTGTAGTTGGCGGAATCCAAAAGTTCTTTATTTGTGTTGTTTTGATAAAAAGTGATATGGCCGGAAGAAAGAATACGGCAACAATAACCAATGAAACAAAAGCAGTTTTAAAGAAATGGAGTCGCTCTGATTTTGTTTTTTGTTGAATAAAAAAATACAGCAATAATAAGCCTTGCGTAACCAATACAAAAAGTGCAAAAAAGTGCGTAAGCATCATGAGTCCGGTCAACACACCATACCAAAGCGCATTTTTGTAAGTATTGTTTTTTACAAAAAGTACCAATCTGTAAAACGAAAGTACTGTAAACAAAAACAACAGCACATACATTCTTGCCTCTTGCGAATAATAGATGTGAAAATAATTTACAGACAACAATAAGGCTGCAATAAGGCCTGTGTTTTTGTCTTTTATCGCTTTTCCTAAGAGGTATACGCTGTAAACTCCAACCACCCCTACCACAGCCGAAAAGACTCTAACAACCATAGAGGTGTGCCCAAAAAGGGTAAAACACAATTTAATTAATGCAAAATACAAAGGAGGATGAGGGTCTGAAACCAGAAGAGAATCATGGAATTCCTGCCAGTTCAGTTTGGGATCGGCCTCTAACAATGTGTGGATTTCATCCAACCAAACACTTTGGTAATCAATGTTGTAAAACCGCAATATTGCTGCCAAAGCCAAAACAGCTATTAAAAAATAATTGCTTTTGATATGATTAATCCACTTTTTCATTGCTAATAATATTCACTTGCTCCACAAAATCTTTATAAATATGTAACGAAGGGCTTTTAATGTTTTTTCGGGTGCTTAGTTGCATCAGTAAAACAATTAACGTAACCGATGACAACTGCAAAATAATGCTAAAAATTACAAACAACAAACTAGATGCCCATCCCGGAATGGCCGTATCGTTAATGAATTTTTTGTATAAAATAACCAACACTGCAATGAAGCACGCTATAATTCCGTAGATGGATAATTTTAAAATGCGTACCGAAAGCGAGTCGAAATAAACCGAAATGGAACTCAATCCGTGTAGCACTAAATTCGTAAAATTCATTTTTGATGTTCCCGCATAGCGTTTGCCGCGATCGAGGAGAATTTTATCAAACGGTGTTTTAGACTGAATAACACTGCCCGAGTAATGATTCCAAAGATGGTCTTGTATGGCAACTCGTTTAAGCAGTTTTTGGGGGATACAGCTAAAATTTCCGAAATTAATCTTTTGCCCGGTGAGCCAATTAAAAATAAGTTTATAGAAAAAATAACCGGTTCTGAATGCCAGTGATTCCTGTCGTTTATTGCGCTGTGCAAAAATAATTTTGGAGCTGTGTTCTGTTTCACATTTTTTTACCAGCTTTAAAATGTCTTCTGGTTTATCTTCACCATCACTGTCCATTACAACAACAAAATCAAAATGGTGCTGGTTTTCCTGAATATACTGTAACCCTATTGCAATAGCTCTTTGATGACCTACGTTGGTTTTTAAATCTAAGATTTCGATAGGAATTTTTGTGCGGGATAAATCGGGAACAGCCTCTATAGAGCCATCGTTTACAGCAATCATTTTAATGCTGTATTCGCTGTTAAAAAACAGTCGCTCAATGGCCGAGACCAATATTGAAAAGCTCTCCCAATCATTATACACCGGAGTAAGACAAATTATAGATGTTTGTTTAGGCTGCATCATTTTACAAATTGGATAACATTGGGATAACCTATCTCATTACTAATGGAGGCTATATCCGCATTGACAGTAATATTAATATATCCTCCCGAAACATAATAGCCGGTAATTGGAACTAATTGGCCGGTAAACGTTTTTATGTTTTTATTTTCTTTTACTAATTTTTCGTTTTTAGTTGTAAACGCAATCGAAAGCAATTTGTATTTACTACTACAGCCATTGGTCCAGTTTTCATCATTTAAATTGGCTAAGGTTAACGATTCTTCTTTTACATTTTCAATGACCGAACCATCTTCAGAAAGGAGCGAAAATTTTGTGATTTTTACATTTTTGTCCGAGCTAAAAGTAACCACCGGGTTAGGGGTATTCCACCAATAGTAACCATTACTGATTCTGATAGCATACTGATGTTTGCCGCCGTCTATCGAAAAACTGTAGGCCGCTTTTGAACTGTTCTCGGAAACCAACTCAATTTTTCCGTTACAATACTCCGGCGATTCAATTTCTAAAAAGGCAAATGCACCGCCACTGCGTTGATTTAGATTTTTAGAAGCAATTTTAGCCGTATTACCCTCAATCACTTCTTTTAAAACCGGCACTTTGGTGAAGCTTTCAACATCGCCTTTTTCGGCCCATAACATCGGGATAAAACCGGTATTGTAATCAATTCTTTCCGGGCGCAATAAATCTGTTTGAGAACCATTAGTAAAGGCAAGTTCTTGAAGGGTTATTTCGCTGGTATTTACGGCAAACATGAGTTCAGCAGGCAAACTTTGCAACGATAAATCCAATACATTAGTTCCTACAACTATCGGGTATTCTTTGGCTTGTGCCTCGCTAAATGATTCTTCCGGTTTGATTTTATAATAGAGTTTGATGTTCCCTTGAGTCACCGCGTTTATTTTGAACCTCATCTTACCCGAGCCCGGATTTACAGGTAATTTTCCTGTTTTTCCCAAATACTGCATCAAGCCAATAAAAAAGGCGTTACTACCCGGACTTTTGAGTGTTGCCGATTTATCCGGATTTATGGCAATCTGCAAATTGTTGTTTTGGATACTTGCGTCAGTTAAAAACGAAAAATCGGTGTTGATTAGATTCTCCCCGCTTGAACGATTCGACTGCAATTTGGTTTTAATTTTTGCAGCTCTTTCTTTCAAAACATAAATATCAAACGAGGCCATTCGGTGTAAAGGCACATAATGCTGATAAATATACTCACTCATTTTGTAGTATTTAAAATCAACATAAACCTCGTCTATGGCATGCCACGGATTGTTTTTAATGGGCATTAAAATAAGGGGAATCTTTTGTTCTTTTATGAGATTAATTTCGATTTCCTGTTCCTTATCACCGTTAATCATCAACGGTGTTTGGTTAACATACGATGGGTTTTTACGCCCAACTAAAGCGTGGTAATAATTGAATGAAGAAAAATCGTAATAGGTTTCTGTGGGTTTTAATACTGCATCCAGCAGTTTTTTAAATGCTTGTATTTCACTTTCATTAGTAACGGCCGATCGCAAACGAGTTCCATTGAAATTGGTTGCGGGCAGAAAGCCTTCATAAAAAGCTCCGGAAGCAATAGCTTGGGTAAAATGTGAATTTCCTCTTCTTAAAAAGTCGGTTTTCACCGCTCCTAAAACAATATACATGGATAACATCGTTCCCAGCAAATAGACCAATCCTTTCTTTTTTCCTTTGTAATAAATTACAATCATCAAAAGCGCAAAAGGAATGGTGCTGAGAATTCTTAAAATGTTCAGGTACTCAAAGTTATGTCTGACAATCCCTCTCGGAGCATTGAAAATAAAGAATAAAACAAAAAAAGTAAAGAATACCAGCGGATAAAATTGTTTGGCCGGAATAGGTTGGTTCTGAATTTTAAGCCGAACCGTTTTATACGCCACTTTTACAAACAAAATCAGGGCAATAGCAGGTAAAAGATAATAGGATAAGCGAAATAAAATATGGTTCATATCGCCCATTTTTAGGACGCCCCAACTTTGATTCGACAGGGATAAGTATAAAAACTCTTTACCTCTCATAATTGGATTTATTCCTTTCAGAACACATAAAAATGAGAATAACAAAAAGACAGTTGTCAGAAATATAAGGCCACTTTTTACCATCTTTTTGGCTCCGGAAACATCTTTTTTGAGCCACAAAAAACTACCATAAATAACCAAGGCCGAAGCAGTAGCCGCAAAACCAACATCGAGCTTATACAAGCACAATAAAAAAATTGATACCCAAAACCAAATCAACGTCTTTCGGTTGGGTGTTCGTAATAAACTTGCCAATGAAAGAGCCAACAAACCCGCCATGGCAAACTCGTTTTGTATAGCACCTAAAAAAGGAATACATAATACAATAAAAAATGAGGTCACGGGTCCCAGAATTTTGCGCAAAACATAAAAAATGATAAACGCCTCTAAGACATAATAATAATAAACATACAAAAACGGAGACCAAGGTTCATAACCGTTTAATAGTCCATATAAATACCCGAAAACCTGCTGACTCATCATATGTGCGTCAAAGGTTTCAATCATGGGTATGCTTCCGTATCGAAAAAAATGATCTATAGAGATGCCGTGGTTTGCCGTTTCAAAAAATTCGTTTTGAGGGTTATACATGCGCCAAGGTTGGGCTAAAATGAGTAGTAATCCCAATAACAAAATGGGCAAAAATCTATTTGAAAAACAGGTCTCTTTTTCTTCTTTGTTTGACTTCAATCGAAATAAAAACAGAAGTAATGTTACGGCCATTGTGGCACTAAACAGTAAAAATGGATGGTTAAATACAAATCCAAAACGAACATTAATAACATTCGTTAGTTCCAATAAAAGGGATTGTATAATGAGGGAACTCATAAAAAAGGAAGAGGCTGAAAACAGATTCTTTTTAGTCTTATATAAAAGCCCAACATAATGAAAAACAACGGTAAACAATCCTAACAACACGATAAACCCCAATAGATAAGGATCTACTGCCAAGACTTGCCCTTTGTGTGTGAATTGAGGCTTAATAATCGTAAAGAATTCATTCACCCTTAAGTACATATAACCCATCAAAGCGGGCGGAATCGCCATAAAAACAGGCCATAATGTTCTGTTAACCTCTTGATTAAAATTGTTTTTTCGGATTTCAAAAACCAGAACACCGGTAAAAACCATAAGTAAATAAGCGGCACTGTCAACCCATGAAAAAATAAGCCCTCCCAGTAGGGTAAATACACCTATTACCGCTAAATTATTTAGCGTGCTAATCATTTCTTTTGAGGCGTTTGAGGCCTTTTTCGATATATAACTAATAAGTAAATAATAGAAAAAGGTCAAGAAAATAACCGCCGCAATGGCTTTGTAATACAACCCGGTTCGTCCTGCAATGTCTAAATTATTTAACGAGGCGTTTGAAAGAATATGTTTCGAAAAATCAGCAATTTTGGGTTTACATTGAAACAAAACATTAATCAAAGGAAATGTTGTTGCCATTGACCAAAACAAACTTAGAGACCAGAATGTTTTTGCAATCGGTTTAGGTAAATGCAACACCTCTTTACTAAAGGCTTTTAGTTGGAAAAATTTTTCTTTCATGGGTTATATCGTCCTAAAAAATTAGTAACTAATATTTTAATCAAATTAAAATTTCCTTTAAAGAAGCTAATCTTTGTGGGAGTGCTTCCGCTGGATGGATACGCTCGTGTTACCGGAACTTCGCCTACTTTTAAGCCTAATTGTGAAGCTCTAACCGATAAATACGCCAAAAGTTCATACGAAGAAAATACACTTCGAAAAGGTTGAACTTGGGGGTGAGTAAGGTATTTTTTTGAATGGCAGCGAAAAGCATTTGTAGAATCAGTAAAACGATGACGGGCTGTTAACGAAATTAGCGGAGCATGTATGAGTTTAACCGCCAAATTACGAATAAATGGCGTATTTATTGCTGCTCCTCCCGGCAAATAACGTGATCCTTGAACAAAATCAAAGCCTTGTTCTAACTTTTCGATAAATAAGGGTACCGATTCAATACTGTCTTTGTTATTTCCGTCTATGGTAATAATTCCCTCGTAACCTCGCTGCAAGGCAAACCAAAAGCCCATTCGAAGCTGAGCCCCTTGTTTTCCTGAATCTTTCTTAATTAAAAGCGTGTTTACACCCAAGGTTTTTAATTGTTCAATATCGGTAGAACCATCGGTAGAATCGCCATCGCAAATTATAATATCCACCAGTTTATTAACACCGGCAGCCCTCGCTCTTTCGAGCTCTTTACCAATGCGATCGGCTTCATTAATGATTGGAATACACAAACAATACTTGGTTGCTTTTTCTCCCAACTCCACCGAAACAAAATTAGGTACACCGGCTATATTTTCGTTAGTTGTTGAACGCATCTTGTAATTGTAAAAATAAATCCTGTATTTCTGGTAATTCCAATCCCTGCTTCATCTCGATGGATACATAGTTCGAAAATTTATTTTTACGAAGCATGTCTGCCAATTCGTAATGCAGTCCGGAAATGTTAATCTTCTCGAGATAAGGTTCGCTGATATGAACATGATTTATCAACTGGAGGTTTTCTTCCAAAGTAGTTAAATTCTCCTTGTTGTAAATAAACGTGCCTAAATCAAAATTTACTTGTAACCCTTTCGAGTCGCATCGTTTTACAAATTCAATTGCTTCGGCTGTTGTGTTTATAAAATTGGTACCATAAATTTCAGGGTTGGGTTCAAAAGCCATTATCGTATGCTTTTTGTGGGCATAATCCCCAATTTTTTTGAAATAGCGTAACGCCAAATCCATTTGATTTTCGCCTATTATTCGGTTTTTTGGGGAGCCAAAAACCAAATTACCACAGGCTAAGACTGCTGCAAAATCAATAGCTTGTTCCAAATAGTGTTGTAAAGATTTTCGTTCTTCGTTAGAAGAAAAAATGGCTTCATTCCTGCCATAACAAATCGATTGAAGCGAAATTACCTGTATGCCGAATTCCTGATTCAGCCATGTTTTATAATCGGATACCGCGTCTAAATCTTCATACGGCTGCGTTGAAAAAATTCGCGTTGGTGCAATTTCAATACCGGTAACAGCATTGTTTTGCAAAAATAAATACATCTCCCGATCATACTTTTCTTCCCAAGCAATATTTGAAATGGTTACTTTCATGCGGTTTTTTCCTGTATAAAACTAATAATTTCCTTTAGTACCGTTTCCTTGTTTTTCAAATAATTAGAATCACTGCCAAACTTAGCGGCGTGTATGGTTCTGAAATCATAAAAAGGAACTGTAGCGGTAACTTCATTTTTAAATGGTTTATGATACAGAGCTTCGTAAATAGTCGCTACATCGATGGGTTCTGTAGCAAGATTTATTAGACGAATATTCGCTTCTAAAGCAACCTGAATGTGTTGCCATAATGCTGCTAAATTGTAAAACTGAAATACACCTCTGCTGTCGGTGAAGTTTATGGCAGAAAAACCTAAATCTAAAAACTGTTTCTTAAGCTCCTTCTTTTGATCCGCATCCAAAGGGTTAAGTTTATAAAATCCGTTGTCTTGTAAGCTATAATTCGCTTCAATCCAACTTAGATGCGAAAGGCTGTTGTACTTGTCTTTATGTAACATCGAAGGTATTACAGAGATCAAGTCATAAATAAAATTTTTTTTAAGATTTTGCCCAAAAAGACCGGGCAATCGTACAATAAGATAATCTGAATAATTGGAGGCGACCCAATCCTCAAGGAAAAGTCTGTTTTTCCCGTAGGGTTGTAACTTTTCTCGATCAATGCTGCTGTTTTCGTCAACTCCTATAGGGTTTGGGTATACATCAACCGTAGAAATCAGCACCACTTTTTTAGGGTTGATTTTTTTTATATTTTCAATTGCGTTATTGATTATTTGAAGATCTTTCTCCGGATTTTGATTGGCTAAAAACTTTTCGGCCGGAACACCCGAGTAAACCAAAAGATCCGGACATGTTCCAAAAGCCTGTTCAATATTTTGGGAATTATACAAATACGTAAAATTTCCTTTATCTTTCAAATTTGAGCCTACAAACCCGGTATATCCTACTAAACTATTCATGGTTTTTCTTTTATCTCTTTTGTTTTAGCCTATTCTTTGTTCCAATCCAATAATGGTTTAATAACCGCCTCCACAACTAACTCATAAAACAACTATCAATTCATCTGAAAAGGGCGTTGCTTTGTATACCGGCGAAACTACAGACAATTTTACTTATTTATTGTTTTAGCGTCATGTTTTTTTGAAGACTTTCTTCCCACGAATTAACAAAAATGCCAAATTGCTCTTTTATTTTTTGTTTGGATAACACACTGTAACTTGGCATTTCGAATGGTGTTGGGCAGCTGGTTGTTGATTGTCAATTTTTGTTTTTATATAAGATATTCAAAAAAGTTTTCAGAATTAATTGTTTCAAATTCGCTTTCAGGATATTTATTTGAGAATGATAAAGGTAATTTTGCTTTAATTTTTGAATTCCACTTTATTTCAAAAACTTTTAATTTTCCGTTTTTTTCAATTATTAAATCAACTTCTTGTTGTTCATGTGTGCGCCAAAAATACATTTTTTCAAAATTTTCTTGATACTCGTTTTGTTTGCTAATTTCGTTTATAATAAAATTTTCAAATAAATTTCCTTTATCTTTTCTGGTTTCAAATATTGAAAAATCATTTATAATCGCGTTTCGTATTCCTAAATCATTAAAATAAATTTTCTTCCCTTTTTTTATTTCTTTTCTTTGGTTAGAATGAAATGAATTTAATCTATAAATTACAAAAGACTGTTCTAATAGATGAATATACTCTTCAACCGTTTCGCTCTTCAAACCTATTAAATTACCCAATTCATTATAATTCACTTCGCTTCCTATTTGCCAAGCTAATGCTTTGAGTAATTCTTGCATTTTTTCGGGTTTTCTTATTCCATTAAAAAGCAAAATGTCTTTATATAAATAACTGTCTGAAAGTAATCGCAGTATTTTTTCTTCCTCATTTTTAGTAGTAACCACTTCGGGATAATAGCCATAAACCAATCGGTGTGGTGTCATTCTAATTTCTTCTAGTAAACCTATTTCATCTTTCATTTCTTTAAAAGAAATTGGGAAAAGTTTGTGCTCAAATTTTCTTCCGGTCAGTGGTTCATTTAATTTATTCCGCAATTCAAATGAACTTGAACCTGTTGCTATAACCTGAATATCAGGCAAATAATCTGTAATCAATTTAAGTTTGCTCCCAATATTATCTATCTTTTGAGCTTCGTCAATTATTACAAATTTATTGTCTTCAAAAATAGTCTTTAATCGTGTAGATGTAGCGTTTTCAAAAATTGAATGTACATCAGGATTTTCTGCATCCAACCATAAAACCTTTGATTCGTTTTCAAAAATGGTTTTTAACAATGTACTTTTTCCTACTTGTCTTGCTCCAAGTAGTACAATTGCTTTTTTTTGAAAGAATTCACTTTTTATTTTCTGTTTAATTTGACGAGAAATCATTTGATTTTTTAACAAAAATAGTGTTTTTTCGATTATAACGGAAAAATCTACGGTTTATTTTGCTTTATAACGGAAAAATCTATGTTTTTCAAACTCGTTTCCCAATGTAAAATCTCTAAGCTGAAAACTTTTTTAATCTTACTTTTATCTAAAACACTATAACTTGGTCGTCTTGCCGGTGTGGGGTAAGCCGATGTGGAAATGGAAAGTAAGGTTACCTTTTTAGCCTTGATTTCAAATATTTTTTTGGCAAAATCATACCAAGAACATTGGCCTTCGTTAGAAAAATTATAGATGCCGAAGTTGTGGGTTGTAGGATGTTGTGGGTTTTCGGCACTTCTTCCTTCGACTGCGCTCAGGATGACACGCTCAGTGTGACCAATTATTTTAACAAGACATTCTGCTAAATCTACTGCGTGGGTTGGTGTTCCTATTTGATCGTTTACAACCGAAATCGTGTCTCGTTCATCAGCGAAGCGTAGCATCGTTTTCATAAAATTATGGCCAAATTGGGAATACACCCATGATGTTCGGATGATGTAGTAATTATCAAATGTGTTTTGAATGGCCTTTTCGCCGTCTAATTTGGTTTGACCGTAAACACCGGTTGGATTGGGTTGATCTTCTTCGGTGTAGCCTCTCGACTGCGCTCGAGGTGACAAATCTCCATCAAAAACAAAATCGGTTGAAATGTGTAATAAAATACAATTCATTTCTTTACAAACCTCAGCGACGTTTTTTGCGCCGACAACATTAATTAGGTGTGCTTTTTCCGGTTCGCTTTCAGCTTTGTCTACGGCTGTGTAAGCCGCAGTATTGATACAATAATTCGGTTGATATTGAGCAAAAATGGCTTCAACATTGCTTTTTTTTGTAATGTCTAAGGTAGTGGAATTACAAAATACAAATTGAATATCAAGATAGTTATTTGCTATAAATTGGAGCGATTGCCCTAATTGTCCTCCGGCGCCGGTAACTAAAACTACCATACTTTTTTGGATTGCTGTAAGGTTGGAAGCTGGGTGTCTTTTTCAGAAATAAGTAACGGCAAGGCGTCCGATTGCCAATTGATAGCCAGTTGCGGATCGTTATACGCAATCCCTGCTTCACTTTCTTTGTTATAAAAATTATCACATTTATAAAAAAAAGTTGCTGTTTCGCTAAGCACTAAAAACCCATGTGCAAATCCTCTGGGCACGAAAAGTTGTTTTTGATTCGCTGCCGAAAGGATTAGGGCAACATGTTTGCCATAGGTTTCGGATTCCGGTCGAACATCAACCGCAACATCCAAAACTTCACCTTGAAGAACACGCACTAATTTTGCTTGAGCATGCTCACCACATTGGTAATGCAAGCCTCTTAAAACACCTTTTGATGAAAATGATTGATTATCTTGTACAAAATGTGTTTGCTGTCCAATTCCTTGAGAAAATGTTTTCTCATTAAAACTCTCCATAAAATAGCCCCGTTCATCACGGAGTATTTTTGGTTCAAGTATAAAACATCCCTTTAAATGCGTTTCGGTAAACTGCATACTCGTTTAGTGTCGAATTAAATCCATCAAGTGTTTTCCATAGCCGCTTTTGAGTAAAGGTTCGGCCAAGACTCTCAATTCTTCTGCCGAAATAAAACCCATTTTATATGCAGCCTCTTCAATGGCACCAATTTTTAATCCTTGGCGTTCTTCAATTACTTGCACAAATTGTCCGGCTTGCATCAACGATTGAAACGTTCCTGTGTCCAGCCATGCGGTTCCGCGATCCAAAATACTTACTTTGAGTTTACCTCTTTTTAAATATTCTTTGTTGACATCGGTAATTTCCAATTCGCCTCTATGGCTGGGTTGAATATTGGCTGCGATTTCGACAACCGAATTGTCATAGAAATAAATGCCGGGTACTGCGTAATTGGATTTGGGTGTTTTGGGTTTTTCTTCAATAGAGAGAACATTGCCATTAGCATCAAACTCAACTACTCCATACCGTTCCGGGTCATGAACATGATAGGCATATATTATTCCGCCATCGGGGTCATTATTTGCCTGCAGTAATTCAGCTAACCCGGTTCCGTAAAAAATGTTATCGCCAAGAATCAGGGCGGCTTTATCCTCGCCAACAAAATCTTTCCCGATAATAAATGCCTCCGCAAGACCATTCGGGTTTTCCTGAACGGCATATTCAAAGCGGCAGCCTAATCGTTTGCCGTCGCCTAAGAGTTGCTCAAAAAGCGGTAAATCATGGGGTGTGGATATGATAAGTATTTCACGTATTCCTGCCCACATCAACGTTGATAACGGATAATAAATCATCGGTTTATCATAGATGGGCATTAATTGCTTACTCACCGCCAATGTTAAGGGATGCAATCGGGTTCCGGATCCTCCGGCAAGAATTATTCCTTTCATAGGTTGGATGGTATTACAACAACGATTTTTTGCTTTTATAAAATTTTACACCGGCAGTAAAGAAAATGAACATCAATATGAAAAGTAGCGGAATGACCAGTTTTAATTTGCCGTTAACAGAATCGGTGTTGACCATATTAAGAACGTGGCTGTTGTCTTTAATAATTTTATCGGTGTTCACTTTGGCAATGCGGTTTGTTCCTTGTTCAATTACCAACGAATTTTTGGTTTCAATAACATCATTCAACTGCGTGTTTTCGTTGTAGTAAATAAGTTTATCGTTTTTTTGCGGATTATTTACTTCACTTTTGAAACTGTTTAGCACCGCATCTATTTGCCCAATTATTGAATCGTTTGCTTTGATTTTTAGGTCTAAATTATTGATAAATTCCTTTTGTATTCTTTTGTAATACTCCGAATCGTTAAGGTAATTAAGAATTGGGTTGATAAACAAATCTTCGCCTCCCTTTTTGGACGTTGTAAATTTGATTAAATGGTGCGGATAGTTTTTGCTGGTTAAATTATCGCGCACAATCTTATTGATGTCACCATCTTCAGCCAACAATTTTACAAATTCAAAATTCTTCTCACTGTTGTTTACAAATTTGTATACATCGGTTAATGGTTCAATTTCTATTTTGGAGATTTTTTTCGGCATTTTAATTCCTACCACATCCTTAAGAAAAATCGTGTCTCGTTCTTTGATTTTAGCATTTATGAGGTCGATTTTTGAATAGAGGTAATCAACCGATTCGAAATTTGGTGTTACAATAAGACGGTTTTCATAAATTTTATTTTCACGATCAAGATAAAATCCCAAACCAAATCCCAACGCAAATAAAATGGCAATTACCAGTAGATTTCGTTTCAAAAAATGAAATAACCTAAAAATACGTAATACAATATTTTCAAAAAATAACCCTATTTTTTTTGATATTGCTGACAAATCAATTTCCTGATTGTCGTGTTGCTGAGGCGTTGTACTCATATCGATTAGTTAATGTTAAAAATCTGTTCTAAAATTTTAATGGTTATCAGATACGTGGGTTTTACACCTGTGGTTCCTAAACCTCCCGATGCTAATGTGCTCCCCGTTTCGAGTGGGTTATCCGAAGCGTAATAAGCATAGCGAACTTTTACATCCGGGTTAATGCTTTTTCGAATTTTTGATGCCGATTGAATGGCTTTTTGATAATAGGCTCCCTCCATTTCCAGTCCGATAGCCTGCCAAGTGGATTCGTGAAAAAATTTCAATAAATCTTTGTTTTGAAGAGAAGTTCCTAAAACCGTAATCATGGGGCCGGCATATACCGGAATATCATGACCTTCAAAGAGTTCTTTGGTTAGTTCATTTTCAAAGGGATAATTATCGGCTGTACCTTCATTCACGTGGGCATTCGGAATCATAATATCGCCTTTGCCTCCCTCTAAAATTCCGGCTTTTCCCATAATTGAAACCGATTCAACGTTGAGAAATAATTTTTCTTTTTCGAATTTATAGGGTTTTAATAGCTCGTCAATCGTTTCGTAGGCCTGTTCACCAAAGGCGTAGTCCATTACAATAATAACCGGTGCTTCTCCGTTGATTTTAGCCTTCGGAAAATTAGACTTTTTCCAATCGATTTTTGAGGTGTCAAAAATTTGTACATCAATATTAGTTCCCGAAGCGTCCGGTAATGATATCATTCCGTTTTTAAGTGCAAAATCTTCTACTTTTTTACGCAAATCACTATTCCCAGAGGCACTCAAATCTTCATAGATTGCATATTCCGACTTGTCTTTGTATTTTGTGCCTAAGATTCCGTTTGCATACACCGAATTCATCACACTGTGCATATTGGCACTAATGATATGTATCGGTCGCTGCATAAGATTGTTTTTGCGAAGTACTTCTTTGATGTTGTTGGCCCAAATTTCGCCATGGATATGATGACCTAACCGTTCTCTTAAAATAGGGCTAAACGTGATGGTGCGTTTTTTGTTTTCCAACACTTCTTCCAACGCTAACCTTCCCAACCAATATATCACATGTAAAAAGCGGTCCGGTTTTTCTTTGGTGCCAAAACCATCATAAATATCCAATATTTCCGAAAAAGATCTTCCCAATATGTTGGCACAATGCGAAATGGCTTTTTCTTTCTCAATCTGACTTAATTTGGCGTTTTGTAACACCGTTTGTTCCAATTTTTGCCAATCGCGAGTGACTTCATTGTTGTTTTCATCCAAAAGCACTTTATCTTTGATTTTATGCGATTCGATAAAAATAAAAGTAAGGTGGGTTAGAATGTCATAGATATCCGATCGCCCGCGTGTAATCTCAACATTCATCTGCTCATCGTCTATGCGATAGCAATTTCTTTTTCGTTTGGGTGGAATAATCGGTTGAAAATGAGAACGTGAATAACCTTCGTCTGAAGTAAGGTTGATGTAACGGCATTCCTCTATGCCTATTGGTAATCGTTCAATGACATACAATAATCCGTTTAATTCGACTTTCTCGTCGGCTATGCTGCCATAAATTTCGGGACGTAATTGAAGCAATGCTTCGCGAAGTGTTTCTCCGGAAACACCCATTGGCTTATAAAACCCACGATTGAACAAATGTCGCATCGTGATATACAAACGCTCAATTGAAGCGGAAGATTCTTGTGCTCTTGAGCGTGAAATGTTTTTAATTTCCTTCATTAATTTCTTTTTTCTAACCTGCAAAGGTACGAAAATTATGATTTGTTCTTTGTTTCGTGTTATTTCATCCCCTTTTTCTCTATGAATTTTACTCTTATTTAATTCGTTAAAACTAAATTAATCGCAGGAACCATCACTTTGTTATCCCATGGTTTATTTGAAATTTGAGTGATTTTTTTCTTCCTAAACCAACGCCCTTTTGAATAGGTAAATGCATTCTCTTCGTCAGCATAATTAATGACCAAAGATGGTGCATAGCTATAAAAGCTGTTTTTTTGTTTTGAATTAAGCTCTTTGTAAGTATATTCAAATTTATTTTCTTCAATAATCATCCATTCTAAACCAATCACTATTCCTTTTTCGGGAAAACGAATTTTATAGGAAGAAACATCGATGGTGTTTTTTCGCAACCCGCGTTTGACTGTAACAATAATATCCTGAAAAAGTAAATCGTCTGTAGGGATAGAATCATTAAAATTAAAAAGCCTTATTTTCAGCTTTGCTTCACTTTTTTCGTTGTCTGAATAAAAAATTATTTTTTTTAAATAAGGTGTTTCCTTGTAATTTGATTGGTAAGGGAATAAACGAGCATAAATCCATGGTTTTTCTCCCGAGAGTTGGGTATGGTGCATTTTCTCGGCATCGCCTATTTCAATTTCTTGATTAAGCTTTAAGACCGGAACAGAAACTTCGTCTAAAGCATAGGTTTTAGGCTTTAGCAATATAACAGCCTTTTCTGAAATGGTGGTTGTTTTGGTTTCATAACCTATGGCTGAAAACACAATTTTTTTTGTAGCTTCTGTTGCTAACAAAAAAGTGCCGTCTTCTTGTGAGGTGGTGCCGTTGTTTTCATTATCTACCCAAATATTTACAAAAGATATAGGCTTTTGTGTCAGGCTGTCTTTTACAATGCCTTTAATTTGTGCTGAAAGCGTTACATTAAAAAAAACGAAAAGGAGAATCGAAGTGCTTTTTACCATTATTTGTTAACTTCATTACTAAAAAAATCGGCAATTTTTCTATCGTTCGACAATCGCGGTAGTTTGTTCTGACCGCCCAATTTTCCTATAGACTTCATGTATTCCTGAAAACCGTTTTGTTTCACTTTTGTGATGACCAAAGTCCGCAATACATTTCCTGAAATTAAATCATCATAATACACATTTTGTTTGCGCATGGCTGCGTCTATACGCAACGCAAAATCTTCAATATTATGCGGTTCTCCCGAGGCTTCTGTATCAAATTCGATAAACCATTCGTGGTAGGGCAATCCTTCGGTTGGGTTGATTTGTGGCGCAACTGTGAATTCATTTACCCGAAACTCGGTTCCTTCCAACGCTTCTTGTAAGGCTTGCTCTACTTCTTTTCCGATAACATGTTCGCCAAAAGCCGAAATATAATGTTTGATGCGCCCTGAAACAATGACACGGTAGGGGTTGAGCGATGTAAACTGAACGGTGTCGCCAATATTGTAAGCCCAAAGTCCGGCATTGGTTGACAAAAGCAACACATAATTTATTCCCGTTTGAACCTCGCCAATTGTATAGCGTTTCGGGTTTTCTTGGAAAAACTCTTCTGCCTTCACGAATTCATAAAAAATCCCGGAATTCAGTAAAAGCAACATTCCTTTTTCCTTTTGGGTGTCCTGGTAGGCAAAAAAACCTTCCGACGCCGGAAACAGTTCAATAGAATCTACTTTACGTCCTATTAAATTTTCAAATTTAGCCCGATACGGTTCATAATTTACACCACCATAGATAAACAAACTGAAATTTTTAAAGACTTCGCCAACCGGCTTGCCCGATTTTTCGCGAAGTTTTTCAAAATACATTTGCACCCACGACGGAATTCCCGAAATCACCGCCATATTCTCGTTGATGGTTTCGGCTACAATCGCATCGACTTTGGTTTCCCAGTCGTCAATACAATTGGTTTCCCATGAGGGCATGCGGTTTTTTTGCAAATAGCGCGGAACAAAATGCGCCACGATTCCGGAGAGGCGCCCAATTTTTATTCCGTTTTTTTCATGTAACTCAGGGCTCCCTTGCAGGAAAATCATTTTTCCGGTTACAAAATCGGCCTTTCCTGTTTCGTGAATATAGGCTAAGATTGCGTTGCGGGCCGCTTTGATATGAAACGGCATTGAAGCTGCCGTTAAAGGGATATATTTCGCTCCCGATGTGGTCCCGGATGTTTTGGCAAAATAAATGGGTTTGCCCGGCCATAAAATATCCGCCTCGCCGTCCACAACGCGATCGACATAGGGTCGTAATTGTTCATAATCGCGAATAGGCACTTTTTGGGAAAAATCGGCAGCAGTTTTGATATTTTCAAATTGATGGTCGCGTCCAAACTGGGTGTTTTTGGCCTTTTCGATAAGTTCTTTGAACACCTTTTCCTGAGTGGCAACAGGATTTTGTACCCATTTTTGGGTTTGTTTGTGTATGATGGCAGCAAATACTTTAGCGGCAAATGATTTGATAGACACCCGAATGCGATTTATTTTTTATTTTTTTTCTGTTGTTCTTTGACCTCTTGACGCAATTCCAATTCGGATTCAGAGGGAGCTAGTTTTTCTTCATCAATTTCAATCGCTTCTGAAGCCATGATGGAATCTTTATTTACTTTTTGGTATTCCAGTTCTCCGTTTAGCACTTTTTTGATAGAAAGCAAATAGGCTTCGTTGTGTTTAAGAGCTTGCGAAAGCGAATCCGACTTTAGTGCCAACTCGGTGGCTTCTCTTCTTAATTTTGCCGAAGAATAACCTGGAATATATTCGCGAAGCGGCGTAAAAGCAATAATGAAAGTAGTTACGGTAATAATAACAATGGCGCCCAATGTTGCTACTACAAATACATTCATCAATGTTAATCGCAAAGAAAAAACCTCTTCAAAAGAGTCGTCATTTAAAATAACCAATCGGTTTTTGGTAAAAAGATGCTTCTTTAATTTTTGTGCTTTTCGGCGCTTTTCAGACATGGCGTTTGTTTGTTTCACAAATATAGAAAAAAGAGTTGTTTTGAGCAGAATGGTAAATATTTCATAATTCCGTGTTTCGGTTTCATTTTCTTTATACCTTTGCCCTCAGAATACTAATTGCGAAAGCATAATTTTTTTTGTCATGAACAGATTAGGTCCTACCGAACTACTGGTTATATTGGTAATTGTTTTATTACTTTTTGGAGGTAAAAAAATTCCGGAATTAATGAAAGGCCTTGGATCCGGCGTTAAAGAATTTAAAGATGCGGCCAAAGGCGAAGATAAACCAAAACCCGATTCTAAAGAGGAAAATAAATAATATTTACCTGTAGAGATGTAACGTCTTGGTCCGGTAGAACTTTTACTACTTCTGTTTATTTTTCTTATTCCGGTTGTTGTAAATTTTGGCATCGGATTCTTAATCGGAAAAAACAGGTTATATCAAAAGAAGAAAATCAATCCAAATAATAGTATTAAAAACCCGAATGCCTTAAATTTTGGCCTTTGGGTTTTTAGTTTTTACTGTATTTTTAATCCGATTTGATTTGGAAAACATCCCAAATACAGGTTGCTCAACCGGTGTTTGGGGTTTCTTTTTACAAAAAAATAATTTTTTGTAATAAAAACCGTTCAAACAAGACTAATACAATTGTTATTTAAGTTCAATCTTTTTTATTTTTTATGCCTAAACATACCTTTTCCCTTTTTTTGTTCTTATTTTTCAGTTACGCCTTTTCCCAAAAAACAACTGTTTCCGGTGCTTTATCCGATGACGAGCAAAAACCCGTTCACAATGCGGTAGTTGCTTTATTGACGCCAAAAGACTCAATTCTGTATAAATTTACGCGTTCCGATAAAGACGGTAAATTTGAATTTAAAAATGTAAAAAACGTCCCGTTTATTTTAATGACTTCTCATTATCAATATGCTGATTATGTTGATGATATAACCGTTGAAGGTGAATCAAAAAGTGTAGGAACCCTACAATTAATAAGCAAAAGTAAACTCCTTAAAGAAGTTATCATAAAAACAGGTTCTATCCGAATAAAAGGCGACACTACCAGTTATAGAGCCAGCGATTTTAAAGTGGATGCCAATGCCAATGTGGAAGAGTTATTAAAAAAATTGCCCGGCATTCAGGTGGATAAAAATGGCCAAATTAAGGCGATGGGCGAAACCGTTAAAAAGGTTTTGGTTGATGGCGAAGAGTTTTTTGGTGATGATCCGGGAATGGCTGCAAAAAATCTTCGTGCCGATGCCGTAAAAGAAGTCCAGGTTTTTAATAAAAAAAGTGATCAGGCTGAATTTACAGGAATTGACGACGGAAATACAGAAAAAACAATTAATTTAAAACTTAAAGAGGATAAAAAGAAAGGCTATTTTGGAAAAATTGATGCCGCCAACGGCCCTTCGGCAGAACTTGATTCGAGGTATAATACGAATGTAATGTTGAGTTCTTTTAAAGGAAAAAGGAAAATTTCGGGCTACTTACTCAATGGAAATACGGGTCAAGATGGCTTGGATTGGGAAGATAATGAACAATTTGGTGGCGGAAACAACAATTTTTCGATGAATATGGATGACGATGGCAATGTAAATTATGAATGGATGGGTGGTGATAATGATGATGAACCCTATGTTGATACACAAAATGGTTTTATAAAAAACACCAATTTAGGGCTACAATACACCAACAAGTGGAACGAGAAACAAAATTTAAATGTAAGTCCAAAATTTAATAATCAAATTTATACCAATACTAAAAGAAGAAGCAACAAAACCCAAATTGGGGAAAGTCAACTTAATCAAAATGAAATCAGTGTAAGTGATTTAAAAAGAAATAATGTAAAATTAAATGCCTTTTATGATGTTAAGGTTGATAGCATGAATACGGTAAAAATTGCCACAAAAACCAATTTTTATGCCACAACTGGTGATGAATTTAATGATGGAATTACAACCGATGAAAATGGTGTCATAAAAAACAAAAGTCAAGTCAACAAGAATTCAAATATTGATAAGCAAGCCTTATCTGCAAGCATTTTGTTTAAACACAAGTTTAAAAAAATGCGCCGGACTTTTTCAGCTAATCTCTCATGGAACATGCTGAATAATGATTCTAACGCAATACTAATCTCTGATAATGAAAGTTATACAGGCGGCGTTTTATCGGATGTAATTAATATAAACCAAAACAAAATTGGTAAACGAACGACTCATAACAACTCCATAAATCTTGCTTATACTGAACCGTTGAGTAAAAAATTTGCACTTCAAGTCGCCTATGAAATTAATTACAACATTGGCAAAA
Source organism: Flavobacterium sp. (assembly GCA_041917555.1). Lineage (GTDB taxonomy): Bacteria > Bacteroidota > Bacteroidia > Flavobacteriales > Flavobacteriaceae > Flavobacterium. The sequence continues at coordinate 11,589 of JAYRXL010000089.1, read as the reverse complement.
ACAAATTGACAACCTATGATTTTTCCGATTTAAACAATCAATATGATATAGTCGTATCCGATTTGTCGAACCAATTTAAACAAACGATTAGTATCCATAAACCCAACCTGAAAATTAGTTATAACTCTAAAAAAATTAATTTCAGCTTTGGAAGTGGTTTGGGTATCACCACTTTTGATTTGTTGGATCAATCGGCTAATAAAGCGTATGATCGCAATTTTACGAATATTTTTCCTTCGGCGAATTTTTCCTATAAATACAAAAGCAATTCCAGCCTATCCATACGTTATAATGGTTCTACCAGACAACCTACATTAGACCAATTACAACCCTTAACAAACAACCAGGACTTTTTTAATCAACGGTTAGGGAACCCCGATTTAAAACAATCGTTCAGCAACAGTATTAACTTTTCACAAAATAGTTACAATATGTTGAATGAAACTTACTTTTATCAAAGCATAAATTTTAGAACGACTTCTAATTTAATTATTTACAATAGAGATATCAACGTTGAAGACGCTAAAACAATCCTAAAACCAATCAATACTAACGGAAATTATTCCATTAATTTTTACAGTGGTTATGGGTTTAAACTTAAAAAAATCGATTTAAACTTAAATGTAAGTCCGAGTCTAAATTACAGTAAATCGGTGGTTAGTATCAATTCTATCATCAGCGATACTAAAAATTTAGGTTCGAATTTGACGCTTTCTCTGTCTAAAGAAAAAGAAAAGAAGTATTCGTTTTTTATTAGTAATGAATTTTCATACACACGCAACAGTACTGCATTAAATGACGAAGTACGATCTTTCAACACCAACAGATTAGGCTGCGATATTGGAGTTTATTTTAGTAAAAACTGGAAAATTTCTACCGATTATACTTTATTCACGCGTCAAAAAACAGATGATTTTCAAACGAATTTAACCAATCAATTGTGGAACGCACGACTACAACGCGTTTTTAAAAACGATGAAATTACAGCCTACTTTTTGGTTCGAGATCTTTTAAATCAAAATATTGGCATTAATCGTTTTAACAGTCAAAACACCATTGGAGAAGAAGAAAACGACCGGTTAAAAAGATATTTTATGCTGGGTCTAACCTGGAATTTTAAAAATAAAAATGAAACAAAAAATTAATTTATGAAATACCTGTTTATACAACTACTGTCTCTTATTTTTATCTCAGTTGTTAATGCGCAACAATTTGTAGAAAAGGCAGAAATTGAATTTGAAGTCAACACCAATCTTAAAAAAAGAATGGGTAATGACAGCTGGGATGAAAAAATGAAAGAAAACATTTCTGATTTGAAAACGTCCTATTACAAATTTATTTTTTCAAACAATAAGAGTATCTATAAATTCGACCGGTGGAGCGAAAAAACCAGAATTCCAAAGTACGAAAAAGACAGCGATGAGGAGAACATTTGGTACTTTGATTTTACATCCAATCAAATGAGTATTCAAAAACAAATAGGCGGAACCAATTTTGTTATTTTAGATTCTATTCCAGCCATTGAATGGAAAATCACCAACGAAAACCGCGAAATTGCCGGTTATAATTGCCGAAAAGCAGTTGGAAAAATATTTGACGATGTGTATGTTTTTGCCTTTTACACCGATGATATCATTATCTCGGGCGGTCCTTGCTCGATCAATGGTTTGCCGGGAATGATTTTGGGTGTTACCATTCCGAGATTATACACTTCATTTATCGCAACCAAAGTGAATATAACAGTTGCAGACCCTAATGAAATAAAACCTGTTTCTTCCAAAAAACCGTTTAAGTTCAACGAAATGAAAGCCTTTTTGATTGATAAATCAAACGATTGGTTTAGTTATGGAACCGATGAGGAAGAAAAAACAAGACAAAAAAATATGTTTTTATGGGAATCGCTTTTGTAGGTTGGTTTTGGTTAATTGTTAACTAAAACACCATCGTCAACTGAATTCGTTTGCGACTTTCATCGACTTCGAGTACTTTAACCTGCACGTGTTGGTGCATTTTTACAACTTCATTCACATCGGAAACATAGCCTTCTTTGAGTTGAGAAATATGTACCAAACCGCTCTCTTTGATGCCAATATCCACAAAGCAACCAAAGGCGGTAATGTTGTTAACAATGCCCGGTAATATCATGCCCGAGCGAACATCATTAATGGTTTTGACATTCGGGTCAAACTCAAATATTTTGGCGGCTTTTCGTGGGTCGAGACCTGGTTTTTCGAGTTCTTTTAAAATGTCTTTGATGCCTATAATCCCGATGGTTTCGTTGGTGTAATTTTCGGGTTTTATTTGACTGATTTTTTCTTTATTAGCGATTAAATCATTGGTTTTTAAGCCCAAATCTTTGGCCATTTTTTCAACAATCGGATACGCTTCAGGGTGCACAGCCGAATTGTCTAAGGGGTTTTTTCCTTCTTTAATCCGGATGAACGCGGCGGCTTGTTGGAACGCTTTGTCGCCCAAACGCGGCACTTTTTTGAGTTGTTTTCTGTCGTCAAAAGGGCCATTTTCACTGCGGAAAGCCACAATGTTTTCGGCCATCTTCTCTCCTATTCCACTCACATAACTCAACAACGATTTGCTCGCCGTATTAATGTTGATACCAACCGAATTCACACAACGAATAACGGTATTATCCAATTCTTCTTTGAGTTTGGTTTGGTCCACATCGTGTTGGTACTGCCCTACTCCTATCGATTTTGGGTCTATCTTAACCAATTCGGCTAACGGATCCGAAAGTCTTCTGCCGATAGATACAGCCCCACGGACGGTTACATCGTAATTAGAAAACTCTTCGCGGGCAATTTTACTGGCCGAATAGACAGATGCCCCGGCTTCGGAAACGACAAAAACCTGAACCGGCTTGTCAAAAGCAATTTTTTTGATAAAAAACTCGGTTTCGCGCGAGGCTGTCCCGTTTCCTATCGAAATTGCTTCAATACCATAAGCATTCACCATCGAGCGAATTTTTTTCATCGCTATCGCCGAATCATTTTGCGGCGGATGGGGGTATATGGTTTCGTTATAAAGTAAATCGCCTTTTTCGTCCAAACAAACTACTTTACAACCTGTTCGGAAACCCGGATCGATAGCCAATATTCGCTTTTCACCCAAAGGGGCCGCTAACAGCAATTGCTGTAAATTTTCGGAAAAAACATCGATTGCTTTGCTGTCGGCTTTGCGTTTGGCTTCCTGTAGTGTTTCGTTCGAAATTGCCGGTTCCAAAAGGCGTTTGTAACTGTCTTTTACAGCCATTTGGAGTTGTTCGGTGGTGTCGTTTTGCCGTTTAATAATCGTTTGTTCAATAAACGAAATCGCTTCCTCTCCGTTCTGTTCCGCATCTAATTCTACCTGTAGTTTTACAAAACCCTCCGCCTCGGCGCGCAACATGGCTAACAAACGATGTGATGGTGCTTTGCTTATCGGCTCTGCCCAATCAAAATACTGGGAAAATTTTTGTGCATTTTCATCTGTTTCTTTGCCTTTAGCCACTTTAGTGGAAATAACCCCTTTGCGTTGAAACATCCTTCTAATGTTTTGACGCACATATAGGTTTTCATTAATCCATTCCGCAATAATATCTCGGGCGCCTTGTAGTGCTTCATCTTCGTTGGCTACCTTATCGCTCAAGTATTTAGAGGCCAAATAATCAACATCATCTGTGTTTTGGGCCATAATTATTTTGGCTAAAGGTTCGAGCCCTTTCTCACGAGCCATATCGGCACGTGTTTTCTTCTTCTTTTTATACGGTAGGTATAAATCTTCTATTTCTTGTAAATCAAAACTAGTGGTAATCTTAGCCTTTAATTCCGGGGTAAGCTGACCCTGTTCTTCAATGGCGTTTAATACAGTTTCTTTTCGTTTTACAATTTCATCAAACTGTTTGTTGAGTTTGGCTATCTTTTCAATAAGCACCTCATCCAAATTGCCGGTTTTATCTTTTCGGTAACGCGCAATGAAAGGAATGGTACAATCTTCGGCAAGCAACTGTAGTGTGGCTTCGATGTTTTTGGCAGACGTGTTGACTTGGTTTTGAATGAATTGTGTTTGAGTCATTTTTTTATTTTTTAACCGCAAACCTGCCTACCGGCAGTGGCGCAATGACGTTACGCTACGTTCGCAATGATAGTATGTATAATAGCTTTAATCTTGGACAATAAAATCTTTTGGATCTTCTTTGCTGTATTCGGGTTGGATGTTTATATGGTTGATGTTGAATTTGGTAAACAAAACCATTTCAACCTTATGAAGTAACTCATTAAATTCGCTCATGCGTATATCGTGTGCGCAATCCAAGTGGGCCTCTAAATGGAGTTCTTCATCATTTAAATGCCAAACATGAATGTGGTGTAGTTTTTTTACTCCCGGAATTTTATGCACTTCCCGAACGACTTCTTTAATGTCGATATGATCGGGTGTAAACAACATAAGCATTTTGGTAGAGGTAAGTAATAGTTTTATCCCCACCACAATTAAATACAGAGCAATGGCTATTGTCATAACGCTATCTACCCAAAACCAACCGAAATACTTCATCAGTAAACCGCCTGTTAATACAGCCACAGAGGCCAACATATCCGTTAAAAGATGTAGGTAAGCCGATTTCATGTTAATATTGTGTTTGGCATCTTTTTGCAACAACAAAACCGATAATCCATTCACCGCTATTCCTAATAAAGCCAGCCAAATAACCAAACTGGATTTGATGGGTTGTGGGTTATAAAAACGATTGATTGCACCATAAATCAGAATAAAAGCCACAATTACCAATGTAGCCGCATTTACAAAAGCGGCAATCAATTCGGCGCGTTTGTAACCAAAGGTGTGTTCAATTGATGCTTTTCGACGTGAAAGTTTGTGTGCAACCAAACTAAAAACCAAGGATAATACGTCGGAAAAATTGTGCAACGCATCCGAAATAAGGGATAAACTCCCTGATATGAGTCCGCCAATTACCTGAGCAATTGTAATTAAAAGGTTGAGTAAAATTGAATAAACCAGGTTTTTTCCTTTCACTTGATGTTTGTGAATATGGATATGGCTGTGTTCGTGTTCCATTAGATAAATTACAGATTACTTATGAACATGAAATTTTAGCCACGCGGTTTTGGTGTCTTCCTCCCTCAAAATCCGTATTTAAAAAAGTTTCGACCATTTCTACCGCTTGAGGCACCGCTGTAAAGCGAGCCGGAATACTAATTATATTCGCATCATTATGCTGTCGTGCCAGAGCGGCAATTTCTTTGGTCCAACAAAGCGCAGCTCTAATCCCTTGGTGTTTATTGACTGTCATGTTAATTCCGTTTCCGGAACCGCAAATTACAATACCGACAGTTGCTTTTCCTGATTCAACATCCTGCGCTACCGGGTGACCAAAATCGGGGTAATCAACACTTTCAAATGTATCTGTGCCATGGTTAATAACCGTATAGCCTTTAGCTTCTAAAAAAGCGACAATAGCTTTTTTGTATTCAGGACCCGCATGATCGTTACCGATAGAGATTGTTTTCATTGTTAATGGAGTTGTGTATTACTTTTTACAAAAGTAACGATTATTCAATGTGTGTAGCACCTATCTTTACGTTAAAAATAGGTCAAAATGGAATTTACGGGTGTTTTAGAAAAATTTGGTGACAGTACCGTTGGTTATGAATTACATATAAAACTACCGGATTGGGTATTTCGGGAAATGATTGCCATTTGTGAGGATAAACGGGTAATTTGTACTTTCAATGGGAATTACACCCATCATGCTGCGATGATGCCTAAAGGCGATTTTCATTATATTATGCTTAACCGGGAAATTGCAAAAAAGCAGCAATGGAATCTGGGTGACGAAATTCATGTTGTATTGGAAAAAGATACCTCTAAATATGGAATGGAAATTACCGAAGAAATGCAAGCCGTTTTAGAAAGTGATCCTGAAGGTAGTGGTTTATTTCATAACCTGACTGCAGGTAAACAGCGAACTTTAATTCATGTTATTACTAAAATAAAAAGTTCGCAACTGCGAATTGAACGCAGCTTTGTGATTTTAGAGCATTTAAAACGACAAAAAGGAAAATTGGATTATAAAATTCTGCATGCCGATTTTAAAAACTACCGGGATAAAATGTCGTTTTAATTTTTAGATTGTAAATCAGGTTGTTGCTGTTTATTAATAATTTTAAATTATTATAATTATTTGATTGTGTGATATTTATATATCTTATTTTTCCTTGTGTTGATACTTTTTTACAATCTGTTGATTTTCAGTTAACTCAAAATTAACATGTGTTGTTGATAATTTCGGAAAGAAAATCAGAAGTTTTTTTCAAACCGAAACAAAAATTTATAATCAAAAATCAAAATCAAAAAATCAAATTTAGTTTTACTTTTTTGTGCTGTTTTTTTCCACCATAAAAAACCGTTTTTCAACAGAAAATAACAAGGTAAGTTTTCAAAAAAAATAGCTTTTTTTCACTGTGAACAACTGTTAATAAAAAACCAAATTTTATTCATTTTAAAGGAATTACTATTTCGATTTGCTGTTAATTTCGTGTATAGAACGTGGATAACTTTTTATAAAAATAAATACTAAAAAAGTTTTCACCATTATTAACACACTATAATAACCACCATAAAAAAGATTTTTTAAAATTTATTTTGTTGTTGTTTTTAAAAGCTGTTGAAAAAGTTGTTTTTTCAAACAATTCGTAACGTATTATTGAGGTTGTCCAGAATTTCTTTTGCAGTTTGTATAAAATCCGGATGTACTTTAAGTTTAATTCCGCCATAAGCTATTGTTGCCAAAGGATCTACTGAAACTATGGTTTCGTTTTCAAAAAAGTGAGGTATCCCTCGGTTCTCTAAAACCGATTTCAAAACCGTAATTTCATGTGCAAAATTAAAGGTAGCAACAGTAATGAATTCGGTCATTTTTTAAATTTTTATAAAAATACAAAAGTTATATTTTATGTAATTCTATTCGCTATCCTCTATTTTCTATTTTCTTCTTCGTAATTTTAAGCCATAATTAGAAATGATAAATGAGTAAGAAACCTCGAAAAACAGGAAAAAAAAGAGCTGATTTTACAGCTCAGATTTATAAAATACTTTCCAAAGAACCTTCAAAATCGTTTAACTATAAACAAATTGCAGCCAAACTTGAATTAACCGATACCAAAAGCCGCAATGAAATTATACGTGATTTAAAAATTCTGAAAGCTCAGGATAAAATTCACGAAACCGAAATTGGAAAATACCAATTGGTATCCAAAGCCGAATATTACGAAGGTGTAATTGATATGACCTCTCGTAAAACCGGTTACTTTATGTGCGATGAGTTGGAAGACGATGTTTTTGTTCCCTTCATCAACCTTAATCATGCCCTCGATGGTGATCGGGTAAAAGCTTATATTTATAACAGACGAAGCTCGCGTAAGCCTGAAGCTGAAGTTTTAGAAATTATAGAAAGAGCAAAAACCGAATTTGTTGGGGTTGTCGATGTGCAAAAAAACTTTGGTTTTGTGACTACGGCTAATGCTAAAATGTACACGGATATTTTTGTTCCAAAAAATAAATTAGCCGATGCTGAACATGGTGATGTGGTTTTGGTTCGTTTGGAAGATTGGCCCGCTAAAGCCGATTCGCCTTTTGGTTCGGTAATAAAAGTTCTGGGTAAACCGGGAGAGCATAACACTGAAATTCATGCAATTTTAGCCGAATATGGATTGCCTTATGATTTTCCGATAGAAGTAGAAGCGTATGCCAACAAACTTGATACTTCAATACACGAAACCGAAATAAAAAAACGCCGTGATATGCGGGATGTTTTAACCTTTACTATCGATCCAAAAGATGCTAAAGATTTTGATGATGCGCTTTCGTTTCAGGTATTGGAAAACGGAAATTATGAAATAGGAGTTCATATTGCCGATGTTTCACATTATGTAAAAGAAGGTACAATTTTAGACGACGAAGCTTATAAACGTGCTACTTCTGTATACTTGGTTGATCGCGTTGTTCCAATGCTTCCCGAGGTATTATCCAACTTCGCCTGTTCGTTACGACCTCATGAAGAAAAATATACATTTTCGGCTGTTTTTGAATTAAATAAAAAAGCCGAAGTGGTGAATCAATGGTTTGGCAGAACAGTAATTTATTCGGATCAACGATTTGCCTACGAAGAAGCTCAACATATCATTGAAAGTAAATCTAACCTTATTCCTGCAGAAATTTCACTAACCGGAAAAGCGTATGAAGTGTCCACTTCTATTTCTGAAGCAACCCTAAAATTAGATGAATTAGCAAAAATCATGCGCACCAAACGCTTGGCTGCAGGGGCCATTTCGTTCGATAAAGTAGAGGTAAAATTTAATTTGAATGAGCAGGCAGAACCGGTGGGTGTTTTCTTTAAAATTGCTAAAGATGCCAACCATTTAATTGAAGAATTTATGTTGTTGGCCAATAAAAAAGTGGCCGAATTCATTGGTAAACAAAAGAAAACTTTTGTGTATCGCATTCACGATGAACCTAACGAGGATAAACTCATCGGACTTCAATCGGTTATTTCAAAATTTGGCTACTCCATAAATTTTAAATCAAAACAAACCGTTTCAAAATCACTTAATAATTTATTGGAAGAGGTAAACGGTAAAAAAGAACAAAACTTAGTAGATACGCTGGCTATTCGTGCGATGAGTAAAGCCAAATATTCGACTGAAAATATTGGTCATTACGGATTGGCTTTCGACTATTATAGTCATTTTACTTCTCCCATTCGCCGCTACCCTGATGTGATGGCTCATCGTTTATTACAGCATTATTTGGATGGCGGTAAAAGTGTGAATGCCGATGATTACGAAGAAAAATGTGAACACTCCAGCGATAGAGAAGCATTGGCTGCCAATGCAGAACGCGATTCGGTAAAATACATGCAGGTAAAATACATGCAAGATCATAAAGATCAGGTGTTTTTAGGGGTAATTTCAGGGGTAACCGAATGGGGAATTTATGTAGAAATTATCGAAAATAAATGCGAAGGAATGGTTCGTGTTCGCGAAATAAAAGAAGATTATTATGTTTTTGATGAGAAGCAATATGCTTACGTTGGTGAAGTTTCTAAAGCCATGTTACAATTAGGTGACGAAGTTTACGTTAAGGTAAAAAATGCTGATTTAGTCAAAAAACAATTGGATTTTCACTATATCGGAAAAAAAGAAAACTAAAATTTAAATAGAGTCGCATGAAATATTATTTAGTTCCCTTACTACTGTTACTAACCGGATTTGGTTATAGTCAAATCGAAAAGCAAACCGGCGATTTTCATAAAGTTACTGTTTTTGACCAAATTGATGTTTTGTTGGTTCCGGGAACAGAAAACAAGGTAATTTTAGATGGGGAAGGTGCTGAGGATGTTGAATTGGTAACCAAAAACGGTGAGCTTAAAATACGCATGCCTTTAACCAAATTATTAAAAGGTGATACTGTTTCGGCTACTGTTTTTTATACCGATATTGATGCTGTTGAGGCAAATGAAGGTTCTCGATTAGCTACCGAAAAAACAATCTATTCCACACATTTTGAGATCATAGCCAAAGAAGGTTCGGAAATACAATTACCATTACAAACCGAAAAATTAAACCTCAAAATTTTATCAGGTTCCAGTGTTACGGTTGAGGGTTCAGCAACTGTTCAGGAAGCTGTACTTAATTCGGGCTCCATGTATTTTGGATCCAAATGCAAAACCAAACAAACAACTGTTACTGTAAATGCCGGTGGTGCTGCCGATATTTTTGCTACTGATTATGTCAATGCGAAGGTTAGGGCAGGAGGCGAGGTAAGCATATTTGGAAAGCCCAAACAAATTGATCAACAAACCTTTGCTGGAGGAAGTATTGCTGAAGTAGAGTAAATTTCGGAATTCTGATTTTATTTTTATCTTAGCCAAACAAATGCTAAATCCCTGGAAAGGGTTAATGCCAACTTATGCTAAACGACATTCTTGCTGCTATTCCTTGGGGATTTTTATTAGCTTTTACCATTGGGCCAGTTTTCTTTGTGCTTTTAGAAACCAGTATTACCAAAGGATTTAGGGCAGCTATGGTGTTTGATGCCGGCGTGGTTTTTGGTGATTTTGTTTTTATTCTGATAGCTTATTTTAGTACCAATCAAATTTTAGAACGTTTAAAAGATGATCCGAAATTATTTATTTTCGGTGGTATTTTAATGTTAGGCTATGGCATCAGTTCGTATATCAAAGAAAAGAAAAACTTCCAGCGAATTCAAGACGAAGAAGCCTTGGAAGAGGATAATATTCCTAAAAACAATTATGTAGGTTTATTTTTTAAAGGTTTTTTCCTCAACTTCATAAACATTGGTGTTTTGGCCTTTTGGATGGGTGTTATTATAGTTTTTGGTCCCAAACTCAATATGGAAACCAATCGCATTATTTTATTTATAGCCACCATAATCGTAACCTATTTTGCCGTGGACATCCTAAAAATTATGGTGGCCAAGCAACTAAAATCCCGACTTACACCCAAAAACATTTATAAAATCAAACGCATTATCAGTGTAATACTCATGATATTTGGGAGTTTTTTAATTGTACAAGGTTTTTTCCCCAACGAAAAAAAGATGCTGGAACAACAATTAGGCATCAGTAAAACCTTGGATAATGCGTCGCATTCAGAATAGTTTACAGTTCAAAAAATGAGATTTAAATTTAACGCTTATTTGTTTTCTTATATCTCCGCTCTTAAATGAATTCTTCGTGTAAGCATCAACTATACTTAAAGCCTAACTAGCCGGTTTTGCATTATCTTTTAATTAAATTTTTCTAAAAATTTAGAATAAAAAAAAGAGCTACATTTCTGTAACTCTTTTGAGACATCGTCCGCCCCGATAGCAATCGGGATAACCGGAGTAGCCGGTTTTGCATTATCTTTTAATTAAATTTTTCTAAAAATTTAGAATAAAAAAAAGAGCTACATTTCTGTAACTCTTTTGAGGCATCGTTCGTCCCGATAGCAATCGGGATAACCGGAGTAGCCGGTTTTGCATTATCTTTTAATTAATTTTTTCTAAAAATTTAGAATAAAAAAAAGAGCTACATTTCTGTAACTCTTTTGAGGCATCGTTCGTCCCGATAGCTATCGGGATAACCGGAGTAGCCGGTTTTGCATTAGCTTTTAATTAATTTTTTCTAAAAATTTAGAATAAAAAAAAGAGCTACATTTCTGTAACTCTTTTGAGGCATCGTCCGCCCCGATAGCAATCGGGAGCACCGGAGTAGCCGGTTTTGCACTTAAAAAGCATAAAAAAACCTCTTCATTCGAAGAGGTTTTCTTAGAGGCATCGTCCGTCCCGATAGCTATCGGGATAACCGGAGTAGACGGTTTTGCGTTATCTTTTAATTAATTTTTTCTAAAAATTTAGAATAAAAAAAAGAGCTACATTTCTGTAACTCTTTAGAGGCATCGTCCGTCCCGATAGCTATCGGGATAACCGGAGTAGCCGGTTTTGCATTAGCTTTTAATTAATTTTTTCTAAAAATTTAGAATAAAAAAAAGAGCTACATTTCTGTAACTCTTT
>JAYRXL010000088.1:0-12981 GCA_041917555.1 Flavobacterium sp. | reverse complement strand
GTTTTTTTACTTCAAATATCGTGTTTTCTAATCTTTAATCAAACCACAACTAACTACAGTCAATTAAAACTGCCTAAAAAAATATCGTGTTTTCTAATCTTTAATCAAACCACAACTCTTGTCGCTATTGTTGCAATGTTGTTGTAATATCGTGTTTTCTAATCTTTAATCAAACCACAACAATGCAAATTGACTGGATGAAAAGCCGTGAAATATCGTGTTTTCTAATCTTTAATCAAACCACAACTGTAGTTTTTCAAGGGCTTTGAGTTCGGTAAATATCGTGTTTTCTAATCTTTAATCAAACCACAACATCCTCTATTTGACAAAGACAATCCTTTTAAATATCGTGTTTTCTAATCTTTAATCAAACCACAACCTTTGGTTTGATACACAAAAGCAATTCTGAAATATCGTGTTTTCTAATCTTTAATCAAACCACAACGTAAAGCCGGCGATACCTCGGGTGGTTCTCAATATCGTGTTTTCTAATCTTTAATCAAACCACAACCTGGTTTTTAAAGCTAAAGAAGGCAATCACAATATCGTGTTTTCTAATCTTTAATCAAACCACAACATGATGTACTGCACGATACACAAGGTTGGAAATATCGTGTTTTCTAATCTTTAATCAAACCACAACATCATCTAAAGGATCAATGCTAACTTCTTGAATATCGTGTTTTCTAATCTTTAATCAAACCACAACTAATAACCAATGGTATAACCAATGCCAAAAAATATCGTGTTTTCTAATCTTTAATCAAACCACAACGATACATTTCCCACACCCTATTGGTATTGAATATCGTGTTTTCTAATCTTTAATCAAACCACAACTACCTGCAGATGTTTCTTAATAAGGAACAAAATATCGTGTTTTCTAATCTTTAATCAAACCACAACTAAAAGGTAATGTACCTACAGATGAAGATAAATATCGTGTTTTCTAATCTTTAATCAAACCACAACTCAGCTACTTGAAGTATGAATTTTGGAAATAATATCGTGTTTTCTAATCTTTAATCAAACCACAACAGATGCAGCCGCAACCTCTTTGTTTAAAGAATATCGTGTTTTCTAATCTTTAATCAAACCACAACACACGTACAAGTACTATGCGAACAAACAAAATATCGTGTTTTCTAATCTTTAATCAAACCACAACGTTAAACTTAATATCAAACGAAAAAAATATAATATCGTGTTTTCTAATCTTTAATCAAACCACAACTATTGAAAACTGATTTCTTTAAACTGTTTGAATATCGTGTTTTCTAATCTTTAATCAAACCACAACCACTATCCAAAAAACAGTTTCTGAATAGATAATATCGTGTTTTCTAATCTTTAATCAAACCACAACATTGCCACATTTAAAAACCCGCCAGCATATAATATCGTGTTTTCTAATCTTTAATCAAACCACAACTATTGTTACCAACTTAGAAAAAGTAAATTTAATATCGTGTTTTCTAATCTTTAATCAAACCACAACTGCAATGGAGGGGTTATTTGTTGCGCTTTCAATATCGTGTTTTCTAATCTTTAATCAAACCACAACATTTCAGCGCTCGAAAATTATATCGAAAAAAATATCGTGTTTTCTAATCTTTAATCAAACCACAACATTTCAGCGCTCGAAAATTATATCGAAAAAATATCGTGTTTTCTAATCTTTAATCAAACCACAACAACTATCAATTTAAAAGTTAGTATTATGAGAATATCGTGTTTTCTTCCCGATAGCTATCGGGATTAATCAAATGAAATTCACAAACACTCCGCTAAAAAATAAACACTTGGTGTTTGTAAACCACAACTTCAACACTGAATTTAACGCTTTGAACTTAATATCGTGTTTTTTTCCCGATAGCTCAGGATTAATCAAATGAAATTCACAAACACTTCGCTAAAAAATTAACACATGGTGTTTGTAAACTACAACCGAGTGACTGCGTAGAAACTCTGTTGCGGTTTGAGATAATTAAGACTATGAAAATCTTATGTCAAAGAACTATTTTAAATCTATATAAATATTATTTTGCCCGTTGGTGACAACTTAAACTCGTATCCTTCAACCAAACAATCAAAAGAATTTACACCAATTTTTATCCAAGGATATTTTTTATGTTCGCCAATGTTTTTTCCGCCTTTCATTCCCGTTTTTAATCCCATTAAAGGAGTAAGTTTCTTTTTCTCTCTGGCTTCTGAATGATGTAATAATTTTATGCATGAATCCTCAACATCTAATTGTGTAATTTCAAATAACCTTTCTAATAATTTTCCCTCTGACATTTCATACAATTCTTTTGGATATTTATCATAAATCAAAACCATTTTACCTTTGGTTAAAATATATTTTAATGGATTTAAATTTTCGTCCTTTTCAGGTGCAATTGGATAAACATTTTTATCTTTATTGCTTAATTTGAAATATTTACCTGCATCAATGATGTTAATTAATTGATTGCTTCTGAATATTTTTCCTTTTTCATCTAACCCCTCATAAATTGCCATACAATAATTCCCATCATTCTTGGCGTGATAAAATTGTTTGTGTTCGTGTCTTGAAACATCACGATGCTTTTTTATAAATAGCGGATTGGTTACATCACTTGTATAATAACGAATTTTTTTTATTGGAACTGGATTTCCGCTTTTGTTTGGTAAAACATATAACTCATTTTTAATTTTATTTTCAAAAACTTGAATAACTTCTTTTATAGGTTGCTCCTCTTCTTCTTTTACATTTTTTAATTGCTTTTTTAAATCTTCAATTTCTTTTTTAATTAGTTTTTCTTGTTCTCGTCCATTAGTAACAATTTCCTTTATTTTATCATCAACAATATTTTTCAAATCTGCATCTTTAAACATTTCAATTCCTTGACGTTTTACATATCTGATAACTTCTTCGGTTTCTCTTGTTTTTTTATTTAGTTCTTTTCTTTTAATCGCTCCATAAAAGCTTTCTTTGTGCAAAGCACCTCGAACCGTATCACCTTGTTTGTATTTTATTTCACCTTTTTCATTTCGTTGAATAATACCTCTTTTTCGAATAGCTTTTTTACTTTGAACAGGAAGATTATCTGGTGTGTGATGACTAATTAATGTATTATTATCAAAATCATCTACATCTTTATGAAATCCTTCCCACGGAATTCTGTGAGAGAATGAAGGTTTTGACTTTCCGAAAAATTCAAATTGTTCTAAGTCGTGGTAATAATTTGCTAAAGCATCATTAATATCTCTGGTGCAACAAGCTACCACAACAGCATCTTTTGCATGATGTGCATGATTATCTCTTGATTTTTCATTCAAACCCCACATTTGACGTAAATTTGCCGTGGTTTTCCCTTTGATAGGATACACTTTATTGAAAACCGTTTTAAGAAATAAATTTCCGTATTTACTTATAATTCCGATATCAACCGATTGACTGTTCTTGAAACTCTCCGGGACTTCTTCCCTTGTAAACGATTTGAATTTATTGAAATAATACGAATATTCAAAACGTAATTTAGTTCTTTCAATAATATATTTATCCCGCTTTTCCTTGGTTGAAGCAGCTTTTACTTTTTTGGATAAGTCTTTAATCTTATCTTCTAAATCTTTGACTTTAGCATACCAATGTTTAATTCGTGGTAAAATTTCATCGTGATTAGGACATTCAAAAGGAATTTTATCTTTTTTGGTTTGACGGTTATAGGTTGCACAACACAAGGTTTTATTGGTTTGTGAATTGTCTAAACTTCTACTTCTTGGTATGGTATGTTCAATATCAAATTTTGGGTTGTTACCAATAAAATCAGATAAACAAATAGTTTTACCTGTGTACAGACAAACTTTGTTTTGCTCTATCCAAAGCTGGTATTTTAAAATATCGGTTTCTGTAGGTTCGTAATCATTGTAATTTGAATTTGTATCGTTACAACCTTCAGTTTTAATCTCTCCTTTAAAAATTGATTTTATTTCTTCGCTGTATTTATTTCTTCTGTCTTTTAAAATCTCATTCCATTGTCTAATCGCTACTCTTTCATTTGAAGAGTTTAACTCTCTTGGCATTTCAATGTGAATGATAGTATCTTCATCAATCATATTATCTTTAATCAATTGGTTGACAACTTTTTTTAATTGATGTAACGAACGCATTGCCATTGGATTTTTTATAGAAGAAATTAATGGACTTCCTAAATATTTCTTCCCATCAACATCACTTCGTTTGGCTTTCTTATAAACTTCTATCGCTGACGGATGATACAACTTTTTCAAACTTTCATCAGTAACATTAAAATTATCGCTCAAAAAAGTTTTTAATATTTCATCCATCGTTTGCTTTTTAGCAAATTCTCCTCTACCTGAATTGAGTTTCATTTGATTTGAAAACAATTCAAAACATTCAGTTAAAATCTTGTTTTGATAAATTTCAGGTGTTACATTCCATTTCTTTGTTCCAAAGAAGTCTTTCACTTGTTTTTCTAATCCGTTTCTGTATGCTTCTGTTACAAAATCATTAGAACTCCAAGTTCCATTTTCCTTTTTTACATTTTTAATCAATCCGTTAACGATATCAATATTATTGCTATACAACTTGTAGTTTTCTATTATTGAATTGATTTCATCATTTATGACTTTTCTATTTTCTTCATTATTCCATATTTCTGCAGGCAAAATATTTTTCATATTCGCCAAGAATACAGCGTGTGAATAAATAAGATTTTGTCTTAAATAAGGTAAAATATTCCTGATGGCTTTTAAACTCAAAGAACCATAATCTTGCTTGAGTTTAATTTTTGAAAACTTTATTGCTTTTTTTTCATCACAATTAAGGTTTTCCATTGCAAAATGTTTTAATAGTTCTTCACTATCAAATCGAAATAAAACATGCCAAACATCGTCAATAATATTTTCAATTGACTTTTGAACTTTTGTATTACTTTCTGATTTGGTATTTTTTACATAATTTGAAAGTAAAATCTCTTTCCAATTTGTTCCAAAAACATCAACTAAGTTTGAAATAGTTGGACAACCTGCAACGTTACTTCCTAAAATATAATTGAATAAAACATTTTCATTGGAAGCATCTTTATCTTTATAATATTTTGGAAGTAATCCTTTTGGAGTTAACTTTTTGGCTATATCCAAGAAATCAAAATTGGGTTTAGATTTTCTAAAAAACAATGATTGAATTTGGTCTCTTTCATCTTTATTCAGTAACCTTAATTTTTCATCTGTTGGCAACTTTATTTTCACATTATTCAAATAACTCAACATTCTAAATTCTTCAAAATCAGGATGTGAAATAGGAACACACGCTTTTCTATTCTCAAGCGGGCATTTGGCAACCAATCCTTTTTGGGATTTTAATGGTCTTTGAAAAAAGATAGCTTTCTCAATAGCCTCTTTAAGTTCATTAGGAATATCTTGTTTGTTGCAGATGAAATTAAATTCAGTCAAATAATGATCAATTCGATGTGTATATTCTCCTCGAATTTTTTCTCCTTTTTGATATAACGTGTAAAAATATTCACCAAGAGTGGAACATTTCTCCTCTTGAATTTTTTCAGTCAAATCACTTATCGCTCGTTTTACTGGCCCGAGAAATTCTTTTTTATTTAATCGTTCGTGTAGTTTATCCTTTAAATCAGAATAACTCAAAATTGAATTCTCTTTTATAATAACATTAAAAGCTCTTGATAATGTAAATAGCGGTTTGTTACTTGTATCTTCTTTATCAAATGCTGACAAAAATTCTGAAAATGATTCTGAAAACTCAACAATCGAATTTGCATCATTTATTATTGCTGTAATTTCAGCGTTCTTTTCTTCAATAATTGAATTATCGGAACTATCTAATCGATTGCTCAAAAAACCACGTCTTTGTGCAATATGATAAAAAGCTCTACCTAAAACATACCTGTCTTCTTTGTTACTTAAATTTAGACATTCTTTAGCAGCTTTAAAACGATAAGCATACGGATTTTTACTTTGAAGTTTTCTATCATCAACTTCATTTTGATTATCTGTACTTAACCAAATTCTGAACTCGTCATTATTTGGATAAATCTTTTTATATCTCCAATCATTTAATTCATCATATGATAATTTTGGACAAAAAGAATTATCAGATAAAACTTTTAGTAATTCTATTTTTCTGATTTTCCGTCTATATTTTAGCTTTCTTGCACTTCTATATTCTGTTCTTTTTGCTGCTTTGGAACTTTCGCTATTTGTTTTAGCTTCAATATTTACTCCTTCAGAAAAAATCCTAACACCTTTGTCTATGAGAGAAAAACTGTTGTTTTCTTTATCTACAATCGCCCACCCTATCGAGTTTGTTCCTAAATCTAAACCTAAAATTTTTGCCATAACTAACTGCTTTTGAATCAATTTTTAAAAGTAAATAAAAAATATTTCTACTTTTTACGGTTTCCCACATTGAATTGAAACTTTTTTTTGATTACTTTTGTATCAGATTAAAATTTCTAATCTTTAATCTTATCACAATAAGGCTATATGCCGTAGATGAAAATCTTTAGTCCTGCTTCGGTGGGACTTTTTTTTATTCTGATTTTTTCAAAAAAAAATAGTTTACCGCTACACACCTTGCAACACAATTTTATAGTTAATAATTTTTCAAAACTTCCCCTTTTCGCTGTTGTAGCATCAGTAAAATCGAAGTACTTTTGACCATTAATTTTTAACTACAACAAATGGCTAACATGCAACAACTAAACGATTTTACAACACAGGTACGTCGCGATATTCTTCGCATGGTGCATGCCGTAAACTCAGGGCACCCGGGTGGGTCGCTGGGCTGCGCCGAATTTTTTACCGCGCTGTACCAAAACATCATGAACCGAAAACCGGGATTTGATATGAATGGTGCCGGTGAAGATATTTTCTTCCTCTCCAATGGCCATATCTCGCCCGTGTTTTACAGTGTTCTCGCGCGTAGCGGCTACTTCCCGGTTAGTGAATTGGCAACCTTTCGCAAACTGAATTCGCGTTTGCAAGGACATCCCACCACTCACGAAGGTCTTCCGGGTGTGCGCATGGCTTCCGGCTCGTTAGGACAAGGACTTTCCGTAGCAATTGGTGCCGCTCATGCTAAAAAACTTAACAACGACCCGCATTTGGTTTATTCGCTTCACGGAGATGGCGAATTGCAGGAAGGCCAAAATTGGGAAGCCATCATGTATGCTTCCGCCAAAAAAATTGATAACCTCATTGCTACCGTTGACTATAACGGACAACAAATAGACGGCTCCACCGACGACGTTTTGTCATTAGGCAACCTTAAAGCAAAATTCGAAGCATTCGATTGGGAAGTAGTCGAAATCAAAGAAGGAAACAACATCGAAGCGATTCTTGCTGGGATGGCCGAAGCGAAAGCCAAAACCGGAAAAGGAAAACCTATTGCCGTTTTATTACACACCGTAATGGGCAATGGCGTTGACTTTATGATGCATACACACGCCTGGCATGGTAAGGCTCCAAACGACGAACAATTAGCAAAAGGTCTTGAACAAAATCCGGTAACGCTGGGCGATTATTAACAGTATGCGCTTCTATTTGTCATTCGTGCTTTTTTTGGGTTGCTTCTCACTCACGTGGGGGCAAAGCTATTCTTTTGACCGCTTGTTACTTTACACCTGTACCTTTAACACCAAAATGAAAAGCGGACAAGAAAATGTTTACTTGGCCTACAATACCCAAGATCCCAAAATTGTTTTTCAAATGACGTTCTGGGGCACTGAAGGTGATTGTTACATCTTTGATTTCAATAACCAATTACGTCACCAATTCAAAATTACGAATATCCAAACTATGGATCAATTTGTCTACATTGGAACGATACGTTTGGACTATAAACTGGACGATTACCTGTTGAATCCAAACAAAGAAGTATGCACTTATGCCACCACCAAACACGAAAACAATTCGTGGACACAAGAACAATTTAAAAAACCGAATCATAAGAAATTAATCCGTACACACAGCGTGACCGGTTTGTCTAATGAGGAAGCACCATTTCTAATTTTGCTTTTTCAAATTGACCACCATTTCCTGCGTTGTGAACCTTCATTGTTCACCTTCAAAGGAGTTCCACAAAAGGTTACTATTTCTGATGGAAAAAACACAACATATACTTCGCTATTGACGAAACAAGATTTGCTGGAACTGCATCTTGACGTTAGTCCCGAAATTATCAAATACCTCAATTAACACATGAAAAAATATACCAATACCGGCAGTAAAGATACCCGCTCAGGGTTTGGAGCCGGAATGACCGAACTGGGTCAGAAAAACGAAAATGTAGTTGCCCTTTGTGCCGACTTAATCGGATCGTTGAAATTTGACGATTTTAAAAAGAACCATCCTGAACGCTTTTTTCAAGTGGGTATAGCCGAAGCCAATATGATTGGTATTGCAGCCGGATTGACCATTGGAGGCAAAATACCGTTTACCGGAACATTTGCTAATTTTTCCACCGGTAGGGTTTACGATCAAATTCGGCAATCTGTAGCCTACTCTGATAAAAACGTGAAAATTTGTGCCTCGCACGCCGGATTAACGTTGGGTGAAGACGGTGCTACGCACCAAATTTTAGAAGATATCGGGTTGATGAAAATGCTCCCCGGCATGACTGTTATCAATACCTGTGATTACAACCAAACCAAAGCGGCTACCATTGCGTTGGCAGCACATCACGGTCCGGCCTACTTGCGTTTCGGGCGTCCGGTTGTGCCTAATTTCACACCCGCAGATGAGCCTTTTGTTATTGGTAAAGCCATTATGTTGAACGAAGGCACCGATGTTACCATCATCGCCACAGGCCATTTGGTTTGGGAAGCCCTAATCGCTGCTGAAGCATTGGAAGCCAAAGGAATTTCAGCCGAAGTTATCAACATTCACACGATTAAACCACTTGACGAAGAAGCAATTCTAAAATCGGTGGCGAAAACTGGATGTGTTGTCACAGCAGAAGAACATAATATATTGGGCGGATTGGGTGAAAGTGTTGCCCGTGTATTGGCGCTAAATAACCCAACTCCTCAGGAATTTGTTGCGGTAAAAGACAGCTTTGGCGAAAGTGGCACACCGGAACAATTGATGGAAAAATACAAACTTAACCATCAGGCCATCGTGGAAGCCACTGAAAAAGTTATAAAACGAAAATAAAAAAGCCGTAATTCTCAACTGCTAAAACACAAAAAAGCCCCGAAAATCGGGGCTTTTTTGTGTAACGTTTTAATGACACGAAGCATTTCGGTATTTGCGTAAGCGTGTTGGGGTGGTAACATCGCCGGAACAATCCGGAACGTTATCAAATGTATAGTACACACTTCCGTTTTTTAATTCCGTTTTGGTGTTGAAATAATCCCCATCATCATCCACATCCAGAAAATCAGGAGTCCCGTCTTGATCGGTATCATCTTCATGCGTATCATCATTATCGCGTAAATAACCGTCGCCGTTGATATCTTCCTGAAAAGAGTAAATTCCGTCTAAATCATTATCCACACGAGATATTTCATACAACTTCACATTGAAAATAAGAGGCGCATATTTCGGAACATCACCTGTTGCATTGTTATAATAGGCCAAACCGGAAGGAATAAAGAAAACAGCGGCACCAAAATTCGCATAGGAAACGGTTCCGTCAGGATTAGAAACATAACTACCGGTTCTCATTTTTGGAAAAAACTCGCTCCATCCGCGTATAACTTGCGCCAAATTAAGGTAAGATGACGGATAATTATTTTGTTCAAAAACAGTACCATCCAATAATTGCCCGGTATAAGCTGTCAGCACAGAATCGTAGTTACATGGCGATTTACTCTCAGGGCCTGTACCGGTTTGTGTCATGATATAATAAATTTTGTAGGTAATATCATGATGTGCAACCGTAATATATTGAAGTGGATAATCGGTTTGATTCCAAATAGACGTTTGTGTTCCTCCGGACGGAATTGCCGTTAGTTTCACATCCATATCATTGGGTTGCCCCGGATTATGGGTTATCGATTCGATATAATGGGTTTGCAAATAGGTTTCAATACTCTGAATATCTTCTGCATATTGTGTGGCGTAATCACGAAGTTCTTCAACAGGTGTTTCATCATCTTTCTTGCACGAGTGCAGAAAAGCAACTCCCAAAAGCAGGGTAAAAATCCCCAAAATCTTTCTCATAATTTTATTTAAATTTTGCCCGCAAGATACAATATTGATTTATTTTTGTAAACTATTTAACGCCGAATTTAGAAAAAAACATGAGAGTGGATAAGTACTTGTGGTGCGTACGGTATTACAAAAGCAGAAGCATGGCTACCGATGCCTGCGGCAAAAATCACATTACAGTAAACGGGCAAACGGTAAAAGCCTCCAGAGAAGTTTTTCCGGGCGATAAAATAACGCTTCGCAAAGACCAAATCAACTATGAATTGGTTGTGTTGGATATTCCAAAAAACCGAGTTGGTGCGAAATTGGCCGATATATACCGCAAAGACAGTACTCCTCCCGAAGCCTTGGCGCATCTGGAAATGCTACGACTGGCTAAGGAGCATTACCGCCGCACCGGAGAAGGCCGCCCAACTAAAAAAGACCGAAGGGATTTAGATAATTTAGAATTTTCAGACGATGACGCATACGACATTTAACCGTGACTATTGGGAAAACAGATACAACCAAAAAGAAACCGGTTGGGATTGCGGTACGATTACCGAACCGCTTAAAACATATTTTGATCAAGTGATTACAAAAGAGAGTTCCATTCTTATTACGGGTGCCGGAAATGGACATGAATTTGAATACCTTATTCAAAACGGATTCACTAATGTGTATGTGTTGGATATTGCTGAACAGCCCATAGCCAATATACGTGAACGCTTGCCGAATGTAGCACCAAACTTCTTTTTGCATCACGATTTTTTTGAGTTGGACGGGCAATTTGACCTTATCGTTGAGCAAACTTTTTTTTGTGCTTTGGATGTAAAATTACGGAAGGCTTATGTACAAAAAATGAAGTCATTACTCAAACCGGGAGGCAAACTAGTGGGATTGCTTTTTCAGTTTCCGTTAACTGAAAGCGGACCTCCATTTGGCGGCAGCCGAGCAGAGTATATGGAATTATTTTCAGCCGATTTTGACATAAAAGTGATGGAAACCGCTTATAATTCGATCAAACCTCGAGAAGGAAATGAACTGTTTGTTATCTTTACCAAAAAATAACACATGCAACGCAACATCATACTCAACCATCAACAAATAAAGCAAATCACCAAACGAATTGCCTACCAAATTTATGAAACATTTTTTGGTGAAAATGAAGTAGTAATTGCTGGTATCGCCTCAAATGGTTATGCTTTTGCCAACGAATTGGCTAAAGAATTAGCCCTTATTTCAGATTTAAAGGTAACGATTTGTGAAGTAAAAATGGACAAGTCCAATCCAAATTCGGGTGTAACCACCTCCATTCCCAAAGAAGATTATACCGGAAAAGGACTCGTTTTAGCTGATGACGTATTGAACTCTGGCAGCACATTGATTTATGGTGTAAAACATTTTTTGGATGTTCCTTTGCGTAAATTCAAAACCGCTGTTATTGTAGATCGTAACCACAAAATGTTTCCGGTTAAGGCCGATTTTAAAGGGATTTCACTATCAACTTCCTCACATGAACATGTAACTATCGTTTTTGACCAAGAAGAATCCTATGCGTATTTAGATTAACGCTAAAATTGTTTTAGCCACTTGTTCAACACTACTCCCATCCGTAGTTACCACATGTTTGGCTTGGTTGTAATAGTAACTGCGTTCAAAAAGATGTTTCCCCACAAATTCGCGCAGTTCATCCTCTTCTAAACCAGCAATCATTGGACGTTTTGACCGATTAGTACTAAGACGTTCAACTAACACATCCAAACCGGTTTTCAAATAAACAGAAGTAATCCCAGAAGCTTGCAAAACCAAATGGTTATTATAATAACAAGGCGTTCCTCCACCGGTACTTAATACAAAGTCGGTTTGATTGTGTGAGAAAGCCGAAAAAATTTCATGCTCTTTTTTCCGAAAAAAAAGCTCACCCTTCTTCTCAAAGATTTCGGGCACAGTCATCTGACAGGATTCTTCTATAATTTGATCTAAGTCAACACATTTCAAACCGGAAAGCGTTGCAATTTTTTGGGCTACAGCGGTCTTTCCTGAACCCATATACCCAACCAAAATGATTTTATTCATACAGTAAACTCCTTATTTTAAAGGGCTTAATATCGTTTTTTAAAAAAAGGTAAATTTATGATAAATTTGGTTTGATAAATAAATAATATCGTCTTATATTTGCACCCGCATTCAGCGAAATTATTTTGACTCGATAGCTCAGTTGGTAGAGCACAACACTTTTAATGTTGGGGTCCTGGGTTCGAGCCCCAGTCGGGTCACTAAATTGTGTAAAGAGAAGCTTAGTCTGAAAACAATTGTGCAACATTAAGCTTATTTAAAACATAAATAAAGCATATAATACTATACCGATCTTCAATTTTTTTGAAAAACAGGTTACGACTCGATAGCTCAGTTGGTAGAGCACAACACTTTTAATGTTGGGGTCCTGGGTTCGAGCCCCAGTCGGGTCACTTTAAAGTTGTTCGTCATGGCGAATGACTTTTTTTTTAGGCCACGTGGAGAAATTGGTAGACTCGCCATCTTGAGGGGGTGGTGCTGCAAGGCGTATGGGTTCGAATCCCATCGTGGTCACGGATAAATTTAAGTCAGCTGAGGCTGACTTTTTTGTTTGTAAGACCGTTAAAAGTTTACTTTTATAAGGGATTACAAACAAAAAAGTGCAAAGCGAAGCGTTGACTTTTTATTTTCAAAACGGAGCGCCATGGGATGCCGAACTTGTGAGGCAATCCCTCTCTAATTTAGGTAGTTTATAAAGTCCAAAGCGAAGCGTTGACTTTTTATTTTCAAAACGGAGCG
>JAYRXL010000087.1:0-1021 GCA_041917555.1 Flavobacterium sp. | reverse complement strand
TGGCCCAACGCGTGTGACCAATGCCGGTATTGCCGGGTAAAGGGTTTAACGCTAATTCGTTTTCAAGATTTTTGATTTTCCCGGCGGCACGACAACGGTCAATTCTGCCATTTTCCAAAGTGGCGATACCCGCCGAATCATAACCGCGATATTCAAGGCGCTTCAAAGCCTCAACTAATCTATCACTTACCGCATCCGTCCCGATAATACCAATTATGCCGCACATTTTACCTCCGCTTCAAAAAAAATCGCCGCCTTAATAAACAAAAACTAAAACGGGCACCCAAACATGGTCCGACTTAGATTTTTTAAATTGAAAGCGCACTTAAAGAAATGTTTCCAAATGTAACATTGAAATCAAAACAAAACGTATATTTAACGTGAAATATCTATTTTTTTGCGCCTATAAAAGGAATGCCCCGACCTTTTCCACCGGCATCAAGACCATACCCTATAATAAATCTGTCGGGGAGGTCAAAACCTGTGAAGTCCGGCGCGGGTAAATTAATGCTTGCTGGTTTACGGGCCAACAGGCATGTTAAAACTTGCCTTGCACCTTTGGCTTTTAAATAGTCTTTTGCAAAGGCAACAGTTTTGCCCGTGTCGTATACATCATCCACCAAAAGAACTTGACGATTGCTAATAGGCCTTTGCAAATCCGCGAGAATATTAAGGCGGCCCGCCGTTTCACCGTCACCATAAGATGAAAGCCAAAGAAAATCAGTGGCAAGATATTTTCCGCACCCTGCCAATGCGCGCAATAAATCGGCCATAAACACGAAGCCACCCTGAAGCAGGCCAATCATAATCGCATCATTTTCAATATGCATCGCAATTTCGAGCGCCATCGCATCTATTCGGGTTTTTATTTCTTCTTGGCTAACAAGAACATCCAAATCATCAAACATTTGACTGATATATATTTTTGTTCGATAAATCCCAAGCAAAAATACTGATAACATCAAAAAAAATACGGCCAAGAAAAAATGAACCAAATACCAAGTGATATCGAAATTGCACG
>JAYRXL010000086.1:0-397340 GCA_041917555.1 Flavobacterium sp. | reverse complement strand
ATTTGCGTCTGTGATAAAATATGTCATATTTTAGTTGTGGTTTGATTAAAGATTAGAAAACACGATATTTCAATGTAATTGCGTATACCACTGTAATCAGTTGTGGTTTGATTAAAGATTAGAAAACACGATATTATTTATCATTAAAAGAAATGTTGTCGGTAAGTTGTGGTTTGATTAAAGATTAGAAAACACGATATTCTAAAAAGAAATTGTTATTCATGGCCATTGTTGTGGTTTGATTAAAGATTAGAAAACACGATATTTGATACTTTTATATTTCCCATTACAATCTTGTTGTGGTTTGATTAAAGATTAGAAAACACGATATTCAACTACAAGCTTAAAAGCATCCTTGACAGGTTGTGGTTTGATTAAAGATTAGAAAACACGATATTTCTGCTCTTATATAACAAGTAGGCGTGGGAGTTGTGGTTTGATTAAAGATTAGAAAACACGATATTATAGGCTACTTAATTCGTCAGCTTTTGCGAGTTGTGGTTTGATTAAAGATTAGAAAACACGATATTATTCGACCTCAGTTCTTTCGGTAGTGAGCAGTTGTGGTTTGATTAAAGATTAGAAAACACGATATTTTTGCTTTCTTGGTCTTCCAAAAAGAAATTGTTGTGGTTTGATTAAAGATTAGAAAACACGATATTTTTTTCGCTTTTAGGGTACTCAATGTTTTTGTTGTGGTTTGATTAAAGATTAGAAAACACGATATTTCAAATCAACTGCAACACCCATAATACCAGTTGTGGTTTGATTAAAGATTAGAAAACACGATATTAAATTACCAAAAAAACAATACCGACTAAAGGTTGTGGTTTGATTAAAGATTAGAAAACACGATATTTCGCCGGGAAAACATACATCAAAGACGGCGGTTGTGGTTTGATTAAAGATTAGAAAACACGATATTTTTTTCCGGCGCGTATGTTTCCGGGTATAGGTTGTGGTTTGATTAAAGATTAGAAAACACGATATTATTTGCGTGGTTCCGTTGGGGGTGTCCAAGGTTGTGGTTTGATTAAAGATTAGAAAACACGATATTGATAGCATCAGCACATTTACACCACGATATGTTGTGGTTTGATTAAAGATTAGAAAACACGATATTTTTTTTTGGCAGTATTTAACCCGTTGCCTGGTTGTGGTTTGATTAAAGATTAGAAAACACGATATTTTTTTTAACTCAACAAATACAGCCAAACTTGTTGTGGTTTGATTAAAGATTAGAAAACACGATATTTGGAGGGGTAAAAAAGTTAGCGGATAGGTAGTTGTGGTTTGATTAAAGATTAGAAAACACGATATTCGCTACTGTCTAACATTTTGCTTTCTGCTAGTTGTGGTTTGATTAAAGATTAGAAAACACGATATTGCTTGGCCGTCCTGTATTTACTCATGAATTGTTGTGGTTTGATTAAAGATTAGAAAACACGATATTTTACATGACAGCGACTAACAAGGTACGGGGGTTGTGGTTTGATTAAAGATTAGAAAACACGATATTCAGACGTTTATGCGTTAGAAGGGAACAGCTGTTGTGGTTTGATTAAAGATTAGAAAACACGATATTAAGAAAACCAAGTGTAAGCGTAGCAATCAAGTTGTGGTTTGATTAAAGATTAGAAAACACGATATTTATAGCGGGTTTATACGTATATATGCACTTGTTGTGGTTTGATTAAAGATTAGAAAACACGATATTTGAACTATTCAAAACAGTAGC
Source organism: Flavobacterium sp. (assembly GCA_041917555.1). GTDB lineage: Bacteria > Bacteroidota > Bacteroidia > Flavobacteriales > Flavobacteriaceae > Flavobacterium. The sequence goes on along the minus strand of JAYRXL010000086.1, from coordinate 395,602 downwards.
AGAAAGCAAGTTGTGGTTTGATTAAAGATTAGAAAACACGATATTAAAGTTTTGACTGCAATTGTGTGAATAGTTGTTGTGGTTTGATTAAAGATTAGAAAACACGATATTCAACCGATGCATCTGTTTCGTCGATTACAAGTTGTGGTTTGATTAAAGATTAGAAAACACGATATTAGTTCACAGGCAATTGATTACTCTTGATATGTTGTGGTTTGATTAAAGATTAGAAAACACGATATTGCTTATTTATTATAACAGCTCAGTCAAGAAGTTGTGGTTTGATTAAAGATTAGAAAACACGATATTCCGTTATTGCTTGTTCTTTTTCAATTCCTGTTGTGGTTTGATTAAAGATTAGAAAACACGATATTGTTTCAAATGTTTCAAGAACGTCTATGTATGTTGTGGTTTGATTAAAGATTAGAAAACACGATATTAACAAGCCGTCGATTTTTTAGCAGGTACTAGTTGTGGTTTGATTAAAGATTAGAAAACACGATATTAAACATTGCAATTATAGTTCTTTCCGTTTAGTTGTGGTTTGATTAAAGATTAGAAAACACGATATTTGAAATTGGTTACCATTTTGGTGCCGCTTTGTTGTGGTTTGATTAAAGATTAGAAAACACGATATTCAATCGACCTGATTTATTAAAACTGCCATAGTTGTGGTTTGATTAAAGATTAGAAAACACGATATTACTTTCTGGATTGTCTGTAAACTCTACAATGTTGTGGTTTGATTAAAGATTAGAAAACACGATATTAACCGCTAACAACAGGTTTATTCAATTGCTGTTGTGGTTTGATTAAAGATTAGAAAACACGATATTTTACAGAAATCATTTGTTTCATAATCTTTGTTGTGGTTTGATTAAAGATTAGAAAACACGATATTCCTTCTTGGTCAATGGTGTTGAACTAACATGTTGTGGTTTGATTAAAGATTAGAAAACACGATATTAGCGGGCCTGTCGCTCTTTGATAGTCAAAGAATTATATTCGAATATCGTGAAAAAAAATGCTTCTTTTTTGCCTTGATAAAGCAAGATTGAAGCATTTTTTTATTTTAAATCGTATATTAACGATTTGTAATTAATTGTTTTTAAGAATAAAAAGCAATTGAATTGCATCAAATGATTGATTTGTATAGGTTTGCAGTTGAATAGTTTTTTGCCAGTTAAATTTTTATATGCCATGAAGAAAAGAAAATCAAATCGGTTAAAAGGATATGATTATTCCCGGAATAATTTGTATTTCGTAACAAATTGCGTTCAAGATAGATTGTGCTGTTTTGGTTCTGTTATTCCGGTTGGGACAGGTCGTGACCTGTCTGTACATCATCCTAATGAAAATCATCCCAATGAAAATCATCCCAAAGGAAATCATCCCAAAGAAAATCATCCTAAAGAAAATGTTTCAATGCAATTAAATCAATATGGACTAATTGTTCAGGAAAGAATAAATTGGTTAATGAGTCAATATGATTATGTAATTATTCATAATTATGTGGTGATGCCTAATCATTTTCATTTTACTTTGGAAATTGATTCGTCCAGAGTTAAAGGCAAAGAAATTAAGATAAAATCCCTCTCCAGTTTGATGGGTGCCTTAAAAACAACAGCATCAAAAATGATTCATGAGGCAGGTTTTGTAGATTTTGCTTGGCATAGATCTTTTCATGATCACATAATCAGGGATGGAAGAGCGTATTCTGCAATCTCAAATTATATTGATATGAATCCCCAGCGTTGGTATGAAGATAAGTTTTACGCTAAAAGTTAAAACAATTCCAATTGAGTAGGCTGTGGTGCTTTGGGGACTTCTGCGCGTCCCCAAAAATTTATAATATTCCCAAATTGTTTGTCGGTTATGCGCAGAACACTTACCTTGCCTAATGGCGGTAAAAGTTTATAAATGCGTTTTTCGTGTACATCAGCACTTTCGCCACTGGCACAATGCCGAACATATACCGAATATTGCATCATCGAAAAACCGTCTTTGAGTAAACTGTTACGAAATCCGGATGCATTTTTACGATCCTTTTTAGTCTCGGTGGGTAGATCGAAGAAAACAAATAGCCACATGATTCGGTAACCGTTTAATTCCATAATTTGGGATACTTTATTTTTTTTCGTTCACCTCGAAAACATTGTTGCAAGGAAGATGCTGTTTTTTGTAAAGCCACCATCAACGGACTTTTTTCATCTTCAAAGTATACTGTTCGTGTGAGTACTTGCAGTAACTCCGATTTAAGTTGTGTGTTCAGTTCCTGTTCGGTAAAGGTTTGAGTGAGTTCATACACTTTCTCATCAACTGCCGGACGAAAAGGTTCCATTATATCATCGGCCAAAGCAAATGCATTGTATTTGCTTTTGTGATGTATGCCTAAGGTGTTTAAAAGTCCGCTTCCTGACAATGCCCTCGCCGTAGCGGCTCTAAGAATCGCATAGCCATAATTGAGAAAATTATTAGGATAATCTCCGAAGCGCTCTCTTTTAAATCCGCTTTCAAAAAAAGATTTCCAATACAACCCAGCCGCGATGGCTTCCATGTTTGTAGTATCGCCACTTACCACTTTCCCGGCTAAAAACTCAAATGAATTTTTGGTGCCTGTAATTTTTTCCAATAGAATTCCTTGGTTTTTGATTTTTTCCACAATGGTTTGTTGCCATAAGTTTTTTTTGAGTGGCATACTGGCTTCAATTTGATTTTTAAATATTTCTTGCTGGATGTGATGGCTATTCAAGTTGAGAAACATGCCGTTGGGGAGGTGATTTGCGCTACAAAGCAAGAGTGCCACATTGTTCTCGATTAGCTGGTTCATAGCCGGAATGCTAAGGTAAATTTCGGGATTATCAACCACCACGAAGCCGATGTCTTCAATTGGAATTGAACTTTCTCGTGTTTCGGATTTTATAATCAGTTGGTTGTTCTTTGTTGTAACCGAAGTTTTGTTTTCAAGAAGGATTGTTTTTTTTAGCATGGGTTTCTTTTTGGAGCTAATTTGCTACATATCAACGAGATTAGTTTACGGTTTTCCGTATTTGCAAAAAAAAATCCGCGTGAGGGCGGAGGCGGAGCTCGCCACGCTCAGGCGTGGAAGCGGGAGCTGTAGACCGACCCTTTCCCGTAGTTTCGGGGAAAGGGGCACGCCCAACTTCGCGCTAAAAAAATCATAAAGGGAAAGTGTAACACGCGAAAAAAAGTATCTTTGCACACCCCTTGTTGGGTTTGCGATATAGTTATGAAGTTTGATTTATTACAAAAAGACCCCCATTCGAAAGCGCGTGCCGGCGTGATTACCACGGATCACGGCACTATAGAAACGCCTATTTTTATGCCTGTGGGAACGGTTGCATCGGTAAAAGGTGTGCATCAGCGTGAATTGCGCAACGATATCAATCCTGATATTATTTTGGGAAATACCTATCATTTGTACCTGCGCCCGCAACTTCCTATTTTGGAACAGGCCGGAGGTTTGCATAAATTCATGAATTGGGATCGCAATATTTTAACTGATTCGGGCGGGTATCAGGTATATTCGCTGTCGGCCAATCGGAAAATTAAGGAAGAAGGGGTAAAGTTTAAGTCGCATATCGATGGGTCGTATCACTTTTTTTCGCCCGAAAATGTAATGGAGATTCAGCGTACGATTGGCGCGGATATCATTATGGCCTTTGACGAATGTACGCCTTACCCGTGCGATTACCGTTATGCCAAACGCAGTATGCACATGACGCACCGTTGGTTGGATCGCTGTATAGCACATTTGGATAAAGTGCCTGCTAAATATGGTTTTGAGCAAACGCTTTTTCCTATTGTACAAGGGAGTACCTACAAAGATTTGCGGGAGCAGTCGGCTGAGTATATTGCCAATGCCGGCGCTGCCGGAAATGCAATTGGCGGACTATCGGTTGGGGAACCTGCCGAAGAAATGTATGCGATGACCGAGGTTGTTACTGCTATTTTACCCGAAGACAAACCCCGTTATTTGATGGGCGTGGGTACTCCGGTTAATATTTTGGAAAATATTGCGCTGGGTGTGGATATGTTTGATTGTGTGATGCCTACCCGCAACGCGCGCAACGGAATGTTGTTCACGGCCCAGGGGATTATTAATATTAAGAATAAAAAATGGGAAGCCGATTTTTCGCCAATTGACGAAATGGGTATTACCTTTGTGGATACTGAATATACTAAAGCCTATTTACGTCATTTGTTTGCAGCCAATGAGTTTTTGGGAAAACAAATAGCCACAATTCATAATTTAGGATTTTATTTGTGGTTGGTGCGTGAAGCCAGAAAGCATATTTTGGCAGGCGATTTCAGGGTGTGGAAAGACCAAATGGTACAACAAATGAGTCAGCGATTATAACAGTTGGATGTAAAAAGAGGCAACCTGCCTACGGCAGGCAGGTTTAGACTAAGAAAAAATGCTCAAACTAATTGATAACTACATATTAAAGCGTTATTTGGTTACCTTCACGGTGATGATACTGATGTTTATTCCGATTGGGATTGTGATTGATGTATCGGAGAAAGTAAACAAGATGCTGGAAAACAAGGTGCCTTTTTCGGCAATTGCTTCCTATTATGTTGATTTTACCATTTATTTTGCGAACCTGCTCTTTCCGATTTTCTTGTTTTTATCGATAATTTGGTTTACGTCTAAGTTGGCCAATAATACCGAAATTATTGCGATTTTAAGCTCGGGAATTTCCTTCACCCGATTTTTGCGCCCCTACCTTATTGGTGCTGTTTTGGTGTCGGCTTTTGCGTTGGTCATGGGTATTTTTTTGGTACCGAAGGCTTCCGAAGGCTTCAAAAATTTCAGGTATATGTATTTGATTGGTGGCGGACGTACCGAAATGCGAGACGATTCGGATGTATACCGACAGGTAGGAGAGGGTGAATATATTTACGTTAGTGGTTTTAACACGGTTTCACAAATTGCGTTTAACTTTTCGTTTGAAAAATTTAAAGACGGGAAACTGCAATACAAAATCACAGCTGATCGGTTAAAATGGAATCCGAAAGACAGTACGTATACCATGTTTGCTTACAAAAAGCGCATCATAGGAGAACTCAACGATACGTTTGAATTTGCCGACCAGCGTAATGAGAAATTCAATTTTGAAATTGAAGATTTAACCCCGGTAGTTTATATTGCTGAAACCTTACCCTACAGTCAGTTAGTCAATTTTATTGAGCGTGAGCAGAAGCGAGGGTCTAAGAATATAAACAGTTATAAGGTCGTTTTATACAAAAAGTTCAGTATACCAGTTTCTGCTTTTATTTTGACCATTATTGCTGTTGCGGTTTCGTCTATGAAGCGACGTGGCGGAATGGGGGTGAATTTGGCGATAGGAATTGTTTTGGCTTTTGCCTTTGTTTTTTTAGATAAGATTTTTGGTGTTTTGGCTGAGAAATCTTCGGCTCCTCCTATTATTGCGGTTTGGATTCCGAATATAGTTTTTGGTATATTGGCTGTTTATTTATTACGGAATGCCAAACGATAAACTAAAAAGTTACCTCCATCTTCATTTGATAGTTTTTATTTGGGGATTTACGGCTGTCTTAGGGCGGTCTATAACCCTTGATGCTTTGCCGTTGGTTTGGTATCGGATGTTGTTTGCCATAGGGTTTATTTTTATTTATGTGAAATGGAGAGGCGTCAACATGCAAATTGATCGCCAAACCCTTTTAAAATTTTTAGTGGCGGGATTACTCATTGCATTGCATTGGTTTGCGTTTTTCAGAGCCATCAAGGTGTCTAATATATCGGTTACCTTGGCTTGTTTGTCTACAGGCGCTTTTTTTGCATCCATCATCGAACCGCTTTTTTTTGGCAAAAAACCAATTTGGTATGAAATGCTTTTTGGTTTGTTGGTAATAGCGGGTTTGTTTATTATTTTTAAAGTAGAGGGACACTACGTGGAGGGGATTATATTATCAGTTATTGCGGCTTTTCTGTCTGCTTTTTTTGCGGTTGTAAACAGTAGGTTTGTGAAGCAACACGATGCTGTTGTTATCTCGCTGTATGAACTCATAGGCGGCGTCCTGTTTTTCTCGGTTTTTATCGTTTGCTCGTCGGGATTTGATGCCGATTTTTTTCAATTGCATCTTTCCGATTTAACTAATTTATTGGTGCTAAGTTCCGTATGTACGGCGTATGCCTTTATTGCCTCAACGTCGGTAATGAAATACTTGAGTCCCTACACGGTAATGTTGACTATTAACTTAGAACCCATTTACGGCATCATTTTGGCCTTGTTGTTTTTTAAAGATAAAGAACTGATGAGCAGTGGTTTTTACTTTGGAGCACTCATTATTTTAGTTACAGTTTTACTCAACGGATACATCAAAAGCAAAGAAAAAGTCGCCGAAACCAGTTGAAAACTTTACGCCTTTTTCGGTTGGAAATGATTTTAAATTTTATCTTTGTAGTTCGAACAAATTATAACTTAACGCAGCATAAATATGGAATACTTGGATTTTGAACTGCCAATTAAAGAGTTGGAAGATCAATTGGATAAGTGTCAGATTATTGGTCAAGAATCTGATGTAGATGTATCCAACACCTGCAAGCAAATTGAAAAAAAATTAGAAGAAACCAAACGAAAAATATACAAAAACCTAACCGCTTGGCAACGCGTTCAGTTGTCGCGTCATCCGAATCGTCCTTATACAATGGATTATATTCAGGCGCTTTGTGGCGATACTTTTTTGGAGCTTTTTGGCGACAGAGGTGTTCGAGATGATAAAGCCATGGTTGGTGGTTTGGGTAAAATTGACGGACAGTCTTTTATGGTTATAGGTCAGCAAAAAGGCTACAATACCAAAACCCGCCAATACCGAAACTTTGGGATGGCAAATCCGGAAGGGTACCGCAAGGCTTTGCGACTCATGAAAATGGCTGAAAAATTTGGTATTCCTGTTGTGACATTTATTGATACGCCCGGTGCATATCCCGGTTTAGAAGCCGAAGAGCGCGGACAGGGTGAGGCTATTGCACGTAACATTTTTGAAATGTGCAGGTTGAAAGTGCCTATCATTTGTGTGATAATTGGTGAAGGAGCCTCCGGAGGAGCCTTAGGGATTGGCGTGGGAGATCGTGTACTTATGATGGAAAATACGTGGTATTCGGTAATTTCGCCGGAATCGTGTTCATCGATTTTATGGAAAAGTTGGGAACACAAAGAAACCGCAGCCGAAGCGCTGAAATTGACCTCTACCGACATGAAAAAGCAAAAATTGGTGGATGACGTAATCCCGGAACCACTCGGAGGAGCGCACTACGATCGTGAAACAACCTTTACTACGGTACAGCAATATATTACTAAAGCATTTAATGAACTCAAAGATTTATCAACAGGTGATTTAGTCGCCCAAAGGATGGATAAATACAGTAAGATGGGGGAATTTAAAGAGTAAATTGTATCACAATACATCAAGCCGCCCTGTCAGTCACAGGGCGGTTTTTTTTGGTTTTCAACAAAAAATAAAAAATTATGAACAGGTACGGTTGTATAACTCATTTTGCCGTTTCTTAATCAAAAAGTTACCTTCGCTTAATGGAAAATCTGAAAAATATTAGCCCGCTTAAAGTTGATAAAACAACCATCATTAATCTGGAAAAAGGAAAACTTCCACCCCAAGCCGTTGATTTAGAGGAAGCTGTTTTGGGTGCCATGATGATTGATAAAAAAGGGGTAGATGAGGTGATTGATATTCTTCAGCCGGAAGCCTTTTACAAAGATGCGCATAAGTATATTTTTGAGGCTATTTTTCAGTTGTTTACCGATTCACAACCCATCGATTTATTGACCGTTTCGGCCCAATTAAAAAAGAATGCCAAGTTGGATTTGGCAGGAGGTGATTTTTACCTCATTCAACTGACTCAAAAAATATCCTCCTCTGCGCACATCGAATTTCATTCGCGCATCATACTTCAAAAATACATTCAACGCAGTTTGATTAAAATTTCTAACGAAATCATTGAAGATTCCTATGATGAAACTACAGATGTATTTGATTTGTTAGACAAAGCCGAATCGCGTTTGTATGAAGTTACGCAAGGTAATATTAAACGAAGTTCCGAAACAGCCCAAAGTTTAGTGATTCAGGCCAAAAAGCGTATTGAAGAAATAGCCAATAAGGAAGGACTGAGCGGAATCGCAACCGGTTTTGATAAATTGGATAAAGTAACCTCGGGATGGCAACCTTCCGATTTGATTATTATCGCAGCGCGTCCCGGTATGGGTAAAACGGCCTTCGTACTTTCGATGGCGCGTAATATCGCTATTGATTTTAATCATCCGGTGGCTGTATTTTCATTAGAGATGTCTTCAGTTCAATTAATTACCCGCTTGATTTCATCCGAAACCGGTTTATCTTCCGAAAAACTACGTACGGGTAAACTTGAAAAACACGAATGGGAACAGTTGAGTGTAAAAGTGCGCGATTTGGAAAAAGCACCTCTGTTTATTGATGATACGCCTTCGCTGTCCATTTTTGATTTGCGCGCCAAAGCACGCCGTTTGTCTTCACAGCATGGAATCAAACTGATTGTAATCGATTACCTTCAGTTGATGACTGCCGGTGGAGGTGGCAAAGGCGGAGGCAATCGTGAACAAGAAATTTCGACCATTTCCCGTAATTTAAAGGCTTTGGCAAAAGAATTAGATATTCCGGTAATTGCCTTATCACAGTTGTCGCGTGCTGTTGAAACACGTGGTTCCAGCAAGCGTCCGTTGTTATCGGATTTACGTGAATCCGGTGCCATTGAACAAGATGCCGATATCGTTTCATTTATTTACCGACCGGAATATTACAAAATAGAAGAATGGGACGATGATGAACAATCACCAACTCAAGGTCAGGCCGAATTCATTATCGCCAAGCACCGTAACGGATCGCTGGAAAATATCCGTCTCAAGTTTATCGGTAGTTTGGGTAAATTTGACAACTTGGAGGATTTTGGAGGCGGTTTTGATGATTTACCTTCCAAAATGAACCTGGATGACAATCCGTTTTTTACTAAAAACCTTCCGTCTGCTAACGAAGCCTTTGGTAGCGCAGCTAATACAGACGATGACGATGATAATGATGTGCCGTTTTGATAAATTGACGTAAGAAACTGACTACGTAAAAATACCTGTTTTTGTTCTTTAATTGCAGTTGTAAGTTTTTTTTTAGTTATTTTTAGCGAACTAACTTTAAAAACTTTAATTATGGCAACAAACACAATTTCACTTCAAACGGCTCAAACGTGGGCGAGAAATTGGAGAAATCATCCGGATCCGTCTGTAATAGCGTGCTTAATACCCGCTGCAGACTTACAACAATTGCTTCACGCTTCCAACAATTCAGATGTTAGAGCCTATTTTGGAGTTGACGACGAAGGGCATGTTCGACTAATGTTGGTCAGTGTAGACAGCAAAGGAAATGATATGATTGATGAAGAAGCAGGGTATTACATCTATGATCACACGGGTATGTGCCCTACAGTGTGCGATGTGACCAGCCCTATTTACAATTTCTAATGAATGATAAAAATAGCACTTTATACGGGATACCTTCTCGTATTGCTTAATACAATTTTATTCTTAAAGGGTTTTTCTTCCAAAGGAAAACCCTTTAGGATTTTGACGCTGTACAGTGTTTGTATGACGTTGATACAGTTGTCCAGTTGGATTTACGGTAAAATATACAGGAATAACATTTTTTTTAATCATATTTATTTACCGATTCAATTTATTGTATTAAGCTGGTTTTTTTATGAGTTAACCGACTCGAAAAAGCAAAAAAAGCTTATTTTACTGATGGTTCCCACGGTGTTGACTATAGTTTTTATTAATTTTTGTATACATCCGGAACAGCTTACAATATTTTCTGAACTTGAAATTTTTATTACTTCGTTACCAATAATTAGTTATGCTGTGATGCATTTGTATGCGATGTTAAGCCAACCCAAGCAGTTTTATTTTTTTACAACCGGAATTGTTATTTACCTTTTTGGAAGTACTGTTTTCTTCCTTACCGGAAATTTTCAATTATCAATAGGGAATTCTGATGTTGCTCGGTTTTTATTTGGCTTCAATATATACTTATACATTGTATATCAGCTATTTATCTTATATGATTTCAAATACCATTATTTAAAAGAGAGTGATGAACAGAGATGAGTTGATAGCGTTATTTAGTTACACCTTACTTGCTGTAGTTTGTATGGCTTTGGTGCTGATTTTGTTTTTTTATTTTTCCCGAAAAAAAATTATTAAACAAGAAGTTGAAAAGAAAAATTTGGAGATTAATTATCAAAAAGAATTGCTTCATGCCGTCATTACGACACAAGAAGAGGAGCGAAAACGTATAGCCCGCGATCTGCATGATGATATCAGTTCCAAACTCAATATTGTTTCACTAAACAGTCAAATGCTTGGCAGTCCGAAACTTACCGAAAATGAAATCGGTGAGATCACCACTAACATTATCAGCCTAACGGCAAAAGCACTCGAAAATTCACGTCGGATTGCCCATGATTTATTCCCGCCTGTTTTGGAAAATTTTGGTTTATTCGCTGCTGTAAAAGAACTGGCCGTAGATTATACCGGGGCAAACAAACTGCATATCAATTTTGAAAACAACTGTAAAGGAGATTTGATTCTCCCAAAAAATACGCAATTGCAAGTTTTTCGTATCATTCAGGAATTGGTTAATAATTCGATACGGCACGGTAAAGCAACTGCTATTAGTATTGTTTTTGAACCTACTTCAAAAAAATTTAATTGTTTTTATTCTGATAACGGTGTTGGTTTTGATGTAAAAGAAGTTAAACTTCGCAGCGGCTTGGGGATGAAAAGTATAGAAAGCCGTGTGGAATTGATACAAGCCGAAATAACTTTTGAAACATCACCCAATAACGGATTTAAAGCAACCTTGATTCTATAACGATGGACGATAAAATTAAAATTGTATTAGCTGATGACGAAGTGTTATTCCAAAAGGGGATTGCATTCATATTGAGTCGAGAAGACACTTTCGAAATTGTTCAGGAAGTCAATGATGGCGAACAATTGCTGCACTATTTGGATTCGGCTTCAGAGTTGCCAGATATTATTTTAATGGATTTAAAAATGCCGAATTTGAATGGCGTTGAAGCCACCCGATTAATTGGAAATAAATTTCCGAGTATCCGAATTATTGCGCTAACCAGTTATAACACGCCGAGTTTTATTGCCAACATGATTCATTTGGGTGCCGTATCCTATCTGGTAAAAAATACCACACCTGCCGAAATGATACAAACTATCAATGAGGTTTTTGATAAAGGGTTTTATTACAACCAGGAGGTATTAAAAGTAATTCAAGAGGGAATAGCCGAAGATAAAACCAAAAGAAAGCGAAGCCTTTTTGAAGAAGATGAAGGCATAACCGATCGTGAACGTGAAGTGTTGGAATTGATTTGCAGGCAGTTTTCAACTTCTGAAATTGCTGATAAACTCTGCATCAGTAAGCGTACTGTTGAAGGTCATCGAAATAGTTTGATGGTAAAAACCAAAACTAAAAATATAGCCGGCCTTGTGGTTTACAGCCTTCAAAACAGAATAGTTGATCTAAATTCCCTCATGTTTTAATAGGTTAACTCATAATAAACCGAAGTGCCATGAATAAATAAACCAATACAAAGGCAACCATTACAATGAGTGCCGTATTGCGCCACATCCTATTGCGAATTAAACGTTTTTGGTTTAGCATATAGATTAAAGTTTGTTAGTGACACAAAATTAGACTCCTTTTTTGTATTGTATATACGTATTTTTACGTGTTTTTCTCCTAAAAAAAATTAACATATTTTTGCGCACAACTACCGTTTTATAATGTAATTTCGGAGTTCTAAATTCTTTTGATAAATGAAACTACGGCAGTTCATCCTTTTGTTACTTTTCTTTTCAACCACCCTAATGAAGGCCAATTTCATTTTGTTGCCCATGGATGAAGTTTCACAGAAAAACCACCTTAAAGCCTATGGTATTACCTATTGGGCACTCGATAAGCAATACAAAGCCAGTTGGCTATTAAATTATAGAGGAGGTTCTTTCCTCTTGCCTGATGCGCCTGAGATTCGGAAAGAATGCCAAATCAGAAACGTAAGTTTTGAAATCTTGTCCGATGCCGAAGCCAACCAAATATTGGATGAAATAGCATCACCTTCCCAAAATATGGAAACCGTTATTTTGGAAAAAGCACCCAAAATTGCCGTATACACGCCTAAAGGCAAGCAACCTTGGGATGATGCTGTTACGATGGTTTTGACCTATGCCGAAATTCCGTATACCGAAATTTATGATGAAGAGGTACTTTCAGATCAACTCATTTTATACGATTGGTTGCACCTGCATCATGAAGATTTTACCGGACAATACGGTAAATTTTTTGGGGCTTATCGAAATGCACCTTGGTACATAGAACAAAAACGCGATGCAGAAGCCTTAGCGGCTAAATTAGGTTATGCCAAAGTGTCGGATGAAAAAGGAGCTGTAGCGAAAAAAATCCGTGATTTTGTTATTGGTGGTGGATTTATGTTTGCCATGTGTTCGGCGACGGATAGTTTTGATATTGCGTTGGCTGCCGATGGCGTAGATATATGTGAACCCATGTTTGATGGCGATGAAAGTACACCGGGTTACCAATCTAAAATTGATTATTCACAAACCTTTGCGTTTAAAGATTTTGTACTCGAAAGACGACCGGAGCGTTACGAATTTTCGGATATAGACATGACCGAGAAACGCAAAATTCCGTTCGAAAAAGATTATTTTTCCTTAATGGAATATTCAGCTAAATGGGATGTGATTCCGTCTATGTTATGCCAGAACCATACCCAATTAGTTAAAGGATTTATGGGACAAAGTACCTCGTTCGATAGTCAGTTAATTAAATCCAATGTGATGGTTTTGGGGAAATGCGAACTCAATGATGAGGCGCGTTATATTCATGGTCAAAAAGGAAAAGGCTTCTTTACATTTTACGGAGGCCATGACCCGGAAGATTACCGTCATCAGGTAGGTGATGAACCTACCGTATTGGATTTGCACCCTAATTCGCCGGGCTATCGATTAATTTTAAACAATGTTTTATTTCCGGCGGCTCGCAAGAAAAAGCAAAAAACCTAATTAACGCGAGTTCGTTATACGAATTTTGTCTGAACGCTTTTGAGGAGTGAGATACGAGCCTTACATAGGCAGTAATAGCTGGCATTTCAATGAAATAAAGCAAAGCGGATGGGTTCTCTAAAGTGTTACTTTCCGGTTTTACCTTTGATAGTATAAAATACCGTTAAACAACGGTATTTTTTTCGTTTTTTAACTAACTCCTATTGTGCGGTGAATTTACACTTTTGCTCAAACAAAAGGGGAACCCGAAAACCAAAAGAGTAGGGGTAAATAAAAAACGAAAAATCATGAAAAAAAGAATAATCTTTAAAACACTATTACTAATCGTATTTCAAAATACAATTAGTTTTGCACAATTTACAGGTCAAATTCCACCTAATAATGGTTTGCCAACAGGGGTTGATTGGGTATTTGATGTAATGACTAACCCACAATTTAATAGGCTAGGCCATTTGCAGAGTGGAACTTATGGCGATCCTGATTCTCAATGGGCAGCTATCGGTGTACCTAATTTGAATTTTCCGCCTGCAAATAATAATTATTATGGCTTTTTTTCAAATTGGCAAAGCGACAGGGCCTTTTTTGGATTAAGACGAGAAGGTGGTTTTAATAACTCCAATGCAATTATAGCTTTTGGTGATAACCATGACAATGACCCGGTTCCCAATCGTTTGATATTTCAATTTGATTCATGGACACCCAGTTTTTCAAAGGAGATAGGAACAATGTTAGCGAACGGGAATGTTGGTTTTGGAACATCAACTCCAATTCATAAACTGCAAGTACATGATGGTGCATTACTACTTTCAGGTGCAGTTGCCAATTTTGGAGGGCCGCAACTTTTGTTTACCGACAATGTTTCAACACACCCTAATGGACGTTGGGCTATAGAATACATAACCGCTAATTCTACCCGACCCAATATGGGAGGGTTAAATTTTTGGACTCCTTTTAATTCTCCTGGTCCAAGTGGAACAGCAGGCAATTATTCATTGTTTTTAAAAGATGATGGTAAAATAGGCATGGGAGTTACCGACGATACTGTTGATGTAAATTTTTGTGCTGGTGCTTTACCAAATGGTTATAGGTTGTATGTGAACGGTGGGATTTTAACCACAAAGCTAAAAGTGGCAAATTACTGTTCTGCATCTTGGGCTGATTATGTTTTTGCGAATGATTATACACTCATGCCGCTTAATGAAGTAGAATGCTTCATACAAAAAAATAAACACTTGCCAAATATTCCTTCAGCAGAGGAAATTGAAAAAGAGGGATTAGATATTGCAGATATGCAATCAAAACAAATGAGTAAAATTGAAGAGTTAACACTTTATTTGATTCAATTGAAAAAAGAAGTTGATGTACTGAAAGCTGAAAACAAAAATTTGAAAGCAGCGGTGGAAAAAAAATCTAATTAATCAAAATTATGAAAAATAGGATACTCATTTTATTTTGCTTGATTTCTATAAAAAGTATGGCTTGCCCTAATTTTTATTTTCACCTTAATTTTACAGGAACAAGAACATTTCATATAGAAAACAGCAATGACCCGACTGATTTTATTGATGTAACAGGAACCGGCTCCATTGATGCGTGGGAGTTTAATTCTGAGCTGGGGAATCCCTGCGGATTAACATTTGGCGCGGGTATATGTTATACTTTTTATGAAGTAACAGCGCATACAACAGGTGATGAAAAAATTGCAATTCAATTTACGGGTGATAACCCTAATCATCTTACTATTGACTATGATGGAATCAACAGGACATTTAGTGTTTCCACACTAAATCCGGGTAATCCGGATACATATTCAATTTCTTGGGGGAATGATAGTGATAATCCGCCTACCTGTCCTGTTCTTACATGTAATTACGATTATTTTATTTTATACAATTATTATTATCAATATAATGGTATAACCCAACCACCACCGGCGGTTGCTCCTTCAGGTTTTACATTTGGTTATACATTATCAGATACATTTATTTATGTCGCTGATTCTTCTATTCCTGCCAATGCCAATGTAACGTTAGATGCAAACCCATTGAATGATGGTTATATTTGGTTAGATGTAGGATTTGAAACACAAAGTTCATCAGTTTTTAAAGCAATAGTTGAAACACCGTGCCCGACATTAGGTCTTTCTACTTATGAATCTGAAGCGAATATTACTATTTATCCTAATCCGGTTATTGATGTTGTTTCTATTGAAGCTAAAGCGATTATAGAATATGTTGAAGTAATTGATATAAACGGAAGAATAATTTTAACTAAAAATAATAAGGAGTCTTTTTTGTATCTGAATTTAGAACCCCTTGTAGCGGGTGTCTATTTGATGCGAGTTACAACAGATAAGGGCTTTATAATTAAAAAAATAATTAAACGGTAAGCACTCGAATTGGATTTATCAAAAAAAGGCTGCGAATTTTCGCAGCCTTTTTTTATAGCCCCGGCTGAGCCGTTTGTTGAAGCTCTTACCGCTTGCTGTAGTGAGCGGGAAAGCGACCGGCGATGACGGGAAATAGCTCCTGAAAATTTTAGAGCAAACGTATCCCGGGTGTGCCGCTGATTTCGTAACGGGTTACCACTGTATGTGCTTCATTTTGTGGCGCTAAAGTTGTCAATTTGAATGGAATGGTAAGTGAGGACTGATCGATTTCGATTTTTTGATCGCGGTAGGTAGTTATGTGGGTTGCAATGGACAATAGGTTATATTGCGAACCGGTATTGGCCGGGATAGTACTTGTAACAGGCTCAAAAACCGGGATTCCCTTTATATAATTAGTGTGTGATAGTGTATTTTCTTTGTTAAGTGTAAAGAGTATATCGGTCATGTAATAGCCATTGTCAGCAATATTAGATTCGTCCATCATGTTCTCGATGCGTTGCGCACTGTTGACATAGCAAAGTTGGAGTTGGATTTGCTCCGGAATCAGCACAACATTTGGTTTCATTTGCGGAATCAGGTTGTAAGTTATGGCTACCTGTTGTTCTTTGTCCAGCGCTTGTTGCAGGCATTCCAAAAGCACGATATCAGGACTGTAACCTGCGGTCAGTTGCATGGTCGCGCCATCATCTCCCATTATTTTTGTGATATAGGGTTCGGCGCCTAATTTTTCCATGGTTTTTTCGAGAATTTGACGTGTATTGGGGTTTATTTCCACCAAAGTGAGTTGGAGTTGCTGCGGACTAAAATGGGGTAATAAGGGCGTAATCAAAGTTGCGTAAGGGCCGGTACCAATGTATAGAAGCTCAACAGTTTTGTTAGGATGTGTTGCTAAAATATCATTTACTGCCAAATAGACCCCTTTCATAAAGCGTTTGGTACGCAACACGTCCTGGATACACATTTCGGCCCATTTGGCTCCAATGGCTTTACCGGTATTTTGAAAAAGATCGTTTCGAAAAGTATCCGTATCTAAATCGGTATCACTGAGCTCTCTAAAAACTTGTTTGAGCTTGGTTAAAGCGTCTGTCAGGCTTAGAAAGTCATCTTTTTCCTGCAAGATAATTTGACTAATTTCAGCTAATACCTTGCGATAGGTTGTGTTTAAAGGTTTTGACGGCATTTTTGTTTTTTTTTATAAAGTTTCTACAAAACACGTAAAAATACGTATAATAAAGCAAAAAATTACCGATATTTTTGTAAACAGCTTTGATTTATATTAAGGCATGATGTATTGATTTTTAACTAGTAATGCACATACAGTATGGATAAAATTAGTCAAAGAAGATCATTTCTAAAGAACATGGTATTGGCCGCTTCGGGTGCTGCCTTAGTATCATCCTCAGAGTTGTTTACCTCAGTACTTCAGGATACTGCTGTTTATCCGGGTTATAATCCGTTTATTGAGCTAAAAACCGATTTGCGGCTATCGCAAAATGGCGATAATTTTATACGTATTAAAGGAGTTGTTTACTGCAAAAAAACCTTTAAGCAACTACCGGAAGCTAAGGTTGAAATTTGGCATTTATCGCCCAATTCAAATCGTTTCAGACATCACGGTAAGTCGTTTACCAATACAGACGGCAGCTATACTTTTCTTAGCGATTTTCCCGGAAGAGAGACCGGAAAATTTGCCAAAGTTTATTTCAAAGTTACCCATAACGGAACGATTTCTTTTTCAGAATTATCGCTTTCTGCCACAAGGGCTTATATAAACCACAAGCATTATGATGAAAATCTGATTTTAGGTCACAAAATGTTTCCTAAACGAAATGCAAAAAACGGACTGACCGAGGTGCAGTTCAATCTGACAGTGTAAATCAATCTAATCAATAACCATTAATCCTAACAAACATTATGGAACCATTTTTAGGTCAAATCCAAGTCTTTGGATTTAATTTTGCCCCCAATGGATGGGCATTTTGCAACGGACAACTGATGTCCATTTCACAAAACACAGCGCTTTTTTCCTTATTAGGAACTACGTACGGAGGAGATGGTATATCCACCTTTGGATTACCGGATTTGCGTGGTAGAAGTATGGTACACGCAGGACAAGGTCCCGGATTATCTCTTATCAATCAAGGACAAATGGCGGGTGTAGAGAGTGTTACTGTGTTAGTGTCTAACATGCCGTCTCACAATCACGGTGTTTCAATCAGTGTGAACACAGCCACAGGCGAAGATGCTGCGCCAACCAACAAGATTGCGTCCAGTACAAATGCATTTAGTGAAGATAGTACTGCAGGCTCATTTTTAGGAGGTGTAAACCAACAAAATGTGGGAGGAAATCAACCACTTCAGATCCGTAACCCGTATTTGGGGATTTACCATTGCATTGCATTGGAAGGTATTTATCCGTCAAGAAGTTAATCCGGTATCAATCTAAAATTTAAATGTATGGAACCTTTTATCGGACAAATTCAACCCTTCGGATTTAATTTTGCCCCCACGGGATGGGCACAATGCAATGGGCAACTACTTTCAATTGCCCAAAACACAGCTTTATTTGCGTTACTTGGCACAACGTATGGCGGTAATGGGCAGAGTACTTTTGCCTTACCTGATTTGAGAGGAAGACTCATGGTTCATCCCGGTACAATTCCCGGAATGTCTACTATAGATTGGGGTGAAGTAGGAGGTGTAGAAAACGTTTCTGTTACACTACAAAACCTTCCATTGCACAATCATGGTGTAACGGTGAGTGTGAATACGGCTGGAGGAGAAGATGCACTACCTACCAATAAATTGGCCTCAGGAACCAATCGGTTTAGCGAAGACGCAACACCGGGCGCAGTTTTGGGTGGTGTTAGTGAACAAACAGTGGGCGGCAACCAACCTCTTGCTATCAGAAACCCCTATTTGGGTGTGAATGTTTGTATTGCTATGCAAGGTGTTTTTCCTTCCAGAAGCTAATTTATGGAGATCAAAATAGGCATTTTGTTACCAAAATCGGACATGTTTCCGAGCTTGGCAATCGACATTTTGAATGGTTTAAAGCTGTGCTTAAACAAAGAGGATGAGTTCCAATTTGTTCCAAAGTACCTTATAGAAAGTATTGGTAACGCTACTGATTTTGGCATTTTGGAACGTGTAGAACGCATGTTACTGGCAGAAGAAACCGATGTTATTATTTGTTTTTGCAGTGATTTTTTGCTCGACAGTTTAATTACTATTGCCAATTCGTATCGCAAACCTTTGATTCATATTACTTTGGGAGCCCGAGTATTGAAGTCAACTCACATAAGTCCGTATGTGCTTCATTTGTCCTTAAATGTATGTGCAACCAATTATTTGGCAGGGCAATATGCAGCAACCCATTTTGGAAAAAAAGGGGCTTTGTTAAGCTCATTTTATGACGGAGGGTATCAATTGTCAGAATCGTTCTTTCAGGGATTTACCGATCATGGTGGAGAGATTGTATTCAATTATGTAAGTCCGCTGGATTACAAAACGGAATCATTTGATGCGATGATAGAAGGGCTCGAAGCAGCAAAACCTGAAACTATTTTTCTCGTTTTCAGCTACAAAGAAGGAAATAAAGTGTTCTCGAAACTAAGGGAGTCGGGCTTAGACGCTATACCTTCCATGGTTATTCCTTTGATGGTAGATGAAAGTCAAGAAATTGCAAATGATACGATTCAAAATGTTTATTCGGTAGCCTCATGGGCGTTCAATGAAGAATTAGAAATTTTAAAACAATTCAATAGTGACTTTAAAAATACCTATGAGAAAAGACCAACTATTTTTGGTTTACTAGGATATGAGGCTGGAACTGTATTGATGCATTGTCTTCAGGAAGCGAAAACAATACCTGCTCAACTTGGAGCCTATTTTAAAAATAAAACGCTTCGCACCCTTCGAGGGGAATTGTATTTTACAAACTATCATGAATCAATACCTCAGTATTTCAGGTTGCGGAAACTTGAAATTAGTGAAGGGCATTATCAGAATATTAGTGAGGCGGTTCTCGACTCCACTTTATCAGAAATGATGTATGATAAAATGGAGCCTCTTCCTTACACCGGGTGGAAGAACCCGTATATATGTACTTAAAAAAATAAAATTATGAAAAAAATGACGCAAAAAATGATATTCCTTTTACTGCTTTTTGTGGCTGCTGTCAGCTATTCGCAAAAAGTAGCCGTAATAGGAATTAATCACACAGGTACCGACGGATTTGCTTTCGTTGTTACCGAAGATTTATCGGCAGGTGAAGTTATTTATTTTACCGAAAATGAATACAACGACGCAACCAATGCCTTCGTTGATCAGTCGGAATCAGTTGTAACGTTTACAGCCTCCGGTACAATTTTAAAAGGAAATGTGGTGTACGTAAGTGAGGTAGGTACAGACGGATTTAATGTGACTTGTACAGGCGGAAGTGCTTGTGGTACAGCTGTTAAAACCGGAACAAGCGGCAACTTTGCTACCTCAACCAATGGGGAAACTATTTATGCTTACACCGATACCGATTCTATTCCTAATAATGGGATTACCACCATTTATTCGGTGATGTATACCGGTTATTTTGAAGGGACAAACACGATAATCGGGGGTGATATTGTAGCATCTCAAAATCCGATTTTTGATTTCCCAAATGCTATAGTAGTGGATGGTTTTCCTGCTAATGCTCCGGATAGGACAGAATTTATTCCCACCAGTATAGCAAGAACTGATGTCACTAAAGTAGTGCTTGAAAATCCGTCGAATTATGTGCATGCTCAAACAAGCGCAGCACTTTCTACCATTTTCTTTACTAATTTTAATTTAGTAGCATCAAGTCCTATTGCAACGATAACGGCAACACCTACTTCTGTAAACGAGAATAGTGGAACCGGTATGGTATTTACAGTAACATTAAGCACTAACGCTTCTTCTAATCTGCCAATTAATTTTTCGGTTTCCGGTTCTGCAGTTTTTGGTTCCGATTATAGTCAGTCCGGAGCTTCAGCATTTACTGCCACAACAGGAACGGTGACTATACCAAGTGGATCCAACACAGCAACATTCACGTTGACACCAACAGCTGATACGACTTTGGAACCTAATGAAACGATAGTTATCACTTTATCATCGGGTTCGGGTTATGTTGCCGGTAGTCCGGGTGCTGTTACTTCTACTTTAATCAATGACGATACAGTAACTATAACGCCTATAGTTGCCGTAACCGGACTTAATCACAGTACTACAGCCGACGGTTTTTCGTTTGTAGCGTTGCAAGATATTACTGCCGGTACTGTAATTTATTTTACAGAAAACCCGTTTGACAGAACTACTTTAACTTTTTCAGGTGCCGAAGGTGTTATGCAATGGACTGCGCCTGCTGGCGGTTTGTCCAGAGGTCAAGTTGTTGTTGCAACAGAAACGGCTCCAAATGTATTTACAACTACATGTTCATCCGGCGGATGC
This sequence comes from Flavobacterium sp., assembly GCA_041917555.1. Taxonomy (GTDB): domain Bacteria; phylum Bacteroidota; class Bacteroidia; order Flavobacteriales; family Flavobacteriaceae; genus Flavobacterium. Next base: position 374,560 of record JAYRXL010000086.1, on the reverse strand, counting down.
GGTAGCGTTTCTCTGATTAGCGGTTCATTTACATTAGCAACAGCAGGAGAAGAATTGTATGCTTATTTGGATACTGATTCCAGTCATACCAATGGTGTTACCTCGGTACAAGCGGTTCTTTACACCGGATCAACGGTAGTTTCAGGAGGTGTAATTCCAACTACTCAAGATCCGTCCTCTGTATATAACGGTGCCGTTGTGGTTGACGGATTTCCGGCAACGGCTCCTTTGCGAACAGAATATAACCCTACACTTCGTGGTGTTACCGTAGATCGTGCCAATTTCCAAAACCCGGCTAATTGGATTAATGGCGGAAGCAATAGTACATTATCTACTGTTCCTTTTTCCAATATCATCATCTCAACCGGTGTTGCCAATCCTTTTGCCAGTGTAACTGTTTCACCGTCAAGTGTTGTTGAAAATAGCGGCAATTCAATGGTTTATACCTTTGCTTTATCGAGTCCCGCGACAAGCACTACTACCATTAATTTTAGTGTTAGCGGATCTGCTACTTTTGCTACAGATTACACTGCTTCTGGTGCAAGTTCGTTCAATGCCGCTTCGGGTTCAGTTGTGATTCCGAATGGTGCATCATCGGCAACTGTTCAAATCACTCCTGTTGGGGATACGGCCTTAGAAGTTCAAGAATCTGTTGTGTTAACAATAACAACAGGTACTGGATACGATGGCGGAAGCCCAAATGCAGCTACAGGCTTAATCAATAATGATGATACAACCGACTCAGATCCGCTGGTTGCATTGGTTGGATTGAGTCATGTAGATCCGGACGGATTCTCGTTTGTAGCAGCCCAGGATATACCGGCCAACTCGGTTATTTATTTTACCGATAATTCCTTCAACAACACTACGTTGTTGTTTGGCTCAGGGGAAGCCGTTGTACGATGGGTTTCACCGGGAACTGTTGTAACAAAAGGGAATGTAGTAGTAGTTACTGAGTCGGCGCCGGATACATTTACGGTGACTTGTAGTAACGGCACATGTGGAAGTGTAACCTTAATTTCCGGAAATTTGGCTATCGCTACCACGGGCGAAACCATGTATGCCTATGAAGATAATGATACCAATCCTTCTAATGGTGTTACCGATATTTATGCGGTTATTTTTACCGGAACTTCATCTGTTTCCGGGGGAAATATCCCAACTATTGAAGATCCATCCTCTATTTTCCTAAAAGCATTAGTAGTTGATGGATTTCCGGGCGTTGCACCGGCTCGCACAGAGTACGATGCAACCAAACGGAATGTTTCGGTAACAGCTGCAAATTTTGAAGATGTTTCAAATTGGGTTCACGCTCAATCACCTCCGGCATTATCTACTGTTCCTTTTGCTAATTTGAACATTGTAGACAATGTGCCACCAACAGCCATTTGTAAAAATATTTCAGTTACTCCAAATGTGGGAACCGGTTCGGTAACCATTACAGGTGCAGATGTGGATAACGGCTCTACGGATAATGCCGGTATAGCCACACTTACTGTTAGTCCGTCTACATTTACATGTGCTAATGTGGGTACTCCGGTGACGGTTACTTTAACTGTAACAGATACTTCCGGAAATACAGCAACGTGTACATCGACGGTAACAGTATTGCCAAATACAACTTCAACATTTACGCAGGTTAACCCAATTTGTTCAGGAGGAACGTTTACATTACCAACTACTTCTAATAACGGTTTTACAGGTACTTGGTCACCCGCTATTAATACAAGTGCTACTACCACTTATACATTTACACCGAATGCCGGTCAGTGTGGCGGGCCAACTACAATGACAGTTGAAGTGAACCCTTCGGTAACTCCAACATTTGACCCAGTTGCACCAATTTGTGCAGGTGGTGTGTTAGCACCGTTACCAACTACTTCAATGAATGGAATAACAGGTACTTGGTCCCCGGCTTTAGATAATACAACAACAACAACTTATTTATTTACACCGGATGCAGGTCAGTGTGCGCTATCAGCAGAGTTAACTATTGTAGTGAATTCGCCTGTAGTACCAACGTTTGCTTCGGTAGGGCCTATTTGTTCGGGTGATACGTTGAATGCGTTACCCACTACATCATTAAATGGTATTACAGGTACTTGGTCACCGGCTTTAGATAATACAACCACTACTACTTATTTATTTACACCTAATGCAGGTCAGTGTGCGCTATCAGCAGAGTTAACTGTTGTAGTGAATTCGCCTGTAGTACCAACGTTTACTTCGGTAGAGCCTATTTGTTCGGGTGATGCGTTAAATGCGTTACCAACAATATCCTTAAACGGAATTACAGGTACGTGGTCGCCGGCTTTGACTAATTTGGCAACAACAACCTACACGTTTACACCTAATGCAGGTCAGTGTGCTACAACTACCACGTTAACCATAACTGTCAATTCACTGACCACAAATACAACTACCATCTCGGCACTTAATTCGTATACTTGGGCTGTAAACGGTCAAACCTATACATCGAGTGGAACTTACACTTTTGTAAGCGGTTGTCATACAGAGATTTTAAATTTGACTATTACAGTTGGTTCCGGAGTGGCCTATGTTATACCGAGTCAATGTGGTGTAACACTCCCAACGGCTACTGCTACAGTTTATGCAAATTTAGTTCCGAACGCTGAGCGTTATCGCTTCCGGGTTACCAATCTTTCAACGAATAGTGTAGTGGTTCGGGAGTACTTTTTGCGAAATCTGATGCTTTATTCGTTGTCTAATTTTGAATTTGATCAGGCCTATTCAATCGAAGTTGCAGTGAGAAGAAATGGGGTTTGGGAAGCCTACGGATCGCCTTGTACTGTGAGTACGCCTCCGGTGTTTACACGTGTAATAGGGTCGCAATGTGGCATCACCCTTGCCACACGAAAAGATATCATCTATGCTGATGCGGTATTGTATTCGACAGGATACCGATTTAGAGTGACCAATATGACTACTTCAAGCGTGCAGTTGATTGACCGTCCGCTTCGTTCCTTCTCATTTGAATTAGTTACCGATTATGCTCCGGCAACAGCCTATACCATTGAAGTGGCCGTTCGCAATACAGACGGGTCGTATTTGCCTTACGGAACAGTTTGTATGGTGTTTTCTGCAGGGGCTGGTTTAAAAGATGTCGACACAGTTCGCATGACTAATGAACCTTTTGCGGTAACCGGATATCCAAACCCGTTTACTACTAACTTCCAATTGGACATCAAAGCGCCATTAGATGCCGAAGCTCAGGTTGTAGTTTACGATATGACAGGAAGACAAATTGAGTTGATTTCGGATAAGGTAGGAGCAATATTGTCGCAAGGTTTTGGAGAAAGACTGCCTTCGGGAATATACACACTTACCGTTACGGTGGGTGAAGCGACCGAAACAGTTCGAATGATAAAACGATAATGATTTTTCAAAATACAGAAAAAGGCTGCGAATTTTCGCAGCCTTTTTTTCTAGCCCCGGCTGAGCCGTTTGTTGAAGCTCTTACCGCTTGCTGTAGCGAGCGGGAAAGCGACCGGCGATGACGGGAAATAGCTCCTATTTATTATTATCTATAATATAGTTTAGGATTTTAGTAATCAGATGAACGCGATCTTTACCGGTTACATTGTGTTTGTGCATTGGGTAAGGGAAATAATCCACTTGCTTGCCCAATTCAACACATTTTTTAACTAATGAAAGGTTGTGTTGATCCACTACGACATCGTCATTGGTTCCGTGGATGAGCAGTAATTTACCTTTTAGGTTTTTAGCATAATTGATTACGCATGCTTTATCAAATCCGGCCTGATTTTCGGCTGGAGTATCCATATAACGTTCGCCGTACATAACTTCATACCATTTCCAGTCGATTACCGGTCCACCGGCAACGGCAACTTTAAACGTATCCGGTTGGCGTAACATTAAGGAAGTCGTCATAAACCCGCCATAGCTCCAACCGTGAACAGCCAAACGATTGGCATCTACATACGGCAGGGATTTTAAATAATCGACCCCTTTCATTTGGTCGGCAATTTCGTTGTCGCCTAAATTGGCATGTATAACGCTTTCAAAATCAAAGCCGCGATTGTCAGAACCACGATTATCAACGGTGAATACCAAATAGCCTTGTTCAGCCATCCAATACATCCATAAATTAGCCCCATCGAGGAACGAATTTGTAATCATTTGAGCGTGAGGACCACCATACACATAAATCATGACCGGGTATTTTTTGTTGGGGTCAAAATTAGAAGGTTTGATGAGGCGCGTATACAAATCGGTTACCCCATCGGCTGCTTTTATGGTAGTGATATCGGCAGTTCCAAGGGTATATCCTTCGTATTTGTTTTTGCTTTCTAATACGACAGTCGATTTTCCGGATTTGTCGTATATAAGCGATTTTGACGGTGTGTTATGATTGGAATATTCATCAAAAAGCCAGTTTCCGTCAGGAGAAAGTAGCGCATTATGTACGCCCATATCTTTTGTGATGAGGGTTTGCTTACCTTTAAGATTTACTTTATACACCAACATGTTTGTACCGTTTTCGCCGGTAGCTTTAAAATAAATTTCTTTTCCGGCAGGATCGGTTCCGATAATTTCACGGATTGGAAAGCGATTGTCGGTTAATTTTTTGATGAGTTTACCAGTAATGTCGTAATAGTATAAGTTTTGGAAGCCGTCTTTCTCGCTAAACCAAACAAAATTAGATGACATTTTAGTTGGGAAAAAAGCTTCGTGTTCCGGTTCTACCCAACGATCGTTTGTTTCATTGAGCAACGTTCTGACGAATGCTCCTGTTTGCGCATCGTACAGATTGAGGCACATATCGTTTTGTCCTCGATTTAACTCGGCGATGAGAATGTATTTTTCATCAGGCGTCCAAGACAAGTTGGTTAAATAATCATCTTTGTTGTTACGCGGTGCGATAAAAACGGTTTTTCCGGTGTTTAGGTTGTAAATACCCACACGCGGTTTCTCCGATTTTTGTCCAATCATAGGATATTTGATGGGAACGAGTTTACCCGGAGTTTCGGTAATATCCAGCAACGGATAATCGGCTACTTCAGATTCGTCTTTTTGGTAAAAAGCAAGATAGGATGAATTAGGTGACCAAAATATACCACCGTTGATACCAAACTCGTTTCGAGCAATGGATTGACCTGAAACAATACCTTTATTGGTTTCGGAAGTTACAGCGATAGTGTTGCCCGATTTGTCTTTGAAATATAAATTGTTAGCTTCGGTGTAGGCAATCATCAGGTTAGTTCCGTCAAAAGTTTGATTTTCGGCAGTTTCGGGTGTTTCCTGTACTTTTTTTCCGGTTTTGGTGGTGTAGTCATAGTGATAGTACTTTCCGGCATCCGAAACCATAATGGTTGTTTGATTTACCCAAACGGTGCCAAAAAAATGCTTAAGAGAAGTACCTAATGCCTTATTTACATCGGCTAAAGTGATTAACTCGGATTCGGTTTTAGCTTTGGCATTACCTGATTTCATTTTTGTCCAAGAATCGGTGTAATATACATAATTAGCGGTATTCGGAATCCATTGAAATCCGTTCATGCGGTCGGCCGCAAACTTTCGGCTTTGTTGTAAAACGGCGTCTTCGAGTGAAATTTTAGTTTGAGCTAAAGCCACACAAGAGAGCAAGAAAGTACTTAGAAGTACAACAATTTTTTTCATCGGTGTTATTTATTGTTATTGGGTTATTTGATGAAATTTGCCAAAAAAGACACGTGTTCTGTTTTAGGCATTTTCAAGGTTTTAAACAAACAATAAGATGTTCAAACACGATAAACGTTACATCTTATTTGCAGTTTTGGTATTCTTTTGTGATCGTGATTAGGTTTTCTTCCAGTTTTAAATCAAATTGATTGGCCTTGATATCCTCTGCCAACGCTTTACAATTTTTAAGATAATCAGCTACCGGAACGGCTAATTTTTCGGTACTTCTTCTGTCGACCATCATGCCTTTGGATTCCTCGTTGATTTTTAATACATAGCGATCGGTTTCTACCGGATCTTGTAGCAACATAATTTTAGCTTCTTTGCTGATGAGTTGGTAAAAATAAGCGTTGTCAAAACTAAGATTGGTCATATTTTGAACCTTTTTCATCGAATCTCCTTTTACAGCCATTCCATAGTAAAACGTTTCTTTACCATTGTCTTGGATACAGAAGTATACATTATCGTTTGCCTTAAACGTTTTAGAGCGTTCCTGATTTTTCTCGTTTTTGTAGGTTATAGAAACGGTTTTACCAAATTTATCAGCGGTTTCTTCAGGTAATACCTGTCCTGTTTGATTAACATCGAGCATTTGGAAGTTGATGCTGATAATTCCGTCATAGCGTTTCCCTTCGCTATCCACAAGGTATCCCGATTTTTTATAAATATTGACACTTTTGTCTTTGGCCAAATTGACTTTGGCTTGATAGAGTTTTTGTTGTTCGGTTTTGGCCTGATGGTTTAAAAAATAATCACGCGCAACTAAGTCAAGCAAGAAATCATTCAGGTAGGTAAAGTTGGTATGCGAATACTGACTTTTACTAAAATAGTCGTACTTTTTACCGTCCCAGGTTTCGATTTTGTTTTTTTGAAAATCAGATGGTGTAGTTGTCATTTTGGCAACAGCAATTCCGTCAAGGTCATACACGGTCAAACAAGTTTGAGCTCCATTCCCTACTACATAAGGGTTTGCCTGCATTCGCCCAACAATAGTAAGCTTGCCATTTAGATTCATAGTAACCGAATAATCGGTTTTAACTTGCGGATTTAGGGAAGAGCGAACTTGTTGTATTTTTTGTTTTCGGGCATCTTCTTCAAATTTCGCGGCCGCAATAATTTTTCCGTATTTGTCACTCAAACTTTCACGAGGGGTATCAAAAAAGGTTTTCAGGTTTTCACGGTTAATGCCCTTATCGTCAATAAGATTATATTTTACAGAAAGCAAATGGGCAATAATACGATCCGAATCGAAAGAGGTGATTAGCACTTCGTAGGGAATTTCTGTTTTTTGTTTTCCGTCAGCAGAAATAACTTCCAGCCATTGGTACATTTCAGTGCCGTTTGCACTTAAACCTTTAAACTCGGTTGAGAAGATTTTTTCACCGCTCAGCGTTTTGAAATCCAGATGATCGCGAAAAGGATTATCTACAATGGCAACTTCTACTTTGTCGAATAGGATTTTGTTTTTCTTTACCTGAATTTTTTGGGAATAACCTGAAAAAACAAGTAATCCGGTAAAAAGTGTAAAAAAGAATTTTTTCATAACAATTGTTTTTAGATTGTAAAAGTACTAAAAGTCCTTTACGGTCTAAACACAATAGAGAGGAAAGTTACTAATCTGAATTTTTATTTGGTTTTATTCCAACGGAGTGAGGTAAACCGATTCTATCCAAAAATTATAAATTTTACCATCGGGCAATAACGTTTCAACCCGAGTAAAATCGCCATCATTTTCTAATACCCTAACCGTTGAAGTGGCAAACAAATAATTTTCGGTTTGACTGTAGGCAGAGGGTTCCGAATAAATGTAGGCATTATCAGTCACCATGTGGGTATAATGGACAGTTTGATTTGAAGGAGTTGTTTGATCAACAGTTTGATTTGATGTAGTTGTATTATTGTATGATTCAGAGGATTGATTTTTTTGAGAAGGAGTAGAAACACTATCGAATTTTTGTAGCGCATTCGCTTGATTTTTGTTTTCTTCCATAAATTTATTAACCTGATCCATTCCGCCATTGCTCAGAAATTGTAATCCTTGAACAACAATAACAAGCACAATAAGAGCAATACCGGAAATTGTCGAAATCAACGAAATTTTTCGAACCGATTTAGCAGCAACCCGCGCATCATTAAATTGTTTAGAGAGCCATAATGGTTTTACTCGGGTCGATTTGTAATAGGCATAACATCCAAAAGCAATCATTCCAAGAGTTATAATAATAATGGGAGCAAAATCGGTATTGAGTACTAAAATAAGTAACGCAATTCCTATGCTAAAAAGGGCATAAGCACTATGCGTTTGCGGCTGTACCAATTCGGCCTGACTTACTTTTCCGGTAGCAATGTCATTAACTATGTCGGCATAGCTGTTTTTTCTGCCAACGGATTGATTGATGGCGTTTGCCAAATTAAAAACATCTAAATCAAAGTTGCTGTTGGCTATGCGTACAGCTTGGTATTTTGGTAGCTCTTTCAAAATTTCGGGAAGTTCTTCTGTTTCAGGCATTACCGTTGAACTTATCAAAACCGGAATAATTTTTTTACCTTTTTGAATGGCTGTGGCAATTTCTAAGGCCACATAATCATCCGGCAAGAATAACCGATTGGCCCCGTTTTCATCTTTGCAATTAAGCCAATCCGGACCTATAACCACCAATAAGACATCGCATTTTTCCAGATTATTTGTAATGGCATGCGCAAAGTTTTCTCCTGCTTTTATGGTATGAATATCTTTAAAAATAGAATCATTTGGGAATTGTTCCTGCAACGATTTATACAACGATAAACTTACCCATTCTGAATCTTGTCTGCGGTAGGACATGAATATTCGCATAATACCGGATTTTATGGTTCATACAAATATAACATATTAAAAAAGAAGTTTTTACAGGAAAAACACCCTTTTTTAAGTTAGATGATTTACGGCTAAAACAGGATTATAAATGATAGTAATTGATAGAAAACAACCACAAAAGTATAGCCGAAAACAAAAAACAGTACACTGGCAACCGCAAGCGGCCACCGAAGGTTGTAGATTCTTTTGAAGAAACTGTAAAGCCATACTAAAGTTAAACTAACAATAATAAGTAAGCTGATGCTTTGAAAGCTATCTTGATTTTGAGGGTTAATAAGTAGTCGTTGGAGCAGGGTAATGGTTAACCCCGCCAGTAAAAATAATAAGTAAACAAAACCGGAATTAATTTCAAGAGAGGCTATAGCCAAATCAAAGGTTGTAATGACATGTTCCCGCTTAACGATGCGAAGCAGAAGGTTAAGTATAAAAAGTACAGGAATGGTTAACGGTATCAACAATAGGGTTAGTAACTTACCGTTTGTTTCAAGTTTATGGTTGTAAAGGTTTTCGTATTCTTGAAAAGTTAACGTATTGTGCGCCATTTTTTCGGTAGCTTTTTCTTCTTTCCACTCTCGGTATAGCCCGCTTTTCAGTTGAGGACCCAGTGGTGTATTTAAGAATCCATACCCTATAATTTTTTGGGGAATCAAAAAATAAAGTAAGGCGCCCAATAAAAATAGCGTAGAAATTTTAAAATGACGCACGGTTATACCTTCCATAATATCACGTGATACTAAGCCGGGTCTTACCAAAACGTTTTTTAATGTTTTGAAAAATTTACTGTCGAGATGCGAAAAATAATGGAAAAACTCTTCAAAAAGCTTGGCCAATGTTCGCTCATGAGGCGTTATCCTTTTTTGTCCACAGTTGTGGCAAAATTTTCCGCTTAGTTCGGTGTTGCAATTTTTACAAGTATACATCATATGGCAAATAAATGGAAAATTAAAAAATACCCCAAATTTTCATCTGGGGTATTTTTACTAAAAGTTATTATCTAAAATCAAGATAGTTACGTAGCACTTTCGCTTTCTTTATCCAAATACTCTTGAACAATTTCGATTGCATTGGTCACAACATCACTCAATGCCGTGATAAAACTTCCATCTTCTGCATTGTCGATGGCATGTTTGATTGCTTCCACTTCTTTTTTAATGATTTCAGTAGATACATCCCGTCCGGATTCTTGAATACCTTCCATAATCAGGTTGATAATTTCTTCTTCGGTACGTCCTCGTAAGTGTTTTTCCTGACGAATGATGATATGATCAAACATACGAGCAGCAATACGAGCACATTCTTTAATGTCTTCATCTCTTCGGTCACCCACACCGGCAATAATACCTATTTTTTTAGTGGCTTCAACTGTAGCGAGGAATTCTTCAACACCTCTGTAACCTGCCGGATTATGGGCAAAGTCGATCAATACTTTGAACTTTTTGAAATCAAAAATATTCATTCGACCCGGCGTTTGTGCCGCACTTGGGATAAAGGTTTGTAATGATAAACTAATGTCTTCGGTTTTAAAACCTTGTAAATAAGCAGCCAATGAAGCGGCCAATACATTGGCAATCATAAATTTGGCTTTTCCTCCCATAGTCAGCGGAACATGGGTTGCTCGTTCAACCCGTATTTTCCATTCGCCTCGCTTGATGGTTATAAACCCATTCTCGTATACGGCCACAATTTTACCTTCTTTCGATAATTGCTTCGCTTTAGGGCTGTTTTCATCCATCGCAAAATAGGCAATATTGCAACTTAACTCATTGGCTATTTTTAAACAGTATTCATCATCGGCATTAAGTATTGCCCAACCATCTTTTTTTACACTGCGAACTACAACGCTTTTTACACGGGCAAGGTCATCAAGTGTGTGGATATCTGAAAGGCCTAAATGGTCTTCCTGAATATTAGTGATGATGGCGATATCGCAACGACTAAAACCTAATCCGGACCGAAGTATACCACCACGTGCGGTTTCAAGAACTGCAAATTCCACAGTTGGGTCTTTCAAAATGTATTCAGCCGAAACAGGACCGGTCGTATCACCTTTTTCCATCATGTGGTTTTGTACATAAATACCATCTGAAGTGGTAAATCCTACGCGATAGCCATTGTTTTTTACAATGTGCGCAATCAAACGGGTTGTAGTGGTTTTTCCGTTTGTACCTGTGATGGCAATAATCGGAATCCGACTTGGTTTTCCGGGAGGGTACAGCATATCAATAACCGGAGCGGCCACATTTCGTGGTAAACCTTCGCTGGGCGCGAGGTGCATTCTAAACCCGGGAGCAGCATTAACTTCCAAAATACAACCACCGGTTTCTTTTAAAGGTTGGGTTAGATTTTCAGCCATGATATCAATACCACAAACATCCAAGCCAATGACACGTGAAATCCGTTCACATAAAAAGATATTTTCCGGGTGCATCATATCGGTCACATCAACCGAAGTTCCACCGGTGCTTAGATTTGCAGTAGATTTTAAATATACTATTTCATCTTTGGCAGGAACGGTATCCAAGGAGTATCCTTTTTTATCCAACAAATCAGTGGTGTCTCGATCGACCGAAATTTCGGTTAATACATTCTCATGACCGTATCCTCGGCGCGGATCGCGATTGGTTTCGTCTATTAATTCCTGTATAGTCTGTTTGCCATCGCCTTTTACATGAGCCGGTTCCCGTTTTGCAGCAGCCACTAATTTATTATCAATAACAAGGACACGAAAATCATAGCCGGTTATAAAGCGTTCCACAATAACCCGACGGCTGTAATTTTTAGCATAAGCCAAACCGGCCTTGGCGTCTTCCTTGGTTTTTACATTAATGGAAGCTCCTTTGCCATGGTTTCCATCCAATGGTTTGATTACAATCGGGAAACCAATTTTTCGAATTACATTCTCCAAATCTTCTTCGTCTACGCATATACCGCCACTGGCTACAGGAATAGAAGCCATATCCAGCATGCGTTTGGTTTCTTCTTTATTACAGGCGATATCTACGGCGATATTACTCGTTTTACAGGTAATTGTGGCCTGAAAACGCATTTGATTAACGCCATAACCTAATTGTACTAACGAATTGGTGCCTAAACGAATCCAAGGAATATCGCGTGCAACAGCCTCTTCGACGATACTTCCTGTCGACGGACCTAAACGAACACGTTCACGTATTTCACGCATTTTCTGAATATCACTGTTTACGTCGTAGTCGGCTCCGCTTATAAGCGCTTCAGCAATACGAACCGATGACTCGGCAGCATACATTCCCACGCTTTCTTCCACATAACTAAATACAACATTGTATACACCCGGTGTTTTGGTTTCTCGTGTGCGTCCAAAACCGGTTTCCATACCGGCCAGGGTTTGTATTTCCAAGGCTATGTGTTCAATTACATGTCCCATCCAGGTTCCACGTTCAATGCGCGAAAAGAAACCTCCACGTGTCCCTTCGGAACAGCGATGTTCAATCATGGTGGGAAACATGGCTTCAATTCGTTCTCTAAACCCCGGAATTTTATTGGTGGGTTTTTCTTCCATGTCCTCTAAATCCAGTCGCATCTGAATCAGTTTTTTACGCTGGACACTCCAAATGTTTGGTCCTCTCAGGGCTTGTATTTTTTCAATTTTCATAAAGCTGGGTATTGTTGTTTGTTTTGTGTGTAATGTATTTGTTAAAAATAAAAAATATTTGTTATGATTTGATGATGTTATTGAAAAAAAGTAGTTATTCTTTGGTTTTGATTGATTTTCAGTTTGTTTTTAGCGCATTATGCCTTTTTGTTAGGGGATATTTGTGATAATTTTTGCATATAATTCAGTAATTTTGCACCAAAATTTTACTTATGAAAAGGGTTATTGTCGGTCTTTCCGGCGGAGTAGATTCGAGTGTGGCTGCCTATCTTTTGAAAGAACAGGGATATGAAGTCATTGGCTTGTTTATGAAAAACTGGCACGACGATTCGGTGACCCTATCAAACGAATGTCCATGGTTAGAAGATAGTAACGATGCATTATTAGTAGCTGAAAAACTGGGTATTCCTTTTCAAACAGTTGACTTGAGTGAAGAATACAAAGAACGGATTGTAAACTATATGTTTAACGAATACGAGAACGGTCGTACTCCAAATCCGGATGTGCTTTGTAATCGGGAAATTAAATTTGATGTTTTTCTTAAAATTGCCCTATCATTAGGTGCCGACTATGTGGCTACAGGTCATTATTGTCGAAAAAGAGAAACGGAAAAAAACGGTGAAACTATATACAGTCTTTTAGCCGGAACCGACGAAAACAAAGATCAGTCGTATTTTTTGTGCCAATTAGCACAGCATCAATTGGCTAAAGCGCTTTTTCCCATTGGGGAACTTACCAAACCGGAAGTACGCGAAATAGCAGCAAAAATGAATTTGGTTACTGCAGAGAAAAAAGATTCCCAAGGACTTTGTTTTATTGGTAAAGTACGATTACCCGAATTTTTGCAACAGCAGTTACAACCCAAAGAGGGGATTATCATTGAAATTCCGTCTCAAAGTGAGTTGTACTCAAAACCATTACCCGATTTTGAAACGGAAGAATCACGTTTATCGTATCTCGCGGCCTCCTTGCACTACAGTCCGGAGATGGGTAAAGTAGTAGGAAAACATCAAGGGGCTCACTATTACACAATTGGACAGCGAAAAGGACTCAATGTAGGCGGAACAGTAGAACCTTTGTTTATTATTGCTACCGATGTAAAAAATAACATTATCTACACCGGGCAAGGGCATGCACATCCGGGCTTGTTTAAAAAAGCGCTTCGAGTTCAACCTTCAGAAGTACATTGGATACGCGAAGATATGAAGTTGCAAAACGGACAAACTATGGAAGTAATGGCCAGAATTCGCTACCGACAACCGCTCCAAAAAGCCGTTTTACATCAATTCGATTCGGGTTTGTATGTCGAATTCGATGTGCCGCAATCCGCCATAACAGAAGGACAGTTTGTCGCTTGGAACATTGGCGATGAACTTATCGGGTCGGGCGTTATTTCTGCCTAATTTTAAGTATTTCCTGCAAATAGGGTAGGTTAATTTTATTTTTATAACTTTGAACATCCCAATACCAAATGCTATGAAAAAAACAGTCTTTTTTGTTGTAGTCTTTTTCTTTTCCCTGATTGCTTGGGCTCAAGAGGAAGATGCATGGATTTATTTTGCAGATAAGCCCAATGCACAGGCCTTTTTGGACAACCCGCTAACCGATTTATCTCAGCGTGCTCTTGACCGACGGAATCAGCAAAATATTGCGGTTACAATTCAAGATGCACCAATTCACCAACCGTATATAGACCAAGTTGCCGCTCAGTCCGGAATTACGGTAATGGCAAAATCAAAATGGTTGAATTGTATTCATGTACGCGGGTCGCAAACTGCTGTAAATGCGCTTGGAAATTTGAGTTTTGTTGCTTCCATTGTGTTTGCAGATGCCTCCTTGAATTCGGGTTCAGGTAAAATAGCATCTAAAGTCTATAAGGCGGTTAACAAGCAAATGGAAACGGCGACTTCATTTGATTATGGGAATTCCTTAAACCAAATTCAAATGTTGAATGGCCATATTTTGCACCAACAAAATTACACCGGAACCGGGAAAATTATCGCTGTTTTGGATTCGGGATTTATCAATGTCAATTCTACAAGTCCTTTCCAACGTTTATTTGATAATAATTTGATTTTGGATACGTATAATTATGTAAATCGTTCTTCGAATGTTTACGATTTGCATAATCACGGAACCATGACGTTATCCTGTATAGGTGGTTATGTTGACGGACAATTAGTAGGAACGGCTCCGGATGCTTCTTTTTTGCTTTTTGTTACTGAAGATGTTACTTCCGAAAACCCGGTTGAAGAGAGTTATTGGGTTGAAGCTGCTGAAGAAGCCGACCGACAAGGCGCTGATGTTATTTCTACTTCACTGGGTTATTTTGGTTATGATAATCCGGCGTATAGCCACCAATACGAGGATATGACCGGCGATAGTGCATTTGCATCCAAAGGAGCCAATATTGCTTTTAGCAAAGGAATGATTGTGGTAGCCAGTGCCGGAAATGCCGGCTCTACTTCCGAACCTCATGTGGGTGTACCGGCAGAAGCAACTCACGTTGTGGCTGTTGGCGCTGTGATGGCGAATGAAAATTATGCTGCTTTTAGTTCCATAGGCCCCAGTTTCGACGGAAGAGTAAAACCGGATTTAATGGCGCAAGGACAATCGGCTTACTTAGCTACTACAGCAGGAACTGTTCAAACAGCCAGCGGAACGTCATTTTCGTGCCCTATTTTGGCAGGTGCCATAACTTGTTTTTGGCAGGCTTTCCCTAATTTATCCAACCAAGAAGTAGTCACCATACTTAAACAGTCCGCCGATCGTTTTGCTAATCCAACCGTTCAATACGGATATGGTATTCCCGATTTTCAAGAGGCCATGACTCGCGCACTTTTAGGAACAACCTCGTTTGTGACTGCCACCGCGGTGGTGTATCCAAATCCGGCACAAACCAATATACAGATTCTTCTTCCGGAAGGCATCAACAAGTCGGATATGCAGATTTATAACGCCTTAGGGCAAAAAGTATTGGAATGTAACTTATCGGGTGTGCTAAACACAATCAACATCGAACAGTTTGCCAATGGTTTCTATTCCTACAGTTTAACGGTTGGTGAAAAACAAGAATCGGGCCGACTTATCATTCAAAAATAAATGAACAGAATTTCACAATTATTTTCCATTCAGCACCCTATTGTTCAGGGAGGTATGATATGGAACAGTGGCTACAAACTTGCAAGCGCTGTGAGTAATGCCGGAGGCCTTGGTTTGATTGGTGCCGGATCTATGTATCCGGATGTACTGCGGGAACATATTCAAAAATGCAAAAAAGCTACCGATAAACCTTTTGGGGTTAATGTACCCATGCTCTACCCCAATATTGAAGAAATTATGGCAATTATTGTCGAAGAAGGGGTTAAAATAGTTTTTACTTCGGCGGGAAATCCGAAAACGTGGACTCCCTTTTTAAAATCGAATGGCATTACAGTGGTACATGTAGTGAGTAGCTCTAAATTTGCCTTAAAAGCGCAGGAAGCGGGTGTAGATGCTGTAGTGGCAGAAGGATTTGAAGCCGGAGGGCATAACGGCCGTGAGGAAACTACAACCCTTACCTTAATTCCAATGGTAAAAGAGCATATTCACATTCCGTTGATTGCAGCAGGAGGTATCGCTACCGGACGCGGAATGTTGGCCGCTATGGTTTTGGGTGCAGACGGCGTTCAAATGGGTAGCCGCTTTGCTGCCTCTACTGAAAGTTCGGCTCATGATAACTTTAAAAAAACCATTGTGGAAACCGGAGAAGGAGATACAATGCTCACCTTGAAAGAACTTGCTCCGGTGCGATTGATTAAAAATAAATTTTTTAACGACTTACAGGAATTATATATTCAGTGTCCAACCAAAGAACAATTGCAAGAGTTATTAGGAAAACGTCGAGCGAAACGCGGTATGTTTGAAGGTGATTTGGTTGAAGGCGAACTCGAGATAGGTCAAATTGCAGGCTTAATTCACGATATTAAACCTGTGCAACTGATTATGGAAGAAGTACTAACTGAATTTGAAACCGCAAAAAAAGAAATCCAAAATCTATGAGAAAAACAATCAGCCTGATTTTTTCAGGTTTTTTTTTAATGGCTACTGCGCAACAAAGACCCAAATTGGTAGTGGGAATTGTTGTAGATCAAATGAAAATGGAATACCTATATCGTTTCCAAAACGATTTTTCTGAAGGTGGATTTAAACGGCTTATGCAGTTTGGCTATACGTTCCAAAATGCGCATTATAATTATATGCCAACTTATACAGCTCCGGGTCATGCTTCGGTTTATACCGGAACTACCCCTGCTGTTCATGGGATTGTGAGTAATGAATGGTTTCACAGAACATTAAAGCGTGAATTTTATTGTACCGAAGACCCTACCGTTTCAACCTTGGTTCCCGGAACCGAGAATGAAGGTAAAATGTCACCACGAAACTTGCAAAGTTCTACCATGACCGATGAATTAAAACTGGCAACCAATTTTAAAGCAAAAGTAATCGGTATCAGCATCAAAGACAGAGGTGCCATTTTACCCGCCGGACATTTTGCCGATTGGGCTTTTTGGTATACTAAAACCGGAAATTTTATTTCCAGTTCGTATTATGGTCAGCAACTCCCTGCCTGGGTGAGTGAGTTCAATGCTGAAAAAAACTACGATAAATATTTGGCAAAAGGTTGGGGACTTCTAAAACCGGCATCGCATTATACTGAGAGTTTGCCGGATGATAACCCGTATGAAAAACTGTATTACAAAAAAACACCGTTCATGCCTTACAATACGAAAGAGTTGTTAGCCGAAAACGGAGCCGGAATGATTAATGTAAGTCCTTATGGGAACAATATGATAGTGGACTTAGCCAAACGCGCTGTTACCAAAGAAGCGATGGGTAAAGATAATGTAACCGATTTTTTAGCGCTGAGTTTTTCTTCTACCGATTATGTGGGACATGCCTTTGGCCCAAGAGCTGTTGAAACACAGGACACCTATATGCGTTTGGATTTGGCATTAGCCGATTTTCTTTCGTTTTTGGATAAAACAGTAGGAGTGGGCAATTACCTTGTGTTTCTTACCGCTGATCATGCCGGTGCTGAAAATGCAACCTATTTAAAAGATAACAGGTACCCTACAGATATCGTTAATTCCAAAAATATGGAAACCGATTTGCGAACGTTTTCGCAAACTACTTTTGGTGACGATTTGTTGTTAGCCTATGATAGTTTTAATGTGTTTTTAGACAAAGAAAAACTAAACGCCAAACAATTGAATTTGGCTGATGTAAAACAACAATTTAAAGCGTTTTTGTACACAAAAGAATCTGTTAAAAAAGTTTATACTGAGGAAGAAATTTTGGCCGGAAGTGCAACCGACCGATTTTTGCCATTTATCTCTAAAGGCTATGATCCAACCCAAAACGGTGATTTGTACTTTGTATACAAACCGGGCTATATGGAATACTCAGCCGGTGGTACAACGCACGGTTCTCCATATACCTATGACACCCACGTGCCGATACTGTTTTTTGGTTGGAAAATTAAACCCGGAAAAACACAAGATCGTAAAGAAATTACACAAATTGCACCCACAGTGACACAACTTCTAAGCATTACCATGCCCAACAGCACTGACGGAAAAGTATTAACAGAACTTTTTGGGAATTAGTACAATAAAGCAAAAAGCCCGCAATTTTAATTGCGGGCTTTTTTTTAACGTGAGTTCGAGATAAGAATTTTGTCAGAACGCTTTAGAGAAGTGAGATACGAGCCTTACATAGGCAGTAATAGCGGGCTATTTCAATGATGTAAGGCGAAGTAGATTGCTTCTCTAAAGTGTAACTTATACAAAGTTAGCCTGAAAAGCACTCGTCTATAGCGTTAAATTTCCTCAAGATAACCGGTTATCTCTCGAAAATTTGCCTTATAGCCAAGCACTTTTAAGAATTCTGACTTTATTATTATATCGAACTCACGTTTTTTACCTTCTTTTTAGAAATCAATTTCGATTTGATTGCGAATTAAATCCTCAAATGTTTCACGTTTGCTGATGAGGTGGCCTTGCCCGTTAATCCAAAGGACTTCTGCCGGTTTGTAACGCGAATTGTAATTGGATGCCATAGAATAACAATAGGCTCCAGCATTTTTAAAACACAAAATATCACCTTCACGAATTTCGTGTATGCGTCTGTTGTTGGCAAAAGTATCGGTTTCACAGATATAACCCACTACCGTGTAAAAACGCTCTTTTCCTTTTAAATTGGAAAGGTTTTCGATGGTATGTTGGGCCCCGTAAAACATAGGGCGAATGAGATGGTTGAATCCGCTGTCGATTCCGGCAAAAACGGTAGAGGTAGTTTGTTTGACCACATTTACTTTGGCCAAAAAATGTCCGGCCTCACTGACTAAAAATTTGCCCGGTTCAAAAGCGAGGGTTACTTTTTTACCGTACTCTTTTTCAAAAGTTACAAACTTTTTGCTGAGTTTACGTCCGAGTTCTTCAATATTGGTTTCGATATCACCTTTTTTATAGGGTACTTTAAAACCCGAACCAAAATCGAGAAACGCCAAATTTTTAAATTGTTTGGCCGCATCAAACAAAATTTCGGATGCCGATAAAAAGACATCGATATCCAAAATATCTGAACCGGTATGCATGTGCAAACCATTGATATTCATTTGGGTATTTTCTACAATACGAAGTACATGCGGAATTTGATAAATAGAAATACCAAATTTACTGTCAATATGTCCCACGGAAATATTTTCATTTCCTCCTGCCATTACATGGGGATTTATTCGGATACATACCGGTATTTTTGGGTATTTTGTACCAAAGTGTTCCAAGACAGAAAGATTGTCAATATTGATTTGGACTCCCATTTGCGCCACTTTTTCAATTTCTTCAAATGAAACGCCGTTGGGTGTAAAGATGATTTTATCCGGAGAAAAGCCGGCATGTAATCCCAATAAAACTTCCTGAATCGAAACCGTGTCCAAACCCGAGCCCATTTGTTTGAGAAGCTTTAGTATCGAAATATTCGACAAGGCTTTCATCGCATAGTTGATGCGAAGCTGTTCTACCTTTGCGAAAGCAGCCGTTAATCGGTTGTATTGTTTTCGGATAGCTTCTGCATCATATACATAGAGTGGGCAGCCAAATTCATCGGCCAGTTCCAAAAGTTCTTTTGGTTGCATATCTTTTTTTTGCAAAACTATGATACCCAAAGAGGAATAGCAAAAGAAAATCGGATTTTAGCGGAAACTTAACGCTCTAAATGCAAGTGATAACCATCAACTACTGATTGGTCAATGGTTAATATATTGGTATCAATTGTTAAACACCCCATTTGCATTCCGTTGATTATAATCACCGAATCGCATTGCAAACCGGATTCGGTTGCGAATTCGTAATCGTAGCTGCCGGATTCTAAAATATCGGGTAAACTTTCGTCGGTATTGTTGTTTACCACGGTTACTTTATGGTTGAGGGTGTCAAAATTCCATTGGATAACACCGGCATCAAAATTTGTAATTCCGCCGGCAAACGATCCGGAAACCGTGCGTAGTTCCCAATTTCCGCTGAGGTCATTAGAGGTGTCGTTGGCATCATTGCTGTTGGAGCAGGCAGAAAATAAGCAGCAAAAAGCAACGCATCGGAATAGGAGAGTAAGTGGTTTCATTTTGTTGTAAGTTGTTGGTTTATATAAAGATACAAATATTCAATACGGGTTGCGTAGAGAAATGAAATTTTTTTTAAAACGCGAACCTTAGCCCTGATGGAAACGGCATCCTCAGCCGTGAAGCGGCTGAGATATAGTGGACAGCAGGAAATAGCTCCAAAAACTTACTAAATTGATATACATTTCTTTTATGGTTACTAAGATTTAGTTACATTTGTGGCACTTAATTCCGGTGCATCCGGTTCAACTTTAACACTTAAGTATTATGAACATACACGAATATCAGGGAAAAGAGATTTTATCCGGCTATGGCGTACGTGTACAGCGCGGTATTGTAGCCAATAATCCGGTTGAAGCCGTTGCGGCTGCCAAACAGCTTACGGCCGAAACGGGAACCAAATGGTACGTTATTAAAGCGCAGGTGCATGCCGGTGGACGCGGTAAAGGAGGAGGCGTTAAATTGGCTAAAACCTTGCAAGAGGTGACGGATATTTCCGAAAACATGATTGGGATGATGTTAAAAACCCCGCAAACGCCACCTGAAGGGAAAAAAGTTCATAAAGTGCTTATTGCTGAGGATATGTATTATCCGGGTGAAGCCGAAACGGAAGAGTTCTACATGTCGGTGTTGCTTAACCGCGCCAAAGGATGCAATATGATTATGTATTCTACCGAGGGAGGTATGGATATTGAAGAAGTAGCCGAAAAAACACCACACCTTATTTTTACCGAAGAAATTGACCCGAATGTGGGTTTACAAGGGTTTCAAGCCCGTCGTATTGCCTTTAATTTAGGGCTTTCCGGAACTGCTTTCCGCGAGATGGTAAAATTTGTTGAATCGTTGTACAATGCCTATGTAGGTTCTGATGCGACGATGTTTGAAATTAATCCGGTATTAAAAACATCCGATAATAAAATTGCAGCGGTTGATGCGAAAGTAAATATAGATGATAATGCACTTTACCGTCAGGCTAAAATTGCCGAGATGCGCGACGTTCGCGAAGAAAATCCAATTGAAGTGGAGGCTAAAGAAGCCGGACTTAATTATGTGGATTTGGACGGAACCGTAGGTTGTATGGTAAACGGAGCCGGTTTGGCGATGGCTACAATGGATTTGATTAAGTATGCAGGTTTTGAGCCGGCTAACTTTTTAGATGTTGGAGGAACTGCCGATGCCAAGCGAGTAGAATTGGCGTTTAGAATCATCTTAAAAGATCCGAACGTAAAAGCTATTTTGATTAATATCTTTGGTGGAATTGTACGTTGTGACCGTGTAGCGCAGGGTGTTGTTGATGCCTATAAAAACATGGGCGACGCGATTCAAGTGCCTATTATTGTGCGTTTACAAGGAACAAACGCCGAAATTGCAAAAGAATTAATTGATAATTCAGGAATGCCAATTTTATCGGCGGTACAATTCCAGGAAGCGGCCGATCAGGTAAAAGTTGCTTTGAACTAATCATTTTATCAAAATACACAAAAAACTGTCTCTTTAGGAGGCAGTTTTTTTTTATGCGGCAGCTAATCCGGCTTTCCGCTGCAAATCCTCGCCCCAAACAAGGCTTCTACAACCGCCTGCCTGTTGCTTCGTTGTCGCATTGGCAGTTCGGGTATAAGCGCTGGTTTTGGGCTGTGGGTTTTTCGCTGCAATCCGGGCTGAAACTTATAAACGTTGTGCCAACGCAATCACATGCCCATCTAAATCTGAAAAATAAAAAGCAGCATCGCCCCAATCACGAGGTTCAATTGCGCTAATTATGTTCACACCTAAGTTTTGAATAATTTCAAATTCATCCTCTACATTTTCCACTAAAAAATACAACTCACAACGCGGAATTCCGTTTCCTAAATTGGGATGAGGTAATTGAGGTGTAATAATTTTGGCAATTCCGTCATTGGGCATTAATCCGAGTTTGCAGAAATCGTTTAAGATAAATTCGGTCATTCCGGGTACATTTAAATCGGCCTCCTTTCGTAGAATATGTTGGTATAAAGCGGTACTTTTTTGTTGGTCATTCACATATAGAATGATTTCGGCTTGTTGAATATTTAGCTTCATGCAAATTCGTTTTGACTAATGTAACAAAAAAAATCCCATCTTAAAAAAGACAGGATTTTTTTAATTTAAAACGAATAACTTAGGGTTTTTTAACCGAACAGGTATTAATTCCCAGAAGCGGATACAACGGACAAAAACTAACCAAACTGGTTAATACAAACACACCGGCAACCACCAGTGCAACGATTCCCATAGTACCGGACACGGTTCCGTTATAATACAAATAAACCAAAATAGCAGCAATGATCAATCGGATCATACGATCTGCTCCACCCATATTTTTTTTCATAGTATAAAAGTTTACTGATTTCATACCAAAAGTACGAGAGTAGTGGGGACTGTGCAGTGACTAAAGTCACAACGCTATAATTTCGATTGTAGTTTGGCTTTGAATAAGCTTTCCTTCTTGTTCGAGTTTCTTGATAATACGACTGATTACCTCGCGCGCGGTGCCGAGTTCAGAAGCGATTTGACGGTGCGATATTTTTAGCGGATTTTTTTGTGTGAGGCGTACTTTTTCGTGCAAGTAATCCATTACCCGTTTGTCGAGTCGCGAAAAAAGCAACGAGTTAATGGTATCTAATAAGTCCGAATAACGCAGGTTATATTGCCTAAAATACAACGTATTGAAATCAGGGAACTGGCGTGTAAGAGTGGCCAGTTTTTCGGTGGGAATCAACACCAAATGGGAATCTTCTTCGGTTATGGCATGAATTCTACTGGGAAGCTGATTGATGCCTGCCGAAAACGACATAATGCAACTTTCATGCGGTTGAATGTAGTAAAGCAGGAGTTCTTTGTCTTCGTACCGGGTAAAAACTTTTATCAAACCACTCAAAACAAGCGGTATTACTTTCACATATTGCCCTTCGCGCAGCAGTTCTGTACCGGCCGGAATTTCTTTCTCAATACCAAAAGTTACAATTTCGGCAATGAGCTCCGGATTAAAATGCGGAAACTGTTGTTTAATGAGCGAAGCTAAGTTCATTAGTTATCTTTTTTTTTCTTCCCGTTTTTAAATTTCACCTGTTCCATTACGGGAGGTTTTGTCACTTTTTTGAACACCTTTTTTTTAGGTTTTTGCTCTTTAGTAGGAGTCGGTTTTTCGCTTTTATGCGAGGCAATTACTTCCAATGGGTTTTTAGGATTTTCTTTAGTTCCTCTAAGATGAATTACTAAACCATTTAGAAAGTTGCGCAAAATTTGATCGCCACATTCCATGTATTTCGGGTGCTTTGGATCTCTGAAAAAATTACCCAGTTCCCCTTTTGAAATGCGAAAATCAACCAATTGCAAGATAGTTACAATCTGATCGTCACGTAATTGAAGCGCTACCCGTAATTTTTTAAATATATCGTTATTGTTCATTTTTGTATTTATTGTTTATCTGCCTGCCTGCCGTAGGCAGGTTGTTCGTAGTTAGAACTTATAACTTCACAAATCTTAAATCGTTAATCTCAAACCGTCAACCGTCAACCGTCGAATTTCAAATATCGAATTTCAAATTTCAAATTTCAAATATCAAATATCAAATATCGAATATCGAATATCGAATATCGAATATCGAATATCGAATATCGAATATCGAATATCGAATATCGAATATCGAATATCGAATGTCAGAACAGCCAAAGATACGCCTTTTTAAACCCTTCTCGCCATAATTTTTCGTTGTGTTGTCCTCCGGCTACAATTATTTTTTTGTTTAAATGGCGGCATTGGCATCTTTTTGTATTAACCAAGTATTCGATATGATTGAGATCCGTAACCATATCTTCATCGCCTTCATTATCACCACACAAGAAATAAATTTTAGCATTAAATTGTGCTGTTTTTTCTAAAGCAGTTGTAATTTCCTCCCGATTAATCCAAAATGCCGGCGAAAAGCATCCCGCTTTTCCAAAAACATGGGGGTATTTTATAACACCATAAAAAGCAGTAAGTCCGCCTAAAGAACTACCAAACAAGCAGGTGTTTTTAGCATCCGATTTTGTTCTGTACTTTTTATCTATATACGGTTTTAGGGTTGTAACAATAAAATCCAAAAAGGCATTGGCTTTGCCACCGCCATATTTTTCGTGGGGAAAAGGGGTTAATTCTTCCAAGCGTTTTTCTCCACCGTGTTCAATGCCCACTACAATAACTTTTGCTTGTAAGCTATCCAAGGTTTCATCTATATTCCATTCCCCTACATAAGAAGTGGTAGCATCAAAAAGATTTTGTGCGTCGGGCATGTAAATTACCGGATATTTTTTATGGGTAGTGTTATATTCTTTAGGGAGATAAAGCCATATTTTTTTTGTGGTATTGAGTTGAGGACAGGCTATTGTAAAGGTTGATACCTGAGCGGAGGCAGTTGACTCCTGAGCGGAAACTAATTTTGTACAAGCTACAAACAGCAACAGAAAAATGGATTTCAAGGTATAAAAAGTTAGTGATTTCAAAAAAAATTTTAATTTAGCTAAAAATACACATTTCATGAATACCAAAGAAGAGAAAATCAGTTTATTGGCCGATATGATTGCTTTTGCTATTGTAGACGGCGAGCTGCACGAACGGGAATATATGTTCTTGTCTATTGTGGCAACTGAGTTGGGTATTGAGAAAGAGGAGTTTAAACAATTGTTTCACGAGGAAAACCGGAGCGAAATTATCAAATCGGAGTTTGAACGCATCCAACAGTTTTATCGGTTGGCGTTGTTAATGCATTGTGATGGAATTTTGCACGAGCGTGAGCAAATTAAAATTCATGAAATAGGAGTGAATATGGGTTTGAATCCCTTTGCGATTCGGCGCGTGTTAAAAGCCATGGAAGAGTCGCCGACTCGTATGGTAACGCCAGAATTTTTGTTAGAAACGTTTCAGGAGCAGCATAATTAACGTCCAATGACAATCCAATCTGTTCCGTCGCTTTGAACAGTGATACGCTGATTGGCAGCGATAGTAGTGATGTTGGAGTTGGTTACATCATCGTAGATTACACCTCCTAAAGAAGCTAACGTTTTACTACTTATTCCGTTGCTTCCAATGATGACAAATACTTTCCCGATATTACCTACTGCGTTGGGTAAATTTACAGTAGAAACTCCATTAAATACACGCACCGTATAATCACTCATTACAATTTGATAAATACCGGTTGAAGCAGCTGTTGTTCTATAAGGTAGCTTAGTGTCGTTTAAGCATTTCCAGGACGACGTTGCATTTTCCCAAAAATAGAATCCGGGTATGCTTCCGCCAAACTGCGTTGTGAGGTAAATCAACATTCCGTTTTGAGCCGCAGTCGGATTGGTGGTTGGAAAATTTCCAACGCGTGGGATAATAATTCCATCGGTGTTTGCCGGGGCAAAGCCACTCGAAGGGTTTATTTGGAATTTAGCAACAGGAACTGAAGCGCCAATTCCTATTTTGGCATCGGAGGTTGAGGTCATATCTTTTCCGTAAATGCTATTTCCGATAGATAGTTGATAGCTTCCGGCAGTATCCGGTACTTCCGCTTGTGTCCCTATTGCAATATTCATGTCGCCTGTAGAAAGTGTGTTCATCGCAAAATACCCCAGTGCCGTATTAAATGAGCCTGTTGTATTTCCGCCCAGTGAACCAACACCATACGCTGTGTTTTGACTGCCGGTTGTGTTTGAAATTAGTGCATTGGTACCGAAGCCAGCGTTTTGTACACCACTGGTATTTTCACGCAGAACCAAATCACCAAAAGCGGCATTACTAAAACCATCTGTATTCTTCATCAATGAAGCATTTCCGACTACGGTATTAAAACTTCCCGATTGATTCAATTCCATCGCACGCCAACCAATGGCTACATTATATCCTCCGGTTAGGTTATTTTTTAAAGGTTCTAACCCAATTGCTGTGTTATTTGTACCTGTGCTTGTGGTGTTTAAAGCGCTTAGTCCAAATGAAGTATTGGTGGTGTTAATTAAACCGGCTCTTACATTAAACCGGCGAAAGATTAAATCTTTATCGTCAGTGGTTCCTATAAAGTGGGTTGTTGTTGAAGTGCCTGCATTTCCGGTTATACTCCAATCATTTGTGGCAGAACCGGCTATGGGTTTCCACGAGGAAGTAGCTGTTTCCCAATAATAAAATCCCGGGACAACGTTATTTGGCGATACACCCGATGTAGCCGTATTGTAAACTAATGTGCTGTTTGTTAGTGCTCCCCCTTGCGGATTAACAACGGGTAATGCCGTGTTTCGAGCCGTGAGCGCTACTCTGGGAATGACCATGCCTTGCGTTGCAGAAGTTACATCCAACGCCCCTGTTGGTGCAGTAGTTCCCACACCAACCTGAGCTGTTGAACCAATAAACACGAGTAAGGTAAGTAGTAAATATACATTCTTTTTCATAGCAATTCTTGTATATACAAATTTCGTGTTTTATATAAAACAATTTGGAAATCAAATACCCTACCTTATAGAATGTTATTTTTTATTTATCTGAAAATTAGTCAGTTAACAAAATGTTAAAACAGACTTTTTTGCAGTTTTTAGGGGTTAAAAATGTCAAAATGACCTGATTTTTTTATTGGTATGTAATTTGTCTTTTGCTTATCGTAATTAAAAAAACGTGTAACATTAAAACATAAAAGTTATGAACTTAATTAAAAGAAACACATTGCCTTTTCCATCAATTATTGATGAATTTTTAAAACCGGATTGGTTAGGAGGTATGCAAAATTTTGGTGCGAATGTTCCCGCGGTGAACATTAAAGAAAGCGAAACTGAGTTTGCCGTAGAATTGGCTGCTCCGGGTAAAAAGAAAGAAGATTTTAACATCGAAGTGGATGAGAATGTCCTCACCATATCCGCTGAGGCTAAAAATGAACGGCAAGAAAAAGATGAAAAAGGGCGTTACACCCGTAGAGAATTCAGTTACTCTTCTTTCAAAAGAGCGTTTACACTTCCGGAAACGGTAAATGAAGCAGATATTAAAGCTTCCTATGAAGATGGCGTACTTCACATTACATTGCCTAAACGTGAAGAAGCGCTTCCAAAACCCAAACGCATGATTGAAATTGGTTAAATAACGTGAGTTTGACATAAGGATTCTTACTTTATTATAGCGAACTCTCGTTGATTAATAGAAGTTGTTTTTCTTGAAAGCACCTGTTTTGCAGGTGCTTTTTTGTTTGTGGTTGGCTACGGAAATTCGTATTTTTGTGCCACAACAACACAACCATGTACAAACTGCTTATCCGTCCGTTGCTTTTTCTGTTTGATCCTGAAAAAGTGCATCATTTTACATTTGCTTTTATCCGATTTATATCTAAAATACCGGGCGTTTCCGGTTGTATTAAAGCGGTGTACACTGTTGAAAACCCCGCTTTAGAACGTACCGTTTTTGGTTTGAAATTCAAAAACCCTGTGGGTTTGGCAGCCGGATTTGACAAAGATGCCAAACTCTACAACGAACTGTCTGATTTTGGATTTGGGTTTATTGAAATCGGAACACTTACGCCGGTTGGTCAAGAAGGAAATCCTAAAAAACGTTTGTTTCGTCTCAAAGAAGATTCGGCCATCATTAACCGTATGGGTTTTAACAATGGTGGCGTAAAAGAAGCTGTAGAACGACTTAAAAAAAATAAAGGTGTTCTTATTGGGGGAAATATTGGCAAAAATAAAAACACTCCCAACGAAAATGCTGTACGCGATTATGAAATTTGTTTCGAAGCTTTGTTTGATTACGTTGATTATTTTGTAGTCAATGTTAGTTCACCCAATACCCCAAATTTGAGAGAATTACAGGAAAAAGAACCGTTGAAACAATTGCTCCAAACATTACAAAATAAAAATGCGGACATCTGTCATACGGAGCCTGTCATCCTGAGCGCTGTCGAAGGAAGAAGTGCCAAACCTATTTTACTCAAAATTGCCCCCGATTTAACCGATTCGCAATTGCTCGACATCATCGAAATTGTGAACGAAACCAAAATCGCTGGTGTGATTGCAACCAATACGACTTTATCACGTGAAGGTTTACAATCGGAAAACAAGTCGGAAACAGGCGGATTATCAGGCAAACCCTTAACGAAACGATCGACTGAAGTGATTCGTTTTCTTTCTGAAAAAAGCAATAAATCATTCCCGATTATTGGCGTTGGCGGAATCCATTCGCCCGAAGATGCGTTGGAAAAATTAGAAGCCGGAGCCAGTTTAGTACAATTGTACACCGGCTTTATATATGAAGGTCCGGCCTTGGTTAAAGCAATCAATCAAGCTATTATTTCATATCAACGGTAATTTTTCAAGAGTATTTCCTTGAGTTGTGGCAGTCCTTTGGTGGCCGAGGCCGCAATGAGTTCTACTTTGTTGCGCACCTCATACAAAGGAGCGGGTTTTGGATCAATGTAAAAAATAGGCACATTCGGTTGGGTATAATGCACCAATCCTGCGGCGGGATACACCTGCATCGATGTACCCACAATTATAAAAATATCGGCTTGAGCGGTTAAAGTCGCTGCCTCTTCGATAGCCAGAACCGCTTCGCCAAACCAAACAATATGGGGTCGCAACTGGTATCCGTTTGGATCGTTATCGCCCCAATTCAAATCGTGTTTCCATTCTATGATATAGTTTTCATGTTGAGAACTACGCGCTTTAAAAAGTTCGCCGTGTAGGTGCAGCACATTTGTACTTCCGGCTTGTTCGTGGAGGTTGTCTACGTTTTGTGTTATAATGTGTACATCAAAATCGTTTTCCAGTTCGGTTAGTGCATAATAACCGGCGTTGGGAACTACTTCGTGAAGTTGACGCCGCCGTTGGTTATAAAAATCGAGGACCAATTTTGGATTTTGACGAAAGCCTTCCGGCGATGCCACTTCCATAATATCATGACCTTCCCAAAGGCCTCCGGCATCGCGAAATGTTTTGATGCCGCTTTCGGCCGAAATTCCGGCTCCGGTAAGTACAACTATTTTCTTCATGGTATAAAGCTACTCAAAATGATTTCAATAAAATAATGAGTAGAATTTATAATAAATTGGTATTAATGGAAACCCGTTGGGCATTGGTAGTTTTTTATTTTTACTAATTATACCCAACGGATTTTTTTAATTACTTTCTTTTTAACTTCTTTTTGAATAAATGATAAATTAAAAACAAAAGGAATAGTATGATAAAGACTATGAATAAGTTATATATTCTAAAATAATAGTCTCCAAAAGTTATATCAATTTCTTTCATGGCTAAAAATCTTTTATTCTATAGTAATCTGTAAAAAAAGCATTTAGATAGGTAAAGTTAGAATTTAATTTTATTAATGGTAATTTTTTGTTTATTAAACTGTTAGGAAACTCTTTGTAGTTTGATTTTTCATGAATAACAGATTTTATTTTATACAATAATTCAGAATCATTTTCAAAATTATAGCTTGATAATATTGCCCCATTTTTGGTATTTCCACTCAATTTAACAATATGAAAGTAAGGAGACAAATAGCTAAAATATATTGATATTGTATTGACTAGGTTGTTATCCAACATAATTTGTATGTTTCTACTTGGTAGATTTAAAAATTCTCCAAATAATTCTGCTTTATGTGGAGTTATCTCCTTGTTTATCCCTATAATCAATTCATCAAAAAGACCTATTAATGATTTATCATTAATTTTCTTAGTGTATCTTTTAAATTCATCTGAAGATTGATAAGAATTATCAAATTCATATGTATTTGTAGGATAATAATTATTCACAATATTTTCAAAAATTTTCTCTTCCATACTTATTAATTAATCGCAGTCATCTTCAAAGAACCAATAAGATTCATAATCTTTTATATTTCCTGTATAACCATTGGGAGGAGTAAAACTTGCACTACCACCTTTAACGTAAGCACCATTAGCCATTTCGTCTCTAATATATTCCCAAAGTTTGGCTTGAACTTGAGAGCTACTTGCCTGTGTTGATATAAAATAAAGTTTGGCTCTTTGTATAGCTGTATTTAGTGCTTTTGCCGTTAAATTTGAAGCTTTACCACTAGAAATTAATCCTCCATTACTTGGTGAGTTTTTTGGAATGCCAAAATAAATTGGTTGCGGGAAAATAACACTGGCAATATTGTATTCACCAGTTCCTATATCGTAATACCCAATTAATGCTACAATATTTTTTGTTGCTGCAACTTGCCAATTAGCTGTTCCTAAAGGTGAGAATTCAAAAGCTTCGCAACTTGGAGGAACTAACCCTTTTTTTATTGGTTCCTCAATATTTTGATTATTAATAATTGCATTTATAGTTTGATTTGCTTCTGTAATTGATTCTTCACTATAATTATTTAGTGTGATATAATTTAGAATTGATTTAGCGGTGTCTAAATGTTGAGCAAGCCAGTTAGAGTAAACAGTTGATGTTGAATAATTTTGAAAAAAATTCAATAATTGTAGAATAAGTTGTTTACTTTCTTGTGAGGCATTGTTTTCCTCCAAATAAGTAATCAATTCAGGAAATTGTTGCACTATACTTAATTGTTCTTCAGTTAAATCATTCAAGAAGAGCATTACATCAAGATTGGTAGACATAGCGCCTCCACCACCATTTTCTCCGGGGGCAGGAGGAGCTGTTGCCAAGAATACAAATTCGTTTGTATTAGTATTAGATTCATCTCCTCCTTCGTCCCCAGAGCCGTCATTCCAAACATCTATTGTCCCATTATGTATCCAAATATGCCAAGGACCATTGATGATTTTATTGCATCTAAGTATACCGTCTTCATAATTACTAATTGACTGGAGTTCATGCTCTAAATCATAAATTTCAGCGTCACCTGTAAATGTATTTTCATCAAATGGTTTTGTATCGTCTAACGAGTTGAATTTAAGGATAAAAGATTTGTATTCTTCATTTTCTTTAAACACATGAAGATTTTCTAAATATTTATCATCATAGTCGTTAAACTCATGCAGTATCTTGATACTGTATGTTTTTCTTCCATCTGACCCAATATACTCTAAAATTGAATTTAGGTCAAGATTTAAGTTTAGTGTTTCTTTGTTACTAGGTTTAGAAGGGTCACTAAGAAAGGCATAATCCGGATTAAATTTTTGAATTGTAGGTATTAAAAATGGTACTTCGGAGATATTGACATAGTTAATTTTTCCTTTTTGGGAAGTTGATTCGACTTCATCATTTACGAGGTTTTCACAACTCGAAAAAAATGTTGAAAAAGCGGTTAAAATTGAAAGGAATAAAATTGCAATACTTTTTTTCATGATAGTTGATTTTTGAGGTTAGTAATAACATCAAAAAATAAAGCGTAGGCAGAACCTTACTACTCGCATCTGTGGGAGTCGAAGCCCAAATGAACAAAGTAAAAGGAACGCCCACGCAGACCATGGGCATTTCCACTTTACCTTCCCGTTCATTTAGAAATTTCGACTTTTCAGATGCAGGAATTTAAAAGCAAAAACGCTTATATTTTTTAATACAAAAAGAACGTAACTATTGCAATAATCCACCGCTAAAGTAGGAAATTATCTCTAAGTTTGATAGTGTTGATATATAATCAGGAAAAATACTTAATATTATGTAGGAAAAATACCCTATAAAATAATTTCACCAACAAGTTGATTAGGTACTCATTTGTATATTTAAAATGAAAGTGATTTTATATAAGATTCCATAATTGTTGTGAGTTAAGAGTTCAGTTTTTAGTCCTTTGATTAACTGTTCTCACATAGTAAGCATTCTAAATTTAGTATTTTTACCACTATATTTGTTTAGAAAGGCTTTGCGTTAGGGGTAGAGGTGATATCCTCCGATGGACAAAAACAAAGGCTTTGCCTGTAGTTTTTTGCCAATTGGAGATAAAGCCGAAAACCCGACTCCGATTGGTAAAAACAAGTTGTTTCAACGTAGTTTTTACCAATCGGAGTAACGCCCAAAAAATAAAAAATGACAGATTTAGATTTATTGCATTATTTAGAAGGATTTTTAACCGAATCCAGAAGAGAAAAATTTTTAGACATACTATCGCGACGCACCAACCACCTGACGATTGCTATGGAGGATGTGTATCAATTGCACAATACCAGTGCTGTAATGCGAAGTTGTGAGGTATTTGGAGTTCAGGAGTTGCATGTTATAGAAGAAAAATTTGGCAAGCGCATTGACCGAGAAATTGCGATGGGTGCCCAAAAATGGGTTGATGTTTTTCGGTATAATTCGGCTCAAGTTTGTATTGATGCGCTTCGTGCCAAAGGGTATCAAATTATTGCGACGACCCCGCACAATGAATCTTGTTTGTTGCATGAATTTGATATTACCCAACGCAGTGCGTTGTTTTTTGGAACTGAAAAAGCGGGTCTATCGCCCGAAATTATGGAACAGGCCGATGGTTTTTTAAAAATTCCAATGGCGGGTTTTACGGAGAGTTTAAATATTTCTGTATCGGCGGCCATTATCATTCAGGATTTAACCAATCGATTGCGACGTTCTGATGTGAAGTGGCAACTCACCGAAACCGAAATTTTGGAGAAGCGATTGGTATGGACTAAAAATTCGATTAAAGACGTAAGCCGCATAATGGAGCGTTATTATGCAAGTTTAAACGAAAAATGAGTCTGCACGTTCCCGTTATTTTGCCAAATCCGAAATTTTAATTTCTCCTTGTCTGTAGGTCATATTGTTGTTGTCGGTAATGGAATAGGCAATTTCTTTGAGTCCGTAAGGTTTCATGCCCATTGTTAGAAAAGGCACGCGTCCATTGCTTTGCAAGAGGTATACAATAAACTCGCTACTTTCTTTTGGAATGAGGTTGAGCAGGTATAATTTATCGGTATCCATAACCATGCGAAAAGCGATTTTTGAAGGTGTCAGATAGCGTACACTTTGTATTTTACAACCATAGTCTGTTGCCGTATAAGGCATTTCTCTTTGCAGAATTGCCAAACCGGTTTTGATATGGTCTTTATCAGTAAGGCCTTCGTTATCGGTTGATTTGTAGTTGGCAATTGTTTGTTTGTTGATGGGTGTATTGAGTAGAATCAGACCGACATAGTCCTCAATAATCAATTTAATGGTAACCTCGTTTTCTATCAGTTCAGAAAAATTAGAATTTTGTTTGAGTAAACGCACAATGAATTGAGTTGCTGTTTTTTTATAGTCATCCATTTTTTCAGTGCGCATGTCATAGATGCATTCAAACCGAATTTCGATGGTGCGGTTTTCGATTATTTTGGCGTTTCCGTTTGTTAATCCGAGATGGATAAGTTGCGGAACTTTGGCATTGAATTGATTGGTAAAATCGAGCATGGTGTTGTTTGTAGTTTTACATGATGTGAGTAAAACCAAAACAAAAAACGCTGTTGTCAAGGCTAATTTGGAACGCATTGGAACTAATAAATTTGAGTATAATGGTGATTAAAAAGTATTTTATCGTCCGAAACTGTCATAATTGTCTTCGGCATATTGTTCAAACCGATTCAGTAATTTAATATTGTCTCTTTCAACAGCTGTAAGATCGCTGTCTACATTATCACTTACGGGAACATACCAATCTACAGGGTCGAAAAATTGACGAAAACTCTTCTTTTTGAACGTATAGCCGTGGCGTGCATAGATGGTATTGCGTAAGATTTCCAGTTCCAGTTTCTTGAGGTTTTTCAAATCTTTTTCGGTTAACCGGGTTGTAGATGCATTGAGTTTGGTAATGATATCACTTGCAGAGCGCAGTGTCATATCTACAAATTTGATTACTTCTCCATCGTAAACTTCTTCAACGGTATCTGAGCGACCTGAATAATAATCGATAAAATCGCCGTCGCTGGGCAGCATACGATTCGGATTGTAGCTAAACGTTTGTTTGACGAGTTTAAATTTTCGGCTAACCACTATACTTTTAGGGTTGTTTGCGACCCATTTTCCGGCCAGCGTATCGCTAAAAATAGTACAGGAAAATTGGCCGTCGTATTTCTGATTGCCGGGTTCGTTGAGGGTGAGGTGAATGCCATAATCATCCTCTTGTAATGAGCCCGATATAGGTCTTTTATTGCCCGAAACTACGCTATAACCTGTGATGGTACCTTTATCGACTTTTTTTAGGATGATATTGATTTTATTGGAGTACACATAATCCCCTTCATCAACCGAAACCGAATCTGCAATAAATTCGCCTACCCAATTGCCGTATAAAGCCGCATACGGATCAGGTTTTGCTTCGGTTGTGGCAGTTTCAGATTGTGTGTTACTTTCTTTTTTGCAACTACACATTGCGAGTAGCAGAATGAAGAGTACGTATTTTTTCATTTTTTTCTAAAAATTAAATATTCGGCTACCAACCAATTGGGTATCCAACCTAACCAGGCTATGACTTGGTATACTTCCATGGGATGAGGTTCGAACAAATATACTAAGATTACTTTCCACAAACGAAGGGTGACAGCAGAAAGTGTTAAAGCATAACTGCGATACATCCAATTGCGGTGTTGGTTCCAGTTTTTTTGTAATGCAAAACGCAGGGCTAAGCCAGTAGAACTAAACCAGCACAGCGCTAATAAGGTAAACGAAATTACAGAATAAGTTCCGCCATTGGCATGGAGTCCGATTACAAATCCGGAGGGAGCGGCAACTGCCAGGATGGCAAATACATAAAGTTTACCCGCCATGCGGTGCCATTTTGGTTTGGATTTGAGAAGCGATTTATTGAATTGAGTAAACCCGGCCGGAATAGCAAAGATGGCACTAAATACATGCGCAAAAAACACCGGCAGGTAATAGGGGTATTGCACCACTTCGGTTTGTTTGATTTGCAAAAATGAGGCCTCAGACTGGATGGGAATGTACCGCAAGGTAATTTGTACCATCAGCCAAAAAAATAGTAAGAGAAGCGCATATACTAAAAACGTTCTTAAATAATAGAGTTTCAAAATAGGCTATATGATAAGTGTATTGTGTATATCAACTTTTTTGCAAGGTATAATTTTTGGTAAAATGATGCTAAAAAAATTGAAAACACATCAATTTGCTTTCAATAGGAATTTAGCTCTTTAAATTATAGTTTAAAGCGAGTTGGCATGTAGCGAATAATAGAATAAACTACAAGTTAGTTTTTGACATATTTTTCGTGCTTTTTGGTAAGCACTTTGTATTCTTCGTAACAGGCGCTCAAAGCATCCATGATTTGAAGGTCGTTTGCCGTTTCAATAAAACTTTGGGAGTAATTGCAATGGGATAAAATTTCGGGGATATCGTTTTTATCAATCCCTAACAAAACAGCAATAGTTTCGCGATCGAATTTTGTTTCAAGTAAGTTCCTAACGGTATCGTCTTTACGCAT
This sequence comes from Flavobacterium sp., assembly GCA_041917555.1. Classification (GTDB taxonomy): domain Bacteria; phylum Bacteroidota; class Bacteroidia; order Flavobacteriales; family Flavobacteriaceae; genus Flavobacterium. Next base: position 339,358 of record JAYRXL010000086.1, on the reverse strand, counting down.
GTCGCGCAATTTGCGTAACTCTTTGGGTTTGTTACCAAAGAAATTATACAACATATCGGCCGGGTTGAAAATAGAGCTCATAACACGGTTAAAAGCGTTGGGCGAGTTTTCACCCATTTCATACGATTTGGATAAGCCGGAAATACTGTAGCTGTAGTTTTCGGGTTGCGGGATTAATTTGGTATCAATTTCCAAATAACCGGTCAGTTTGTATTTTCGAACCACCACTTCTTCCAGCGCAATGGCTTTTTCGGTCAGAATAAATTTAGCAGTTCCGTTTTTCAACCAGTCATTGGTAACCCGAACACGAAGCGATTGATATCCGATGCAAGTGATATGGAGTGTATCATTTACACTTACCGGGAGTTGGAAGTTTCCTTGCTCGTCTGAAACCGTACCTTTAACTTTGTTAATATTGATAATGTTAACGCCTTGAAGCGGTTCCAGTTTCAAACTGTTCACAACATTACCATTTACTTTTGTCCCAAGATCTTGTTGTTGACCGAAAGACAGCGTAGCTAATAGCAGCACTAAAAAGCAGGTTAGTTGTTTCATACCACAATTTGAGTGTAAAGATAATGAAGCACAATTAAAAAAACGTTTTTAAAGGGATATTATTATCAGAAAATTAACAAACAAAAAATCCAAATCTGGGATTTGGATTTTTGTAGCTATTAGTTTTTGTCGGAACGTCTGCGCTTGGCGGCTTCAAATGAACGACCACCGGGCTTGTCTGAACTTCGTCTCGGACCGCGATCTGAACTTCGTTTTTCAGCATCACTTCGAAACGAACGTCTTTCAGTGCGACCGGATTCTTTGCGATCACTTTTACCAAATGATCTGTCACTTTTGGCTCCAAATGATCTGTCGCTTCTGCCTCCACCGGAATTGCGTCCGTTATGGTCGCGACGACTGTTATTGCGGGAACCGTCATTTTTAGAGACTTCAACATTAATTCGTCTTCCGTCCATTACGTATCCGTTGAGTGTTTCCATCACTTTATCGGTGTGTTCTCCATTGGTATTGAAGAATGAAAACCCTTCTTTTACATCGACTTTAAATACATCATCGCGTCCTAATTCAAGTGTTTCACGTAAAAAATCTTTCAGATCCATCCAATTGAAGTTGTCGCGTGTTCCGATATTGATAAAGTAGCGAACCTCATCACCGGAACGGAAACCTTCGCCGGAAGCCCCTTTTTTATCAGATTTCTCGGGTGTAATATCTTTTTTCTTTTTGTAATAGGATAGGAAACGATTAAACTCTACCGAAACCATCTTCTTAATTAGCTCTTCTTTGGTTAACCCTTCGAAAACTTCATAGATAGCAGGAAGATAATTGTCAATTTCATGATCAATTTCTGTATCGTTGATTTTGTTGGCCAAATGCAACAACTGAATTTCACAAATTTCAATACCGGAGGGGATGGTTTTTTCTTCAAACTTCTGTTTGATGATTTTTTCGATGGCGTGAATTTTCCGAATTTCACTTTTGGTGATAATTACGATAGAAGTACCTAATTTTCCGGCACGACCTGTACGACCGGATCGGTGATTGTAGGTTTCAATTTCATCCGGGAGTTGGTAGTTTACCACGTGTGTTACATTGTCCACGTCAATGCCGCGAGCAGCAACATCAGTAGCAACCAGCATTTGGATTTGTCTGCCACGAAACGATTTCATCACACCATCGCGTTGGGCTTGCGATAAATCACCATGTAGCGCAGCTGCATTGTATCCGTCTTCAATCAATTTTTCAGCAATGGCTTGTGTATCTCTTTTGGTACGACAAAAAATTACTGAAAATATATCGGGGTTTGCATCAGCTAAGCGTTTCAAAGCTTCATAGCGATCGCGTGCATTTACCACATAAAATTCATGCGAAACAGTTGATGAGCCTGAGTTTTTAGTTCCCACGGTAATTTCGGTAGGATCACTCATGAATTGTTTTGCAATTCGGGCTACTTCTGCCGGCATGGTTGCCGAAAACAACCACGTACTTTTGTCTTCGGGAGTGTCGGCCAAAATACTGCAAATATCATCATAGAAACCCATATTGAGCATCTCATCGGCTTCATCCAAAATGCAGTAATTAATATTTTTGATGTTAACAAAACCACGATTAATCATGTCTTGCATACGTCCGGGAGTGGCCACAATAATTTGTGCACCGCGTTTAACATCTTTAGCTTGTTCGGTAATACTGGCGCCACCGTAAACGGCCACCGTATGTAATCCTTTAACGTATTTAGAATATTGTTTTATTTCGTTCGTGATTTGCAGACAAAGTTCACGCGTGGGAGACAAAATAAGTGCTTGCGTATTTCTGTTGTCAGCGTCAATTTTTTGGATTAGCGGAAATCCGAAAGCCGCAGTTTTACCGGTTCCGGTTTGTGCTAAGGCAACTAAATCAGTTTCATTTTCCAACAACACGGGAATCGCCTTTTCCTGCACTTCGGATGGAGTTTCAAACCCTAAATCCTTTACCGCCATCACAAGCGATTCATTTAATCCTAATTCTTCAAATTTATTCATTGTATATTTTTAATTGGGTGCAAAGGTACGTTGAATAAATCAGAATAGCTAATGTTCTTTTTTTCAGTGTTTAAAGTATCCTAAAACTAATGTTGAGCGAATGGGATTTAGGATGAAAAAGAACACGTTAAATTATTGTTTTTCCAAAAAATCAATAAGTTTTCGAACCGCAATGGCCCGATGACTGATGTGATTTTTTTCATTCATCGACATTTCAGCAAACGTTTTATCATATCCTTTGGGTACAAAAACGGGATCGTATCCAAAACCGTTTGAACCACGCGGCTCGGTAATAATTTTACCGAATACTTTTCCTTCAAAAAGCGTTTGAGAACCGTTATAGTGTAGGCAAATTACAGTTTTAAAGTTGGCATTTTTATTGGGGTTATCTACTAACAGCGATACCAGTTTTTCCATGTTTCGTACATCATCTTTCGGTTCTCCGGCAAAACGCGCAGAATAGACACCCGGGGCGCCGTTAAGTCCTTCGGTTTCGAGTCCGCTATCATCAGCAAAACAGGCGTAGCCATATTTTTTGCTAACATATTCGGCTTTAATTATTGCATTACCTTCAATTGTTTCAGCCGTTTCAGGAATTGCTTCAAGGCATCCAATATCTTCTAAACTTAAAATTTGAATCGTAGCAGGTACCAGTTTTTGTATTTCAACTATTTTATTTCGGTTCGTGGAGGCAAATACAAGTTTCATGATTTAATGCGAGAAAATTTTGAGCGTAAATATAAAAAAATGCCACTTCAGTTGCGCGGAAGTGGCATGTAAAAGTTAAATCATTAAGGATGTATTGCAAAAATTGAAATTTCCGAGTTATCAAATAAGAAAGGCAAATCGGAATTATCAACCGAGCCGTCTCCGTTGAGGTCTGTATTTAAATCGCCAAAAGCAGAATTTTCAATATCGTTATACAATTCCGGAATGTCGGAACCGTCAATTACTTCATCCTGATTAATATCGCCGGTGTAAAATGCCCAAATTCCCGGCTCAATTTGGATCATGTTGTTGCCAAAGGCATTGTTGGCTCTTGAAGAAAAATCATACAAGGGTGTATACGAGCTGATGTTAAGGGGAAAGGCACTCCAAGTCTGAATTGAATTTCGGTGTTTAACAACCAAATAATACATTCCATTAATGGCCGGAGAAAATGAAGTTACCGCTGTCCCGTCTGTTTTCAATAGGGCAGTAGTTACCGCTGCGACTGCAAAATTGTCGGGATGACGGAGCTCTACAGTGATATTATCAACTTCATCGGCATTGGTATTTTGTCCCTGATTCATTTTAACCGGACGCATAGCATGTGCCGCTGTATCATAATATCCTTGCAGTTGCAGTTTTGTGGTGAATGAAGTAGAAGCCGGTATAATTCGTACGGTATAATCTTCTACCTCGCCCAATGTTGTTCCACAAGCTGTGCTGTAATCGCCCCAATATCCTAATCGCACTCTCATTCGCACATTTCCTTCAACCGCGTTTGCAGGAATTGTAAATGTTCCGGTTCCGCTACCTGCTGTATTCGAATCGAGAATAACCCTTTCAGTGAGTTGGAACTCCCCATCATTATCGTAATCAATCCAAACCACAAAATCATTTGAGCTCCAAGTTTGGTTAAAAACTCCGGTAGCGGAGTAGGTTGTTCCTTTGACCAAATTAAACTGAAAATTTGGATAAAATGAATAGGCATTATAGGCAGTTGGACTATTGGTTGTGCCGGCACAAGAAAAACTGGTCATCCAAAGCGAGCCATTAGAATTTTCACCACTGGCAGCACATAATTGGTAAGGTTTTAATTCGTACATGAATTTATAGGTTTCTGACGTATCATTGTCAGAGCCGGTTGCCAACACTTTGAAGAATACTTTGGTTCCCGAAGGAAAATCAGGCAAAGGAGCATCAGAACGCCATGTATTACCATTAATAAGCGACATTGGAATCACATTCGTGGTATTAAAGTTGGGCGCATTTGTAGCCCATCGGACTTCAACTTGGGTCAACACACCGTTGTATAGTATTTCAGATGTAACGTATTGAGGCATGGTGGCTTTTGGTAAAGAAAAAGTAGGGGGATTTGTAATGGATGTTTTGGTAATAGCCGGATAATTGTTTCTGTTTGCCAATGAATATTCCCACAAGCCTCGACCCCATGTTGCTGCTTTTAGCGTATTTGAACCATAATTGATTTCTAAATCTTCGGTAGCCACATTGGGTAAGTTTTGATTATACAACGACCAAGTTGTTCCCAGCAGTGATTTTTTGTAGATACCTATTGCAGCTCCCACATATAACGTTGAATCGGAAGTATGGTCAATTGCAACACAATAGATGGGCATGTTTCCTAAGTTATACGTAATATTGGTCCAAGAGGCTCCCGAATTGGTCGTCATGTATATTTTTTGGCCATTATTTTGATAACTGTCATAAGTTACCACTATTACAGCATCATTGGTTGGATTAAAAGCTACATCAGTAATGCTGTTGTTTGGAAGGCCGTTTTTAATATTAGTAAATGTATTGCCACCGTCAGTAGAAAGTTCGATTGCGCTTCCTTTGGTAACAACCATTATAGCGCTGTTGTTTTCGGCAATGGCAGCTGTTTCTATGGTACCTGCGAACGATGGTATACCCAAATCAACCCAAGTTGAACCAAAATCGGTACTTTTATGTACCTTGGTACCAAAGGAATATACCGTCATTTGATTATTGGGATCGAACACTAATGGAGCCACCCAAGAAGCCACTTGTCCCGGAGGCGTAATACTGGTTCTACTGTTACCTGTTCCATCCACATAACGGCCACGTCCGCCATTTTGGGTGCTTCCAATCATATAATCCGGATTCAAAGGCATTACAATTGCTTCCATACCATCGGCACCATATACTTCAATCCAGCCGGTTTCATTTTTAACACTTGTGCCATTGTCTTGCGAACCACATATTGAAACATAAGTATTGGACTGTGAAGTTCCAACGCAATAATTTTCTCTTATTCCAACAGTTAGACTCAACTTTTGCCATGTTTCACCATTATCTGAAGATTTACTCAAAAAGCCATCGGAACAACTGTAAAAAATACCATTAACACAATCCAAGTAATTTGTGTCAGCATGGATGTAATGTGTTGAGGTATTGAAATTTTGTTGAAAGTTACCGGAACCGTTATTGGTACCTAAACTCCACCATGTACATTGATTAAAACTTGCTCCTGAATCCAAACTTCGGTACAAATCAACATACCCGCTTACAAATTTTGTGATATCCAAGTCGTTTGGCATAGCACCCCACAATGAAACACCTGATGGCGGCGGATTTTGAATTGTGGCATAGGTTAATCCGGCATCTGTTGATTTCCATATTCCATTATCAGAAGAAGCAAAAACACAATCTGGGCAGGTAGGGGAAACCGAGATTTTAATTTTTACACTGTTATTTCCCGGTAAGTCAACTGTTGAATTGTAGGTAACCCCTAAGTCGGTTGATTTGAGCACTCTGTTTTCATTGGCAGCAAAGTAATCATCATAAATGTAAATAATGTTACTATTGGTAGGATGAAAATCGATATCCATTACATCCCCACCAACAATTTGACGTGTCCACGTTTGTAAATTATCGGTAGAACGGTACAGCCCTTGGCTTGTTCCCACATAAACTAAATTTGGAATAGTGGGATGGTATTGTATCGTATATACTTTAAAATTGGATCCCAACCCTCCATAGCCTACATTGGCAGGAATAAAAGCAGTTGGACTAAATGTAGTTCCACCGTCATTAGACTTATAAACACCCATTGAAGTCCCGTTTCCTGCGTTTCGAACGTTGATCAGAACTGAATCAAAATTTGAAGGGTTTGCGGCAACAACATTAACACCCGAAGCGGGTAAATAATCAGTATTGTGTGACCATGTAGCACCGCCATCGTTAGTTCGCCATAAACCGCCACTGCGAGAAGCCAAATAAATTTGCTGGTCATTGTTTTTATTCACTTCTACAAATTCAACTCTTCCCAGTCCGGCGGCATAATGACCAGTAATTGAGGTTATAGTTTCAGGTCCCAGGGAATGCCATCCTCCCGACTCAAATAAGCGCTGTCCATTATTTATAGGGCTTTCTCGTTTAATTCGCATGTATTCCTTGTAAGGCATTTCGTAGTCGACCATTCGATTACCTGAGGGAGCAAATTTCGATTCGTTTTCATGCTTCCATCGTAAGAAAGGCTTATATCCCGATCCCTTTTTATCGCGATCAATCGTTTTGAAATAAGCTTCTGCTGAGTCACAAACAGTATAAAAATTAATGCGATTATCATACATCATTTTTTGGTAACTCGGTGTGCTTTTAAGAGGAGATTTTTGTCCGTTTGAAAAATAAAATACAAGCAGAAAAGTTACAAGAAATATTTTTTTCATCGTTTTATGATTAGCAAACAAATTTAAAAAAAAATGCCACTTCAGTTGAGTTGAAGTGGCATTTAAGATATAGGTTATTAGGGATGTATTGCGAAAATTGAGTTTTCCGAGTTATCAAATAAGAAAGGTAAATCGGAATTATCAACAGAGCCGTCTCCGTTGAGGTCTGTATTTAAATCGCCAAAAGCAGAATTTTCAATATCGTTGTATAGTTCCGGAATATCGGAACCGTCAATTACTTCATCCTGATTGATATCACCTGTATAGATTCCATACACTCCACCCCCTAAATCCAACATATTATTGCCATAGGCTTTAGATGCAGCCGTGGTAAAATCATAGGTTATTGGAGTAGAACTCAAAGTTTGAGGTGTTGCACTCCATGTTTGCACACTGTTTCGGTGTTTGATACATATATAATAATCACCGGTTATTGGACTACCAAAAGTAGCGGTCAAATTCCCGTCTGTTTGCAAAATAGCAGTTGTGGTTGCAACGACTGTTGACGGGTTATTTTGATCTCGTAATTCCATAGTAACGGTATCAACTTCGGTGGAATTGGTTCCGGTTCCCTGGTTGAGTTTCACCGAACGCATACTGCCATTCTCATAAAAACCTTGTAAATATAATTTTGCGTTTACAACTGTATTTACAGAAGGCTCCACCAAAACCACAGTATAATCTTCAACTTGTCCGTAGGAAAAAATTTCACAAGCGGTTGGTATACCGTTGTATTTTAATGAAACCCGCATTCGAGTAACTCCCGGAGTCACAGCAGGCGCAGTAGTTGGTACAGTAAAACTTCCGGTTGCAGGCGAAGTTGTTGAGGCTGTTTTTGTCCATACTGTTTCACCTGAATCAGCAAAATCGCCATCGCGGTTATAATCGATAAAAACAGCATACCCTTCAGGATAATTCGTACTTGTCCAGGTGGGTGTTATGGAAATAGAATAGGTGTATCCTAATGTTAAATTTGTTGAAATTCCTGTAAAATCAGTATATCCTGTTCCTCCGGTTGATGTGTTATTGATACTTCCGATAGTAACATTACCAATTAATTCATCTGCTACACTGTTTCCTTGTGATGTACAATAGTTAAACGCAAAGGTAGTAACGGTTAAGGTATTACTTGGTACAGATATATTTCCTGCTGCATCTTTGGCTCTAACTGTAAAACTATACGTGGTTGATGCAATAAGTCCTGTTACGGTAAAAGTGGTTGCAGTAGTTGTAGACCCCACAAGTGTAGCACCTTGATATACATCATAACCGGTTACTGCCAAGTTATCTGTTGCGGCAGTCCAATTTAAACCTACTGTATTAGCTGTTTTGTTGGCTAAACTCAAAACCGGAGCAGAAGGAGGTGTTGTATCGGGCGCATCTGTGGTTACCGAAACAATGTTACTATCTGCCGAACTGTTTCCGGCAGCATCTTTAGCTCTAACTTTAAAGGTATACGTTGTAGAAGGTGTAAGTCCCGTTACAGCAAAGGTGGTTGCAGTAGTAGTAGATCCTATAATTGTGCTACCTTGGTAAACATCATAACCGGTAACCCCTATGTTATCCGTTGCTGTGGTCCAAGATAAGTTTGTGGAAACAGAAGTAGTTCCGGATGCGCTCAATGTTGGAGCGGACGGAGGGGTAGTATCAGGGGCTTCGGTTGTTACAGTTACAGTATTACTGAATGGTGATAAATTGTTGTCGGCATCTCGAGCTTTTACATTAAAGGTATAAGTCGTTGCCGGACTGAGTCCGGTTACTGTAAATGGAGAAGTTACACTGGTGCCAATTTGAACGCCATTTCTGTAAATGATATAACCCGTTACGGCAACATTATCTGTAGCGCCACTCCAGGAAAGTACTGTTGAGGTTTGTGTAGTTCCGGATGCGGTTAGTGTTGGCGCTGTTGGCGCTGTGGTTTCCGGGGTGCCGGCTGTAATAGTAAAATTGGCATTTGAAACATCAAAAAAGATATGATTGCTACCTTTAATCATAATACGGTTTGTGGTTCCGGCTAAATTTGGAATAGAAAGCGATTGTGTGCCATCATTAGGTGTAGCGGAAAGCAGCGTATAAGGGAATGTTGTTCCACCATCTGTTGATAAAAGTATGTCTACATTGGCACAGTTTACACCATTAGCGGTAGTTCCGGCTACGTCCCAAGTTATGGTTTGTGTAGAATTTCCGGCATAACTTACAGCGGTATTGGGAGCTGTTACCAAAAAGGGTCCAGCTGTGGCATTAACTGTAACCACCATATCATCACTATTGTTGGCCGGTCCTGTTACATTATTATCGCGAGTTGTTAAACGAAAGTTTAGGGTACGGGCTACAGAAGGAATTGCTTCAACCACAATTTCAGAACCATTCGTGGTGGTGGCTCCTGTTAAAACCGATTGCATTCTGGGGAAAACCCTAACCGGGGAAGTGGAGGGATTATAGGATCTAAAATTCACTCCCGAAGTTTTTGTAGCATTTGGCGCTGTCGTGTTTGTTTGCGCATTCATTTGTTCCCAACAATAGGTAATTACAGGATTATTAGCATCTGTTCCTGCACCTGTTAGCATGAACGGTGTACTTTTTGGAACAGTGTAATCCAATCCGGCATCGGCAGTTGGTATGGCATTACCTGTTGGTATATTTACCTGACAGGTTTTTGTTTTTATATTATTCGTTACTTGTTGCACACTTATAGCATGGAAGTAGGCATCTGAATGTGGTTGTACGTCCATTGAAGTAATTCCCGCATATCCCATAATTGTAGATCCTGAACCGGGTTCCATTTGTACACCCGTGCCTTCATTTCCGCCATGAGTCCAAGTGTGGTTAGCTCCAAATTGGTGGCCTAATTCATGTGCCACATAATCGATATCGAAGTTGTCGCCCATCGGTATGCCGTCAGCCGGCGAAGTAATTCCGCTTCCTTTAGAGCCATCAACGCAAACACAACCAATACAGCCTGCATTACCACCACCTCCTGTAGCACCAAACAAATGGCCGACATCGTAGTTGGCTTCCCCAATAACAGAGGTTAGCGTTGCTTGTAATTGCGCATTCCATTGCGATTTTTGAGCGGCAGGTGAGTAAGGGTCGGTTGCGGCATCCAAGTAAATCAACACATCATTGTTCGGGATTAAATTCATGTGAACCCCAAAATCCATTTCAAATACGCCATTTACACGGGTCATTGTATTATTCATGGCTGCTAATGCTAAAGCTTTGGTACCGCCAAAATAAGCAGTATATTCACCTGTAACCGAGAGAGCCAAACGAAATGTGCGTAATTGTCCGTCGTCAGCATTAGGGCGAGCCAACATTCCCGGGTTGGAGTCAGACTTTAACTCATCCATAACAGTACATTCAAATGGTGTAAACGGTGCGGTTTTATCCGATTTACGGTATACCACATAGGCCGATTTATCAGCGAAATAAGGCTCAATAAATTCGGCTGAGCGGTCACCATTGATTTTCATACTTTGGAAGCCTAAGGGCGAAACGCTAAAATAAATCACAGCTGACGGGTCTTCAACTCCCTGTCCTACATACGATTTGATTTCGGGATAGCGAGCCGCAAGTTCCGGTGATAAATTTGACGATTCATAAATTAGGAAATGCTCCATTTGCCCCGAGGTGGAAGGGATTTCAACCATAATGGAAGACTGACCGGAGGATAAAAAACGATCCGGACTATTTTTTAGCTGATTTTGAAAGGCATCAAAATTGAGTTCAAATAATTTCGGATTTAAAATACTTGTTTTGTTCGCAATTGCAACTTTATTTTCTGTGTTTGAAGTTGTTTTCCAAAAAGAGTCTCTGGATTGTGAAATTGAAATAGATGAGAATGCCAAGAAAGCAATCAGTAATATTTTTTTCATTTGGGTTAGGACTTAGGGTTAAAAAATTGGTTTACTAAAATAAAAATTTTCTGCAATACCTATTTATGGAACTGTTTTCTAACCGATAAAGTGTAAAAAACAATTTAATTTTTGAGAAAAATCTTAAAACCAGAATCAATTCAGGAAATTTAAATCTTACTAATTTTGAAGTTGTATTGAAATTAATTTAAATGGTTTTATTTCAAGAATTTGAATCAGAATTTGGTGAAATTATTCAAGTAAATTCGAGAGCGGCTTTTCTTTTATAACTAAACCGAAAAGCAATTCTCTGTGTCTTCACATTTCTCAAAAATAGTCGGTTATGCCACAAAAATCTTCCTTATAACCATCTACTTTTATGAATACCGATTTTATAATTCTATCGAACTCATGTTATTTATTCATAATCTGCAAAATAATCACTACTTTTGCGTCGTTTTTTTACAACTAAAATTATCATGGTAAAAGATTTATTCGAACGCATACAACAAAACAAAGGACCACTAGGTAAATGGGCTTCTCAAGCCGAAGGCTATTATGTATTTCCCAAGCTTGAAGGAGAATTGGGACCTCGCATGATGTTTCACGGCAAGCCTATTTTGAACTGGAGTATTAATGATTATTTGGGTTTAGCCAATCATCCGGAAATCCGAAAAGTGGATGCTGAAGCAGCTCAACAATACGGCGCAGCTTATCCGATGGGTGCTCGTATGATGAGCGGCCATACTACAATTCATGAGCAATTACAAAATGAATTGGCAGAATTTGTTCAAAAAGAGGCGGCTTATCTTTTAAATTTTGGTTACCAAGGAATGGTTTCTATCATCGATGCTTTGGTGACTAAAAATGATGTAATTGTATACGATGTGGATTCTCACGGTTGTATTATTGACGGCGTTCGCCTTCACATGGGGAAACGCTTTACCTACAAGCACAACGACGTTGAAAGTTTAGAGAAAAACCTGCAACGCGCTACCAAAATGGCTGAAGAAAACGGTGGAGGTATTCTTGTAATAACCGAAGGTGTTTTTGGTATGCGAGGTCAACAAGGGAAATTAAAAGAGATTGTTGCGCTAAAATCCAAGTATAATTTCCGTCTTTTGGTAGATGATGCACACGGATTTGGTACATTAGGTAAAACAGGTGCCGGTGCCGGTGAGGAGCAAGGATGCCAAGACGGGATAGATGTTTATTTTTCCACTTTCGCCAAATCAATGGCCAGTATTGGTGCTTTTGTAGCGGCTGATAAAGATATTATTGATTATTTAAAATACAACCTGCGTTCGCAAATGTTTGCTAAATCATTGCCTATGATTATGACGGTGGGCGCCCTAAAGCGTCTTCAAATGTTGCGAACCATGCCCGAGTTGAAAGACAAGTTATGGGAAAATGTGAACTACCTGCAAAACGGACTTAAATCCAGAGGATTTAATATTGGTGACACTAATACCTGTGTAACTCCGGTTTACTTGGAAGGTTCTATTCCGGAAGCGATGGTTATGGTTAATGATTTGCGCGAAAATTACGGTATATTCCTTTCTATTGTGGTTTATCCGGTAATTCCAAAAGGAATTATTTTACTGCGTATGATTCCTACGGCTTCTCACACACTGCAAGATATAGATGAAACATTGTCTGCATTCGAAGCCATTCGTGAAAAACTCAGTAATGGAACCTATAAGAAAATAGCTCAGGAAACAACAGTAGATGTTTCGTAAATAAATTAAAAATCCCGGTTCAACCGGGATTTTTTATAAGTCTTTGCGATAGGTTCTTCTACGGCGGAAAGTTACCGGATTGAAATGTTTCCAAATGTTATGGATGGCATGATTTTCTTCTAATTCCGGTGTGCGGATAAAATCCCTAATACCTTTTGGTTTGAGCGTATTGTAATATTCGTTAAAGATAATGGCAGTGACACCTTTATTTTGGTATTCGGGATCTACCCCAATTAAATAGGACAACACATCTTTACTGTTGTTTTTTGCTTTCAGTAAATGGTAAAATCCAAATGGGAATAATTTTCCATTGGCCTTTTTTAACGCTTCAGAAAAACTGGGCATAACAATTCCAAAAGCAACCATTTTGTTGTCTTTATCTACAATAAACTTAATGTATTCAGGGTTGATGAGTCCGATGTATTTCTTTTTAAAATAGGCTTTTTGAACGTCGTTTATGGCAACAAATGAGGCCAATGAGGCATAAGAAGTATTAAATAAATCGAACATTTCATCCACATACGGAAGTATATCTTTGGTTTTAGTAAAATTCAATGGCGTCAGTTGGTAGCGTCTTTTGATTAACTCTTGAACTTTTTGAAAATCCTCCGGATTTATGTTGCTAAAACTGAATTTGTTTTCCAAGTATTCTTTTTCTTTTACAAAGCCCAATTGTTCTAAATGGTCTTTATAGTAAGGAAAATTATACCAGGTAATCATCGAGGCAATATCTTCAAACCCTTCGGTAACTACACCTACTTTGTCTAAATTAGAAAAGCCCATAGGGCCTTCCACGTAGTCTAAATGGTGTTTACGACCTAATTCGTATACTTTTTCAAGAAGGGCTTTGGTAACTTCTATATCATCAATCACATCCCACCAACCAAAACGGACTTTCTTCTTTTGCTGGGTGTTCACTTCATCCCAGTTGATGATGGCCGCGATACGCCCCACGATGGTGTTGTTTTTGTAGGCCAAATAAAAATAGGCTTCGGCACTGTGAAATGCCGGGTTTTTTGTTTTATCAAAAGTCTCCAACTCATCATTAATCAGTGGCGGAACCCAATTGGGGTCGTTTTTATATAGAGAAAACGGAAATTTAATGTATTCGGTTAATTGTGCTTTGGTTGTAGCTTCTGTAACAGTAATCATAGTTTATGGTTTTTCAACTTCAACTTCATCCATTCGTTTCTTTTTCTTTTTCGCTTGCTTTTCCATTTTTTTGTCGGTTTTACTTTGTTCTTTAGGCACAGCAATTTTTACCTCTTTGTAATTTGTGTCTGAACGCCATGAAAGTCCGAATCCGCCATAAAAAAGACCGGGTGTAGTTTTGATATTTTTACTTATAGTGCAGTCAACCTGAAAATTTTTATTGACCAAATAGGCGGCTCCCACACCAAAAACGCCATCAGCATAATAATCGCTTATGTAACCCCGATTTTCAAGAAAAATAGATATATCGTCTCGAACGCTTTTGGTTAAGGTGAGCATGTATCCGGTTAATCGGTAATCGGTGGTGATTTTATCCATATACACATTGGTTATAAATACAAATCCGCCGCCAAAGGTATTTTGAGTAATCAGCATTGCTTTCGGACTAAAATTTGAGGGTTTTTCGTCGCGGAGCAAAAAGGGATTGGAAAAATTAAGGTTGAGTCCGGCATATACAGAAACAGCCGGAATTAGCTGGCTCCATTTGAACTTTTTATTGGCCCTCCAACTGTATAAATTTACCTTTTCTACTTTGTTTTTGTACGGGTCATAAATCAGGTATTTTAGGCCTAAATTCATTGATTTCATCCCGCTGCGTTTGAATGGTTCTTCCTGTTCTATTTGGAACTTATCGCTTTGGTAGGTGCCTTCTCCTATAAATTCTAATTGTTCGCGCAAAAAGCCATACCGCATGGTAAAATCCATGTAAAGTCCGCTTCCTTTTCGCTCCAATATATCATGGTTTTCGTTGATGTAATTGATACCGGTTTCAAGTTGGATTACAGTTTTACCAACTGCAAAAGCCGACATCGATTCACTCGGGCGGTTGGAATTAATAACATCGGTATATTGACCGAAAACAGGCAAAGCGCCTGAAAAGAACAGAACCGCGAGTATACTCCGAAACTTCATGCAATAGTGTTTAAGGTTATTTTCAAACTTTTTCAAATGTACAGTTTTTTATTATTTATTTGTGAAATCAACCTATTTTTCAACCGTAGAATTTAGTATTTTTGGCGAAAATACTTTTCACATGCAAGAAGCATCTCTTCCCTCATTGCTGAGAACCCTACTTTGGATAATTGTGTTTTATTATATTTTTAAATTTTTAGCCCGACTTTTATTCCCGATTGTGGTAAAAAAAATGGCTGAAAAAGCGGAAGAACAAATACGACAACAATACGGCAATCAGCAAACAAATTCACCTTTTGGTCAACAAAAAGAAGAATCGGCTAAGCCTAAAGAGAAAAAAATTGTTGGCGAATACATTGATTACGAAGAAGTGGATTAACCTGTATCATAATTTTTATGGATAATTTAAAAAAATACTACCCTCATATCATTGCTGTTTTAGGTTTTGTTTTTATTTCACTCGTGTATTTTTATCCTGTAATGCAGGGAAAAAAAATACTACAGTCGGATATTGTACAATATACCGCAATGGCCAAAGAGCAAAACGATTTCAGGGCCTCAGAAAATGCAGAACCCTATTGGACAAACAGTGCTTTTGGCGGTATGCCAACCTATCAAATGGGAGCCAGATACCCTAATGATTTTATTGGTGGTGTAGACGACTTACTTCGTTTTTTACCACGTCCGGCAGATTACCTTTTTCTCTATTTTCTGGGGTTTTATGTCCTACTTTTAGTCTTAAAAACAGATCCGCTTAAAGCTTTTTTTGGCGCTTTGGCTTTTGGATTCTCCACCTATCTTGTCATCATTTTAGGCGTGGGACACAATGCTAAAGCGCATGCGATAGCGTATATGCCATTAGTAGTAGCGGGAGTATTGTTAGTTTTCAAAAAACGATACCTGATAGGTGGCATTGTAACGATGTTGGCGGTAGCTTTGGAAATCAATGCGAATCACTTTCAAATGACGTATTATTTGTTGTTTTTATTACTTTGTATTGGAATTTATTACGCATGGAAATTTATCAGTAAAGGCGAATTTAAAGAGTTAGCCAAAATAGCAGCTGTTTTTGCCGGATCACTTCTCTTGGCGGTTGGCGCCAATGCCACCGGTTTAATGGCTACCAAAGAATTTACAGACTACAGTATACGAAGTAAAAGTGAACTTACATTCAAACCGGATGGGACCAAGAAAACAGATGATTCGGCTCTTGAAAAAGACTACATTACCGAGTATAGTTACGGAATAGGAGAGAGTTTTAACCTGATAGCGCCTCGTTTGTATGGCGGCGGTAATGGTGAAAAATTAAATGAAGACTCCAGTGTGTACAATTATTTAATACAATATGGGGCTTCACCCGAAGAGGCTAAAGGGTTTACCGAGAATTACGGTATGACTTACTGGGGTAAACAACCTATAGTGGAAGCACCGGCCTATATAGGAGCAGTTGTTTTCTTTTTATTTGTACTTGCCATGTATAATGACAAGCGGAAAATTAAATATGCCTTCTTAGCGGGTGCTATTTTGTCTTTGGTGTTGTCATGGGGTAAAAACTTTATGGGTTTGACCAACTTCTTTATTGATTATGTTCCTTTGTATGATAAATTTAGAGCAGTTTCTTCGATTCAAGTTATTTTAGAATTGTGTATTCCGGTTTTGGCCGTAATGGGACTACATTCATTTTTTGAAGTTGATGTTAAAAAACGATGGAATAGCCTTTGGAAAGCAGCCTTAACAACTTTTGGTATTATTGTAGGACTGTTTCTTGTACGTGGCGCTTTTGATTTTAACGGACAATTCGATGCCCAACTTTTGGACATGTTCAGTCAAGGGCAAGATAAAGGGTTTGGTGTAGGGTTTATGGAGGCTTTGAAGCAGGATCGAAAAAGTTTGTATGCTGCCGATTTACTCCGTTCCGGATTTTTCATTTTGCTTGTTTTTGGGATTTTATATTTTGCTGCCAAAGAAAAATTATCCAAAGTTACCGCTGTAATTATGGTAGGTGTTTTGATGGTATTTGATTTGTTTTTTGTAGATAAAAAATATGTAAACAGCGAAGATTTTGTAAGCGCCCGACAGGTAGATGTGCCTTACACTATGTCACCTATTGATGAGGAAATACGCAAAGACACCTCTAATTACAGGGTGTTGGACATTCGCGGTTACCTAACCGGTAGAGCATCATATTTTCATAAGTCGATTGGTGGCTACTCTGCGGTGCGTCCTAAACGAATGCAAGAATTATTTGATTACCATATTTCTAAAAACAATACAGAAATTCTTAATATGCTTAACGTAAAATACCTCATTCAAACGAATGATAAAGGTGAAGAATTTCCTATTGCTAATCCGGATGCCAATGGAAATGCTTGGTTTGTACGTAGTGTAAAGATTGTAAATTCGGCTGATGAGGAAATGAAATTAATGAAACGTTTTGATAGTAAGAATACGGCTTTCCTCAACAAAGAGTTTGCGCAAACCATTAAAGGGCGCAATTTTAGTAAAGACAGTTTGGATGTAGTTCGACTCACCTCGTATATGCCTAACAAATTAAAGTATGTTTCACAAAACAAAGCCAATGGTTTTGCTGTATTTTCTGAAATGTATTATAAAAACGGTTGGAAAGCTACCATAGATGGTAAACAAGCTCCGATTGTGCGTGTAAATTATACCTTACGCGGACTTGAAATTCCAGCCGGGAAACATACAATTTTGTTTACGTTTGAGCCTGAGGTGGTTAAAATAGGAAGTACAATA
Organism: Flavobacterium sp.; assembly: GCA_041917555.1. Lineage (GTDB taxonomy): Bacteria > Bacteroidota > Bacteroidia > Flavobacteriales > Flavobacteriaceae > Flavobacterium. The sequence goes on along the minus strand of JAYRXL010000086.1, from coordinate 321,935 downwards.
ACATTGGCCAGTTCTATACTGATGATTTTGGTGATTGGAGGTGGCATTTTCTATGAAAATAAACGAAAACGCGGTGTCAAAAACCAATAATAAACTTTTAATTATTACTTACTACTGGCCTCCTGCGGGGGGACCCGGTGTGCAACGTTGGTTGAAGTTTGTAAAATACTTACCCGAGTTTGGGATTGAACCCATAGTTTATATTCCTGAAAATCCTACCTATCCGATTGTGGATGAAAAATTGGTTCAGGAAGTTTCAGATACCCTTACTTTAATTCGAAAACCGATTAAAGAGCCTTATGCTTTGGCCGGTTTTTTTTCGAAAAAAAATACTCAAAAAATAAGTTCAGGGATTATTCCGGCGGCTAAAAAACAATCGGTTATAGAGCGGTTTTTATTGTGGGTAAGAGGAAATATGTTCATTCCGGATGCGCGTGTACTTTGGGTAAAACCATCGGTCTCATTTCTTGAGCACTATATAATAGAGAACGATATTCATACGGTGATTACTTCCGGCCCGCCACATAGTTTGCACTTAATAGGTAAAGCACTTAAGCAAAAAACCGGAGTGAAATGGTTGGCCGATTTTAGAGATCCGTGGACTACCATAGGTTACCACAAGGCATTGAAGCTTTCACAAAGTGCGGCTGCAAAACATAAAAAGTTAGAACGAGAAGTCCTCACAGAAGCAGATGTAGTCATAGTAACCAGTAAAACCACAAAAGTCGAGTTTGAAGCAATTACCGCTAAACCAATACACGTAATTACCAACGGCTACGATACGGAAAAAGTTACACCAATACCTATGGATGCCAAATTTAGCTTGGCGCATATAGGATCCTTTTTATCCGACAGAAATCCTAAAGTACTCTGGGAAGTAATAGCCGAACTTATCAAAGAAAATGAGGCATTTGCCCAACATTTTGAACTCAAACTTATTGGCAAAGTCAGTCAGGAAATATTAGATTCCCTTGCTCGGTATGGATTGACAAATTATGTGAACAATTTGGGCTATATGTCGCATGATAAAGCGGTTGCACATCAGCGGAGCGCTCAGGTTTTACTTTTAGTAGAGATTGATTCGCCGGAAACCCGTTGCATTATACCCGGTAAAGTTTTTGAATACATAGTTTCCGGTCGTCCAATTGTAGCTTTAGGTCCGGAAGGTTCAGACTTTGCCGAAATTATTACTGGTACCAATACCGGAAAATTCATTACCTATTCAGAAAAAGCCTATTTAAAACAAACACTTTTGCACTATTTTGAGTCCTATGAATCGGGTCATTTGACTGTGCATCCGGTAGGACTCCAGCAATACAGTCGCCGGAATTTAACGAAACAATTGGTTAATATACTATAGCATGGGAATCGTTGTTAAACAATCAATTACGAATACCATCATTACCTACATTGGGTTTGCCATTGGGGCGGCCAATGCGTTGTTCATGTATCCCAAGTTTTTGGGAGAAACCTATTATGGTTTAACCGGTTACTTACTCTCGTCTGCCAATGTAATTATGCCGCTTATGGCATTTGGGGTGCACAACACGATGGTAAAGTACTTTAATGAATATAAAAGTGAAGCGGAACAGCAACGTTTTATTACTTTAATGTTAGTACTACCGTTATTATTTTTAGTGCCTTTTGGTATTTTTAGCACATTGGAATACGATAGTATAGCTTCTTTTCTATCCCGAAAAAACCCCATCATTTATGAGTATGCCTGGCAGATTCCTATTATTGGATTGTGTATGGCCTATTTTGAAATTTTGTATGCTTGGGTAAAAGTGCACATGCAATCGGTTTTTGGGAATTTTGTCAAAGAGATTGTATTGCGTGTGTTTATTAGTATTTTTTTATTTGGGGTTTATTTTGGGTACATGAGTCCTTTGGCTTTTGTGAATACCTTGATGGGAATTTATTTAGCCACAACATTGGTCATGTTTATTTATGCCATGCGTGTTAAAACCATCCGACTTTCGTTTTCGTTACCGGCCAATTACAAACCTGTTTTGGTGTATTCTTTTTTTATTATTTTATCGGGAAGTATTGCGAATATATTATTGGATATCGATAAAAACATGATAGGTCAATACATCAGGATAGAAAATGTTGCGTATTATTCGGTAGCTATTTTTATTGCAACTGTCATTTCGGTACCCAGTAGAGCAATGCATCAAATTACTTATCCGATTACGGCCAAATTGATGTCGGAAGGAAAGCACGACGAATTAAATGCCTTGTATAAAAAAACGTCGATATCCCTTCAAATAGTTGGAGGTTTGGTTTTTTTGGGGATAATGGTCAATATTAACGAAATGTATTTGCTTTTGCCCGAGAATTATAGGGGAGGTGTGTATGTGGTTTTTACCATTGGACTTTCAAAGTATTTTGATTTGATTTTAGGCAACAATAATTCTATAATATTCAATTCTAAATACTACCGAGCGGTTTTGTTTTTAGGACTTTTACTGGCATTCTTGGCTATTACGCTGAATATGCTTTTTATTCCGCGTTACGGAATTAACGGAGCGGCTTTAGCAACATTAATTTCGATTACACTTTACAGTATTGCCAAATTATTGTTTGTGGTAGTACGCATGAAATTGTTTCCTTTTTCGCAAGATACTTTAAAAGCCTTGGTTTTATTGGCTTTGTTTTTAGCCGCTTTTTATTATTGGGATTTCCCGTTTCACCCTTTGGTGAATATTGGACTTAAGTCGGTTGTAGTTACACTATTGTATGTTTGGGTACATTACAAAGCCCGGTTCTCTGTTGAGTTTAATGCTGTTTTGGATACGATTATGGCAAAAGTTCTGAAATGGAAGTGATTGAAAAAAGGTTGCTCTTGTAATTGTATAGCAATGTATTGAAGGTATAGCCCGGATCGAAACGAAAAGCCTTTGGCACAAAACGGTAGTTTTTTTTGGCAAGCAGCAGCGACAGGTGAAGCTCGCTGCGCGACATTAAAAAAACAGCGTTTTGCACAACGCTTGCAGGGTAGAGCCGGAATAGCTCCAAGAGAAACAAAAATCCCGCGTCATCTTTCGAATCAGCGGGACTTTCTAACAAACAAACCTAACCAATAAAAATTACTATTTCTTTTCTTCTTCTTCTATTTTAGCGCGTGTACCATCGACACGGTAGTAGTAATAATCGTTACTACTGTTGTAGCTGTAGTCATGGTCGTTATCCCAGTTGTTGTGGTTTTGGGTTGGACCATAATAGTAACCACTGTTGCGTTTTACAGATCCAATCATCTCGACGATGTTACCACGGCGGTCGTAAACTATTCGCATGCCACCTATTTGTGTAAGGTTAAAGCGGTTGTAGCGCATAAACACAGTTCCGATTCGGGTTACGCGGTCGTTAAAGTCGTAGTTGATAAACACATTACCTACGCGACGGATACGACCAAAGCTATCCTGTTCAATCAGTACACCAAAGTTTACAGGACGTCTTTCGGCAGAAGCCTCACCGGTGGTTCGTTTTCCGGCTCCTCTAAAGTAATATTGTCCTTGTGTATCGTCTGGACGGGTATTAAAATCAAAGTCGCCATTTGGAAAAACGAAAAATTCAATTCCTCTTTCAGTGAACGCGATTGGCTCGTCAAAGCTGAATCGTGTCATGGTACGTTCTACAGTGATAGTTTTGTCAACTGTAGCATTCGCAACGTTTAATCCCATTAAAGCAGTTGCTACTAAAAGTGTAATTTTTTTCATAATCATTCAATTTTTTCCGACGCTTCGGAGTTAAACATTTTTTTCTTTCCTCCCGATAGTTCGGGATTCGGTTTTTTTTTACCGGAATTGCTTCCGATGTTTGGTTTAATTCAAGTTGTGTGCCAAAGGGCAGTAAATGAGTTGTCAACGATTTGTTAACGATTTTTAACGTATTGATAATTAAAGTGTTGTTGTATTTTTGGTGCATGATAACATTTTAGGAATATCATTTTGAAGTTGGTTGATTTTTACTATTTTTGTTGCCGATATCCAAATCACTACTTACTTTTTGTTATGAAATTGTCAAAATTACACCTACTTGTTTTCGTTTTTTGCGGATTTTCGCTTTCGCTTTCAGCGCAATCTTTTATACAGGGTTATCAAGATGTGGTAAACCAGTGTTCGCAGCAAAACATAACCGATAATTTAACGGAGTTTGAAGAACTGGGCGTAAAGCGTCGAGGGACACCTGCACTTCAAAATACCTTGAATTGGCTCAAAGCCGAATATTTGAGTTATGGTTACACGTCATCTCAGCTTCAGGAATTTTCATATACCTATCAGGGTTCATCGGCTGTCTGCAAAAATTTGGTAGTTACCAAAGTGGGTACAACCTATCCCAATACTTATGTAATAGTTTGTGGCCATTATGATTCTATTGTGGGAACCGGAACCAATGACAACGGAAGTGGTGTAGTTGCCATTTTAGAAATAGCGCGATTGTTGCGTACTATTCCTACGGAATATTCGATTAAATTTATCAATTTCAGTGGTGAAGAAGACGGATTACGTGGCAGTCAAAATTTTGTGGATACTGTTGTAAACGGAACTACTCCCAAAATGGATATTCGTTTGGTTCTTAATTTAGATGAAGTGGGTGGTGATGCCACCATGACTAACGATACCGTAACCTGTGAGCGTGATACGGGGAGTCCGACATCCAATAATGCAGCTTCTAATCAGCGCACACAAGAATTGATAAACTGTACCGAATTGTATACCGATTTAAATACGTACTTATCGTATGCCTATGCTTCGGATTATATGTCTTTTGAGGATAATGGCGAAATTATAACCGGTTTTTTTGAGACGAACGAAACCCCACATCGCCACACGGCCACCGATCTTTTAGAAAATATGGATCCGGTGTATAATTACAAAATCGCTAAAGCAGCTATTGGTGCAACGATGCATTTTGCAGTGGCGAATACGGCTGCCCTTAACACCACGTTGTATCAAAATGATTTTCAGGTAAGTTTCTTTCCGATACCGGCCCACGATGTGCTGCATATCAATAAAGGTTTACTAACAGGTACTATTGCAGTAACAATTACCGATATGCAAGGCAAAAAAGTTATCGAGCGCGAATTTGATTCTGCTCAGTTAATTGAACAGCTTCCTATTTCTCAATTATCTAAAGGGATTTATTTGGCCACCATTTCGGGAAGTGATAAATCGGTTTCTAAAAAGATATTGGTAGAGTAATACGATTTATATACTATCAAAATAAATAAAGGCTATCACCAAAAGGGATAGCCTTTATTTATGCCTAAAAACTTGAATTCTAATTTTTTTGCGATAACTTTTCTTTAAGGTATTTAGCCGTAACCGATTTTTTGTTGTTCACCAATTCCTCAGGAGTTCCGGTTGCTAATACCTGTCCACCGTTTTCGCCGCCTTCGGGGCCTAAATCGATGATATAATCTGCGCATTTAATCAAATCCGGATTGTGTTCTATCACAATGATAGAATGTCCTTTATCAATGAGTGCGTCGAAAGAGGCCAATAATTTTTTTATGTCGTGGAAATGTAAGCCCGTTGTGGGCTCATCAAACACAAAGAGGGCTTTATCTTTGGTGGTTCCTTTTACAAGAAATGAGGCCAGTTTAATTCGTTGAGCTTCACCTCCGGAAAGGGTTGAAGACGATTGTCCCAATTGAACATATCCCAAACCAACATCTTGGAGCGGTTGCAGTTTTTGAACAATTTTTGTTTGGTTGTATTGGCTGAAGAAGGCAATTGCATCGTCTATAGTCATGGTAAGAATATCATCGATGTTTTTGTCTTCAAATTTTACTTCGAGAATTTCTTTTTTGAATCGTTTGCCACCACAAGTATCACAAGGTAATTCCACATCGGCCATAAAAACCATTTCCACATGAATAGTTCCGTCACCTTTACAGGTTTCACAACGTCCGCCATCCACATTAAATGAAAAATGTTTGGATTGATACCCGCGAATTTTGGATAGTTTTGCTTTTGAAAATAAGTCGCGTATGTCGTCATACGCTTTGATATAGGTAACAGGATTGGATCTGGAACTGCGGCCAATTGGATTTTGATCCACATATTCGATGCTTTTTAGGTGTGAAAAACTACCCGATAGTTCCGAAAATTGTCCTGCTTTTTCACCCACACCTTCAATTTTCTTTTGCAAAGCGGGGTAGAGTATTTTTTTTACCAAGGTACTTTTTCCGCTACCGGAAACTCCGGTAACCACAGTAAGACAATCCAAAGGAAAAGTAACATCAATATTTTTCAGGTTGTTTTCTCGGGCACCTGTTACTTTGATGTAATTTTTTGAAACGCGACGTTTTTTAGGGACTTCGATGCGCAATTTTCCGTTTAGGTAAAGCGACGTTAGTGAATTACTTTTCAAAATTTCATCAAAATTACCCTCTGCTACTAATTCGCCTCCAAAAGTACCAGCCTCAGGACCAATATCGATAATGCGATCGGCGGCACGCATGATATCTTCATCATGTTCAACTACAATAACGGTATTGCCTAAATCACGTAAGCTTTTAAGGACTTTTATTAAACGTTCGGTATCCTTTTGATGCAAACCAATGCTCGGTTCGTCTAAAATATACATCGAACCCACCAACGAACTGCCTAAGGAGGTAGCCAAATTAATGCGTTGGGATTCACCTCCCGAAAGCGAAGCCGAATTTCGGTTTAAAGTCAGGTAATCTAACCCCACATCACTCAAAAAAGATAAGCGATTTTGTATTTCGATGAGTAATCGTTTAGCGACTTTAAAATCGTATTCTGAAAGCACTAAATCAGTAAAAAAAGGCAACAGATTTTTAATTGGCATGTCAACCAAATCGGATATGGTTTTTCCACCCACTTTAACAAAATTGGCTTCGGGTCGGAGGCGTTTACCACGACAAGCCGTACATTTTGTTTTACCTCTGTACCGTGAAAGCATAACCCGATTTTGGATTTTATAATTCTTTTCTTCCAGTTCCTTAAAGAAATCGTTTAAGCCTGTAAAATACTTATTTCCCTTCCAAACGAGGTCTTTTTGTTCATCAGTAAGTTGGTAATAAGGCTTGTGTATCGGAAAGTCAAATTTATAAGCATTATTGACTAATTGGTCGTTATACCAACTCATGCTTTCGCCACGCCACGGATAAATTGCATTCTCATAAACCGAAAGGGCTGTATTTGGCACCACTAATTCTTCATCAATGCCAATTATATTTCCATAACCTTCGCAAACCGGGCAGGCACCGTAGGGGTTATTAAAACTGAACAAATGAATGTTAGGTTCCAAAAACGTGAGCCCGTCTAAAATAAAATTGGTGTTAAATTTAAATTGTTCATTTGAGTCGGCATTTTGCAGCATGCATTCACCTTTACCTTCGTAAAATGCAGTTTGGATAGCATCTGCCAGGCGGTTGTAAAATTCTTCATCGTCTTTTACCACAATTCGGTCTATTACCAAAAGAACCTCTTTGTGATCCAGTGTATGCTTTTCAACGGAATCCAAACGAACTGTTTCGCCGTCAACCATGATACGCGCAAAACCTTGTTGTAAAAGCACATTCAGTTTGTCTTCTAATTTTCGGCCTTCTTCCAAATGAATGGGTGCTAAGAGCAACCATCGGCTGTCAGCGGTAAATTCTTTAACCTTGGCAACCACATCCGTTACAGTGTGTTTTTTTACCTCATTGCCCGAAATAGGGGAATACGTTTTTCCTATGCGTGCAAAAAGTAATTTTAGGTAATCATAAACCTCGGTAGAAGTACCCACTGTGGAGCGAGCATTGGTAGTGTTTACTTTTTGCTCTATGGCAATGGCAGGTGCAATTCCTTTTATATATTCTACTTTGGGTTTATCCAAGCGACCCAAAAACTGGCGCGCATAACTGGACAAACTCTCTACATAACGACGTTGACCCTCGGCGTATAGTGTATCAAAAGCCAAGGATGATTTGCCTGAACCCGAAAGTCCGGTAATAACTACCAATTGATTTCTGGGAATCGCCACATCGAGGTTTTTCAGGTTGTGAATCTGAGCACCTTTGATAATAATATTTTTTTTGGGTTCTAACGAGGCTATGTCTTTTGAAATCATGCTGAAAGGCGATTTTGGCAAAGGTAATTATTCTTTTTTTGAATTTATACTCCGTATTTATTCCTTTTTTATGTTAATTTCACCTTTTCAATTAACTGTTTCATGAAAACGGATTTTAAGCATTCTTTTCGGGAGTTATGTATTATTTTTCTTTGTTTGTTATCCTTTATAGGGCATTCACAAGATTTGCCGCCTATAGTACGCCATAGTTCTACTATTTATGGCGGTGGAAATCAAAATTGGATGTTAACTCAAGATGACAATCAATTTGTTTATGCTGCGAATAACGAAGGATTACTCGAATTTAATGGCTCCGATTGGACATTATACCCTTCCCCGAATGAAACAATTATACGTTCCGTTAAAGTTGTAGGAAAACGGATTTATACAGGTTGTTACATGGAATTTGGTTATTGGACCCGACAAAAAGACGGTCGACTCAAATACGCCTCCCTAAGCGCCGGAATTCGTGAAAAACTCATAGAAGATGAACATTTTTGGAATATTATTGATTTTGACAATTGGATTTTATTTCAGTCCTTCAACAGGATATATGTGTACGACGTAAAAAAGCACACCTTTCAATTTATTGACCATCACCCGTATATTTTCAGATGCTATAAAGTTGCAGGATCAATTTATTATCAGGCAATAGGAGAGGGACTTTTTGAAGTCAGTAATGGTAAAAGTAAACTGATTTGTTCAGATGAACGGATTAAAAACAATCGTATTGTTGAAATTTTTGAACGAAACGGTGCCTTTTTGTTGCAAACGGAAAGAGCAGGTGTTTTAGCACTTCAAAATGGTGCTTTAACTGCTTTTGCTTATGCTTCTGATGCTGAGTTACGACAAAATTCGATTTTTTGTGCCAAAGAACTTTCCGATGGCGGTTTTGCATTGGGCACTATTTCGAACGGTATTTATATTTTAAATAATGAAGGAAAAATTAAATACCACATCATACAAAATTCAGGACTGAGTAACAATACGGTTTTATCGCTTTTAGAAGATTCTGATAATAATTTATGGTTAGGCTTGGATAACGGTATCGATTGTATTAACCTGCAATCTCCTATAAAAAGTTTTAAAGATGACGGAGGTTATCTGGGAACTGTATATGCTTCGAGACGTTTTGGCGATTTGCTTTATTTGGGTACAAATCAGGGATTGTTTTGCAAAGAACTGAAAGGGCAAAGCGGATTTAAACTTATTTCCGGTACAAAGGGTCAGGTTTGGACTTTGTTTGATTATCAAGGACAATTATTTTGTGGTCATGATCAAGGAACCTTTTTGGTAAACGGCGATACAGCTTCTCTTATTTTTAAACAATCCGGGACTTGGAAAATAAATATGGTGCCCGGATATGAAAATCTATTGATGCAAGGAAATTATAATGGCTTATCTATTTTGGAGAAAAGGGATGGTCAGTGGAGTTTTAGAAATAAAATCAGCAAGTTTGATATCTCTTCTCGGTATTTTGAATTGAATAAAGCGACTGAAATTTATATTGGTCATGAATACAAAGGGATAATTAAAGTTCTGGTAACACCCGATTTTAAAAAGGCTACACAATTTTCAATTCTCAAAACTCCGACTAAAGGGAAGCACATCAGTTTAGCCAAATTTAACGGAACTATTTATTTTGCCGGAAGGCAAGGTATTTATGCTCTCGATAAAAAAACTTCCTCTTTTGTGAAAAATGAAAGCCTGAGCACCATATTTCAAAACGGGGAATACATTTCCGGGAAACTCAATGTAGACGAATCCAATAAAATGTGGCTCTTTACTAAAAACTACATTTATTATTTTACGTCGGGTAATTTCGATGCAGAGCTTAAAAAAAATAAAATCCCGATTCCTTTTGCAATTACTAACCCGATGATTGGGTATGAAAATATTACAAAAATTGGCGGTAATCAGTATTTAGTTGGTAAAACAGATGGTTATTTTATTATCGATTTGAATGATTTCAAAGTTAAGAATCATAATGTTTTTATAACGGGTGTTATTGTAAATAAGGTAAACGGAAAAGGTTTTGCAAAAGACTTAACGGTTGAAGGTGAATTGACCCACGATGAAAACAACCTCGTTTTTAATTTTTCTGTCCCTCAATACAATCGTTTTATCGATGTTGAATACCAATACATGCTCGAGGGATTTCAAACCCAATGGAGTGACTGGAACCCTAAGTCATCCATAAATTTTAAGAATTTAGAACCCGGAGATTACACTTTTAAGGTTAGAGCAAAAGTGGCTAACTCGGCACCTCTTAATACGGCGTTATACAGCTTTACGGTTCTTAAACCATGGTATGCTACTAATTTAGCTGTTTTTATTTATCTAATATTGGCTTTGGTTTTGGCGTATTACATTAACAGAGCTTATCAGAATTATTACCAACATCAAAGAGAAAAACTCATAGAGGAGAATAACCTTTTATTGGAAATAGCAGCCTTGGAAAATGAGAAACAACTCATGAAATTGCGTAATGAGCAATTATCTCAAGATGTAGATGCTAAGAGTCGAGAGTTGGCTGTTTCTACAATGAGTTTAATTAAGAAAGATGAATTGTTATCTATTATCAAAGAAGATTTAAAAAAATCGGCTGAGGAAGAAAACAGTGGAAAAAATATCAAATCGGTTATCAGTGCTATCAATAAGAATATTACAGGAGATGACACGTGGAATACATTTAAAGAGGCTTTTGATAATGTAGATAAAGATTTTCTTAAGAAGATAAAAACGGCACATCCTACCTTAACACCAAGTGATTTAAAATTATGTGCCTACCTTAGGTTGAATTTATCTTCGAAAGAGATTGCTCCTATGTTAAACATTTCGATACGAAGTGTAGAAATTAAACGCTATCGTTTGCGTAAAAAACTCAATTTGGCTCATGATGATGGCTTAGTTAACTATATTTTAAGTGTATAACTATACAAAAAAATGGTTTTTACCTCAACATTACCTCAACAAAAACCTTTTCGTAACTTTGTTTTTCCTTCTGTAAGGGTGATTGCACCATTGTAAAAAAAGTCAGTTTTATAGGCGTTTTGATAAATTCTTTGTAGGATACACTTATTTTTTTTAAATGTATATTTTTTGTTGTGGTTGATTGTGAAATACATATTTTCAAATTAGATAATTTAACACCACGTTAACAAGTGGCAAAAATCACTTGTCAAAAATTAACCAAACTAAAAATTTTAAACGTTTATGAAATTAAAGCTATTTGCCAACAGGATTAGGGATTATTTTTTCCTAATCGCCATGTTCTTCATCTTTGCAGCGGCAGCAACTGCCCAAAAAAGAGTGTCGGGAACAGTTAGCTCAAATGGGTTACCATTACCCGGAGCTAATGTACTTGTTAAGGGAACTACTATAGGTGTATCTACCGACTTAGACGGTAAGTTTGCCATGGATGTTCCTGAAAGTGCACAAACATTAGTGGTATCTTATTTAGGTTATCTCACACAAGAGGTTCCTATATCTTCATCTCCTATCAGTGTAAATTTGGTAGAAGAGAGTAACAAATTAGAAGAAGTTGTTGTTAATATTGGTTATGGAACTCAAAAGAAAAGTGTTGTTACAGGTTCCATCTCTAAAGTTGGCGCAAAAGATTTAGAAAAAGTTCCTAACGGACGTATAGAGCAATCGTTGCAAGGTAGAACCGCCGGTGTTACCATAGCGATGAACGCCGGACAACCTGGTTCTTCCGCCACAGTTCGAGTACGTGGTATTACAACTTTTGATACCTACGGAGGGAATAATCCTTTGTGGGTTGTTGATGGAGTAGTAGTAGATAATGGAGCTCTTGGCGCTGTAAACCAATCGGATATTGAATCCATCGAAGTATTGAAGGATGCAGCATCTCTTGCTATTTATGGTTCTCGATCTGCATCAGGGGTAGTCTTGATTACAACCAAAAAAGGTAAAAAAGGAAAATTTACCACTACCTATAATGGTTCGTTCGCAGTTTCATCACCAGAGCGCACTATTAAGTTGTTAAATGCACCTCAGTATGCTGCTATAATGAATGAAAAAGCGGTTAATGCCGGACAAACGCCTCCCTATTCTAATATTAACGAATATGGCATGGGAACCGATTGGCAAAAAGCCATTTTTTCAAATTCAGCGACCACAAATGCACATGAAGTAAGTATTAGTGGCGCAAATGAAACATCGAATATTTATTTGTCATTTGGTAGTAAATATCAGGAAGGAATTGTGTTGCCTGAGATTTCTACTTGGGACAGAAAAAATATCCGACTTAACGGTAGCCATAAAGTTAAAGATTGGTTAACCATCGGACATACTTTTGGATATACACACCAAAAATTAGTTGGAATCGGAAACACAAACAGTGAATTTGGCGGACCTTTAAGTTCTGCTATTAATCTGGATCCAATAACTCCACTTATTGATACTGATCCAACCCGTAGTGGTTATTACCCTCAATATGCAATTCGCGATGAAAATGGTAATCCGTATGGTATCTCTGTAGGCTACCCTACAACTGTTGGACAGGAAATGACTAACCCGTTAGCATACACCAAAACGGTTTTAGGAAATCATGGATGGTCTGATGATTTTATTGGTAATGTAAACGGAGAAGTTACAATTGCTAAGCACTTTAAATTCAAAAGTTCATTGGGAGGTAAATTAGCTTTTTGGGGTGCCGAAGGATTTACGCCAAAGTATTACCTTAGTGCAACTGTAAATAATTTGGTTAACAATAGATTAACCAGACGAAACAATAGAGCTTTGGACTGGAATATCGAAAACACAGCAACTTACAGCAACCAATTTGGATCTCACAATTTGTCAGTGCTTTTGGGTCAGGGTGCCTATATTGAAGGTCAAATTTGGACAGAAACCAGTGTAACACATTCCGGTTTATCTACCAATAATTACCAAGATGCTTCTTTTAATGATGGTAGTGTAACAGCCACTAACAAAGTTGGTTATTCGTTTGACGGGGATATTTTTAAACTAACCTCCCTGTTTGCACGAGTAAATTATGACTACAAAGAAAAATACCTATTTACGGGAGCTATACGACGTGACGGATCTGACCGTTTCGGTGGTAATAATAAATATGGTATTTTCCCTGCATTTTCAATGGGTTGGGTAGTTACTAAAGAAGAATTTTGGAAACCAAATAAAGTTATAAATACCCTAAAATTGAGAGCCGGTTACGGTGTAAACGGTAATTCTCGAATTCCTCTTGGGGCTTATTTAGCCACTATAGGAGGTGAACGTAATTACACGTTAGGTGGCGGAACAGCTGTTTCTCCGGGTAGTAGCCCGGGTCGTATTGCAAATCCGGATTTAAAATGGGAAGAAACACGTCAAACAGATATTGGTTTTGAAACCCGCTTATTTGATAATTTAAATTTAAATTTCGATTGGTATAAGAAATCGACTGTAGGTATTTTACGTGAAAATCCGATTCCGGGTTATGTAGGTGCAGAACTTCCTCCAATTGCGAATATAGCCGATATGGATAATAAAGGTATTGAGATTGAATTAGGCTACAAAAAGAAAATTCATTCATTCAATATTAGCGCTAATGCAAATTTTGCTACACTTAAAAATGAAGTAACAAATTTAGGTCAGGGAATTCCATACATTTCAGGTAATGCTGCTTTCCAATCCATGGGCGCAATAACCAGAACTCAGGTAGGTGAAGCTTACAACTCATTCTATGGCTTTCAAACTGCTGGTGTGTTTCAAAATTATGATGAAATTAATGCCTACACCAATTCTACCGGAGGTTTGATTCAACCGGATGCTGTTCCGGGTGACTTCAGATGGACAGATACAAACGGAGACGGACAAATTAATGATAACGATAAAGTTTTCTTAGGGTCACCGCTACCAAAATACACTTTTGGTCTTACCTTTAACGTAGATTATAAAGGTTTTGATTTGATGGTGTTTACACAAGGTGCAGCCGGTAACAAAATTTTCCAAGGTCTTCGTCGTTTGGATGTACAAAATTCTAATTACCAAACCGAAGCTTTGTCAAGATGGCATGGCGAAGGGACATCGTATGATTATCCTCGTTTGACTAATAGTGATACGAATGGAAACTTCTCAAGAATGTCTGATTTTTATCTTGAAAAAGGAGATTATTTACGATTAAAAATCGTTCAATTTGGCTACACATTGCCAACAGATGTAACAGGTAAAGTAGGAATTAATAAATTGCGTTTCTATGTAACCGGAGAGAACTTGTACACATTTACAAAATATACAGGGTATGATCCTGAAATCGGAGGAAATGTGTTTGGAGTAGATAAAGGATATTATCCTCAAGCCAGAAGTATCATTTTTGGAGCAAATATTCAATTCTAAAAAATTTATTATGAAAAGAAAAATAGTTTTACTAACAGCCGGAGTTACATCAGTTTTGATGCTTAATTCCTGTTCTACGGACTTTATTGAAGTAGAACCAAACGGACAACCGTTAGAAGTTTCATATTACCAAAATGAAGCAGAAGCGAAAGCCGGACTTATTGCCGTGTATGATGTAATGCGAAAAAATTCGGGAGGTTTTGAAAACATGATTACAATGTTTAATGCCGGTTCTGATGATCATTTCGCAGGAGGCGGTGGTGCATCTGATGGAGCGGGAATTCAATCCTTTTCCAATTATACCATCGATCCGTATACCATTCCAATGAGTTTTTGGAGCGATTATTACAGAGGAATTTACAGAGCCAATGTGCTTCTTGAAAAAATTCCGGGTGTACCGATGAGCGAAGAAACGAAAGCTCGTTTTACAGCTGAAACTAAAGCCCTACGTGCTTTTTATTATTTCAATTTAGTGCGTATGTTTAAAAATGTACCTCTAATTTTACACCCGCTTTCAGCATCAGAATTTTATTCTGTTACGCAAGCTGCTCCTTCAGCCGTTTACAGTCAAGTAGAGCAAGATTTATTAGAGGCGATTAATAATCTGCCTGCAACCGTTTCCGGCGATGACAGAGGTCGTATTACGCAAGGTGCGGCTCGTGCTATTCTTGGTAAAGTGTACTTGTATCAAGGTAAAAATACGCAGGCAGCTGAACAGTTGGCATTAGTAAACGGAACACCGGGTGGTACCAGTCAATTTGGGTATCATTTATTGGCTAATTATTCTGACCTATGGGTGTTTTCAAATAAATTCAATACCGAATCAGTTTTAGAGGTTTGTCACTCTGCCCAAAACTCCTATTGGGGAATTTGGGGTGGCAACGCTGATGAAGGAAACACCATTAATGTAATGGTTGGACCAAGAAGTTATGTTAAAATAGCATCAACAGCTCCTGATCTCCCTTCCGGTTGGAGTTTTAATGTGTTCACGGATAACTTTTATAATTTCATGAACGGCGATCCTCGTTTCAATTCTACGGTACTCAACTTAAAACAAATGCGAACCAATGGCGAAGTTGATTATTTAGATGGATATCAAGATACGGGTTATTACCTTAAAAAGTTTGTTCCTACCACGGCTAATGTTCATACAGGTGCTGGTGACGCCGTGTTAAATTATACGCAGGATACTTATGCCATCCGTTTAGCAGATACGTATCTTATGGAAGCAGAAGCATTAGGTGGAACAGGTTCCAGAGCTCAAGCACTTTTAGATGCTGTAAGATCGAGAGTTGGTTTACCTTCAATACCTGTTTCTATGGCTGCTATCAAAGATGAAAGACGCAGAGAACTTGCCGGTGAAGGTCACCGTTGGTTTGACCTGGTTCGTTGGGGGGATGCACCATCAAAACTTGCTTCAAGAGGATTTGTAGCAGGTAAACACGAAGCATTGCCAATTCCTGCCAGTGAATTAAATGGAACGCAACTGGTTCAAAATCCCGGATATTAATTGTTTGAAATTTGAGAATTATGAAAAAAATAAAATATATACTTTACAGTTTAGTCTTGATAACTGCTGTGAGTTGTTCTGAACCGGATGGAATTGATTCGGATGACTCTTTCTTGGAAACAGTTAATTCAGGAGCTCAAAACAGTTTGTTCGACATCAGTCATGATAATTCAGGTTTGGTGCGTATTACACCAACCGGTGAAGGCGCTTCATCCTTCCAGATTCAATTTGGACATGGAACAGGTGCATCAGCTTCTGCCGTGGTCTCTCCGGGGCAAAGCGCTACTCACAATTATCCGGAAGGAAGTTACACGGTTACAATCACTTCTTACGATTTAGCCGGAAATCCAACCGTAAACACCTATCCGTTAACAGTTACGTATGTAGCACCTATCAATTTAGTTGTTAACAAAACTGTTTCAGGACATAGTGTAACGGTATCTGCAACAGCTGATTATGCCAATGGCTTTCTTGTCTATTTTGGCGATGTAGCGAGCGAAGTCGGAACTCCAATGGCCGTTGGTGAAACACTACCTGCCCATGTATATGCTTCAGCAGGTGTTTATAACCTTAGAGTTGTTGCGTTAAGCGGTGGTGCTGCAACGAGTCAAGTAATTGAACAAATTGTCATTTTTGATCCTTTTTCGCTTCCGATTACCTATGAAAGCGCTACCCAAAATTATGGAATTGGGGGTACTTTTGGTGGAGTAGATGTGGCTGTTGTAAACAACCCATTCCCCGGAGGTATAAATTCCTCATCAAAAGTTTGGCGTTACACCAAAAACGGAGGAGCAGCGAACTGGAGCGGAACATGGACACCTATGTCTACTCCAAATTCAGTTCCGATTAATATCAATAACGGATCTAAAATTAAAGTTATGGTATACTCAACCGAAGTAGGCAAAAAACTGAATGTTGAATTGGAGCAAGGGACAAATAGTGTGCCTAACCAAATCCTGAAAGTAGCTTCTACTGTTGCAAATCAATGGGAAGAATTGGTGTTCGATTTTGGTCCAAATGGTATACCGGCCGGAACTGAATTCAGACAATTAGTTTTCCGTTATAATGATACAGATAACGGTACAGGAGAAATTATTTATATAGACAACGTTACCCAATCTAACTAATTTAAAAAGAGATGAAGAATAAAATTTTTATAGCAGGAGGTATACTCGTGACCGCAGTATTTGCCTTATTTTCCTGCCAAAAAGACGGAGATTATTCACTGGGTGAATTAACAACTCCTACCAATCTTGTAATTACTACCCAAATTGTCGGTCAAAATGCTACTTATCCCAATGGGAATGGCTCGGGAGATGTTACGATAAGTCTGCATGCCGATAATGCTTTAGCCTATAAGATTGGTTATAAACTTGTGAGTGATAGTGGAAATCCTTCCATGGCTGCTTTTCCCGGCACGGGAACAACAACCAAACGTTTTGAAACCGATGGTACTAATACATACCGTATTACTGCTATAGCCTATGGACCCGGAGGTACTTCTACTACTCAAACAAAGGACATTACAGTGCGCTATGATTTCAATATGGATCCTACTATTGTTCAAAATATGACAAGTGGCACCTCAAAAACCTGGGTAGTTGATAAAAGTGTTCCGGCGCATTTAAGAATTGGACCTTGGGCTGACCCAACCACAATTTGGTGGAGTGCTGCTATTGACGAAAAAGTGGCTTGTTGTAATTGTTTCTACACAGCTACTTACACGTTCACCAAAACGCCAAGCAATACCTTTACATTGGCTGTTGCTTCACCGGATGGTATCTTTATGAATCGTAATGCGGCAGAAAATAACCTTGGTGTATCCGGAGCCGGAGAAGCTTGTCATCCTTGGACGCAACCTACAAAAGCTATAGCTTTTGGAGATTCTGCCTCATCTTTTCCTGCTGGTTTACCTTCAGATATTACTTCCACAACAGGCTATAAAATTACTGTTGAAGGCAATGATGGTTTTATAGGATACGGTTCTTGTTCTAACACGTATGAAATTATTGAAAGTACACCTAACTACCTTTATTTGAGAAGTCGCGGTGCTAATCAAAATAATTTCTGGTATTTAAAATTAAAACCGGCTCCCTAAATTAATTTTAATCAATGGTATGCCGATAGTATAAATCGGCATACCAAATTTTATCTATGAAAAGCGAAAAACTGTTTTTTAAATGCATGCTAACAGCACTTTTATCGGTGTTGTTTATAGGTTGTTCCGGCGATAGCGACGGAGGAGGTACATCTAATCCACAAACACCTTCAAATATTGCTATGACAGTTACTGTGGTGGGTGCAAATGCATCAAATCCTAATGGTGACGGAAGTGGCGATGTAACAATTACGGTCACAGCAACCAATGCAACAAATTATAAGTTACTGATTAATGGTGAAACACTAAATTCCCCAACAGGTAATTTTAGCTATTCTTTTTCAACTTTAGGAACGAACACATATACCATTGCGGCCTCAGCTTATAACGGCTCTAATTTTATTTCAACTTCGGCAACTGTAACTGTTTATGTGGCACCAACTTTAGTGTGGTCGGATGAGTTTAATACGAATGGAGCTCCGGATTCTGGTAAATGGGCTTACGATACCGGTACCGGTTCGGGAGGTTGGGGAAATAATGAGGCTCAATATTACACCTCTCGCCCTGAAAATGTAATTGTGGAAAATGGTTTTTTAAAAATTAAAACACTCAAAGAAGTATACAACGGTAGTAACTATACCTCGGCACGACTAAAAACGCAAGGTAAGTTTTCATTCAAATATGGTAGAGTTGAAATGCGTGCGAAATTACCGGCCGGAGGTGGCACATGGCCTGCTTTTTGGATGTTAGGCGATAATATCACTTCAGTTGGTTGGCCTTCCTGCGGCGAAATTGATATTATGGAACATGTAGGTAACCAACTCAATAAAATTTATGGTTCTCTTCATCATCCCGGACATTCAGGTGCTAATCCCGATGGCAGTAATGTAACCATATCAAATGCTACAACCGATTATCATATTTATGCCTTGGACTGGGGAGCTTCAACGATAAAATTTTATGTTGATGGTCAGTTGTTTTATACATTCTCTAACAGTTCAAGTGTACCTTTTAATTCTAATTTCTTCTTGATTGTGAATTGTGCTATAGGTGGAAATTTTGGAGGAACAATTGATCCTGCTTTTACATCTTCCACTTATGAAATAGATTATATAAGAATTTTTCAATAATATTTTGTTTAAGTTAGTTTGTCCGTTAATGGCTTCTGTATTCTACAGAAGCCTAAGCGGAGAAATGATTGAAAATGAGACAGGTTTTACTTTTTATTCTAACAAACTTATTTTGCCTTTTAGCTCCTGCACAGTCTATTAGGTTGATGACTTACAACATCAGACTCGATGTAGCTTCTGATGGAGTAAATAGTTGGCCTAATCGAAAAGACGGACTGCTGTCACAAATACGTTTTCATGCTCCAGATGTTTTAGGAATTCAGGAAGCACTTCCACATCAGGTTACCGAAATGCAGGAACAGTTGCCAGAATATATACATGTGGGTTTGGGTAGAGAAGAAAATGGAACCGGTGAAGCCTCTTCAGTCTTCTATAACAAATACCGCTTCTCGTTGCTCGAAAGTGGCACTTTTTGGTTGTCGCAAACACCCGATATCGTCTCAAGAGGTTGGGATGCAGCCTGTAATAGAGTTTGTACTTATGTATTATTGAAAGATAAAAAAACAAACAAAATTTTTTGGGTATTTAATACCCATTTGGATCATATGGGTGAAATTGCTCGTGATGAAGGGATCCAACTTATAATGCAAAAAATTGAAACCTTAAATACCTCAAAATTTCCCTTTTTTTTCATGGGAGATTTTAACTCAACTCCCGATACCTCTCGTATTCGTGAATTGAAAACAAAATTGACAGACGCTAAAGAAGCTTCTGCTGAAAAACCTTTTGGCCCCGAAGGTACTTTTAATGGGTTTGATTACAATAAAAAAGTTACAGACAGAATAGATTATATTTTTTGTTCACCAAATTTAGGAATCAAAATCAAAAAATATGCTGTATTGGCAGAACCCTATGATTTAAAATTTCCGTCTGATCATTTTCCGGTACTTACCGACATTATTCTAAACTGATGAAAAATAATTTTACCAACTATATAATTTCGCAGTTGTTCACTGCTTTTGTAGCTGTAGGATGTGGACAGTCTTCCGATGGAACACCTCAAGGACCAAACCCGCAAAATCCTACAGTGAATGAAATAGATTTCTGGTTAACTAAGGCTGATGAAAGTATTAAACTCCAAAAGCAAAACACGATTTTGGCATTTGGAACTGCTGCCAACAGCAACCAAACCATAACAATCGATCCAACCCAAACCTTTCAAACAGTTGATGGTTTTGGATATACACTCACCGGAGGAAGTGTTCAAATGATTAACCAACTCACACCTTCAAAAAAACAAGCCTTGCTTGAAGAACTTTTTGGGTCGGGTGACAATTCCATTTCAATTAGTTATCTCAGAATTAGCATAGGGGCATCCGACCTAAACAGTACTGTTTTTTCCTATGATGATATGCCTCTCGGACAAACGGATGTAAATCTGACAAATTTTAGCCTCGCAAATGATAATGCATTGATTCAAATGCTTCAAACCATCAGAACCATAAACCCAAGCATTAAAATTCTTGGATCACCATGGTCTCCGCCCACCTGGATGAAGGACAACGGAAATTCGGTAGGAGGAAGTTTGTTGCCACAATATTATGGTGTTTATGCTCAGTATTTTGTAAAATATATACAGCAAATGCAACAAAACGGAATACCGATTCACGCCATAACCATTCAAAATGAACCCTTGCATCCCGGTAATAACCCAAGTTTGTATATGACAGCTGCGCAACAAGCTGATTTTATCAAAAATCATTTGGGACCTGCATTTCAATCAGCCGGAATAACTACCAAAATCATTGTTTACGATCATAATTGTGATAAACCGGAATATCCTATGGAAGTTTTGTCGGATACCGGCGCAAATCCATACATAGATGGGTCTGCTTTTCATTTGTATGCAGGCGATATCAGTGCATTGACAACGGTTCATTCAGCTTTTCCCAACAAAAATTTGTATTTCACGGAGCAATGGACTGGTTCAAACGGAACGTTTAGTGGTGATTTTCGATGGCATGTACGCAATGTAATTATTGGTTCTATGCGGAATTGGAGTCGAATAGCACTCGAGTGGAATCTCGCTAATGACGGTACTTTTAATCCGCATACTCCCGGAGGATGTACCATGTGCAAAGGCGCTGTGACAGTCCACAGTAGTGAAAATTTTGAACGGAATGTTGCTTACTATATCATTGCCCACGCCTCAAAATTTGTGCCTCAGGGCTCTGTGCGAATTGCCTCCAATCAGGCCGGAAATATCTACAATGTTGCTTTTAAGACACCTTCCGGTAAAATTGTTCTGATTGCAGTAAACGATGGCGCTGTGAGCGAGGCGTTTAATATAAAGATAAACGGGAAATGGGCCACAGTCTTTTTAGATGCAGGTGCGGTAGGAACCTTTGTTTTTTAATTTTTTTGCTATGAATCGTATACTAATTTTTTTACTCTCAATTTCGTTTGGTAGTGTTTTTGGTCAGGTGTCTAAGAAGAAAATTTTACCATTCAGCCTGAAAAATCGGACTGTTGTTGTATACACCACTGCCGATAGTACGAATTTGAAATTAACCCAAACGGATAATCTCGTTTTTTCGGAAATGGGACAACCTTTCGAAACCCAGACTTGTGTTTTTGTAAATCCGGATAAAAAGTTCCAAACCTATATTGGAGTAGGTGGGGCGATTACTGATGCCAGTGCTGAAATTTTTTCAAAACTTTCTACGGAAAAGCAGCAATCCTTTTTGGATGCTTATTATTCTAAAGAAAAAGGAATTGGTTATTCTATTGTTCGAACCAATATGAATAGTTGTGATTTTAGTTCGTCTTCGTATTCGTATGTAAAAGAAGGGGATAAAGATTTAAAAACATTTGATATTGCTCCGGATCGCAAGTTTAAATTGCCTCTGATAAAAAAAGCCATGCAAATGATTGGCCCAAAAGCCTCATTTTATATAAGCCCTTGGTCGCCTCCCGCATTTATGAAAGATAATAATACGATGCTTCAAGGCGGGAAATTATTACCGGAATACCGACAAACTTGGGCAAATTACTATGTTAAGTATATTAATGCACTTGAAAAGGAAGGCTTACCGGTTTGGGGACTGACGATACAAAATGAGCCTATGGCCAAGCAACGTTGGGAATCCTGTATTTATACTGCTGAGGAGGAACGAGATTTTCTTAAAAATTACTTAGGACCTACCCTTCAGAAAGCTGGTTTAGGGAATAAAAAAATAACAATTTGGGACCATAATCGCGATTTGATAACTCAACGTGTTAGCACTGTTTTATCTGATCCGGATGCCTCTAAATTTGTTTGGGGAATCGGCTTTCATTGGTATGAAACCTGGAGTGGTGGTAAACCCATGTTTGATAATATTGAGGCTGTTCAACAAATGTATCCCGATAAAAAATTAATGTTTACCGAAGGTTGTGTTGAAAAATTTGACGCTTCAAAATACCAACTGTGGTCTAATGGGCAACGTTATGGGGAATCAATGATACACGATTTTAACAATGGAACTGTAGCTTGGACCGATTGGAATATTTTATTGGATCAGAACGGCGGCCCAAATCACGCTCAAAATTTCTGTTTTGCTCCGGTACATGCAGATTTGAATACAGGCGAGTTACATTTTACTCCTTCGTACTACGTAATTGGCCATTTTTCGAAATTTATAGAGAAAGGAGCTAAACGTATAAGCAGCACTTCCAGCAGAAGTCAGTTGTTAACTACTTCGTTTTTAAATCCGGATAATAAAGTTGTTACTGTTGTTTTAAATATGAGTAATGAAAAAGTCAAGTATTTTCTGTGTGTAGGCAATTCTGCTGCCGAAGTAACCATTTTGCCACATGCCATTCAGACCTTGGTTTATTAAAATAATTCTATGAAGAAGTTTGATATAATTTTATTATTCTTTTTGGCTGTTTGCCCTGCTTTCGCCCAAAAAAAATCTATTGACCAACGAGTTGATGAATTATTGGCTCAAATGACGCTGGAAGAAAAAATAGGGCAATTGAATCAATATACAAATGATGCAAATCCTACAGGACCATTAGTTATAAACCCTAACAAACAAGAAGAACTTAAAAAAGGCTTGTTGGGTTCTATGCTCAATGTAAATGGTGCAGAACGCACACGTAAGTATCAGGAAATGGCAATGCAGTCTCGCTTAAAAATTCCGCTTCTTTTTGGATTAGATGTAATTCACGGCTACAAGATTACTTTTCCGATACCTTTAGCCGAAGCGGCCAGTTGGGATATGCAAGCAATAGAACAATCGGCAAGGGTTTCGGCTATCGAAGCTTCAGCCAGTGGTGTGCATTGGACTTTCGCTCCTATGGTCGATATTGCAAGGGATCCTCGATGGGGTAGGGTAATGGAAGGAGCCGGAGAAGATACTTATTTGGGCTCAAGAATTGCTTATGCTCGCGTTAAGGGATTTCAGGGCGAACGGTTGGGCGACTTGTCTTCTATTATGGCTTGTGCTAAACATTTTGCTGCCTATGGTGCTGCCGTTGGGGGACGCGATTATAATTCTGTAGACATGAGTAATCGCATGCTTTGGGAAACCTATTTGCCTCCTTTCAAAGCGGCTAAAGATGCCGGAGTTGCCACATTCATGAATTCGTTTAACGATATTAATGGTATACCCGCCACAGGTAATAGTTATATTCAACGGGATATATTAAAAGGAAAATGGGGTTTTAATGGATTTGTAGTTTCTGATTGGGGCTCCATTGGAGAAATGGTAAATCATGGTTTTGCTGTAGATAATAAAGAGGCCGCTCTCAAAGCAATCACAGCAGGTAGTGATATGGATATGGAAAGTAATGCTTATCGCAATCATTTACTACAGTTGGTTAACGAAGGCAAAGTTTCGGTTGCTTTGATTGATGATGCTGTTCGACGTATTTTGCGTAAAAAATTCGAAATGGGTCTTTTTGAGGATCCCTATCGCTATTCGGATACGAAACGCGAGCAATCCGCATTGAATAATCCAGAACATGCAACCATTGCCCGTACTGTGGCCGCAAAGAGCATAGTGCTGTTGAAAAATGATAACAAAGTATTGCCTCTGTCTAAAAACAATAAAACAATTGCTTTTATTGGTCCAATGGTCAAATTAAAACGCGCCAATCATGGATTTTGGGCAATCGATTTAAAAGAAATCGACTCTACCTATATCGTTTCGCAATGGGAGGGGCTCCAAAATAAGATAGGAAAATCATCCAAACTGCTCTATGCCAAAGGATGCGGAATTAACAGTTACGATAAGTCAGGTTTTGCAGAAGCCGTTGCGGTTGCAAATCAAGCGGATATCGTTATTGTAAGTGTTGGTGAACGCCACGATATGAGTGGTGAGGCAAAAAGTAGAAGCAACCTGCACTTGCCGGGTGTTCAGGAAGAATTACTTCAGGAACTTCAAAAAACAGGAAAACCGATAGTGGTACTTATCAATGCGGGTCGACCTTTAATTTTTAATTGGACGGCAGATAATATGCCTACAATTGTTTATACCTGGTGGTTGGGAAGCGAAGCCGGAAATGCTATTGCCGATGTATTGTTTGGAGATTACAATCCTTCCGGTAAATTACCAATGACTTTTCCGCGAGAGGAAGGACAAATCCCTATTTATTACAACAAATTTACAACAGGACGTCCTGCTAAAGATGACAATGATAAAACATACGTATCCGCTTACATAGACTTACCTAATTCTCCTAAATTTCCCTTTGGTTACGGATTAAGTTACACAACATTTGCCTATAACAACCTAAAGCTTTCATCTGAAAAAATAAATGCAAATGAAAAAATAAAAGTTTCATTCGATTTATCCAACACAGGACAGTATGCGGGTGAGGAAGTAGTGCAACTTTACATCAAAGATAAAGTAGGAAGCGTGGTGCGACCTATTATGGAACTCAAAGATTTTAAAAAGTTATATTTGGCTCCCGGCGAAACTCAATCTGTAACTTTCATAATTGATAGCGAAAAGTTATCATTTTATGATGCTAACCTCAATTTTATTGCTGAGCCCGGTGAATTTGAACTTATGATTGGTAGTTCATCTGCCGATATTCGTTTGCATACAAAATTTGAACTTACAGAATAGTAATGATGCGTTATACTTTATATATTTTATTGTTTTGCACTCTTGTCTCGGCACAAAAGAAAAATCGGACTTTAGTTTGGGAAGAAAATTTTTCAGGAAAAGAGTTAAACGAATCTGATTGGAACTTTGAAACAGGCGACGGATGTCCCAATGTATGCGGATGGGGAAACAACGAACGCCAAATTTATACAAAATCAAATCATAGAATAAAAAACGGAAAACTAATCATCACGGCTCAAAAAAAGGATAGTTTATATACCTCTACTCGGATTACAACTGCAGGAAAAAAAGAATTTCAATGCGGACGTATTGAAGCTCGAGCAAAATTGCCGCAAGGAAGCGGGATTTGGCCTGCTTTTTGGATGTTAGGGTCGAATATTGGTAAAGTGGGTTGGCCCGCTTGTGGAGAGATAGATATATTGGAGTATGTGGGTCGTAATCCGGAAACAGTGTACACAACCTTGCATACAACAGCAACTCACGGCGATCATGCCAGTTCTCAAAAAACCGTAATTCCGAATATTGAGCAAGGATTTCATGTGTATGCCGTTGAGTGGAATGCCGAACAAATAGAATTTTTTGTAGATGGTATTTCTGTTTACAAGTATAATCCGGAACCAAAAGATACTTCGGTTTGGCCTTATAACCAACCTTTTTTCATCATTGTGAATATGGCAGTAGGAGGGAACTTTGGCGGACCCGAAGTTGATGATTCCATTTTTCCACAACAATTTATAATTGATTACATAAAAGTGTATCAATAAGCAAATCACATTAGTTTATTGTGTAAAAACTGTTAAAATTTTCACTACAATTTGGATTTTAACAAATAATTACATTACATTTGGTCATACATTAATTTTTAATTAACAGTTGCCTATAGACAAAAATTACTTTTTAGAAACATTCAAGACGTTGTAAACCCAAACTAAAAGGTAATTTTATGGCTACTAATCAAATCCCAGACGCTTTATTGGTACAGCAATATATGGCCGGCAATGAAAATGCTTTGGCTATATTAATCAACAGACACCAGTCTAAGATTTATGGCTTTATTTACTCCAAAGTAAATGACAGAGACCTTTCTGATGATATTTTTCAGGATACCTTTATCAAGGTTATTAAAACATTAAAATCCAATTCCTATAACGAAGAAGGTAAATTTCTGCCATGGGTTATGCGAATCGCACACAACCTTATTGTAGATCATTTCCGCAAAGGGAAAAAAATGCCGATGTTACGAGAAACAGAGGAGTTTTCTGTTTTTTCAATTCTATCGGATAATTCGCCTACCATTGAAGGCAAAATGATTACGGATATCATCGAAAAAGACCTGCAAAATATTATCACCGAACTACCCGATGATCAACGCGAAGTTCTGATTATGCGTATTTATCAGGATTTAAGTTTTAACGAAATAGCCGAAATTACAGGAGTAAGTATTAATACCGCCTTAGGCAGAATGCGTTATGCGCTCATCAATATGCGAAAAATTATTGAGAAAAATAAAATAATTTTAACCAATTAAACAATATTGGAAACAGAGTTGCGTTATATATGAAAACAAACTTTAATATATGGCAAAACTCTACTCAAAAAAAACATTAGCAACGCCAAAAATGTTACCTAAAAAAGAAACAGTCCAATTTCTTTTACACTATTCAAAAGCACTGACAATAGTCAAAAACGGTAACATGAACTTCGAAATTATAGCTAATTAAAGATATCCCGCTTCAAAATGGAGCGGGATATTTTTTTAACAAATTTTAGATATGAATAGTAACTTACACTGTCAATTGACTAAAATTATTATTGTTTTCTCACTGCTATTAAGTAGTTATGCGTCATTTGCTCAAGGCAATTGTATTATTTTAGAAAACAAAAAAACAAACAGTAAAGAAAAAATAGAAGAAAATAAACGTATTAAAATTACCACTGTAGATGGCTCAAAATATGTAGGTAAATTTTCTATTATCGATGATAAAACCATTAAAATAGAGGAGAACACGATACCTTTGGATTCAATTACAACAATTCAAAAACGTTCTGTATTTGCTTCAATCTTTCGTCCGGTATTACTGGTAGTGGGAACTTCTTTTTGTATTCTTTCAGTTGCTGTAGCGTCTTATGGAGGAGGTCTCGTTCCTAATTTTACTGTTATTACAGCACCCATAGGTCTAACATCATTAGCTATTCCGTTGCTATCCGACAAGCATAAAAGCAAAAATTGGTCGTATGCTATTCAAAATGAATAGTTATCGAACTCATGTTATTTAGCCTCTTTAAGCACTTCTTTTCTGCCAATAGTTCGCGTTATAATATCCTTATCCAAGCGCCATCCCCGTGCCGGCGAATATTCGCGTCCGTACCAAATAATCTGTAAATGTAAATCGTTCCATGCTTCTTTTGGAAAAAGGGCTTTGGCATCTTTCTCGGTTTGAACCACGTTTTTTCCATTAGATAATCCCCAACGATACATCAACCGATGAATATGTGTATCTACCGGAAATGCCGGTACACCAAACGCCTGACTCATCACCACGCTGGCCGTTTTATGCCCCACAGCCGGTAAGGCTTCTAAAGCTTCAAAACTTTGCGGAACTTCACCGTTGTATTTTTCAATTAGTATTTGGGATAAACCATAAATTCCCTTCGATTTCATCGGCGAAAGCCCACAAGGTTTAATAATTTCCTTGATTTCTTCCACGCTCATTTTTACCATATCAAACGGATTGTCTGCTTTGGCAAACAACAATGGCGTAATCTGATTCACACGAACATCGGTACATTGCGCAGAGAGCAAAACGGCAATCAAAAGGGTATAAGGATCCTTGTGGTCTAAGGGTACAGGCACCACAGGATATAATTCTTTTAACGTATTTATAACAAATGTTACGCGCTCTTTCTTGGTCATTTTTGTAATTTTAACAAGGTAAAAATGGTTTTTGGTTATTCTAAATTCTAAATTTTGAATTTTAAATGATTTAGCGTGCAAATTTAAAATTTAAAATAGTAATAAAAACCTAATCCAGCTTTACATTATAATCTCCCTGCAATAAGAAAGGTCGAAACCTGCCTGCCGCAGGCAGGGTCAAAAGGCTAACAGCTAACAGCTAAAATAAGATAATAAAAATAAAATATACAAATCTACAATATGACAACACTTAAAAAAGGCGACAAAGCGCCTGATTTTTCTGGAAAAGATCAAGATGGAAACCTACATACTTTAGCCAATTATAAAGGAAAAAAACTGGTGGTTTTCTTTTATCCCAAAGCGAATACACCGGGTTGTACTGCCGAGGCATGCGACTTGCGCGACAATTACCACCGATTTGAAGCACAAAATTATGCGTTATTGGGTGTAAGTGCCGATAATGCCAAAGCGCAAGGAAATTTTAAATCGAAATTTGATTTTCCTTTTCCGCTTATAGCTGATGAAGACTTAAGCGTGATTAAAGCTTTTGGGGTTTGGGGACCCAAAAAATTTATGGGACGCGAGTACGATGGTATTCACCGAACTACATTTGTTATAGATGAAAAGGGTATCATAGAAGAGGTTATCACCGAGGTGAAAACCAAAGCCCATGCCGCTCAGATATTAAAATAATTGATTATTTATTCATCTACGATGCCTTCAAAAAAAGGCATCATTTCCTGATTTATCTTTTCGCGTAAATCCATCAGTTTCTCGGCATAATTTGCCAGTTGCTTTTCGCGCTTGGAGTCAGGTATCCATTTTTTAACCGGAATTGGTTTGCCATCTTCATCCACCGAAACAAAAACAATAACACAGTGGGTTTTTTGTTCAAAGTGTTCCTCGTTAAAACCTCTTGAAAATACATCTACCGCAATATGAATACTCGTATTGCCGGTATAGATAACATAAGCATTTATTTTGATAACTTCCCCGATGTTGATGGGCTTATAAAATCGAATGCCGCCAACATAAACGGTTACACAATAGTTTTCGGCCCATGTCCTTGCACAGGTATAAGCGGTTTGATCAATCCATTTCATAACCACACCGCCATGCACTTTTCCTCCAAAATTAACATCGGTGGGTTCACTAATAAATTGGAAAGTGATTTTATTACTGTTTGTCATTTGCAACAATTATAGACATGTTATTATAAAAAATCCCCAACTGTTTTTGTACAATCGAGGATTATGATTCGTAGTTTATTGCATAGTACTTTTACACTTCTTCTAAAACCCGATTGGGATCATAGCCAAAGAGTTTGTGTTGTTTAATGAGTTCGGCAGTACCATCAGGCAACATATTTTCCCATCCCGGGGTACCGTTAGTAATCATTTTAAGGACTTCGCGAGAGAAAATTTTGAGGTTATTTTGATCAAAACCGGTAATATCCACAACCTTTCCGTTGTAAGCAAAAAACTTATACAACTCTTTCATACGCGGATGCACTTTAAGGTTCTGTGAGGTAATGATTTCGCCGTTTTCTTCCATCGGATACAAATACACTTTCATATCGCGGTAAAATAATTTCCCGAAGGCTTCCAAAATACCACCGCTCAAATGGCGGTAATATTTTTCGTCAAAAATATCCACAAGGTTGTTTACTCCCATTGCTAATCCCATTCGGGCTTTGGTGTAATTGGAGAAATATTCCACAACTTTGTAGTATTCCTGGAAGTTCGATATCATTACGGTTTGCCCTAAGGAACAAAGCAATTCTGCACGATCCATAAAATCCCGCTCATCAATTTCTCCCTCAGAACGCAGGTTGGAAAGCGTAATCTCGAAAACAACAAACGTATTTTCTTTATCCACTTTATTTTCGTGTAAAAACATTTCTAACGAACGTTCATACATGTCCATATTTACCTTTGTAACCGGTCTGAAACTTCCTCGAAGTGCCAAAATATTTTTTTTGTACAACACAGCTGCCGGTAATATATTTTGTCCTTCCGGACTAAACATCACCGCATCTGTCATGCCGTTTTTAACCAATTGTAAACTCATCAAACGGTTGTCTACATTGGCAAATGTGGGTCCCGAGAAATTAATTGTATCGATCTCCAACTGGTCCTTGTCGAGGTGATCATACAAATAGCGCAAAATCTTTTTGGGTTCATTGTATTTGTAAAAAGCGCCATAAATCAGGTTTACACCCAAAATCCCCAATGTTTCCTGTTGTAAACGCGCATCCGTTTCTTTGAAGCGAATGTGAAGGGTAATTTCATTATATCCCTCCTCCGGTTCAACTTGGTATTTAATTCCTACCCAACCGTGACCTTTGAATTGCTTCGCAAAATCAATTGTAGCCACCGTGTTGGCATAACTAAAAAATATTTTGTTGGGGTGTTTATCTCGTTTTAAACGTTGCTCAATCAGCTTTACTTCATGGGTCAACATTTTTTTTAACCGACTTTCTGTTACGTACCTTCCGTCATCTTCACTGCCATAAATGGCATCACTAAAATCTTTATCGTAGGCCGACATCGCTTTTGCAATTGTTCCGGAAGAACCACCGGCTCGAAAAAAGTGCCGAACAGTTTCTTGGCCCGCCCCAATTTCTGCAAAAGTTCCGTAGATGTTTTCATTGAGGTTAATACGCAAGGCTTTATCCTTGATAGAAGGAATTTGCTCAATAACCTTGTCTCCTTTTAGTTTAATATCTAATCCCGATTGTCCCATAGTCATTAGTATACTGCGCAAAGTTAATAAAACGAATGATGCATTAAAGAGAATTAATCGCTAATTTTGTACAAATTTAACGTTGAACAGGTTTCTTTTATTTTACCCTATCAAAAACCGTGCAAATGAAAGTTTATTTTTTGGGAACAGGAACATCGCAAGGGATACCCGTAATAGGAAGTAATCATTCGGTTTGCCTTAGTAACGATCCAAAAGACAAACGCTTGCGGGTTTCAATTTGGATTCATGATGTGGATTTTTCGGTGGTAGTTGATTGTGGTCCTGATTTTCGACAACAAATGCTAACTTCTAAATGCTCACATTTAGATGCCATTTTATTTACACATGAACATGCTGATCATACGGCGGGTTTAGACGATATTCGTCCTTTTTATTTTAACCAAGGTGATATTCCTATTTATGCACATCCGCGTGTTTTAGATAATCTTTCACGGCGGTTTGATTATATTTTTGATACCGAAAATAAATACCCCGGAACCCCATCAGTTCAATCATTTCCCATAGAAAATAACCAACCTTTTAATGTAAAGCATAAAACCATAATCCCAATTAATGCCATGCACGGCAATTTGCAGGTTTTTGGATTCCGAGTTGGCGATTTTGCCTATCTTACAGATGTTAAAACTATTGAGCCCGCCGAAGTGCTTAAGTTGCAGGGAGTGAAGGTGTTGGTTGTGAATGCACTACGGGAAGAAGAACATCATTCGCATTTTTCTTTGAAAGAAGCGCTCAATTTTATAGATTTGGTGCAACCGGAAAAAGCTTATCTTACACATATAAGTCATATTTTTGGTTTCCATAATGCAATCCAGGCCAAATTGCCGCCTCATGTTTTTGTGGCTTACGATAACCTCGAATTAGTTATTTGATTTATGAAAAAACAGCTTTTATTGTATTTGTTTATTTTGTCGCTTTTGATGAATGTATTTACGTACATGTATTTTTCCAAAAAAGAGGCTTCAGGAAAACAATCTGAAACCGTTTCGGGCAAGAAATACCAGGATTCAATTGCCTTATTGAAAGACAAATTGTACGATGCCGATTATTTTTCGCTTGAAAAAAATGAGCGTGCTCAAAATTTTTTAGATTCCATCGATTACAAGGATATGATACCAAAAGTCAAAGACGCTTTGATGGAATATAATACAGCCAAAGAAGGGAATGCCTATGTGGATATGCCTCCTATGGACGGAAAACCGTTTATAGTTAATAAAATAAAAGTCCTTAATCACCGTTGGATTATTGCCGATTATAGTAACGGAGAACTTTGGGGCGAAGTATTAATTCAATATTTTATCAAGCCGGATGGGACATATTCGTTTGATACCATGAAAACCTATCTTTATCCTAAAGAAATAATTTCGCAATGATGAAAAAGTTATTTTATGTAGTAGTTGTCATGTCCCTCTATTCATGCCAGTATTTTAAGAGCAAAGATGAGGCTTCGCCCAATGATTCGCTTACAGATGTGGCTATAGGTGGCGACAAAGATGAACACGGATGCCTAACAGCAGCCGGTTATACTTGGTCTAAGTTAAATGAAGAGTGCGTACGGGTTTTTAGCGGTATCGATTTGCTTCCGGTAGCACAAGATTCCACAGATGCCACGTTAGCGGCCTATGTTTTTTTTGATGAGACCGGCAAAAAAGCCGAAGTTTTTCTTCCGGGTGAGAAGGAATCTATTATTTTAGAACGAGATGCTAAAAGTGAACCTTGGACAGCCGAAGGATATAAATTGACATTAGGAAAAGAATATGAACTTCGCAAAGGAAACACACTGCTTTATAAAGGCGATACAGAACCCGGAGGTGAAGTTACCGGAACTGACGACACTGAGGAACCGGTAGATTCGATTCAGGAATAGTTAACGGTACTTATCGTTTAATCCTTTACCGCTCAAAATGAGCGGTTTTATTTTTTCCATTCGGGATAATTTGGTTTTTTCCTGCTTGGCACTATCAATATACTCGATATATTCTCTTTTTTTGAAAGCGGTGAGTTTTTCAAACTGTGCTGCTAAGTTTGTATCAGATTTGATTTGCGATTGAAAAAAATCAGAAATAACATCTGCTTTTTTTTCCGGTTTGTGAACCAAGCCTTTTTCTTCATTGGCAATGGCTTCCTCAATATAACGTAAAATCAATTTTTCATTAATCTCGGCTAATGATGTAAAACGCCATTGTCGCAATGCTTTGGTTTCTTCAGAGGCCGCAACCAGAACATTGGCTTCGTCTTTGAGAAACACACCATTAAAAAACCACAAGCCAAAATAGGATTTGAAGCCACCAATTCCCAAAACATTTTTACCTTGGTGCGTATACACGATGCCTCCCCATTTTTGGGCTTCTATCAGAGGTGTTTTAATCACAATGGATTTTAACGCCTCAATTTCCTTTTCCCAAAGGTGATTTTTATTCCATGGATTTTTTTTATCGTCCATTACCTGATTTATCGTTGGGCCGTTAATTCTGCAATTTTAACAATTACTTCAGTAGCTTTTACCATACTTTCTACAGGAACGTATTCATATTTTCCATGAAAATTATGTCCACCGGCAAAAATATTGGGGCATGGTAATCCTTTATAAGACAATTGTGAGCCATCAGTCCCGCCACGAATTGGTTTAATAATGGGTGTGATACCCAATGATTTCATAGCTTCTTCAGCGATTTCCACAATATGAAACACAGGTTCTACTTTTTCTCGCATATTGTAATACTGGTCTTTTACATCGGCATTACATACATTTCCACCAAATTGTTTGGCGTATTTGGCATTGATTTGTTTGGCAATTTTATGAATGAGTTCTTTGCGCGCTTCAAAAATTTCACGATCGTGATCCCTAATAATTAGTTCTAAAGTGGTTTCTTCGATACTGCCATTGAGTCCGTAAACGTGGAAAAAACCTTCATAACCTGTTGTTTTTTCAGGAACTTCTTTTTCGGGTAGCATCGCGATAAACTGATTTGCCAATAGCATTGAATTTATCATTTTCCCTTTGGCATAACCCGGATGAACACTTTTGCCATGAAACGTAATTTTTGCTCCTGCCGCATTAAAATTTTCATATTCTAATTCACCAATTTGACTTCCGTCCATGGTATAAGCCCAATCACAACCAAACTTTTCCACATCAAATTTATGAGCGCCACGACCAATTTCTTCATCAGGTGTGAACCCTACACGAATGGTACCGTGCTTTATTTCGGGATGCTGAATTAAATACTCCATAGCGGTTACTATTTCAGTAATACCGGCTTTGTCATCAGCTCCCAACAGCGTAGTACCATCAGTTGTAATTAAAGTTTGACCTTTATAGAGTAATAAATCTTCAAAGTAGTCAGGTGATAAGATGATGTTTTTTTCTGCATTTAATACTATATCTTTTCCATCATAATTGGGTACTAACTTTGGCTTTACATTGGCTCCGGTAAAATCAGGAGTCGTATCAAAGTGCGATACAAAACCAATAACAGGTACTTCTTTGTCCACATTAGAAGGTAAAGTAGCCATGATATAGGCATTTTCGTCAATACTGACATCTTGCATACCAATTGCCTTAAGTTCTTCAACCAGTTTGTTGGCTAAATCCCATTGTTTGGCAGTGCTGGGAGTGGTTTGTGAATTGGGATCGGATTCCGTATCGATGGTAACGTAGCTTATAAAGCGGTCAATAATATGTTGCATTTTTATTTTTTTTCAAATGTATTAATTCTGTTTTTTTCTCGGAACATTCTTGATAGCTGATTTTTCAGTTGGTTTAGGATATGTTTTTTTGAGAACCGGTTTTGGTAAACTTGCCTCCTCAGTTTTGCTGGATGGCGCTATAAGTTGGTTGAGTTGTATTATTTCGTTTGGTGTAAGTTCACGATAGCGTCCCACCGGAATATCCAAGCTGATATTAATTATTCGGATGCGTTTTAAGGCTTTTACTTCATAACCCAAATACTCACACATACGTCGAATTTGGCGGTTTAGTCCTTGGGTAAGTATAATTCGAAACGTTAATTTGTCCAATCGTTCTACAACACATTTACGTGTAACCGTATCTAAAATAGGCACTCCATTTCCCATGCGTTGTATAAATCGTTCGGTTATGGGTTTATTTACGGTTACAATATACTCCTTTTCGTGGTTGTTTCTGGCGCGTAAAATTTTATTAACTATGTCACCATCATTAGTCATAAAAATCAATCCCTCGCTGGCTTTGTCTAACCGCCCGATGGGGAAGATACGCTCCGGATAATTGATAAAGTCAACAATATTGTTTCGAACATTGAGGTTGGTAGTACATTCAATACCCACCGGCTTGTGAAAAGCCAAATAAATGCGCTTCTCTTTTTTTTCACGGATGGGTTTACCATTAACACGTATCTCATCCTCATGGGAAACCCTGGTTCCCATTTCAGGAACTTTACCGTTGACGGTTATTTTTCCTTCTGCAATGAGTTTGTCGGCTTCACGTCGGGAACAAAATCCGGTTTCGGAAAGGTATTTATTAAGGCGAATACTGTTGTTTTCCATACGACAAAGGTAAGCGTAATGCGTAAAAACATTTTAAAAAAATGTGTAGTCTGTTGAAAAAAAATGATCAAGCAATAAACGAACAGATTTTTTCATATAAATTGTCGTCATGTAGGCTATGCCCTTTACCTTTTGTTTTGATAAAATGGGCCTTAGGCCAGGCTTTTAAAAGTTTTTCTGATTCATCAATACGCACCACATCATCATCTTCATCATGGGCAATGATACCATCGATGCTACAATTTTGTAAAAAAATGGCAGCCGAAAAATCTTCAATAGCAATGTTAAAACGTTCCTGAGTGTAGGTTTTTAATTGCGCATGAACTTTGTTATTCAGCCCTAAAATTGATATAAAATTGCCCAAAATCACTTTCATATCTGAAGGAGCGCCCAACAAAACCATTTTTTCGAGATTATGGTTATAATGTTTTTGATAATACACAGCTGCATTTCCGCCCACAGAATGTCCGATTATGTAGTTTGGAGGGTATTTTAAAGCAACTTGGTTGACAAATTCTGCATAAGTGGGAACATTAAATTCTTTACCCGTACTTTGTCCGTGTGCCGGGGCATCGATGGCAATAATTGTTTTGCCGGTTTTGATTAAATGACGTAAGAGTTTTTTCCAACGGGAGGCATTGCTTTCCCAACCGTGTAATAAGAAAACAATATCCTCATTCCCTTTCCAACTATAAACCTGAATAACATGCTCTTTGTAAGTAAGTTGTTCTCGGTGTGCTTTTTCCAGTGTTTTGGGTAAAGAAGGCCTGGTATAACGTCCTTTACGGGGTTCACTAAATAATTTATAGGCCAATTGAAGTGACTTATCGGGAGCCACATAACTCAAAACGTTTATGTACAAACCTACAGTTTTGGCAAGGGTAAGTTGTAAAGCTTTTTTCATTTATTTATTTTGGCGAAAGGTAACCGACTCAAATTTAAATTCTCCCAAATAACAAAGCAAAAAAAAACTCCCTTTTGGGAGTTTTTTTTATAATGTAGCAAATAATTGTTCCATTTTTTCTTTCTCTTCACGCGCTAACATTGAGTCAACTAAAATTCGACCGGAATGCTCATCGGTGATGATTTTTTTGCGCGAAGCAATTTCAACCTGCGTTTGAGGAGGGATTGTAAAGAAAGAACCGGCAGAAGCACCACGTTCGATAGACACAACGGCTAAACCGTTACGAACACTTGAACGAATGCGTTTGTATGCATTCAACAAACGATCTTCAATTTTTTCTTCATATTCAGCTGATTTTTCCAAAAGAAAAGCTTCTTCTTTTTGGGTTTCAGCCATAATATCTTCTAACTCTGCTTTTTTGTGTTTTAAGTGAGTCGATTTTTCATCCAATTTTTCTTTGGATTTGGAAACCACCTCTTTTTTGTGTTCAATAGAGGCTTTCATTTCCTTTATTTGCTTTTCAGCCAACTGAATTTCCAATTCTTGGAACTCAATTTCTTTTGAAAGCGAATTAAATTCGCGGTTATTGCGAACTTCTTTTTGTTGTTCAGTGTATTTTTTGATGGCAGCCTGATGCTCTTCAATAGCATTCTTTTTGGTTTTGATGCCTTCTTCAATAGTTACAAGATCCATTTGAAGTTTTTCCAAACGGGTAGTTAAACCGGCTACTTCATCTTCTAAATCTTCTACTTCAAGGGGTAATTCTCCTCTAACATTGCGGATTTCATCAATTCGCGTATCAATTAACTGTAAATCGTAAAGCGCTCTCAATTTATCTTCAACGCTCAATTCTTTTGTGGTAGCCATATTTTATAAGTACTTAACCGGGTTTGTGTTTATTTCAGATAGCTTAATATTGCCGGAGGGCAAAGCAGGTGCAAAATTAATAATTTTTTCTTTAAGAAAATCAACTATATAATTTTTTGTAAATCTTTCACTTTCATAGTGTCCGATATCGGCCAAAATAATTTTACCTTCTGCTTCATAGAAGTTATGGTATTTGAGGTCGGATGTAAGGTAAATATCTGCTCCTGAGCGAATTGCGTTTTTAATAGCAAAACTTCCTGAGCCTCCCAGCACCGCAACTTTTTGTATGGGTTTTCCCAATAAAGCACTATGGCGTATACCTCCACATTGCATTTTTTCTTTCACAAACGCTAAAAAATCGGTTTCGTTTACCGGCTTTTCCAACAAGCCTATCATACCTAAACCGCTATTTTGGTGTGTATTTTGAAGTTCATAAATTTCATAAGCCACTTCTTCATACACATGATTGGCAAAAAGGGCTTTGAGGATTTTGGATTGAAGGTATTTTTCAAAAATAACTTCTATTTTAATTTCGGTAACTTCAACAAATTCGAAGCGTTCCCCTATTTCAGGATTGCTGTTTTCATTTCCCATGTACGTGCCCGTTCCCGTTGAGTTAAAACTGCAATTTTCATAATTTCCAATGCTGCCGGCACCGGCTTCAAAAAGGGCATTTCGCAATTTCTCGTGATTCTCAGGAACTGTATACGTAATTAATTTTTGGATAAAATTTGGTTTCGGAATTAAAATAGAGGTGTTTTTTAGTCCCAAGGCATCACAAAATATTTTATTCACTCCTTTTTTGTGATTGTCTAAAGCGGTATGCACGGCATAAATGGCGATGTCATTTTTTAGGGCTTTTATCACACTGCGTTCAACATAATTTGCTCCGGTTATTTTTTTCAAACCTGAAAACACTATCGGATGAAAACAAACCACCAAATTACACCCTTTAGCCACAGCTTCATCAATAACACTCTCCAGCGCATCATGGCAAACCAATATCCCGTTTATAACTTGTTCAGGGTTACCGACTAACAAGCCCACATTATCAAAATCTTCGGCGTAGGCCAAAGGTGCCATTTCTTCCAATAGTAAAGTGATGTCTTTCAGTTTCATTTTTCAGAACAATTGATATAATTAAGTTGTAATGTTTTATTATTTTCTATCCGAAAACTGTACAGAATCTCTTCATATTTATAATCGGATTCACGCTCTCCGGTTTCACCCAGAATTTCACCTCTTGCTTCGGCCTCTTTGTCCTTTTTTTGCTGTTCTACATGTTTTGAGTACTCATTATGATTGTAAAGATATACATCCAATTTATGATCTTCAGGATTATAAACAGTTAACAGTTGAATGGAATCTCGGTCTTCATTAAAGACTATTTTTCCGTAATTATCAAAATGTGGTTTTGCTATATCTTTAGACGGTTTCTCACTCAGAGCCAGGCGTAATTCGCTCGGAAAAACAGCATCGTAATACGCTTCTAAATCCTCTTGGGTAAAGTTAGTAAAAACATCGCCTTCATTTTCATTACTGATATAACCGCCTTGAGCCAAATACCATATATCGTTATGCTCACTTTCCATCGGGTCTGCCAAAAACGATTGAACCGTTTCAATATTATTTTGTAGAATGGCATTGCGAAATCGTTCAAACTCATTTACCCAAGTTAAATTGTCACTTTCTTTAGTTGTTTTTTCTGAAATTTTGTGAGTTGTTTGGCTGTTATTTCCTTCATTTTTACACGAAATGAGAAGCAGGAAAATGAGAATTGGCGTTATTTTTTGTATCATAAATAAATTTTGTTTCGGGGTTATAATAGAAATTGCAGGTTCAGGTAGACCATTGACTCACGGTTTCTTTTAATTTCCAGACACCATCCGTTTTTTCAAAAAGCAAAAAATAGGCACTATTGTGTTCTACATTTCGGTAAATACCAACTTTAATCAGGCAAAAAGTAGCGGCAAAATACATCGGTTTCCCCACAATCATGAGTCGGTGGTTGTTATCATCAACATCTACGGCCTGTTGTTTAAATTCCTCCAAAGAGACACAGGCGTTAACTTTACTTTTTAGGTATTGGTTTTGGTTGTTGAAGAGCAAATTAAATTCATTTGACCAATTTTCCTGGACATTGGGTTGAATTTGTTTTTTCAACTCCACCATGTTTTTTTTAAGAAAATCATGCCCATTGATAACCGGCAAAAACTCTTCGTTGTTGGGCGATTTCTGACAGTAAAAGCGCAACAGTTGGAGTCGGTTTTTTACAATGACTTTTTCGTTAGCATAAAATTTTGTCAAGATCAGTTTCAAAATATCAGCATTGTCTTTCTCTTGTGCTTGTAGAGCAAAAGAAAAGCTCAAGCTCAGGTAAAGAAAAATAAGGTTTAGTTTCATGGCAATAAAAATTCAACATAAAGCAAATACAATTCCAAAAATACATCAAAAATCAGTATATGTTGAAAAATTATCATCAACCTCCATTTTTTCGCCTCTAAAATTTATACTTTCGTAGTATGATTGTAGTACGTTTTCTATTATTTCCATTGGCCATTGTATATGGTTGGATTACCGGTTTACGTAATTTTTTGTATGACAAAGGATTTTTACAATCCACCTCATTTTCTGTTCCGATAGTGGCAGTAGGAAATTTAAGTGTTGGCGGCACCGGAAAAACACCACAAACCGAATATCTTTTGAAACTCCTTTTACCCCGTTATAAAGTTGCTGTTTTGAGTAGGGGGTATAAACGGAAAAGTACCGGTTTTTTTATGGCTGATGCCAACAGTACAATCCGTGATTTAGGTGATGAGCCTTTTCAAATGCATCAAAAATTTCCTGAAGCTGCTTTAGCCGTTGAAGCTAACCGCGTAAATGGAATTAATAGGTTGTTGGAATCACAACATCCTGAGGTTATTCTCTTGGATGATGCGTTTCAACACCGAAAAGTAAAAGCCGGATTTTATATTTTATTGACTGCTTATGGCGATTTGTATGCTGACGATTATTTGTTGCCTACCGGCAATTTGAGAGAAGGGCGAAAAGGGGCAAGAAGAGCCAATGTGATAATTGTCACAAAATGTCCAAACAATCTTTCAGAAATTGCCAAGCAGGAAATAAAAGAAAAATTAAAAGCGACATGCCCGATTTTTTTTAGCACTATTGCCTATGGTGATTCAGTTATTGGTAAAGAACAACGTTTGCCGTTAGCGGAAATACAAAAAAAATCGAAATTGGTGTTGGCAGGAATTGCAAAGCCGAAGTTCTTTTTTGACTATGTTAAAAATGAGAATGATGAGCAAATGACTTTTCCGGATCACCACCATTTTTCGGAACAGGATATTCGTGCAATTACAACAAAAGGAAAAAATAAATTAATACTAACTACCGAAAAAGATTATGTTCGACTTGCAGAAAGTTATTCAGATGCAAATCTGTTTTACCTTCCTATCGAGAGCAAGTTTATTTCGGAACAACAAGAATTTGATTCAATTATTTTAAATTATGTGGGACAAAGTACAAGAAACAGTTGATTTTATTAAAGAACGTACCGGATTTGAGCCGGAATATGGTGTGATTTTGGGTTCGGGTTTAGGAAGTTTTACCGATGACATTGAAATTGAATATATACTTTCCTATGAAGAAATACCTAATTTCCCGGTGTCTACGGTGCAGGGGCACAAAGGGGCTTTGGTATTTGGAACAGTTGGCCATAAAAAGGTGGTAGCCATGCAAGGGCGCTTTCATTTTTATGAAGGATACGATATGAAGCAAGTAACCTTTCCGGTTAGGGTTATGAAGCAGTTAGGGGTTCAAAAGTTAATTGTATCGAATGCGTCAGGAGGTGTTAATTCTAACTATGAAGTAGGCTCTATTGTATTGATAAAAGATCACATCAACCTGATGCCGGAACATCCGCTTCGCGGCCAAAACGACGAACGTTTTGGTCCTCGCTTTGTAAATATGAGTGAGCCCTACAGTAAGGCTATGATGGCCAAAGCTAAAGCGATTGCTTCCGCAGAAGGAATCACGGTTCATGATGGCGTTTATTTAGGGCTGCAAGGGCCAACTTTTGAAACCTTAGCGGAATACAAGATGGTTAAAATTTTGGGAGCCGATTGCGTTGGAATGTCTACCGTTCCCGAAGTAATTGTAGCCCGTCATATGGAATTGGAAACTTTTGGATTGTCAGTAATTACCGATATGGGTAATGAAGAGAATATTGAAGAGGTAAATCACGAAGAAGTTTTAAAAGCTGCCAAAAGAGCGGAACCGCAAGTTCGAAAACTGATCAGAGAATTAATCGCTCAATACTAAAGAAGTAAACGGAATATCCGTTATAATTTTTTTCAATTTAGCCCTTAGGATAACCCTTGGGGCTTTTTTTGTTCCGATAGAGACGGGTTAAACTAAATTTTCAGCAATAACCTGATAAAACTTTTCAGGGTCAAATGGCTTCGTAATAACATCTGTCATGCCATAGGACATCAGCATTTCTCTATTTTCATCCAATGATATAGCGGTTAATGCAATAATGGGTACTTGGTTGTTAAAGTCCCTAATTTCTTGCGTGGCAACCGTTCCGTTGATGCCCGGAAGATGAACATCCATAAGCACCAAATTAAAATCATTGGGTTGTTTTAACACATCAATAGCATCTTCACCATTATCAACAATTACACAACTCATCCCTTTGTTTTCAAGCATTTTTTTGGTAATCATTTGATTGATTTTATTGTCTTCAACCAATAGTATTTTTTTATTGTTGATATGTGTCTGGTCAATAGCAATTTTCTTTTCCACTTTTACCGTTTCTCCTTCACCAACTTCAAAAGGCAGGATAAAAGTAAAGGTAGAGCCTAATCCCACTTTACTGTTCAAATAAATTCGACCACCCAATAACTCGATTAAACTTTTAACAATTGCCAATCCCAATCCTGTTCCGCCATATTTACGATTTATTTCGATAGAACCTTGCGAAAAACTTTCAAAAATAGCCTCTTGTTTGTCGTCAGGAATGCCAATGCCATTGTCGGCAACTTTGAAAAGAATGTTTATTTTTTTTCCTTCAACAGTATCTAATTTAGCCGATAATTTTACATAACCGTTTTGGGTAAACTTTAACGAGTTGTTTACCAAGTTAATGATGATTTGTGATAGTTTAACCGTGTCACATACAATAGTTTCCGGAATAGCATCGTCAATTTCGGTGCTAAACGTATTGTTGTTTTCCTGCGAAATTTCGTTGAATGATTGTTGGATATTTGCTAGGTATTTTCGAATGTCGCACTGTATTTTTTCTACGGGTACATTTTTAGATTCGATACGGTTTATTTCTAAAATATCGTTTATGAAATTCAGCAAATAGGTGCCAGAAAATTTTAAAGATTCTAAATAATCCCGTTGACTTTCTTTTGGATTTTCTTCGATTAAAAGATGTGTAATTCCATTAATGGCATTGAGGGGTGTTCGAAGTTCATGACTAACCGTTGATAAAAATTCTGATCGGGCTTGGGAGGCCTTTTCAGCCCTTTCTTTAGCCATTTCGAGTTCAAGGTTTTTTTCGCGTAATAGTTCGTTGGAACGCGATCGGTATATATTGTTTTTGTAAAGAGAAATACTTAACAGCGACAGAATAGATACAATGGCAATAGCCATAATATTGATAAGTTTTGACGTGGCAATTATCTTATCACTGGCCATTTCAGATTTTAATGAATCTGCTTTTTCTTTGCGATTTTGTTCCGAAATTTCATTGGCAATTTTGTGCGTAAGCGCTTGTGCTTTATGGAGGTAAGCTTCACCTAAAGGCCTGTTGTTGTTTTTAATTTCCAAGCGGGACTGCTCTAAATAATAACTCACACTATCCAATGATGATGTAGTGTTCTGAC
The DNA here is from genome assembly GCA_041917555.1 of Flavobacterium sp. Taxonomy (GTDB): domain Bacteria; phylum Bacteroidota; class Bacteroidia; order Flavobacteriales; family Flavobacteriaceae; genus Flavobacterium. The sequence goes on along the minus strand of JAYRXL010000086.1, from coordinate 278,818 downwards.
TTAGGCCCGGATTAAAATTTAGAAGTAACAGTAAGAGGAAAAACCGCATTCCTTAAATTTTTCACGAATGTACTAAAATTATTTTTGGATATATTGTATTAGGTCAATTATTCTGGAGGAATATCCAATTTCGTTATCATACCAACCTACTACTTTTACCATTTTTCCTATCACTGACGTGAGTTGTGCGTCAAAAAGACAGGAATGGGTATTGCCCAGTATATCCACTGAAACAATAGGGTCTTCTGTGTACGCTAAAATTCCTGTGAGATTTTCCTGAGATTCTTTTTTGAAAGCTGAATTGATTTCATCAATACTTACTTCTTTACGTACATAACAGGTAATATCAGTAAGCGAGCCATCGGGTACAGGAACCCGAATTCCGCCGCCGCCTATTTTTCCCTCCATTTCCGGAAAAATTTTAGTAAGCGCTTTTGCAGCTCCTGTTGTAGTGGGCACTATAGATTGCGCTGCGCCTCGGGCTCTTCGTAAGTCACGGTGCGGTTGGTCATGCAAACTTTGATCTGTAGTGTACGAATGCACGGTTGTAATGTAAGCTTGTTCAATTCCGCAAAGGTTATGAATAACTTTCATCATCGGAGCGGCATTATTGGTGGTACAACTTGCGTTGGAAACAATCACTTCACTACCATCCAAAATACTTTCGTTAACACCCAAAACAACCGTTTTTATTTCGGGTACTTCTGAAGGTGCCGACAGGATTACTTTTTTGGCACCGGTAGCAATGTGCTGGTGCAGTTCGTCAAAGGTTTTAAATTTTCCGGTTGATTCTATGACCACATCAACTTCATTCCAGTTGCAATGCTGTATCTCACGCGCATGCGTAAAACGCACGTGGTGATTGTCTACGGTTAACGAATTTTCATCGAATGAAATCACATTAGGCAAAATACCATGAATGCTGTCGTATTTTAGTAAATGAGCCATGGTTCGGGTATCAGCAATATCATTGATGGCTATCACTTCAATTTGAGGATGCCCTATGAGCAGGCGGAACAAATTGCGGCCAATTCTTCCAAATCCGTTGATACCTATTTTTATTTTGGTCATTATACAACTAACTTATGTACTGTAGAAAAGATTAAAGAATATGTTTTTCTGCATGGTAACTGGAACGTACCAACGCCCCGCTTTCAACATGTCGGAACCCCATTTCTTTACCTATTTTTTCATATTTTTCAAATTGTTCCGGAGTAATATATTCTTTAACAGGAAGATGCTTTTTGGAAGGCTGCAAATATTGACCAATGGTAACAATATCAACATTGGCCTCGCGCAAATCACGCATGGTTTGAATTACTTCTTCTTCGGTTTCTCCTAATCCAAGCATAATACCTGATTTGGTTCTTCGTATTCCTTTTTCTTTGAGGTATTTTAAAACCGCTAAACTACGGTCGTATTTCGCCTGAATACGAACTTCTCGGGTGAGTCGTCTGACGGTTTCCATGTTGTGAGAAACTACTTCGGGATTTGCTTCTATGATGCGGTCTAAATGCCTTTCAATTCCTTGAAAATCAGGTATGAGTGTTTCAAGTGTGGTGTGAGGGTTCATGCGGCGTATGGCGTGCACCGTTTCCTGCCAAATGATTGATCCCATATCTTTTAAATCATCCCGATCTACACTGGTAATAACGGCATGTTTAATATGCATAATTTTGATGGAACGTGCCACTTTTTCAGGCTCATCCCAATCAACTTCTTCCGGACGCCCGGTTTTAACTCCGCAAAAGCCACAAGAACGCGTACAAATGTTTCCTAAAATCATGAAGGTTGCTGTTCCTTCTCCCCAACATTCTCCCATATTCGGACAACTTCCCGAAGTACAAATCGTGTTTAGTTTGTATTTGTCAACTAAACCGCGTAATTCAGTATATTTTTGACCAATGGGTAATTTTACTTTCAACCATTTTGGTTTTCCGATGGGCGGCTGCACGCTGAGCGTTTCATGCTTCATAGTGAAAAAATTGAAAAGCAAAAATACAATCTATTTTTCAGATATTTTTTGAAGTGTTAAACTTTTAAGAAATGTTAGTGTTCCACAAAATCCATTTCTGTATTGTGGGTTTCACTTATCGCTACAGTGGCAAGGATTCCCAATGCAAAGGCAATTACACCCACCCAAAAACCGGCCATTATCACACTGTTATTCCCTTTAAAATAGTCAAAAAGTAATAGCATAACAGGTACAAGTCCGCGAACCATATTGGGCACCGTAGTGGTTGCTGTACTGCGTATGTTGGTGCCAAATTGTTCGGCTGCCACTGTAACAAACATGGCCCAGTAGCCGGTGCCAAGACCCAACCAAACACAATAAAAGTAATAAAGTTGTTCCGTTTTTTGTCCGGTAAACAGGAGTAAAAGCACGCCAATTAGGGTAAAGAGCATCATGTAGAGAATTGCTTTTTTTCGTGAATGTAACCAATGGGATATAAAGCCGCTTGCAAAATCGCCAATCGAAATTCCAACATACGCCCACATGATCGCTTTTCCGGGCACAATAGTGGTAATTCCCATTTCCGGGGCAAATTGATTGGACATCATGGCTAAAATTCCGATGCAATACCATGTAGGCAGCCCAATGGCTATGCATTTTAAATACCGCAGGAGTCGGTTGGTGTTGGTAAAGAAACTCAAGAAGTTCCCTTTTTTAACCGATTGATTTTCACGAACACGATTATAAACTCCGCTTTCCGCTACACTAATGCGCAATACCAAAAGTACTAATCCTAAGCCGCCACCTATAAAATAGGCTGTAGTCCAATTCCCTACCATTTCCACAGTGAGTTGGGCCACCACAGCTCCCAATAGACCAAATCCGGCAACGATTGAAGTCCCCAAAGCTCTTAGCTCTTTGGGAAGCGTTTCGGCGACCAAGGTTATCCCGGCACCCAATTCGCCTGCCAAACCAATTCCGGCGATAAAGCGCAGCCAGGCATAGGCCATCATAGTATATTCCTTTGGGAAAGCAGGTAAAAATCCACAGGCAATATTGGCTACAGAATAGACCAAAATGGATCCGAATAAGACCGAAAGTCGTCCTTTTTTATCACCAAAAATGCCCCAAAGTATGCCTCCGAGAAGTAACCCTGTCATTTGGTAATTAATTATCAAGGTTCCGGCTTTATCCACATCGAGTCCCATTTCGGTTAAACTGGGTATGCGCACTATCCCGAATAAAAGCAAATCATAAATATCGACAAAATAGCCTAAAGCAGCTACAATTACAGGGAATCCGAGTAAGTGTTTCCGTTTTTCGCGTGTAGTGAAAGCAGACATGTGTTGTTTTTTGGTTAGTTTGACTAAAGTAAAATTTTTTTATAAAAAAACCTGCGAAAACGAAAAGTGTTTCCGCAGGTTCATTACAATGGAAAAAGGACTTTTAGGTTAAACCCATATTACGGCCATACTAACCAATTTTAAATTAACCTTTTATTCGGCGTTTAATTTAACCGTAATCGGGATAGTGTAAAGCGAGGGTACAAATTTACCTTCTTTAACACCGGGTTTCCATTTGGCTTTGTCTGATTGGAGTACACGAATGGCTTCTTTGTCGATGCCATAGCCCGGATTGCGTAATACCTTTATGTTTGTCATACTGCCATCTTTTTCGATAACAAATGAAAGTGTAACCGTAATTTGTTCCAAATCGTCAATCTCTAAATTGTCGAAATGGTCGGCGATATAGGTATAGAATTTTTTAATACCGCCCGGATATTGTGGTTGCTCATCAAGCAGATTTGGACTAACAGGCTTGGCGGGAGTTTCCGGAATGGGGGTCGAAAATGTGTTGGAGGTGTCACCAAAACCTCCGGATACACCTCCGGTTGCAGCGCCGTTACCTCCGGATGGCTCGGATGGATTACCGACAGGTTCCGGATTTGGCTCGGGATCAGGATCGGCCAAAGGCGTTGGCACCGGCACCGGAATTGGTTTTGTGGTGTGGTTTGTTGTGTTTGAACCGGGGAACACAGGCGGTGGTGGCGGAGGAGGGGCAACGTCGTCATCGAGGATGACTCTATGCACAATGATGGAGTCGGTTAAATCAGGTTTGGGCACAGGAGGTTTTGGTGTTCCAAAGGCGCTCACCAGCAGCGCTGTTCCGGAGATGAGTGCAATAAATCCGATTCCGGATACAAAGGCCAATAGGGTTGTTTTTGGGCTTTCGCGGCGTAGTTGATACGCTCCGTATTCTTTGTTTTTGTTTTCAAAAACAATATCAAGCCACTTTTTTTCAAAAATACTTACGTTAGACATACTCAATAGTTTTTAATGGTTGTTTAAAAAAGTATGTCTGTTACATAAGCGTTTATTTTAGAGTTGTTCTGAAAGTGGTATGTTTCTTCAAATTAGCGTGCTATTTTGCGACAAATTGACTTATTTATTTAAATACCGACTTACTTTATTAACTTTAAAAAGTTGATTTTATTGTGGGTTCAAACGAGCAAGGGATGGAGCGGTGTGTTTGAGCCCCCGAATAATCGGGGCGAGTAGCGAGAGCCCGGTCCCGAAATTTTTCGGGATGCTCCCTAATAATTAATCTTTATTTTGGATGATTTCGGCCAATAATTTTTTGGCGCGGAGGAGTTTTATTTTGACGTTGCTAAGCGGTTCTCCGAGTTGTTCGGCGATTTCCTGATAGCTCATTTCCTGAAAATAGCGCAATTGGATGACTTCCTGGTAGTGTGGTTTGAGTTCTTTGATAAACAGCAAAAGGCGTGACAGATTTTGCTCGGTGATGAGTTCGTCTTCGGCAGAGGGCGATGAGTCGGCCACGTTGTAGGCTTGTTGGTCTTCTTCGTCGGTGATTTCGACAAACAACGCCGATTTTTTTTTGCGCAACATATCGATGTGCACATTTTTGGCAATGGCGATTAGCCAGGTATTGAATTGAAATTCGGGGTTGTAGGTGCTGATTTTATCAAACGCTTTAGAAAAAGTTTCGATAGCGATGTCTTCGGCATCGGTTTCATTTTCGGTTCGCTTAAGCATAAAACCATATACTTCGTTCCAATAATGGTCGAGCAGTGCGGTAAAAGCTACCTGATCGCCTTTTTTAGCTTTATCGATGTATTTACTTACTTCCAATGGACAGGTTTAGAAAACAGGTTGGAAAAGTACACATTTAATTGTGTAATTACCAAAACAATTTCTATAAAAGGGAAAAAATAGACGGTATCCTTTTCGTTCAGTTTTCCGGCGGCAAATCCCATAGTGAGCCATGCAAACAAATACCGGAATCCGATTAGGCTTACAACAATAATCCATTGGTACATAAAGAGCAACAGCACTATAGGCAAAAGAATAAAGAGCAATTGCGTGAGGAAGAAAAGTCCCAATTGGAATCGGTCGAAAGATTTGTAATACGAAGCGGTGGAAACATGGCGACGCTTTTGGCGGAACCAATCCGAAAAAGTAGTTTTGGGTTTGGAAAGCGTGCTGCTTTCCGGAGCATAGCAAATTGTTGTATTGGTTCCGTTTGCGGCTTGGTTAATGAATAAATCATCGTCGCCGGAGCGGATTTTCATGTGGTCGATAAAACCGCGCACCCGGAAAAATTCTTCCCGTTTGTAGGCCATATTGCGACCTACACCCATATAGGGTTTTCCGGTTTTGGCCCACGAAAAATACTGCACGGCTGTGAGGAGCGTTTCGAAACGAATTATTTTATTGAGGAATGAGTTTTTAATTTTTTCGTAGCCACCATAACCCAATACAATTGTTTTTTGTTGGGTAAATTGGGAACTCATTTCTTTTATCCAGTTTTTGGATACCGGATAACAATCGGCATCAGTAAAAAGAAGGTATTCGTGTTTGGCAGCTTTAATTCCCAGGGTAAGGGCAAATTTTTTATTTCCCCAAAAGGCTTCGTTATTTTCAACTTTTACCAAGCGAATGTTTGGGTATTGCTTTTCGAAAGTTTCAAAGACCTCAAGGGTTTCATCGTGTGAGGCGTCGTCTATGAGTACAATTTCGAATTCGGGATAATCTTGTTCTGCCAAAAGCGGCACAAAATTACGCACATTTTCTTCTTCATTTTTAGCGCAAACTATTACGGATATTGGGATTCTTTTAGGGGTAGACGTTTGTTTTTTGGCAAACGAAAATTTACCAAAAATAATCACGTAGTAACAAAATTGAATACTAACTACAGCGATGAAAACACAAAAAAGAATAAATAACATAGCTTAAGACGCTTTCAAAATTCGGGTGCAAAGTTACAAAATCGCGAACAGAATTTTAAGGTACAAAATTTGTTTTTTTTATGCCATCCCGAAAGCCCACTTTTATTGGGATAAATCTCATTAAGATAAGCGTTCATCCTTCGAAAATTTACCTAAAAGTCAAGCACTTTTAAGAATTCTTATTCTAATTTGCTTAACGAACTCACGTTAAATAATATTAACTTCGGCTTCGATAGTGATGGTAAAAGTGTCGGCTATTTTTTGCTGGATTTCTCGCGCCAGTGCTACGATTTCAGCACCTGTTGCATTACCATAATTGACTAAAACCAAGGCCTGATTTTTATGCACTCCTGCGTCGCCTTTTCGGTATCCTTTGTAACCGGCTTTTTCAATGAGCCACCCTGCCGGGACTTTTACTTCGGTGGGTGATACGTCGAAGTGTTTTATATCCGGGAAGTGTTTTTGTACTTGCTCAAAATGGCTTCTGGAAATCACAGGATTTTTAAAGAAACTCCCGCTGTTTCCCAGTTCTTTAGGGTCGGGAAGTTTACTCTGGCGAATGGCAATTACAGCATTACTCACGTCTTTGAGGCTGGGATTATTTATGCCTTTGTCGTGCAGTTGCTTTTGGATATCGCCATAGGCGATATTGATGTTGTGGTTTTGCGTTGTTAATTTGAAGGTTACGCTAAGTATAATGTATTGGTCTTTAGCTTCTTGTTTGAAGATACTTTCACGGTAACCAAATTTGCAATCTTTTTTGCTGAAGGTGACTATTTCGAGTGTTTCCCTGTGAATGGCTCTACATTCTACAAATGTATCTTTAATTTCGGCGCCATACGCACCAATATTTTGCACCGGTGTGGTTCCCACATTTCCCGGTATGAGAGACATGTTTTCCAATCCGCCAAAACCATTGTCAATAGTCCACAGCACAAACTCGTGCCAATTTTCGCCGGCTTTGCTTTCAACCCATACAAAGTCATCTACTTTCTTTAGGATTTTTTTACCTTTAAGATTTACGTGAATGACCAATGCTTTTACATCCTGTGTAAGTAGCATATTGCTTCCTCCTCCCAAAATAAATTTTTCTTTGTCACTATTTTGACGAAGTACTTCAACAAGTTCCTCTTCGGATGTAACCGAAACGAATTCATTAGCCTTGGCATCAATGCCAAAGGTATTGTATGGTTTGAGCGAAAAATGGGTTTGAATGTGCATGTTAATTATTCTTCGGTTTCAAGGGCGCGCCCTAAAAAATCGTTTAATTCTTTAAGAGCGATAAGTTTTTGAGCCGCTTTTTTGGCAAAATCGGGTTGGGTAAATTCTTTTTCATCAATAGGGCAGGAAGCCGTAAAACTTTTTAATTTTAGGAATTCAATAGCCGGATGATTTGGGTCGGTGTCTTTAGGTGCTTTTTTAAGCATATTTTGCTCATCACGTGTAATTTCGCCAAAGGTATTTTTGAAATTTTTTTGCGCTACAATTTGATTTAAATCATCGTGGAAAAATTCAATTTCACGTCGGATTTTTTTAAGTTCATCAGCTTCAGGACACCAAATACCTCCGGCCAAAAAGCAACCACCTTTTTCAAAATGGATATAATAACCCGGAGCATTCTTGCGGGTTTTACTTTGGGCCATCCAAACGCCCATATTGGTTTTGTAGGGCGATTTATCTTTAGAAAAACGAATATCTCGATTGATGCGAAACGTACAATTTTTAACTTCCAAAGGTTCGAGTTTTGGGTCTAATTTTTTCATTTCGGTTAACACCGAATCGATAAACGCATGATAGTCTTTTTTATACGCTTCATATCTTTTTTTATGTTGCTGCATCCATTCGGTATTGTTGTTGGCAGCCAAATCCGATAAAAATGCGATCGCCTCTTTTGTTATCATATTCCCAATTGTTTACGAAGTTCTTCTTCAGACAAATAACCCTCGTGGCGCCACACTTCTTTACCGTTTTCATAGATAATAACCACGGGCAGATTTTTGGCATTCAGTTTATCGGCCACCGCTTTATTTTCGTCATAATCAAGGCGTTTCAGACTCATGTTTCCTTGCAATTCGTTTTGCATTTTTAGGATGTAAGGCTCCATTTTTTTGCAAGGCGCACACCATTTGGCCGAAAAATTAATTACTACTTTTGGAGTAGCCGCGATGAGTTTGTTATAATCAGCTTCGGCGATGCCTACCGTTCCGCTAACGGCTTTAGCTACTTTAGCACCTTCCCAACGCATGATACCTCCTTCCAGGTTGTAAATTTCGGTGAAGCCCAATGCTGTTAATCGGTTAGCGGCCTGAGCGCTTCGACCACCTACTTTACAATACACAAAAACCGGTTTCGATTTATCTAATTTGGCAATTTTTCCGTTAAAATCGGCATCAAATAAATTGATGTTTTGCGCATTTTCTAAATGATCAGTAGCATATTCTTCCGGAGTGCGTACATCGATTAATTGCGTTGTGCCTTTTTCTTTAAGTTTTTCGGCAAAAGCGGAACTGCTTAGCGTGATTGGTCCGGATGTCGTTTGACCTTTGCAGCTCGCTAACAGCGCCATGAACAGTAAAAAAACAATACTTTTTTTCATCATTTTAATAGAATATAATTTGGGAAACAGCTTGTTTATTTGTTTTGTAGATTTTGACAATGTATAAAACGTTTTTTTAATCCTGCGAAAATAATGCAGTAAAGATACGCATTGTATAACTAAAGTTACAAATGAAACAATTTGTATGTTTGGTGGGTACTTTTTACAATACTTTCTGTACGTTCCGGGTGTGTGTCTGAGATGAAAAGTTGGCCAAATTCTTCTGCATTGACCAATTGTATGATTCGTGTTACCCTACTTTCATCCAATTTATCGAAAATGTCATCAAACAATAAAATCGGTTTTTCGCCGCTCTTCTTTTTTACAAATTCAAATTGAGCCAATTTTAGCGCGATTAAGAATGATTTTTGTTGGCCTTGCGAACCAAATTTTTTAATCGGATGCGAATCGATACGGAAGTCCAAATCGTCTTTATGAACGCCCACAGACGTGTATTGTAGTGCGCGATCGCGGTTGCTGTTTTGTTCTAACAAGGTTAGTATATCATGGGTAAACAAATCACTTTCATAAACAATACTTACCTTTTCGGCGCCACCGGTAACGGCATCGTGGTATTTGATGAAATACGGTAGAAAATCGTTTAGGAATTGTTTTCTTTTATCAAAAATGACACTTCCCAGACTGTTGAGTTGTTCATTGTAGATGGATAAGGTTTCCGATTCAAATACATGATTAAGGGCAAAATATTTCAACAAAGCATTACGTTGGGATACTATTTTTTGATAATTAATCAGCTCATGCAGGTAGGAATTGTCCAATTGAGAAATTACACTGTCAATAAATCGCCTGCGTGTTTCACTTCCCTCGGTAATTAAATCATTATCGGCAGGAGAAATGATAACTAAAGGAATAAACCCGATGTGATCTGAAAATTTCTCATAAAGTTTACCGTTTCGCTTTAAAACTTTTTTTTGTCCTTTTTTGAAACTGGCCGTTATGGTTTCTGTGCGACCTGATTTTTCAAACACACCATCAATCAAAAAAAACTCTTCGCCATGTCGAATATTCTGAATGGTGATGGGGTTAAAATAGCTTTTACCGTAGGCCAAATGGTAGACTGCATCCAATAAGTTTGTTTTTCCCACACCGTTTTTACCGACGAAGCAATTGATTTTGGCATCAAATTCAAGTGTAACTTCGTCTAAGTTTTTGTAATTAACAGTGGTAATTTTTTTCAGAAACATTCGTAAAGGTTAATCAGAATCGGTAATTGATAAAAAATAACGGCTTATTTTTTTAACTGCCGCAAATTATTGAAAAATATCGATAAAAATCGCTTTCAAATATGAATAAAAATTATATTTTTGCGCACACAAAATTAAATTTAAATGGCTACATATAATAAAAGAGGTTATAAAGCACCAAAAGAAAAGACAGAAGAAGTTAAGCTGGATAATGAGTATATAGACAATGTTCCGGATGTGGATGCTAAAGACAGTACCACGGCTAAAGCTTTTGATGCACTTGATGAAACTGCCTCTAAAACAGAAGAATGGGTTGCCAGAAACCAAAAATATATCATCGGTTTCCTTGCTGCGGTTGCTTTGGTTACAATTTCGTATTTATTGTACCAAAAATTTATTGTTGGTCCAAACGAAGAAGAAGCTGCCAATGAGTTGTTTACAACCCAATCTAACTATCAAAAAGCATTAGATTCTCAAGTAAAAAAATCACAAGACTCGTTATTTAATCTTGTTCTTAAAGGCGCTGAAGGCAAAATGGGAGCGTTGGATATTGCAAAACAATACTCAGGGACTGATGCGGCAAATTTAGCCAACTATTATGCCGGTATTTCGTACCTTAACTTGGGTAAATATGATGATGCTATCAAATCGCTTGAACAGTTTTCTTCTGATGACGATATGCTTTCTGCAATTGCTTTAGGTTCAATTGGCGATGCATTTTCTCAGAAAAAACAACAAAAAGAAGCTTTAGAATATTATTTGAAAGCGGCTCAATCCAATGAAAATGATTTTACTACACCGCGTTATTTATTCAAAGCGGCTCAAACTTCTTTGGATTTAGGCAATAAAGCGGATGCCTTAAAATATTTTACGGAGATTAAAGAGAAATTTGAAACGGCTCCGGAAGCTCAAAATATTGACGCAATTATTGGAATGGTTCAATAATTTTAAGTCACAAGCATGATTGTAAAAGTCCCGTATAAAACGGGACTTTTACAATTATAAACATCGGTAATTAAAACTTAGGCGTATGGCTACAGCAAACAAAAACTTATCAGAATACGACAAAACCTTACTACCTAATGCGGCACCGTTTCGTTTTGGAATTGTAGTGTCGGAGTGGAATGATACAATTACAGAGGGTTTGTACACGGGAGCAGAACAAGCGTTGTTGGATTGTGGAGCTTTGCCGGAAAATATTACACGATGGAATGTTCCCGGCAGTTTTGAATTGATTTATGGTTCTAAACGAATGGCAGATAAAGTTCAACCGGATTGTATTATTGCTATAGGTAGTGTTATCAAAGGGGAAACGATGCATTTTGAATTTGTATGTGAAGGCGTTACCCAAGGAATAAAAGACCTTAATTGCAAAGGTGATATTCCGGTTATTTTTTGTGTACTTACCGATAATAATGAGCAACAATCCATAGACAGAAGTGGAGGGAAACATGGCAACAAGGGAACCGAAGCTGCTATAGCCGCACTTAAAATGGCAGCGTTGCGACATAAAACCATGTAATATAGCCACATAAATACCTGTCTTGTCGGCAGGTTTTTTTTAATAGGATGTTAACTATATTTCCCGATTGATTTTCCGTATTTTTGTAGGATAACCAATTTTTCAGAAGTCTAAAAACAGTATGTCGAGTATCATTCAGCTATTGCCCGATCATGTGGCCAATCAGATTGCAGCCGGCGAAGTGGTGCAACGCCCTGCTTCGGTGGTTAAGGAGTTACTCGAAAATGCCGTAGATGCCGGTGCTACTGATATTAAGCTTGTGGTTAAAGATGCCGGTAAATCGCTTATCCAAGTTATTGATAACGGAATAGGAATGAGTGTGACCGATGCCCGACTTTGTTTTGAGCGTCATGCTACATCCAAAATACGCCATGCCGAAGATCTTTTCGCATTGCATACCAAAGGCTTTCGAGGCGAAGCTTTGGCCTCTATTGCGGCTATTGCTCACGTCGAATTAAAAACCCGTCAGGAGACAGAAGAATTAGGGGTGCATCTTATTATTGAAGGGAGTAAATTTGTTTCGCAAGAGCCTTCGGTTTTACCTAAAGGAACGACTTTTTCAGTTAAAAATCTGTTTTACAACATACCGGCGAGACGCAATTTTTTAAAATCTGATTCGGTTGAACTTCGTCATGTTTTAGACGAGTTCCAGCGTGTGGCATTAGCCCATCCGACCATTTATTTTACCTTACTTCATAACGGTTCGGAGGTTTTTAATCTTCCGGCATCCAATCACAGACAGCGAATTGTTAATTTGTTTTCCGGAAAAACCAATGAAAAGTTGGTTCCCGTGACCGAAGAGACCGAAATACTCAAGATAAACGGATTTGTGGGAAAGCCTGAGTTTGCCAAAAAGAGTCGAAGTGAACAATTCTTTTTTGTGAATGATCGCTTTATTAAAAGCGGTTATTTGCATCATGCGGTTATGTCGGCTTTTGAAGGACTGCTCAAAGACGGAATGCAACCGGTTTATTTTTTGTTTCTTGATGTGCCGCCACATACAATTGATATTAACATTCACCCTACAAAGACCGAAGTCAAGTTTGATGATGAACACGCTTTGTATGCCATTTTGCGATCTTCGGTAAAGCATAGTTTGGGTCAATTCAATGTAGCGCCCGTGCTCGATTTTGATCGTGACCCCAATTTGGATACTCCTTATGCTTATTTGAATAAAACAGCAGAAACACCTACAATTCAGGTTGATCGCAGCTTTAACCCGTTTGCCGAAGAAAAATCCAATTCCAAAGGAAATACTTCCGGACAATTTTCATACAAAAAAGAAGGGGTTCAAAATACGTGGGAAAGTCTTTATGTAGGACTCAAAAGCGATGCGGTATTTCAGCTGCCCGACACCGAAGAGAGCGAAGTAATTACGCCTTCTTTATTTGAGTCTAGTGATATGACCTCATTTCACAAAACCTTTCAGCTTCAAAAAAAATACATCATCAGTACGATTAAGTCGGGAATGGTGATTATCAACCAAAATAGAGCCCATGAACGGGTTTTGTATGAGCAATTGTTAACAAGTATTACCGTTGTAAAAGCGGCCAGTCAGCAATTATTATTTCCGTTGCGGGTGCAATTTAGCCAACGCGAAACGGCACTGTTAGCAGAACTTCGTCCTACATTAGAAAATACAGGTTTTGTTTTTGATGTTTTCGAAAAAGACGCTTTAGTGATAATCGGAATTCCCGTAGATACAAGTGAATCTGAAGTTACGATCTTGTTGGAACAATTGGTTTCAGATTTACAAGATGATTTACCCGATAACGGTTTTAGTCAGGCCGATACGATAGCCAAATCGATGGCTCGCAGTTTAGCGGTTAAAACAGGAGATATTTTATCCGAAAAGGAACAAGAAGGCTTGGTAAATAACCTGTTTGCTTGTAAAGAACCTTCGGTTTCGCCATTTAATAAACCAACGTTTATCACCCTTAGTGTGGATGATATCGAAAAACGATTTAATTTATGATGCCAATTACAAACACCGTTAAGCAACTGCTTATCATTAATGTTATTTTTTACATAGGCTCTAATTTGGTGGGCAAAGTAGCCTATACGCTATTTTCGTTGAGCTATTTTCAAAACCCTGATTTTCAGGTTTGGCAAATCATCACGCACATGTTTATGCATGCTGCGCTTCCCAATGTGTATCATATCGTTTTTAATATGTTGGGATTGTATATGTTTGGAAGTGCATTAGAACATTTTTGGGGTGCTAAACGGTTTATTTTTTTTTACATCACTTGTGGATTAGGTGCCGCGTTACTACATATGGGAGTTTGCTGGTATGAATTCCAGAAAGGCCTTGATTTATTGGTTGCTCAGGGGCATACCGAATCCTATGTGATTGATACACTTTCCAAAGGTTTGGTAGATACACGCTGGGTTTCGTTAATGCCTGTCGATGTTTATGTTAATTTTAAATCGGCTTTTAGTACTAATGTTGCCGGTGCTTCGGGAGCGTTGTATGGCATAATCGTTGCTTTTGCGTTCATGTTTCCTAATGCCGAGATGATGTTGTTATTTTTACCATTTCCAATAAAAGCCAAATATTTTGTGCCGATTTTAGTAGGGTTGGATTTGTTTTCCGGCGTAACCGGTTTTTCTATTTTTGGCGGAAATATTGCTCACTTTGCCCATGTGGGCGGTGCCTTATTTGGATTTATTTTGATGTGGTATTGGAGGAATAATAAGTATAATCATAACCGTTGGAATTAAGATGGCTTCAGTATTGGATGATTTAAAAATGCAATACCGAATGGGTGATTTAGCCACCCGTTTAATTTTTTGGAACGTACTGCTTTATATCGTTCCGGAGGTTGTTTTTGCCATATTGCGTATGTTTCGCTATGAGGTAAGTTACTATGATTACATTCAATTATCGTCTTCGGTAGGAGTACTGCTCAAGCAACCATGGACCTTGGTAACTTACGGTTTTTTTCATGCCGGTTTGTTGCATTTGGTTTTCAACATGATTATGTTGTTTTTTGTAGCGCGTCTTTTTACCACCTTTTTTACACAAAAGCAACTTTTTGGCGTTTATGTTTTAGGAATTATATTTTCCGGAGTTTTTTACGTAGGGAGTTACCTTGTATTTCCGGTATTACAGCACAGTGTAATGTCGTTGGTTGGTGCTTCAGGTGGGGTCATGGCTATTTTATTTGCTACAACGGCCTATAGTCCCTACATGGAAGTCCGACTCTTTGGTGTTTTTAAAGTCCGTCTTTGGCACATAGCATTTTTGTATTTGTTTTTGGATTTAGTGCAATTGCCAAGAGAGAATACCGGAGGGCATTTGGCACATATTGGCGGAGCCTTATTTGGCTATTTGTTTGTAGTTTTAATAAAAAGAGGCACTGATATAACCTATGGTTTGAATCGTATGTTGGATGGTCTAACAAATTTGTTTTCCAAAAAAGAAAAAACAAAATTCAAACGTGTACATGTAAACCCAAAAGCCACCGCGCAAAATCGTCAAAGTCGGATTGTGGTTAAAGATAAAAAGCAACAGCAAATAGATGAAATTCTCGATAAAATCAGTCAGTCGGGATACGATAGTCTAACCAAAGAAGAAAAAGATTTTTTATTCAATCAGGATAAATAAAGTTGAGCAAATGAAGAATTTGTCATGGTTTAACAAAATAGTTTTTTTTCTGAATATAGTACTCACTATACTCAGCTTCATTGCTTATGTGTTGCCTTTTTTGGCGCCAAAACTATTTCCGTTACTCTCTGTTCTCACGCTTTTTTTACCAACTTTTTTGGTAATTAATGTGCTTTTTTTTCTGTATTGGCTCCTCCAACTAAAAAAGCAAGTAATCCTATCCGGAATCGTATTGTTACTTGGAATTACTTTTGTGAATAAGTATTATAAATTTTCTGAAACCGATTTAGAAACGGAGGCTGATGATTTTACGGTAATGAGCTACAATGTCCGACTTTTCAACCTGTTCAAGTGGTTGCCTAAAGACAATGTAGGAAATGAAATCGAAACCTTTGTCTATGAGCATAATCCCGATATACTTTGCATCCAGGAATATTCGTATTCGGCAAAAGTTGAATTTCGTCAATACAAGTACCAATATGTACATAGGCTGGGCAATAAAATAAAAACCAGTCAAGCTATATTTTCTAAGTTTCCGATTGTAAATGAAGGTATAATCGAATTGCCCGAATCCAATAACAGTGTGGTTTATGCCGATATCAGAAAAGGAAAAGATACCTTACGTGTGTACAATATGCATTTGGAATCGATAAAAATATCGCCCGATGTTAATGAAATACAGGATAATGTTGATGCCATTAACGAATCCAAATCCAAAAAACTGTTTAACCGCATAAGCGAGGCTTTTAAGAAGCAACAAATGCAAGCCGAATTATTAGCGGCGCACAAGCAAGAATGTCGTTATCCCGTTATTATTTGCGGCGATATGAACAACAGTGCCTTTTCGTATGTATATCGAAGTATTCGAGGCGATTTAAACGATTGTTTTGAAGAGGCCGGTATTGGCTTTGGGCAAACGTATAAGTTTAAATATTACCCTGCCCGTATCGATTATATTTTTACAGATGAACGGATGAAAGTAAAGAACTTTAAAAGTTTTTCAGATTTTGAAAACTCCGATCATTTTCCCATTTTCGCCCGACTTCATTTTTAGGGATTGTTTTTTAACTCCTGTGCTTTCAGATATGACAAGGCGTGACGGCCTTCGTTAAAGAGTAAATCCAAAATACTAAGGTTGTTTAAAAATCCGTTTTTATCTTCAAAAACCTGGTGGTAAGGTGTAACCAAAGTGGTATCTTTTTTCCCATTGATGAGGTATCGTAAATCGGTTTTATCGGTTACTTCATGGAAATATTCTGTGGTTTCGGTATAATCAAATTCCAGTCCCAAACATTTCGAAACAATTTCCAGGGTTTGGTAATTTAAGTCCATCAAAAACGTGTGCTTTTTCTCGAAAACAGGAACGATATCGTCTTCAAAATATTCGAAAAACGGAGAAGTTCTGTAGGCTGCTTCTAACGATTTGAAATGTTGTTTTTGCCAATCAAAAGCTGTTTCCAGTTTTACATCTTTGGTTTTTTGATGTGCGGTTTTACTATGTTTTACAGGGATATTAAGTAACTGAATGCCATTTGGACTATGAATATACATCCGATTGCGGTTGGTTTGCTTCTGAAAATTATCCTCAATTTCAAAAGTTACCACATCAGCTTTAGCCATAGCGATAAAGTGTGAAATTGAAGGGAAATAATTGGGGTAAATCAGGATGTTCATTTTAATGTGTCAATGTGTCAATTTGGGAATGTGTCAATTTTTTTATGTGTCAATGTGCCAATTTGGGAATGTGTCAATTTTTTAATGTGTCAATATGTCAATTTGGGAATCTGTCAATTTTTTAATGTGTCAATATGTCAATTTGGGAATGTGCCAATTGTTACTATTTCATTGCCCCATTGTCTAATTGCCGCATTGTCTAATTACCACATTGTCTAATTGCCCCATTGTCTAATTGTCTCATTGTCACATTGTCTCATTGTCACATTGTCTCATTGTCACATTGTCTCATTGTCACATTGTCTAATTAGCCGCTTTCTTTCTTTTTTTCCAAAAATACTCACCCACAAAAAACAAGGCCAAAGCCAATAGGAAATAACGGAAGTACGATTGTGGTTCTCCGTTGCCATCCACGGTAGTAAACACGCGATCCCAGCGAACTTTCCAACCACTGAGAGGGCCTCCAAATCCGTCAATACTCATCCAAATAAAAATAGGTTTACCAACAACGTGGTTTTCAGGAACATAACCCCAATAACGCGAATCTTCCGAATTGTGTCGGTTGTCACCCATCATCCAATAGTAATTTTGTAGGAAGGTATACGAGGTGGCTTTTTTGCCGTTGATGAAAATATCATTACCCACTACTTCGAGTTTGTTACCTTCATATTCGGTTATAATTCGGCTATAGAAAGGTAGTGAGTTAAGGTTAAGTTCAACTGATTTTCCGGCTTGCGGAACATAAATAGGACCCATGTTGTCTCTGTTCCATTTTCCGATGTGCGGAAATACACCTTTACCTTGTTCAGGGCCTTTGGTTATGTTTCGGGTAACAGAAATAATACCGGGAACCGATTTTAATTTTTCAGCACTTTCTTTGGTTAAGGCCGCAATATAAATGGAATCCTGATTGGCATTTGTGAATCCGGCTCCATCGGTAACATTGAGATTATTCAAAAGTGCTTGAAAATCGATAGGCGTTTTTTTGTCATAAACGGCTGTGTAAGAAAATTGAGGTCGAGCTCGTTCCGGTAAAACCACTTCTTTTTTATTAACAAATACAATTCCGTCTTTAATTTCAATTTCATCTCCGGCAATTCCAATGCATCGTTTTACATAATTCGATTTTTTATCGATTGGTTTATCGGCTTTTACTCCCGATTTATCAAAGAATTTGACCACAGTATCCACCGGCCAGTTGAAAACAACGATATCATTATTTTTAATTTTTTCAAATCCGGGTAGGCGATAATAAGGAAGTTGCGGCCATTTTAGGTATGATTTTGATCGTACAATAGGTATCGTATCGTGAACCATGGGTGCTGCTACCGTAGTCATGGGTAATCTTGCTCCGTAGTTGTATTTGCTTACAAATAAAAAATCACCTACTAACAATGATTTCTCTAAGGAAGAAGTAGGTATAATAAACGGTTGTAAAAAATAGGTGTGTACAAAGGTGGCAACTACAACGGCATAGATAAGTGAACTCAGCGTATCGGCGGCGGCATTTTTAGGTTTAAGACTTCGGTCTGCGATATAGGATACTTCTTGGGTGTAATTTATGTAATAGATGTAAAAACCTAATGTGAACAAAACCAATAGGGTATCGGCCGTTTTATTTTTGCCAAAACTACGAATGGTTTCTACCCAAACTACGGGAAACATCAATAAATTGATAATTGGTAAAAAAAGCAAGAACGTCCACCATGTTGGGCGCTTGATAATTTTCATCAAAACGATGCTGTTGTAAATCGGAACAAAAGCTTCCCAACCTTTGCGACCGGCTTTTTCATAAAGCTTCCATGTTCCCAGCCCATGAATTACCTGAACTGCTAAAAAAAATACAAACCACTGATATGCTGTCATAATATTAAGAATTACCAAATAAAACATCTTTCATCGAAAAAACACCTGTTTTTCCGGGCAACCATTCGGCTGCAATTACGGCACCTAAGGCAAAACCGGTTCGGTTGTGTGCCGTATGCCTGATTTCAATTGTATCTACTTCTGAGGTGTAAAATATAGAGTGTGTACCGGGTACTTCACCGATTCGTTTGGCTTCGATATAAATTTCGTCCGACTTGGGTTGCTCCAAGGTCCACGAAGTATAGGCAGAGTTTTCGATGATGCCATTTGCCAACGAAATCGCTGTACCACTGGGAGCGTCAAGTTTTTTGGTATGATGAATCTCTTCCATCGAAACCTTGTATTGTGAAAATCGAGCCATCAGGTTCGCTACATAATTGTTGAGCTCAAAAAATAAATTTACCCCTAAACTAAAATTAGAACCATAGATAAAGGCACCTTTTTGGGCTTCACACAGCGCAGTCATTTTATCATACGCTTCCAACCAACCGGTTGTGCCTGAAATCACGGGAATGCCCATGTTTAGACATTTGGAAATATTAGAAACTGCGGCGTCCGGGATACTAAAATCGATAGCAACATCGGCATTTTGTAATCCGTCAAACGTATCGTTGCTTCCTTTGCGTAACACAATTTCATGACCTCTCTCTAAAGCAATTTTTTCAATTACTTTTCCCATTTTACCGTATCCGAGAAGTGCTATTTTCATGTATAGTATGTCTGAAAAAGTTGCTTTATGTTACAGGTATTAAAAGCGAAGTGCCAAAGTGACTCCGGGATGTTGCCTGCTGTTCAAATCATTTTGCTGAATATCCGGGCGAACAGAGAGATTGTCATTAACATTGAATTGCATCAGATGTGCATCTACATTCGCATCTACAATATTTAAAATATACAATCCCACAGTGACAAGAGCAGATAAGTCTCTATTTCGTTGGTAAAACTTTTGTGCCTTGATTAATCGGTCGTTATCCAAATACTCAAAATCATCCGGACGACCTGCTAAACGGTTTTTGTAGGCATCACGGTATTCATGGTATTTTTTGTTGTTCCACGTGTAGGCATAAACTCCGGTACCAATAGCGGCATATACAATTGGAACTTTCCAGTATTTTTTGTTGTAAACTTGACCTAAACCGGGTAATACAGCCGAATAAAAGGCAGCCTTGGAAGGAGCCAGCGGATTAATGGTTGTTTTTTTTACGGAATCGGTCGTTTTGAGATTATCAATGCGTAATTCTTCTTGTGCGACAAGCGTAGTAGCGCAGCATAAAAACAGGATTAGTATGTAAATTACGTGCTTCAAGAACCCTGTATTAGTTTCATAATACGCTCAAAATCTTCTTCAGAATGAAAAGGAATGGTGATTTTACCTTTGCCGTTAGAACCGGCTTTAATCTCTACTTTCGCACCGAAGAATCCGTTGAATACTTTCTTTTGATCTTCTACAACAACGAATGCACCAGTTGATTTCTCGGTTTTTGATTTGGGTTTTACCCCTTCATGGTATTTTTTAACCAAAGCTTCTGTTTCACGAACCGATAGATTTTGACTTACTATTTTTTGATATACATCAGCCTGAGCATCATGATTATCAATAGTAATAATGGCTCTGCCGTGTCCCATAGAGATAAATCCGTCTCGAATACCTGTTTGGATTATCGGATCCAATTTTAAAAGGCGTAGGTAATTGGTTATGGTAGATCTTTTTTTACCCACACGCTCACTCATTTGCTCCTGTGTTAACTGGATTTCGTCAATTAAGCGTTGGTAGGAAAGCGCAATTTCAATCGGGTCTAAATCATGTCGTTGAATATTTTCAACCAAAGCCATAACTAACGATTCGTTGTCATTGGCAATTCGGATGTAGGAAGGAATGGTTTGCAAGCCCACCAATTTCGAAGCGCGTAAACGTCGCTCTCCCGAGATGAGTTGGTATTTGTTAAAATCCAGTTTTCGAACGGTAATAGGTTGAATTACACCCAGTTCTTTGATGGAGGATGCTAATTCCTGAAGGGATTCTTCATTAAAATTGGTTCGGGGTTGAAACGGATTAATTTCAATAGTATCAATATCCAATTCGATAATATTGCCCACAACCTTGTCGGCATTTTTATCGGAAACCGATTTTATATCGTTAGCAGGGTCTTTTAAAAGGGCTGATAAACCGCGTCCTAAGGCCTGCTTTTGCACTGCTTTTGCCATGTTTAATTACTGTTTTTCTTGATGATTTCTTCGGCCAGACTGATGTAATTGGCAGCACCCCGACTGGTTGCATCAAAACCAATGATGCTCTCTCCAAAACTTGGAGCTTCACTTAATTTGACATTACGTTGAATAATGGTTTTAAAAACCATATCATTGAAATGTTTTTGCACTTCTTCCACTACCTGATTGGAAAGGCGTAAACGCGAATCATACATGGTTAGGAGTAATCCTTCTATGTCTAAATCCGGATTGTGTATTTTTTGCACGCTTTTGATGGTATTGAGTAATTTTCCCAAACCTTCCAAAGCAAAATATTCACATTGAATCGGAATTACTACCGAGTCGGCTGCAGTTAAGGCATTAAGAGTCAGTAAGCCCAATGAAGGCGCACAATCAATCAATATATAATCATAATCGTCTTTAATGCTTTGTAATGCTTCTCTGAGCATATATTCTCTGTTTTCTTTGTCAACCAACTCAATTTCGATGGCAACAAGGTCAATGTGCGCAGGAATTACATCAACATTTGGCGAGGTAGAACTCAGTATAGCTTCTTTAGGAGAATTACTATGTTCAAGGATTTGATAGGTTCCTGTTTCGACACTCTCCACATCAATACCTAAACCAGAAGTAGCATTGGCTTGTGGATCGGCATCAATAAGCAATACTTTTTTTTCTAAAACGCCAAGTGAGGCAGCTAAATTAACCGAAGTGGTCGTTTTTCCGACACCGCCTTTTTGATTCGCTACAGCTATAATTTTACCCATTTAATTCCTGTAAATTTAAGCCGTAAAAATACAATTAATTATGGTTTCTGAAAATCAATTTTGTTAACAATCTGGTAAACTTTTTAAAGGTATTTGACACTCAGAATTTTGCCTCGAAATGGATTTAAAATCCGGTAGCCAATAATTTTAAAGTGGCTTTTTTACTGCACTTTTGAAATTTTGAATAAGCCAAAGAAGCCCGTTCATGAATTTGATTATTGGTTTCTTCTCTGAGGTAACCTTCTAAGGCATCGTGAAGGGTGTAGGCTTCGGGAGCCATAAATTGAGTGGTCCACAGTAAAGGATAACTTCCGCTTTGCCGAATAAATGTGGAGAAATAGGGTTTGCTTTTACAGGCTAAAATGATGCATTTTCGTTCCGACTCATCGTACTTGGTGTAGTCCGAATCCAACGTGAAATCCATCAAACCATTATGACCGATGTAGGCCAACACATTGGCATTTCCGTCAATTCCGATTGTTTGATTGTTAACAACAATTGAATCTTTACGTTGTCCGCAGTTTGCAGCCAAAAAATCCTCAGTACATTGCTGAATGTATTTTCCGTCATAGGCATCGGCAATCAAATACGCATTGAAGGTTTTATGTTTAAAAACCACTCGCTCCAATATTGGATTTTCGGTTGTAAGTGTTGCTGTTTTGATCCAAGCGTTGCTTTTTGAAAAATAGGTTTTAATACCAAAAGCACAACCCCAATAGAGGTTATTTTGCGGGTCTTGACCGTTCCCGATTTTTGCCGGCACCGGGACAATTCCTTGGTAGGTATTGTCGCACAAAGCTACTCTAACATGAATTACAGTAGCTTGATTTTTAAACGGTTTTTGAGGGTAGCTTTTTTGCTGAACTGCGGTTATACGCCCCATTTCTTGCTGTTTACAAAAAGAGAGCGTAAAAAATGTAACTAAAGCAAGAAGTAAAAAAGTACCTTTCACTATGTAAAGAGAGTTTGATATATGAATTTTGGAAGAGCGTTATTTACTGCCTTTTGATTTAATCATGGCCTCTAACATATCCCACATTTCTTGCGGAATTTTTTCCAAAATATTAAACTGACCCGCACCTTGGAGCCATTCACCACCATCAATAGTCACGACTTCACCGTTAACATAGGCCGAAAAATCGGAAACCAAATAAGCCGCCAAGTTTGCCAATTCCTGATGGTCGCCAACACGACGCAAAGGCACTTTTTTAGACATATCAAATTGTTTGGCTAAATCGCCCGGCAACAATCGATCCCAAGCACCTTTGGTTGGAAAGGGACCGGGTGCAATGGCGTTCATTCGTATGCCGTATTTGGCCCACTCAACGGCTAAACTGCGCGTCATGGCTAATACGCCGGCTTTGGCTGTGGCACTTGGTACTACATAACCGGAACCGGTCCAGGCATAGGTTGTAACAATATTTAGAACTGTACAATTTGTTTGTTTGGCGTTAATCCAATGTTTTCCAAAAGCCAAAGTACAGTTTTTAGTACCCTTCAATACAATATCAATAATGGTATCGAATGCATTTGGCGAAAGACGTTCGGTAGG
This sequence comes from Flavobacterium sp., assembly GCA_041917555.1. Lineage (GTDB taxonomy): Bacteria > Bacteroidota > Bacteroidia > Flavobacteriales > Flavobacteriaceae > Flavobacterium. Next base: position 255,615 of record JAYRXL010000086.1, on the reverse strand, counting down.
AGAGATGAAATTCCCTGCCGCATTATTCAACAGTACATCAACTTTTCCAAACTGTTGAAGGACTGTGTTTAAAAGCGCTTCCACTTGGTCGTAATGCCTTACATCACATGCAATGGGTAAACATTTTCCTCCGGTTTTAGTTTCCAATTCGGTTGCCGTATTTTTGAGCTTTTCTATGTCGCGCGAGGTAATTGCTACTTTCGCTCCAAGCTCTAAAAAGTAGGAAGTCATGGCTTTCCCCAAGCCACTTCCACCACCGGTTACTACAATAACTTTGCCTTCCAAGGCATTATCTCTGAGCATTTTTGCTGAATAATCCATACGAGTTGATTTTGGGTAAAGATACATAAAAAAATATATGCACGCATACTATTTTAGCGTATCAATGTTAAATCCGAGTCCGGCAGCGAACCGAATTTCAGATAAGTTAATCGGGACATCTGTTGTGTGTTTTCCCGTAACATAAGTGGTTTGCGCAAAAAAGTGAAAATAATTTCCAAAATAAAATTTGTAACCGGCACCTAATCCTACAACCGGATTAACTCCTTGATGGGTGGTGGTTGCGGAATCGTCTAATTTAGTAAAGGCCAAACCGGGTTGCAAACAAATAAAAAAATCATGTCCGTTGGAACCAAAATGTCTGCTTGCGCCAAAAAACAGGTTGTGATTGTAGCGTAAAGCGCTTTCTTCCGACATAAGTTTGCCGAGATACACAAAACCTTCACCGGTTAATGCTATTTTTTCCGAAATATAATAATCCAATTTTCCATCCAAATAAAAATGGGATTCGTTGCCACAAAACATTTTTGACGGACTTATGGTTAGTGATGCACTCAAAAGGCCTTCATTTGTGGCATTTTGCGCCTGATTTTGATACATCAGAAGCAAAGTAATACCAAGTAAAAGATGTTTTATTTTTTCCATAGCCTGAACAATTTATAATTGAGACTTATTGTAGTGAGTAGGTGACCTTCCAAGGCGTTGTGATCATGCTCATGAAATTCAATTACACCGTCTTCATTATGTGCTTCAATTTCGGTGGTTAAATGTATCATGTATTGACAGGTTAAAGAGATATCGAATCGAGGGGAAAGATTAAAATGAGTGCCAATACCAGCCTGAACCGCAGAACCCCAACGTTTTGCATAGTTCTCTGGGTTGGTGATTTCGGTTTTTTTATTGTAATCAAAACAATGACCGGCTACAATATAGGGTTGCCATGTTTTAGGAAACTGTTGGTTTTTAAACGGGTAGAACAAAAGCGACCAACCAATGTGATAATAATCACTTCGCACATTATCGCCGGCATCCACCGTTATATAATCAAAATACCAATCAGTATTAATTCGTTCAGCAGGCTGGATGCGAATCTGTCCGCCGGTACCGAGTCCGATGCCGTCACCATCAAAAAAACTTCCGGTAGTTCGCCCCCCAACAGCAAGCCAATAATAATTGTCCGGCTCTGTTTCAACCTTAGTTTGGGCTAAAGCCGAATGGCAAAATAGCGCTGCTGTAAAAGCAACCAAAACGTTTTTAAGTTTCATTTTCATTCGTATGTTTATTATTAGTAACAATTAAAAGATGAGAATAGTATATAGGCTTAAAAAAATCAGGTTACTTTTTACTTTTCTTAGCCAACGGATTAAAGTCAAGGCATAATTGTAACCAATGTGCTAAAGCGGGTGCTGATCGGAACCCGTTTTCGGTAACGTAAATATAGCCTTTCATAGCTTTTCCGGTAAATTCCATGGGGATACAATTTTCATCCTCAAGCAAACTTTCGTAACAAGCTTCACCTACGCGGCACATAAGTCTGTCTTCATTTGTCTTTTTGTCAATGTGGTTGCCGCAACACATTTTATCATTCACCATAAAACAAATCCCACTGAACATCTTCTTTTCAGTAAAAGACACACCTTTTTCGTAAAAAAAGTTTCGAATGCGTATGGCAGTTTCTTCTTTATAAGGCATAGTTACTTCATTTTATACTAACATAAGTCGCTCCACCGCGGTGGCGAGTGTAGTATTGTCTTTGGCAAAACAAAACCGAATATATCCGGTTTGTTTTTTATCGTGGAAGAAGGGTGAAAGGGGGATAGCGGCTACGCCAAATTCGGTTACCAATCTTTTTGTAAAATCAAGATCATTTTCATCTGAAATTTGATTATACGACGCCAATTGAAAGTACGAACCTTCACAAGGCGCTAATTCCAGTCGGGTTTGCCTCATCAAATTTCGGAAAAAATCCCTTTTTTCTTGGTAAAATGCTTTTAAGCCCAATAGATCAGCAGTTTCCAAATAGTCGTTTAAAGCGGCTTGCGCAATGCTATTCACACTAAAAACCAAAAACTGATGTACTTTTTTAATTTCATGCATCAATGGTTCCGGTGCTATAACATAGCCAATTTTCCAACCGGTAATGTGAAATGATTTCCCAAAAGAAGAAATGCTGATGCTTTTATTTCTTAGTTTTTCGCGTTGGTGTACCGAAATATGGAGTTGTTCAAAAGCAATGTACTCGTATACTTCGTCTGATAAGAGTAACAGGTTCGGAAAGTCGTTGGTAAGCTTTTCCAAGGCTTCGAAATCGGACTCAGTCCATACGCGGCCTGCCGGATTGTGCGGATTGTTAATCAGCAACATGGCAGTGTTTTCGGTAGTCTTTTGTCGGATTAATTCCCAATCGGGTGTAAAATCGTCTTTGAGCGCAACATAAACGGGTTTGGCACCAGTTAAAACGACGGGTGTTTCATAACAATCATAAGCCGGTTCCAGGATAATCACTTCTTTGCCGGGTTCGACCAAGGCTTGTATGCTGGCAAATATCCCTTCGGTAGCCCCCGCCGTAATCAAAATTTCGGTTGACGGATTAACGTTTCGTCCGTATGATTTCTCGGTGAGTTTGGCTATTTTTTCTAACAAAGGAGGAAAACCGCTCATGGGCATATACTGATGGTTGTCGGAGATGGCCCATTTTGCCAAAATTGATTTGAGGTTTTCATCTACCGGAAAATTCGGAAACCCTTGCGAAAGGTTGATGGCATTGTAATCGTTTGCCATTTTAGACATCACCGTAAAAATACTGGTACCTGTGTTGGGAAATTTGCTCATAAGGAATTGTGTTGGGCAATCAAAATCAAATGATTTTCAAGAGTAGTATCTGCCTTTTGCCATGCTATACGATAGCGGTTTTGAACGGTGAAATTAGACGCAGCGAGCATTTGCTCGAATTGTTTTTCAGCATAATAATGTACAAATGCCGTATCATTGCCGTCAGATGAGATTTGCGGTCCGGATTTAGCGTAATCGCCTTCAATAAAACTGCAATACAAATACCCGTTAGGCTTTGTTAGTTTACTTATTTCCGAAAGAAGTTGCTTGGCATCATGTTCCGTAAAATAGGGAAACAGAAATCCACAAATTACTGCGTCAAATGATGTGTTTAGTTTTGCAATGTCTTTTGTAAGAAGCACTTTGCAAACGGCATTCGGAAGGTTTTTTTCGGCCAATTTAATCATTTCCGGAGCGGCATCTGTAGCCAAAACGCGAAGCGATGGTGATTTCTTCAGCAAATAGTTGGATATCATACCCGGGCCACACCCCAACTCCAAAACAGTAGCATTTTCAGGCAAACAAAGCAAAAGTGAATCATAAGAATCATCATATAAACTCAGTCCCATGAATTGCTTTTCATAGCGATGGGCGTGTTTCTCAAAAACGTTAATAGACTGTTGGTTATAATCCATATTCAAAAATAAGCAATGCTGTTTGAATACCGAAATAAATCATTCTTATATCGAACTTGCGCTCTGAATAAAAATTAAATTTGGTGTTTTCCAACCCTGAGTCAGTTTATATGCTCTTAAAAAAAAGAAACAATACCTAATCCTCCTACGTATGAAACGATTTTTTGTAATAATATTTGCTTTATTCTCCTTTTTTATTCAGGCGCAGTCTCCTGTAGTAACAGTTAAAGATAAAGATTCTTCTTTGGTGCGTTTGCAACAAATGAAAGTCTCGGTTACAATAGTGGGCAATTTAGCGTATACTACTACCGAGATGCATTTTTTCAACGCTTCGTCACGGCAAATGGAAGCCGAACTCAATTTTCCGTTGCCCGAAGGTGTTTCGGTTTCTCGTTATGCCATCGACATCAACGGTAGTCTGCGTGAGGCAGTTCCGGTCAATAAGAATAAAGGAAAACAAGTTTTTGAAGCCATAGAACACCGTCGTGTGGATCCGGGTTTACTCGAAAAAACGGAAGGAAATAATTTCCGTACTCGAATTTATCCGTTACTGCCGGGAAATAAACGCGTAGTAGTTATTGGCTATGAACAGGAGTTGAATCGTTTAGATCCGCAACATTATGGTTATCTCGCTGTGAGTAATTACCACAAAGCGGTGGATAATTTTGAACTCACGGTGCACATTGCCGGAGCTTCGACAACTCCCGAAGTGCGCAACAATGAAGCCATTATAGCTTTGGAAAACATGAATAAAGTCTACGAAGCTCAAATTCGCTATCAAAACTACGTTCCCAATAACCGGTTGCAAATTTCGATTCCGATTGCCACGGATATACCATCCGTTTTGACAGAGAATAACAAAGGGCAATACTATTTTTATAGTGCAGTTATGCCGGATTTGGCTAACGTTCAAGTAGATAAACCCAATTCAATTGCTTTATTATGGGATGTTTCTTTGAGCAGCCGAAACCGTAATTTTAGCAAGGAATATGATTTTCTCGCAACCTACCTCAAGTCCTTGGGGAATATTGAAGTGACCTTGTATACCATTGGTTTTAGCTTTCAGAAAAAAAACAATTTTAGCATAAGTAATGGTGATAGTGCGGCCTTGATTGAAGAACTCAAAGGGCTGGTCTATGATGGCGGAACGCGTTTTTCAAAAATTAAGTTGCCACAACATGATGCGTATTTATTTTTTAGTGACGGATTGTCGTCATTGAGTGAAACTAATTTTCAATTGCCAAAAAAACCAATTCATACCATTGTATCTTCGGTAACAGCCGATTTTGCATCCATGCATTATTTGGCACTTCAAACCAAAGGAAATTTTATCAATTTGAACCAAATTACCTTGGCTGAAGCCGCATCAAAAATGCAATTTCGCGCGTTGCGCTTCCTGGGTGTAAAAAACAGCAGCACCATAACCGAAGTTTATCCGGAAAAAGGCACAATCGTTTCGGAGCGTTTTAGTATTTCGGGGGTGTCGTTTCAGGATAAACAAGAGGTAACGCTTTTGTTTGGGTATGATGAAAACCCCGTTTTTGAAAAAAACATTTACCTTGATGCGTCGTACACTATCCCCGAAGGTATTTCCATTGAACGGGTGTGGGCTCAAAAGAAGATTGCAGCCTTAGGGTTGCGTTACAAACAAAATGCGGAAGCCATTGAAACTTTGGGCAGAAAATATGGCATTGTAACGGAAAACACCTCACTAATTGTATTGGAAAATCTACAGGATTATGTGCAATATGGCATAGTACCTCCTGCGGAGCTTCGAGCCGAATATGATCGTATTATGAAAGAGCAGCATAGGGATGCCGATGCGCAAAAGCGCTCCAATATGGACAATGTGGCCGCGTACTTTAATGAGCTATTGGTTTGGTGGAGACAAAACAAAACCTATATAAAACCAAAACCTGTTAAATCCAAAAAGCGATCTGCTCAAAATTCTAACAACCAGCAGGGTATATCTTCCGTTACGGTAACCAATCAGCCGCAGAATGCAGGTGTAGTGAGCGGAACTGTTCGCGATGAATCCGGTCCATTGCTAGGAGCTACTGTTTTTATCCGAAATAAACAAGTAGGTGTACAAACCGATATGGATGGTCATTACAGTATACGCGTTAATCCGGGAGAGGAACTCGAAGCCCAATTTGTGGGGATGAAATCGGCCAGGGTTCGGGTTGAGGCCGGTAAAGGCTACGATTTTTATTTGTATTCCAATGTGGAATTGGATGAAGTTGTGATTATGCAAGGGTACTCATCCGACAGTAAAGATGAAGAAGTTGAAACAGTTGAAAAAGTTGATAAAGTCATGTTTACAGCTCCTGTTGTCAACACCCAAGGCACTGTAGCCGGACTTCAAGTTTCCAATTCAGTGCCATCATCAATTGTAATCAGAGGAGTGGCTTCTTTTAATGCAGATCAAACTCAGACTCAGACTCAGACTCAGCCTAATGGTCTATATGATAGTTATTCTTGGACTACAGTCAAAACAGAGGGATGGAATCCGGATCGGGCTTATTTGAAACTATTAGCTAATGCTCCGGCTGAAAAATGGTATGCAATTTACCTCGAATTACGTGCGGCACAGCTCACCAACCCAACTTATTATTTTGATGTGGCCAACTTTTTTTACAACCACAATCAGAAAGAGACTGCGCTTAAAATTGTGAGTAATATAGCCGAACTTGGCTTGGAGAACCATCAGTTATACAAATCGTTAACCTATGTATTCCGGGAGTGGGGCGCTTATGATGAAGCGCTTCACACGGCACGTAAAGTTGCGGTTTGGAGGGAGCATGAACCACAATCCCATCGTGATTTAGCTTTGGCGTTGGAAGATGTAAAACAGTACCAAGAGGCGTTTGACGCATTGCTAAAAGCCTTGCAATGTAATTTTTATGGCGAAATGCAAGGCCAGTACGAAGGTTTGGAAGATATCATTCTTATGGACATGAACCGTTTGGTATCCGAGCATGATGCCATTGATACAGGTGATTTTGACGAGGTGCTTTTAGCCGAAATGCCGGTAGCCATTCGTATTGTTCTGAATTGGAATCAGATGGATACCGATATCGACTTGCATGTATTTGAACCAACCGGTGAGGAATGTTTTTATGGGCAAACAGATACAGAAGCCGGCGCTCGTTTTTCAAAAGATTTTACCCAAGGATACGGCCCTGAACAATATTTATTGCGCAATGCAGTGAAAGGAAAATACGAAATAAAAACCAATTATTTTGGCGAATCGGCGCTCACTGAAAACGGTCCGGCAACGGTTTTGGTTGAGGTGTATGTTACCCAAAACGGAACAACCAAGCGTACACTCAAAACCATTCAATTAGGAACCGTTAGGGAAAATCAAAACCTGGCGGAGGTGTTGATTAATTGAGGGGGAGGCTGCCACCATTGGGTAGCCTCTTTTTGATTTTTTATACAATACTAAGTTTAAATTATATAGATAGTGTCATACTGTATCTAATCTTTTATAAAAGAAAAAATCTGACAAATGAGTTTGATGTCAGTTACATGAATAATTGTCATATACCCTAAAATATGGTGTTAATAATATTTATGCTGACATAATGGCATTTTATGCGCAAGTTTCTTGTACGTTATTCCGTAATTAACAAAATTTTAATGTTTTGGCACAATATGTGAGAAAGAAAAAGAGTCCATGAATTGGCGTTCGGCGGACTCTTTTTTGATTTACTAAAAATTACCCCAATAGCAAGAATGGAGTAGTTTTATTTGGAGGTGCAAAAATATTCTATTTTTTTTCTCCTGCAATTTTTTTTGGTTTTCTTCTCAGATAGCACCTTTTCTGAAACAAAGGTTAATTCAAAATCATTTAGAAATGGCAAAAAAAACTACTTCTAAAAAGGTTGCATCTATTGCTTCTAAAGTCTTAAGAGATGGTAGAACTAGCAAAGCCAGTAAAACAGCAGCGGCTAGCGCTTTATCACAAAGAGAGAAAAGAAAGTAATTACCTTTATTGGGTGTGTAGATCACACCCAATTTTTTGTTTATGCTATAATTATTATTTTGAAACTTATTTATGATAGATATTGATAAAATAATTAGAACCCTTGATTTAACTCAATCAGATGCTAGAGAGGAAACACTTGTTGGGATAATAAAATTTATTATTTATAACACCAATGTTGACATAGCTATTGATCATATTCCGGAGCTAATAAAAAAAGAATTTTCCATTGAGGTTCACAGATTGGAAGTTGAAGAAACTATTTTTAGATTAATTGATTTGAATTTGGTTGAAAAAAATGGTGAAAAAATAAAATTATCACAGGATGAAACTCTCAGAATTAAGGTACAAACTCTAAAAAATGAAGAGGAAAAGGAAGTTAGATTTAATAATTTTTGCATTCATATTAACCAGATAGCTTCTGATAAAGACTACGATATTACAGATGCAGAGATAAAAAAACTTTGGGAATTATTTCTTAATTATTTACATGAAACTTATTTGTCATATGGTAAAAATGCAATTCTCAACTTCACATCTGAGGAGTCAAGTGATGTTGATGAGGTTAATTTTCTGCTAAAGAAATATTTGAAAAATATTGACAATAATAATTTAGAGAAGATTTTTATTGAATATATAAAAAAATTTCCAACTTATATTGATTCACAATTATTAGCTCATTTAACTGAATTAGCAAATAAAACAGAAGCTTTCTATGCATTAGGGCTTTCACGTGATGAGTATGATAGAATATATCAGGATATAAAATTTGATTGGATAGTTTTTGTTGATACAAACTTTTTATATTCAATTCTTAATTTGCACAACCATCCTGAAGATGATGCAGCAAGAGCAGTATTAAAACTTGGAAATGAATTAGGTATTAAGTTTAAATACATTCCTAAAACTTTTGATGAGCTAAATAATAAGAGAAAAGATTTTGATAATTACTTAGAGAGAAATTTAGAAATCAATCAAGTTAGAGCACTTTTAAAGTCAAATAAACTAGATAATTTTGCTAGAAATTATTATGAAAAAAAAATAAGCGATCCCACTAATACACCACATCCAACGGATATCATTACTCACTCTCAAAATATTTTAAGTAGTCATAATTTGCAAATTTATCAATCTAAGTTTGAAGCAATGGATCCTCTGAAAGATTATTTATTAGATCAAGAGAGTTCTTATTCTGATTATCTTGCCATGTTGGATGAAAATAGAGTTGATAAGGGATTAAAGGCAAAAGGGAAGAAAGACCCATATCAAATTGCTCATGATATTTTTTTAAGAGAATCGATTCTTTTTTTAAGGAAAAAAAATGTTACATCTCTTAGTGAGACAAAATATTTTGGGGTGACATTAGATAAGACTTTAATTAAGTATGATCATTTTCAAACACTAAAAAAATCATACACAAAAGTAATTCCTACTTTTTTTAAGCCCTCAAATTTATTAAAAAAATTACTTAAATATTCTCCCATTAATACTGAGGATTATTTAAGAGCGTTTATTAAAACTATATCAACACCAGCATTAGATGATAATTTTTCGACATCAAGAACTGCTATCAGAAGTGTAAAGTATTTTCATAAGATGGGGATAAATGATGAAAAGTTAATATTTGATTGCCTTAAAGAGGAAATGTTTCTTTCAAATTTTGAGAATAAAGAAAATGATGATAATGCTCTTGGAGAGTTTGTAGAATCTGAAATTAATAAAAAAATAGTTGAGACTTCTAATGAAATAGAACTACTAAAAAATATTCAAAAAGAAAAAGAATCCGAGCTTTATAGAGTTAAGAATGTTAGTTTATCAACTAATCAAGAAAATATTAAACTTGAAAGGAAAATAAATGAAATAGAAAGTTCCTTGAAATTATATAAAAAAGAACTTAAAAAATTGGTTGGCAAGAATAATCAACCTAATCTTGACTCCGCTCATAATCAACTTACAATTGAACATGAAGCCGAAAATATTTTTGTTGAAGAAAAATATAAAGAAATTGAGTTGAAAAATAAGAAGTTAATAGGTAAAGTTTTATCTTTTAAGCGGATGTATTATAAAATTAAGGGAGTTTTACTAATTTTATTAGGTCTACTAATTTTGTTTGGTATATTATTGATTTTTATTTTCCAAGATTCTGATTGGAATTTTGTGGCACATTTTTTTAATAAATGTGAAGATTTGCCTGGTATGAGAAAAGATTTAATTGTCTATACTACAACTGTTATAATAGGGCTTTTAGATTTTTTTATATTCAAAAAAGTTAGAGAAATATTCAATTCTAAAAAATTGAAGGAAAAATTAGAGAAAGAGATTATTGATGATATTTAATTCAGCCCTGATCGCGGCAGTTTGTTGGAGCTCTTAACCGGTGCAAGCGGTTAAAGCGACTGCCAAGAGCAGGATACTGCCTGTTTACAGGCAGGTAGCTCCATAAAAAAACACCAACTTCGGAGTTAGTGTTTTTAAAAAATATTTTTCAAAAATTAATCTTCCAACAAAACCTCCAAAATACTTATCGCGGCATCGCTGATTTTAGTGCCCGGACCAAAAACGGCTGCAGCACCGGCATCGAACAAAAATTGGTAATCCTGAGCCGGAATTACACCGCCAACAATCACCATAATGTCCTCGCGGCCATAGTTTTTAAGTTCTTCAATTACTTGGGGAACCAAGGTTTTGTGTCCGGCCGCCAATGAAGAAACACCTAAAATATGCACATCGTTTTCTACGGCTTGTTTAGCGGCTTCTTGTGGTGTTTGAAACAAAGGGCCAATGTCTACATCAAAACCTACATCCGCATAACCGGTTGCCACCACTTTGGCGCCTCGGTCATGACCGTCTTGCCCCATTTTGGCTATCATAATTCGAGGACGTCGTCCTTCTTTTTTGGCGAATGCATCTGCCAATTGTTTCGCTTTTTCGAAACTTTCGTCGTTTTTGATTTCTTTACTATACACGCCGCTAAAACTTCTGATTTGTGCTTTATACCGTCCGAAAACCGCTTCCAGCGCATCACTTATTTCGCCTAAGGTTGCTCTGTTTCGTGCTGCATCCACAGCCAATTCCAATAAATTTCCGTTTCCTGTTTTCGCACATGCGGTTAGTTGTGCTAAACACGCTTGTACTTTGGCAGAATCGCGGGTTGCTTTGAGTTGTTCCAATCGTTCGATTTGTTGTTTGCGAACGGTTTGATTATCGACTTCCAATATATGTAAGGGATCTTCTTTTTCCAAGCGGTATTTGTTCACCCCAACAATAATATCCTGTCCACTATCGATGCGTGCCTGCTTGCGAGCGGCAGCTTCTTCGATGCGTAATTTTGGGATACCTGCTTCAATAGCCTTAGTCATTCCGCCTAATTCCTCAACTTCCAAAATCAAATTCCACGCTTTTTCGGCGATAGCAGCGGTCAAATGCTCCACATAGTAGCTACCGGCCCACGGATCGACGGTTTTGCAAATTTTAGTTTCTTCTTGCAAGTAAATTTGTGTATTACGTGCAATACGAGCTGAAAAATCGGTTGGAAGTGCGATGGCTTCATCTAAGGCGTTGGTGTGCAGCGATTGCGTTCCGCCAAAAGCCGCCGCCGCCGCTTCGATACAAGTACGGGCTACATTGTTAAACGGATCTTGTTCGGTTAAACTCCATCCTGAGGTTTGGCAATGCGTGCGTAAGGCCAGCGATTTTTCATCTTTAGGGTTGAATTGTTTCAGTAATTTAGCCCAAAGCATACGTCCGGCACGCATTTTAGCAATTTCCATAAAGTGGTTCATTCCGATAGCCCAAAAGAATGAAAGGCGAGGCGCAAAATCATCAATTTGCATACCGGCAGCTAAACCGGTGCGGATGTATTCGAGTCCGTCGGCCAAAGTATAGGCCAATTCAATATCTGCCGTAGCGCCAGCTTCCTGCATGTGGTATCCCGAGATGGAAATTGAATTGAATTTGGGCATATTTTTACTGGTATAAGCAAAAATATCGGCAATGATTTTCATGGAAGGAGTAGGTGGGTAAATGTAGGTATTACGCACCATAAACTCTTTTAAAATATCATTTTGTATGGTTCCCGACAAAAAATGAGGGGCAACGCCTTGCTCTTCGGCGGCAACAATATAAAAAGCCATAATGGGCAGTACGGCACCGTTCATGGTCATTGAAACCGACATTTCGCCTAACGGAATTTGATCGAATAGGATTTTCATGTCTTCTACCGAATCAATGGCTACACCGGCTTTACCCACATCACCCACTACGCGCTCATGGTCTGAGTCATAACCGCGGTGCGTGGCTAAGTCAAATGCCACAGAAAGTCCTTTTTGACCGGCGGCTAAATTGCGACGGTAAAAAGCGTTACTTTCCTCGGCTGTTGAAAATCCGGCATACTGCCGAATGGTCCATGGGCGGCGCACATACATAGTCGCATAGGGGCCGCGCAGGTTTGGTGCAAATCCGGCACCAAAGGAAAGGTGCGACAGCTTGGCAATATCGTTTTGTGTATACTGGTTTTTAACGTCGATACCTTCGGCGGTTTGAAATGTACTTTGGCTTTCAGTTTCCGAAGTTGGTGATGTCGTATCGAGTGTGATATGTTGAATATTTTTTCTCATGATGAGCGAATTTAAATCCTCTAAATCTTATTCTTCAGCCAAGCGCTCTTGCTCTTTTTGTTCGGCCAATCGGCGTTCAATTAGCGGAGCAATAAGTGTTTTACGCGGATTTTGTTTGACAAATGGGTACAGTTCCAAACTGTCTTTCATACGGTCGTTTTTATTGGGGTATTTGTTGGTTCCCAATAAAACCTCTTGCCCGTTGTTGAAGGCTTCCTGCTCTTTTTGAGCTGCTTCGGCAACTTTGCGTTGGATGGTACCTTCAATGAGTTGGGTAATCAATCCGCCTCCGGTTTCAATATCTTTAAAGATTGCTAATGCTTTTTCAGCGAGTTGGTAGCTAATACTTTCGATGTAATACGAGCCTTCGGCTGGGTTTTGTACTTTGTCAAAATAACTTTCGTGTTTCAATATAAGCAATTGATTGCGCGCAATTCGGTCGCCAAATTCGTTGTCTTTATGGTACAAGGCGTCATACGGGAGATTTGAAACAGCATTTGCGCCACCCAAAACAGCACTCATACATTCTGTTGTAGTGCGCAACATATTGACGTTGTAATCGTAAAGTGTTTTGTTGCGTTTTCCTGGTGTTGCTATGATATGACAATCAAATTCGTGATGGAACTCGTGTGCCAGTTTTTTGAAAAGCAAACGCAAAGCCCTGATTTTAGCAATTTCAAAAAAGTAATTTGAACCAACGGCTATTTCAAGCGTTATTGGGCTTTTAAGATGGGGAATTCGGTTAAAATATTCGTTTACATGGGCCAATGTATAAGCCAATTGTTGTGTTATGGTAGCCCCTGCGTTATGGTAAATTTCGCTGTTTACCGATACAATAGGAATGGCTGCATTGGCATTGTGCTGTTGTAGATTTTCAAAATCGGTTTCCAAATTGGAAAACCAATTGCCGTCGGTAACCAATTGACCAATCGGGTCAGAAAGTACAATACAGCGGTAGTGGTGTTGAGTGGCAAAAGCACTTATTTTTTCCACATAGCCCTTTGATAAAAAAGGCAACTTAAAGTAGTACGTTGGAGTAACGGGCAGGTTTAGCATGAGCTCGTCAAGCGAAACCATATCATTTTCAATAGTAAAATAAATGCTTTCTGCTCCTCTGTTTAGGGATTCTGCCGCGCGTTGATTGGATTTTTTAACATCGTGAACAAAGATGCGTTGTACAATGTTGAACGGGTGCTTCGAGGCATTAAAATGGGTGATTGACTCAAATTCATCAATGTGATAGAAGGGTTTTGTTTTAATGCCTTCCGGACTTTCCCAAACTAATGTTTCGTTATAATCGGCACCTTTTAGTTCGTATTGAATTTGTTGTTTCCATTGTTTGGAACTCACAGATTCAAATTCTCGGAATAAAGTAGTATCGGCCACGAATTTCAAATTTTAAGTTCTATAAATAGGTACGGGCCGCGCCGGAATTATTTTTCCAGTTGGGCCAGTGAGTCTTTTTTATGTATTTCTTCTTCCTCGTATTCTATGATGTAGATATCTTCACTGTCACGTTTCATAAAATATTTTTCGCGAGCATATTTTTCTACATAATCAGGGTTTTGCAGTTGTTTTATTTTGGCTTTGTCTTTGGCAATTTCATCCTGATAATAACGCTTGTTGTTTTCAAGTTCGTCAATCTGTTTATTTAATCCCAAGTGATCCAGATACGAATTATTATCTAAAAAAAGCATCCATACAATAAAGACACCCAACACAATAGTGTAGCGGTTTCCGATAAATTTCAGAAACGGATAACGTTCTATAAGGTTGGAGAGCCAGTTCATTTATTTTAGTCGTTGTTTGATTACCGCACGAACCACATCAATAGCCACGGTGTTGTATTTATCATTTGGTATGATGATGTCGGCATGGGCTTTTGTTGGTTCTATAAATTGTTCGTGCATGGGTTTAAGAGTGGATTGGTAGCGGTTTAAAACCTCTTCCATATCGCGACCGCGCTCGGCAATATCCCTTTTAAGTCGGCGAATAAGACGCTCGTCAGAATCGGCATGCACATATATTTTTACATCGAACATATCACGCAATTCCGGATTTGCTAAAATCAAAATTCCCTCCACAATCATTACTTTGCGAGGGTGGGTAATAATAGTGTCGTTTGTTCGGTTGTGTGTTACAAATGAATAAACCGGCTGATCGATGGTTTTCCCTTCTTTAAGATCTTTCAGTTGTTGAACAAGTAATTCAAAATCAATTGCACGCGGGTGATCAAAATTGATTTTACTACGTTCTTCAAAACTCATATTGTGGTTTTCACGATAGTATGAATCCTGCGAAATGATGCCAACTTCGGCTTCAGGGAGTTCATTCATAATTTGGTGTACTACGGTTGTTTTACCCGAACCGGTACCACCGGCAATTCCTATAATCAGCATTGTGTGTTGCGTTAAATTCTAACGACAAAGATAGCAATATAAATTGGGTTTTGTGGCATAAAAACGAAACAAAACTTGCTAAATTTACAGTAGAGACTTCTCTTAAAAGTTTTCAAAAACACCCAAGCCAAAAAGGGCAAAATCATATTTTACCGGATCTTTTGCATCCAACTGGCGCAGTTGTATGTCGAGCTCAAGCAAGGCTTTTGCATCGTTTTGTTTGCGTTGGAGTAAACCTAATTTTCGGGCTACATTTCCGGAATGTACATCAAGCGGACAGGATAATTTGGAAGGAGAAACGGACTTCCATAAACCAAAATCAACACCTCGATTGTCGTGGCGTACCATCCATCTTAAAAACATATTAATCCGTTTGGCAGCCGAATTGGCAAGTGGGTCGGAGAGGTGTTTTGCCGTGCGTTCCGGATGCGGAATACTAAGCATTTTTTTCTTAAACGCACTGATGGCCGGTTGCATACTGTTGTGTTCTTGGTAGTGACTGAAAACGCCTTCCAAACCACCGTGATTTTCATACAAATGGCGTAGCGATCGAATAAAACACTGAAAATCGGTACCGTTGAATGTGCGATGAACAAAATGTGCCGTTTGTTCTAAATCCGAATCCGTATGATGCATTACAAAATCATAAGGCGCATTTCCCATTAAATCCATCATCTTCGTAGCATTTGAGATAATCATTTTTCGGTTTCCCCAAGCAATGGATGCGGTCAAAAACCCCGAAATTTCTATGTCTTCTTTTACCAAAAACCGATGCGGAATTTGAATGGGATCGGTTTCAATAAAACGAGGATTGTTATACAAATCGGATTTTTCATCCAAAAACGCTTTTAATTCTTGTGCAGTCATGGTTGTACGGGTTTACTGTAAAATCCATTTTTAGGGGTTTTGTTTAGGTATTGCGGAATATAACCCAAGCGACGTTGATTAAAATGAACTTGTTTTTGGTTCACACAGGGTAAAGGTCCATTGCCGGTTTGCCAATAAAAAGCAGATTGCGGAGGCGAATGGTA
Organism: Flavobacterium sp.; assembly: GCA_041917555.1. Classification (GTDB taxonomy): domain Bacteria; phylum Bacteroidota; class Bacteroidia; order Flavobacteriales; family Flavobacteriaceae; genus Flavobacterium. The sequence goes on along the minus strand of JAYRXL010000086.1, from coordinate 239,835 downwards.
GCGTAAATTTCCAATGTGATGAAGTTGGTATTGATTTGGTTTTAGTGATGAGACCGGTGCAGGGAACAGCAAACTATTATGAGGTGATTGTTTTGATAAATGAAGGCCTGATGATGAAAACGCAAAAAATACTGAAAGTGAAAGTAAAAATAATGGCACGCCTTGTAGGTAACTTTGGAGTTTTGTACCACATAGTCGGATGTAGATGAAAACTCCCATAAATGTAATGTAATGCAATGCAAAACGCCATTGGAATGAGGTGAATACAAGTACAAGCAACTGCAATAAAAAGAGGCCATAAATAAGGAGCAGAGGTCTGGAGGCAGCATTTTTTCGAACCATTATCGGAAAAAGGAAACACAATACGATCATTATTCCATTTAGGAAGCCATAAATAGTGTTGGGAATAAACAAACGTATTATTTTTTCTGTAAAAGAAAATGTTCGCCATTCGGTTGCGCTGAAAGCAAAGCGATACAGACGTTCGCCACTAAAATAAAAGTCCATTATTGGTTGGGGTACCGCATGAGAAGGCAGGAGCGTATGGGCTTGAAAAGGAAAAAGCGGATAGCCGGTTATGTAATAATTTTTTGCTATAAAAACCAGCAAAAAACTACAGGCAGAGACTAAAAGAAATACAATGTCTTTATGTGTCAGGCAGCGGTTTTTTGCATATGAAAATAGTGGAATTACTAACACCGGAAATGCCGTTGCTTTACAGAAAACAATAAGCAAAACCAATACGGTTTGTAGTTGAATGTCAGTTCTGCTTGATGAAGCATACGATGATATAAAACTTACAAAAAGAAAGTAACTTAAAACGACAACTGCAATATCGGGAGAGGGTGCTGCAATAAAAGGCAAAAGCAGTAAAGCTACCCAAGGGAAGGCGTTGTAAAGCGGTTGAGCAAGTGCACGAGGCGCATTTTCAGTAAAACTGCCTAACAGGCCCAATGCTACAATGAAGCCACTCAAATCGTTGAGGTTTTTTGTGGCAAATGAAAAGTTGAAGGCACTTTGTACACTATGCCACCCACTGGTTTGCCCTAAAAATAAATGAAGATTGGCAATTCCCTTCACATAACCATATTCATTGAGCCACTTGATGGTTTGTATGTAATAGGTTTCATTGTCGATGAGAAGTGATGTTTTTGAACTAATCAACGCCAGAATTACCACAAATAATAAGAGATAGCGTTGTTGATTAACTGATTTTCCTGCAAGGCTTTGTTTGCAATTTTGTAATTGAGTCTTAAAAATCGAAAACTTTAAGAAAAATGTTAAAAGAGTTACCGCAAAAACAACCCCATAAAATACCACGCCGGTATTGGAAAAAAAACACCAACTACTTGTAAAAAGTGTAACCGCAAAAAGACCGTGAATACAGGTTGAAAAGAGCGTTTTTTTTTGCCAACCAACAAGTTCTTGCCACAAGATTCCCCAATTCAAAAGTGTAAAGGCTATGTAACACCATGAAAAGAGTACCAGTATCATATTAATCGTTTATTTTTCCATCAACCATGACTAATTTACGATCAGCCATTTGCGCCAAATCGGGGTTGTGGGTCACAATTACAAATGTCTGATTAAACTCGTCCCGAAGTTTAAAAAATAAGTTGTGCAGGTGTTCAGCCGAAGCAGTGTCTAAATTTCCGGAAGGTTCATCCGCAAATAAAACCGCAGGTTTATTAATCAGTGCTCTGGCAACAGCCACGCGTTGTTGTTCACCACCCGATAATGCTCCGGGCTTGTGGTGTATGCGTTCCGAAAGACCTAAGTAGTCTAACAAACGCTTGGCTTCGGCTTCGGTTTCTTTTTTATCTTTTTTGCCGATAAAAGCCGGAATACAAACATTTTCCAAAGCTGTAAATTCCGGTAACAGGTTGTGAAATTGGAAGATAAAACCCAATTCCCGATTGCGAAAAGCAGAAAGCGATTTATCATTCAAACCCATAATGGGAGTCCCGTTAATTTCTAACGAAGTGCCGGTATTGGCGTCGGCTTTATCCAGTGTGCCCAAAATTTGGAGTAAAGTGGTTTTACCTGCGCCCGACGCACCTACAATAGATACAATTTCTCCTTTGTTTATTTCAATATCGACACCCTTGAGCACATGAAGTTTGTCGTAATACTTGTGAATGTTTTTGGCTTTTATCATAAGTGCAAAGTAACAAAGTTTTGCAAACTAATTTTCATACTTGGCTTAATCATTTACTAAAGATTCGTTAAATTGAAATTTTTGTTTAATTAATAATTAAATTTGTTAAACAAAAAATACAGTTATGAGTATACTTTCAGATAAAGCGCTTTATGATTTGATGGGCGACAGTCACGTATTAACCTCAGTAGAAACGCCATTACGTGATGATGCTTTCGTGAAAAGTGATGAAGAAAAAATGGCCATTATTGAATCGCATTTTGAAAAGATAATGGAAACCTTGGGGTTGGATTTAACTGACGACTCCCTCAAGGGTACACCGTATCGTGTAGCTAAAATGTTTGTGACAGAAATTTTTTCAGGGTTAAATCCTGAGTCCAAGCCCAAGATTTCGGTCTTCGATAATTCGTACCAATATGACAAGATGCTTGTTGAAGCGAATATCAGTTTTAATTCTACTTGTGAGCATCATTTTCTGCCTATTATCGGTAAAGCACACATTGGTTATATCTCTTCGGGTAAAGTTATAGGTTTGTCCAAACTCAACCGCATTGTCGACTATTTTGCCCGTCGTCCTCAGGTGCAGGAACGCATGATTATGCAAATTTTCAATGAGTTAAAAACGGTATTGGACACCGAAAATGTGATTGTGATTTTGGAAGCGAAGCATTTGTGTGTGTCGGGTCGTGGTATTAAAGATGAAAGTAGTTATACGTCTACGATTCAGTACAGCGGTTTGTTTTCAAAGAAAGAGTACCGTGATGATTTTTACCGAATGCTGCCACAAGACAGCACACCTTAAATTTGGCATTCAATTTGTAAAGCATGTTTCATAATTTATTATTTTTGAAATATGACAAACCAAATTCAGGTGGCGCAAGCCCCTCAAACACAAAATTATAAAGGTGCCAAATTAGTCTTGAGCATTTTATTTGATTTACTAGGCTACGCCTCATATATCATACCGGGTGTTATGGAAATTACAGACGTTATTTGGGCACCCGTTGCCGGATTAATTTTGTCGCGTATGTATGGTGGTATTGTAGGTAAAACCGCAGGTATTATTGAGTTTATGGAAGAACTGCTTCCCGGAATTGATTTTATTCCCACGTTTACAATTACCTGGTTTTATGTTTACGTCATCAAAAAAGGTAAAACCGAATAATACTGTTACTTTAACCCGGCTTGTTCGGGTTTTTTTATGCCTTAAATAGGTGATCAAAAAAACGGGCAATACCTCCTAATTTCATGCTGTGTAGCATTTTCTTTTCAAAAGCCCAAAAAAAGTCAAATTGCCGAAATACAAATCCAAAAAAGACCAGTAAAACTTGATAGACCGGAAAAATTAATAGAATATACAAGGGATAGTAGATCCAGCCGGAAACGGTATTTTTGGTTATACCCAATAAGGCTAAAAATGGTTTGGACAAATAGGCAGAACTAGAACCTGTGATGGCAAAAACCACAATAATCCAAAATACTTGAGTATTTGATTTAATATTCCAACGTTCCTTAAAGCTTGCCATGTAGAAGAATTCGATGCAAATTTACAAATTTAGGGACGGGGAACAAAACCGGAAAGTTGTATTTTGTAGCGGAGTTGAAAATATTGGAAATAGTTGTACAACAGGTAATTTACTTCATAACCATAATGAATGGAGGGGTCGTAATCGATTTCCATTAAAAATAATTCAGGATTAAACCGCTGGGGCTGTCGCACTCGATTGTTCCATTCTCGAACCAAAATCTCATTTCTGTCCTCTAAGTACGTTTCCGAATAGTAGCCTCTGGGCATTGCTTGTCCATATAAAAAACTATTGAAGCCCGGATCGGTTATAACAATTTCGTATTCAAGTTCTTCGTTGGCTATTTTGACCGTATCCGAAACCGAATTTTCGGGCGTAGAAACGGCTACAGGTTTGGAGGTAGGATTACACGCACTTAATGCGATTACGATACATACACAACTGATTAACCGTTTCATTTTTTGTTTAAAATTACGAAAAGAAAAGCAGATTTGGATTTGATTTTGAATGTTTTAACATTTATAAGTTGCTAAAATCAATGTTATTGGTGCGGTTATGATGTATTGAACTCACGTTATTTAATCTACGTCGGGAAAATAATTATAATCGTATTCAACTTCAATTCCTATAAAGTTAGTACCTGAAACCGGTACTAAAATATAAATACTTTCAAAGTAGTCATTAATATTCATAGTGTAATTATCCCACAATTCAGTTCTAATTTTTTCAAATGCGGAAAGCGTTAGCACATTCTGTTCTTCGTTGAGATTGAAAGTAATGTTTTTCGAGTTGGGTTTTATGAGAAATCGATGTGAACGAATTACAAAGTAACCCTTTTCAAAAAGGTTCGTAGGTTTTGGTTTGAAAAGTTGAGGGCCTAAATTTTCGTTTCGCGATACGATAGTATCAGCTTTCGAACTTTCCTCGTTTTCATACACAATGTAAGCTGTTTGCTTGCTTTGGGCAAAAAGGCTATGGTAACCCAAAACCAGGAATATTAGTGGTAAAAAATGTTTAATTTTGGCAATTTTCATGGGCATGAGATGTTGAATCATTTTCCAACCAACAGTTTATCATTAGTAGAATTCAATACTATAGCGTAACTGGTTGGGTGTTGTAAACGCAAATCGTGGTAACATACGTTTTATTTTTTGCTCTTCTTTGGAATAGGTATGGGTATAAGTCGTATCAATACGTGTTCCTTTAATTTCGTAAACATAACCGTTTTTGTTGTAATGAAACAGTTCAATATGTGGTTTTTCGTGCAATTTACTGTAACTGACTTTTTTAATTAACCTATTTTTTGTGTCATAGCTAAGCGTGTCAATAATAACAAACGCATCATTGTAATTGGGAACTTGGGTTGCTTCATGTTCCCAGGAATAGGTAGTAATAACTTCAACATTCTTGTAAAAATGTTTCTCTTTTATTTGCCATACCAATGAATCATTTACAAATGTAGTTTGTCGCTCAATCTTCTTTTCATTATCGTAATTGAATAGCGTATACAATTTTAGGTCACATTTGTGGTCAGCATAACATATAGAATGGGTAGTAGATGTCTTAACAAAGTCTTTATACTCAACTTGGGTCACATGATCAAATAATTGACCATAACGAATTTCTTTCGTTTCATTCCCTTTTATATCAAATACGGTATAACTTCTTTTGATTAAACTATCATTCAACTTCTCGTAGGAAGTTATGGATTTAATGCGTGGTGCACAGCTACACAATGATAGCATGATAAAATAAAAAAATATAGTTTTCATTACTGACAAGTTTCGTTAGCATGGTTTGTTTCATAATTCACAATAGCTTGTTGAATATCAGTTCTGACTGATTGTTGAATTGACATCCATGCTTGTACGCTAAATAAATCTAAACCTCTCCAAGCATAAGCCATATAAATAGGTAATGGTTCACCTACCACAGCAATTCCGGTATCAAATTCTTGAGTAACTCGTGCAATTGATTTTCTAAATTTTTCAGCCATATAATTGTGAGACCAGTCTGGCCAGACATTTGAACTAATTAAATAGTTGGCAAGTGTTTGGTAATCACTATTTCTTAATGCATCTATTTGTGTTTGCAATGTTTGAGTAGTTAAATTTGTACCTAATGCTTCAATAATTCTTCTAAAAAACTCGGCATGGATTATTTCATGAATAATTGTTTGGCATAAAAGTAAATTTGGTTGATTTGTTATACCGTTAGCATGTTCTGTATTATTGTTAATGATAATTTCTATAATACTATTACTGTCAGGAGGTATTGTTTGCGCTCTGTCATTATCATCTACAGCACCAGCTGTCAACTTTACAAAAGCGACTGGCTTCTCAATATTAAATGGTTCAGTAAAGGTAATAAATCCGTTATTATTTTTCATTTTGTTATAAACACACATAGCTTTTTGATTATTAACAAAAGAAGAATCAATAATAATTTTATTTTGAAAGTCAATTTTACTGCCTCTTTTCATTTCCCTAATTAATTCATTAACTAGTCTTTTATTACTGTCACTACAATCGTTATCAATTAAATGCATAATTTCAGTATATTCTTCAGAATTTTGATGTGAACCAAACCAATCATTATGCTCAGAGTTATTAAGTAAGAAATCTCTTTGACATTCATTTTCCGGTGTAATTAAAATAAAAATATAATTAGGATTACAAGGTTGCTCATCCAGAGGAGCAGCTAAATTCATAGATAATCTAAAATATCTTGGCGTTTCATAGCATCCCCATTCATTTTCTTCATCATCCCATTGCCAGCTATATCCATTGCTAATACAATCAATTGCCATCTGTAGAAAAGAAACTACACCTGTATTACCGGCATTTCCATTTCCATTTCCATTTCCGTTTCCGTTTCCATCACCATTGTTGTTTCCATCACCATTGTTGTTTCCATCACCATTGTTGTTTCCATCACCATTGTTGTTTCCATCACCATTGTTGTTTCCATCACCATTGTTGTTTCCATCACCATTGTTGTTTCCATTATCATAACCTCCACCACCAGTTGTACCGCCAACTTCTCCAATAGATATTAATACAATATCTTCATCAGGGCAAGGTGTTTCATTTATAATTGTATAAGTACTTAATGTTCCTTGAAAATTTTTGTAATTATATGTTTCAGAGAAATGTAATGCAAATTCATCAGTCATAGTGTATTCCATAAGTTTTATGATGTTACCACCTGCTTTTTCTTGTAACACTAAATTAAAAAATTTAGAAATACTACTATCAGGACGTTCAACTTTAAATGTGTAAGTTGATTTACCTGTAGTATCAGTTAATTTAACAATTTCATCATATCTTATGGTACCTATGTTGTTTATTGAAATTCTATTTAATTCACCGTTATTAATTAAAAATCTCTTTTTTAAGCTTCTCTCTAAATTAGTAATGATTTTTTGAGCTTCAAGACCATTTACAAATTCTGATTTTATTTCTCTTTTAGACTCTTTTATGGACTCAATGTATAAATCTTTTTCACAACTAAAGAAAAATAGAGATAAAATTGTAAAAGATATAAAAGATAAAGACGGAATAATTTTTTTCATAAAAAAGGAATTTGAGGTTAAAAAATATCATCATAAAATAAAAGTGAAAGCTGAACTTGAGGGAATGAAAACCTTAGAAAAAATCAAAAGAGTAACACCCACACGAACCAAAGCCTCATCTACTTTACTACACTTGTTCAAATTGAAATTTAGACTTCTCAAGTTCAAGGTTATTAAAGTAAAAACACTTGTATTATAAGAACATTTAAAGTACAACTACTTTAAAAGTCAGGTACTAACGTAAGAAATTATTTAATATGTAAAAATAAATTTATTTAAAAACAGGAAAAATACTTTGAATTTAGAGGAAAAACACCCTTTTTTAATGCTTGAATTATTTTATTGAAATCTTAGCTTAATAAATCAGGTTTAAACAATATTTCACACATTATTCTGTAGATTCCAATAAAAAACAAAACCCATGGAAATCCATGGGTTGTACGTTTATTCAAATAGGTAAGCGAAGTACGGTTGTCTTTATTTTTTTCCAAATAATTTACCCAACAATCCGCCTAAAAATCCGCCGCCACTGTTGCCGCCGCTTCCGCCACCATTATTATTAATTGCCGTAATCGCATCGCCAAGACCAATTTGTCCGTCGCCATCCTGATCCAAAACAGAGTTCAAAATACCACCTCCCATCGAAGAACCACCCGAACTTTGACCGCCTAAGAGTCCGCCTAATAAACCGCCTAAATCTATCCCGCCTGCACTGGCACCGGATTCTGCCGAAGCACCTCCCGCCATTTTTTTACCTAAATAGCCCATAATGATAGGTGCTAACATGGGTAATATTTTGGAAATGATACCCGAATCAACTCCGGTTTTCTGGCTCAGTGAACTGGCTACATTTTCTGCATCACCACCAAAAACATGTCCTAAAATTTTACTACCATCCGAATAGTCATCAGCTCCAAAATAACCACTCAAATTATCTAAAATACTCCCATCATGCTTGCCACCGGTCAAGGCGCCTAACAATCCGCTATCACCCGAATCTGTATTTTGTTGCATGCGTGCTAAAATTTCCGGTAAACCATTCGAAACTACCGAACCGGCTTGCTCGGGGTTAATACCGGTTTTCTCGGTTATACTGCCAATGATTTGTTTGCCCAAATCACTGTTGATTAAATCCATAATACCTGACATAAGTTGTTATTTAAAGGTTAAAAAGTAAAGATAGGAATTTTTTTGATAGCTTACTTACTCGTTTTTAATAAACTAATAATTTGCTCCGCCAATTCGGTACCAATGCGATCTTGTGCCTCTAAAGTCGCAGCACCTATATGCGGTGTCAACGAAATTTTCGGGTGCATCAAAATCTGAATCTCAGGTTTTGGCTCGTTTTCAAACACATCCAATCCGGCAAATGCCACTTTTTCCTGTTCCAAAGCGGCTACCAAGGCCACTTCATTAATTACACCACCACGGGCACAATTTACAATACCAACGCCATCTTTCATCAAAGCAAATTCGGCAGCATCAATCACATAACCGTCTTGCGCCGGAACATGAAGTGTAATAAAATGCGAATGCTTTAAGAGGTCTTCCATCGGTTCGGTTTCAATTTCAACATTAATAAACTGACCGTTGTAAAAATCAACACGAATATCGGCCTTTCCTACATATTTGTCGGCAGCAATCACTTTCATACCCAATCCCAATGCCATCTTAGCCACGGCTTGCCCAATTCGTCCAAAACCAATAATTCCCAAAGTTTTACCCCGAAGCTCAATACCGTTTGCATAGGCTTTTTTCAAGCTTTCAAAATGGGTATCTCCCTCCAAAGGCATGTTGCGGTTGGAATCGTGCAAAAAACGAACACCGGTAAACAAATGGGCAAAAACCAATTCGGCCACACTTTCCGACGACGAAGCCGGTGTATTAATCACATGAATCCCTTTACTGCGAGCATAATCCACATCAATATTGTCCATGCCTACGCCTCCACGACCAATAATTTTCAGACTGGGACAAGCATCAATAATATCCTGACGCACTTTGGTAGCACTGCGAACCAAAAGCACCGTTATGCCATTGCTATTGATAAAATGGGCCACTTGCTCCTGAGCCACTTTGGTGGTAATTACTTCAAATCCGCCTTTTTCAAGCGCTTTGATGCCACTTTTGGAAATCCCGTCATTTGCTAATACTTTCATTTTCAATTTTTATGTTTGGGCAGCATTTCCGGCTGTCGCCCGTCGCTTCCTTCCGCAAACGTCAGGAGAGCTTCGCAGGGGCTCCATCCGGGCTGCAAATTATACTTTTCGTTCCAATTCCTGCATTACATCAACCAAAACCTGAACACTCTCTAACGGCAACGCATTATACATCGAAGCACGATATCCGCCCACCGAACGGTGACCGTTCAATCCCGAAATCCCGGCTGCTTTCCAAAGCGAATCAAACAGCTCTTTGTGCGATTCGTCGGTTAACAAAAAGGTGGCATTCATGATGCTTCGGTCTTCTGCAACTGCAGTTCCTGTAAATAGCGGATTTCGGTCAATTTCGGTATACAATAAGTTGGCTTTAGCCTCATTAATCTTCTCCATTGCAGCTATCCCGCCATTGTTTTGTAACCATTGTAAGGTTAGCAATGACGCATACACCGGAAACACCGATGGTGTATTGTACATACTCTCGGCTTTAATGTGCTTTTGGTAATCAAGCATACTCGGAATGGCTCTGCCGGTTTTTCCTAACAGCTCTTCTTTAACAACTACTAAGGTTGCCCCGGCCGGCCCCATGTTTTTTTGCGCTCCGGCATAAATCAAATCAAATTTAGAAAAATCCAAGGTGCGCGAAAAAATATCCGAACTCATGTCGCAAACCAAGGGTATGCTTGTTTCCGGAAATGATTTCATTTGTGTGCCAAAAATGGTATTGTTGCTGGTACAATGAAAGTAGGCTGCATCACTCGGGATACTATAGCCTTTAGGGATGTAATTAAAATTCGAATCTTTTGACGATGCAACTACAGCCGTTTCTCCAAAAAGCTTCGCTTCTTTGATCGCGTTACCGGCCCAAGTTCCGGTTTCCAAATAGGCTGCTTTTCCGTTTTCAGGCATCAAATTATAGGGTACCATCAAAAACTGCATACTCGCACCACCCTGCAAAAACAACGCCTGATAGCCTTTTCCTGTCAATCCCAACAAATCCAAAACCAAAGCACGCGCTTCTTCCATAACGGCTATAAAATCCTTGCTTCGGTGCGAAATTTCGAGGATGGATAAGCCGGACTGATTAAAATCGAGTATGGCTTCGGCCGACTTACGGAATACTTCTTGCGGTAAAATACAAGGCCCCGCGCTGTAATTGTGTTTTTTCATAATGGAAATAGAATAGGGATTAACGGGTGCAAATTTCCGAAATCACATTTTATTTTGAGGTTGCCTACTCTCTAAATATAACCTCTCTTATTAACGAAATCGATTTCGTTAATAACAAATTTTTAAAAAAAGTGCTTTTATAAACGTGAAAGAAAAGCTAAGGTATCCACACCGTCAGCATAATCCCAAAGCTCCGGTTTTTGGGTTTTGCCAAAAGGAACTGAATCGGCTATAAAGCCATTGGAAACAATACATTGGAGTAGCTCACTATCGTTTTTTAGTTGCGCTTCTAATGTTGCTTTATGGTCATAAAAGTCGTAAAAAACGGAAGAAATAGGCGAGGCATACGAGGCGTCTTGCTTAAGTGTCATAAATCCGTTATCCAAAATTTTAAACAAACTCATCAAGTACACAGCCTTGTTGTAATCGTAGTTGTGGGCATATTTTTCATACTGAATAATATCCTTGTAGGTATACATTGCCTTGAAAAAAGAATCGAAATTGTAACCAGTGGGGACAAACAATTTGGATACATTTCGGCAACCCAATCCAAAATAACGAAAAATATCTTCACCCAAAGCTTCCAATTGCTCCGGTGTTTCATCTCCGGTTAAAACTGCTACCGAATTACGGTTTTTGCGTATAATGGAGGGTTTGTCTTTAAAATAATATTCAAAATAACGGGCGGTGTTATTACTTCCTGTTGCAATAACAGCATCAAATTGTTCTAACTTCCCATCGGTAAACGTAATGGCACTTTCCAGCTCAGGGTCAACAGTTATAAGGTATTTTGCTAAAAAGGGCAATAGTTTATCATCATTAGACGAAACTTTTACCTTGGCGTGATGGCCGCTAATCAGAACACTCAAAAAATCATGAAATCCGACTAACGGAATGTTGCCGGCCAAAATTAAGCCAACGGTTTTAGGGGTGTCGATTGTAAACTCGTAATGAGAAAGCCATCGGTCGATGTTTTCTTCTGTAAGTGCTTCAGCCCACGATTGCACCGCAAAATAAACCTGTTCCGGAGTAAACCAACCGTTGAAGGATTGCTGGTTTTCAATAAGATGTACAAATTCATCAAAAAAAACTGCATTATGGAGCGCTTTTTCATTTTTAGAATTGCCGTTTGCCGAAAAATGTCTTAAAAAATGGCCCAGTTCAAGGAATGCTTTTTTTTTAGAGAATTGTAACATTTGTAACTTGTTTATCTGTGGTTTTGATTGTAATTTTGCGCAAAATTATTAAAAAATAAGCTATGGCTATCATTATAACCGACGAATGTATTAATTGTGGAGCTTGTGAACCGGAATGCCCGAATAATGCGATTTATGAAGGAGCCGATGACTGGCGATACAAAGACGGAACCAAATTGCGTGGTAAAGTTATTCTTCCCGATGGTACAACTGTTGATGCCGATGCGCCACAAACGCCGGTTTCGGATGATATTTATTACATTGTTCCAACCAAATGTACCGAATGTAAAGGCTTTCACGAAGAGCCGCAATGTGCAGCTGTTTGTCCGGTAGACTGCTGCGTTCCGGACGAAAATCACGTTGAGAGTGAAGAAACACTCTTAAACAGGCAATCTTTCCTACACAACGAATAATACAAGTCCCGATTTATCGGGATTTTTTGTAAATCAACGGTTTATGCTTTCAGTATTTGAAAATAAGTGTATATTTGTTTTCAGACGCTGTCGCTATGAAGAAATTCTATTGTCTGCTGTTACTGATTTTCAGCTTTCCGATGGTTGCTCAAACCAACGAGAAAACGATTCTTCTTTTGGATGAAGAAACCAAACAACCCATACCCGATGCAACAGTTTATTTGCAACGAACCAAACAAACGTTTATTTCAAATGCAGAAGGTGAAGTGAGTTTTATCCTCAAGAGCCCTTCCAACATTCAAATCACTCATTCGGCTTACAGTACACAAACCATCCGTTCGCTTACACTCAAAGAAACAAAAACAACACTTTATCTTAAACGAAGTGTTACTGATCTTGAGGAAATTATTGTAACCCGTCAGCATCCACAAAAAATTCTCAAATCCTTAATCGATAACTCTAAAGCGCTGCTCACGGTACCTGCACGGTTGAAAGTGTATACCCGAGAGTTTTTTAAATTAAACGGCGACTATTCCTATTATAATGATGGCCTAATCAATTTTCAAATTACAGGGCAACCGGGCAAAATGCACACCGATATTTTAGTCGAACAGAATCGTTCCATCGGACTTATTTCGGAGGAGCACCTGGCGGATGTTTTGGGGTATAATTTGAATGATATTATGGAGAATTATTATAATTTCAAATACCTTAATCCTTTGTTGGAGAATACGGCCAAAAACGACTATGTTTTTACGGTTAAAGCCTATGCAAAAAACAAAGATTATTACCTTATGTCGATTACGCCTACAAACGAATCTAAAGGCTTATTGGATGATTACACGGTAATTTACGATTTTAAAAAGAAGATTATTGTTGAAGTCAGTTCTGTTTTATCACCATCAGTGGTAGCCCGTAATCCCGGTAAAACCATTGGAGGGAAAGAGGTTTACAAATCCAATTTTAAGACCATCTATAGTTTTTCCGATACCGAATATTACCTGCTGAGCTCTAAAGAAGAAATTGCTTTTAAAAAGGAATCCAAAAAGCAAAAAAAAGATTTTGAAGTGCGCAATTATTTTGTGACATCAAATTTCAGCAAACAGGGCTACAGCTTCAAAGAAGAAGAGATTTTTAAAGAAAAAACACTGCACAATAAGAAAAATCACATCCTCTCAAATTACTGGGAATTTTCCAGTTTAAAAGCCACAGAAGAAGAGGAAAAAATCATTCAGGAAATCGCTGAGGAATAAAACGAATACGCCTTTGGTCAGTTGACCTAATTCCGCTATATTTGCGCACCTTTTTAAATATTTTTGAAGCAAAAGGCACTGAAATAAATTCAGCATATTATGAAAGCAGGAATTGTAGGACTACCAAATGTAGGAAAATCAACATTATTTAATTGTTTGTCTAATGCCAAGGCGCAAAGTGCAAACTTTCCGTTTTGTACTATTGAACCCAATTTGGGCGTGGTTAATGTGCCCGATCCGCGTTTGGAAAAATTGGAAGAATTGGTTCAGCCTGAGCGTGTGCTTCCGGCTACCGTCGAAATTGTAGATATTGCCGGTCTTGTAAAAGGAGCCAGTAAAGGCGAAGGACTTGGGAATCAATTTTTGGCCAATATTCGTGAATGTAATGCTATTATCCATGTTTTGCGTTGTTTTGACAATGATAATATTGTACACGTTGACGGTAATGTAAACCCTATTCGGGATAAAGAAACAATTGACATAGAACTCCAACTCAAAGATTTAGAAACCGTTGAAAAGCGCCTCGAAAAAGTGAATCGTACAGCGAAAGCCGGTAACAAGGAAGCACTTTTGGAACAATCGCTTTTGAACCAAATTCGCGATTTATTGCTCAAAGGAATTTCGGCACGAACTGTTGTAGCCCAAAACCAAGACGAGCAGGATTTGTTGGATGCGTTTCAATTAATTACTGCCAAACCGGTACTGTATGTTTGTAATGTTGATGAAGGAGCTGCAGCCACCGGAAATGCCTATGTGGACCAAGTGCGTGAATTGGTTAAAGATGAACAAGCCGAAGTAATTGTGTTGGCTGTAGCCACCGAAGCCGATATCACTGAGCTGGAAACGTATGAGGAACGCCAAATGTTTTTGGAAGATATGGGCTTGGAAGAACCGGGTGTTTCGAAATTGATTCGTGCGGCTTACAAACTGTTAAACCTGCAAACGTATTTTACAGCCGGCGTTAAAGAGGTTCGTGCCTGGACCATTAAAGTTGGCGATACAGCTCCAAAAGCAGCCGGGGTTATTCATACCGATTTCGAAAAGGGCTTTATTCGGGCCGAAGTAATTGCCTACGATGATTATGTGGCTTATGGCTCTGAAGCTAAAGTAAAAGAAGCCGGAAAACTACGCGTTGAAGGTAAAGAATATGTTGTAAAGGATGGCGATGTGATGCATTTCCGATTTAATGTATAAAAATCTGTTTATTATATCGAACTCAAGTTATAATAGTTAACCGCAGCATGTCTGCGGTTTTTTTATAAAAAAATGTCAGCCTAAAATGGTATGGCACACGATTTGTCATTGCAGATTTAGAACTAAATCGGACTTTCTGTGAAAAAAATAGTTGCTTTGTTTTTAGTAATAAGTTTTATTTCCTGCAAACAATCTAAACTTCAGGATGCCTATATCCAATTCGATAAACCCCAACCCGAAAATGTGGAACGTATCACACAATTTTCCAAAAAGTATATAGGAACCTATAGCCTAAACGCAACTTCTTTTTTGATTGTAGCGCCAAAATGCATTTTTCTGAAACAAATGCAAGAGGGAGCCTTTCGGCGCGATGAGTTTGATTCGATTCCCGGTTATGAAATTCGAAACGGAAAGGTATTCGATTCTAAAAAAGAGCTATTCTTAGAATCCGAAATCCGTAATGACTCCGTTTTTTTGAAGCAAACCGATAGGGATACCCTTTTTTCATTTGCTCCCGATGAAACAGCAAAAGAATTTAAATCCAGTTTAATTTTAAACAAAGAAATCAACGGCAAGTATGTTGTTCAATACATACGTTTTGGAACCGTTATTAAACACATCCAACTCGGAACCCGCAAAGATGCCACATTGATTCAAAATGAAATTGGGATTAAACAAGAAACGGAAATGAATGGCACAGATACCCTTCATGTTATTTTAAAACCCACGAGAGCCGATTTCCGAAAGTTGCTTCGCCTGGATGGGTTTGAATTCGAGACAATTTATTTTTAAGGTGGGTAATATTAAAAATTCTGACGGTACTACTGTTTCGAACACAGACTGTAGTAATTGACACAATTGTATTACAAAATTGCGAAATTAAAACGGATTATCGATTTTTCGATATTGTAATTAATTGTAATACAGGTTTTTGTGTAAATTTATAAAGCTAAATTTAGGGTAAAGTTAGTTAAGGGGCGGAGCCGGGCATGCGTGTTCGGCTCTGTGCTTTTTGGTTAAAAACAGACCTTAAAATGTCAAAAACATTCTTGATAACTTTGATAATTATCATTTCCAAACCCCTTGTGTTTTCACTATATTAGCGCAAATTCGATACAATTTGCCATGAGTGAACAGGTGCAATATAATGAGGAAAATATCCGCTCGTTAGACTGGAAAGAACACATCCGCATGCGTCCCGGTATGTATATCGGGAAATTGGGAGATGGCTCCTCGCCCGATGACGGTATTTATATTCTTTTAAAAGAGGTAATCGATAACTGTATCGACGAATTTGTGATGGGAGCCGGTAAAACCATTGAGGTTACCATAAAGGATAAGTTGGTTACAGTTCGTGACTACGGTCGCGGTATTCCCTTGGGTAAAGTAGTCGATGTTGTTTCGAAAATGAATACCGGAGGTAAATACGATTCCAAAGCCTTCAAAAAATCGGTGGGGCTAAATGGGGTGGGTACCAAAGCGGTTAATGCACTCTCGAATTATTTTCGGGTGGAATCGGTTCGCGATAACCAACAAAAAGCAGCCGAGTTTACTGCCGGGAATCTAACCATTGAAGAGGAAATACAAGAAAGTACAAAACGTCGAGGTACTAAAGTTTCCTTTATTGCTGATGAATCGATTTTTAAAAATTACAAATACCGCAACGAGTATGTGGTTCGTATGCTTAAAAATTATTGTTACCTCAATACCGGATTAACCATTTATTTCAATGGAGAAAAATACTACTCCGATTTTGGTCTGAAAGATTTGTTGGAGGAAACCATTGCCGAAGAAGACATGGTTTATCCAATCATTCACCTCATTGGAGATGATATTGAAATTGCGCTTACGCACAGCAAATCACAATACTCAGAAGAATACCATTCGTTTGTAAACGGTCAAAATACAACCCAAGGCGGAACACACCTTAACGCCTTTCGTGAGGCCGTTGTTAAGACGATACGCGAATATTACAACAAAGGATTTGAGGCTTCCGATATTCGAAAATCCATTGTTGCGGCGGTTTCGGTTAAAGTGGAAGAACCGGTTTTTGAATCGCAAACCAAAACCAAATTGGGTTCTACCGATATTGGTCCGGAAGGGCCAACAGTGCGCACGTTTATCAATGATTTCGTGACGACAAAACTGGATAATTTTTTGCATAAAAATCCCGAAGTAGCCGATGCATTGTTGAAAAAAATCCTTCAGGCGGAACGGGAACGAAAAGAATTATCAGGAATACGCAAATTGGCTAAAGAACGGGCCAAAAAAGCAAGCTTACACAACAAGAAATTGCGCGATTGCAGAATTCACCTTACGGATACCAAAAATGAGCGTTGTTTAGACAGCACCCTTTTTATCACCGAAGGGGATTCCGCTTCAGGTTCGATTACCAAAAGTCGGGATGTAAATACACAAGCTGTTTTCAGTTTACGCGGTAAACCGCTAAACTCCTACGGAATGAGCAAAAAAATTGTGTATGAGAATGAAGAATTTAATTTGTTGCAGGCTGCATTGGATATCGAAGAGGATTATGAAAATTTGCGTTACAACAATATCGTAATTGCCACCGATGCCGATGTGGACGGTATGCACATCCGCTTGTTGTTAATTACATTTTTCCTCCAATTTTTCCCCGAATTAATCAAAGAAGGCCACCTGTTTATTTTGCAAACGCCTTTATTCCGTGTGCGAAATAAAAAAGAAACTATTTATTGCTATTCGGATGAGGAACGTATAAATGCCATCGAAAAACTAAAACCTAAACCGGAAATTACCCGATTTAAAGGATTAGGTGAAATTTCACCGGATGAATTCAAACATTTTATCGGGGATGATATTCGATTGGATCCGGTAATGCTTGATAAGGCCACATCGATCGAAACCTTACTGGAATTTTATATGGGTAAAAATACCCCCGACCGTCAGGATTTTATCATCAACAACCTGAAAGTGGAATTGGATGTGGTAGAATAATTAGTGCACAGCTTACAGCATTTGAGTTTGTAGAATTAATAATCGATTTACTCAGCTGTTAACGGTTAACATCAAACTATGAAAGACGAAGAAGAAGATAACATTATTCCTGAAGAGGAAAACAACGAAGAAACCAACGACGAGCAAAAAACCGAAGGTTTTGACGATGAGGTTCGCTTTGCGGGAAATCATTTTTACGAAAACGACGAAAACCCCGATGATACCATAACCAAAGTAACCGGTATGTACAAAGACTGGTTTTTGGATTATGCATCGTATGTTATTTTGGAACGCGCAGTGCCGGCCATCGAAGACGGATTTAAACCGGTACAGCGTCGTATCATGCATTCCATGAAAGAACTCGACGACGGACGCTACAACAAAGTAGCCAACATTGTTGGGCATACCATGCAATACCACCCCCACGGCGATGCCAGTATCGGGGATGCTATAGTGCAAATTGGACAAAAAGACCTGCTTATCGATATGCAGGGAAACTGGGGGAATATTCTAACCGGCGATGGTGCCGCTGCTTCGCGTTACATTGAAGCCCGAATTTCCAAACTTGGGCATGATATACTCTATTCGCCCAAAGTGACCCAATGGCAATCAAGCTATGACGGTCGAAAAAATGAACCCATTCACCTGCCTGTAAAATTTCCGCTATTGTTAGCGCAAGGAGCAGAAGGAATTGCCGTAGGTTTGTCTACCAAAATTTTACCGCACAATTTTAATGAACTTATCGATGCGTCTATTAAAATTCTGAAAGGGAAATCTTTTACACTTTACCCGGACTTTCCAACGGCAGGGATAGCCGATGTTTCTAACTACAATGACGGAATGCGTGGCGGTAGGGTGCGCGTGAGGGCAAAAATCGCGCAGTTGGATAAACAAACACTGGTTATTACCCAAATTCCGTTTACTACCAATACTTCGTCACTCATTGACAGTATTCTGAAAGCCAACGATAAGGGGAAAATCAAAGTCAAAAAAATTGAAGATAATACCGCTGCCGAAGTTGAAATCATGATTCATCTGCCTGCAGGTGTTTCTCCCGATAAAACAATAGATGCCTTGTATGCCTTTACGGCCTGCGAAACTTCAATAGCGCCTTTGGGCTGCGTGATTGTGGATAATAACCCTATTTTTATGGGGGTTTCTGAAATGTTGCGCATTTCAACCGAACGCTCAAAAGAGTTGCTCAAACGCGAGCTCGAAATCCAATTGGATGAACTCGAAAATAAATGGCACTTGTCCACACTCGAAAAAATATTCATTCGGGAAGAAATGTATATCGACTTCAAGTTGTATTCTGATCGCGACACGTTGTACCAGTACCTCTACAAACGTTTTGAGCCTTTTAAAAAGGATTTTATTCGCGAGATCAATGACGATGATTTGCAGAAACTGACCCAAATCCCAATGATTCGAATTACGCGTTTCGATTCGGATAAAGCCGACGAAGGAATTGCCAAACTCGAAGCGGAAATGGAACAGGTGAAATTCGACTTAGATCATTTGACCGATTTTGCAGTAGCTTATTTTCAAAACCTTAAAGATAAATACGGAAAAGGGCGTGAACGCCAAACGGAGTTGCGTAGTTTTGATACCATCGAAGCGACTAAAGTAGCGCTTCGTAACACCAAATTGTATATTAATAGAGAGGAAGGCTTCATTGGTACGGGTTTAAAACGCGACGAATATGTTGCCGATTGTTCGGATATTGATGATGTAATTGTGTTTCTCCGCGATGGAAAAATGATGATTTCCAAAGTAGATGAGAAAAAATTCATCGGTAAAGATATTATCCATGTGGCAGTTTTTGATAAAAATGACAAGCGTACCATTTATAATATGATTTATCGTGATGGTAAAAATGGGGCTGCATTTATCAAAAGATTCAATGTTTCCGGCGTTACCCGTGATAAATTTTACGATCTTACGCAGGAAAAAGCAGGCAGTCAAGTTCTGTATTTCTCGGCCAACCCAAATGGTGAAGCGGAGTCGGTTACCATTTTACTGCGCCAAGTGGGTAGTGTCAAAAAACTGAAATGGGATGTTGATTTTGCCGATATCATGATTAAAGGTCGTGCTTCGCGAGGAAATACAGTAACTAAATACCCCATCAAGAAGATTGAGCTTAAAGAAAAAGGTATTTCTACGTTGCGTCCGCGCAAGGTTTGGTTTGACGATACGGTTCAACGCTTAAATGTGGACGGAAGAGGGGAATTGTTAGGAGAATTTAAGCCAAACGACCGCCTGTTAATCATCAACCAATCCGGTAAACTCAAAACCATTATACCGGAGCTTACGACCCATTTTGAGGAGGATATGATTGTTTTGGAAAAATGGAACCCTAAAAAGCCGGTATCGTGTATTTATTACGACGGTGAAAAGGACCGCTATTTTGTAAAACGGTTTTTGGTGGAAAATGAAAACAAAGAAGAAGTGTTTATTTCGGACCATGAAAAATCCCAACTCGAAATTGTTTCAACGGATTGGCGTCCGGTGGCCGAAATCATTTTTGCTAAGGTAAAAGGAGTACAAAAAGAGAATTTAACCGTCGATTTGGAACAATTTATCACCATCAAAGGCATCAAAGCCCTCGGCAATCAGTTAACCACCGATAAAATTAAACAGGTGAATCTCTTGGATCCTTTACCGTATGAAGAACCAGAAGAAGAACCAGAAATGGAAAGTACAGACGCCATTTCTGATGAGGATGAAGGCAATCAAACGGATATCCCAACCGAAACCGATGAAGACGGACAGATTACACTTTCGTTGGATTAAATGAACCACAATCAGAAAGGATAATTATTGTATACAAATGATAATTATCCTTTTTTACTTATACCATGCCTTTTATTTTTGACCAAAATTTTAACCTATGTCTACATTTCCTTCCGATATTGAAATCGCACAAAATGCATCAATACAACACATCAAAGAAATCGCAAAAAAGCTCAATATCGCAGCCGACGACCTGGAATATTACGGAAAAAATAAAGCCAAACTTCCCTTGCATTTGCAAGCCGCAACTCCACAGGGTAAACTTATTTTAGTCACTGCCTTGTCGCCCACTAAATACGGCGAAGGAAAAACAACCATGTCGGTGGGTATTACTGATGGATTAAATTATATAGGTAAAAAAGCTGTAGCTGTTTTGCGAGAACCTTCCTTAGGGCCTGTTTTTGGACTCAAAGGCGGGGCTGCCGGTGGCGGCTATGCGCAGGTTATTCCTATGGAGGACATTAACCTGCATTTTACCGGTGATTTCTCAGCCATCGAAAAAGCCAATAATTTGCTTTCAGCGGTTATCGATAATAATTTGCAAAACCAAAAAATAAGCCTAAACTTGGATCCGAATACGATTGCTTGGAAACGTGTTATGGATATGAACGATCGTAGCTTGCGACATATTATTATTGGCGTGGGCGGGAAAACAAACGGGGTTTTACGCGAAGAGGGATTTAATATTACTCCGGCTTCCGAAATTATGGCTATTCTTTGTTTGTCTAAAGATATGGCCGACTTAAAAACGCGTTTGGGTAATATCTTTGTGGGTAAGACGTACGAAGGTAAAGCTATTTTTGCCCGCGATCTCAATGTGGTTGGCGCTATGGCGGTTTTACTTAAAGATGCCATAAAACCAAATTTGGTACAAACGCTCGAAGGGAATCCCGCCATTTTACACGGAGGACCTTTTGCCAGTATCGCACAAGGAACAAACACGGTAATCGCTACTAAAACCGGTTTGTCATTGGCCGATTATGTGGTGACTGAGGCCGGTTTTGGAGCCGATTTGGGGGCGGAAAAGTTTTTCCATATTAAATGTGCCCAAAGCGGATTACAACCTGATGCCGTAGTTATTGTGGCTACAGTTCGTGCGATAAAACACCATGCCGGTTTATTGCCCCATGAATTGAAAATACCCAAAGTTTCTGCCATAGAAAACGGTTTTTGTAATTTGGAAAAACACATCGAAAACATTCAAAAATTTGGGATTAATCCCATTGTTTGTATCAATGCTTTTCCGGATGATTCTGAAGAGGAATACCAAAAACTGATTGCTCTTTGTGACGCAAAAGGAGTGGAAGCCATTGTTTGCAATGCTTTTGCCGAAGGCGGAAAGGGCGCTGCAGCCGTAGCTGAAAAAATTACCAAGTACATTGAAAAAGGAATTGTACAGTTTACGCCGCTTTACACCGCTAAAGATACTATTGAACACAAGATTAAAACAATAGCTACCGAAATTTATGGTGCTTCAGGTGTGGAATATGCGCCAAAAGCAAAATCGCAACTGAAAATGATTGAAGAGTTAGGATTTGGTCATTTTTCGGTTTGTATGGCCAAAACGCCTGCCAGTTTTTCGGATGACGAAAAGAAAACAGGACGCCCCACCGGATTTACGGTTACCGTGCGCGAATTTGAAATCTCATCCGGTGCCGGATTTGTGGTACCGCTGCTGGGCGAAGTAATGCGTATGCCGGGATTACCGGCTGTTCCTAATGCCGAAAATATTGATATCACTCCCGAAGGAAAGGTAATTGGTTTGTCTTAAACCTAAATTACGCATTAAAAGTTACTTAAAATCTGATTTTGCACATACTTATGTGTTCATTTTTAGAGCACAAGTTTGCAAAAGCTACATCTGCGTTAAAAAAAACCGCTAATCATAGTTGTTTAGAACTATGTTTTTTCGTTATAAAGTCTGATGCGATCTGGAATAAATGTAAAAGAGGCCTTATGTAGAGGCCTCTTTTTTTTAATTTGTAATATCAGTATCTTCTAATTTTTTATCAACGATTTTATTGTTGTGTAACTCAACCGGTTTGCCGGATTTTTTCATCTTCATGTTCAAGTATTCAACAAACAGCGAAAAGAAGATTGAGAAATACAAGTAACCTTTCGGAATGCTGTGTACTTCTTCTCCAAAGAAGGTAAAATGAGCCAAATGAGAACCTTCGGCTAATAGCATAACACCTATCAAAATAAGGAACGATAGGCCCAAAATTTGTATGGTTGGATGCTCGTTTACAAATTTGGAAACAGGACCGGCAAAAATCATCATGATGACTATTGAAATGATAACCGATAATATCATAATTACAATCGCAGCCTCCCCAAAACCTTTAGGAGCCGGGTCTGAACTTACCAAACCTACTGCAGTTAAAATACTGTCAAAAGAAAAAACGATATTCAACAAAGCAATTTGTAGAATGGCAGCCGATAGCGAATTTCCGGCTTTGGTTGTAGTGCCTTCTTCTTCACCTTCGAGTTTGTGGTGAATTTCGCTAACCGACTTATAAAGTAAGAATAAGCCTCCGCCAAAGATGATTAAACTTTGTCCTGTTATTGAACCTTGAAAGAATCCCCAATCAAAATGGAATAAGGTTTCTTTTAAGCTCATCACCCAAGTAATTCCAAATAATAAAATGATGCGGAATGCCATGGCTAACAATAATCCGATACGACGGGCTTTGGGTTGTTCTTTCGGATCTAACTTTCCGGATACGATGGAGAGGAAAACGATATTGTCTATCCCCAAAATAATTTCTAAAAAAGTTAAAGTTAACAATGCAATCAGTGCATTGGGTGAAAATAAAATATCAATCATGGCTTTAGATTATAAAAGTAGTTAAACGGAGATTAATTTAATTTTGTTACAGTTCCGGTTTCTTTTTTGGATTCGCCTACAAAAAAATACTCAAATGTATATGTGTTTCCTTTGGTGCTTAAAATGCGCATGCTGATGGCTTTTTTTTCGGCCATCGATTTGGGATGTAGTTTTTCCAAAATAAACTCACAATCGTTTACCCAACGAACAGAAGCCGTATCCGTTTTACCGTTGTAGGTTTCAATTTGGTACTTATCATCTCGGGTAAAATGCGAAATATGTTCTTTCCCGTCAATCACTTTGACAAACGCAAAGCTTCCGGTTTTAAAATCGTCACATTTTCGCTCCTGATGGTAACAACTTACCAGTAAAAACGAAGCTAAAAAGAGAATACTATTTTTCATGTTGGGATAGGTTTTGCCGCTTGGTTGCAAAAATAAAATTTTACCACCGAATAGAAAACCGTTTGGTAGGTTTAATTTATTAAAAAACAAAAACAAATTTATTTGTTTAGCCTTTTTTGTTCGCCCTCAGTAAAATGCCTAATACTTTTTTCGGAGGCAAATTTTTGCGCATTGTAGGCACCCGACTTATTTTTGGGTATAGACAAACTATCCCAATCGGTTTTTTTGAGGAGTTTGGCATAAAATACAATTTGCCCAATGTGATAAGGATAATGTGCCAGTTGTCGGTTTAGGGCTTCCATAACGGTATGGCCTTCGTTGCGGATGTAAATTATGGTGTTCAGTTGTTCCGGCGTTATTGCATCCAAGGCATTAAAAAAACAAGTCCAGCCTTTTTCCCAAAGTGCCAAAACAGCTTCGGGTGTTTCCAAATCATTTTCAAATTCACTGTCGCGGTTACGCCATTCTTTTTCACCGTCGGTGGTCAGGAAATCGGTCCAACGCGAAAGCATATTTCCGGCAAGGTGTTTTACGATGGTGGCGATGGGGTTTGTATCTTCATTCACGGCGACAAACCATTGTTCCGGCTCGAGTTGCGCCATGGCTTTTTCACCTAAGGTTTTGTAGTACCCAAATTGTTTGCGGATACTGTCTAAGTAATTACTGTTGGTCTCCATCGAATAGCGCTTTCATCATCAATTTTAGTCCTTTATACATCAAAAACACACCGATGCCGCTGAGTATAATTCCCAATCCTAAAACCGGTATAAACATGGGGTGACTTTGGTTTTTAAAAGAACTGTTAATCACAATAGGTCCGATAAAAAAAAGCGGAACGGCACCCATCAAAAATTTGACACCTCTACTAAGAATCTCTTTGTTGGTTGCCATTTAGAAGCGCAATTGAAGTCCGACACCATTTATACTTCCTGTAAGGCTCAGGTCATATTCAAAGGCATCGCCTGAATTTTTTAATCCGGCATTATACAACTCAATACCTTGGTGCATTTTTCGGTTTTTCCCAATTAAAATCGGAATTGAAACCGTGATTAATCCTGCGCCAACATAAGTTGCGGCTCCCGGGTATTTTTCATCCGAAACCAAACCTTTTACCAAATCAGATATTGTAACGGCTGTACCCAAGCCAAAAAGTAAAAACCCATTGTTCTCTTTGCGTTTACCGGTGTTAAAAGCATGTAATGCCTCCTTGTTAAATGCAATTTTTTCTTTCACTTCACGGGTTGAGATTTGTTGTCCGTTTACAAAATAGCGTCCGCCTTGTATTGTAATTTCTTGTGAAAAAACAGTAGATGAAACCAAAAGGAAGAGGCAAAAAAAGATATTTTTCATGATTCAAGGTTTAGGGTTGTAAAGGTAATTTATTTTGTGTCTTGCTGTTTTAAGTTGGTGAAAAAATCGACTGCTTTTCGCACACTTCCGTGTGTGTGCAACAACGTAGCGGCTTCCTCGTAACTCACAGGGATTTCGCCCATAATCATTCTAACGCCGCGATCCACTAATTTCGTATTGGTAAGTTGCATATCTACCATTTTATTGCCTTTTACGCGCCCGAGTTGGATCATGGCTGTTGTGGAAATCATGTTGAGCACCAATTTTTGAGCCGTTCCGGCTTTCATGCGGGAACTTCCCGTAACAAACTCAGGGCCAACCACAACGACTACCGGAAACTGAGCTGTGAGTGCTAACGGACTCCCTTCATTGCAGGTGATGCAACCGGTAATTATTCCGTTTTTGTTGCATTGTTCCAGTCCGCCAATAACATAAGGCGTGGTCCCCGAAGCTGCTATACCGATAACGACATCGCCGGTTTCAATCCCTTCGTTTTGAAGGTCAATCCAAGCTTGGGAGGCATCATCTTCGGCGTTTTCTACGGCTTTGCGTATGGCTTTGTCACCACCGGCTATAATACCATTTACCAATTCGTGTGGCACACCAAAGGTAGGCGGGCACTCGGAGGCATCCACAATGCCTAACCGTCCGGAAGTTCCAGCACCAATATAAAACAGTCGACCGCCGTTTTTGAGTTGGCGTATTACGTGATGTACCAGGGTTTCGATTTGCGGCAAGGCTTTTTCTACGGACAAAGGAACGGTTTGGTCTTCCCGATTGATATTTTGCAGCAGCGTTGCTACGGGCATTTGCTCCAAATGATCGTAATGGGAAGATTGCTCGGTGGTTTTGGTAAAACTCATAAACGTATTGTTGTGTTTCAAATGTACAAAGAAATTCTGAATCGTGTTAGCGATAGAGGCGGTACCCTCCTGTAAGGAGCGTTAAGCCGAAAGCGCGACCCGACGCGGCGCGGCGGGGAACACCCTAAAGCAAAGAAGCTAACAGTACCCCCAAAAGGATAACCGAAATTTTGGCAATATTGAATTTATGGCCTTCGCTGCTTTCGAAAATAATGGTGGAGGAAATATGAAAAAGTACCCCAATGACCAGCGCCGTAATTTGTGGGTAATACTGGTTTAGTTCCGGAATTTGAACCGATAGTATCGTGCCAAGGGGCGTCATTAGTGCGAAAAGAATCATGAAAAAGAGTAACGTACTTTTTTTGAGTCCCGCATTGCGGAAAAAAACCGTTAAAATCATGGCTATAGGTAAATGATGCACGGCGATTCCTAAGGCGAGATCATGGTGATGGCTAACGGGAAAGCCTTCGAGTAGTGCGTGAAGGCACAAACTGATGAATAAAGCCCACGGAATTGTAGTGAGTTTATCGTGTACATGTACGTGACCGTGTTCGGCACCTTTAGAAAAAAATTCCAATATAATTTGCAGGATGATACCACCCATAATAAAAAGACCGGTGCTGTGTTGGTGACTTTCGTACACTTCGGGCAAGAGGTGAATTACTGTAATAGCAAGCAAAAACGAACCACTGAAAGCCAACAGCAGTTTGAGGCTGGTGCGACTTTCCGGTTTGAGTAACAGCGCCAAAGCAAATCCTAAAAGCACAGAAAGTAAGGGAAGAAGGTAGTTCATTTTATGTATTCGGTTTCTGTTGAGATTGCCGGGAGCAAGCTTGGTTTTATTTGAAAATCATGATTAATCGTTCGCTGGTTTTTTTATGGAATTTTTTGAGTTTATAATCCCCAAAGATATCCAATAGGTATATGCCGGCTTCCTGCATCATATCCTGAAAATCGGTTAAGGTTAAGGCTTTTACTTTTTCGGTAAAATGATAATCAGTTCCCTGATCGGTAAAGGCAATTTCTTTAAAGATGTGGTTGTCTTTTACGTAGCGCGTAATATGAAAATCGATTCCGTCTACGTGTTTGATTTCGTCCGGAACAAGATTGGGAATAACCTGTTCTACGTTCATAAAATCGATGACTGCAAAACCATATTCAGACAAACTGTCTTTCATGGCTTTGAGGGTGACCAAATTGTCATCGTCATTTTCGAAATACCCAAAACTGGTAAACAAATTAAAGACTGCGTCAAACTTTTCGGCAAAAGGCAAACGCATGTCGTGTACTTGAAAATGCAGGGTTTCGTTAGCGTTGCGATTGGCTTCGGCTATACTGTTTTCCGATAAATCGGCACCCAATACATCAAATCCGAGTTTATTAAGGTAGATGGCATGGCGTCCTTTTCCACAAGCCAAATCGAGAACTTTGGCTTTTTGCGGAAGATTAAGGTATTGCGTCAGATTGTCCATAAAAATCTGTGCTTCCCTGTAATTTCGTTCTTTATACAGAATGTGATAATACGGGGTATCGAACCACGAGGCAAACCAATTACTGTGTTTGGTATTCAAATTTTCGGTCATTAAAATTGGTATACACTACTAATGCTGCAAATTTAGTGTATTTTTGCACAGCAAAACGGAGGTTTTTGTTTTTTTGACAATTTGTTATTGCCAAAAAAGGCACCGACTGCTTTTGCGTTATTGCGTTAACTGCCTATGGAAGATTTTACCATGATAGCCAAAACTTTTTTTGGTTTTGAAGAAATACTGGCTGCCGAGCTTCGGCAGTTGGGTGCCCGTGATGTAAAAACAGGCACACGTGCGGTTAGTTTTGTGGGCGACAAAGGGTTTATGTATAAAGCCAACCTGTCGTTGCGTACCGCTTTAAAAATTCTCAAACCGATACATGAGTTTCGCACGGTTAATGAGCAAAGTTTTTATAACGGAATTAAACAGCTTAATTGGGAGGATTATTTAAACGTTTCGCAAACCTTCTTAATTGATGCTACGGTGCATTCTGATCACTTTAAACACACCCAATATTTGTCGCAAAAGGCCAAAGATGCTATTGTGGATCAGTTTCGTGAAAAAACGGGCAAGCGTCCCGGAATTGATAAAGATTTTCCCGATTTACGCATTAACATCCGTATTGATCGTGAAGTTTGTACGGTTTCATTGGATACTTCGGGTGCTTCATTGCACCACCGAGGCTATCGTTCGGCGACCAACATAGCCCCAATTAATGAGGTGTTGGCGGCAGGTATGCTGATGCTTTCGGGCTGGGAAGGGCGATCCGATTTTTTGGATCCGATGTGTGGTAGCGGTACCATTTTGATTGAGGCCGCCATGATTGCTTGTAATATTCCCGCTAACATCAATCGGAAAGAGTTTGCTTTCGAAAAGTGGAACGATTGGGATGATGCCCTTTTTGATACTATTATTGATAGCTTGATGAACAAAACACGTGAGTTTCATTACACCATAAAGGGGTATGATAAAGCGCCCAGTGCGGTGAATAAAGCCAAAGACAATATTCGTAATGCACATTTAGAAGAGTATATAACGGTTTCGCAAACCAATTTTTTTGATACAAAAAAAGAAACGCAAGTGCCGTTACAATTGGTGTTTAATCCGCCTTATGGTGAGCGGTTGGATATCGATTTGGAACGATTCTATCGTGAAATGGGTGATACCTTGAAATTGCATTATCCCAACACCGAGGCGTGGTTTATCACTGCGAATTTAGAAGCCCTCAAATTTGTAGGGTTAAAACCTTCCCGAAAAATTAAATTGTTTAACGGCAGTTTGGAGGCGCGTTTCTGCAAATATGAAATGTATGCCGGCAGCCGTAAAGCCAAATACCAATCGAATAATGAGTAAACAAAACAAAGCTTTGCTATACAATTTGCTGTCTTTTGGCGTATTGTTCGTCTTTTTTCGTTATGTTGTAATTGATTACACCGGACTCACAGGATTATTTAAACCTCTTACTGCTTTTGTTGTTTCTACTATTTTGGCGCCAAAGTTTCAAGCCGGAAATACTGGAGAAGGCGTAAAAGTTTATATGAAGTGGATATTTATGAAAGGTGTTAAGGAAGTGGGGTGACAGTTGACAGTTGATGTTGGGTATTTAAAACTTCGTTTAGCCATTAGGCAATAGCCAATAGGCAATAGGCAATAGCTGTTAGCTTTTAGCCCTACGCTTAACGGGCATTACTTTGTACTTTTAACTTTGTACTTTATATTTTAGCCATTAGCTTTTAAACCTGTGATTGGTGAGATTTTTTACTTTTTACTTTGTATTTTAGCCATTAGCCATTAGCCATTAGGCAATAGCTGTTAGCTTTTAGCCCTACGCTTAACTGGCATTACTTTGTACTTTTAACTTTTAACTTTGTACTTTCAACCCTGTCTTCGGCAGGCAGGTTTTTATTTTTTCTTTTTTGCAGTTGATTTATACAGCGGAATAAAATACGATATAGTATAATTCATACCCACGCCAAAATTCCCACCGTAAGTTCGGTTAAAACCGGGAATGTATAAATTGTCAAAATTTTCGGGTTTTTTGTTTGAAATCAAATAATGCATACGCAAACTAAAACCGATGTATAAATTATCAAACATCTCGGCTTTTACACCGGTAACCACTTCGGCCCATTGGGCAGAAAGGCCATCAAATTTTTCTCCGGAAACGGTTACATCAGGATAACCAAAATAGGTGTTGGCATTGTATATGGTGTAATTGTTTAGGCGCTGACTGAAAGAACTTACACCATAACGTAATCCTACATAAATCATGTTTTCCATATCTAACCAGTTTTCGTAGGCATTATAATCAAAGCCGGCTTTTAGGTAGGTGCCTTCGGTGGTAAAATTCAATTGGTCTTCGGCTACCGTTTTTTTCTCATTACCCAATTCTACTGCGATATAATGTTTTTTGGTTAGACGATAATCGCCAACCAATTCGATTCCCCTGTAATCCTTTTCAAAAAAAGAACGGCTTAGTTTGTATATATCTGCACCAACCCGAATACCATAGCGTTGGGTTTTTGGTTGTACTGTATCCTTTTTTTTCGATTCCTGACTAAAAGCAGTTACAGAAACCAACAGCAAGAGACTAAAAGTATATTTTAAGATGTGTTTCATTGGTATTGGTTACAGAAGGTTGATTGATAACCACACTTTCAATCCAGTTATCGGTGTCCGGTGTTACCAGATCACTAACGGTATTGGTGAGGTTAAATATTTTTTTATAGCCACAAGCGCGCGAAACATACAAATCGCCGCGTGTGTAGGTAAACGTTAATTCGTCGCTATTATCATTTGCGGCATCAGTGTCTGCGCCGTTTAAAATAAACCTATAAGTTGTTCCGTCTTGGGTAATGTCTAACGGAAGTTTTATTTTGTTGGTCGTGCCATACGTTATAAACTCGGTTTGGCCGTTGGCAATTACGGTTAAATTGGTGGCGTTACGTTCGGCGGAAGTTTCTGCATTATAGAACTTAACAATCAGTTCCGGAGTAGAAGAAGTGGCAGGATCGCAGATATCGTCTTTTTCACAGCCCCAAAAAAAGGGCAGGAGTGCCAAAAGAATAAGGCGTTTGCCAATGGAATTTGAATATAAAAAATGAAGCTTCATGGTCAAAATGATTCGATTAATTAACGGCGTTCTAAAAGTACAACATTTTCCACATGATGTGTTTGCGGAAACATATCCACCGGGCGCACTCGGGTTACTTTGTATTTTTCGTCCAATAGGGATAAATCACGTGCTTGTGTAGCACTGTTACAACTTACATATACGATACGTTGAGATGCAATCTTTAGTAATTGTTCAACAACATCTTTGTGCATACCGTCGCGAGGCGGGTCGGTTATAATTACATCCGGCTTGCCGTGTAACGCAATAAAAGCATCATTAAAAACCGTTTTCATGTCTCCTACAAAAAAGGAACAGTTGATTATATTGTTGCGTTTGGCGTTTTCTTTGGCATCGGCGATAGCTTCAGGAACAGCTTCCACACCAATTACTTTTTGGGCTTGCTTGGAAACAAATTGCGCTATAGTTCCGGTTCCGGTGTAAAGATCGTACACAATTTCATTTCCGGTCAATCCGGCGAAATCACGTGTTATTTTATAAAGTTCATAGGCTTGCGCCGAATTGGTTTGGTAAAACGATTTGGCATTGATGCTAAATTGTAAGCCTTCCATTTCTTCCAAAATGTACTCTCGGCCTTTGTAAACCTTTACTTCTTGGTCGTAAATGGTGTCGTTAGCCTTACTGTTGATAACATAGAGCAGCGAGGTAATTTGCGGGAATTGCTCAAAAATATGATCCAATAAAAGTTCGCGTTGTTTTTGGTTTTCTTCAAAAAACTGAATCAATACCATTAGTTCGCCGGTAGAAGCCGTGCGAATCATCAGTGTACGCAAAAAACCTTCCTGATTTCGGGCATTGTAAAACGACATTTGATGCGCAGTAGCAAATTCTCGAATACTGTTTCGTAGTGCATTTGAAGGGTCTTCCTGCAGCCAGCACTTTTCGATATTCAGAATCTTATCCCACATTTTCGGGATATGAAATCCCAAAGCATTTTGCTTTTCAAGGGTTTCACCGGACTGAATTTCGGCTTCGGTCTTCCAGCGGGTATCCGAAAAACCAAATTCCATTTTATTGCGGTAAAAAAAGGTCTTTTCAGAACCCAAAATCGGTTCGAAATCGGGCAACTCAATTTTACCGATGCGTTTGAGATTGTTATAAACTTCGTTGTGTTTGTAAACCAACTGTTGTGCATAATCCATATTTTGCCATTTGCAACCACCGCACGCACCAAAATGCGAGCAAACCGGTTCCACCCGATGAGGCGAAAAAGTGTGAATGCGAATGGCTTTACCTTCGTAATAGGCTTTGCGTTTGCGAAATGTTTGAATATCGGCAATATCGCCGGGAACCACATTGGGAACAAAAATCACTTTTCCGTCGGGGGCTTTTGCTACGGCAACGCCTTTGGCTCCGGCATCTAAAATTTCAATCTGTTCAAATACAACACGGTCGTTTTTTCGTTTTCCCATGAGGCAAAAATAAGGGATTGGGCTCTTAATAAAAATTTAATTTTTCACCATTAAGGTAAAATTGGTAGCACGCTGTTTTTGGAAATAGTCGGAAAATAATTTAGCACCTCTAAAATTGAGGTGTTCAAAATCACCAAAATCACCATTTGAAACCTTGAAATCATGAAAATCCAAAAACGGAATAGCAGGGTAGCGGCTCATTCGGATGTGTTGAAAGCGTTTTTCATCATAGGCTGCAAATAGGATTGGATGGATAGGCGTTCTTACAAAATAAAGCTTCACATTCTTTTCCTTACACAAGCGTACAATGTTATCCAAATTACGAAGGTTGATTTCAGAGATGCTGTCGTTCATCTCTTTTTTTAATTGGTCAATATAATGGTGTTTGAGTAACGAATCGGTTTTGAACCGTTTGAGGTACAAATAACCGCCCATATTGTTGTCGGCGTAAGGATTTTTGGATTTTACAATCGTTTTTGCATTATGCACTACCGATTTAAAAGCGGTTCTCAAAGTTCCCATTGCATTAGCGGAAAAGGCTTCTTGGTAATCATGAGATGACATCCTGAAATTATATTTTAAGAAATAATTGTCAAGGTATTTGTCCCCATAAGTCCAATCGTTCATTCGGCGGTCGATTTGGTTGTTGGAAAACGAAATGAAAACCGTTTTTAGTTGTGGGTTATGGTTGAGTACCAATTCCAATTTTTTGGCAGTATACAAATAGGCTTCGCCACCATTACACAGGTTGCGTGTACCGGGAATCAAACTGTCGTTAAATGCGGCTTCAGGTTGCGAATGGCCTACAAACACAGCCTGAATATGCTGGGGTAATGAATAATCGGTCTGCGAATTGAGTAGTTGGCGGGTTAGGTAAAAAGCCACCACAAAAACAACTGCAATAGGCAGTAAAAACAAAAGCAGTTTTGACAGAAATTTTTTCATCGCTTAAAATTGAAAGTAAATAAATTCCTGTTCTTTTCCCATAAACACAAAGATCAACACAATCAAAGCGTAATAAAATGATAACCGCAAGGGTTTGGGCCAATGTAAGGCTAACTTTTCAAGGGCATAGTGCTGTTCACGACCCATCCACTCAATTACAGTAAATAGCGCAATAAGGCCAAATAAATGCAACGGTAAATAAGTTGGTACAGAGAACAACGAACTTGAAGCGATTCCTTTAAGGTAGGCAAAGGCATGCGTGAGGTTGTTAGCTCTGAAAAAGATCCAAGCAATTACCGTTAATGTAAAAGTTAGTCCTATATGAAACACATCTGCAACAGAAGGAAAGCGTTTGCCTTGCGCTACGATGCCCATGTTATTCCGGTTTTTATCCCAAAGCAACAACGGCATAAAATACAAGGCGTTTAAAAAGCCCCAGAAAATAAAGGTCCAATTCGCGCCATGCCAAAAACCACTGACCAAAAAGATGATAAACGTATTGCGGACTTTCATCCAAGTACCCCCTTTGCTTCCGCCCAATGGGATGTAAAGGTAGTCCCGGAACCAACTGGATAGCGAAATGTGCCAACGGCGCCAAAATTCGGCAATATCTCTTGAAAAATAAGGGAAAGAAAAATTGCGCAGCAATTCGATTCCAAACAATCGGGAAACCCCCAAAGCAATATCGGAGTAACCCGAAAAGTCGCAATAAATTTGAAAAGTAAAGAACAAAGCCCCTAGGACCAAGTTGCTACCCGACTGGTGGGCAGAATCGTTGAAGATGATGTTGGCATACTCCGCACAATTATCGGCAATTACAATCTTTTTAAATAAACCCCACAACATTTGGCGTAAGCCATCAACAGCTTGGTTGTAGTTGAAATTACGTTCACGCTGAATTTGGGGTAAAAGATGCGTAGCGCGTTCTATTGGGCCTGCAACCAATAACGGGAAATAGGATACAAAAACTCCGTAATCCACAAAATTTCGTTCCGGTTTTATTTTTTCGTACAAAATATCAATTACATACGACAAACCGTGGAAGGTGTAAAATGAAATTCCTACCGGTAAAATGACCTGTAAAACCCAAAAATCGGTGTGTATTCCAAGCGACGATAGTCCGTCTGCAAACGATTGTGCAAAAAAGTTATAGTATTTAAAAAAGCCCAGAAATCCCAAATTAATGCCTACACTTAGCCAGAACCAAAACCGTTTGCCTGATTTTGTTTTCGAATCGTGAATTTTGAGTCCAGTGAAATAATCCAAGAAGGTCGAGAACATCAGCAAAAACATGAACCGATAGTCCCAGCACGCATAAAAGAAATAACTGGATACCAGTAATAGCATGTTTTGGTACCTAAAATTTTTACGGGCTACAAACCAATACAGGAAAAACACAACAGGGAGGAAAACGGCAAAACTAATGGAATTGAAGAGCATAGCTTCCGAAGTAAAGGGTTTGATGAATAATGTTGTGCACCACAAAGCTATATTTTTTTTTCATTCCTGAAAACCTTTGCGGTTTTTTTAAACCCAAAAGAGTAATTATGGCGTAGGTATGATGCTTTTTTGTATTTTTATACAACCTAATACATGTAAGCTATGACACATCTTGCTTTGTTGCGCGGTATCAACGTTTCAGGACAAAAACTAATTAAGATGGAAGCGTTAAAGCGAGCCTTGGAAGGGTTTGGTTTTGGAAATGTACGGACCTACATTCAGTCGGGGAATATTTTTGTGAGTACACCCGAACAAAATCCGGGCATAGTTTCGGAACAAATTAGGCAAGTAATCGCAACTCATTTTGGGTATGATGTGCCTGTTTTTGTGATTGGAAAAGAAGATTTGGAAGCTTGTTTGGAGCGGAATACATTTTTGAGTGAAGAAGGGATAGATTTGAAGAAACTGTATGTTTCGTTTATCTCTACCGAAGTTCCGGATCAAATGATTACCCAATTGAATCTTAATTTTATTGAACCGGACAAAATTCAGTTAGACGGGCGTCGCATTTACCTCAAGTACCACAATTCGCCTTCCAACACCAATCTCGACAACAAATGGATAGAAAAAAGTATGAATGTACTATCAACTACTCGAAATTGGAATACCGTTACAAAACTTTTAGCCATGTTTTAATCCCTGATAAATGAAAAAATTAGATGCTATTGACAGTATAACCGAATTGGAAGAAACCGATGACAACAGAACCTTTGGGCAACGTGTAGCCGATAGGGTGGCTACGTTTGGCGGGAGTTGGACGTTTATTATTTCGTTTATGTGTTTTTTGTTTTGTTGGATTGGGATTAATGTGTTCTTCCTGTACAACAAAGGCTTTGACCCGTATCCGTTTATACTTCTCAATTTGATACTTTCGTGTATTGCAGCTTTGCAAGCACCTATTATCATGATGAGTCAAAACAGGCAGGAAGAGAAAGACAGGGAACGCGCCAAAAAAGATTTTATCGTTAACCTCAAAGCCGAAAAAGAGATACGGTTACTGCAAGACAAGTTGGATCATATATTAAAACACCAACACCAGGAACTCATCGAAATTCAGCAAACCCAAATAGAACTGTTGAAGGAAATTGTAAAAGCAACCCAAAAAGAGTAAAACTGTAACAATTTCGAATTTGTTGAGTGATATATTCCTGTTTCATACTCATTTTTTTGAGTTCGAATGGTTGATGTAGGAGTCTGTTTTATTAAATTAACACCCATCTTTACGCCAAACACGTTTATAGATGGTTTTACCATCTTTTACAATGGCATCGCCCGATATAATTGGATAGGAATACTTGGGGGCGTGCATCACACTTTTACTTTGGATGTAAATTGTGTCATTAACTTTTAGCGTATGTAGTTGTTGAAATTGCTTGTCGTTAGGTTTTTCAAGGCCAAAGTTAAGGATATAATTTTCATCCTGAATTCGCACCATTATTCCGAAACCCAATCGTGCGCCCGACGGAAGCGATAGTGAGGTTACCACACCTTCCATAGGAGTAAAGGTCTTAATGGACTTATGTATTTTAGCTTCGCCGGCATATACTTTTTTACCTGCGGGGGAGGCTTCCCATTTTTTAAACATAATCCCATCAGGGCTGGCTTCCCATTTTTTCTTGGCAGCTTTTTTTGCGGCGGCGGACAAGACTTTTGGGGCAGACTTTATTTCGTTTTCTTTTTTACGCTCGCAATTCGAAAACAGAATTCCGCTCCCCACAGCTACAGTAATTAACAGTAACTTAAATTTTATAGATCTACAGCTTATCATAATAGCACTTGTTAAAGTTTGGTTCTCAAAACTACGTTACTATTTTTAATTTGGAAGTGTAAAAATTGTAAATAGGTTGTAAATTTTATTAAAATTCAAAAACCCTAAAGTTAAAAGTTAAAACCTGCCTGCGGCAGGCAGGGTTAAAAGTTAAAAGTGGAAAGTTAAAAGTTAAAACCTGCTTGCAGCAGGCAGGGTACAAAGCGCAAAGTATTATTAACTACCTACAGACAAACCGGTCTGCGGCAGGCAGGTTTCTTCTTTCGACTTTCGACTTTCGATTCAGTCTGTGGCAGGCAGGTTTCTTCTTTCGACTATCGACTCAGTCTGTGGCAGGCAGGTTTCTTCTTTCGACTTTCGACTTTCGACTTTCGACTCAGTCTGTGGCAGGCAGGTTTCCTCTTTTCTCTTTCTTCTTTCTTCTTTCGTAAAGCATAAATTGCTATTTTTGCAACACCGGATGATTTCTCTCCGTTAAGAAGGAATAAGGGAGTATTTCTTTTAAAATCAGTTTTTTATGGTTATCGAAAATCTACACACGCACGAAGCCATCGAAATGGAAGACCGTTACGGAGCACATAACTACCATCCGCTACCGGTTGTTTTACACAAAGGGGACGGTGTTTTTGTTTGGGATGCCGAAGGTAAAAAATATTACGACTTTTTGTCGGCTTATTCTGCCGTAAACCAAGGGCATTGCCATCCTAAAATCGTTTATGCACTCACCGAACAAGCCCACAAGCTCACACTAACATCACGCGCATTTCACAACGACCGTTTGGGCGTATACCTGAAAAAAGCAACCGAATATTTCGGGATGGATCGTTTGTTGCCTATGAATACCGGTGCTGAAGCTGTGGAAACAGCTTTAAAATTGTGCCGCAAATGGGCTTATGAAAAGAAAGGTATTGCTGAGAATGCAGCGCAAATTATCGTTTGTGAAGGAAATTTTCACGGACGCACCACTACCATTATTTCGTTTTCTAACGATGAAAACGCCAGAAAGAATTTCGGGCCGTTTACCGATGGTTTTATCCGAATTCCATACGACAACACCGAAGCGCTCGAAAACGCGCTTAAATCGACTCCAAATGTTGCAGGTTTCTTGGTAGAACCTATTCAGGGAGAGGCAGGTGTATATGTGCCTTCTGAAGGCTATTTGGCTAAAGCCAAAGCACTCTGCGAACAGCACAACGTTTTATTTATTGCTGACGAAGTGCAAACCGGCGTGGCACGCACCGGAAAATTATTGGCTGTACACCACGAAAATGTACAACCGGATATTTTGGTATTGGGTAAAGCACTATCCGGTGGAGTGTATCCGGTTTCGGCTGTTTTGGCTAAAAATGAGGTAATGGAATTATTGCATCCGGGACAACACGGTTCTACTTTTGGAGGGAATCCGTTGGCTTGTGCTGTAGCAATGGCCGCCTTGGAAGTTGTGGAAGAGGAAAATTTGGCCGCTAATGCCGACTACCTCGGACAAATTTTCAGAGAAAAATTAGGCGAGTATATAGCGCAAAGTAATATCGTGACGTTAGTGCGCGGTAAAGGCCTCCTAAACGCTATTGTGATTAACGATACGGAAGAAAGTGATACAGCTTGGAATATTTGCCTTAAATTGGCCGAAAATGGGCTCTTGGCAAAACCAACACATGGCAATATCATTCGTTTTGCACCACCATTAGTTATGACAGAAGAGCAACTTTTAGACTGTGCGCGTATCATTATTAACACGCTAAAAGAGTTTGAGTAGTAAGTTAATTAACTTTAGTTAATAAATTATAAACCAAATAAAAAGCCCCTTGAAAAAGGGGCTTTTTTAGTCTATATCGAAACGGGTTTATTTACCCATCATCTCACGAACTTTTTCTTGCATTAATTCCGGATCTTGAAGTGCCTCCATTCCAACAGCGGAGATTAACCAAATCATGTAAACAAAGTAAAGTATACTCAATACAATACCAATTATTGCTAAAATACGTCCAATATTAAGGTTGGAGTAGTTAGAGTAGGCTTGCGGATTTTCAAGGTACATGGCTTTGTCTTTTTTTGCCAATACCAAGGCGACAATACCTAAGATTAACCCAATAACGCCATAACAACAGCAGGTGATAATTGATAAAATACCCAATATCAATACCAGATTAGCATTAGGTAATTTTTGTGTTCCGTTTAATTGGTTCATTTCTTCCATAAGTTAATTAGTTTTTGGTTATATAAAGTGTTTGTATACATAGGAAACAACCATTATAGCGCCATTAAGCACCGCTAATGTGATAATAATTTTTTGATAGCTTCTCGATTTGTCAACAAAATGCAGGAATAAGAAAAGAAAAAAAAGAATAAGTGTATAAATGGCAGGAAACATCTTAAAAGCAGCAATAAATTCACCTTGCATTACCAACCATAGCGCCCGTTGTGTTCCACAACCCGGACATTCAATGCCGAAGATTTTTTTATTCATACACGGAATCATGTAGTCTTCCATAGCGCAAAACTTAGTAGGACAAGTATACAAAATATATTTTTAAATCGGAAGAAAGTAAGTTTAAGTTTATTTTTGTAGCGTTTGTGCGTTTCAATTTATTTCAAAAACGCACAGGCAAAAAAAACAAAAATCAATGTAATAGAGTAGTGGATAAACAGCAAATTGAAAGTGTATGAAATTTCAAATAGGTGATAAAGTTTCGGTTCTCGATGAAGCGATAGAAGGTGTAGTGGTAGGCATCAAAAATAACGAAATAACCATAGAAACTACCGATGATTTTGCGATGACATTTTTTGTCAACGAATTAATTAAGATTAACGATTCCAGTGAGTTAGATTTTGTTAAAGGAAGTTTTAGTTTAGATAAGGCGAAAAACGACATTGCACCCACCCGAAAACAAAAAGAGTTGCGTGAAAGACTCGAAAATACCGAACGCGGTGTGCCCGAATTTGACCTCCATATCGAAAAATTAGTGAAGTCGGTTAAGGGTATGTCTAACTTTGATATCCTTACCATCCAACTCGAAACGGCACAGCGACATATCGATTTTGCCATCCGAAATCGCATCCCAAAAATTGTTTTAATTCATGGCGTGGGTGAAGGTGTTTTGAAATCGGAACTCGATTTTTTGTTTCGAAAATATCCCCAACTTTGTGTTCAGGAAGCAAGCTATCGCAAATATGGTATAGGAGCTGTGGAACTTTATGTAAAGCAAAATCATTCATAAAAAATGGTTTTCTGTACTACGACAAATGGATTTTAGCACATAGGAAAAACACGTATATTTGTAACGCTCTTCTTTTAGGATCACTACATGAATCACGTTTATTTAGATAATGCCGCCACCACTCCCATGCGTCCTGAGGTAATTCAGACGATGGTTGAGGTTATGCAAACTGAGTTTGGAAATGCTTCTTCTACCCATAGCTTTGGGAGAAGTGCGAAAAACATACTGGAAACTTCCCGAAAAACTATCGCTCGCCTTTTGGGCTGTGAAGCACGGGAAATTATTTTTACTGCCAATGCCACCGAAGCCACGAATTGGATTCTTAAAAGTGTGGTGCGCGATTTGGGAATCAAACGCATCATTACATCGCCTGCGGAGCATCACGCGACTTTATACACGGTAAAACAACTGGAACAGGAATTTGGTGTACAGGTTGCCTATCTTCCGATTATGCCTACCGGAAATATCGATTACGTTGCATTGGAACAATTGCTACAAGATGAAATGCCTACTTTAGTAACCTTAATGCACGTCAATAACGAAACAGGTTGCATTTTGGATATAGAACGAACCGGATTGTTATGCCGCTCTCACAAAGCACTTTTTCACTGTGATACAGTGCAGTCCATAGGCAAAACAGCTTTCAACCTGCATCATTTACCTATTGATTTTGCTGTTGCCAGTGCACATAAATTTCACGGACCAAAAGGGGTTGGTTTTGCTTACATTAGTAAACAGGTTGTACTCAAACCGCTTATTGTGGGTGGAGAACAGGAAAAGGGATTGCGAGCAGGAACCGAGGCAGTGCATCAAATTGCCGGTATGACCAAAGCACTGGAAATGGATTATACTTCGTTAGAACATGACAGTAATTATATCGCTTCGTTAAAAGCGTATTGTTTGGAACAGTTGCAAACGCATTTTCCTGAAGTGAAAATGAACGGCGAAAATACATTTTACAACATATTGAACGTTGTATTGCCCTTCTCGGAAGATAAAACCGCTATGATACTCTTTAATTTGGATATGAAAGGAATTGCCGTTTCGCGCGGTAGTGCCTGCCAAAGCGGGAGCATAAAACCTTCTCACGTATTGGCGTCGTTTCTTAAGGAAGAAGATTTAAAGAAGCCCAGTTTGCGAATTTCTTTCAGTTGTTTTAATACCAAGGAAGACATAGACGCCTTGATTTCCGGACTCAAAGGAGTGTAGTTTAACACCGCGCTGATTTTCTCTTTTTGCCGATTTTATTGGCCTTTGCTGTTTTAAGAATATAATCAGTTGCCAAAGGTGTTTTACACGACACACCATCCATGATAACTTCAACTTTGCCAATATTTTCAGCTGTTTTTAACGCTTTTTCGTGAAGGGGAGCCACAAAGCAACCGATCATAATCACAAACGAATTCATGGCGTATTTTACTCTGTTTTGAGCGCTGTGTATGTTGAGTGCAACATAGTCGAGTAATTCGCTGTACTTAGGAATATCTAACATCTCATCGGGGCGAATAGCAGCATAATGCGACAAGGTTGACCATCCGCCACAAACACAGTTTTCGGTATCGGATTGTATCCATTTTAATCCAATTGTAAAGCCAAATGGAGTTTCCGAAGCCACCCAAGGTACGGCATATTCATTTAAATAATACCAATAAGCATTCGCAATCCATTCATCGAGTTGCTGTTCTGTAATTTGAGTCTCATCAGCCATTAATCCTGCCAAATACATGGCATCGGAGTTGCCGGTTTTATAGAGTTCCAAAGAGAGTTGGTGGTTTTTTTTAGTCTTTTTTAATATCTTTTTTAAGTCGCCCACTTTCACACCATAAACAGGCTCTTTAGCACCGTGATTCATTAATGTTTTTTTGGTTTGCGCATCGGCATAACCTTCTAATTCTTTTAAAATTGCAGCAGTTGTCATTTTTATGAAAAAAAAATTATTTATAAAAATAGGGAAAAAAAGGGAATCACACTTATTTGATTCGGTAATTGAAAATCAACGGTTGTGATAAAAAAAAACCGCTCTGTTTGGTTTTCAGAGCGGTTTTTTATTTTGTTCGCAAGGGTTAAAATTTAATCGTAACTGTTTTTGTTTCGGTGCCACGTTTGAAAACCACTTCGGTTTCATCTCCGGCATTAAATTTACCCAAACATTCCATATAGCCATAAACTTCTTTTATGGCGCAATCTCCAATTTTAATGATGATATCGCCTTCCTGAATTCCGGCCAATTGCGCCGGTCGGCCATCCGTTACTCCATCAATATGCAAACCGTCTCCATGGTCGGTATAATCGGGCATAACCCCCAATGTAACTTTGTATTTAGGGCGTGTTTTTTCGGCATTCATTTTGGTTTTGGTGAAAGGGATAGCGCTTTCTTTGCTCAGAGCCGAGCTGATGCGAAATACATAATCAGTTATGTTTTTTACACCATAATAGTTTATTTTATCCTCATCATCCGAAGGTTTATGATAATCGTTGTGGGTTCCGGTGAAGAAAAATAAAACCGGAATGTCTTTTAAATAAAACGAGGTATGGTCTGAAGGACCAATACCACTTTGATCCAATGTAATATTGAATCCGGCCGGTTTATTGTTTTCCACAATTTTGGGTAGCACCGGACTCGTACCAACGCCGCCAACCGTCATTTCTTTTTTGTCATTCAGGCGGCCAACCATATCCAAATTGAGCATGGCTATTACGTTAGGGTATTGGTTTTTAATGGATTCGGCTAATTTTTTTGAACCAATTAAGCCATCTTCTTCTCCCGAAAATAACGCAAAAACATAATTTACATCTTCAATGGTTTTGTTTTGGCTGTATATGCGTGCCAATTCTAAAACGGCAGCCACACCCGACGCATTGTCGTCGGCACCGTTATGAATTTCACCTTTGGAATTGGGTTTGGTGGAGTTGTTGTGTTCGTTCAATCCCAAATGGTCATAATGTGCTCCTATAATAATGGTTTTGTTGGCTTTGTTGTTTAGATAACCAATTACATTGCGACCGGTATTATTGGATACTACGGTTGAATCATGCGGGTTTAATTTGACTTTGTAGTCAAAATCCTGGTAGTAACTTTTGTTTGAGTAAGGAGCTAACTTGAGTGATTTTAATGTTTTAGCTATGTAATCGGCGGCTATTTTTTCTTCTTTTGAGCCCGTAAGTCGGCCTTTTAACGCATCCGAAGCCAAATAAGAAATGGTTTTTTTCAGGTTGTCGGAATTGGCATATTCGGTATCCTCGGTATCTACCCAATCTGCGATAAAAACATTGGTTTCACGGGCTTTTTCACCTTGACGGTTACTGGCAAATACCAGTTTTTTTCCATCAGGCGAAAACATAGGAAACGCATTAAATTCACTTTCATAGGTAATTTGTTTCAAATTACTGCCATCAGTGTCGATCATATAGAGTTGGAAATCGTATCCTCGTGTTGAATGATGGTTGGAAGAGAATATAATTTTTGTGCCCGAAGGATGGAAATAAGGCGCCCAATTGGCTTTTCCTAAATGGGTCACCTGATGTAAGTCGGTTCCGTCCACGTTACAGGTGTAAATTTCCATTTCGGTGGGTGCGACTACATTTTCAGACAAAAGTTGTTTGTATTCGGCTATTGCTTCATCCGTTTTTGGACGTGAAGAACGAAACACTAATTTTTTACTGTCGGGCGAGAAAAAGCTACCACCGTCATAGCCTAATCC
Source organism: Flavobacterium sp. (assembly GCA_041917555.1). Classification (GTDB taxonomy): domain Bacteria; phylum Bacteroidota; class Bacteroidia; order Flavobacteriales; family Flavobacteriaceae; genus Flavobacterium. Next base: position 196,773 of record JAYRXL010000086.1, on the reverse strand, counting down.
ATAGGTGATTTGTTTTAGATTACTGCCGTCTATATCCATAGTCCACAGTTCTAAATCGCCGCTTCGGGTGCTGGTAAAAGCTATTTTTTTACCGTCGGGCGAAACTACGGCTTCGGCATCATAGCCGGGCGAATCGGTTAGTTTTTTTACAATATTTCCGTTGAGGTCGGCCATATAAATATCGTATTCCGGATAAATAGCCCAGAGGTATTTGCCGTCGCGCGGTTTGGGCGGGGCAGGGCAAGCTTCGCCACCTTCGTGTGTAGATGCATAAATAATGTGTTTGCCATCGGGCATATAATACGAACAGGTGGTTCGTCCTTTGCCGGTTGATATGCGTTTTAAGCTTTCACCTGAGTTAATAGGTTGGGTGAGATCCAACATAAATATTTGATCACAGGGTACACCAAAAGCAGTATTGGTTACTTGAAGTGTTAGCTTTGAGCCATCCGGACTAAAATAGGCTTCGGCATTGTCGCCGCCAAAGGTTAGTTTTTTGATGTTTTTAAGGTTGCGTTCCTGTGCATGAAGTGCAAGAAAGCCAAACAATACAGTAAAGAATAAATGTTTAAACACGTTCATTTTGTATAAAATTGAGGTGCAAATATAAGCAATTAGACGGGTTTGTTTTTGAAAAGAAAAGTTAAGAAATGGAAATTGAATTGCAGCCCTGATGCGGAGAAAAGCCCGCAAGTTTGCGGCTGTAGTGTTTTCAAGAATGCCGAGCGACAGCGGAGCTCCGGTAATTTGTGTTAAAAACACACAGCCGAAAGCGAGGACTTGTAGCCGGCAGCGGGAAGTGCTGCCCTCAAAAAAAAACGCCCGAAAATATCGGGCGTTAAAATGGTATATTGAGAATTTATTTTTATAAATGGATTACCTCACCATACGCATCGGCAACGGCTTCCATAACGGCTTCGCTCATGGTTGGGTGTGGGTGAACCGCTTTTAAAATTTCATGCCCGGTTGTTTCTAATTTACGCGCTACAACGGCTTCGGCAATCATATCGGTTACCCCGGCGCCAATCATGTGGCAGCCTAACCATTCGCCGTATTTGGCATCGAAAATAACTTTAACAAATCCATCCGGAGTACCGGCGGCTTTGGCTTTTCCGGAAGCGGTAAACGGAAATTTACCCACTTTGATTTCGTAGCCTTTTTCTTTAGCGGCTTTTTCAGTAAGTCCGACAGACGCGATTTCGGGAGTAGCATAGGTACAGCCCGGAATGTTGCCGTAATCCAAGGGTTCTACGTGCATTCCTTTAATTTTTTCCACGCAAAGGATACCTTCGGCAGAGGCAACGTGTGCTAAAGCTTGTCCCGGTGTTACATCGCCAATGGCGTAGTAGCCCGGTATATTGGTTTGGTAATAATCGTTTACCAAGATTTTATCGCGGTCGGTGGCGATACCCACTTCTTCCAATCCGATATTTTCGATATTGGTTTTGATGCCTACGGCAGAGAGTAGAATATCGGCTTCCAAAACTTCTTCGCCTTTTGCGGTTTTTACAAACGCTTTTACGCCATTACCCGTTGTGTCAACACGTTCTACAGAAGAATTGGTCATGATGTTGATTCCGGATTTTTTGAGCGAACGTTCGAATTGTTTGGAGATATCTTCGTCTTCAACGGGAACGATGTTCGGCATGAACTCAACAATGGTAACCTCTGTGCCCATAGCGTTGTAAAAATGAGCAAATTCAACCCCAATCGCGCCAGAACCCACCACAATCATTTTTTTAGGTTGTTCCGGAAGCGTCATGGCTTGGCGGTAACCGATAATTTTTTTTCCGTCTTGCGGTAAGTTAGGTAATTCGCGTGAGCTAGCTCCTGTGGCAATGATGATATGGTCAGCACTATATTCGGTTACTTTACCGTCGGCAGCTGTAACATCAACTTTTTTTCCGGGTTTGATTTTACCGAAACCATCGATGACATCGATTTTATTTTTTTTCATTAAAAACTGCACTCCTTTGCTCATACCATCGGCAACGGCACGGGAACGGGCAATTACTGCATTAAAATCTTTATCGTATTCCTTAACGGTTAAACCATAATCAGAAGCATGTTTAAGGTAATCAAATACCTGAGCCGATTTTAACAAGGCTTTGGTTGGGATACATCCCCAGTTAAGGCAAATACCACCTAAATTTTCTTTTTCGATTACGGCTGTTTTAAAGCCCAGTTGAGAAGCTCTGATAGCGGTTACATAACCACCCGGACCGCTTCCCAGTACTATGATATCGTATTTCATGATAAAAATTTGTCAATGATTAATAAGCGGGTACGAAAGTATGAATTTTTATCTGTTTTATAAAGTAAAAACGTTATTTAACGTGAGTTCGATATAATAATAAAGTCAGCATTCTTAAAAGTGCTTGGCTATTAGGCAAATTTTCGAGAGATAATCGGTTATCTTGAGGAAATTTAACAACATAGACGAGTGCTTTTCAGGATAGCTTATTAAAAGTTACACTTTAGAGAAGCCATCTACTTCGCCTTACATCATTGGAATAGCCCGCTATTACTGCCTATGTAAGGGTCGTATCTCACTCCTCTAAAGCGTTCTGACAAAATTCTTATAGCGAACTCACGTTATTTACTGTTCGCTGTACTTGCCCATTCGTTTAATTAGTGATACCAGTGTTGTGGCAATGATTGCGCCCGAGAAAGCCAAGAAAATGTCTTTTTGGGCATCCCAAATATCACCTTGCGTTCCCAGGTAGGCATCGCCTTGTGCTTTGAAAAAAATATCGGCAACCGCCCATTCGATCAATTCGTAGAATGCACTAACCGATAATGTAATTTCGATGGGCAGTGTCCACGAAACCCATTTTGGAAAACCGAGCCATTTTAAAAACAGTTCCCGCATCGGGTAGGCTAATAAAAATCCAAAACTAAAATGAACGATACGGTCATAATGATTGCGTTCCAAATCCAATGCGTCCTTTAGCCAATACCCAAACGGATTCTCGGCATAGGTATATTTGGAGCCATAAACATGCAAGCTCAGGTAAATACATAGCAACAAATAACTCAAGTCACTAAACTGAAATTTGCGGTAGCTTACTATCAAAAATCCCAGGAACAAAAAGACTAAGGTGTTTTCCAAAACCCAGTTGGCACTATCGGTATTGCCTACATAGGAGTTTATCCAACAGGCACCAAAAAATAGAATAAAGAACTGCAACCAGCGGTTTTGTCGCAGCGGAACGCGGTAGTTTGAAATGGCTAAGGTAAAAGGCATAATTTAAATTTTGGTGAATGTATTAGTTTATTCTCTCAATAGAAAATTGCGATTCATATAAGTTTTTATAATATCCTTTCGATTGTGCCAAAAGCGTTTGATGATTACCTTCTTCCACAATGCGACCTTTGTCCATTACAATTATTTTATCGGCGTTTACTACAGTTGCCAAGCGGTGCGCAATTACAATTGATGTACGTCCTTGGGTAATGGTTTCGGTTGCTTTTTGGATTAATTCTTCGCTATAGGTGTCTATTGAGGAAGTTGCTTCGTCTAAAATGAGTAGGGATGGGTTGCTTACATAAGCCCTTAAAAATGCAATCAATTGGCGCTGTCCGGAGGAGAGCATCACGCCTCGTTCTTTTACATCGTATTCATAACCGCCCGGCAGACTCATAATAAACTCATGCACACCAATTTTTTTGGCGGCTTCGGTAACTGTTTCTAACGTAATGTTAGGATTGTGAAGCGTAATGTTGTGATAAATTGTATCGGCAAACAAAAACACATCTTGTAACACTACGGCAATTTGTTTGCGAAGCGACTCAAGTTCGAACTCTCGAATATCAGTCCCGTCGATACGAATAGTGCCCGAATCAATGTCGTAAAACCGATTCAGTAAGTTGATGATCGTTGATTTACCTGCGCCGGTTGCGCCCACTATGGCAATAGTTTCGCCCGGTTTTACCGATAAACTGATTCCTTTGAGCACCTCTTCTTTGCCGGTGTAGCTGAAATGAACATGGTCGAATGTAATGGTGCCTTGAAAGCGTGGGGCAGGAGTGTGCCCATCTTTTTGGACTTCGTCATTGCTTTCCAAAATAGCAAAAACCCGGTTAGCGGAAATCATTCCCATTTGCATTTCGTTAAACTTATCTGCAATTTGGCGCAGCGGACTGAACAAAAAGCCAATAAACATTATGTAGGCCGTCATTTGGCCCTCGGTGGTCATTTCGGTTCCGTCTAAAATGAGCATTCCGCCTTTTACGATAACAACTCCAAGTGTAATCGAGGAAATGATTTCAGCAATAGGAAAGAAAATTGAGTTATACAGAATTGTTTTTAACCACGCCTTGTTTTGTTTTTCGTTAATTTCTATAAAACGCAAATGCTCCTCCTTTTCACGGTTAAATAATTGCACAATCTTCATACCCGTGAGTCGTTCCTGAACAAATGTGTTTAATTCGGCTACCTGATTGCGAACTTCTTCAAAAGCCACCTGCATTTTGCGCTGAAAAACACGAGTCACATAGAGTAAAATAGGCATCGCCATTACAACATACAGCGAGAGTTTCCAGTTCATAATGAACATGATGATGAGGCAAGCCAACATTTTCATTACATCGCTGATAATCATAAACAATCCCTGACTGAAAATGCGGGCAATTTGCTCAATATCGGTTACTGCTCGTGTCACCAATTGTCCTACGGGAGCAGTATCAAAATACTTCATCCGAAACGTCAACATGTGGTTAAAAAGCTTGATGCGTATGTCTTTAATTACGTCTTGTCCAAGCCAATTGGCCCAATACACAAAATAAAATTGGGAAAAGACTTCAAAAACGAGCACGCCCAGCATGATGACAACATAAGTTAAAAGTCCGTCAGCATTTTTAGGTTTAATAAACTCATCCACGGTTATTTTGAGCAGTAAGGGGCGCACTGCAGCAAAGAAAGCCAAGGCAAAAGCAAATACAACAACAGCATACAGCCTTGTTTTATAGGGCTTGGTGTAGTGCATTACTTTCGTAAAAAGTTTGGTGTCAAATGCTTTCGCTTTCATCATTGGGATAGGTAAGGGTATTCAACTTTTGAAAGATACAAGCCGTGGGCCGGAACCGAAAATCCGGCTTCGCTTCGGTTTTTGGTGGCAATGATGCGGTGAAGGTCGTTTACCTCGGTTTTACCCAAACCAATGTTTATCATGGTTCCCACGATAGCGCGAACCATGTTGCGTAAAAAGCGATCGGCGGTTATGGTAAACACAATAGTATCTCCGTTTTGCGTCCAAAAAGCTTCTGTTATTTTACAAATGAAAGTATGTACATCGGTATGGGTTTTTGAAAAGCACTCAAAGTCGGTGTATTCAAATAATATAGCACACGCGCTGTTCATTTTTTCAAGATTCAATTCATGTTGAAAATACCAACTGTCATGGCATTCAAAAGCATTTTTTCGTGTGTGGATGTGGTAATTATAAGTACGTAGAACAGCATCAAAGCGCGCATGTGCCTCATCATGAACGGGATGAAAATTAAAAACAGCAATGTCTTTTGGTAAAAAGGAATTCAGTTTTTTGATTAAAACAGGAATATCCAAAGGTATTTCACTATCAAAATGGGCAAACATTTGCGAAGCATGCACACCGCTGTCGGTACGACCGGCACCGGTCAGCTCGATGGGTTGCCGAAGCAACAGCGACAAAGCTTTTTCCAACGTTTCCTGAACGGTTACCGCATTAGGTTGCGATTGCCAGCCATGGTAATTGGTCCCTTTGTATGCAAATTCTATAAAATACCTCACAAAATTAATTTCAGTTGCGCAAAGGTACAAAGTTTTGCACTTTTCTGTAGGCGTTTATTCAGGCAACCTGCTTTTGATGTATCTTGCAACGGCAAATAAACTATGAAAAAAATTCTCCTTTTATCGGATACACACGGTCATATTGATGATGCTATTCTTAAATATGTTGCTTGGGCTGACGAAATTTGGCATGCCGGCGACATTGGTGATTTAGCGGTAACCGATACCCTAAAATCGTTAAAACCCTTACGCGCAGTTTATGGCAATATTGATGATGCCAAGGCCCGTAGCGAATTTCCGCTGCACAACAAGTTTATGTGCGAAGAAACTTCAGTTTGGATCACACATATTGGCGGGTATCCCGGTAAGTATAATTCTGCTATACGAGCGGAATTACAACATAATCCGCCTACTATTTTTATATGTGGTCATTCGCATATTTTAAAGGTGCAATTTGATAAAAAATTAAATTTGTTGCACATGAATCCCGGAGCAGCTGGAATTCATGGTTTTCATCAGGTGCGAACTATGTTGCGTTTTGAAATTGACGGCAAAACAATCAAAAACCTGGAAATTATAGAATTGGGGAATCGTAGTGCTTTGCCTAAAAAATAAAAATCCGCTTCTAAACAGAAACGGATTTCATCGCACTAATAAACTAAGTTTAAAGGTTTATCGCAAACGATCCACAGATTTTACGCGATCTTCATCCTTTTTGATGGCCTTATTGGCTAAAACCAACATAACGATAGAAAGAACAGGAAGAAACATCCCAATACCCTTCTCAGATGCTTTAGCATCTCCGGATAAGTTTAGTGAATGGTAAACAAATAATCCTAATAAAATTAAATTTAATATCATATTCAGTCTGCCCATAGCAAACTGTTGTTGTCTTTTTTTGAATGAAATAATGCTGATTAATGACAATACAGCACTGGCACCAAAAAGCGCATTATACACAATACTCTGATTGAACATAAAGTCTTTACCGCTTTCTGTCCACAACGGAAAAAAGAAAGGTAACACTCCTGATATAATCAGGGCTAATCCCAAATAAACGGTCTGTATACGTTGTAACATAAGCTTTGATAACTGCCACGCAAAAATAAACTTTCTTTTGAATAAAAACATTGTACAATCAAAAAAAAGTTGTATAATTGCACTGCAAATCCGTAACATCTTCACAACCAACGGATTTTTTTCAACCCATTTACCACTTTGATTTTGTCAAGTTAATTTTATTCATTTACCTTATATTTTTGAAACAAACCTATGTTTGATCGTTCATTATTGAAAACCATGAAGTTACCTGAACTTCAGGAAATTGCCAAACTGGCGCAAACCATTAAATATCACGGTGTAAAAAAAGAAGCGCTAATCGAAATGATTATGGCACATCAGGAAGCATCGACTACCGGTGCAACCGTTGATTCTCCCGCCAAAAAAGAAAAACAAAAACGTGCGCGTATAAAATCAGATGCAGGAAGTCCTTCTGCGGCTGAAGTTAATTTGTTCACGGAGTCGGCTCCGACTCAAAATCAGGATACGCCTGAACAGAATACAGCTCCTGAGGAACCAAATAACAACCCAACCAAAGGCAAGCGGGGAAGGCCTAAAGCCGATAAGCAAAATTTTAGCAAAAAAGATAAATTCCTTAAATCCATTCCGCAACCTACACAGCCGGAATCCGAACCGGAAACAGAAAACCAAACGCAACCGACCCCGGAATTTACCAACCCTACTGATATTTCTCCTGCACCAACCGAGGAAAACAGTATGCCGACAGATGCAGCAAATGCGGGCTACGAAAACGGTAACGGTAATCGCTTCAAAAATAACAATGGAAATTACAATAAAAAATTCAATAAGCCTACTAATTATCGCGATGCCGATTATGAGTTTGATGGTATTATTGAAAGCGAAGGGGTACTCGAAATGATGCCTGATGGCTATGGTTTCCTGCGTTCATCCGACTTTAATTATTTGGCTTCACCTGACGATATTTATTTATCCACTTCACAAATTCGTTTATTCGGACTTAAAACGGGCGATACCGTTAAAGGTGTGGTGCGTCCGCCAAAAGAGGGTGAAAAATTCTTCCCTTTGGTGAAAGTGTTGAAAATTAACGGCTTCGATCCGCAAGTTGTGCGCGACCGTGTGTCATTTGAGCATTTAACACCGCTTTTTCCTAACGAAAAGTTCAATTTGGCCGAGCGTCAGGCAACCATGTCAACGCGAATTATCGATTTGTTTTCGCCCATAGGAAAAGGACAACGCGGTATGATTGTAGCGCAACCGAAAACCGGTAAAACCATGCTGCTCAAAGATATCGCGAATACCATCGCCGCCAATCATCCGGAAGTATACCTTTTGGTTTTACTCATTGATGAACGCCCGGAAGAGGTAACCGATATGCAACGCAGCGTTCGGGGTGAAGTAATTGCTTCTACCTTTGATGAACCGGCAGAACGCCATGTAAAAGTGGCCAATATTGTACTCGAAAAAGCAAAACGTTTGGTTGAATGTGGTCACGATGTAGTCATTTTACTCGACTCCATTACTCGTTTGGCGCGAGCCTACAACACCGTGCAACCGGCTTCCGGGAAAGTACTAAGTGGTGGGGTTGATGCCAATGCCCTGCAAAAGCCAAAACGATTTTTCGGAGCTGCACGTAATATCGAAAACGGTGGTTCGCTTAGTATCATTGCTACAGCCCTTACCGAAACCGGTTCCAAAATGGATGAAGTTATCTTTGAAGAGTTCAAAGGAACGGGTAATATGGAACTTCAATTGGATCGTAAAATTGCCAATAAACGTATCTTCCCGGCTATCGATCTTACCTCGTCTTCCACACGCCGCGATGACTTATTGCAAGATGAAAAAACAATTCACCGCATGTGGATTATGCGCAAATATTTGGCCGATATGAATCCCGTAGAAGCAATGGATTTTATCAACGATCGCATCAAGAAAACACGAAATAACGAGGAATTCCTTATTTCCATGAATGATTAAACACAGGAAAGGGAAATTTATTCCTAAACGTACCATGATAGTTTTTTCAGAATAGTATTTGTCATTCCAAGTAAAAAGAATAAAAAAACCGGTTTTTAAAACCGGTTTTTTTATGAAAGCAGAGGATGTTTTTTTATAAGGCAGCAGCACATTCAGCTGTTTGTAGCACTTTTTGTCCCGTCGTTCGCTATAGTCCCGATACATCGGGAGCTGCCGCTACCACCGGGGCTGAAAAGGTCATTTCCTTTCCAAAAAAACTATTCCAAACTGGCTAAGTAACGTTCGGCATCGAGCGCGGCCATACAACCGGTGCCGGCAGCAGTGATTGCTTGGCGGTACACATGATCGGCAGCATCTCCGGCTACAAATACCCCCGGAACATTGGTTTTGGATGTCCCCGGAACATTAACCACATAACCGGTTTCGTCAAGCGTAATAAAGTCGCCAAAAATAGCCGTATTCGGTTGGTGACCAATCGCCACGAAAAATCCCGTTGCCGGAATATCTTGTTCCTCGCCTGTACTGCGATTGCGCACGCGAACTGCATTTACTACCTGACCGTCGCCTAATACTTCAACCGTTTCCGTATGCATTAGGATTGTAATATTAGGTGTTTTGCGCACACGTTCTTCCATGATGCGTGAGGCTCTGAATTTGTCACTGCGCACCAACATGGTAACTTTGGCACACATTTTAGACAAATAATGCGCTTCTTCACAAGCCGAATCACCCGCTCCTACGATAACCACTTCCTGATTGCGGTAAAAAAATCCGTCGCAAACCGCACATGCCGATACACCACCACCCATATTCAGGTAATGTTGTTCAGACGGAAGTCCTAAGTATTTGGCCGAAGCTCCGGTAGATATAATCACCGTGTCGCAATGTATTTCTTTGGTATCGTTTACCCAAACTTTGTGAATGGGGCCGCTAAAGTCCACTTTGGTTACCCAGCCGTCACGCACATCTGTTCCAAAACGTTGCGCTTGTGCTTGCAATTGCACCATCATTTCGGGGCCGGTTATTCCATCGGGGTAGCCCGGAAAATTTTCAACTTCGTTGGTTGTGGTTAGCTGGCCACCGGGTTGTGTTCCTTGGTATAAAACCGGATTCATATTGGCTCGCGAAGCATAAATAGCAGCGGTATAGCCTGCCGGTCCGGAACCTATTACAAGGCATTTTACTTTTTCAATCGAATCTGACATGTTGTTTGTTTTTTTGTTTCGCAAATGTAATAGATTAATTCATTTCCCTGCAGTACTTTTTATTACAAATCCAAATGCTGTGATAAATAGGAGTTATTGTTTTATTAGTTAAGTAATATCAGTTATCAAGATGCTGATTTAAGGCAAGAATAAATTATAAGGTGTTGATACTAAAAAGCAGCGCTTCGCACTTCTTTTTTATGCTTTATAATCTCACTTCGAAGTAAACTTCGGTTCGCTATAAAGCAAAAAAAGCTGAACTTGCGTTCAGCTTTTTGTCGGGGTGGCAGGATTCGAACCTGCGACCTCCTGGTCCCAAACCAGGCGCGATAACCGGGCTACGCTACACCCCGATTGGTTTAGCGGTTGCAAATATAGGATTAATATTGGTCATTCAAAATTATTTTGTTGGTTTTTTTCGTAAAATAGCACTGTCATTAAAACGGGTGATTTCTATTTTAGGGTCACCGTAAATTTCAATTTCCGATTTTCCGGAAGCACTGATTGTCATTTTCTCTTTGGCATTAGCAGCAGCATTGGTATAGGCTTCTGTCGTGATTTCAGTAGTAACCGAAGTTAGATTTTTACCGGTAAAACTCGCGTTGTTATCCAATCGTACTTTTAAGTTTTCAACATCACCTTCAATCGATGCTGTTGTTTTTTGGTACATATCAAAAGTCAGTTCATTGGAAACAACCAACGCTTTTGCATTTGCATTTTTCAAGAGGTTGAAAACCGCTTTTTCCGACTTCAAATTGATTTCGGCTTTCGATTTATCATCGCATTGCAGGGTGAAATTTTTTACCTTAGCATTGAGAAATAATTTGGAATAATCCAAAGCCCGAATCGAAATGGTTTCCAATTCAAGATCCGATAAGGCTGTAAGCTGCGACTCGTTTTTTGTAACGATGCTGTTAAAACTGTCAGTGTAGGTTATGCGTAAACTCAATTTTTTGGCACTGATAACATCCTTAAGTGTTGATACACGCAATAAATTGCCGCTAACTACAATTTCAATGACTTGATGTAAGTTGTCATCCGCTTCAATTTCAATCGAATTCTCACTTCCTTTAACCAAAAAAATCTCTAAATTATCAGCTACTTCTAAACCGTTAAAACTTTCAATAAGTTTTTTCTCGATGGTAACTACTTTAGAACCTTTTATTTTTTCTTTTTTTTGAGCAAAAGTCAGGGTTGATGTGAGTACGATTAAAACCAATAGGATATTTTTCATCAGTAGTTGTATTTAATATTTAAATTGCGGGTGCAAAAATAATGTTTTTGTAACTTTTTTGCATCATAAACCTTGCCGAAATTTGGTTAAACACAGATTACGCAGTAGAAATTTACTGCAAAAAATCTGACTTTACACCTACTTCTGTACTCATTTTTTTCGTCCTCAATGTAGTAAAAGCTACTTCTGCGGTAAAAAAACTCCGCTTATTGTAGTTGTTTTGTCATCTTTTCTTTCGTCACAAAGTCTAATGCGTAATCTGTGTTAAAGACTAGTCACACTACTGGAAGCATTATGATTCCTTGGTTCAATTCGCTATAAATGCATTTTTCCCAAGTGATTGAAAGGAAATAAAAAAACCGCCTCTACTAAGGAGACGGTTTTTTATATAGATACTCGTTGATTAATTTGCTGAAATGCTTCCTCCGGAAGATTCTTCTTTGGAGATTTTTTTAGGCGCTCCGTTATAATGTATAGAGGCGCCACTGGAAGCATCACCGTTAAGGGAAACCAAAGCATGAACGGAAAGCGAACTGCCACTGCTGGCATCGGCGGTCACCTCATTTGCAACTAAGTTTTCCGCATCCAACGTGCTTCCTTCTGAACTTACAGCCTTTACGGATAATGCTTTTCCGGAAACTTCCATGCTTGAGCCACTTTCGGTTTCGGCAGTTATATTTTCAAATTCTAAGTCGGCATTTAGAGTGCTGCCGCTATCCGTTGATAACGTAATGTTTGTACCACGCACAGTCGATTTTGTAGCAATTGAAGAACCGCTACTGCATTCTAATCCTTCAATTTTTGGCATCTTAACATGGACTTCTTCTTTTTCGGCCGAATCAATATTTTCATTGGCAGATATGATTAAAACACCGTCTTTTACTTCGGTAGTGATATGGTTGATAATGTTTTCATCGGCTTCCACTTCAACAGAGGCAACATCAGATTGCTCTATGATAACTTCCACACCACGGTTTGAAATTACTTTGGTGAATGAGGAGGAAATTTCTCTTTTTTGGGTAATTACTTTCCCATTTCCATCGATTCCGTTTCCAAAGTCGACATCATATTTGCACGAAGTAAATAACAAGGCTACCACCGCAGCGACTAATGCTTTTACGCATACTATTACAAATCGTATCATAGTTAATTGGTTTTAATGGATATGCCGTCTTTGTTAATCTTTACTTCCTTAACTTCTTTATCGTCTGACGTAGTTTTGGTTTTTTTAATCAAAATTCCGTCTTTGTTGAACTGGATGGTTCCGGTTGAATCTATTTCGGTTTCGTCAACCGAAGTAGAGTCTATTTCCAAATCATTGTATTCATCTTCATAAGCAGGGCAATCCAAGCATCTGATTTTTGATTGATCCGCTTTGTAGGTATATTCGCCACTGTAGTGCAAATTGAATACATTGTCATCTGAATTGTCGTAATTTTCAAGACTGCTGTCTGGTTTAAAAATGGTTCCTTTAGGCAGGTACAAGAAAATCTCTACCGATTGATTTCGGAATTTGCTGCCAAAATCAGTCAAAATGTAATTATCCAAAGTTACGTGATTTCCGTCAATTTTGTATCCATAACGGATGCTTTCTGCTCTTTTTTTAGAATCACTTGGATTTTTACCATACGCCAGTTTTTCAATTTGAATGTATGGTTTGGCTTCATCAGTTGTCAGTATTCGCAAACTTACATTGTTTGAGTAGATCACTTGTTTGTTGCTTTCGTCAAGGGTGAGTCTGAAATCCCTGCGCTCGTTAACATTCTTGGTATAAAAATCATTGTTTTTAAACTTTACAAATAAGGTATCGGTTGGATTGATTGAAATGAGTTCTTTTGTAACCGATTTACCGTCGAACGCCATTTGTCCGGCTTCTTTGATGCCTAATGAAACTAATATTCCAACAGCAATTACCCAAACACCTAACAATCCGTATTTTAAAATGCTGTTCATCGATTTAATCGAAGACGACAACAGTTTTAACCCGAGGTACAATATGAAAAAGGTTGGTATGCCGGCAGCAAATAAAAACAGTATGCCTTGTATCCAAAGAGGTGTTTCAAATCCTAATGGCGTCATGATGTTATTCATAATCGTGTTTTGAGGTAGTGAAGCGGAAAACATCAAGATGATAGAACCTACACAAATGCTCAATAAAATCATGGCAGAGGTAAATACGATAAAGGCACCTATTACTTTAGCCAAAGCACTGAAAACAGAGGTTAAAACATCACCAACGCGACTTCCGGCATTTTCGGCACCCGATTTAATTTGATTTCCTACTTTGTCATAATCGACATTTTTAATTTTTTGAGACACATTTTCAAACTCCTCGCGTACTTTTTTCTCGATGTTTGAAATGTTAACAGGTTCACCGGTCATTTCTAGTTTTTCGGCAGTAGTTTTGGCCTCAGGGACGATAACCCAAAGGATAAAATAGGCTAACACCCCTGTACCAAAACCGGCAAAAACAAAAATGAGAAATATGATTTTAATCCAGATAGAATCTACACCAAAGTAGTGGCCTAATCCCGTGCAAACACCACCAACTATGCCTTTATCTTTGTCGCGATACAGTTTTTTTCGCGAAGTTGATGTAAAATTGGTTTGCGTAGTTTCGCCATCTTCATCGATGCGGTAATCTTCGGGTTGACCCATCACCGCCACAACTTCATCCACGTCTTTTAAATTAATTACGTGCTTGTCGGTTTGTTGGCGTTCAGAGAATATTTCGGCAACGCGCATCTCAATATCTTTCATTATTTCATCCTTGCCGGACGAATTGGTGAGTGAGCGTTTAATCGCATCAAAATAGCGTGACAGTTTTTGGTATGCATCTTCGTCAATGTGGAAGAATAAACCGCCTATGTTTACATTAACAGTCTTGTTCATGGTTATTTGTTTTGATTAGTTATGATGTTAACGGCATCAGATAGTTCTGTCCAGGTTCCGTTTAATTCAGTTAAAAATGTTTTGCCTAATTCGGTTAGCCCATAGTATTTTCTGGGTGGCCCCGAAGTTGATTCTTCCCAACGATAACTTAATAAGCCGTCGTTTTTTAATCTTGTCAGTAAAGGATAAACGGTACCCTCAACGACAAGCAGTTTTGCGTTTTTAAGTGTGTCCAAAATTTCCGAGGTATATGCTTCTTTTTCTCTTAAAACAGAGAGAATGCAGAACTCGAGGACACCTTTGCGCATTTGTGCTTTTGTGTTTTCAATGTTCATAATTCATTTGAATTTGTGTTCGTGATTTGATTGATGATTGATGATTGTATTATTTAAAAAAGCGAATTGTCAGCGGGTATCGGTATTTTTCTCCGTTGGAAGCCTTCATTGAAGCGTAGATGATTAGAATGAATTCCATCATTTTCAAAAAAGCAAAAACAATTGCGGCTGTGATGAGTAAGATGATGAAACCCGACATATTGGCTAAAACATACTGCTCTATGAGTCGGTCATTATCATTCCAAATAGCATCAGCCGGAATCGTATTTAATACGTTATACACAAAAACCGGAATAGCAATAAGGGCTATAACCATTGTGTATAAAAAAATGCTTAACTGAAAGTTTAAAACACTTTTACCATGTTCGTCTACAAATTCCGATTCGTTTTTTTTAGAACTCCATAGTATAATAGGAAATATAAAATTGCCAAATGGAATGAAATACTGCGTCAGCGAGCTCAGGTGGGTAAATACAGCTACGTTTTTTTCGTTTGATGTTGTCATGATATTTTTTTTTGATGATTGAAACCCGAAATCAATAATACTTTCCATAAGCTATTAATTTCTTATACAAAGATAAAGCTAAAAACAAGTATTATGCAATACAAAGTACTTAAAATTAACAAAATATTAACATTTTTAAAATAGCAATAAGATAATAGTAAATGCTTATATTTACAGCAAATACAAGAGATTATGAAGTTTACAACCGCTACAATTAATACGTTTCTGTTTTTTAAACTTCCATCTGCTTTTTGGTGTGGAGTTCGGTTAAAATCGATTACAGAGGCTAAAGCGGTTTCTACTGTAAAGCACCGTTGGTTCAATCAAAACCCTTTTAAATCCATGTATTTTGCGGTTCAGGCTATGGCGGCCGAGCTCACTACAGGGGTTTTGGTGATGCGAGCTATTCGTGAATCAGGACATTCGGTTTCTATGTTAGTAGCCTCTAATAAATCGTTTTACTACAAAAAAGCTACGGGTCGGATCCAATTTAGTTGTGAGCAGGGTGTTGAAGCTGCGCAAGCAGTCCGCACGACTGTGGAGCATGGTGAAGGTGTAACAGTTTGGTTGAAATCGGTTGGTCATGATGCTGAGGGAGTACTGGTAAGTGAATTTCATTTCGAATGGACGGTGAAGCGTAAACAAGTGTTAAACCGATGATAAGAGCGAATTCCCGTTGTTAAATTTACCCTATTTTTGAATAAAAAAATGAAAATTCTTATTACCGGTGCTACAGGTTTAGTTGGCAATGCTTTGATTCAGTTGTTGCTGAAAGAAGGGAATAGGGTACATTTTCTCTCTACATCCAAACAAAAACTGAATAGTTTACATGATTGTAAAGGTTTTTATTGGAACCCTACAACAGGCGAAATTGATCCTCGTTGTATCGAAGGTGTATCGGTAATCCTACATTTGGCCGGTGCATCAATTGCGAAGCGTTGGACTACTGAATATAAAAAGGAGTTGCTGCAAAGCCGAATTCAATCTGCAGCGCTTTTGTATAAATTGCTGTCAACGACTTCTCATGCCGTAAAACACTATATTTCTGCTTCCGGGACTGCAATTTATCCGGATGCGTCAAACATAGTTTACACTGAAGAATCGCGTGTTAAAGATGCTTCGTTTTTGGGTAATGTGGTTGCCGAATGGGAGGAGAGTGCCGATAGGTTTTTAAATTTAGGTTGTAAAGTGACCAAGCTTCGAACGGGCGTGGTTTTTGATAAATCCGGTGGGGCTTTACCCGAAATGCTGCGACCCATACAGTATTATGTTGGTGCTGTTTTTGGAAACGGTAAGCAACTGCAATCCTGGATTTCGCTCAAAGACCTCATTCGGTTGTATTGGTTTGTAATGGAGCATGAAATAACCGGCGTGGTAAATGCTACAAGTCCGGTTGCGGTTTCTAATGCCCACTTAACGCAGCAATTAGCCAAAGCCATCCATCGACCAATTTGGTTGCCGGCCATTCCAAAATTTGTCATGCAACTGATTTTAGGAGAGATGCACACCTTGCTTTTTTCAGATAAAAATATCCATCCCAAACGTGCTTTGGAACTTGGTTTTGTTTTTAATCATCCTACTATTGACGATTTTATTAAGGACAGTTTTTTGTAAATCAGAGTTGGCAGCTATATTCACAAAAATCGCTAAAAATGACAACTAATAGAAAGGGAAAATTAGAAGAAGCAAATAAATTTCTACTAAAAGTAGCCGAGGGAATAATAAGGTCTGGAAATTTTTCTGCGCATACTTTAGACTTATATATTTTATCAAATATCAACAGAGCAATTTCTTTGAATAAAGCGTTTGTTCTTCTATTAGATAATGAAAACTCATTAACGGCAATTTCTATTGTTCGACTTCAACTCGATAACGCTTTGAGATTAAATGCAGTAAAAGTTGCTGAAAATAAAGATGATTTTTTAAATCATTTTTTTGAAGGCAAATCAATTAATAAATACAAACAGAACAAAGAAAAGTTTACAGATTTTTATTTAGCAACTCGCCTAAACGTGGAAGTTCATGGAGCATTGGATTTATATAATTATCTATGTGATTTTATTCATTTTAGTGATAAACACTTTGAAGCTACAAAAACAAAACCTGTAAATGAAGATGCTATATTTAGAGTTGTAGTTGGTAACTCTGATGTTTTAAACGAAACCGAAAAAAATGCATTTTATGATAATATGATAAGTATAAACAACACAATTATCAAAATTAGTAAAGAATGGATAAATACAAAAAATGTTAACGAATAAAATACAGCTGCTAACATCCGTTTTGCACTATTGCGAGCAAAGTGCAAAATTCACATTTATCGTTCGCAAGAAGTTATATCTTTAACAGAAAATACGCAGTTCGCTGGCGTCGCCACTAACTCGAAGCCGCCACACATTATGTCTATAGTTAAACCGCAAAATGAAAGCACTTATCCCAACAATTAACGAAATCGTCAAATATGGTTTGCAACCTAATTTAACTGAAGTTGACAAAGAAAAATCTTTAGTAAAAAATTTAGTGAAAATTTATAATCTATACTTTGATTTAGAATATGAGTTTGATGAAAAAGACTATCCGGAATTTGACGATGAAAAATACCCAAACATAAGGCAGAATGTAGAATCAAACTTTAAAGATTTTGGCTTTTACAAAATGGTTTTGGAAATCAATGACATGGTTAGTGATGAGATTGGTATGGGTGATGCTGTTGATGATTTATGCGACATAATAAAAGATCTTTTGGAAGTGAAATGGAGAATAGAAAATAATAGCCTGAATGATGGACTTTGGTTCTTCAATTTTATTTTTAATGCCCATACCGAAATGCATATAATTGATTTGTTAAATTTTATAAAACAAAATGAATAATCAATACGGCTGCTAACAGCACTTTCCTGCAATGCCTGCTGTATTTTTCTTTAGTCGGAATTTACTTAGTTCACTTTTTTGCTCTTTTATAACTATCAATCAATATGCGCTACTAACATGAAGCGGGATGAAATCCTTTAGTATAAAAATAGTAGTAATAAACATAAAAAGACCCCGTAATTGGGGTCTTTTCATATAATTAAGTAATGGAAATGTAACGGATAGGTTGTTTGCTTTGTATCTTGTATTTCAAAATTATAAAAACTAAAACGATATAGTCTTAAAATTATATTAAAGTTTTAGCGAAAAAAAACGTGACAATTTGACATTTTTTGAGAAATGGCAGTACTTTTGCAATCGTTTTTTGATACAATTAAATGGATATAAAATCATTTTTTAAAAATAAACAAAGCATGACTACCGAAAATACGGAAAAAGAAACGTTGGAGAATGAAAATGTAAATCCGGATACGACAACCGGTGAGGTTACTCCTGAAGTGGAAGCGGCTGAAACAATTTCAGCGGAAGCCAAATTAGAAGAAGAATTAGCCAAAGAGAAAGACAAATTTTTGCGCCTTTTTGCCGAATTTGAAAACTTTAAAAAACGCACGGCTAAGGAACGCATTGAGCTTTTTAAAACGGCGGGTCAGGAGGTTTTACAGGCTATGTTGCCGGTTTTAGATGATTTTGACAGGGCTATGACTCAAATCAGTAAATCGGAAGACGAATCTTTGGTTAAAGGTGTGGAATTGATCCACGAAAAACTTAAGTCTACATTAGTCAGCAAAGGTTTAGAACAAGTTGAACTTAAGCAGGGAGATGACTTTGATGCTGATTTTGCAGAGGCAATTACCCAAATCCCGGCACCCACAGAAGCCTTAAAAGGCAAAATTGTAGATGTGGTGGAAAAAGGGTATAAGTTAGGTGATAAAATTATTCGCTTCCCGAAAGTAGTAATTGGAATGTAATTGTAAAACGGGTCTACTATCTCAGTATTACCCAAACTTAAATAACATCTTAATAATTTGGTTTTAAGTGAAATAATTCCTTGAAAGCAAAGTGAAGTGTACCATGAAAAAAGACTTTTACGAAATATTAGGCATCAGCCGAAGTGCCAGTCCGGAAGAGATTAAGAAGGCTTACCGAAAAAAAGCAATTGAATACCATCCGGACAAAAATCCGGGCGACAAACAGGCAGAAGAAAACTTTAAATCGGCAGCCGAAGCCTATGAAGTGCTAAGTGATCCGGATAAAAAAGCCCGTTATGACCAGTATGGTCATGCTGCTTTTGAAGGCGCTGGCGGCTTTGGAGGTGGTCACCACATGAATATGGATGATATTTTCAGTCAGTTTGGTGATATCTTCGGAAGTGCCTTTGGAGGCGGATTTAGTGGTTTTGGCGGCGGCGGTGGGCAACGTCGTATGAAAGGCAGTAACCTACGTATCAAAGTCAAACTTACCTTGGAAGAAGTGGCAAACGGCGTTGAGAAAAAAGTCAAAGTAAAGCGAAAAGTTCAAGCAGCCGGTGTTCGTTATAAAACTTGCCCTACCTGTAACGGACAAGGCCAGGTATTAAAAGTGACCAATACGATTTTAGGGCGCATGCAAACAGCCACTACATGTCATGCTTGTGGTGGTTCAGGACAAATAATTGAAAGTAAACCAAGTCAAGCCGATGCCTATGGTATGGTCATGGAAGACGAAACCGTATCCATCAAAATACCGGCAGGGGTTACCGACGGGATGCAACTCAAAGTGGCCGGAAAAGGGAATGATGCTCCCGGAAACGGAATTCCGGGCGACTTAATTGTAGCCATCGAAGAGCAAGAGCATGATTATTTGAAACGCGAAGGCGAAAACCTTCATTACGATTTGTATATCAGTATTTCAGAAGCAGCTTTGGGCGTTTCCAAAGAAATTGATACGGTAAACGGGAAAGTCAGAATTAAATTGGATGAAGGCATCCAATCAGGTAAAATTCTCCGACTCAAAGGAAAAGGTATTCCCAGTTTAAACAGCTACGGAAATGGTGATTTGTTAGTGCATATCAATGTGTGGACTCCCAAAACATTAACCAAAGAGCAACGTCAGTTTTTTGAGAAAAACTTAACCGATTCTAACTTTATTCCCCATCCGGAAAAGTCTGAAAAATCTTTTTTTGAAAAAGTTAAGGATATGTTTTCGTAATTATAAAATAATTTTTACATTTGGTCATTACTTGGAAACAGGTAATTTCTTTTTCATAGCAATTTTTCCCATCCTTGTGTCACCATAAGGGTGGGTTTTTGTTTTATGCCGTTTTTATTAAACCCTTTGTATTGTTGCGTTACAACTGATTTTTAACTATTTACAAGTAAGGTAATATAGTTTATATTGAATCTTATTTATATTCAAGTTAAAGGATGTATTTAAAAATAAAAACGGTTTCAAAAAGCCTATATTTTCGTATTTTTACGCAAATTTTTTTATATGAGTTCCATCCTCGAAGTAAACCAAGTTGTAAAACAATATGGCGATTATACAGCCTTAAATGCAGTTTCATTGCAGGTTCCACAAGGAAGTATATATGGTCTTTTGGGGCCAAACGGTGCCGGAAAAACTTCGCTAATCCGAATCATCAACCAAATTACAATGCCCGATAGTGGTGAGGTGATTTTGGATGGTGAAAAATTAAAACCGGAACATGTTAGTGTGATAGGTTATATGCCCGAAGAACGTGGTTTGTATAAAACGATGAAAGTAGGTGAACAATGTTTGTATTTGGCACAGCTTAAAGGACTTTCTAAAGATGAAGCCAAAAAGCAACTGAACTATTGGTTTGAAAAGTTGGAAATAAAAGGTTGGTGGGATAAAAAAATACAAGAGCTTTCGAAAGGGATGGCTCAAAAAGTACAATTCATAGTAACGGTGCTTCATAAGCCAAAATTATTGATACTTGACGAGCCTTTTTCAGGTTTTGACCCGGTGAATGCTAATCTGATTAAAGATGAAATTATCGAGCTTAATAAACAAGGTACTTCAATTATTTTTTCGACACACCGAATGGAGAGTGTTGAAGAAATGTGTGATTATATTGCCTTAATTCATAAGTCCAATAAGTTAATTGAAGGCAAAGTTGCCGATGTAAAAAAAGCACACCGTACACATACCTACGACGTTGGGATTCTTACGAATAATGTGGAGGGATTGATGTACGATTTGTCCCAAAAATTCACCATGAATCAAACCGATTTTAAATCGTTGAACGATGAATTAAAACTGGAGATTAATCTTGGTTCGAATGCGCCAAATGACCTGCTAAACACCATCATTCAACGTGGGCAAGTCACTCATTTTGCTGAGAAAATCCCCAGTATCAATGATATTTTTATCAAAACCGTAACCGCTGAATAAACGCTATGAGTAAATTGCTGCTAATTATCAAAAGAGAATTCATCGCAAAAGTGCGCAACAAATCATTCATTGTAATGACTTTTTTGAGTCCGCTCCTTTTTGTAGGTATTGGTGTGTTTGTGGGCTACCTCAGTACCATGAAAGCCGAACAAAAAACCATAGCCATTCATGATGAAACAGGCCGTTTTGTCAACGAATTTAAAAGCGACGAAGAACACAAATTTGTTGACTTTTCTAAAGTTAATCTGAACGTTTTAAAGGATAGTATTGTAAAAGAAAGCTATGAAGGACTTATTTATATCCCAAAAATTGACAACAATAAAACCCTACAAAACAAAATAGAATACATCTCAAACGAAAGTCCCAGTGTAATGTTTGTGGGAGATTTGGAGGAGGTTATTGGCAAAAAAATGACTTCCGAAAATTTTCAAGCTGAAAATATTGACACTTTAAAAATCAATAAAGCAAAAGCAACGGTTTCCATTTCTCTAAAAAAAGCTACCGGCGAAGCTACGGTTAAAGGTTTAAATGAGGTCAAAATTGGTATTGGCGGCGGTTTTGGTTATCTTATAATGATGTTTATAGTCATCTACGGAAATATGGTTATGCGCAGTGTGATTGAAGAAAAAACATCCCGCATTATTGAAGTAATTATTTCATCGGTAAAACCGTTTCAACTAATGATGGGGAAAATTATCGGGACTTCTTTAGCAGGGATTATTCAATTTCTTATTTGGGCTGTCTTGGGTTTTATCGGGATGTTTGTACTCTCCTCGCTTTTGGGTATTCAGGTTGGAACTTCTGCCGGAATGCCAAATCAGGATGTCATGGCGGCCGCTCACAAAGAAATGGGTAGCATGGCCGGCATCATAGCCGAATTATGGAATTTGCCCATCGCCAAAATCATCATTTCGTTCTTGCTTTATTTTATCGGAGGGTACTTTTTGTATAGTTCCTTTTATGCGGCTATCGGAGCGGCTGTTGATAATGAAACCGATTCACAGCAGTTCTTGCTTCCAATTATTATGCCTTTGATATTGGGTGTTTATATTGGTTTCTTTACGGTCATGAACGACCCTCATGGTACTATAGCCACTGTTTTTTCTTACATTCCGCTCACATCGCCAATAGTCATGATGATGCGTATTCCTTTTGGGGTATCATGGTGGGAAATTTTATTGTCATTACTACTATTATTCGGAACCTTCTTTTTGGTGGTTTGGTTTGCCTCAAAAATTTATAGAGTGGGTATTTTGATGTATGGCAAAAAACCGAGTTGGAAAGAATTAAGCCGATGGCTAAAATATTAAAATCGAATACGTATAAACTGAATTACAGCGCATGGCAAAAATATTAATTATTGAAGATGAGGCGTCTATACGACGTGTTTTGGGTAAAATTCTTTCCGAAGAAAATGAAACCTATTGGGTAGATGAAGCGGAAGATGGTGTTTCGGGATTGGAAAAAATCAAAAACGAAGAGTACGATTTGGTTTTATGCGATATTAAAATGCCTAAAATGGATGGGGAAGAGGTGCTTCAGGAAGTGAAAAAAATAAAACCCGAAATTCCGATGGTGATGATTTCCGGACACGGCGATCTCGAAACAGCTGTTAATACCATGCGTTTGGGCGCTTTTGATTATATCTCTAAGCCACCCGATTTGAATCGATTGCTAAATACGGTTCGCAATGCGCTTGATCGCAAACAATTAGTGGTTGAAAATAAAATATTGAAGAAAAAAGTATCCAAAAACTACGAAATAATTGGTCAAAGTGAAGCCATTCAGCATATCAAAGATATGATTGAAAAAGTGGCTAAAACGGATGCTCGCGTTTTAATAACAGGACCTAACGGAACCGGAAAAGAGTTGGTTGCCCATCAACTACACCAACAAAGTGAGCGTTCGCAAGCTCCCATCATCGAAGTGAATTGTGCAGCTATTCCTTCTGAACTTATCGAAAGTGAACTTTTTGGACATGTTAAAGGTGCGTTTACATCCGCAGTAAAAGATCGTGCGGGTAAATTTGAAGCCGCCGACGGAGGTACAATTTTTTTGGACGAAATTGGCGATATGAGCTTGGCTGCACAAGCTAAAGTACTTCGCGCATTGCAGGAAAATCTCATCCAACGTGTGGGCGCTGATAAAGACATAAAAGTGAATGTGCGAGTGATAGCGGCAACGAATAAAGACTTAAAAAAGGAAATAGCCGAAGGCAGATTCCGAGAGGATTTGTACCACCGATTGGCAGTTATTCTAATCAAAGTACCCGCTTTAAATGATCGCCGCGACGATATTCCGTTGTTAATTGAGCATTTTGCTGTCAAAATTGCTGAAGAGCAGGGGAATGCTCCAAAATTGTTCTCCAAAGAGGCAATTAACCTTTTGCAGGAATACGATTGGACCGGTAATATACGGGAATTGCGCAATGTAGTCGAACGCTTGATTATTTTGGGCGGAAGTGAAATTTCAAAAACCGATGTTTCTCTTTTTGCTAGTAAGTAAATAAACAATACATTCTAATTCCTCGTTATGCAATTAAAAAAAATTAATTCTAACTTACAGCTGGCGCTGATTGAAAGCGGATTAACCGAAGCTAATCCGGTGCAAACCGACTCGTATGCTGTGATTAAAAGCGGAATGGATGTTGTATTGCAATCGGAGCCCGGAAGTGGTAAAACCACAACCTTGGTCCTGCATGTTATTCAACGTTTAGCTGAACCTGTAGGTTTATCGCCCCGCGCTTTGATTGTTTGTGATTCGAAAGAAAAAGTACTGGAGCTAAATGAGTATTTCCAAACACTCAATAAATACAACGCGCTCCGCATTTTTTATGTGCATGATAAAACCGATTTGGATGAAGATAAAAATCAAATTTCAGTGGGAATAGATGTACTTATCGGAACACCCATTCGTTTAACAGAAATGTTTGGAGGTGCCGGTTTTGATGTCAATCAGTTAAAAATGTTTTTGGTAGATGATGTGGATGTTGTTTTAAAAAACCGACATGAGCCGCGCTTGGTGCGATTAACCGATAGTTTACCCAAATGCCAGAAACTTTTTTTCTGTAGCAATATTACCGAACGGGTCGAAATTGTTGCCGATCGCATGATGACGGAACCGATTTTCATGGAACAAGAATAATAAAGCAAAAACAGAATTCAAAGAATTCTGTTTTTTTTATAACCAAAATTTAAATATCGGTATAAATATTTTTTTATTTATACCGATAATAGTATATTTGTGGTATGTGGAATATCGATGTGTCATACCAAGACGAATTTCAGTCTACTTTTGAGCGTTTAGAAGATAAAAAAGCGTTACTGGAAAAGGCACGGCCTTTGCCGGCTTCAGCAGTAGCCAAAATTAAAGAATCACTTACTGTTGAATGGACTTACAACAGTAATAGTATAGAAGGCAATACGTTAACGCTTCGAGAAACACAAATGGTTTTGCAAGAGGGTATAACCATTAAAGGGAAAACATTGCGAGAACACTTTGAAGCTAAAAATCATGAGCGCGCCATTACTCACCTCTATGAAATGGTTCACGATGCCTATGAATTACGAAGTATTGATATTCTCACCCTGCATGGTTATGTAATGCGCATGATTGAAGAAGATTTTGCCGGGCGTTTGCGTAACGGGGCTGTTAGGATTTCGGGGGCTAATTTTATACCGCCAAACGCCAATAAAGTTTCTGGCTTGCTTGATGAATTACTTGTGTTTTGCAATGAAAATCCGCTGGGTCTCACTACTGTGGAGCTGGCAACTATTTTTCACCATAAATTTGTTTGGATACATCCTTTTTTTGACGGTAACGGAAGAACAGTTCGTTTAGCCATGAATTTACTTCTTATGCGAAACGGTTTTCCGCCGGCTATTATTCTTAAAAATGACCGAAAAAAATATTATGAAGCATTGAATCAGGCTAATAACGGAAATTATCACAAACTTATTCTTTTGATGTGTCAGGCTGTTGAAAGAACATTAAACATCTATCTTGGTTTGCTTCCGGATTTAGATCAAGAGTATGATTCCATTGCCAATATTATTAGAGAACCGGGCATGCATTATGGCCAGGAATATATTAGTTTATTGGCACGCCAAGGAAAAATTGATGCTTACAAAGAAGGGAAAAACTGGTATACTTCACGAAAAGCAATTGAAGAGTATATTTCAAATCGCCAACGGAAAAGGGTACTTTCTTAAGCAATATTTTTGTAGTTTTAAGCATGCGCACCATTAAATTTTTACTTAAAATCTTCTTCTTTCTGTTTTCAGGCATTTATTTGATATACATAAGCTATGTTTATTTTAACCAAGCCGAAATGGTTTTTCATGCCTCAAAGCTGCCTGTGGATTTCAAGTTTAATTTCCCGGAATCTAACTTTGAAGAAATTACCATTCCTACATTCGACGGCTGTACATTACATGCTTTGCTTTTTAAATCGAATCCGTCTAAAGGAGTTGTTTTGTATTTACATGGTAACGCAGGTACTTTGGAACGATGGGGAAATAGCGCCTCGGTTTTTACACAAAATAACTATGATGTCTTGTTTGTAGATTATCGTGGTTTTGGGAAAAGTACGGGCGAAATTGAAGATCAGACACAATTTTTACGCGATATGGATTCCGTATATGCATTTGTTTTATCACGATATGCTGAAAATAAAGTTGTATTGGATGGTTATTCTATCGGTACGGGACCAGCAGCTTATTTGGCTTCAACCCACCATCCTAAACTCCTTATTTTACAGGCTCCTTATTCTGATTTTACCGATTTTACTTCCGGAATTGTTCCTTTTTTTCCAAATACGCTCAAAAAATTCTCATTTCCCACGCAACAGTACCTGAAAAAGAGTACTTGTCCGGTTCGGATTTTTCACGGCGACGCAGATGCTCTCATTGCTGTTGAAAATTCACTAAAGCTCAAAAAACATTTTAAAAGTACGGATTCACTCTACATTTTGAACGAACAAGGCCATTTAGGCATGAATGACAATATTGATTTTCAAGAGCAATTAAGTCGTATTTTAAACGAAAATTAACCTAACACTCGTTAATCAATCCTCTAAAGCCTTCCTACAAAATTCTTTTATAGAACTCAAATTAACTTAGATACGATTCTGTCTTAACAATCTAAAAATCTAACTATATTTGCCGCTTCTTAAAAATGAAGTCATGATTACTGTAAACGATGTCGCCGTTGAATTCGGAGGAACCACTTTGTTTAGCGAAGTTACATTTGCAATCAATGAAACCGATAAAATTGCTTTAATGGGTAAAAACGGTGCCGGAAAATCTACTCTTTTAAAAATAGTAGCCGGTGTGAACAAACCTTCTAAGGGTTCGGTTTCGGCTCCCAAAGAGGCCGTTATTGCTTATTTGCCACAACATTTACTTACACAGGACGATGTTTCCGTTTTTGAAGAAACATCCAAAGCTTTTGCCGAAATTTTTAAAATGAAGGCCGAGATTGATGCCCTTAATGAGCAATTAACTACCCGAACCGATTATGAAAGTGATGGGTATATGAAGCTTATCGAGCAGGTTTCTGAACTCTCGGAAAAATTTTACTCGATTGAGGAAGTGAACTACGAAGCTGAAGTTGAAAAGGTACTCAAAGGTTTGGGCTTTGAACGCGACGATTTTACGCGACCAACTTCTGAATTTTCAGGGGGATGGCGAATGCGGATTGAATTGGCTAAAATTCTGTTGAAAAAACCGGATTTAATTTTGTTGGATGAGCCTACCAATCATTTGGATATGGAGAGTATTCAATGGTTGGAGGAGTTTTTGGTTACCCAAGCCAAAGCGGTTATGGTGATTTCTCACGACCGTGCTTTTGTAGACAACATCACAAATCGGACTATCGAAGTGACTATGGGTCGGATTTACGATTACCGTGCCAAGTATTCCCATTACCTTGAACTGCGAAAAGAGCGTCGTGTACACCAGCAAAAAGCGTATGATGAGCAACAAAAAATGATAGCCGAAACTCAGGAGTTTATTGAGCGATTTAAAGGAACATATTCCAAAACACTTCAGGTACAATCGAGGGTAAAAATGCTTGAAAAACTTGAATTGGTCGAGGTTGATGAAGTTGATACTTCTGCTTTGCGTTTAAAATTTCCGCCTTCTCCGCGTAGCGGACAATATCCGGTTGTAGTGGAGCATTTATCAAAAAAATATGGTGACCATGTGGTTTTTAAAGATGCTTCAATGGTTATAGAACGAGGTCAAAAAGTAGCTTTTGTAGGGAAAAACGGCGAGGGGAAATCGACCATGATAAAAGCCATGATGGGTGAAATTGATTTTGAAGGTAAATTGGAGGTTGGGCATAATGCGCAAATTGGTTATTTTGCCCAAAATCAGGCTTCGCTGCTCGATGGGGAATTATCGGTTTTTGAAACCATAGATCGCATAGCTGTTGGCGATATTCGCTCTAAAATTAAAGATTTATTGGGAGCCTTTATGTTTGGAGGTGATGATATTAATAAAAAAGTGAAAGTGCTTTCGGGAGGTGAAAGAACACGATTAGCAATGATCAAACTGTTGTTAGAGCCGGTAAATGTTTTGATACTGGACGAACCTACGAATCATTTGGATATGAAAACCAAAGATATTATTAAAGAGGCCTTGCGCGATTTTGACGGCACTTTAATTTTGGTTTCTCACGACCGTGATTTTTTAGATGGTCTTGTAACGAAGGTATTCGAATTTGGGCACAAACGAGTACGCGAGCATTTCGAAGATATTAAAGGATTCCTGGAGTTTAAAAAGATGGAACACCTTAATGAAATAGAGAAAAACTAATAAAAAACCCGGTTGCATCGCATTTCAACCGGGTTTTTTCTAACCAAAATTAACCTAACAACTATAAAAATTCATTTTTAAAAGGGTGGTTCGTACCCAAAATACCAGAAGCCACTTCGAAATTATAGTGCAAACGCAATTCTTCTTACTGACATTCCGGATACGCTGACCACCCCGATTTTGGGAAATACCGGAATGAGTTAGTTTGTAGTATCCCAAAAATAATTCTAACTTACCTTGAGAGTCGTTTTTGTAGTAATAAAACCGAACCCCAAAAGGCACTCATTTTTTGTTTGTTGGCGTAGGTTTACCGTCTTTAGTTGTGATAATTACTACGCCATTTTTACCTTTTTCGCCATAAATTGAAACTGCTTTTTCGTCTCGTAAAATCGCAATGGTTTCAATTTTTTGTTTGTTTAATGGTGTATACGGACTCGTTGGATTTGGTCCAAATACTTCCTGTTCTGTGTAATAAACGCCATTAATTATATATAAGGGTTCTTTTAATATAACCAAATTTTCACGCTCTTCCTCAGTCATTTCTGAAATATCCGACATGGATACTTTGTTGTCTATAACTACAAGCGGATCTTCAACTTTGGAGTTGCTTTTTGGCGTTGTTTTTTTGTCATTATCACGATGAGTAACCTCCATACCCGGTTTGTGCTCAATTCCTCTTGAATCAAATTTTCGATACCCTAACCAAATTCCTTTTTCACGCGACTCACTCTCAGCGCTTGTTTGCTTCTCAGAGGAATTCGAAATGGTTTCGGCAGAAAACGTGTAGGTTCCGCTTGGTTCTTCTGAAACAGTATAAGTAGCTTCATTTGCTCCGCAAGCTAATTCGTCTTGCAATGGGTTGGTATTCAAAGTAGTGTTATTGTCATAAGCGCTTTCTTGTTCACGGATAACGAGAGCAGTTGCTGTAGCACTACTATCGGTTGTTATTTTTAGTTGTTCTTTGACTAAAGTGGTTGATTCGTCTTTAGGTGTTGTAATCGGTTTTTCAGGCTTATTTTGTAGCCAAATAACAAGCACTGAAAACGTGAGTAACACCGTTGCGGCAATGGCTGTTTTTTGCCAAACACTTTTCTCTTTTGTCAATACTTTTTGATCCAGCTTGGCATCAATGCGATCCCATATTTTTTCTTTCGACGGAAAGTCTTCAGAAGACGAGGTGTCTGCCAGATTTTTATATTGTTCGAATAAATTATTTTGTTCTTTCATCGCTTTTCCGATGTTAACTATCCTCTTTTTTGTTGATAATAATGGTGATTAACCAATTCTTTTAATTTTGTTTTAGCCACGTTTAATTGCGATTTGGAGGTGCCTTCCGAAATATGAAGCATGGCCGCTATTTCTTTATGGCCATAACCTTCAATCACAAATAAATTAAAAACAGTCCGACAGCCTTCAGGAATGTACTGTAACAAATTCATTAAATCTTCTTCATGTAAAGGTTGTTCGTGTACAATTTCTCCGGCAACCGGTATTTTAGTGTCTTCGAGGTACAGGTTAAAGTTTACATTACGTTTCAACTGATGTAAGCATTCATTAACCGTAATTCGTTTTGCCCAACCATCAAAGGCTTTTATTTCTTTGAGCTGATCTATTTTTGTAAAAATGATAAAAAAGGAATCGGCTAAAACTTCTTCAATTTCTTCTTCTTTTTTTAAATAACGCTTACAAAGCCGATGAAGTTTAGGCGATAATAAAGTATACAACTCGCGCTGTGCATCGCGTTGCATCTTTTTACAGGCCAATATGAGTCGCTCATCAGTCAAAATAAAAGTTCCTTTTTCTTATAAGAGGCAATTTTTGTGCAAAAGGTTGGAATTAAGTTGAAAAGTTTATTTCAACAATTTTAAAAGGTAAATATTGGATTCCAATTTTTCATTGTCGGCATCTTCACATAACAAAAACTGAAAATAGTCGGCATCAGATGAAAAATAAGTAATTCCTTCAAATTTTTGCGTTTCAGATATCTTTCGGGTGAATTCAATTTTCATCGTATCAGGATTAATACAACCTACAATACTTCCCAATACTTCCCCGTCGTGATAGGTAGACGTAGTATTTTCGGCTGTAGCCAAAAAATAAATTTTCCCGTTTACCATAACAGCATCGGTAAAACTGGTTCGAACACCTTTGATTTTAGGGAGTTTGTAGGAATTCGTAATTATCCGAAACGATTCTTCTAAGTTTGAACTTTCTACACTAAAAACTGTATTTTGTTGGTTTTTGCCGTTACCGCGATTCAAAAAATACCAGGTAGCCCCATCGTACAAACAGCCTTCTAAATTAAAATCGTCGGGTTTAATCTCGCCAAAACTTTGCATGGAACTGTATAGGTTTTGCAAATCACTTACACGAGTCACTTTTTTGTGTAGGTTGTCAAAAGTGACCATCACGGTGCGCTTGTCGGTAGAACCGGAACCAAATATATACAGTGTGTCACCATAATGTGCAAGCGATTCAAAGTCGGGTTTTTCTTTTTTGGGGATGTTTTCCTGAGGGTTTTCGTTTAACGGAATACGATGTAGCTTTTGTGTTGTTGTTTCATACTGATACAAATAACTGCTGTTATCACTAATCACGGTTATAAGGTTGTTTTGATAAAACAAACCCGAAGCTGAACCGATTCCAATTATTTTACAAAATAGCGAAAGTTGAATTTTTTCCATAAGTTTACATACATTACCAACCGTTTCAAAAGTACATCTTTTGCAATACAAAAACGAATCATTATGCTCAATCTTAATCCAAACGACTTTATTGTAAAAACCAATATTCGCTTGTCTGACTATCCAACCGAACTGGATATCGACACCGATAAAAAACAAGAAGAAACCGCGTTGAATGAAATTCAAATGCAACTCAGTAAAAAGCAAGATGCCATGTATGCCCATAACCGCCATGCTTTTTTGATTTGCCTGCAAGGAATGGACACCAGTGGTAAAGACAGTTTGATTCGGGAAGTTTTTAAAGAGTTTAATCCCAGAGGTGTAGTGGTGCATAGTTTTAAAACACCCAATTCTACCGAGTTGGAGCATGATTACCTTTGGCGGCATTATTTGGCACTACCGGAGAAAGGGAAATTTTCGGTATTTAATCGTACGCATTACGAAAATGTATTAGTCACACGTGTGCATCCGGAATACATTCTTTTTGAAAACATCCCCGGAATCGAAAAAGTTGAAGATATTACACCCGAATTTTGGGAAAACCGATTCGCTCAAATTAACCAATTTGAAAAGCACCTGTCTCAAAACGGCACACATATTTTAAAGTTCTATTTCCACATGAGTAAAGAAGAACAGCGTAAACGTTTGCTCAAACGACTTGAGAATAAAGAAGATCAGTGGAAGTTTTCGCCGGGCGACCTCAAAGAACGCGAACGATGGGATGACTATATGCGGTGTTATGAAGAAGCAATCAATAAGACAGCTACCGATTATGCGCCATGGTATATAATTCCTGCCGATGATAAAGGCGTTGCACGTTATTTGGTTGCTAAAATAATTTGGGACGCTTTGGAACAACTTTCGGATATTGCAGAGCCAACACTCGACCCAAAAGTAGAAGCCGATTTTGCCACGTATAAAAAAATGCTCGAAAAATAGCGTTTAGGGTTTGTGATTTTGTTTGATTTTTGTCAAATACAATTTCTTAACGTGAGTTCGACATAATAATAAAGTCAGAATAGCTTTTTTTAAATTTACACTTTAGAGAAGCAATCTACTTCGCCTTACATCATTGAAAGAGCTCGCTATTACTGCCTATGCAAGGCTCGTATCTCACTCCTCTAAAGCGTTCTGACAAAATTCTTATGTCGAACTCACGTTTTATTACAAGCTAAACTCATTTGGAATCGTTATTTTTGCCGGCAAAAAAAAAGCGGTGCAACTTTCACAATACACGAAAGAATTTTCAGAAAACATACGGTTAGCCTATCCTGTGGTACTGGGCATGGTAGGGCATACCCTTATCAGTATTGTGGATAATATCATGGTTGGGAAACTTGGTCCCACCCAATTGGCCGCAGTTTCTTTAGGGAACAGTATGATTTTTATTGCCATGTCGTTGGGTATCGGATTCTCTACCGTGATAACTCCTATGATTGCCCATGCCGACGCCGAAAAAAACACCGATGAGATTCGTTCGGTATTTCATCATGGTCTGGTGTCATGTGTTATTTTAGGTGTTTTTCTGTTTTTATCCGTGGTGTTGGCACAGCCCGTAATGGAATTGCTGCATCAGCCTAAAGATGTAATTGTTATGGCCAAGCCTTTCCTTAATTGGGTGGCTTTTTCGTTGGTTCCGCTAATAATTTACCAAGCGTACAAACAATTTGCCGACGGTTTGTCGATGACAAAATACTCCATGTATGCCATTGTTATGGCGAATATTCTTCATATAGTCATTAATTATTGTTTGATTTACGGAGCTTGGTTTTTTCCTAAACTCGGCATTTTGGGTGCCGCTTTGGGAACTGTAATATCACGTATTGCAATGGTTGTTTTTATGCACTTAATTTTGGTGAAGAACGAAAAATTAGCACCCTATTTCAAGCAGTTTTCGATACAGGAACTGCAAGCAAAAGTATTCAAAAAGTTATTGGCTTTAGGTTTGCCTTCTGCCATGCAAATGCTGTTTGAAGTGGTCTTGTTTACCGCAGCAATTTGGTTGTGTGGCAGTATCGGAAAAACCAGTCAGGCCGCGAATCAGATAGCATTGAGTTTGGCATCACTCACCTTCATGTTTGCCATGGGTTTAAGTGTGGTATCGATGATTCGAGTGGGCAATCAGAAAGGATTACAGGATTATAAGAGCCTCATAACAGTGGCGCGTTCGGTTTTTCTTTTGGCTATTTGTATTGAGGTTGTTTTTGCACTTCTTTTTGTGGCTTTTCATACATTATTGCCTAAATTGTTTTTAGACATGGAATTTAAAACAGACCTTCAAGAAACCACCGAAGTTGTTTTAATAGCATCCAAATTATTGTTGGTCGCAGCAGTTTTTCAACTATCCGACGGAATTCAGGTTGTTGTTTTGGGAGCGCTTAGGGGTTTGCAAGATGTAAAAGTTCCCATGTATATTACGTTTGTGGCCTATTGGGTGGTTGGTTTTCCCATTTCCTATTATTTGGGGGAACACACTAGTTTAAAAGCGGTTGGTGTATGGATTGGCTTGTGTGCAGGTCTTACTGTTGCAGCCGTATTTTTATACCTTCGTTTTCATTTTCTCTCCCAAAAATTGCTTCACCAAGCTAATTCTGAGTCTGTTTTGTAACTAAGTAAATCGCTTTACGTATAATCATCATTCATTTAAACTTCAGAAAGATGATTGCATTTCTTATCATCGGAGTGATACTTCTAGTAGTAGCTTCCGTTTTACAAAAAAACGAAAAAACAACCAAGTCAGTTCCCTATTTACGCATAGGTGGAATTTTGATTATTATTTTAGCGATTTCTACCGCTATGTTTAAACAGATAGAAGCCGGACAAGTGGGCGTTAAATCCCTTTTCGGTAAAGTAGAGAATGATTATTTAGAAAGTGGTTTGCATTTGGTAAACCCGCTTGTGGATATTACCACTATGGATATTCAAACACAAAATTATACAATGTCGGCTGTTCATAATGAAGGCGATAAGGAAGGGGATGATGCTATACGCGTTTTATCGAATGACGGATTGGAGGTTATTATTGATCTCACTGTTTTATATAGGGTTTCTCCCAATGATTCGCCAAGAATTTACAAAGAAATAGGAGTTAATTATATAGATAAAATTGTGCGTCCTATAACGCGAACACGTATTCGCGATAATGCTGTTTTTTATGATGCAGTTGCCTTATATTCTACCAAACGAAACGAATTTCAACAGCGTATATATAAATCTATAGAGGATGATTTCAAGCGAAGAGGCTTAATTTTAGAACAACTTTTAATTCGAAATATTAATTTACCGTCATCAGTAAAAGAAACCATTGAAGGTAAAATTAATGCAGAACAAGAGGCGCAGAAAATGCTGTTCGTTTTGCAAAAAGAAAAACAGGAAGCAGAGCGTAAGCGTGTTGAAGCACAGGGTATAGCCGATTATCAAAGAATTATATCCAACGGTTTAACCGATAAACAGTTGCAATACGAACAGATAAAAGCTCAACTCGAATTGGCTAAATCAACCAATTCGAAAGTTATTATTATGAATGGAAAATCGGCTCCGATTCTTATAAATGACAAGTAAAAAGCCGACATATTTTTCCTTCTTTCAGAAAGCTAATTTTAAAGCCTATCATTTAACCGATAGGCTTTTTTTATAGGGTTTAGGTTTTTAGTAGCCTTCTCTTTTTGATATTAAAAAAATACGGTCTATCTTGCGCAAAAACACAATTATGCAATTACCTAAATTTGTATTGGCCGACAATTCGGACTATCCGGATGATATTTTTGTGATTCATTTGGATTATCCTCGATTTATCATCAACCTTAAAGACGATGAAGTCGATTTTTTAGAAGAAGTTGACGACGAAGATGAAAAAGAGTTGGAAGCCGAAATGGAAAATCTCATTGTACTTGCCGGCGAGTTCTACGACCGTGAAATGGAGCAATACGAAGAGTAAAAAACCGCTTTGTCTGAAAAATAGTATTTTTCAGAAATAAAAATGTATGTTTGTAAAAAATCAAGACTAAACCCGAAAATAACATGAAAAAAGTATCCTTGCTGCTACTCTCTTTTGCAGCCCTCTTAGTTGCGTCGTGTAGTAGCAATGACAATAGCGATGTATTGAAATATGTGTCTGCCAACACCATGGCAGTTGCACGTGTAAACCTTAGTCAGTTGGACGAAAAGTTACCAAAAGAAGCTATTGCTAAAGATAAAACTAAAATGTCTGATAGTGAGCGTAAACAGCTCGAATTACTGGCAAATGCTGGTGATAACGGAATTGATATTGATGAGCCAATGTATGTATTGTTTGATTATGTAGACAATACATTAGTAACTTCTGTTATTGTTACGTTGGATGATCGTGATGTTTTTCAGAAAAATTTCTCCGAAAAATCAGGTTCTAAAATCACGATTGACAAAACTAAAAATTTAGTTTTTGCCGATGGTGCCTTATTGGGAAGTTTGTATGCCGATAAAATGGTGATGTCCAAAATTAATGGTGCTTCTCCTTCGTATAATCCGTACAGTGAAGTGTATAGTGAACCCAAAGCGGATGCCAAATTTTACGATGAATTTTGGAAAAGAAAACCGGTTGATAATGATGTAATGTCTGATCAAATTGATACAACCCTCAGCAGTGATGCCGATGCCAGTGTTTGGTTCAATATGTATGGTGCCATAAGCAAGGCTTCAAACGGTTATATTGAGACCTTAGCCGTGAACAAATTGTTAGTTAATTCAGCTATTGGTGCCGATTTAAATTTTGAAGACGGTAAAATGGTAATCAACAGCAAAACCCATTTTAATGATGAACTTAAAAAAGTAATTGAAAAATATTATGATGATAATGATGCTGATTTTGGTATGCTAAAAAGTATAGAAACCGATGATGCAAACAGTTACAGCGTGGGTTATTTAAGTTTGGATTTTGTGAAGTACTTTATCAAAGAAGCCGGGTTTGAATCGACTGTAAATAATTACATGCAAAGTACAGGTTTGGTTTTGGATGATGTTGTTAATGCTTTTAGCGGTGATTATGGTGTTGTAAATTATCAGGAAACCCAAACTCAAACAGATCCTTATTACGGAATGTCTTATTCACGCCCCGTTATGGTGGTCGCTTTAGGGTTAAATGGTTCTAAGGCGAATAAAGTTCTTAATTTCATTAATGACCAAAGCGAGTTATTATCTGCCGGTACATTTTATCAATCGAAAGAGTTATTGGCATTTTCGTCCGATGAAACCAAATTGGCGCTTTTAAAAGCCGGTAAATCGGCTAAAAATGCCAAGATGAAAAAAGAATCGGGTGTAAATTCGTTTTTCTGGAGCTCCGGTTCGGCCATGGATGATCTTGCTAAGAGAGCTGCTAAAACGCCAAAATTTAAAATAGTTGACATGATTTCGACTTCCGAAATTAATGATGGATCTTTTACCTCACAAATAACTATCAATCTCGATAAAAAAGATAAAAACGCCTTACATTATCTCTTGGGATATGAATAATATCACACTGAAAGGCGTGAAGCCTACTTATTTCATACCAAGGTCTATTGAGAATTCTCAAATCTGGAATAAGGAAATTCAGTTTGAAAAAGGAAATAGTTATCTAATCATAGCGCCTTCGGGTAGTGGAAAATCAACATTAGCTTCGGCTATTTTGGGGAACCATTTTCACTACCAAGGAACTATTATGTATGATAACGTTACGGTTGAAGGTTTATCACTCGAGCAGTTAGTAAGCCACCGGAAAAACGGTTTGCAATTACTTTTTCAAGATGTTCGCCTCATACCCGAACTTACATTAAGGGAAAATGTGATGTTGCGTTTATTCGGAAAAACATCACCGGAAGCGGATCAACGTTTACTAGACTTGGCAACTACGCTTGGCATTGCTCCACTATTGGATAAAAAAGCCAAAAATTGTTCTTATGGTGAACGCCAACGGGCAGCTATCGTGCGAAGTCTTATTAATCCGGCCGATTTTTTGTTGTATGATGAATGTTTTAGCCATTTGGATGCCGAAAATAAAGCAAAAGCTTTTCATTTGATACGCGAAACTGCCGCCATTTCGGGTAGCGCCATTGTTTTCTTTGAATTGAATGATTTTGAGTTTTCTCATCATTGTAACACCTACAACCTCTAATGAAAAAAAAGTTTTCAAAATCATTGATTGTATATCCGGGTTTGTTCTTGGCTTTTATTTTGGTGTTGAGTTGCGTGCAATTGTATGTAAATGCCGATGCCCTTTTTGGCAGTAAAACAAGCGATTCTAATTATTGGCTTACCCTTTCTAAAACCATCACGCCCGACAATATTGGCCGAAAAGAACTAATTGGCTTCAATAAAAATGATATTCGCGATATTGAAACCTGGCAAGGAGTAAATAAAGTATATCCTATTGTTTCGAATACATTTAAAGTTTCGGCGGATGGCGGAAATTTTATTCCGTTTTATACCGATATGTATTTGGAATCTATAGATAATGAGGCTATTGATATAGCGGAATTGAATGATTTTCAGGTAAAAAAAAATACAATTCCTATCATTATCTCACGCGAATACCTCAATTTATACAATTACGGATTTGCCCTCAATCAAGGGCTTCCACAAATCACCGAGTCGTTTGCCAAAAAAATAGAAGTAAACATTAACCTAACATTGCAAGGTAAAATGGTTACTTATAAAGGGCGATTAGTAGGCTTATCAGATCGAATTCATTCGGTTTTGGTTCCTAAAAAGTTTCTTGATTCTGTAAACGCCACACAACCCGAGGCTGCTGTAGCGAAAGAAGTTTACACGCGTGTTTTGGTAAAGGTTGATGATGCTCGTGATCAGGATTTGATCAGTAAAATGAACAGCAAGGGATATGAATCCAATCAGGAATCGTTGCGTTCGGCTAAAATCAAAGGAAAATTGTTTTTAGTTTTACGTGCCATAGCCTTGATTGGTATCTTTATCTTTTTATTGTGCGTGTTTATGATTGTAAATGTCATTAAACTCGAATTTTTAGAACGACGCGAGGAAGTTTCAATCAAGTATTCGTTGGGTTATTCTCCATCCAAAATGGTCAAATCCATCAGTCGTAAATTCAGTATAAATGTAGCGGTCATTGTACTCATTTCACTTTTGGTGATAGCTGTAGGACAATATTATATGAGTTTATCGCCAATATCGAATGGTAACCTTTCAACCTATATCACGTTTTGGCTTTGGGCTGCTGTGATCGTAATTCCGGTACTGCTTTTTTGGACTGTTTACGGTTTAATTTACAAATGGCTTATTCGTTCGTGGAATTTTTAACATTTAATCAATCGGCATAACCGTTTTTGAGCGCAAATACTGCCAATCCTACACGGGTTTTAAGTTCGAGTTTTTCAAATAAATTGTCGCGATAACTTTCAACAGTGCGAGGGCTACAGCACATGATATCGGCAATTTCTTTATAACTCATTTCTGTTACCGAAAGTTTCAAAAACTCTTTTTCCCGATCGGTTAATTTGATTGTATTTTCTTCCGGGTTACCGCGCAGGCTTTTAAAAATTATTTTTGAGGCCCAATCCGGATAATAGTAGCCAACTTCCAAAACCTGTTGTAATGCTTTGCCTAATTCAACCGGACTTGTGTTTTTGAGTAAATAGCCTTTGGCACCATTTTGAATCATTCGAATAACACTCTGATCGTCGTTTTGCATGCTCAATGCAATTACTACGATATCAGGATGTTGTTTTTGTAGCCAAGCACAAGTTTCAAAACCATCCATGACCGGCATGCTGATATCGAGTAACACAATATCGATTTTATGCTTCGGGTTTTTGAGTTTTTCTACAAGTTGTTGTCCGTTTTCACATTCATACACAACTTCAAATCCGTCGAAATTGGTGATAATTCCCTTTAAAGCTTGGGCAATAAGGACATGATCGTCTACGATGGCTATTGTTTTTTTCATACAATGGGTAAACTTATAATGACTTGTGTTCCTTCAGTAGGGGAGCTGGTTAAATGGAACGATCCCTTTAATATTTTAGTACGTTTTTCCATATTCGACAAACCAATACCATTTGATTTGCCATTCGGATTAAAACCTTTTCCATTATCCGATAATGTTAAGGAAAGTAGTTTTTCGCTCTCGGTTACATGAATTGTAATTGTATCGCATTCGGCATGCTTCAAGCTGTTTTGGATAAATTCCTGCACAATGCGCAGCAAAATAGCTTTTGTGTCATAGCCTACCAACGCCTTAGTTTTTCCGATGTAAACCACCTTGCAAAGTTGCAAGGCATTGATTTTTTCGCATTCGTTTTTGAGGAGTTGGTTGAGGTCGAGTTCTTTAACCGAATTATCGGTCAAACTTTTAGACAAGCTCCTTAAATCGCCCAAAGAGGTATCAATCAAGGCGTTAATATTACCAATTTTCTCCTGTAGGTTAGGCAATTGGTTTTCGTAAATGAGTTGTTGGATATACAAACTGGCAAGTGTTAGTTTTTGTCCCACATTATCATGAATTTCCCTGCCAATGTGTTGCATCGTTTGGGATTGAATTTCGATTTCGGTGGCAAGTAATTCTTTTTTATGGGCCTCATTTTGGGATTTAATTTGCATTAGGTGTTCTTTTTTTTTCGACTTAAATTGGTAAATAAAAACAATGATTGCCACGATGAAGGCAATAAAGAATAAATTGAAAATAGTAATCGATATTATTTCGTCGGTTTTCCCCATATAAAAGAAACGATATAAGTGATGTATAAAAAATTAACATCCGCTAAAAACCAGGTATGGTATTTTTTCCATAGCTCAAAATGATTGGTGTATAATTCTTTATCTAAAGCAAAAAAAGGTAAACTGCCAATGTAGAAAAAAAGCACACCAATAGTGATGTAAAACATTTTATTGGATTTAAATTTTAAGATATCATCTACAAACACCTGTTTTTTAAATTCCAAAGTAAGCAATAAGAAAAGAAGAAGGCAACCAATTGAATAACTCAACGAATGAATCATTCGGATATTTTCTAAATAAAAGAAATGTGAAAAAAAGGACAACAAATAAATTGTACAAAAAGCATAAAATAATTTGGGCATTTTAAGCGATTTTTTGGCAAACAACCAAAACAAAAATAAAAACTGTATAGGTACGGCATAGAAATCATAAAATGTTTTTCGACTTAGTGTTGTGTAATCAATAATCCACATACTAAAGGCTTCGTTGCAAAAAATTAAAATAAGATAATACACAAAATACCTCCAATAGGTAGACTTTAAACTGTTGTAATACCATAAAGCCACTACAACAGTTAAAAGTTCTATCCAAATAACTGAGTTCGATAATATACGATGAACTAACGAATGTTCCATCTTAAAAGCCTAATCCTACTGTGCTTGTTGGTGGGTATAAGATACCGTGATTTTTGGAACCCATGTCGCGTTGTGTAGAACCGGATAACGCAGCTGTTTGATTATTGGGAATATTGTACTTACTGTTGTATGCATATTTAGTGTCTTCAGAAAATCCTTTTACAAACGTACTTTCATCCAAAGGGTTGAAGTCAAATTTGAGGTTGTTTTTTTCTAATGTCGGAACCATCACCAATGTATGTAAACCATTGTAACTTGGGAAGAGGGAATTGCCTTTTCTGCCGATTAAATCTGTAAAATTGTACTTTTCGTACTCTTCAGTTTTAGGATATGTAGCGTAATAAAAACGCACCCCAAGTTGGGTGTCCGTAATGCTTGAATCAAATTTTTGAGATATTTTTTCAATATGGTACAAGAACTTTTTTAGAGTAGGAAGATCAAACCAAATTGAGTACGCATCAGTTGGCGCAATTGTCCCTTGTTTAGTTTGAATATACGCTAATTGATTATTTCTATAACTTTTGGTCATAAAATGAATTAAGTCGGCGTCCAAAGTACTCATTTGGTCACCACTGTAATCCATGCAAACATCTGTAGATGTTGAAGTATTTGATTGGGCGGTAGGGTTCGTAGCATTGGGATTTGCTTTTGTGTTATTGCCAAAAATTAAATAACCGGCAATTACGCCAATTCCAACTAATGTAAGGGCTGCAAGAAGTGTTCTGATTCTCATAATTGTAAATGTTTGAAGGTTACTGTTAAAAATAGTTTTTTTTCTGAAACAAATTTCGTTCAGTATTATTTTTTTTCGACTCGCTAACCAACTGAAAGTATATCCGTTAATCAACGGTATTTTTTTGGTAATGCAACCTAAAGAAATTTAGTTTATCGGCCAGGCTTAACTTATATAGAAAGGAGGAAGGTTATTGTATTTTTTACAAAAAAACGACAATAAAATTATATGAATATATAATATAAACTTACGTGAAGTAGTTCTTTAATAATGCTAAAGCCGCTGCAAAAGGGGATATTTCGTTGTTTTGCACCGCTTTTTTGTAGTCTTCTAATTCATCAACTATTCCCGGTTTACCGTAAAAGCGCTCTTTTAATTGCTCATTTATGGTTTCGGTCATCCAATATAAATTTTGCTCATTGCGCTTTGCTTCAAAATAACCATTAGCCTTGGTCAATTCAAAATAACGCATCACTGTAGTCCAAATAGCATCAATGCCACTTTTTTCAATAGCACTGCATGTGGTCACATCGGGTGTCCAGCCCGATTTTTTAGCAGGAAACAAATGCAACGCCCTACTAAATTCGGTTTTGGCTAATTTGGCTTTGGTCATCATATCACCGTCGGCTTTGTTAATTACAATCAAATCGGCCATCTCCATTATGCCTCGCTTAATACCTTGTAACTCATCACCGGCACCGGCAATTTTGAGAAGTAAAAAAAAGTCTACCATGCTGTTAACGGCTGTTTCACTTTGGCCTACACCCACAGTTTCAATAATAATGGTATCAAAACCTGCTGCTTCACACAAAATAATGGTTTCACGTGTTTTGCGGGCAACACCGCCCAAGGTTTCTCCTGAAGGCGTTGGGCGAATATAGGCCTGCTCGTCTTTCACCAGTTCTTCCATTCGGGTTTTATCGCCCAAAATACTGCCATGCGAAACCGTACTACTCGGGTCTACAGCCAAAACGGCCACTTTTTTCCCCAGTCCGGTCAAATGTTTTCCCAAAGCTTCGATAAATGTGCTTTTTCCCACACCAGGAACACCGGTTATGCCCACACGAACCGATTGGTTGGCAAACGGTAAACATTGTTGAATCACCGTATTGGCTTTTTCCAAATGCGCCGGATTCGAGCTTTCAACAAGTGTAATTGCCCTGCTCAACGCCACTTTATCTCCCTTTACTAAGGCTTCAACCAATTCCTCAGCCGTAGGTTGAACACGCCGTTTGGCCTGCACTTTTTCAAGCGAAGCACTATTTAACGAGGCGGGTTGTAACACACCTTCTTGCTCTTTTAACGCAGATTGAACCGGTTTCTTCATACAACAAAGGTAAGAAGTTTTTTAATGGTTTTCTTTTTTTGGGCGCATCCCCGATATATCGGGGTCAGGTCGTTCGCTATAGCCCTCAGCTTTGTGTGCACTTCAGCTTCGGGGCTGCCGCTGCCACCCTTTGCGCTGGTATCATCGTAAACACATTAAAAATTCCTTGAAAAGAAAAGGTTTAGAATTTAATACTATTTTTGCAAACGTACTAATTTCGATTGCTTTGGAATCTATACACGCAAAACCCATCCGCACAACTGTTTTTCCTATACTGTTTTCCATCAGTTTTGCGCACCTGCTCAACGATCTTATTCAGGCAATTATACCGTCTGTTTATCCTATCTTAAAACAAAATTATAACCTTTCTTTTTCGCAAATCGGACTCATTACTTTTGCGTTTCAGCTCACAGCTTCGCTATTTCAACCGTTTGTGGGCTATTATACCGACAAATACCCAAAGCCGTTTTCGCAAATTTACGGCATGTTGTTTTCGCTTTTGGGCATCATCTCTATTGCCTATGCTACTAACTTTTATTGGATATTGCTTTCAGTTATGCTCATTGGAACAGGGTCTTCAATTTTTCATCCGGAATCGGCCCGAATTTCAAATTTGGCCTCCGGCGGACGCCGCGGGTTGGCACAATCTATATTTCAGGTTGGGGGTAATTTTGGAACAGCATTAGGACCGCTATTGGTGGCTCTCATCGTTGTGCCTCATTCCCAACGCTATATTCTTTGGTTCATCAGTGTGGCGGTCATCGGTCTACTCATTTTAAGCAAAATAGCCTTCTGGTACAGGGATCATTTGGTGCACCGCGAAAACAAAGTGCAACCGTTTATCAACCTACATAATTTACCCAAAAAAAAGGTCCAAATTTCGATCGGGATTTTACTGGTTGTTATTTTTTCAAAGTTTTTTTATTCAGCCAGCTTGTCCAGCTATTATTCGTTTTTCCTAATGGATAAATTTCATTTAACGGTTAAGCAAGCCCAATTTCACATGTTTATTTACCTTATGGCGTATGCCATCGGAACGATTTTAGGCGGACCCCTGGGCGACCGGTTTGGGCGAAAATATGTGATTTGGTTTTCGGTTTTTGGCGCATTCCCTTTCGCCATGTTATTACCCTACGTAAATCTGTTCTGGACAGATGTGTTAATGGTCGTTATCGGAATTATTATTTCTTCTGCCTTCCCTGCCATATTGGTTTACGCACAGGAATTAGTGCCTAAAAAATTGGGTATGGTCTCAGGCTTATTTTATGGGTTTGCTTTCGGTATGGGGGCGCTGGGTTCTGCGCTTCTCGGCAAATTAGCCGATGCTACTTCTATACAATATGTTTATCATGTTTGTTCATTTCTGCCTTTAATTGGCATTATCTGTTATTTTCTACCCGACTTAAAAAAGAAAGCTCCTAAACCTGTAGAATAATTTCATTATCGTTTACCTTTACAAAAAACTAAAACTATGTCTTTTTCAAGTGAATTACTTCAAAAACTGACAGCTGTTGTTGGTGAAAATTACCTATTCACCGATAATGAAACTCGTCAACAGTATGGACACGATGAAACGGAAGACTTATGTTTTCCACCAAATGTGGTTGTAAAACCGGGTTCCACAGAAGAGATTTCGGAAATACTGAAATTGGCAAACACCTATAAAATGCCCGTTGTTCCCATTGGCGGACGAACGGGGCTTAGCGGAGGTGCTTTGTGTATATACGAAGGCATTGCCCTGTCTACAGAGCGTTTAAATCGTATCGTATCTATTGATGAGCTTAACCTACAGGTTACTGTAGAACCGGCTGTTATTACTCAGGTTTTGCGTGAAGCAGTTGCAGAAAAAGGGCTGTTCTATCCGGTTGATCCGAGTAGTATGGGAAGTTGTTTTATCGGTGGAAATGTAGCAGAAAATTCCGGTGGAGCTCGCGCGGTTAAATATGGTGTAACTAAAGATTATGTACTTAATTTGGAAGTTGTTTTACCCAATGGCGAAATTATTTGGACCGGAGCCAACACCCTAAAAAATTCCACGGGATATAATCTAACACAACTTATGGTTGGAAGCGAAGGTACACTGGGGGTTATTACTAAAATTGTTTTGAAATTAGTGCCACAAAATACCCATACCGTATTAATGCTTATTCCATTCTATAAGGCGTATGAAGCTTGTGAAGCCGTTTCGGCAATTTTTAGAGCAGGGATTGTACCGAGTGCGCTTGAATTCATGGAACGCGATGCCATTGATTGGACGTTGCGTTTTGTGGAAGGCATTGCTATTGAAGTAAAAGACGATATCCAGGCCCATTTGTTGGTAGAAGTAGACGGCAATTATCCTGATATTTTGATGCAAGAGGCCGAGAAAATTATGACGGTGGTCGAACACTATGCGATTGATGAGGTGTTGTTTGCCGACTCCGAAGAGCAAAAAAATGCACTATGGAAAATGCGTCGTTCAGTGGCAGAAGCCGTGAAATCTAATTCTGTTTATAAAGAAGAAGATACTG
Source organism: Flavobacterium sp. (assembly GCA_041917555.1). Taxonomy (GTDB): domain Bacteria; phylum Bacteroidota; class Bacteroidia; order Flavobacteriales; family Flavobacteriaceae; genus Flavobacterium. The sequence continues at coordinate 152,146 of JAYRXL010000086.1, read as the reverse complement.
TTGTGCCTCGTTATCAATTACCTACACTCCTCGACGGTATTAAAAAAGCCGGCGCAAAGTACGGTTTTAAATCGGTTTGCTATGGTCATGCCGGAGATGGTAATTTACATGTCAATATTATTAAAGGCGATATGTCGGATGCAGATTGGCATACCGAAGTGCCTAAAGGGATTCGTGAAATTTTTGAATTAACGGTACATCTCAATGGAACGTTATCCGGTGAGCATGGAATTGGTTTAGTTCAAAAAAACTATATGGATATAGCTTTTACCAAACACCATCTCGAATTAATGGAGCGCATTAAACATGTATTTGATCCGAACAACATCCTAAATCCGGGAAAAATTTTCCCTGATTAGTTATAAGAAATCATAAAAAAAGCCGTCAATTTTGACGGCTTTTTTGCTATAGTTCATTTGATTAGTCATTTACCAAAACCCATTCTCCGGAGCTTAATAAACTTTCTGCTTTTTTGTATTTCATGCTTTCAGTTTTGCCGCTCATGACGTGTTTTACAGTAACCGTATCGTTACGGTTTATTTTAGGGGTTTCACGTGTAATGGTCTCTGTTACCTGACGCTGTTGTTGCGTTTGACCGGCCTCTCTGTTGCGTTCAGCTAATTCATCAGAGTTCATTACTTCTTCACGCGATTCGGTATAGTTTTCTTTTTGACGAACTTCCCGCGCTTCCTGAATGTTTTGTTGTTGCTGTTGCTGCGGTAAATCTCCTTTAAAAAGGAAAGAAATCACTTCCTTATTTACGCCGTTAATCATATTGCGGAATAAATTAAAGGCTTCAAATTTATAAATCAGCAAAGGGTCTTTTTGTTCGTGAACAGCCAACTGTACCGATTGCTTTAGCTCATCCATTTTGCGCAAGTGTTTTTTCCAAGCCTCATCCACAATAGCCAAAGTGATATTTTTTTCAAAATCGGCTACCAAATAAGCTCCATGTGTTTCATAGGCTTTTTTCAAATCGGTTACCACGTTTAGTGTTTTTATACCGTCAGAGAATGGCACAATGATTCGCTCAAAACGATTATTTTCCTGCTCGTAAACATTGGCAATTATAGGGTAAGCTTCACGGGCACTACGCTCCGTTTTTTCGGTATAATAAGCCATGGCAGCTTTGTACAATTTACCCGTCAACTCCATTTCATTACTTTTTTCAAACTCACTCTCGGTTATAGGGGAGGTGATTGAAAAATAGCGAATAATTTCAAATTCAAAGTTTTTGAAATCATTACGCGCTTTATTTTCACTGATGATAAGTTCACAGGTGTCATAAAGCATATTGGCAATATCCAATTTCAAACGTTCTCCGTGTAAGGCATGTCTTCGGCGTTTGTAAACTACTTCGCGTTGTGCGTTCATCACATCGTCGTATTCAAGTAATCGTTTACGAACACCAAAATTGTTTTCTTCCACGCGTTTTTGAGCACGTTCAATCGATTTGGTCATCATAGAGTGCTGAATCACTTCGCCTTCTTTCAAGCCCATGCGATCCATAATTTTGGCAACACGATCCGAGCCAAATAAGCGCATCAAATTATCTTCCAACGAAACATAAAACTGTGATGAACCCGGATCTCCCTGACGTCCGGAACGACCGCGTAACTGACGGTCAACCCTACGTGAGTCATGACGTTCGGTACCAATAATAGCCAAACCACCGGCAGCTTTAACTTCAGGAGTGAGTTTAATATCGGTACCACGACCGGCCATGTTTGTGGCAATAGTTACCACACCCGGTTTTCCGGCCTCAGCTACAATATCAGCTTCTTTTTTGTGTAATTTAGCATTCAATACATTGTGTTCCACTCCGCGCATTTTGAGCATTCTACTCAATAACTCCGAAATTTCTACCGAAGTGGTACCAATTAATACCGGACGACCGGATTGTGATATTTTCGTAACATCTTCAATAACAGCATTAAATTTTTCACGAACCGAACGGTAAATTAAATCCTCTTTGTCTTTACGTGAAATTGCACGGTTTGTTGGTATTTCAACAACATCCAATTTATAAATTTCCCAAAATTCACCCGCTTCTGTTACTGCAGTTCCGGTCATACCGGATAATTTGCTGTACATACGGAAGTAATTCTGAAGTGTAATGGTTGCAAATGTTTGGGTAGCGGCTTCAATGGTAACATTTTCTTTAGCCTCAATAGCCTGATGCAATCCGTCTGAATAACGACGACCGTCCATAATACGCCCGGTTTGCTCATCTACAATCAGGATTTTATTATCCATGATTACATATTCGGTATCTTTTTCAAATAAGGTATAGGCCTTTAATAATTGGGTTAAGGTGTGAATACGTTCCGATTTTACGGCAAAATCCTGAAACAAATGTTCTTTAGCCTCGGCTTCTTTATCTTTTTCAAGTTTTTGCTTTTCGATGTTGGCGATTTCAGTACCAATATCCGGTAGAATAAAGAAATCATCTGTAGTATCCTGAGACAAGAATTTGATTCCGTTATCGGTCAATTCAACCTGATTATTCTTTTCTTCAATCACAAAATACAAGGCTTCATCAACCTGTGGCATTTTACGATTGTTATCCTGCATGTATTCGTTTTCGGTTTTTTGAAGAAGTTGTTTTACACCTTCTTCACTCAAAAACTTAATTAATGCTTTATTTTTAGGAAGTGATCTGTGTGCACGAAGTAGGTTAAAACCACCATCTTTGGTATTCCCTTCTTTGATTAATCGTTTTGCTTCAGAAAGAAAACCATTCGCAAGTTGACGTTGTAGGTTGTATAAATTTTCAACTTTTGGTTTTAACTCATTAAATTCATGGCGATCACCATCAGGAACCGGACCCGAAATAATCAACGGAGTTCTGGCGTCATCAATCAACACCGAGTCAACCTCGTCAACGATAGCATAGTTGTGTTTGCGTTGTACTAAGTCTTCGGGAGAGTGCGCCATATTATCGCGTAGGTAATCAAAACCAAATTCGTTATTGGTACCATAGGTTATATCCGCTTCGTAGGCTTTTCGACGGGCAGCCGTGTTAGGGGAGTGGTTGTCAATACAATCAACAGTCAAACCGTGAAATTCGAACAAAGGAGCTTTCCACGTGCTGTCACGTTTGGCAAGGTAATCGTTTACAGTAACCAAATGTACGCCATTTCCGGTGAGTGCATTCAGGTAAAGCGGCAAGGTTGCCACCAATGTTTTTCCTTCACCGGTTTGCATTTCGGCAATTTTACCTTGGTGTAATACAATACCACCAATTAACTGCACATCGTAGTGAATCATATCCCAGGTAATTTCTTTACCGGCGGCATTCCAACTGTTGGCCCAAACGGCGCTGTCGCCTTCAAGAGTGATATACGACTTGGTAGCTGAAAGCTCACGATCAAGCGGGGTCGCTGTAACCGCTATGGAAGTGTTCTCCTTAAAACGCTTTGCCGTTTCTTTCACTACAGCAAAGGCTTCGGGTAAAATGTCATGAAGTACTTTTTCGGTTGCTTCATACGCTTCTTTTTCAAGCGCATCGATAGTGTTATACACATCTTCGCGTTTGTCAATATCTGTAATTTGTTCAGCTTCGGCTTTTAAACTCTCAATTTTTGTATCGATTAAGGAACGTGCTTCTTTTATTTTAGTTTTAAATTCGCTTGTTTTGGCACGTAATTGATCGTGAGACAAGGAAGCAAGACTGCTTTCAAAGCCTTTAATTTTGGTAACTAATGGTTGAATTAGCTTAATATCTTTTTGGGATTTATCGCCCACAAAAACCTTAAGTATGCTGTTAATAAAACTCATAACGGTTTGTTTATTTTAAATTCAATAAAGGTTTGCAAATGTACATAAAAAAAAGCCTCAAAAGAGACTTTTTTGTGTTGTGTTATTCTTTGTTTTTCTTAATATTCGTCCTCATTCCAAAGATAATCTTCGTCGGTTGGATAATCAGGCCAAATCTCTTCCATTGATTCGTAGATTTCACCTTCATCTTCAATAGATTGCAGGTTTTCAACTACTTCCAGAGGAGCACCGGTTCTGATAGCGAAATCGATTAATTCATCTTTGGTAGCGGGCCAAGGAGCATCGCTTAGATAAGATGCTAATTCTAGGGTCCAATACATCTTCTTTCGATTTAAGTTTTGTGCAAAAATAATTTTTTAACTGAAAAAGTCAAGTAAAAATTAATTTATTTTACTGTGATAATTAAGAACGTGTTTTTCGGATTTTCCGAAGGCCAAATTCAGTTCCTTTTTTTTTACACGATTATTTCCGAGGAATCCAAGGAACTTCATTGGCTTGTAAGTCTTTCGTCAACTTCCGTGCCAATACAAAAAGATAATCTGAGAGTCGGTTTAAATACCGAATTACATGGGTATCTGTAGGTTCTATGTCATTTAAGTGAACCGCTAAACGCTCCGCTCTACGGCATACACAGCGCGCAATATGACAATATGACACGGTTGTATGTCCTCCGGGCAGTACAAAGTGTGTCATAGGTGGCAGTTCTTCTTCCATTGCATCAATTTCATTTTCGAGAAACGCGATATCTTGCTCTGAAATACCCAAGTTTTGGAGTCTTTTTTCGCCGTTTTTCAATAGTTCTTTGTCCGGTGGTGTGGCGAGAATTGCCCCAACGGTGAATAAACGGTCTTGTATTTCAATTAAAACATTTTGGTAGTGTTGTGGTATATTTTGATCGCGAATCAGACCAATATGCGAATTGAGTTCGTCTACGGTACCATAGCTTTCGATGCGAATATGGTGTTTAGGGACACGATCACCTCCAAACAATGAAGTGGTTCCTGTATCGCCCGTTTTGGTATAAATTTTCATGAGCGTTTTAATTTTTCGGTAGTGAGCAATTGAAAAAGTGTGTTGAGTAGCAAAGGTACAAAAATCAGTGTCCGATTTTAAGCCTGAGTGCAAAGTGCCTGTAACCGCTAATAATTTGATTACTTAATTTTTTATTTTTTCGGATTGTCACTTTCAATCATGCCGTCTTTTAAGCGGATGATGCGATGTGCATAGGCAGCAATATCTTCTTCGTGTGTTACCAAAATGACCGTATTACCTGAGGCATGAATTTCGCCAAACAGTTTCATAATTTCGATTGAGGTTTTACTGTCGAGGTTTCCGGTAGGCTCGTCGGCTAAAATGATAGAAGGTTTGTTAACCAATGCGCGTGCAACAGCTACCCGTTGGCGTTGCCCTCCCGATAGTTGGTTGGGTTGGTGATCCATGCGATCGCCCAAGCCGACTTGTGTAAGAACCTCTTTGGCTCTTTCGTTGCGTTCGGATTTAGAATAACCGGCATAAACCATAGGAAGCGCTACATTATCAAGGGCAGTAGTACGAGGAAGAAGATTGAAGGTTTGAAACACGAAACCTATTTCTTTGTTGCGTACTTCGGCCAAATCATCATCATGCATTTGGGAAACATCTTTTCCGTTAAGAATATAGGTGCCCGAGGTGGGGGTATCCAAGCAACCCAACAAATTCATCAGGGTGGATTTCCCGGATCCGGATGGTCCCATCAAGGCAACGTATTCTCCTTTGTTGATTTGAAGATCAATACCTTTCAAAACATAGATTGTTTCGGTACCAAGTTGAAAATCCCTTTTAATATCCGTAATTTGGATGAGTGGTCCGCCCATAATGTGGTGTTAATTTTGGCTTAAAAGTACAAATTAACCCACAATACTGCAAACCCAGTTACCGATTTGATGACCTACTTTTACAATAACATTGGTGGTGGTAACTACCAATACAAGGGCTACGATTTGGTTGTAATTAATTTTTCTTTTCATGGTGGTGGTTGTTTTGAAAGTTTGTAGTCCTAAACAAACAACTGTTACAAATTTTAACATAATTTAACGTGTGTTTGAATAGGCTAAAGATTTTGGCAGTATTACAGGATACAACTCAAAAATACAAAAATGGAAGAATATAACTTAACGTGAGTTCGACATAATAATAAAGTCAGAATTCTTAAAAGTGCTTGGCTATAAGGCAAATTTTCGAGAGATAACCGGTTATCTTGAGGAAATTTAACGAAATAGACGAGTGCTTTTTAGGATAGCGTTTTTTAAATTTACACTTTAGAGAAGCAATCTACTTCGCCTTACATCATTGAAATAGCCCGCTATTACTTCCTATGTAAGGCTCGAATCTCACTCCTCTAAAGCGTTCTGACAAAATTCTTATGTCGAACTCACGTTAACTTAAGTCTCAGACTCGTAAAATAAAATGTTCTTTTTCTTGCTCTTTTCTAAAAAAAACAATTCCCCATTGAAAAGTGTCTATAGTTACCGTGATTTTTGGATTGTTTTTGATAGCTTCCCAAGCCTCTTCCATGTCTTTAGACCAATGTATATCGTCAAAAATCCAAACCGAATCGTTTGTTGCAGTAGGAAGTAGGTAGTTTACATATTCGAGGGTTGCTTTTTTGGAATGGTTGCCATCGAAGTAAATGAAGTCATAGGTAGTAGCTTGTAGATTTTTAAGGTAGTCTGAAAATTCGGTGTTGATAAAGTTACTGTTTTCAACAGTAAAACTATAACGAGAATCCTGAAATTGTTTTTTAGCTATTGCCAATGTTGAAGGACACCCTTCTAATGTGGTAATTTTTGCGTTGGTATTTCCTAAAGCTAATGCTGAAGTTGCTAAGCCAAGTGAAGTTCCTATTTCTAAAACAGAATTGGGTTGAAAGTAGCGTACCAACCGAAATAACAATTGGGCTCTTTTTGTAGTTATTCCGGCATTTTTAGCGATTTGGTTTACAGCTCTTCTGTGGTCTTTGAAAACGCGGGAACCCGCACCAAAATCGGTCACTTCTATGATTTCCGAATTTTGCAAGAGTTGGTTTCGGTAATGGCGTAGCATGAAATACTCAGGATACTTAGTCCTATCATATAAACACTTTGTGAGTAATTGAAATACAAAAGGAGAGTGAACTCCGTGTTGGTTTTTGGAGTGGTAGAGAAATTTAAAATAGGATATACTATAACGAAGCATGGATTTTAAGAATAGCAAGATTAAGATTCTTCCATTTTGGCACTCAATTCAAACCAACGTTCTTCTTTACTTTCTAAAGAGGCAATAATTTTTTGTAATTCATTCGATTTTTGCCCAATTTCCTCATGAGTTAATGTTGCATTAGCAAAAAGCGCTTCAATCTCTTTTTTTGCATATTCCAAGTCTTTTATTTCACGTTCAATTTTTTGAAACTCTTTTTGCTCTGCAAATGTTAGTCCTTGTTTAACTTGTTTTTCTTTCCAATTGTTTTTTTCTTTCGGACTATCCTCTTTCTCAGGTTCAATGCTGTCTTCATAAATCCTAAAATCGGAGTAATTTCCGGGAAAATCTTCAATCTCACCTTCACCTCGAAATACAAATAAATGATCCACAATTTTGTCCATAAAATAGCGGTCATGACTCACAACTAACAAACAACCGGGATAATCCAACAGGAAATTCTCAAGTACATTTAACGTTACGATATCCAAATCGTTTGTTGGTTCATCCAAAATCAGGAAATTGGGATTCTGAATTAAAACGGTGCATAAGTACAACCTTTTCAATTCGCCGCCACTCAATTTTTCCACATAATCGTGTTGCTTTTTTCGGTCAAATAAAAAACGTTCCAACAATTGTCCGGCGGTAATAGTTCGTCCTTTGGTGAGCGGAATATAGTCACCATATTCTTTAATAACTTCTACAACTTTTTGACCCGGTTTGGGGTTAATACCGCTTTGTGTGTAATAGCCTATCTTGATGGTTTCGCCCACCACAACCTTACCGGAATCAGGCTGAATGCGTTGTGTCAGGATATTCAGGAAAGTCGATTTTCCGGTGCCGTTTTTACCGATGATACCAATACGTTCTCCTCTGTTAAACGTATAGTCAAAACCATCCAGTATGGTTTTCTTGTCAAATTTTTTGGAAACACGATGCAATTCGATAACCTTGCTGCCCATGCGCTCCATATTAATTTCAAGCTCCATCACATGTTCCTTTCTGCGCGAATGGGCTTTTTCTTTAATAACATAAAAGTCGTCTATACGCGATTTGGATTTTGTAGTGCGGGCTTTCGGTTGGCGGCGCATCCAATCCAGTTCTTTTACATAAAGGTTTTTTGCTTTTTCTACCGAAGCCGACTCAATAGCCAATCGTTCTTCTTTCTTCTGTAAAAAATAGGAATAATTGCCTTTGTATTGGTAAATTTTTCCGTTGTCTAATTCTATTATCTCATTGCACACACGTTCTAAAAAAAAGCGGTCGTGTGTTACCATGAAGAGTGTCATGTTTTCTTTGGCAAAATAATTTTCAAGCCATTCAATCATTTCCAAATCAAGGTGATTGGTTGGCTCATCCAAAATCAACAAATCGGGGCGGTTTATCAAAATAATGGCTAAAGCCAAACGTTTTTTTTGCCCACCCGACAATTCATTTACTTTGAGTTTTAGGTTGTCCAGCTTGAGGCGAAACAGAATTTGTTTGTATTGCGTTTCAAAATCCCACGCATTATGGCGGTCCATATTGTCGAACGCTTTTTGGTAGGCTTCTTCATCGCCCGGATTTTCGAGCGCTTTTTCGTATTGCTCAATAACTTTTAGGGTTTCATTGTCGCTGGCAAAAATACTTTCCTCGATTGTGAGACTCGGTTGTAAATTGGGCTCTTGCGAAAGAAAAGCCATCCGTATCTCTTTTCGCATTACAATTTGTCCGGTATCGGGTGTGTCCTCGCCGGTTATTATTTTCAAAATCGAGGTTTTACCGGTTCCGTTTTTTGCCACAAAGGCAATTTTTTGGTCTTTGTTAATGCCAAATGACAGGTTTTCGAATAAGGTGCGTTCACCATACGATTTTGAAATATTTTCAACGGAAAGGTAATTCATTTAAGGTGTCAATTAGGCAATGCGACAATGCGTCTATTGTTGTGATGTGCAAAAGTAGGTGTTTGCCAATAACGAAACAATCTTTTCTTTTTGGCTTTTTTATAATCCAAATCCCCAAATCTCAAATTTCAAATTGATGCATTTCCAAATTTCCAAATTTTCAAATTTCCAAATTTCAAATTACACTATATTTGCCTCATGCAACTCTCGGTCATCATACTCAATTACAATGTTCGGTATTTTCTGGAGCAGTGCCTTATCAGTGTGGAGAAGGCTTTGCAAGGAATTGAAAGCGAAATCATTGTGGTTGATAACAATTCGAAAGACGATAGTTGTGCTATGGTGCGTCAAAAATTTCCGCACATACAACTTCTTGAAAACCGCGAAAATTTGGGTTTCCCCAAAGGAAATAATTTGGGCGTAGCCCAAGCCAAAGGCGATTATGTTTGTATTTTAAATCCCGATACCGTGGTTGCAGAAACTACTTTTTCTAAAGTGCTGCAATTTATAACTTCGAAAGCTGATAACCCGGGCATTGTTGGCTGTAAACTCATCGACGGAAGAGGCCGTTTTTTGCCCGAAAGTAAGCGGGGAATCCCAACACCCTGGGTGGCTTTTACAAAGATTTTCGGATTGTATATCGTTTTTCCGAATAGCTCATGGTTTAACCGGTATTATGCGCAACATATTGCTGAAAACGAAACCCAAAAAACAGAAGTACTCGTAGGCGCTTTTATGATGCTAAAGCGTGATTTATATAACGAAATCGACGGATTTGATGAAAATTGTTTTATGTATTCGGATGATATCGATTTGAGTTACCGCGTTTTGCAAAAGGGGTATTCAAATTATTATTTTTCTGATGCTACAGTAGTTCATTACAAGGGAGAAAGCTCGGTGCGTGACAGTGATTATGTAAAGCGATTTTCAGAGGCTATGACCTATTTTTATAAAAAACATTATGGCGGAGCTCCACTGTTTACTGCGCTTATGAAGATAGGTGCTTTCTTTTTTGCTAAAAAAAAACAATCCAAGCAAAAAGCAATTTCGCCAATTTTTTCCAAACGCCTAATTATTACTTCAGATACTATCTTAGCTGCAAAAATGGAAGCCGTTTTGCTCAGTCCGGGAACTGTTTTTCAAAATGAAAGAGCCGAAACGTATGAAATTATTTTTGATGTAAGCGCAATTTCATTTGCCGAAATACTGTCATTTATGCAACGCTACAAGGCTACTAACGTGTACTTTCGCAATTTTATAGCGCAATCCGATTATCTTATCGGAAGCGACCATGCTGATGCGTTGGGTGAAATAAAAGTCATGTAAAATATTCAGAATTTGATGATGAAACTCGGTAAAAAAAAGTAATTTTGCAATCAAAATTTAAAAACACAACTACAGATTCACAATATGGCAAAATTTGAATTGAAATTACCCAAAATGGGAGAGAGTGTTGCTGAGGCAACCATTACAAACTGGTTGAAAAATGTAGGAGACACGATTGCTGCTGATGAAGCCGTTTTAGAAATTGCTACAGACAAAGTAGATAGTGAAGTGCCAAGTGAAGTGGCCGGAACGCTTTCAGAGATATTATTTCAGGTTAACGATGTGGTTAAAGTGGGTCAAACCATTGCCATCATCGAAACTGAATCCGGAAGTGCCGTTGCCGCTACGCCTGTGGTTGAAACAGCCGCAACACCTGAGGTTGCGCCGGCAGCAGTTCAGGAACTCAGCAAATCTATTGAAAATGCTATACAAGCCACTACCTCGGATTTTTCTACTACAGATAAATTTCTTTCACCTTTGGTTAAAAATATTGCAAAAGAGGAAGGTGTATCTGCTGACGAACTCAATGCCATAGTTGGAACGGGTAAAGACGGACGTATCACCAAAGACGATATTTTAAAGTTTGTTGAAAACCGAAAAGCAAACCCTGAAAGTCCGAAACCGGCAACTATTCAAAAAGAAGTAACGCAACCGATAACCAGCACCCCACAGGCAACACAGCAAGCCATTCCGGTTTCGGTAAATGGCGCCGATGAGATTGTGGAAATGGATCGTATGCGAAAACTGATTTCTAAATATATGGTTGAGTCGGTTCAAACTTCGGCCCATGTGCAGTCGTTTATTGAAGTAGACGTTACCAACATTGTGAAATGGCGCGATAAAGTAAAAACAACTTTTGAAAAACGCGAAGGCGAAAAACTTACGTTCACCCCAATATTCATGGAAGCGGTTGCAAAGGCTTTAAAAGACTTCCCTATGATGAATATCTCGGTAGAAGGTGACTATATTATTAAGAAGAAAGCCATAAATTTAGGAATGGCTGCCGCATTGCCAAACGGTAACCTTATCGTTCCGGTAATTAAAAATGCCGATCAACTCAATTTAGTAGGTATGGCAAAAGCGGTAAATGATTTAGGGCAACGTGCCAAAGAAGGAAAATTAAAACCGGATGACACACAAGGAGGAACTTACACTGTAACCAATGTGGGTACCTTTGGCTCTGTTTTCGGGACACCAATTATCAATCAACCGCAAGTGGGAATTTTAGCGTTAGGTGCTATTCGTAAAGTACCGGCAGTTATCGAAACGCCCGAAGGTGATTTTATCGGAATACGTCAGAAAATGTTTTTGTCACACAGTTATGACCACCGCGTGGTAGATGGGGCTCTTGGAGGAAGTTTTGTCAAGCGAGTAGCAGACTACCTTGAAGCTTGGGATAGTAATAGAGAAATTTAATTTTCTACAAAAAGCTTTATATTATATCGGACTCACGTTATTTAATAGCGGGCATCCTATTTTAACAGGTTTTTTCCATTTTTTTTAAGTTATCGACGAACGGTACATTCAAACCTTTATCTTTGCAGTATAATTTTTGCAAGTGGAATTAAAGCTTATTCGGCCTATTTGTTTTTTTGATTTGGAAACTACCGGAGTAGACGTGGCGAAAGACCGTATCGTCGAAATTTCCATTTTTAAAGTCTATCCAAACGGAAATCGAGAAAGTAAAACATGGTTGGTTAACCCAACTATTCCTATTCCGGCTATGGCTACAGCAGTTCACGGAATTACCAATGCGCAAGTGGCAGGCGAACCTACTTTTAAAGAGTTGGCACCGCATGTGTACAATATGATAAAAGACTCCGATTTGGCCGGTTATAATTCGGACCGATTTGATATTCCGTTGTTGGCAGAAGAATTGTTGCGTGCCGAAGTCGATTTTGATATGGGTAATCGCGTTTCAGTTGATGTACAGACGATTTTTCATAAAAAAGAAGAACGAACTTTAAGCGCCGCCTACAAATTTTATTGTAATGAAACCTTAGATAATGCCCACAGTGCTGAGGCGGATACACTGGCAACCTACGAAATTCTTAAGGCGCAATTGGATCGCTATCCGGATTTGCCCAATGATATGAAAGCGTTGTCTGATTTTACCACTCGAAAACGAGCAGTCGATTTTGCCGGATTTATAGGTTTGAATGATAAGGGACAAGAAATTTTTACATTCGGTAAGCACAAGGGAGTTGCTGTGGAAGAAGTATTTGATAAAGAACCCGGTTATTTCGGTTGGATTCAAAATGCTGATTTTCCGTTGTATACCAAAAAAGTGCTCACCGGAATTAAATTACGAAAACTCAACACGAAGTAGAAAAGGTAAACTATTCCTAAAATGAAAATTATTTGTATAGGAAGAAATTATGTAAATCACATCGTCGAGCTTCAAAATGAACGCCCTGATGAGCCTGTGGTTTTTCTAAAGCCCGACACAGCTATCTTGCCGAAGGGTACTCCTTTTTTTGTGCCTGATTTTTCTTCGGATGTGCATCATGAAATTGAGATTCTTGTTAAAATCAATCGGGTAGGAAAATATATTGAGCCCAAATTCGCCCATAAATATTATGATGAAATCGGTCTCGGTATCGATTTTACTGCCAGAGATATTCAACAAAAGTTAAAAGATAAAGGTTTGCCTTGGGAAAAGGCCAAGGCTTTTGACGGTTCCGCTGTAATTGGTGATTTTTTGCCAAAAAATCTTTTTTCTTCCGCTGAAAATATTAACTTTGAGTTGAAAAACAACGGGTTAACTGTTCAAAAGGGCAATACCTCGCATATGCTGTGGAAAATTGACGAACTTATTGCAGAGGTTTCCCGGTATTTTACCCTGAAGGTTGGCGATATACTTTTTACCGGTACTCCCGAAGGAGTTGCGGCTGTTAAACCCGGTGATGTATTGGAAGGATTTATTGAAGAAAAGAAACTACTTAATTTACTAATAAAATAATGGCCTTAAATTACAATTTAGCAAAAGTGCATGCACTGTCTGATAACGATCCCGAATTCGTGATGCAGATTATTTCTCTTTTTATTTCTGAAGTGCCCGAAGACATGAAGCAGATTGAACACGGAATTAAAGAAAAAGATCATAAACAAGCTTATGCTTACGCACATAAAATTAAGCCTACCCTTGATTTACTTGGTATGACATTGGCGCATCAAGAAATTTTAGAAGTAGAAGCTTGGACCAAACGCGAAGGAAAACGCAAAGAAATTGAAGCTACTTTTGAAAGCGTTAAAAATCAGGTGAAGGAAGCCGTGAAAGAAATCAAAAAGGATTTTGAACTCTAACACTTCTTACCAAAACGTTAAAGGAGCCTCCTGTCGGAAGCTCTTTTTTTATTTTTGCACCGGCCTTTGGCCGAATTTTAATTGGATTACATGAAAGCAGCTATAGTCACTATCGGTGACGAAATTCTAATTGGACAAATTACCGATACTAATTCAGCCTATCTGGCAAAAGCCTTAGATCGTATTGGTGTGCAAACGCTCGAAATGCGCTCGGTATCAGATGAGCGTGAACCTATTTTGGAAACCTTTTCGTATTATTTGAACAAGGTAGATTTAGTGGTAATCACCGGTGGTTTAGGCCCAACCAAAGATGATATTACCAAAAAAACATTTTGCGATTTTTTTGAGGACTCCCTCATCCGAAATGCTGCCGTAGAATCCCATGTGGTACAACTCATAGAAACCGTGTTAAAACGTCCGGCTTCACAAGTGAACAAAGATCAAGCTTTAGTGCCTTCCAAATGTCAGGTGCTTTTTAATCAGGTGGGAACCGCTCCGGGAATGTGGATGAAAAAAGAAAATACGGTTTACGTTTCGTTACCGGGCGTACCGTATGAAATGAAAAATATCGTCGAAAATCAACTGTTACCAAAATTAGTTCAGGAATACAACCGCCCCTATATACTTCATAAAACCTTACTTACTTATGGGCAAGGTGAAAGTGTGGTGGCAGAGCGTATAGAAAATTGGGAAAACAATTTGCCTTCTTTTATAAAGTTGGCCTACCTGCCCAGTCCGGGAAGGGTTCGCTTGCGATTGACTGCGCGTGGTAAGGATAAAATGGTTTTGGAAAAAGCAGTGGCAGAACAAGTGCAATTAGTTTCGGCGCTAATCGGCGATATTATTGTTGGCTATGATGAAGATGAAACTATTGAAGTCGCCACGGGAAAACTCTTGGCTGAACGTGGTTTATCGGTTGCTACCGCCGAAAGTTGTACCGGAGGAAAAATTGCGGCTTTGTTTACATCGGTGGCCGGCTCTTCGGCTTATTTTAAAGGAAGTGTAGTACCTTATGCCACCGAATTGAAAGAAACGGTATTAGGTATTGACCATGAGGTTATTGCAAAAAACTCGGTAGTTAGTGCTACCGTTGCCTGCGAAATGGCAAAAGCAGTACAAAAGTTGATGCAATCGGATTATGCTTTAGCAACAACAGGTAATGCTGGTCCTACAAAAGGCGACTCCGATGCCGAAGTGGGAACTGTTTTTGTGGCGTTAGCAACCCCAAATGAGGTTGTTTTTGAAGAATTAAACCTGGGTCAACCCCGTGAAAAAGTCATTGATAGAGCAGCAAACAAAGCCTTTGAAATGCTCCGAAAGGAAATTTTAAAAAATGTGTAAATATTTTTTTGTTACTCCATTTCTTTTTTGTTTCTTTGCACCCTGATTTTGAATAACGATAAAAGATAAGCATAAAATGTCAAGAGTTTGTGATCTTACAGGTAAAAGAGCAATGGTAGGAAACAATGTTTCCCACGCAATGAACAAAACTAAAAGAAAGTTTTCTGTAAACTTAATTAAAAAACGTTTCTATCTTGCTGAAGAAGACAGATGGATTACATTGCGCGTAGCGGCTTCTACAATTAAAACAATTAATAAAAAAGGTTTAGCTGCCGTATTGAAAGATGCAAAAGCTAACGGATTAATCTAATCTGCAACCGTATAAATATTCAGTACAATGGCAAAGAAAGGAAACAGAATACAGGTTATTTTAGAGTGTACCGAGCACAAAGAATCAGGTATGCCGGGAACGTCACGTTATATCACCAAAAAGAACAAGAAAAATACTCCTGATCGTTTAGAGTTGAAAAAATTCAACCCTATTCTTAAGAGAATGACTGTTCATAAAGAAATTAAATAATTAAAGTTTTTTATAACTTTTAAACTAGTTGAATCATGGCAAAGAAAACCGTAGCAACCTTACAAACCGCTTCTAAAAGATTAACCAAAGCCATCAAAATGGTTAAATCACCTAAATCTGGTGCGTATACTTTTGTTGAAAGTATCATGACTCCTGAAGAAGTAGATGAGTTTCTTAAAAAGAAATAATTCATAACTCCATATATAACAAAGCTACTTTCAAAAGAAGTAGCTTTTTTATTTTATATTTGCCGGTATAATAAGTAGAAGTACAAATGGAGTAGAATACAAGACACCTTGTCCCGCTTTGTCTTTTTTGTCAGTGATTGTACTATAAGTTCACTGTCTTCCCGAGCGCAGTCGAGGGACAAAAAAGGATGCCGCTGCAACCTGCAACAGGCAGGGAAGTCTGGACTAAATTAGAACTTTTGTGAGTTTTATTGGCGTTATGCTATTCACTTTAAACACAACAATACAATTACTATGAGTTTTTTTAAACGCTTTTTCTCATCTGAAAAGAAAGAAACCTTAGACAAAGGATTGGAGAAATCCAAAACCACTTTTTTATCAAAACTTACCAAGGCCATCGCCGGAAAATCTCGCGTTGATGATGAGGTTTTGGATAATTTGGAGGAAATTCTTGTTTCCTCTGATGTGGGAGTAAATACCACTTTAAAAGTAATTGAACGTATTGAAGAACGCGTTTCAAGAGATAAATATTTGGGTACAGACGAATTAAACCAAATTTTGCGCGAAGAAATTGCAGGTTTATTGTCTGAAACCAAATCGGGTGAAGAAACCGAGTTTGTGGTGCCAAGTGTGGCCAAACCCTATGTTATTATGGTTGTGGGTGTGAATGGAGTTGGGAAAACCACTACAATTGGAAAACTGGCCTACCAGTTTAAGAAAGCCGGACATAAAGTCGTGTTAGGCGCCGCAGATACTTTTCGGGCTGCTGCTATCGATCAATTGCAAATTTGGGCTGATCGGGTAGGGGTTCCCATTGTAAAACAACAAATGGGTAGCGATCCGGCTTCGGTGGCTTTTGATACCATTCAAAGTGCGGTTAACCAAAATGCTGATGTGGTTATTATTGATACAGCCGGACGTTTGCACAATAAAGTAGGTCTTATGAACGAACTTTCTAAAGTGAAACGTGTGATGCAAAAAGTACACGAAGCCGCTCCACATGATGTACTATTGGTTTTAGACGGTTCTACCGGGCAAAATGCATTTGAACAAGCCAAACAATTTACAGCAGCAACGGAGGTATCATGTTTAGCGGTAACCAAATTAGACGGAACGGCCAAAGGAGGAGTGGTTATCGGTATTTCGGATCAATTCCAAATTCCGGTGAAATACATTGGCGTTGGCGAGGGAATTGAAGATTTACAAGTGTTCAATAAGTATGAATTTGTGGATTCATTTTTTAAATAAATCGTATGAAGAAATTAAAAGCTTTTCATTTGTATACTATAGCCTTGGTTTTGGCTATCGCCGGAAATTTCTTAATCAAACGTGATTCTGTATTTTACTATCCACACGGTTTTGTTTGTATTTTTATAGTCTTACTGGCGGTTCGTAAACAGTACCAAGCGAATAAAACATCATAAAAAAATCCCCAAACGGGGATTTTTTATGCGAATGCGTGAAGGATTGTAAGGGCAACCGAAGGTTGGTGCCATGCACCGTTAGCCCTGTAAAGCCTGACCCCGTGTTAGCGGGGACACGCCCAAATCATTACGGAAACAATAAATTAATCTTGCCCCACAACTCGTTATCGAATCCCGATAGCGCAAAAGTGGGATTATCAGGATCTGAAACTTCGCCCATGCGAATGATGACCATTTTTTTGCTTGGGATTACATATATTTTTTGGTCGTTTTTGCCCAAGGCGCAATACATATCGGAAGGTGCATTGGGAATGAGGGTTCCCGGAAATTGAAGTTGGAGGCCGGGTAAGTGATAACTCGATTTTCCGTTGAGCCACCACAGGTAGCCATAGGCCTGATTAATGGTTTGTGACGTAGTGGTGGCCGCATTAAAATAGGTTTCGTTTAGCACTACATTGCCATTCCATTTCCCTTTGTTGAGCGCTAAAAGTCCGAAACGAGCCATGTTGCGCGAAGTGCTCCAATACACACTTAAACCATCGGATTGGACCCAAGCACCACTTGTCATACCAATTTTATCGCGGAGTTTGGTGTTAAAATAAGTCGTCCAGTTTTGTCCGGAAGCGGCTGCCACAACATCTTGAAGTTTCACATAAACATTATGGTAAGCCCAACGAGTTCCGGCATCGGCAACATATTGCAAATTGGCAGGCGAGACATCGTCGCCCAGTGCATCATTTAAACCGGATGTCATGGAAAGAAGGTGTTTGCAGGTGATGAGGTTTTCTTTGGCTAATGGCGCTGACGTCCAGCCGGTGCCCAAATAATCAGAAACTTTATTGTTTGTATTTAAAAGTCCTTCTTGTTCGGCTATACCGGTTACGGTAGCGGTGAGCGTTTTTCCGGCGCTGGCCCAATACCAAGGAGTTGTTGCCGAATGTCCGTTGAGGTAATATTCCATTACAATGCGGCCATTTACCAAAACGATAAACGATTTGGTGTTTTTTGCCGTTAAATAATCAACAAGCGGTTGGACGGCATTTTCGTTCCAACCCATGGCTGCAACCGATTTAGTTTCCCAGGTGGAACTACCGTCGCTGGGTGGAAAATACATGGTTTCTTCGGTAGGTTGGGACGAATCGGAAGAATCAGAACTACAGCCAACTACTAAAAGAGCTGTAGCCATAAGCATTAGTAATTTTTTCATAAGGGTTGTTTTTTCAATTAGACCTAAACTATAGGTTAAGGTTTAATTTGCTTTGGTAAAAATAAGTTTTATTTGGTAAATAAGTGTATATTTAGGTTTTGAAATATCATGAAAAAAGCGTTACTATTTGCATGTCTCTTCGTGTTGTTATCCTCTTGTAAACGAGACATTCCGGAACAAAATTTATCGAAGATTAACGGTTATTGGGAAATTAAAACCGCTGTTGCTAAAGACGGAACCAAGAAGGAATACAGTACCAATCCGACCATTGATTTTTTTGAAATTAAAAATAAGAAAGGAATTCGGCAAAAACTGATGCCCCAATTTGATGGTTCCTACAAAACCAATGGTTTGCAAGAATCGGTTGAAATAAAAGGAGCAGACGGTGATTATTTTTTATATTATACAACGAATTACGGGAAGTGGAAAGAAGAAATTATAGCGATTGAAGATTCGGTTTTAATTGTTCGCAATGAAGAAGCTATAGAATACCAATACAAACGCTATATCCCTTTTGATAAATTACATGGCAAAACGGCTCAGTAACGAAAATTCGATTTCAGAAGTGTTAAAGGCTTTTATTGAGCAAAACAAGCTTAGTAAAGGCATGGATGCTATGGATGTAGAACATGCATGGAAAACGCTTATGGGCAATGGAGTGAATTCGTATACACAGGCTATTGTCCTTAAAGGTACTACACTCTATGTGAGTTTAACTTCGGCGGTTTTGCGGGAAGAATTAAGCTATGGGAAGCAAAAAATTATTGATATGCTTAACAACGAATTGGGGCGAGAAGTGGTGAAGGAAATCGTTTTGCGTTAATTTATCCAATTTAATTAAAAGAAATTATAGACTATAAAAAAAACCGTTTCAAACAGAAACGGTTTTTTTATGAGGTTAATTGAAAAATCAATTAGAATTGTTCTCTACCAGCAAAGTGAAAAGCACCTTCAATAGCAGCATTTTCATCAGAGTCAGAACCATGAACAGCGTTCTCACCAATTGAAGTAGCGTATTTTTTACGGATAGTTCCTTCAGCAGCTTCAGCCGGGTTAGTAGCACCAATTAATTTTCTGAACTCTTCAACTGCGTTATCTTTTTCAAGAATAGCGGCAACAATAGGTCCACGTGTCATAAATTCAACCAATTCTCCAAAGAAAGGTCTTTCTTTGTGAACGGCATAAAATTGTTGCGCATCAGCAATAGTAAGTTGCGTTAATTTCATCGAAACAATTCGGAAACCGCCTTCGGTAATCATATTTAATATTCCACCGATGTGTCCTTTTTCAACTGCATCGGGTTTAATCATGGTAAAAGTTCTGTTACCTGCCATTTTAATATCGTTTTAGTAATTTCGGGTGCAAAAATAGGGTTTCTTCTGATAAAATGAAAGCTGAATAAAAAAATATCTGCCTAAAATGCAAAGATTTAATTTTTGATTAGCTTGAAACTAACTTCAGCATCGCTACAAGATATTTTTCCAAAATAGATTCCGTTTTGCCAAGACTCGGCGTCAACGATTACAGTAGTTGTATAGGGTTCGGCAACGTAGACAATTTTTCCTAAAGCATCTGTTATTTCAATGTGTTCTAAAGGCAGCGTTGCGGTGATATTCCAAAGTGTTTGTGTGGGGTTTGGGTACAGAGAAATTGTTGACGCATTATTTTCCGGATTGGAAAGAAGTTGGATAAACTGGTACTCACCGGTTAATCGTGTAAAAATAATTGAGTACAAAGAAGATTGCGCAATAGGGATATTTGGACCATCTTGCACGCCCGTACCTATCGGAAAAGAGGTTGCTCCCCAATTGGTTGACCAACTGTTGTCTTTACGAAATTTAACTTCACCACTTGTCAGGTACAGGTCGTTCAAGTAGTAACTGAACCCGTCAGTGGTAATTAAGTCGGTATCAGGACCTGAAAATCCATTCGGCAACGAAGTACCTATAATTCCAACTCCGGGGTAAGAAAAACTATAATCGCCTGTTTGTCGGTTAAAGGTAACAAACCATTCACCATCTGGAATAAAAAGCGAAGGTCCCGAGGTCACAGCCGTACCCGTTGGAAAGGAAGTGCTACCCCACACCGCAGTACCATTATCGTCTTCTCTAAAATAGGCATTTCCACTCGAGAAATAAAAACCGGAAAGCGTGTAGGTGATTCCGTCTGTTGATGTCATATTCACATCAGGGCCTCCATAACCGTTTTGCGAGTCTACAGCAGGTCCCCAAATGCCAATTGATGGAAAACCGCTGGATATAAAAGTATAAGTTCCGTTACTACTATTAAAGGTTACGTTGTAAGTACCGGCAATTGTGGCAATATTCGGTCCATCTTGAATTCCTTGTCCGTTGGGGAAAGTACTACCTCCCCAATTGGTATTCCAAGAATAATCTTGTCGAAACTTTACAAATCCGGTATTTATGGCTAAATTTTGGATTGAATACGTAATACCATCGGTTGTATTTAGGGTTATCTCAGGGCCATTGGTAGGCGGCCACCCATTGACGCCTGTACCTACAATGGTAATAACTTGCGCTTGGATGTTAGCCAAATAAAATAGAACAAAACAAATGGTCAGTACTCGTTTCATCAGAAATAATTTTCTGCAAAAATAAGTCAAAAAGACGATGTTTTAACCGGTATTACTTGAAAGCAAGTACGTTAACGTTGTAGTTGGAAAACTTTTTAAGCGAACTTAGGTTAACTTAATTACAGTAAAATCATTTTCAAGCGGCTGAAGTTGGGTATACAATTCGTCAAAAAAGCCTGAACCATAGGTGGTGTAGAACACGCTGAAATTTAACCGGCGTTCCTGTAATCCTCCATTAGGGAATAATTCATTTTGTAATAATGTGATTCGTTGTAAGTCATCAGCATGTTTTTTCTTTTCTGCGCGGAGAAGTTTTTTTTCAAGGTTTTCCAATCCCTTAATTTGTTTGGCTTCTTGTGCTTTTACAGCGCCGGCAAACGATTTATCGGTTTGCGATGCGATATGGGTGAGTTGGTCGAATTGTTTTTTAAGGAATTCTTTTTGGGCTGAAAAATCAAGTGGGAGCGTCGTAAGGGCTGCCGTTTTTTCACGGATTAATTGGGTTTGCTTTTTGAATAAATCCTGCATAGTTAACTCCAATTTGGTTGCCTTTTGGATTTGTTTTTCAGTTGCAATCAGAGCCGAATTGCGAAGTAATAGCATTGGGAACGGCACATTAAACTGTGTGAACATATTTTTTAGTTCCATCCAATAGGCTATTTCGCCGCCTCCGCCGATATAACAAAGATTGGGTAAGATAACCTCTTGGTATAAAGGACGTAAAATGACGTTAGGGCTAAACTTTTCAGGGTGATTTTTCAAAGTTTCGAGTAGCGCTTCTTTTGAAAATTCGATAGAAGTAGCATTGACTTTGAACATTCCGTTTTCAAATACAATTCGCTCTCTTAGGTTGTCCTCCATATAGAACAAATTGATGTCACGCGGATTAACCTGTATGTCATAAGGAAACCTTTCTAAAGTTTTAGAAACAGCTGATTTTGAAACTTGTTCTTGAAGTTCGCGCGCCATAAAAGGAGCAAAAATCGATTTTAACCTTGGGGTATCCCCATCAATAATGATTAAGCCTTTGGCACCAAAAAGTTGGTTGACCAAAAAAAGCATGGCGTCAGCCAAGGTGTCATTTTTAGTATAAGCCGTTTCAAAAAGTTGCACTAAATATTTTGCGTTTTCCCCCGGACCGAAAGCTGCTTTCAATTCGGTAATAAAGTGTTCCAGTCCCTCCGTAGAAAGACGACCTACCGGACCGGAAGCCGTTTTATTCCAGCGAAAAGTTTTGTCGATGAGATGAAAATGGTTGATTTCTTCAAAATCGTGATCTTCGGTTGCCATCCAATATACCGGAACAAAATTGTAGTCGGGGTAATTTTTTTGTAATAATTCACATAAGTTAATGGTAGAAATTATCTTGTATATAAAATACAGCGGCCCTGTGAATACATTAAGTTGATGCCCCGTAGTTATGGTAAAAGTGTTGGAATGGTTTAAAAGTTTAATGTTGTTTAAAGTCCTTTCAGAAACTTCAAAATGGTTGTATTGTCGCTCTAATTCAGAAGCTAAAACCTGTCTGTTGAAATTGTCATTTCTATTGAAATTGTTACTTTTTTCTTCAATTTGTGCTTTGAAATTTTCAATTTTTGGAAAACGATTGTACAACGACTTTAATTCCGGATTTTCCTCTAAATAATCCACAATTAATTTAGAGAAATAACCCGATTCCTGATATGAAATACGATTATAAGACATTCTATTGAGATAATTACTTCTCAGTTATTAAATAAACCCAGCCTGTTTTTACACCTTGATTTTCATCATTAAACTCAATAACATAATAGTAGGTACCGTCAGGTAAAAGTACATCATTGTCTGTTTGTCCTTTCCACTCATTGCTATAGTTTTCTTTAGCATAAACTTTTGTTCCGTATCTATTGTAAATAGTTAAGTGTTTTACATTTAATAAGGTTAAGTCAAAATAATCATTTAGATTATCATTGTTCGAAGAAACACCTTTAGGAATATCGCAGTAAATAGAGTCAATGCTTATTGATTTGGTTTTACTGCAACCATTACTAATTGTAACAGTTACCTCAAAAGTTAGTGGTAAAGCAATTGGAGTAGTTATTGAATTGAATAACGAGGTTACATTAAAACTAGTTAAAGAATTTACAATGCTAGTATCATATTCCCATTCGACACTAGCATTTGAAATATCAAAACTACTTGCTAAGGGCTCAACCGTTAAAATAAAATCGCCATCTTGGCATGAACTTACAATTTGATAATCGAAATCATTTTGTACTTCAATGTATAGACTTGTTGGAAGAGCACATTCACCGGCATTAGGTGTAAAAGTATAGTTACTCGATTGAAAACTATTGTATTGAGGAGACCAACTACCACTTATATTTTCAAGCGAGATGAGCGGTAAAGCATAATTTTCACCATAACACAAAATTGTTTCAGCAGCAAACGTAGGAGTTATTTTAGGATTTACTTCTATGGTCATTTGTGTAGTGTTTGCACAAGTACCGCTGTTAGGTGTAAAAGTATAGGTTGTAGTTTGAGAATTATTGAGATTTGGTGACCAACTTCCGGGTATTGAATTTAGAGATAAGGTTGGTAATGGCGACAGATTTTGTCCTACACAAATAGGATTTACCTGAGTAAATAATGGGGTAACTTTTGGCGTAACAGTAACTGTACCAGAACCTGAACTAATTTCATTATTAGCTGTGTTTGTCGCCAAAACACTGTAAACGCCTCCAATTGAAGTTGTAAAAGTTGCTACATTTCCGGGGTTTGTAGCTCCAGAAGGTACAGTCCATACATAATTATAATTTCCGGATACTGCGGGGGTTGCAGTAATTGTTGCAGTTTCCGTCTCACAGATAGTCGGACTGTTTATTGATACCGTATTTTGACTTGGTAACATAACTTCTACGGAATACGCTAAATAGGCATGTGTTAAACCACCGGTGTTCGCATAGTTTAGTGAAAAACTGCTTACAGGTGTTGTGCTGGTAAACCAGCTTGCATATTCGGCACTGTTACCTTCTTCATCATTGGCTGTTACACCGGTTGTTGTAGAGCTACAGTTTACACTTGTTGTTGAAGTAAAAGTTATACCAACAAAAGAAAAAGTATCGTTCCACGATGAACCCAAATCAATATCAGACATATTGTATCGTGTTACGATTACAGGTGTGGAAAATGTAAAAACCAATTGGTTTGAAGGCGGATATGTTGTTGGCCCAAATGTATCGAAAGTTTTATTTCCGGTAACAACAACATTGTCAGGAAAAGCTGCAGGAGTACCTAAAGTTACAGTATGACCACCGGTTGATTGTGATACGGTTACTGTTCCTCCGGGAAAAGTACCAGTAATAGTATTTCCGGAGTTTGACCATTGAATATAAGTTTGGGAATACGTTGCAGATGAAATTAAAAATAAACCGAAAAAAACGGTTACTATTAGAAACTTCAATAACTTTGAAGTTGGAAAATGTAGCATAACAGATTTTCTTGTAAATATACTATTATTCATAATACAAATCTTATAAATTATTTTTTTATTGAACGCCATTCTTCTCATAACACCTCCATTTACACAGTTAAATACACCTTATCCGGCTACGGCCTATCTTAGAGGTTTTCTCAATACCAAAGGGATTTCGTCTGCTCAAATGGATTTGGGGATTGACGTGATTTTAGAATTGTTTTCTGCTACAGGTCTTACCCGTTTGTTTTCTGAAGAATTTTTAAGGATTGAAATGTCGGAGAATGCCTCGCGCATAGTTTCACTTAAGGAGGTTTATATCCAAACCATCGATGCTGTAATTTCTTTCCTGCAAGGTAAAAACCCAAGTATGGCAAGGCAAATTTAGCGTAGCAATTTTTATGTAATTACAGAAATAAGACATAAAAGTGCGTAAACAAATTAGCAGTAAATAATATTTTGCTTTTGCAATTAAAATAAGCGCATTCATTACATTTGTAGTATAATGCTATAGTTATGAGACGTTTATTTCTTTTATTAGTTTTTATTTCATTGCAGTTAATTGCTCAGGTTGCGCGAATTGAACCTCAAAATTTTTCCAGTGTTTATGCCTTTGGTACTGTGGGTAGTTTCAATGATAATGAAATTGCAGTAATGGGTTCCGATGGGATGTTGCCCAATGGTACTCTAAATGTGTATCTTTTTGATATGACTTCATCTGTTTCGGCAAATGGTAGCTTGACATCGCCAGAATTGAATCAGAAATTTAGTGGTGGAATTGAAATGACTAACGATTATCTCTTTATAGGATCTACTTCAAATAACACAAATGTGACCAATGGAGGTGCTGTATATGTTTACAAAAAAGTTAATACTAATTGGGAATATTTGCTTAAAATTCAGCCAACTATTCAATCCGAAAATGATTTTTTCGGTTCGAATATTGTTTTTTATGAAAATCAATTATTTATTACGGCTTCCGGCTATGATACTAATGGGAATAGCTCTGTAGAAAATGGTGGAGTTTATGTTTATTATTTGCTCCCAAATGATTCCTTTTCACCCATTCAAATTCTTAG
Source organism: Flavobacterium sp. (assembly GCA_041917555.1). Classification (GTDB taxonomy): domain Bacteria; phylum Bacteroidota; class Bacteroidia; order Flavobacteriales; family Flavobacteriaceae; genus Flavobacterium. The sequence goes on along the minus strand of JAYRXL010000086.1, from coordinate 126,832 downwards.
TGGAAACTCATCTGATTATGGTTTTGGTGATATGCTAGACATTGAAAATTATAAATTAGTTACCACTTCAGAAGGAACGACATCAGATAGTGTTTACACCTACAGTTATGGAGATGTGATGTGGGGTTTAGTAAACAGCATGACTATGCCTGTTTTTGTTCAGAATACTATAAATGTCCAAGCTGCTAATCGTGTTAGTTTCTCAAACGGAAAATTGTATCTGTATGACTATACAGAAAATGTTCCAACCCCAATGATTGAGGGTAAGCTGATTAAAATTTACAATTGGTCAGAAGCTCAATCAGAGTGGAATTTCTTAGAAGATTTTCACTTTGTTGAAGGCGATTACTTCGAATACAAAGTAAAAGTAAAAGGAGATAATATGTATCTGATTCCTATGGGTTTTTATTTTTTACAAATATTGCGAAAAAACCCGGCATTTCATTACAAATTTAATGGTACTACGTGGAACTATCACAATACTTATGCTGGTCATAGTGATTTTTATAACGATAATTTTGGATACTTCACCTTGGCAAAAGGAAACAAAGTGCTGTTTGGAAATTCGTATGAGAGTTGGGACAATAATTTAGCTTCACAGGCTAACGGTGGGGCCTATATATTAGATAATGCGTTGAGTACTGACGAATTTATGAGTCAAGGTACTGTATTGTTTCCAAATCCAACAAATGGACTAATTTCAGTAGCCTCATCATCAGAATTACTTAAAATTGAGTTATATGATAGTATAGGAAAGTTCATTATGAGTCAAAATTCAAATTTAAATTGCGTTGATTTGTCTGCATTGCATTCAGGAATTTATATTTGTAAGGTAACAAATTCCAACGGACAAATTGAGTTTAAAAAAGTAATAAAGAAATAAAAAATAACTTTAATTGTTTGATAAAAAATAAGTTATGATTTTTTTGTAAATAAATTTGGAATTGTAAAAAAGTTTTCTAAAAATTTGTACCGTTAAAAACAACAATTTAAAAAACGAAGAAAAATGACATTATTTAATCTCTATCCTCAAAGCAATTCATCAGTTGGAACTGGTGTAGCTTTTCTTCGTGGCTTATTTCATTCTTAGAAACAAACAATAGAATATATGAACAAGCCCGAAGACATTTAGTTTCGGGCTTTTTTTATTCTAGACACTTCAAAAATTCCCCGACAACCGACTGATTATTTATCCTTTTCGGATAAAAGGTACGCCATTTCGTTGTGCTATCAACACAACATCTTGCACACACTTATTTTTTAATCAACATCATGGGAAATAAATTATCAGGAAAAGACCTAATCAAATTGGGCTTTCCCAAAAACAATAGTATCAATATTGCCTTAGGGCAAATTAATCGATACCGCAAAAAAGAGAAAAAAGAATCAATTCTAACCGAAGCCAAAGAAGTATTGCTCGCACCCGAAAAGTTCAAAATGCACGGGACTTGGGGAAAAGTAGCCGAAGGTTTAGTCAACCCGGTACAAGTCAAATTGCACCAACTGAACAACACCCGAGCACCTTTTTCCATCTTCGGAGAAAATGAAATCGACGAGCAAGCCAAATTTCAATTGTACGATGCATTGAAATTGCCGATTGCCGTTTCAGGAGCGTTGATGCCCGACGCACATTCGGGTTACGGTTTGCCTATTGGCGGAGTTTTAGCGACCAACAATGCGGTGATTCCGTATGGAGTTGGAGTCGACATCGGTTGCCGAATGAGCTTGTCCGTCTTCGATTTGCCAGCGTCATTTTTAAAAGGAAAAGACCATCAGTTGCAAGCGATTTTGAAAGACAATACCAAATTCGGAATGAACGAAACGCACGCCATCAAAGCCGATCACGAAGTGTTTTACCGCACCGAATTCCAAGAAATTCCATTGGTAAAACAGTTGCTCGACAAAGCGTACAAGCAATTGGGAACTTCCGGCGGTGGCAATCATTTCGTCGAATTCGGAATCGTGAAATTGGATCAAGTTTTGCCCGAATGGAAGTTGCAACCCGGGGAATACATCGCGGTGTTGTCGCACAGTGGTTCACGCGGATTGGGAGCCAACATCGCCAAACACTATACGTATTTGGCAACCAAACAATGTCCGCTACCCAAAAATGTGCAACATCTGGCTTGGCTTGATCTCAATACGCACGACGGTCAGGAATACTGGTTGGCCATGAATTTAGCGGGCGATTATGCCAAAGCGTGTCACGATGATATTCACCGTCGCATCGCCAAAGCATTGGGCAAACGAACCATTTTTACCATCGAAAATCACCACAATTTTGCGTGGAAAGAAATGGTAAACGGCACCGAATGCATCGTGCACCGAAAAGGCGCAACGCCAGCAGCCAAAGGTCAACTCGGCATCATTCCGGGTTCAATGACTGCGCCCGGATTCATCGTCATGGGAAAAGGAAACGAAGCGAGTTTGAATTCGGCTTCACACGGCGCAGGACGACTGTTTTCGAGAGCCAAATGTAAAGCAAAGTTCACGCAAAGCGATATCAAAAAGGTATTAAAAGACAACGACGTACACTTAATCGGTGGCGGAATCGACGAAGCGCCAATGGCCTACAAAAACATCCATACAGTAATGGAATTGCAAAGCGAATTGGTCGACGTTCTCGGAACATTCACCCCAAAAATTGTACGAATGGATAAGTAGGTGTGAGGTTTTTTTTTGAAGCGAACCTGCCTGCTGGCAGGCAGGTGGCTTGGTCTGTGTCAGCAATCCATTTTCCCGCTTTACGCAGTATCTTTTTTGTCAGTGATAAGATGAAAAGTTTTTATTATACAACTCACTGTCATCCCGAGCGCAGTCGAGGGAAAAAAAAGGATACATGCTGCAACCCGCCTACCGGCAGGCAGGTCGGGCTAGAAATCAAACCTTAAACCTTTTGTAAACGCAATAAAAAAAATGGACAATACTAAACATCTTTTACAAATCACCTCCGGAAGAGGTCCAGCCGAATGTACTTGGGTTGTCGCTCAAGTACTCAAAAAAGTGCTGCAAGAAGCCGCCGATTTACAACTAAAATCGACCGTACTGCAACACGAAGCCGGCGCAGAAAACGGAACCGTAGAAACGGCTTTGATACAAATTGAAGGCACCAAAGCAAAAGCGTTTATCCAATCGTGGGTAGGAACCATTCAATGGATCGGTCAAAGTACGTTTCGAAAGTTTCACAAACGCAAAAATTGGTTCATCGGCGTTTTTGAAGTAGAACAATCGGCACCAACGCAATTCTCTGAAAAAGACATTCAGTATCAGGCAATGCGTAGTTCGGGTGCAGGCGGGCAACACGTCAACAAAGTGAGTTCGGCCATTCGCGCCACGCACATTCCGACTAAAATTTCGGTGGTGGCAATGGATTCGCGTTCGCAGCATCAAAATAAAAAATTGGCTACTGAACGACTGCTTCAAAAATTAGAAGAAAGTAAAATGGAGCAACTCAAAAACGAGTTTCAAACCACTTGGACGAACCACTTGCAGATTCAAAGAGGAAATCCAATTCGAGTATTTACGGGTTCGGATTTCAAAAAAGAAAAAATAAGTAATAACCACAAATCGGAACGACAAAAAGCTAAAAATAATATCAGAAAAGAAATCTGAATTGGCTTTCCTTCCGATATAAATAAATCAAAATGAAAACAGTAGATAAATATTTGTTTCAAGCTTTAGACAACTATCCTTTCAACTTAGAAGAAACAGTTGAATCGTTGGATTATGCCTTGTCGTATGATGATAAAAACACTATGGCATTATGCCTGTATGCACGCGTACAAGCCGAGCAATTGTTCAATTATGAAGAAGCTAAAAGTCTTTTTGAAAAAGCTATTGGCATTAACATCAACGCCATTGAATTGTATCCTTTTTACATACAAACACTTTTATTGAACGAAGATTTTGAGGAAGCCGAAAAGTTAATAGATTTTGCATTAACCGTCAAAGGAATTAATAAAGTTGAAATTTTAATAAAAAAAATTACTCTTTTGGAATTGAAAGGCGAGTTCAAGTTGGCAAAAAAAGTAATAAAAGAAGTCAAATTGTCAGTAACTAATTCGGACTATTCTACTTTTATTGAAGAGTCAACAATTCGTCTTAAAAATAAATTGAAGCTTACTTCCAACAAAAAGGAGAAAAAAAAGAAAAAACGCATCTTGTAAAAAGGTGTCTAAAAAAGAAAAGAGCAGCAGATAAGCTGCTCTTTTTGTTTTTATATTTGCCACAAAAACACAACCATTGAACGCCATTCTTCTCATAACACCTCCATTTACACAGTTAAATACACCTTATCCAGCTACGGCCTATCTTACAGGTTTTCTTAACACCAAAGGGATTTCGTCTGCTCAAATGGATTTGGGGATTGATGTGATTTTAGAATTGTTTTCCGCTACTGGTCTTACCCGTTTGTTTTCTGAAGAATTTTTGAGGATTGAAATGTCTGAGAATGCCTCGCGTATAGTTTCTCTTAAGGAGGTTTATATCCAAACCATCGATGCTGTAATTTCTTTCCTGCAAGGTAAAAACCCAAGTATGGCAAGGCAAATTTGCAGCGGAAACTTTTTGCCACAAGCTTCTCGATTTGAGCAGCTACAGGATTTGGAATGGGCTTTTGGAACTATGGGAATCCAAGACAAAGCAAAACATTTGGCAACACTTTATCTCGAAGATTTATCCGATTTTATTGTAGAATGTGTCGACGAACATTTTGGTTTCAGCCGCTATGCTGAGCGTTTGGGACGTAGTGCTAATTCGTTTGATGAATTGTACTATCAGTTACATCAAAATCCAACCTACATCGATCAAATAAGCCTGCGTTTATTGGATGCTAAAATCAAAGAAGTTCAACCAAAATTGGTTTGTTTTTCGGTTCCTTTCCCCGGAAATTTATACAGCGCTTTTCGATGTTCGCAATTCATCAAGAAACAGTTTCCCGACATAAAAATTGCCATGGGAGGCGGTTTTCCCAATACGGAACTTCGTGATTTAAAAGATAAAAGGGTATTTGATTTTTTTGATTTTATTACGTTGGATGACGGCGAACTGCCCATCGAATTACTTTATTTATCTGTTTGTCACACCGAGCGCAGTCGAGGTGCTTTGAAAGAAAAACAGGTTGAATTTAAAAGAACTTTTCTTCAAGAAAACGACGAAGTCGTTTACAAAAATAATTCGCCACGACCCGATTATAAGCAAAGTGAAATCGGCACACCGGATTATACCGGCTTGGCATTACAAAATTACATTTCGGTTATCGAAGTGACCAATCCAATGCACAGTTTGTGGAGTGATGGCAGGTGGAACAAACTCACCATGGCACACGGTTGTTATTGGGGAAAATGCACCTTCTGCGATATTTCTTTGGATTATATCAAAATTTATGAGCCGATAGCAGCTAAAATTGTGGTCGATCGAATGGAAGAACTGATTGCCCAAACGGGTGAAACCGGTTTTCATTTTGTCGATGAGGCTGCTCCTCCGGCATTAATGCGCGAAGTTGCTCTCGAAATCTTGAGGCGCAAACTAACAGTTTCATGGTGGACTAACATCCGATTTGAAAAAAATTTTACAGCAGGATTATGTCAATTGCTGGCAGCTTCCGGTTGTATAGCCGTTTCCGGCGGCTTAGAAGTAGCTTCCGATAGGTTGTTGGAACTTATTCAAAAAGGGGTTACTGTAGCGCAGGTGGCCAAAGTATGTCGGGATTTTACCGAAAACGGAATTTTGGTACATGCCTATTTAATGTACGGTTTTCCTACGCAAACCATCCAAGAAACGATAGATAGTTTAGAAATGGTTCGCCAACTTTTTGAAGCAGGAGTTATCCAATCGGGATTTTGGCACCAATTTGCCATGACAGCACACAGTCCCGTAGGGATGCATCCGGAGGCTTTTGGAGTTCTTCCACAACAAAATGAAATTACGTTTGCCAATAATGATATTCAATTTCGTGATAAAACGGGCATCAATCATGATAAGTTTAGCTTTGGGTTGAAAAAATCACTCTATAATTACATGCACGTAATTGGTTTTGACTACGGCTTGCAGGAATGGTTTGATTTTAAGATTCCTAAAACAACCATCCATCCCGATTATATACAAGATTGTATTTCGGCACCAACTGATTTTCCAGTAAAACCAACAGCCAAAGTGGTTTGGATTGGGATGCAACCCGAAAAAGAATATTTTGTTAAGACCAAAAAAGGAACACGTTATGAGATGGTTTCCTTATGGTTTCATCAAACACAGTACAGTTTTGATCTCAGTTTTAGCAGAGAAGAAGGGGAGTGGCTTTCTGACCAATTGAAATTACTTAACGTGAATCAACCTCTCACCACCCTTGGTCGGTTAAAAGCATCCTATGAAATTCATTTTGATAACTTTGAGCTTTTTTGGTTTTCCGGTTCGCTGGAAACACTCAAACAAAACGGACTTTTAGTTCTATAAAAAATGCGCTCCTGAGAGCGCATTTTTCAACTTTACATTAACCCAATTATTCTTTAACTAATTTAAGCACTTTGTAACCAGTATCGCTGGTTATTTTTAGGAAATAAATCCCGGACTGGTGTCTGGATATATCCACAGTTACTTGGGTAGCAGCTGCAATTTCTTTTTGAACAATTCTTCCCTGAACATCATACATTTCTATACTTTGAATGCGGTGTTTACTGGTTACGGATACTGACGAAACAGCCGGATTAGGAGAAATGGAAAGACTTTCATCTACATTCATTTCATCGTTTTGAAGCGAGCTATACAAAGTTTCGGCAACATTAGTGATCACAGCATCATTATAATCAAAGAAAATACTGGCACGATTAGCGACTGTATCGCCGGCATTAAGAGAATTCAACGATTTAATCTTAAATAAAACGTTGCCATGACCACCCACCGGAGGATTTCCGCCTAAAGCAGCCAAATTGATTCCTTCAAAAATAAATTCTGCTTTGTTATTGGTGATTCGTGTATAGACCGGATGTGAGTTTTCTAACAATTGTAAGGTGCTTATATCATATTGTGTCGGATCTATATCTAATTTAAGTACAACATTTTCCGCAATATAATTACCGGTGTTTTCAAAATTCACCATATAATGCAAATATTTACCGATTTCAGTATCCGGAAGGTTATCGCCCTCGATGCAACTGATGTCGTTCGGATCATACGAACCCACCACCGTTTGATCAAGTATGTACATGTTATTTTGCACTTGTTCATCATTATTTTGTGGTGATACAGTCGAACTCAATGTTAAAACATCACCAATCGTAACCGGATTTGGAGCTGTTGGACTGTTTACCAAAAATGAAACGAGTAGCATCCGACTCTCAAAAGGCTGTAAGTCGGCATAGTCCCAATTCAAACTGCCTACTCCCTGGTTGGAAGGAACTTCACTTGACGTGACATAAGTCATTAGATTTTGATTGTAAGATAAATTAATACCGTATTGTTGCGTCATTGGTACAGTACCTTTATTTCGGTAAACAATTTTATAGGTGGCATTGAAGCCCGGACGTGCCGGAGTGACTGGAGAAATAACAATTTCTAAATCCTGATGATTGCCATTTGGAGCGATACAAAAATCTTGAACGGCAGTTTGGTTTAAGTCGGGAAATGAAATAGAAGCATCGGCAGGAGTTACTGTAAAATACTCCGGGTTCTCCAAATGCGGTGAAACCAATTGGTCAGCAAATGTGGTGTAAAACGTATACTCACCATCCGGATTGGTAAATGTGGCACTATTGATTCCCCATTGTGTCATATCCATTCTGAAATTTTTTACAACAGCATCGCCCGAATCGCAACCATTAGCATTTGCATCATAGCGCACAACACCTGTTATGGTATTAAAGTCGCCACCGGGTACAAACGAACAGTAGGGGGTTATTGTTACATCGGGAGTTGTAGATAATAGACTAAAGGTAAATGTATCCCCTTCATCAATACAAATGTATTGTAATACTGGCAGATTAAAGTATCCGCTTGTACTGTAGTTTATGGTATTTTCCTGACCGCTTTTTAAGTTGATATGCGTTAAATTAGGATTATTTGTAAACGAGAGACTATTCAAGAGCGGACTTCCCGATAAATCCATTTCAGAAAACAAGTTATAACCAAAATCGATTGAAGTTAAGTCAGAAAGCATGGTTACATCAATAGAACTTAATTGATTTTGAGAAATAATTAATTGTTGTAATTGGGTGTTGGCCGATAAATTTAAGTTGGATAAATTATTATTGTTAATAGCCAAAACACGTAATTGCGGGTATCCTGTTAAGTTTGCTGTAGGAAAACCATTAGATCCACACCACAAATAACGTAGGGTTGGAATAGGAGGTAAGTTGAAATTAAGGATTTGGTTATTTTGTAAATTAAGTTCTTCTAACTGGTTTAAGCCTGTAAAACCGGATACATCACTGATTTGGTTGCCACTCAAATACAGTTTTTTCAAAGCCGGAAAATTAGCTGCCGGAAATGATGTGAAATTACTGTCATTAAAGTTCATCTCATTGATTAAAGGCGCATTACTAATAGAAATTGTTTGCAAAGCACAATCAAAACCCCACACGCGGGTTAGTTGCGGCATGTTGTTTATTTGTAACGAAGTTAAAAGATAATCACCCCATATACCAACTTGGTTAGCTGCGCAATTGTTTATAGTTAGTGAGGTCAGGTTTGAATAATAGAAACTAAACGCAGTTAATGACGGTAAATCAGAGAAGGTAAACGAGGTATTCACCGACATGTTGTTGGAAATTCCAATTGAAGTTAAAGTTGTCATTCCGTTTAAAAAACTAAAATCGTCAACCGCACAGTTGTAACAACCAAAGGAAGCCAAATTGGAAAAGAATTCTAAGCCACCCAAATCGGTAATGGCAGTGGAGCTAAAACTAACCCCCAATATCGCTTCTGCTTCAGCAACTTGGATTTCTCCATCATTGTTCGTATCTACTGTGGTATAGCCACTGGCTCCATAAGCCGTATAATTGGATGCATTGGCATTGAGTAAGGCCGCTTTTACATCCGGGTCAGTAAAATTAATAATCTGACCATTTACTATTCCGTTGAATAATAGTAGCAAGAAAATAGTTTTTTTCATATCGTTCTTTTTTTGGAGGTTCGTTTTTTGATGATTTTTTTACAAATTTTTAATGAGTTCCTGAAGTTTATCCTTTTTGCTTTGCGCGATGGGGATATTCGTGTTATCTGCCATGACAGCGTAACCGCCATCCGATTTGATATACGATTTCAGGTAATTGATATTGATTAAATGGGATTGATGAATCCGCTCAAAACCGTGCTCTGATAATAGTTCTTCATATTCTTTGAGTGTTTTGGAAATTAATAATGGTTTATGGTTTTTGATAAAAAACTCGGTATAATTTCCTTTTGCCTCACAACGAATAATATCAGCCACTTCAAACAAATGTATTCCATCACTGGTAGATAAAGCAATTCGCTTAAAGTTGTCCACTTTTTTCCGAATGTTTTCCAGCAGCAAATCAATATGTTCAAATGAAGCCGCTTTTCCAATGATGTTTTTTAATTTGGCAACAGCATTTTGCAATTCTTCCGGATCAACCGGTTTGAGAATAAAATCCAAAGCACTGAATTTAAAAGCTTTTAAGGCATATTGTTCGTGGGCTGTAATGAATATAATGTGCATGCCGGTTTTGCCTTTTTGGCTGGCTAATTGCTCCAAAATATCGAAACCGGTTCCATCGGCCAAGTGGATATCCAAAAACACCACATCAGGTTGATTGGTCTCCAAAACGGCTACTCCGCTAATTACGCTGTCTGCTTCCCCGATAATCCGGATATCGGTGGCATAACGTTCGAGCATGGCTTTCAAACCGGTTCTCAAATGCTTGTCGTCATCTATTAATACTGCTTTTATCATTTTATTTCTTCTTGATTAGCGAATTCTTTATACCTATTCACTATTTACGCTATATATTGTACAGGCAATTTTAAAGTAACCTTTGTTCCGTTGTCTTCATTGATTTCTATTTGAGCCGATTTTGATAAGGTGGCTTCCATAATTTCCAACCGCTTTTTGGTTATTTCAAGTGCCATTGATTGGTGTGCTTTAACCGAGTTTTCTTTCATTTCGATCGATTTACGAAACCCAATTCCATTGTCGGTAATGGTACAAAGTAATTTTCCGTATTCAACATCAAAAACAACCCGAATAATTCCTTCGCCTTCTTTGGGTACCACACCGTGTAAAATGGCATTTTCAACAAAGGGTTGTATCAATAGCGGTGGAATCCCCATATTAAACTCGACTTTTGGGCTCGAATAAATCTCAAACACAAATTTGTTGTGAAACCGTAATTGTTCTAACTCAAGGTAATTTTGTAAACTTTCAATTTCTTTATCAATCGGAATTAATGAACCTTTAGAATATTCCAAAGTTAATCGCATGAGTTTTGAAAACTTGGAAAGATATTTTAGCGCCTGATCCGTTCCGTTTTGCACTATAAAGCTGGAAATTGAACCTAAACAATTGAACACAAAATGCGGATTCATTTGCAAATGCAGGGCTTTTTGTTCGTACTCGGCAAGCTCTTTTTGAAGCGTTAAACGTCGTTTTACCTGTCTTCGATTGAATAAAACAAAGATGAGACCAATCACTAACAAGCCACCAATAATTGAAAATAAAGTAATCAACTGACGGCGTTTGTTTTTTTCCATCATCAAGGATTCTTTCATTTGGTACTCAAAATTCATCTCCGCACGAAGGAATTTTTTGTTGTTTTCCAAATTATTCAAACTGTCGCGCGCACTAATGTAATTTTTGTAATGCGTAAGCGATTCTTTTTGGTTTCCAATTGATTCATAAATCTGACTCAGCAAACGCTCCGATTGTGCAGTTTGGTCCAATAAACCGGTTTCACGTGCATAAACAAGCGACTTGTTGACTAATTCTAAGGCTTCGGGATAAACTTTTTTATCCGCTTTTAATCCGCCTAAATTGTAAAGTGCCAGCGCAGCTCCATGTTTATTTTGCAGTTGTTCAAACATTGATACCGAAGTAAGGTAATTTGTTTCTGCATTTTCAAAATTATTTTGTTTCCAATAATAGTCTCCAAAATAATTTTTCAACAATGCATAACTGCGTAAATTTTCAGTTTGCTTGAAAAGCTTTTCCGCTTTGTTGTAATATTCTAATGCTTTTGGATAATTTTTCTCCTCAAAATAAATCACACCAATATTCATCATGGATACCGCAGCGGCTTGTTCGCCGGTTTCAAGCTGAAGGGTAAGGGCTTTTTTGAAATAAAATAACGCTTTATTATTGTTTTTTTGCGATTTATATAGGATACCAATATTGTTGTAAACCTTAGCGATATTATCTTTTTTATCGGTTTGTTGGTAATGTTTTAAAGCATTTTGATAATAATCGAGCGCTTCCGGATAATTGTTTTCTTCCGAAGCTACAACCCCCAAACTCGCATAAGCTCGACCTAAGCCGTTTTTAACTCCTTTATCATCGGCAACCTCTTGTAAATACGAATTATAAGTGGTTACTGCTTGGCTAAATTCTTTTTTTGCTTTTTTATAATCCCCCAAAAGAATCGCCGAGTTGCCTAAATTTACATGAGCATCTCCTAAGCCGGGAATATAATGGTTCTTTTTAGCCAATAAAAGTGCTTTATTCGCGTAGAATAAAGTAGAGTCGCCGTTTTTCTCCCGAAATCCAAAGGCAATGTTATTCAACAAGCGTACTTTGGTAGTATCGGTTTTAGCAACAGACAAAACTCTTTTCAGGCTGTCGATTTCCTTGTTTTGCGCATTACTTAGCGGACTATTCAGCCATAATGCGAGAACGAATGCGATATGTATTATTGTTTTCAACCTGTTCGTTTTAAAATCTTCAAAACAAAGATAGATAAGTCATTTTATTTATACGGACAACTTGAGCAACAACCCTTTTTCAATTATCAGAACATCCCTTTAAATTAGCAGACTGTTTTTTTTGAACTCAAGCTATAGTATTTTACCAATTTATTTGACTTTTATCATAAAGCAATCAAATCATATTTCCTAAATTTACTGGCAATAAAAAACCGTACAATTATGAATAAACCTTACAGGCTCAGTGTAAATTCGGCCACAAAATTTGATTTGTCAGAAACAGACTTGAACCAGTTAGATGCGGTTCAACAAGATGACGGTAGTTTTCATTTTCTTAAAAATAACAAAACGGGAAAGGCAAGCATCGTATCCGGTGATTTTAACAGCAGAAAATATACTGTTAGAGTAAATAATAATACCTATGAAGTATCCATAGCCAATGAATTGGATAATTTAATCAGCAGTATGGGAATCGAACGCGGTCGACACAAAGTTGTGAATGCGATTAAAGCTCCTATGCCGGGACTCATTTTGGAAATCAGTGTTGAGGTAGGTCAGGAAGTAAAAGAAAACGATCCTCTTATTATTTTGGAAGCCATGAAAATGGAGAATAGTTTCGTATCTCCACGCGACGGGAAAATAAAGGCGATTGCCGTACAAAAAGGCATGGCGGTAGATAAAGGACAATTATTAGTTGAATTTGAATAAAGAGTAAAGATAAAAGTATTAAGACTTTGCAAGAGGTTGAGATACTGAAATAAATTCAGTATAAATGAAAAAAATAACAAAAATAGTAATAGCTAATCGAGGCGAAATTGCCATTAGGGTAATGAAAACAGCCCGAAAAATGGGTATTAAAACAGTAGCCGTTTATTCCACTGCAGACCGTAACGCATTGCATGTTAAATATGCTGATGAAGCCGTTTGTATTGGTGAAGCACCTTCAAGTCAATCCTACCTCAGAGGTGATAAAATTATCGAAGTTGCTAAAGCCTTAGGTGCTGATGCGATTCACCCGGGATACGGATTCTTAAGTGAAAATGCGGCGTTTGCTCATGAAGCTGAAAAAAACGACATTATTTTTATAGGACCTAAATCTAAAGCCATCGAAATTATGGGTAGTAAATTGGCGGCAAAAGAAGCGGTTATGGCCTACGATATTCCGATGGTTCCGGGGGTTGACCATGCCATAATTGATGTGGAAGAAGCCAAACGAACCGCCAATGAAATTGGTTTTCCAATTCTGATTAAGGCCTCTGCCGGTGGTGGTGGTAAAGGGATGCGTGTCGTGGAACGTGAAGAAGATTTTGTTTCTCAAATGGAACGTGCCATTAGCGAAGCTACTTCGGCTTTTGGTGACGGTTCCGTTTTTATTGAAAAATATGTTACCAAACCACGTCACGTGGAAATTCAAATCATGGCCGATAGTCATGGTAATGTGGTCTATGTGTTCGAACGCGAATGCAGTATCCAACGCCGACACCAAAAAGTAGTTGAAGAAGCTCCATCAGCCATACTTACACCCGAAAAACGTAAAGCCATGGGTGAAGCAGCTGTAAAAGTGGCTAAAGCATGCGACTATTTGGGTGCAGGAACGGTTGAATTTCTTATGGATGATAAACATAATTTTTATTTTCTGGAAATGAACACCCGCCTTCAGGTGGAACATCCGGTATCAGAACTTATTTCCGGACTGGACTTGGTTGAGTTGCAGATAAAAGTGGCTCAAGGCGAGGCATTACCTTTTACTCAGGATGATTTGAAAATTCAGGGGCACGCGATGGAATTGCGGGTTTATGCCGAAGACCCAATGAACGACTTTCTGCCAAATGTGGGTAAACTAACTCGTTATCGCTTGCCGGTTGGCGAGGGCATACGCATTGATAATGGTATTGAAGAAGGTATGGATGTTCCGATTTATTATGATCCGATGTTATCAAAACTGGTTACCTACGGAGCAACACGTGAAGAAGCCATTCAAAAAATGATTGAAGCTATTGACGCTTACGAAGTAGAAGGAGTTATGACAACGCTGCCGTTTGGGAAATTTGTAATGCAACACGAAGCATTTCGTTCAGGCGATTTTGACACGGGTTTTGTAAAAAACTATTACGATGCCCAAAAGTTGAAATCGGTTTTAGACGAGGAAGCCGAAATCGCAGCACTGCTGGCTTTGAAACACTATATTGAAGATAAAAAAATTGTACGATTGCCGATAACGGATTAGTTAAAAGTCGAAACCTGCCTGCCGCAGGCAGGGTTAAAAGTTGTAAGTAGTTGTTTTACGGCTTTTTTAAGCGTACATAAACAATTCAACAAATTGACACATTGACTAATTGGCACATTGGCACATTGACACATTGACTCATTGACACATTAACACATTGACTCATTGACACATTAACAAATTGGCACATTGACTCATCAACAAATTGACACATTAAAACAATGGAAGATAAAATCAAAATTCTAAATGATAAAATAGCCCAGGCCAAACTGGGCGGTGGTGAAAAACGTATAGCGAAACACCACGAAAAGAAACGATTAACCGCTAGGGAACGTATAGAATATCTCTTAGACGAGGGTTCGTTTGAGGAAGTAGGAATGTTGGTAACGCACCGCACAACCGAATTCGGTATGGAAAAAGAAGTCTATTTGGGCGATGGTGTTGTTACTGGTTACGGAACCGTAAACGGTCGCTTGATTTATGTATTTGCGCAAGATTTTACGGTTTTTGGTGGATCGCTTTCGGAAACGCATGCCGAAAAAATATGCAAAGTAATGGATATGGCACTTCGTAACGGGGCTCCCATGATAGGTCTCAACGATTCAGGAGGCGCACGTATTCAGGAAGGTGTACGTTCTTTAGGCGGTTATGCCGATATTTTTCATCGCAATGTGCAATGTAGCGGTGTGATTCCGCAAATCTCGGCTATTATGGGGCCATGCGCGGGTGGAGCGGTTTATTCACCTGCAATAACCGATTTTACCATTATGGTGGAAAACAACAGTTATATGTTTGTAACCGGTCCTAATGTGGTAAAAACGGTAACGAATGAAGAAGTAACATCGGAAGAATTGGGTGGTGCTTCTACCCATTCTACTAAATCGGGAGTTGCCCATTTAACATCACCTAATGGCATAGAATGCTTGGAAGACATTAAACGGTTGTTGAGTTACTTACCTCAAAATAACCGCGAAAAAACGCCAAAATTGCCTTTTGAACCTGGCGTTGAATTGCGAGAACAATTGGATACCCTAGTTCCTGATAATGCCAATAAGCCTTATGATATGCACGATGTAATTCACGGAATCATTGATGAGGACTCGTTCTTTGAAATACACAAAGATTTTGCGGAGAATATTGTTGTAGGATTTGCGCGTATGGGCGGTCGAAGTATTGGAATTGTGGCCAATAATCCTATGTATTTGGCCGGTTGTTTGGATGTGAAAAGTTCCATTAAAGCAGCTCGTTTTACACGTTTTTGCGATGCTTTCAACATTCCGTTATTGGTATTGGTCGATGTGCCAGGATTCCTTCCGGGAACTGATCAGGAATGGAATGGTATTATCGTTCATGGTGCCAAATTATTGTATGCACTAAGCGAAGCTACTGTCCCTAAAGTAACCGTTATTACGCGTAAAGCGTATGGTGGTGCCTATGATGTGATGAACTCCAAACACATTGGAGCCGACATGAATTTTGCTTGGCCAAGTGCCGAAATTGCAGTTATGGGTGCTAAAGGAGCCTCCGAAATTATTTTCAAAAAAGAAATTAGCGAAGCCGCTGATCCGGCAGCTAAATTATTGGAAAAAGAGGCCGAGTATGCCGAACTATTTGCCAATCCGTATACGGCAGCGCAACGGGGTTTTGTAGATGAAGTTATTTTACCGCGCGATACCCGCCGAAAATTACTTAAAGCATTCAGTATGTTGGAAAACAAAGAAGTACCCTTACCCAAACGCAAACACGGAAATATTCCGTTGTAAACATTCCTAATAGGTTTTCAAAACCTGTTAGGAATTTTCAAAGTAGTGGGCTTAAAAACTCTTTCTCGATTAAATTTACATGATAACTCATAATATCCAAAAAAATAATGCATAATATACATAATCGTAATTACTAAAGCAAATTAGAATAATTCATTTTCAGGAAATTATAATTCTGATAAGAAAATTCTAGGTCTAAATAGCATGGATGTAACCCATCATAAGAAAAACATTATTAGGAAAATCTTTTTCTAGTAAATACATTCGCTCAGCATGACCAGAATCAATAGCTGGTACAAAAAAATGAGTTACGCTAGCATCAAAGGAACGTTGCATCATATTATTTCTATCTTCATTAAACTGTGGCGAATATAAATGTGTGTGAGTATTAGTGAGAATCATTAGCTTTTCTATTAAATAATTATTTAACAATTTTACTAACAGTTAATTAAAAAATAATAGCGTTTTTTTACAATTGTATCAAAATTAACACTAATTTAGTGAGAATATTTTCTAAATTGAATTATATGAAGAATTCTACTCAGCAAACAGCAAGCAGCAAATTACTTTTTAAACTATTTTTAACGAAAACGTTAGTATTAATCTTGTTAATTAATTTTAATGCCTATTGTCAAGTAAATCAAGATAATTTAACACCAAATGGAATTATGGATAACGTATTTGATCAATATGGGAATTATTATTCTTTATCTGATATTTTAATTAATAATGAGAATCATACTATTAACAATAAGTCTAGTTTAATAAATTGTACATCAACCTCATATTTTAATTTATATTTTGAGCCAGGTTGTGGAATGGAAAATCCTTCAATTCCATTACATAATGCAAGAAGAGATGTGGTTTGTAAAATATTTCAGGATTTGTCAAACTTTATTAATTCACCTTTATCGTCAACAGGAGAAAAAATTAATATATGGGTAAGAAATATTAATAATTTAGGCACAAATCCTAATGGTGTCTTAGGTTTTGCGTCAGGTTATTATTGTTTGCCTAGTGGTTCAACAGCAAGTGGAATTGTCGATAGCGAAATTTGGAAAACTATTCATACAGGACATGATTCTTATTTGAATTTAACTGTTCCATTAACTTCACTTGGTGGTGGCAGTAATCAAGCGGGATTATTTTATCACGGCATGATTGCCTTTAATTTTAACGATACTGCCACGCCACCAATTCCTAATACACCACAAGCAATACTTTGGAATACAGATTTAACAGTTACATCGATTCCTTCTAACCAATTTGATTTATACTCTGTTTTGCTTCATGAAATAACACATTGTTTAGGGTTTTCCAGTTTAATTAATCAAAATGGTCTTTCTAAGTTTGGAAATAATTATAATTATTTTAACCGATATGACCAGCACTTAAAAACTAATGATAGCAATCAATTTTTAATAACCTCTACTGGATGTAATAATTTTTATAATAATAGTTTTAACAGCGCTTTAAGCACAGATGTTTTACACCCAAATCCAACTAATGCTAGTTGTGTTGAAACAACGTTGTGTAATGATGCTATAAAATTTGTTGGTACAAACTCAATTCCTGTTTTTACACCCAATTGTTTTATTGGGATTAGCAGTTTAAGCCATTTTGAAGACATGCATTTCCCAACTTGCAATAGTAACTTGCCGTATGGAGATAACTATTTTTTAATGTGCAATGGAGGAAATCCTGGAGTAATAAGAAGATATTTAAAACCAGAAGAAAGAAACGCTTTGTGCGATATTGGCTACAATTCAAATACAATTTATGGCTCATCGTCAGTTTATAATAGTTTATATAATTATGGTGGAACAGTTTGTTCAGGGATTACTGTTGCTGGCACAAGTGATGGTATAAATAATTCTGGAAGTTTTAATTTTATAGGTAATGTAAATACTAACATACTAATAAGTGGTGCAACAATTTTATCTAACGATACTAATGCTACTGGATTTGAATGTTTAGAAGATATTACAGCTACAGTTAGCTTTCCTTCAAGTATATTGCCAAATAGTGGAGATAACACAACTGTAATAAATTTTAACAGCAATTTACCAGGACTACATCTTTTAAGATATATTCCTGTAAATGGAACACAAAAAGGTAATATTACATATATATATGTCTATGTTAGCCCTATAATTACTCAGTGTACAACACCACCAAGTTCATGTAACTTAGTTAATAATGGGGATTTTGAAGCAAACAGTGTAAATGTTACAGAAGTAACTGATTTTGAAATGATGAATAACAAAGTTTGTAATTGGAGAGGTGTTAATAATTCAGCCATTGGGATAGCCGATTATATAAGATATTATTTAGAGAATCAAAATACAACCGATTTTAATGTGCCATGTAATTTACATGGATTTCAAAATGACAAAATAACTGGAAATAATGCTTATGCTGGATTTTTGTGTTATTCTAATTCCACCAATACTTCAATAAATGGTGGAATTTTGTCAACTCAATTGTCAACACCTTTAACTCCTCAAACAACTTATCAATTAAATTATGATATTTCGCAAGCTGAATTTTATAGATATAGAAATTATAATATTCATGCATTTATAAGTAACATTCCACCAGATAATATACTTACAAGCTCCATAACAAATCCACAATTAGCTAATGGTATTTTTTTGCCAAATTCAACCATTTCTAATAACACTATAAATTGGGAAACTGCTTCAATAACTTTTACAACTGATGAAAACATACCATTAGATTATCAATATTTATATATTGGAATTCTTAACAATCCATTAAACACATCTGGAACAAATCCAATTTCAGTTTCAGATTGTACTAATACATTTGATTTAACTCCTTACAATGGTTCTCTTTACTATATTGATAATATATCTTTAATTGCAAATCCTGGAACATTAAATTTACCAGCAACTATTACTTGTGATACAACATTAAATAGTAATTTAACAACCTATTTACAATCGGCACCATCAAATGGTGTTTTTAGTGGTAACGGAGTTGAATATTCAGCTAGCGAACAAATCTACTCTTTTAATCCTCAATTAGCAGGAAATGGTTTAGCAACAATTACTTATACCTATCAAAACAGTAATGGTTGTCCAATTACTTTATCACAAACAGTTAATGTAAATTTAAATTTAATTATTCCACAAATTTTTGGACATAATAATTTATGTGTTGGTGATATAGAAAACTTTGCATCTAATGTTAATAATGGAGTTTGGTCAAGTTCTAATCCTGATGTTGCTACAATAGATTCTACTACTGGAGAACTCACAAGTTATATTGAAGGAGATACAACTATTACATATACAACAACAGGAATTTGTGCTACTTCAGTAAGTATCCTTGTTTCTGTTTTACATCATACAATACCTACTTTTAGTTTTCCAACTATTATTTGCAAAGGTAGTATATCTCCTATTTTACCTCATATTTCTGATAATAATATTCAAGGCGAATGGTTTCCAACTACTATTGACAATGTCAACTCAAGTCACTATACTTTTACACCTTTTAACTCTTGTGCAGAAACCTTAAATGTAAATGTTACAGTAGTTATAGAAGGAGCATTAGTTGCAAATAATGACGAAATAACATTGCCTTTTAGTACTGCACTACAAAACAGTTCAAGTATAATTGCAAACGACACATACAATGGTATTGCTTTAACACCTAATTTTTTAGGAATACCCATTATTTTTCAAAGTAATACTTATGAAATTACAGCAAACCTAGATGGAACATTAAATATACCTGCAGGTTTGCCAATTGGTACATATACCGTGAATTATAATATTAAAAATAGTTGCTTAGTGAGTAATGTGAGTAGTTTTACAATTAACATTATAGATGCTAACATAAATACTCCTAAAAGATTAGGAATTAGCTTATGTTATAAACCAGAAAGTTACACAACTGATGAATCTGTTTTAACTGAAGTGTTAATAGGTGATGTAAGAGCCAACTCAAATTTAATAGATATTTATGTAACCCAAGCTCAACTTGGCTTTTCTATAAATCCTGATGGTACAATTAACATTCCTGCTAATACTATGCCTGGCAGTTATATAATTGAATATTATATTTGTCAGCATGGTTCTATAGACAATTGTGTGTATGATTTAGTGCTTTATATAGATGTACAATCTACAGTAAGAGCAAACCCTGATATTTTTTATTTTGACACTAGTGGTAATTTTATTGGTTCAAACCCAACAGGTAATGGAAGCTTAAGCGCTAGCAACAACATATTTAGCAATGATGGTTATGCTGCCGATTGTGGTTTTAGTGCTCCAAATAGTTTTGGTCCTGTTACCGGAAATATTACAAATATATCAATTAACCAACCAACTCCTGCTGGGAATTTTAATATATTAAATAACGGTTTAATAAATCCAATTCCTTTCAATATACCAATCGGTTCATATTCATTTACTTATAGTTTTTGCGATATAAATTATCCTTCTATTTGTACTGATGGTTATGGTTGGATTTATGTTGTTGGGAATGCGAGATTGGCTGGTAGTTTAAGCAATAGTGTATTTGATGAATTAATAGTATATCCCAATCCATCAAATGGTATATTTACTGTTGAATTCAACAAAAATATTGATAGTGGAAGTATAGAGATTTATAATGTATTAGGTAAAAAGGTACATGAAGCTAAAATCATTAAATCTAAGACTATTGATATTAATCTAATTAATTTACCCTCTGGAATTTACACATTAAGATCAATAGATGGTTTAAGTACTGTTTATAAATTGATAGTTAAAGAATAAATGATATGAGAACCATTTTAATAATTCTGTTGATGTTTTTCCCATCAATCTCAAATAGTCAGATAATTCCTTTTCAAGACATCAATTTTAAAAATAAGCTATTACAAGCTAATACTACAAATACAATAGCAATAAGTAATAATAATAATCCTATGATAATTGATATAAATGGGAATAATGAAATTGAAGTAAGCGAAGCAGTTAATGTATATCGTTTATACGTTCAATCTTCATCTATTTCTAATATTTCTGGGATAGAATTTTTTGTTAATTTAGAATTATTGTATATAAATCAAAATTCATTGAGTAACGTTAATATTTCAACCTTAACACATTTAAAAATTTTAAGGTGTGACCTAAATATGTTATCTTCTCTTGATTTAACAGGATTAACTGAACTTGAAGGTGTAAATATTAGTTACAACAATTTTAGTTCATTTAATTTATCCAATCTGCCAAATTTAAAAGGATTTGTTTGTCAATATAATAATCTCACAACACTTGATTTTAGTAACAATCCATTATTATCAGTTTTACAATGTAGAAACAACAACCTATCCACACTAATAATTAAAAACGGCATCAATCAAGATTTTTCAATTACTGGTAACAACGACTGTTGGAAAACTGGTAATCCTAATTTAACCACCATTTGTGTAGATGAAAGTGAACTAGCAAGTGTACAAACATGGTTAAATGGTTGTGATACTGCAACACCTACACCAGTAATTACTAGTTCTAATTGTGGTTTAGCAAATGAAACATTTGAAATGTATGATGTTTTTGTTTTTCCTAATCCTACAACTAGCAATATCAATATCAATATCAATAGCACTATTAAAACAATAGAGTTGTATGATTTTCAAGGTAGATTACTGTTGTCAAAAACTGTAAATACAAATCAAACAACACTAGATGTTTCAGGATATAGCAAGGGTATTTATTTTGTAAAAGTTGAGAGTGAAAAAGGCAGTAATGTTGAGAAAATTATTAAAGAGTAATGAAAGAAATTATAAATTTACTTATAACACAGATTTCCTCCAAAACATTAGCCAAGCGAACGAATTAAATCTGCGCTGTCGGGCAAAAAACCTAAACGCAAACACGGAATATACCTTTATAACAAAAAGCTCCGAAAGGAGCTTTTTGTTTAGTATATAGATTGCAAATGTGGTTTATTTGCAATTGAACTTAAATCCAATTCCATGTAGGTTTTCAATGGAAATGCCTTCTTCAGCGGCAAAAATTTTGCGTAGACGGGAAATAAAAACATCCAAACTGCGTCCCATAAAATAATCGTCTTCGCCCCATAGCGCTTTTAAAATATCTTCCCGTTTGAGTACTTTATTTTTGTTATCCAGAAAAAATCTAAGCAAATCGGATTCACGTTGGGTTAGCGATATTTTTTCCTCTTCGGTAAAAACAAGGTAATTTTCGCAATCAAATTGGTATTTACCCACGCGGTAAAGAAGTTGGGTCGTAGTGGCTTTCGAAGTTTTTTGAGAGCGTTTCAAAAAAATTTCAATCTTGAGTAATAACTCTTCAATGCTAAACGGTTTTACCAAATAATCATCGGCACCGAGTTTTAAACCCCTAATTCGGTCTTCTTTCAGCGTTTTGGCGGAGAGAAAAATAATAGGAATCTCAGCATCAATTGATCGAATGGATTCGGCCAATTCAAAACCATCCATTTTGGGCATCATGATATCGAGAATACAAATGTCAAATTTCTGATTTTTAAAAGCTTCTAAAGCCGTATGTCCGTCAGCGCAATGCGTAACGTCATAGTGCATGTCCAAATTGTCTTTGGTCAAAAATGCAATGGTTTCATCATCTTCGGCGTAGAGAATTTTATACTTTTCCATAGTGTAAGCCAATTAGTGCGGGATTAAAATCGAAATGGTGATACCTTTATCTTTATTGTTGAGCGCAAAAATTTTCCAATTATGTTGCAGGCAAATCTTTTTTACGTAATACAAACCTAAACCAAAACCATTTACCTCATTACTTTTTTTATTCGTAACGCGATAAAATTTATCAAAGATAAACGATAAATTTTTAGCGGCAACGCCTATGCCATTGTCTTTAAAATCCAAACGGATGTTGCGTCCTTCTTTATAAATGTTTACGGCAATTGCGGGATTTTCATCACAATATTTTACCGAATTATCCAACAGGTTGAAAACAATATTGGTAAAGTGAAACTCATCGGCTGAGATGGTATAGTTAGCATCAGATGTAATGTTCACAACCAAGTTCTCATGTTTTAGCTTCATGTTTTCGGCTATATCCTGCAAAAGAGGTAACAATTCAAGTTCTGTTTTTTGCAACGCCAATGGCGATTCATCGCTTTTGGCAATGTTAAGCACTTTTTCGATGTGGTTATTTAGTTTTTTACTTTGATTGATGATGATATCGGTGTAATTGTGCAATTTAGCATCGCTTTTTATCACCTCTTGTTTGTTCAAATAATTCGAGGCGAGCAGAATAGAGGAAAGCGGTGTTTTAAATTCATGCGTCATATTATTGATAAAATCACGCTGTAATTCGGAGTATTTCTTTTGTTGGATTATGGTATATATCGAATAAACATACACAATTAATATGATAATCAAGGCAAAGGAAAGCACAAACCAAAACCGCAATGAACTCAACAAATAGGAAGTTTCGTTGGGAAAACGGATGGCAAAATAATACACCAAATTTTCGTGTTTTGGGAAATGTACTTTACTTTCTACTTTCTTATTTTTCGAAAACGAAACATATTGACCATATACCATTTCATCACTTTCGCAATTGTACATCGCATATTCATAGTCGGTTTTAATATTGGTTTTCGCAAACTCTTCCCGCAAGTAAAACTCTAAAATTTCAGGTTCAAAATCGTTTTGCACATTCACGATATAATAATCGTTTGCTACTTTATTGACCGGATTTACAATTTGAGCATCGTTTTCTTTGTAGAGTTTTCGAGCCACTTCGAGCAGGGCAATATGAACCTTTTGCGAAAATTTCTTTTCTTCAAGGTTAAAGGCCTCTTTGGTCCATAGCAATTGCGCAATCAAAATCCCAATGGTGGCTACCATTCCCAGGACGATAATAATATTTAATTTTTTGGTCTTCATAAAGTCTAAATCTGCTCACAACCCCTAAAATAAAGGGTTTATCCATTTCAAAAATAGTTAAAAATTAGGTTGTAAATAACCGTTAACAAGTCATTAACAAACATTTGAAACCGATTAACAACGAGTACCATCAATAGGTTATACTTTTGGCATATCAAAATGAAACAAAAAACAAAAATTAACAACTAAAATAGTATACCTATGAAAACTTTAAAAATTTCAATGTTCGCATTAGCTCTTGGATTAATGTCTTTCAAAGCAATCGACCCTGTAAAAACAACTTCAACAGCTGCTGTACAACAAGCTGGTCTTGTTTGGAAAGCTGAATCTGTTGATGTGGGTGAGATTCCACAAGGAACGCCAAAAACTATCGAATATGAATTCAAAAACAACACCGATAAAGATGTGTTAATCACTAATGTAAAACCGGCTTGTGGTTGTACAGCTGCTGATTACACCAAAGAAGCGGTTGCTCCTGGAAAAACAGGTTATGTAAAAGCAACTTACAATGCTGCTGCTGCCGGTTCATTCTCTAAATCGGTTACCGTTACTACCAGTGCTGATACCAATCCAAAAGTATTAACTTTCAAAGGTACTGTTGTAGCAAAACAACAATAATAAAAGGTTATTTTATAACGTGAGTTCGCTATAAGAATTTTGTCAGAACGCTTTAGAGAAGTGAGATACGAGCCTTACATAGGCAGTAATAGCGGGCTATTTCAATGATGTAAGGCGAAGTAGATTGCTTCTCAAAAGTGTAACTTTTAAAAAGCTATCCTGAAAAGCACTCGTCTATGGTGTTAAATTTCCTCAAGATAACCGGTTATCTCTCGAAAATTTGCCTTATAGCCAAGCACTTTTAAGAATTCTGACTGTATTATTATATCGAACTCACGTTATACACTAAGCCTCCGGTTGATTTTCTTCCGGAGGTTTTTTTATGATGGCGCCTCCCGATGGTATCGGGACCGGGTTTTCCGCTCTATCCGATGGTATCGGGATGCCGCTGCAACCCCTGGCGCAACCCTGCGTAAGTAGCAAAATTTGGTTTTAAAGGCAGTGTAAACCCGCGAGAGGGATGGCCGCAAAGTGCCGTGCACTGCAAACAGCCCGACCCCGATGTTTCGGGGGCTCGCCCAAAAAAATAAAATTAGGCCGGCTCGCCGTACAAATCGAATTCGGTGGCATCGGTGATGGTAATTGCTACAAAATCACCGGTTTTTAAGTAGTATTTAGACGCATCAATCAGTACCTCGTTATCCACATCGGGAGAGTCAAATTCGGTTCGACCCACAAAATAAGCCCCTTCTTTGCGGTCAATCACACATTTGAAAGTTTGGCCTATTTTTTCCTGATTTAATTCCCACGATATTTGCGATTGGATTTCCATGATTTCGCGGGCGCGTTCTTGTTTAACTGCATCAGGAACATCATCTTCCAGTTTATAAGCATCGGTATTTTCTTCGTGCGAGTAGGTAAAACAGCCCAAACGCTCGAAACGCATTTCTTCGACCCAATTTTTTAGAATTTCAAAATCCGCTTCCGTTTCACCGGGATAGCCCACGATTAGGGTAGTACGAATAGCAATTCCGGGTACGGCCTGGCGAAAATCGCGCAACAGTTTGGTTGTTTTTTCGTAGGTAGTTCCCCGTTTCATCGATTTCAGGATGTTATCGGAAATATGTTGTAGCGGAATATCGATGTAATTACAAATTTTAGGTTCGCGTTGCATCAACTCCAATACATCCATGGGGAAACCGCTTGGAAACGCATAATGTAAACGTATCCATTCAATGCCCTCCACCCGAATTAGAGCCTCTAATAATTCGGCTAAATTTCGTTTTTTATACAAATCCAAGCCATAATAGGTAAGGTCTTGCGCGATGAGGATGAGTTCTTTTACACCGTCTTTGGCCAAATTTTCGGCTTCCTTTACCAATTTTTCAATGGGTTGCGACACGTGTTTTCCGCGCATTAGCGGAATGGCGCAAAAGCTACACGGGCGGTCACAGCCTTCGGCAATTTTGAGGTAAGCATAATTTTTAGGGGTAGTGGTTAGTCGTTCTCCCAGTAGTTCATGCTTGTAATCGGCTCCTAAGGCTTTTAATAAAAGCGGTAACTCGGTGGTGCCAAAATATTGGTCTATATTGGGAATTTCCTTTTCCAAATCCGGTCGGTACCGTTCCGATAAACAGCCGGTTACAAATACTTTATCCACAATACCTCGGTCTTTTTTATCGGCGTATTCTAAAATGGTATTCACCGATTCTGCTTTTGCGTTATCAATAAAACCACACGTATTAATTACAACAATGTTTCCTTCTTCTTCATGAACCACTTCTTTACCATTGGCTTTCAGTTGTCCCATTAGTACTTCACTGTCGTAAATGTTTTTAGAACACCCGAGAGTGATCACATTAATTTTATTTTGTTTAACCGATTTGGTACGCATGATGTATTTTTTTGGACTGCAAAATTAGTATAAAAAACGTGAGTTCGCTATACGAATTTTGTCAGAGCGCATTCGTGAAGTGAGAAACGAACGTTATATTTCCTCAAAATAACCGGTTAAATCTCGAAAATTTGCCTGATTTAGGCACTTTCATGGATTCTGACCTTAGTAGCAAATTAAAAAGAAAACCACCCGATAAAGCAGGTGGCTTTCTGAAAAGAAATATATATAGAGTAATAAAACTTACATCTCAAACAACACGGTAACCATCACATTGTGGTTTTTTTGGTTGATAGTAGCATAGTCGGTTAACCCTTGCGAAAAGAATTGATAATCATAAAAACGTTGGTTATACGAATAGGCCAAATCGAGTTTGGTATTACCGAAATTGTAACCGAGTCCGCCGGATAAACCCGTTAAATCGCCTATAGTTCTCCCGTTTTTATACGGACTTTCTTCAAAGCGATAGCCGCCTCTAATGCTGACCATTTTAATTTTGTATTCGGCACCCAAACGAAACTCCGACGCATTTTGTAATACGCTGTTAATGTAACTGTTTTCGTTGGCAAAATCGTTATTTGGTTTTAACTTAATGTCTTTATGATTTTTGCGAATGTAATCAAAGCTGATGATTCCTTTTTTGCCAAACACATAGGCCAAACTTCCGCTGTAAGAACCTGCCGTTTGAATTTTATAAGGTTCGTATACCATAACCACTTGAGGGTCCACAATATCGGGAACCAGTTCGGTTGTTGCGTTTCCGCTCACGGCAGAAACACTTTGATACAATTCATCGTTCAAACGGAACCAAGTAGGCGATTGGTAGGCAAGGCCTACACGGATTTCTTTGGTTGGTTTAAGGATAGTTCCCAACTGGAATGAAAAACCGTTTCCATAAGTGTATAATTCGTTGTTAAAACGTAATCTACGCACTAAATAATCTGATGTGGTATTGTTAAAATCATTTCGTTCGTAAAAGCTGGTGTTTTGTCTGAAATCAGAAAAATGCGCATTAAGGTTAAGACCAAACGATACAATATCCTTGTATTTCGTAGCCACATTGAACGATAGTTTACCGTTAAAACCGGTCGAAGACAATTCGTTTTCCTGATAATAATTGGCTCCATAAGGAACAGCTGATGTATATTGTGTTTCAGAAGCGTTATTGGAAAGCGGGTTGATGATATAGGCCTGATAACCTAAATAAGCTTGTTGCTCATTGTAATACAAATCCTCATAGTAATAATCTTGAAGATAACTCAGTGGAATCCCATTGGCATAGCTTGTAAAGTAATTAGCTACAGAATTGCGGTTTGTACCGGTTGAGAAAACAGAATTATCAAAATTACGGCTGTTTTCATAATTAATCCCCAAAGTGAACTTATCCCATCCTGAATTTTTATCTTCAAATACAAAAACAGCCCCAGCCTGACTAAAGTCAAGATCGCTGTCATTTTCAGTAGTAGTACTTCCGTAATAGTTAGATTTGTTGTGCGTATTGTAACTTCGTAATGTTATTCCGGCTTGGTTATTATTGAATATAGCTGAAGATGCCGGATTGTAACTAATAGATGATAAATCACCGCCCAAAGCGCCAAAAGCACCACTCATGGCTGTAAATCGAGCTGTACCGGTTAAATCGGTTTGCGAATAGCGTAAGGCATCCGTAATGTTTTGCCCGTTTGAAGACAGGACAAAAGCCAATGCAAAACTGCACAGTATTTTTTTCATAACAATTTTATTGGATTAATTTTTTGCTTAAGTAAATCAATTGATTATCGACGTCCGCCACCGCCGCTACTGCGTCCGCCACCACCACCGCTGCTGCTGCCACTATAACCTCCGCCGCCGGAACGTCCGCCACCGGTTGAGCTAGGGGTGTAAGTACGCGGTGTATCATACGATCTAGGTGTAGAAGTGTTGTTACGAACAGGAGCACTGTTATCGCGTGTGTTTCCGGAGGAAGTAGTAGTTCGGGTACCACCGTTATCGTTACGGGTCGTGCCGGTAGCATTGCGAGTGCCTCCTATATTGGCATTGCGAACACCTGTAGTGTTTCGAGTCCCGTTGTAGGCATTTCGGTTTACTTGGGCAGTTCTTCCGGCGTTTGTGTTGCGGGTATCTCTTCTTCCGTTGGCATACGCATAATGGTTGCCATAATAATTGTTATACCAACCGTTGCCATACCAATACGGATTACCATACCATCCCCATCCTGGGCCATACCAACTGTTCCATCCCCATCCCGGACCATACCAAGATGACCAACCCCAATTCCAACCTGGTCCGTACCAATTGTTCCAAGCCCAAGAGTTCCATCCCCAATAGCCGCCATACCAATAGTTATTCCAATAATTCCAACCCCAAGAGTTGTCATATACATTTACAACAACGGTTTCAGAACCATTAGACCCCCAAGAATTATAATTGCGAGCCACTTTTGTGGAATCGGTTTTTGTGGTATCAACAGAGGTGTAATTTTCGACATCGGTAAAAATTTCTTCGCTGTCTTTTTTAAGATTGCTAAAATACTCTTGGTATTTTTGGCCTTCATTTGCATCGGCTTGGGCTACTTGTTTTTGAGGTTCAGCGCCATAAATACCGTCGTTATCGTAATAGGAGTTGTTTTTGTAGGAACCACAGGAACCTAACGTAAACAGTAAAACACCGGTTAGGGCATAAAGCGGCATTTTTAGTAAGTTGTGGGAAATTGTTTTCATATCAATAGCATTTTTATTGTTGGTCATTACAAAAATAGTTAGTTTTGCCGAACTAAATAGTTAAAAAAAATAAAAACAATTTTTGTGCCAAACTGTTCATTATGAGTAAGAACTTAACCAAGAGAGAAGAAGATTATTCCAAGTGGTATAACGAGTTAGTGGTGAAAGCCGACCTTGCCGAAAATTCCGGTGTACGAGGATGTATGGTTATAAAGCCCTATGGTTATGCTATTTGGGAAAAAATGCAGTCGGAGTTAGATCGTATGTTTAAAGAAACCGGTCACAGTAATGCGTATTTTCCTTTGTTTGTTCCCAAAAGTATGTTTGAAGCCGAAGAGAAAAACGCCGAAGGATTTGCCAAAGAATGTGCCATTGTGACACACTATCGCCTGAAGACTGATGAGAACAATAAAGGTAAATTAATTGTAGACCCTAATGCAAAATTAGAAGAAGAACTTATTGTACGTCCAACCAGCGAAGCGATTATTTGGAGTACTTATAAAAACTGGATACAATCCTACAGAGACCTTCCGTTGTTGATTAATCAGTGGGCTAATGTGGTGCGATGGGAAATGCGTACGCGCTTGTTTTTGCGTACAGCTGAATTTTTATGGCAAGAAGGGCATACAGCCCATGCCACTAAAGCTGAAGCATTAGAAGAGACGGTAAAAATGATGAATGTGTATGCCGATTTTGTGCAAAATTTTATGGCAATACCGGTTATAAAAGGGGTTAAAACGGAAAACGAACGTTTTGCGGGAGCAGAAGAAACCTACTGCATCGAAGCACTTATGCAAGACGGAAAAGCGCTTCAGGCAGGCACCTCTCACTTTTTAGGGCAGAATTTTGCACAAGCCTTTGATGTGAAATTTACCAATCAAGAAGGGAAGTTAGAACATGTTTGGGGTACATCTTGGGGTGTTTCTACTCGTTTGATGGGCGCCTTGGTTATGACACATTCAGACGATAACGGATTAGTATTACCTCCAAATTTGGCTCCTATACAAGTTGTTATTGTGCCTATTTTCCGTTCAGAGGAAGAGTTTAAAGCAGTTTCTGAGGCAGCAGATGCGGTAGTAGCCGATTTGAAAAGTATTGGTATTTCGGTAAAATATGATGACCGTACTACACAAAAGCCGGGCTTTAAGTTTGCGGAGTGGGAACTTAAAGGAGTTCCTGTTCGAATTGCGATTGGACCTAAAGACTTGGAAAATGGAACTTTCGAAGTGGCTCGTCGCGATTTGCTGACCAAAGAAGTTGTTGCTGCTTCGGGGATTACAGCCTACATAGATGCCCTTTTAAAAGAGATTCAGAACGCTCTTTTTACCAAAGCACTTACTTTCAGAGAGTCGCACATTACGGAAGTCAATTCATTTGACGAATTTAAAGAAGTTTTAGAGCATAAAACCGGTTTTGTTTCGGCTCATTGGGACGGAACTTCTGAGACCGAAGAGAAAATAAAAGAACTAACCAAAGCAACAATTCGATGCATTCCTCTTGATCAAAAAATGGAGGAGGGAAATTGCGTGCTCACAGGGCAAAAATCGACCGGTAGAGTACTGTTTGCAAAGGCCTACTAAAAAAAAAGGAAAAAAATATTTTTTCTATTGCGGAAATAAAAAATAGTTGTATTTTTGCAACCGCATTTTTAAGCAAGCCGGCCCGTTCGTCTATCGGTTAGGACTCAAGATTTTCATTCTTGCAAGAGGGGTTCGATTCCCCTACGGGCTACTAATAAAATGTATGGGTAAAACGGCCCGTTCGTCTATCGGTTAGGACTCAAGATTTTCATTCTTGCAAGAGGGGTTCGATTCCCCTACGGGCTACAACTTTTTAATTACTAAAAAATAAACAAAATGGCAAATCATAAGTCTGCTTTAAAAAGAATCAGAAGTAACGAAAAGAAAAGAGTGTTGAACAGATATCAGCATAAAACCACACGTAATGCTATTAAAGCAATTCGTATGGCTACTGATAAATCTGATGCTGCAGCAAAACTTGCCGGAGTTATTTCGATGATTGACAAATTAGCAAAGAAAAATATCATTCATGATAACAAAGCGGCCAACCTTAAGTCAAAATTGACAAAACACGTTGCAGCCCTTTAATATCTGAGTAGGTAGAAAAAGTAAGGCTTTCCAAACGGAAAGCCTTTTTCATTTTAAGCATATTGCTTCTTGATGTAATCCAACATTTCAACGGTGATGGGTTTGGGTAAAAAATCCAACACCACGGAATAGTTTTTAGACTTGCTTATATCTTTTGGATCGACCGTTGAGGAGAGAACAATCACTTTTGTTTTGGGAAATGTTTGTGTTCGTTTCGTAAATTCTTCTAAAAATTCCCAGCCATCCATAATCGGCATATTCAAATCCAAAAAAACAATTTCAGGATAGGTATCCGTACTGTTGCCTTCAATAAGATTGTCGAATACCTGAAGCGCCTCTAATCCGTCTTTGGCCGATTGCACTTCATCCGAAAAATTAGCTTTAGTAATTACTTTTCTACAAAGCATAAGTGTGATGGGGTCGTCATCGACACATAATATTTTTTTAGGCATTTTCTGTTTCTTTTTTAAATTTTAGCGTAAAAGTTGTTCCTTTGTTAACCTCACTATCCAACGTAATAGTTCCTCCCATAGCTTCAACCTGAGATTTTACCAAATATAAACCTAATCCTTTACTGTCGGCATGGCTATGAAAGCGTTGGTATAGTCCGAATATTTTTTCACCGTGACGTTTTAAATCAATTCCCATGCCATTATCTTTAAAGGTCAATACCGCAGTATTGCCTTCATGTTTACTGCTAATGGATATTTTGAGTGGGCGTTCCGGATCGCGGTATTTGATGGAATTGGTAGTAAGATTAAGTAAAATACTTTCCAAATAGGATTTGTTGATATACAATTCAGGACATTTGTCTAAAGCAATTTTAAGATTGGGTTTCGCATCATTGATCATAAAACTCAACTGATTGAATACATTTTCAAAAATATCAACAATTTTTACCTGCTCTCGTTCTATCGAAGTACTGTCTTTAATCACAATGATTTTCACCAAATCATTTACCGTTTCATTGAGTAAATGAGCCGATTTCGAAAATCCTCCTATAATTTCACGAAGTTCGGGGTCCTGTATTTCTGTATCTTCAATCAAATTAAGCAATCCGGTAAGGTTGGAAAGCGGCGCTTTCAGGTTGTGTGAAATGATATACGAAAATTGCTTTAAATCTTTATTGTTCGACGTAAGTTCATTAATTAACTGCTCGCGCTCTTTTTCTCGCTTTTTCTCTTGTGTAATATCGCGTTGAATCGAAATCCAGTGGGAATGCTCATTATCTTTATTGGTAATCGGAATTGTGGTAAAATTAACCCAATACTCTTGCCCTTTTTTATTTAGATTCAATACTTCAAACGAAAACTCAATTTTCTTTTTCAACGAATCGGAAATACGTTTAAAATCGTTTTTAACCGAATTGCGATTCATAAATACAGCAGGCGTTTTACCCAAAACTTCTTTTGCTCGGTAGCCGGTTATAGTTGTAAAAGCCGGATTAACATACACAATTTTAGGAATCCCTTTCGAGCTGCCGTTTACCTCTGTAATAATAACCGAATCTTTGGATTGGGTAATTACAGTTTCCAAAAGTTTTAAGCGTTGTTCTTCTTCTTTAAGTTTGGTAATGTCCTGCATGGCCCCGATAATTCGTACCGGCACTCCCTTTTCATCCATTACCAAAAAGCCCCGGTCATACACATATTTGTAAGTGCCATCTCCACATTCAAAACGGTAATAATCCTGCCATTTCTCAACTTTCTGTTCTACATAACTGTGGATTTTCACCGACATTTTTAAACTGTCTTCCGGATGAATTTTGTCAAATAACCATTGGAAATTATCCCCAACCTCATTTTTTTTGTATCCAAATACGCCATAAATCCCTTTGTTCCATTCAAATCCGCCTGTGATAAGATTCCAATCCCAAATGGTATCACTCGTTGCTTTGGCCACAATGTCATAACGCTCATTCGACTTGAATAAATCTTCATTGATAGTTTGTAATTCTTCCAACATTTTAGCATTACGCTTGTTGTTTTCGTCGATAAAATATTTTTGAATGAAGCCCAAAATAACCGAAATTAAAAGGCTTACCATCACTATGGCAGTAATATTAAGGAAATTGAAAAAAATAAATACGATGAACTGACTGGTAAAAACCAATAGAAAAGTTACCACAAAATAAGTGAGTATAATTTTGTTCGACTTTTGTTTCATCATCTCAAAAATAGGAATTTTTAACCGAATAAAAACTACCGTTTTTTCAACTTATAAACAATTCTATTAAACATTTTGGATTGCAAAACTTTAACGGCTAAGCTGTTTTTTAATGAAAATAAAGTGTACCTTTGCGCCCGTTAAAAATAAGACATGGAATCAATCAGAAACATTGCTATTATTGCTCACGTTGACCACGGGAAAACAACTCTTGTGGATAAAATTATGTACCACTGCCAACTTTTTCGCGAAAATGAAAACACAGGCGACTTGATTTTGGATAACAACGATTTGGAACGTGAACGTGGTATTACGATCACGTCTAAAAATGTTTCTGTAGTCTACAAAGGTACTAAAATCAACATTATTGATACACCGGGTCACGCCGACTTTGGTGGGGAAGTTGAACGTGTACTCAATATGGCTGATGGGGTGTGCCTTTTGGTGGATGCCTTTGAAGGCCCTATGCCACAAACCCGTTTCGTACTTCAAAAAGCCATCGATTTAGGTTTAAAGCCTTGTGTGGTTATCAATAAAGTGGATAAAGAAAATTGTACTCCGGAAGAAGTACACGAAAAAGTTTTCGACCTCATGTTTGAATTGGGCGCCGAAGAATGGCAACTCGACTTCCCAACGGTTTACGGTTCGGCTAAAAACAATTGGATGAGTACCGATTGGCGCCAAGTAACCGATTCTATTGAACCACTTTTGGATATGGTGGTAGAACACGTTCCGGCTCCCGAAGTATCGGAAGGAACACCGCAAATGTTAATTACGTCATTAGATTTTTCCTCATTTACGGGTCGTATCGCTATTGGCCGCCTCGAACGAGGTATGTTGAAAGAAAATATGCCGGTTTCGCTTGTAAAACGCGATGGAAAAGTGCTCAAATCAAAAATAAAAGAACTTCATACCTTTGAAGGCCTCGGTCGTAAAAAAGTAGCCGAAGTAAAAGCCGGCGATATTTGTGCTCTTGTAGGTATCGAAGGTTTTGAAATTGGGGATACAATAGCCGATTTCGAAAATCCGGAAGCATTGCAAACCATTGCCATTGATGAGCCTACCATGAGTATGCTTTTTACCATCAATGACTCTCCGTTCTTTGGTAAAGAAGGGAAATATGTTACCTCACGTCATATTAAAGATCGTTTGACCAAAGAACTTGAAAAAAACTTGGCACTCCGTGTTTCCGAAACCGATTCTGCGGATAAATTCATGGTATTCGGGCGGGGTGTATTGCACTTATCCGTTTTGATTGAAACCATGCGACGCGAAGGTTACGAATTACAAATTGGACAACCTCAGGTAATTATTAAAGAAATCGACGGGGCTAAATGCGAGCCTATCGAAGAATTAACAATCGACCTTCCTGAAAATGTTTCCGGTAAAGCAGTCGAATTTGTATCGGTGCGTAAAGGGGAAATGTTAAGTATGGAAAGCCGCGGCGAACGTATGATTATCAAATTTAATATTCCTTCGCGCGGAATCATCGGTCTCAGAAATCAGTTGCTCACAGCAACAGCCGGTGAAGCCATTATGGCGCATCGTTTTATTGGTTACGAACCGTTCAAAGGCGATATCGCAGGCCGTATCAATGGTTCGTTAATCTCTATGGAAAATGGTAAAGCAATTCCGTATTCCATCAACAAATTGCAGGAGCGCGGTAAGTTTTTCGTAGACCCCAATGAAGATATTTATGAAGGTCAGGTGGTTGGCGAAAATTCACGAGGCGACGACATGACGGTCAATATTACCAAGACCAAACAGTTAACCAATTTCCGCTCGGCCGGAGCTGACGACAAAACACGCATCGTGCCGGCTGTTAAGTTTACCCTCGAGGAAGCGTTAGAGTACATCCAAAAAGATGAATACGTTGAAGTAACGCCAAAATCACTTCGTTTGCGTAAAATTTACCTAAACGAAAACGACCGTAAACGCTACAAAATCGATTAATTTGTTAAATTATATGTTATCAAAAACCATCACATGTTGATGGTTTTTCTTTTTTGGGCGCGTCCCGACTGGTCGGGAGCAGGCTTTTCGCAGTCGCTTTGCTTCCCTCTGGCAAGCAAGAGCTCCAACAATGCTTCAATCCTTCGCGCAGTTTTCGTTGCCCAATAAAAATTGTAAAGGAATTGATAATCGTTCAGCCCAAGCATTCTCGGAGTGGTCTTTGCCCGGAAAAAAACGTGTACACCACCGCTTCGCAATGAAGCCTTTGGAAAGCAATAGGTCATCTACCTGTTTTTGCAATGGCGGATACAAGGCATCTAAGGTTTGATCACCATAATCAAAATAGAGTTTTCGGTGTTTTATTTTTTTCAAATTTTGTTCTAAATAACGCAAAAAAGCACCCGGAACCGGATTGTTTTCCATACTGAATATTCCCGGCCAATGGGTAGATAAACAGGCAGCACCACCAAACACTTCGGGATATTCACATAAGGCATACATCGAAATAAGGCCACCCATACTGGAACCCGCAATAAACGTGTTTTGTCGGTTACTACGCGTCGAAAAATGACTGTCAATATAGGGTTTTAATTCGCTTACAATAAACTTTAAATACAAATCGGAAATCGGTTGAAATGTGTCTGTTATACGCCCTTTGTCTTGCAAGGCTTTCGATACAAACTGCTTTTCCGCGTTGGTGAGTAAATCAAATGCTTTTTGCGGAAAATATTCCGGATGACGCTTTTGTCCGTTGTTCCAGATTCCTACAATGATAAAAGCTTTTGTCTTTTTTCCGACTTGTAGTTGTGCAGCTGTTTCATCGGCTTGCCATGATTGCTTGTTCCAAGTTGTTTCCGAGTCGAACAACATTTGGCCATCATGCATATACAAAACAGCATATTTTTTTGAAGTTGTATAGCCTTCGGGCAACCAAACATCTACATTGCGTGCATCAACAAATTGAGAAGGAAAATTTTCAATTCGGGTCACGCTCCCGGAACTCACTTTTACTTGTGAACTGACCAACAGTGGGAATACTAAAGTGAAAAGTAAAATTTTCATAGGCTAACGTTTAAGTGTAAAATGACCTCTGTTGGTTAAGCCGGTTTCGGTTTCAATACAATACCAATAGTCGTCTGCCGGTAAAGGTAACCCATTCATTTCGCCATTCCATCCTGGCCCGGTAGCCGAAAATTGTTTGATGAGTTTGCCAAAACGATCAAATACAGAAACCATAGTATTTTGATGACGTTCGGGTTTTAAACCAGATATGTTCCAATAGTCATTAAAGCCATCATTATTGGGGGTGAAAAACTTGGGAACACCAACCATCAGAAACGATTTTGAAGCTGTTCCGCAGCGGTTTTGATCAAGCACATACACAATTTGTTCACCCATTGGGACCTCATAAAAAACAGGACTCAATTGGTAATGTACACCATCAAGTGAATATACATAATCACCAGTACCGCTAACGTCTATAGTAACGGTATTGTTTTCACCTAATTCCGACGTACTTATGTTGGTGATTTGGGCAATTTCCGAAGTAACCACTGTAAATGTTTTGAGTCGGGTACATCCGGCACTATTGGTAATCATGACGGTATAGGTTCCGTTTGTAGTAACGGTAATTGTAGTTGTTGTTTCGCCGGTATTCCAAAGGTAGGAAGGATAGCCGGTATCGGCTTGCAGCAAAGCCGGGTTGCCATTGCAAACGCCAATAGTTTCATCGGCTATTTCAGCTCCAAAAGGCAAAATAGATAAGGTGATTGGATAGACGTTATAACAACTGTTAGAAGTGATTTTTACATAAAGTGTTTGCGAAAACGGATTGGTGTTCTGGTAATTTGCAGGTAGGGCTTGGGTTGAAGTTGGGCTGTCAAAATAAGCCACTGTATAAGTTGAAGGAAGATTCGAAAATAAAAATGGTGTAATAGCATCAAGTGCTACCGTGGTTATACCGTTTTCATCTTCATCACAATAGGTAAATAGGTTTTGATTTACAACTAAATCGGGTGCAAATTCGAGGTTTATTTCTGAGGTAATGGTGCAAGTGGGATTGTAAGTTACATCCACACTATAAACGCCATTCATACTACTGCTGTGTGGTGGTGTTAGTGTGAGTGTGTTGTTGTTTTCGCCCGGGATTGGAGTTCCGTTATAGCTCCACTGAAAATGAGTAGCTGTAGGGGAATTGGCATTTAATGTTACCGTTTCATTCGGACAAACCGGATTTTGAGAGGTAAACAAACGGTCAGTCCCTAAGTCGACTCCAAAATTAAAACTACTGCCTTTTAAAAATATAGCG
Organism: Flavobacterium sp.; assembly: GCA_041917555.1. GTDB lineage: Bacteria > Bacteroidota > Bacteroidia > Flavobacteriales > Flavobacteriaceae > Flavobacterium. The sequence goes on along the minus strand of JAYRXL010000086.1, from coordinate 89,355 downwards.
GAGTCATAGCGGTAATTTCCTTCATCGGCAATTACTAATTTGATATGATATACCGTTCCCGGAATTACACTGGCTCTTGCGGTTAAAACTTTGGTTTGACCATTAAAATTGGTAGGATAATCATAACCGTTAAAAGCATCAAAATAGGCTTCGTTTTGTGCAGGGCAAGCTCCCGGAATTGCAGGATGTACGGTTGTTACTTTTACAGGTATAGAGGTATTTGGAATCAAAGCCAAGTTTTGATAAGTACCACCAGAAGCAGGCTTCAACAAAAAAGCAAAACCATCAGAATAGGTACAGGTAGCGGTTCCGTGATATTCTTCGGAAGCAAATATATAATCAAAACTAATTTGGTCACCATAAGGCGTAAAGTCGAATTCCAAAACGGTAGCATTGAGCGTATTGTTGATGGAGAGCGCCTGATTTAAATCGGGGTCCGAGCCCCAACTCATTCCTGCTCCGTCATCAGAAACATAGGCATTCGGTCCTTGTGCATTGGCAATCCGACCTGTAGATAAAATTATTCCGTCGGCAAACGGGAACGAAGAACCATTGGCATTAAAATAGCCCCAACTGGTTTCGCCGGTTACAAAATTTCCGCCTGAAACGCTTACATTGGTTACTGTGGCACAACTGCTGTTGAAAAGTACATTTTGAACCAACTGCGAGGCCGTCATACTGTCTGAAGTTGAAATTGATTGCGAAGTAGACCAAAAAGGAGTGATACCCAAAATACAAAGTAGGGGAAAAAATTTTATTCGAAAAAAAGTGTATGTCTTTTTCATTTATCGTTTCAACGCAAAATGTCCTTTGGCCGAACGCCCGTCTTCAAACTGAACAGAGAACCAATAATCATCTGCCGGCATAAGTTGACCATTATAGGTTCCGTTCCAACCGGGACCGCTTGGATAAAATTGTTTGAGTAATTTGCCATAACGGTCAAAAACAGAAACTAACGAATTAGACAAATAGCCGTCTTCAGTTCCTTTGATGTTCCATGTATCATTATAGCCATCTCCATTTGGCGTAAAAAATGCCGGAGCTCCCAAAATATGTACCACTTGTTGAACTTCACCACAACCATTTAAATCTTTTACATAAACCGTATGAATTCCCATGGGAACATTTTCAAAAAGATTGGATTCCTGAAAAGCCGAATCATCAAATGCATAAACATAATCGCCTAAACCGGTAGCAACCACTAAAACACTGTTGGCATCCGTTAAATCAACAATTTCAATATCGTTGATTGTAGCAGCGTTAGAAGCAATTACTGTAATTGTTCGGGTTAATGAACAACCTAAACTGTTGGTGACCTGAACGGTGTAGGTTCCGGCTGTATTTACAGAATAAGTATAGTTTGTTTCTCCGGTTATTGGTGTTCCGTTAAAGTACCACTGATAGGTATAATTCGCCGGATTAGAACCATCTAAAATGGCAGCATCCAAAGCCACAAAGAAGGTTGGAATGTTGGTACATACTAACTCCTCTTTTTCCAAATCGATTACCGGTAAAGGGTTTACAATAAATTGGAGTGTGGCTGTTGCCGGACAACTGGTGTTTATTGGGTTCGTAATTGTTACCAACACATTTTGAGTAGTTGAAAGAAAAGGATTGGGTAAGTTAGTAACCGTACTGCCGTCTGCTAAGGTGTAAACAATATCCATTCCGGTTTGTCCATTTAGTAATTGGTTGGTCAAGCCAGTGGTATCAAAAGGGTAGATACCATCTTGGTTTTCGGGATTGGTGGTTTCATCATCGCATTGTACTAATGTACTTGGTGCAGGCGGATAGATTTCCGGTTTGTCATCCACAATAAACTGAAACGTTAGTTCATCAAAACAAGGCCCATCGGGAGCAAGAGTCGTATTATTCTCTAAATGAGCCGTTACCGTCATTTGATTGGTAACAGGAAACGGATTCGGTAAATTAGAGGTGTAAACCGCACCAGAACTATCAGTGTAAGTTACGTTGATTCCGGTTTGTCCATTCAAAATCAGGTTAGTGATAGTAGAAGTATCAAAAGCAAATTGTCCGTCTTGGTCATCGTCGCACGAGCGAATAGTATTGTTGCTGTTCACCGGATTTGCCAAAGGAACTCTTTCCACATGAAGATGGACAAATGGCCCAAGACCAAAACAGGCATTATCCAAATTACTGTCAACTCGTATCCAAACTTCCTGATAGAATGGAGCACCTATATTTCGGTAGTTGGCTAAATTTGTAATGGGATTTTGTTCACTTTCGGCATCGGTTTGATTGGTATAAAACGTAATGGAGTAATTTCCAACCGGGAGCAGTCCTTGAACAGCTGTTTGAATAGGCAATAGATCAAAATAGGCTACGCCGTCATAGTCGTTATTAGTAGCGTCTAAATAATCATCACATTTATATAAATTCCAAACCGTGGAAGCCGGAATTTGAGTAGCCGATACGAATACATTTAGCGTAGCTACTCGATAACAACCATTGGTATTTTCTACACGAACAAACACAACAGTTGCATTTGTAACCGGATACGACAATGGATTTGTGATTTGATCGGAAGCCAGCGCATTATTGGCACCATTAAAAGTGGTATAATAGGTGAAAGTACTACCAATCTCGGAACAAATAAAATTATTTTTTTCAGTAAGATTTACCGTTGCACTCCCATCGGTATCAGAATCACATTGCACTAAGGTCACCGGCGACGTAATGATAGGAAGTGGATATATACTTAGCAACGCAGCATCAGAATAAAACCCACAAGCGTTACCGTTAACTTTGATAAAAACACGGTATAGATAGCCGGCCATAGTATTTTGAACATTGTTCACCGTCAAATTCGCTGTAGACACACCCTGATAGGTTGCATTATTATTTAAAATTGTCCAGCTTGTTCCTCCATCAGTAGATACTTCCCACTGAAAGTTATTGCCATTTGAATTCACCACAAATGTGGCAGATTGTAATTCACAGGCACTAACGTTCACAGGTTGCGATGTAATGTTTACAACGGCATACGTGATATAGTCAGGATTTGGAACACTATATCCTGTTGGGGTTATAACAAGTCCGACGATATCGCCCGGCAGCCCCGTATTAGCATAGATTGGTGCGGCATCATCGCCAACAACCCCATCGTTATTGGCATCTGTAAATCCGGCTTCTAGAATATCGGAACAACCATCATTATCGCTATCGCTTTCAACATAGTTAAAAACACCATCGCCATCAGTATCTGTAAGGTTATAATTTAGAATTCCGCTATCGGGTGTTGTTTCAAAAGTATTATCCAATCCGTTTATGCCAAAGTTGGGTCCCACACTAATTCCATTGGTATTGGTACTGTTTCCGGGACTTCCGGATTCGATGATGTCAAATATACCGTCATTATCGCTATCCACATCCAAGTAATTGGGTACAAGGTCTCCGTCATTGTTTGCCGGGGTAAAACCAACAGCAAATATGTCATCGATGCCATCGCCATTGGAATCGGTATGTGATAGCGGAGAATAAGTTGTGCCTTGGGATTCAAACACATCTGGAATAGTGTCGTTATCTGAATCATAATCCAGTTGATCCGGAACACCGTCATTATCGGAATCTTTTGGAACACAGGTGGCTACTACTTTAAAAGAAGCTCTGTTGCCGGCAGAATCAGATAGGTTTTTGTGGGTAATGGTTACTTCGTTTGTTAAATACGTATAAAACCCAAATGTTCCGGTTCCGGCCGGTAAAGGAGTTGTTCCGTTTAATTTGAATCGAATTTCAAAAGAAGAAAACGCTGTAATATTACTTTCATACAAGCCATCGAAGTTGGTGTCAACAACCAATTGGTTATCCGGATTGAGTAAAGTGATGGTCTTATTGATATTGGATCTGATTACAAATTCGGCGTCCGGATTTATTAAATCTGTTCCGGGAAGGGTAGACGCAGGGTATTCGATTCGAATGTTGGTTGGTTGGAGATAATTGATTTTATAAGTTACAGCATATCCTTTTCCCGGAAGCACTTCGCTGACAAAACTACCATCAGAATTTCCTTGAAGAGGCGTGGGACTGGAAGGAGTTGTAGCTGTCACCGTACCGGTAAAAAAGTTGGTGTAAGTACCTGCGGTGTAAGATCCTGCCAAGGGGTTGGTCAGGTTTAAATTTACGTCACCATAGGATTCGGTGCAATTTGTTATACCGTCGTTATCATAATCTTGGTCAATATTATTATTAGCCAAATCCGCATCAAAATCATCGGGACAATTACTCACGGGAATTTCATCCGAAAAATAATCTATTCCGCATTCAGACAAGGTGGCCCTAACTTTATAATAACCGGGTTGGGTTGGGAATAAGTTATAATTGGTTTCACCGGTTAATTCGGCTCCATTAAAATACCATTGAAAAGTATCAAAACCGGTAATGGAATTCACCTTAAGTTCCACATTGGGTATACAATTGGTTGATGTAATGTCTACTTGTTGAAAACTTACCTCAGGTTTGAATGTAAAACCGGAATAAAACCCACCATAGGTAGCAAAACCACTCGATCCGTAGTAAGAAAGATAGACTTGTTTTGATGAAAAAACAGATATATTTCCGGTCAATCCCTGAAAAGTATAAGTTACATGATCCGGATTACCCGTAACACTCAAAGGTCCGTTAACAGTGGCTATGGTTGCTAATTGGGCAAGTGTATAATTGGTGCCATTGATAATAAAATCGAGTGTAGCGCCGGTTTTGGTAACCACACAAACGGTTCCGATAAAATCATTGAGAGCACCAACCTGATTGATAAACGGGATGTTGTTAATGATGCGCGGTGTTTGACAACTCAGAGGCGGTAAAAAGTGCATGTTCTGATTAGCCAAACTTGGCGCACCGGAACTGTCAATACTACCGATGGCTTGGTAGGCAAATACATTTTTACTGGCATGAATGTAAAGGTTGTCGTTGGCTGAAAATGCAGTTCCGTCTAAGGCAAAATAATCACCTGCATTTAAAATTGCGTCGGGAGATGTATTGCCGTTCAAGAATATTTCTGTATTATCTTCATGCGCGATTACAAATGGTTTTTCGCAAATATCCAATCCATTGCCACGGATGAAAATATAATCGGTACCGGTTCGTTCAGCCGATACTATTTGGTCAAATCCTAAATCGAGATTCGAGGAGTTTGCGTTACTTCCGGCAAACGAACCACAATTAACGGCTATCGGTTTATCGGAAGCGACCAATGCACCAATTAAACCATCTCGATTTGCATTTCCGGGGCATTGAACTGCTATACAATAACTTTCTCCGGCATTAAGAACCACCGGAGGAGGAGTGTTTCCAAATCCGGGATTATTAACAATAGTAACGCCGGTTTCAATATCACTAAAAGTAACGGTTGTATTATTCTCAGTAGCTAAAACTGTCACAAAAGTATAATGGTTTTCGTTTGGACTTGGCACATCCTGATTTAGAAAGCCACCCACACGGAATTGCGTTCCTAAGGCCGCTTTACCTTTGGAAACTAAACCACCGGCCTGAAAATTTTGTGTAGCTGTTAAACGAACCGTTACATAAATTAAATCGGCGGCCTCCACGATGTAGCCCTTGTTGTTTTTTACCACTCCTACTTCTGAGTTATCAATAAGAAGTTGGGTATCTGTACCGGCACCAACATAATGGATGTAGGGATTATCGCGAGTAACCGTGCCGCTAATTACACTACCACCTACTTCCTGAATGGTAAAAGATACCGGAGTAACGCTCGGACAAGAAATGTATAAATATTGCCCTAACGGGTCCTGTTGACTGGAATTGGAAAGCGGCGGTATATAATGTGTTTTACTAAATTGCGAAACGCAATTTATTGAAAATAAAAGGATTAATAGTTGTAAAGGTAACTTCCATTTCATGCGATAAAAATAACAAATTATTATCGTTTTCAGAAGCCTTTAAAACCAATTAAAATTATTTTAACATGGGTTGCATTACAGGTCTCTTTTTTTGATAATCAAATAGGAAGACCAAATAAAAATAGCAGTCCAAGCGATTACAATAGCGATTGATGTGATGTGTACGCTGTAGTCTTTAACATTTTCAACACCTATTTGAGTGCCAATACTTCTAATTACACTTAAACGGGTAAACGGTTCCACGATGAGGTTCGACATGGATTGTAAAGGTAAAAATCCTGTAATCGTAGATGCGGTGTCACCTTCGGTGAATACTTTAAAATGTAAAATTCCGGATATAATTCCTTCAATAATATTCCATAAAAAGAGAAAACCCAAGGCAAAGGCAGAGCGCTTTACCAGTATCCCTAAGAAAAGGCAAAAGGAAAAAAAGGCAGTTAATTTAAAAAAGTAGGCTGCTAAATATTCAAGTTGCGAAAAAATAATGCGAGGTTCGTCATAGGATGAATAAATCAAACCTAATATGAGCGATACTATAAATACAAATAAAGTTGATATCCCTGAAAAAGTAAGGACTGTAAGAAATTTTGATTGGATGAATTCCTCTTTACTCATACCATCAATAAGGTTTTGCTTAAGCGTGCCATAACTGTATTCATTGGCCATCATGGATACAATTACAACGGCTAAAAATAGTTTGATAATGGCAGCAATGTAGGTGTTAAAATGCCATATATAAGGGAAATTGAATATCCCCTCATTGGCAAGATGAAATTTAAAAGGACCAATATCAAATTTTATCGCAGCGATAAGTGCCAGGAAAGTTAATAATACAAAATAGGTTATGGTAAGAACCCGACTGGCGCGGTTCTTAAATATTTTTTGAAGTTCTATGGATAGTAAACGATACATGATTACGGTTGAATTTAAGTTAGTTGGAGGTTAATTGCAGGAATTGTTCTTCTAATGAGTTTTTACCTTTACTCAAATGCGAAAGGGTAATGTTTTTTTCAAAGAGAAGCTTGTTTAAATCGGCAGCAGCGTACGTTTTGGTGTAAACGCGCAAGATGCCGTCTATCTCAGTCACTTTTTCAATCCCGTTCATGGCGCTAAGTGCGTTTTTGAGTGCTTCATTATCGCCAGACTGTAATTCAAAATACGTAGCAGCACCCGCCATTTCATCGACCATACCTGAGTAGAGAATTTCGCCTTTTCGCAAAACCAATACATGAGAGCACACTTTTTCAACTTCATCCAAAAGGTGTGAAGCTAAAAGTATGGTTGTGCCTTGTGAGGCAATTATTTTGATTAAATCGCGTATTTGATGAATACCTTGAGGGTCTAAACCGTTGGTAGGTTCATCTAAGATGAGTATTTCGGGGTCATTAAGCAGCGCAGATGCAATGGCTAAGCGCTGTTTCATACCTAAAGAGAACGTTTTGAATTTAGAATTTTTGCGGTCTAACAAGCCAACTAATTCCAGTTTTTCATCTATCTTTTCGTAGGGGATACCTTTAATTTTGCACACCAATTTTAGGTTATCGGCAGCCGTCATGTAAGGGTAAAAATTAGGTCGCTCAATAATAGCCCCCACACGTTTTAAGGCGTCATGAGTTGCAACCGAACCACCAAACCACTGGTATTCGCCGGAGGTTTTATTGACTACATTCAGTATAATTCCTAATGTAGTTGATTTTCCGGAACCGTTTGGACCTAAAATTCCATATACATTTCCTTTTTTAATTTCTAAGGATACATTTTTCACAGCGTGAAGGCTGCCAAAATGTTTGTTAAGTTCTTTGATGGTTAGAATTGTTTCCAAATTGAAATAGGTTTTGAATAAGTTAGACGACGTAACGTATAAATTGTTACCAAAAAAAATCCCGATGTTTTAAATCGGGATTGAAAAGGTATAGTTGTAGTTAAATGCTATAATGCACCTGAAACAATGGCCACAAAGTCGTCTGCTTTGAGTGCGGCACCGCCGATAAGTCCACCGTCTACATCCGGTTTGGAGAATATTTCTTTGGCATTATCCGGTTTCACACTACCACCGTACAAAATAGAAACATCTTCCGCAACATCGCTGCCAAATCGTTTGCGTACCGTTTCCCGAATAAATTCATGCATTTCCTGAGCTTGATCAGGGGTAGCGGTTTCTCCGGTACCAATAGCCCAAACGGGTTCATAAGCCAGAATTATTTTTTCCCAATCACTGTTTTGAATATGGAATAACCCATCGCGCAATTGGTTTTCTACCACATTAAAATGTTGGTTATTTTGACGGTCTTTTAATTCTTCGCCGAAACAAAAAATAACAGTCATGTTATGTTTTAAAGCGGTATCAACTTTATAAGCTAAAATGGAGTCGGTTTCGCCAAAATACGAGCGGCGTTCCGAATGGCCTAAGATTACAGTTTCAACACCAATACTTTTTAGCATATCAGCCGATATTTCGCCGGTGTAAGCACCATTTTCTGCCTGATGCATATTTTGAGCCGCTATGCCTATTGGGGTAAACTCCAAATGATCTGCAGCGGAAGCTAAATTAACAAAGGTAGGGGCCACGATTACCTGAACTGCATCCGTATCCGGTAGTTTTTCAATAAGTTCGTTTAGTAAATCTTCAGTTTCCTCGGCATTTTTGTTCATTTTCCAATTGCCGGCTACAATAGTCTTTCTCATACTTAGTACATTAAAACACGTTTAATTTTGTCGAAATCGGTTTCCACAGCTCTAAAAATAGCAATACCTCCTTTTTCATCAATAACGATATATCTTGGAATCCAATCCAATTCTAGAGCAGTACCAAACTCGCCTTTCATCATTTTTTCATCATTAATCCAATAATGCTCACCGTTTAGCTGGTGTTTTGTAATGGCATCTTGCCAACTTTTTTGATTTTTATCAGCGGAGATAAATACATAAACCGCCTCCGGATATTGACTTTGCATTTCTTTTACTTTAGGCATAGCCTTAACACAATCGCTGCACCAACCGGCCCAGATTTCTATTACAATTTTTTTGCCTTTGTGCGACTCAATAATTTCACCAAAACTCTTTTTTTCACCTGAAGTCGTGGTTAATTTATAGTTTAAGGCAGTTTTACTGAATTCGTTTTGCGATTGGCACGAAATTCCGACCATAATTACGGAAATTAATACAATTAGTTTTCTCATAGTGTTACTTATTTTAAACCTAGTTCTTTTTTAGTTTTTGGAAGTATTTTCTTGAGCTCAGCTCCTTTAAACATATTTTCTCCCTCAGGGTCGTACCAGTATTTTACTTCATTGCCATTCCACAAATACTTCACACCCGGTGTGTTTTTATTGCGTCCCATCAAATCATAAAACGGAATAATTTCAACTATTTTATAGGGATATTTAGCTCCTGCTATACTAAAAAACTCCGGAATTTTTTCGGGTTCTTCATTCATAAAGATAATGGAAACCGGTGGAAAATTTTTATCTTTTTTACGCAATTCGGTAATTTCTTTTGCGGCATGTTGGCAGTGGTCGCATCCCGGAACAAAAAAGCAAAGCAATTGTTTACCGTTGTCAATTGTGGGGTAAAAATTAGCATAACCCGATTTAACCTTTACAGGTTCCAAATCGGTTTTCATGGCAGCTTGTTCAGCTGCGCGTTTGAGCGAATCAGCAACCAATGTTGCGGATGGTGTTGTAGTGGTATCCGTTTGGAATATAGGAGTAGGGGTACTTACAGCTGTTGAATCCGAGGTCGTTTGGGGTAGGTTTTGTGTGGTAGCAGGTTGCATTGGCGCTAACATGAATAATGCCAAAACCGATCCAAATAATCCGGTGGGAAGTACCCAAAAATTATGCTTCCCGGTTTCTTTTGGTAAAAGGGTATAGCCCCATCCTAAGAGTATGATGGCAATCACATTTTTGATGATAGATTCTACCGGTGTCATGGGCAATAATTCGCCAAAACAACCACAATTGCCTGAATTTCCGTTGGTTGCGACTACATAGCCCAAGTGCCCGATGAATACCAATAACATGAGTATCGTAACCGGAATTATAAACCGTTTGAGGTAATTTTTTTGAAGCAACAAAATACCCAAAGCCAATTCAATACCGATGAGTATTCGAGAAAAATAAGGCGCTATGGTTTCTGAAAAACCAAGCGGATAAAGTTGTTTGACTTCAAAAGTTGAAATGGCAAAATACGGTGAATCTAAAATTTCGCTTTTCGAAAGTTTGGCGACAGCCGATACAATAAAAAGGAGAGCTACGATGATGCGTACTACCCAAGCCAGTGTATTTTTGGTCGATTCTTGCATAAACAATGCTTTTGTATTACAAAGATAAATTCAATTTAGTATGGGAGTTGTTAATGATTTGTTATTGACCAAATCCCAATAGAATAAGGGCAAAAACAGCATAATTAATCATGTCCTGATAGTTGGCATCGATTCCTTCTGAAACCAAGGTTTTACCTTTGTTATCTTCGATTTGTTTCACGCGAAGTAATTTTTGCAGTATCAAATCGGTCAACGAACTAACGCGCATTTCCCGCCAGGCTTCTCCGTAATCGTGATTTTTGGCTTCCATAAGTTCTTTGGTGATTGCAGCTTTTGCCGTAAATAATTCAACAGCTTTTTCCGTATTCAGGTCGGGTTGCTCTGCGATTCCTAAATCGATTTGAATTAACGCCATGATGCAATAATTGATAATTCCGATAAACTCGGAAGTTTCGTCTTCATCGATTTTACGGACTTCATTTTCTTGTAAGCTACGGATGCGTTGCGCTTTGATAAAAATCTGATCGGTTAACGACGGTAACCGCAATATCCGCCAAGCGCTTCCATAATCAGACATTTTTTTGGCAAATAAATCGCGACAATGTTGAATTACCTTATCGTATTGCTGGGATGTACTGGTCATCTGTGTATCTTTGTATGAAATTTTTCCAAAAGTAGGGATAATTTTAGGCAAAAGAAAACGGAACAGATTCTTTTTACAAAGAACCCGCAGCACTGACTGACGCGGCTACCCCGAAACCCGGAATGGTGTAATTTTGCGAGAGCGAAGCGGCGACAAAAGAAGCCCGCAAAGCGACCGGCAAAATACCGATTGCGGGTGAGGCGTAAGAGCAAAAGGCAGGTGAGCTGCCCCAAAAAGTATGAAAAAAACAACAATCAATTGTAACGGCAAACTCGTCGATGTGGCACAACCCAAAGTTATGGGTATTTTGAATGTAACACCGGATTCGTTTTATGACGGTGGTAAATACGCTTCGGAAAAGGCGATGTTGCACCAAGTGGAACGCATGTTGGAAGCCGGAGCCGATTTTATCGATGTGGGTGGCTATTCGAGTAGGGCCAATGCTCAGAATATATTGCCCGAAGAGGAATTACAGCGGGTAGTGCCGGTCATCCAATCGATTATACAGCATTTCCCAAATTGTTTACTCTCGGTTGATACGTTCAGGGCTATGGTAGCCAAAGCAGCCGTGGAGGCAGGAGCGGTGATGGTGAATGATATATCGGCCGGTTTGTTAGACGAAACGATGATTCCTACGGTCGCAAAATTGCAGGTGCCGTATGTGATGATGCACATGCGCGGGACTCCGCAAACCATGACACAAGCTACGGATTACAATGATTTGCTTCGGGATATTCTTCATTATTTTTCGGAACGTATCGCTGTGGCTCGCGAAGCGGGTATTCGGGATTTGATTTTGGATCCGGGTTTTGGTTTCGCTAAAACAGCAGAACAAAATTTTGAGTTGTTGGCCAAAATGGATGTATTAGCTATAGCTGATTTGCCTATTTTGGTTGGGGTTTCCCGTAAATCGATGGTTTATAAAACCTTGGATATAAAACCGGAAGAAGCGTTGAATGGTACTACTGTTTTAAATACGGTAGCCTTGCTTAAAGGAGCCAAAATACTTCGGGTACACGATGTGGCCGAAGCCGTTGAATGTGTAACATTGTATACTAAATTGACAAAATATGCGTAAAATTTTAGTTTGTTGTTGTGTCGCCTTATTGGTTTCTTGTGGCAAAGAAAAAGAGGTGCAATTGGCAAAATCGGATGTAAGTGTGGTGAGTGAAATGGAGGATCATTCTCCTATTTATTTATTTTTTGAGACAAAAGCAAAGGATACGGTGGTTGATTTAAACCGAAAAAATGCCATTGGAACCACCAACTGGATTTTTCATGTGGATCGCCGACTCCCTATGCATGCTGTTACACCACAATTGATTTTTATGCAAAACCGGAAGAAAAATGGCATGCATGTTAATGACAAAGCCGGAAATTTCTTTTCCTACAATGATACACTTCAGCACAAATTGGCCTTTTATCCGTTTACCGAAACACGGTATGAGTTGAAAAAGAAATCGGATTCCGGCAACATGGCCGTGTTTCTAAAAAACAATGCAATTGCTTTTCGTGGCAAATTATATCCCATAACCGAATTATCGTCGCTCGTAGCCATGTTAGGCGGTAAACCGTTAGTGCTGGGATACGATGCACAAATGAATTTTGGGCAATACCTGCAAACAAAACTCTTTTTACACAAATTGAATTTGCGCGAAATGGGACTTCCTATAGAAGACCGGTTGGATGTAATAGTTGAATAGTTTCCTCGATTTTACCGAAATTTTGGTACAACTGCCATTGGAGCATTTTCGCTACTGATGGTGATACGGTTCGCCTTTTAAAATCGTAAAGGCACGGTATAATTGTTCGGTAATGAACAAACGCACCATTTGATGCGAAAATGTCATTTGCGAAAGTGATAGTTTACCTTGTGCTTTTTGGTATACTTCTTTACTAAAGCCATAAGGCCCTCCAATCACTATGATCAAGGTTTTGATACCTGAATTCATTTTCTTTTGCAGGTAGTCCGAAAACCCCACACTGGTCATTTCTGTTCCTTTTTCGTCGAGTAATACCATATGGTCGCCGGGACTGATTTTCGATAAAATAAGTTCGCCCTCTTTTTCTTTTTGTTGGGTTTCAGATAAGTTTTTTACATTCTTAATATCCGGTAACACTTCCAGTTCAAATTTGATATAAAACGACAGTCGTTTACTGTATTCATCTACCAATACCTGAAGGTTTTTATTATCGGTTTTACCTATGGCTAAAATCCTAATGTTCATAAGCGCTTAATTCTGACCGTGTCCAAAAACACAACATTGGTGTTCCATGAACGACTGGCTTGCTTCATGCCATGGAAATGCACCGTTGTATTTGCTGTTTTCCCAATAAAATTTTTGTCGGGGTTTAGGCGAGTTTCCTACTTCGTTCATGGTATCGCTTTCGTAGAGGCGCCCGTTAATCATGGTGTAGCGGAGTGTATTTGAATTTTGAATATTTTCTAACGGGTTTTTATCCAAGACGAGAAGGTCGGCTAACTTACCCACTTCGATAGAACCTATGTCTTTTCCGGCACCGATATAATTCGCCGAATTTAGGGTAGCCGCCTGTAATGCTTCCAGATTGGTCATGCCGCCTTGTTGCAAACTCCATAGTTCCCAATGCGCCCCTAAACCTTGTAGTTGGCCATGCGCACCTAAATTTACTTTTACGCCGTTATCCGCTAATTGCTTGACGGTTTTTGAAGTTAAAATATGGTCGTTTTGATACTCTTCATCAGGCGCCATAGTCCGGAATCGTGAACGGGAATCAATAATACTTCGCGGTGTAAATTGGAGTAGTTTTTTTTCTTCCCATACATTTGTTTTTTGGTACCAATAGTATTCGGCATTCAAACCGCCATAATTTACAATTAGGGTTGGGGTATAACCCACACCGCTTTTGCCCCAAAGTTCGATAACATCTTTGTAAACCGGAGTGATTGGTATGTTATGTTCTATGCCGGTATGACCGTCCATAATCATGCTCATGTTATGGAAAAAGGTAGAACCGCCTTCGGGAACTACATTTATACCTTCTTCTCGTGCTGCTTTTAATACCTGTTGGCGTTGATCACGACGCGGTTGGTTATAACTTTTTACGGATAGTGCGCCAAAAGCTTTGGTACGTCTCACAGCAGTTAGTGCATCATCGTATTTATTAATCAAGGCTTTAAAATCACCATCGGCGCCATACAAAATAAAACCGGTTGAGTAAATACGAGGACCCACAAGTGAGCCGTTTTTTTGCATCTCAGACAAAGTAAATATCGTTTCCGTATTGGCCGAAGGATCGTGCGAGGTGGTTACTCCGTAGGCTAAATTAGCATACAATTGCCAGTTTTGTTGCGTGGTTAAACCATAGCGAAATGCGCCAATGTGCGCATGCGCATCGACAATACCGGGCATTATAGTTTTCCCCGAGCAATCGTAAATTTTAGCGTCTTTCGGAATGCTGATTTCAGAAGTGTTACCAACGGCTTCGATACGATTTTGATTAACAATCAAAGTACCGTTTTCAATTACTTCATCGCCCTTCATGGTAATGATGCGCACATTAGTAAAGGCAATTTTACCATTGGGTTTGTCGGTTTTTGCAGTTAAGCCAATAGCTGTTCCTGTGCCGTTTGGAGCTTCAACTTTTTCCGGAGAACCTTCCATAAAGGTAAAGCGGTCTTTTAGTTTTGCTGTAAAATAGGCATCCCCTAATGTCCACATTACTGTCTGGCTATCGGCAGACCAATGCGTATTAATTCCGGCATCTTTAGACAAAACCGAAACCGGCACGGCTGTAGCAGCATCATCCAAATCGGCCTCTTTGCCATTCAAATTTAACGCAGCTACATATACTTTGTGTAATTTGGTAAAAGCAATCCACTGGTTATCCGGACTGGGAACCAATCGGTTGGCATATTTGGATTTAATATGTGTACGCTGGTCTTTTCCGTTTAAATCGATGCTTTTTAACTCCTTAACTAAGTTACCAAAATAAACACCGCCACCTTGATAAAAAATGCGATCTCCTTTTGCTGTAAATTGTGGGTATTCACCTTCCGCAATCAAACGGTTTGCTTTTCCGCCGGTAGCCGGCATGGTATAAATTCCCGTATTTTTGGTAAAAGCCAAACCTTGATCGGTATTTCCGGCTTCGCGGACATACACTATGGTTTTGCCATCCGGCGAAAAGGAAGGCGAACGGTAGATTCCTTTTTCCGTTGTAAGTCGGGTGAGTTTTTTACCATCAGAACTGATTTTAACAAGCGCACCCGTTTCAAGGTCATTCCAAGTTACAAACACAATCTCTTTGCCGTCTTTCGAAAAAGAAGGCTCCGCTTCTAAGTCGGTTCCCGTGGTTAAACGCTTGGGTTTTCCATCGGGTAAGGTTTTGGTCCATATATATCCCAGGGCTCTGAACAGAAGTGTTTTACCGTCGGGCGAAGTCACCGCATCGCGTATCATTTTTACCGTAAACTCATCCTGAACAACGGGAGTGTCAAAATGAAGGCGATCCGCAATTTGTAGGCTTACGTCTGCGGTAAAAGGGATAGTAGCGAGTAGGTTGCTTTTAGTATTCAATCGGTTAATTTTCCCATTGGCCCAAAATACCAGTGTTTCGTTATCGGGAAGCCAACTAAAATTGGGATATACGCCAAAAATAGCCCAAGCCGTTTGTTGGTCTTTACTCATGCTGTCGCACACCGGCCATTCTTCACCGGTTTCCAAATCATGCAGGTAAAGCACCGATTTGGTTTGCACCCGCTTGATAAAAGCCAATTTTTTACCATCGCGCGAAACCTGTGGTCGTGCAGCACCACCTGGACCGCCGGTTACAAACTCAGTTTCACCGTTTTCAAAATTATAGCGGTAAATTACATAAATTTGATTATTAGGGTCTTTGTTGTATTGAAAAAAACCACCCGGATATACATCTTCACTATAATACAAATACTTACCGTCGGGCGAGATACAAGGTTCGTTCACATCCTGTTGGTCGTTTTTACGTTTGGTTAACGCAGAACCGCTGCCGCCCGAAATATGGTACTGCCACATTTCTCCGGCGCCTAACGACCGTCCTGATGTAAAGTGTTTCCGTGCCACCAGATAATTGCCATTCGGCATCCAAACGGCATTATTCAGAAGGCGAAAATCTTCTTTAGTAACTTGTTTGGCCTCCGAACCATCTGCTTTCATAACCCAAATATTATCCCCGCCACCGGCATCGCTGGTGAACGAAATCCATTTCCCGTCAGGACTAAATCGGGGCTGAACCTCAAACGGAATTCCGGTACGGAGTGGTGTTGCAGTTCCGCCGTTGATGGGCAAACTGTAAATATCGCCCAGCATATCAAATACAATGGTTTTTCCGTCCGGACTCACATCCAGGTTCATCCACGTACCTTCGTTAGTAGTAAAACGATGCGGTTTGTAGTTAAAATCGGCTCCGGGATTACTAACGTCCCATTTTTTTTCCTCTTCTTTAGCAGGTTCCTGAGCCAATCCGAGCAGCGCCGACAGTAAAACAGGCAGGCAAATACAAGTGCGAAGTTTCATAGAAAATTTGTTTGGAAACAAATATACATATTTTTTGGTCGCCTCCCGATTTGCCTACGGCGCATCGGGAACGGGCTATCCACTATAGTCCCGATGCGCCGTAGGCAAATCGGGAGCTGCCGTTTCTATCCCTGGCGCGAGCGCACGTTAGTTTTTGCGTTAGGGGGTGACGCTAAGTACCCGCCCAAAGGGCGCGTACTGCAGAACACCCGACCCCGATGAATCGGGGGAACGCCCTAAAAGTAAAAAACCACCCGAAGGTGGTTTTTAGAACAAACAATTAACTAATCTAAAAATTTAGAAACAATACTGATTTTCGGCAATCACCTTAGAGGCGATGGTTTCGCGTAAGCCTACGATATTTGGCATATTGGTATATTTGGTAAAGCGGCGTAGCCCCATCAACATCATGCGTTGTTCATCGCCTTCGGCAAACGAAACAATACTTTCTTTACCTTTTAGCGTAACGATATCTACGGCTTTATAAAGGTATAACTGCGCCATGGCGATTTGCTCTTTACAATTTTCGGCGCCTATTTTTTTAGCCGTTTTTTCCGCACGTAAAACGGCACTTTCAGCTACATATATTTCAATCAGCATATCGGCTGCGGCTGTGAGTAATTGTTGGTGCGCTTCTAAATCGGGACCAAATTTTTGCACAGCGGCACCAGCCACCATAAGGAATGCTTTTTTGAGTTTGCCCAACATTTCTTTTTCTTCCGAAAACAATTCCGAATAATCCGGCACATCAAACGATGGGATTCCCATTAGTTCTTCTTGTACCTTCATGGCAGGCGTGAGCAAATCAACATGACCTTTCATGGCTTTTTTGATGAGCATTCCCACCGAAAGCATGCGGTTAATTTCGTTAGTTCCTTCGTAAATGCGGGCAATACGGGCATCGCGCCATGCACTTTCCATTGGTGTGTCTTCTGAGAATCCCATTCCGCCGTAGATTTGGATACCTTCATCTGAACAATTTTGGATATCTTCAGAAACGGCTACTTTCAGGATAGAACATTCAATGGCAAATTCTTCAACCCCTTTTAATTCTGCTTCCTGATGAGTAGCTCCTTCGCTTTCACGAATTTTAATGCGTGTTTCGATATCTTTAGCGGCACGGTAAGTGGCACTTTCGCCGGCATAGGCAGAGGTAGCCATTTCGGCAATTTTATAACGAATGGCACCAAAAGACGAAATAGGGACATTGAATTGTACGCGTTCATTGGCATACTGTACCGCATTGGACGTTACACGACGCTGTGCATCCAAACAAGCTGCGGCCAATTTGATGCGACCCACATTAAGTGCATTCATGGCAATTTTAAATCCTTCACCGCGACCGGCCAACATGTTGGCTACAGGAACTTTGGTTTCATTAAAAAACACCTGACGGGTAGAAGAGGCGCGAATACCAAGTTTGTGCTCTTCTTCCCCAAACGAGATACCGTTTCCATCGGTATTTTCGACAATAAAGCCCGTGATGTTTTTATCATCTTCGATACGCGCAAATACGATGAACAGCGAACAGAATCCGGCGTTTGAAATCCACATTTTTTGTCCGGTGATTGTATAATGAGAGCCATCGGCAGAAAGCACCGCTTTCGTTTTACCCGAGTTGGCATCAGAGCCGGCTCCCGGTTCGGTTAAGCAATACGCCCCAAACCATTCGCCAGAGGCCAATTTTGGTACATATTTTTGTTTTTGTTCTTCTGTTCCATAGAGTGTAATCGGCATGGTTCCGATACCTGTATGCGCTCCAAAAGCAGTTGAAAAGGAGCCTGTTGCGCCCGAGATATAGTCGCAAACCAAGCATGTATCCACAAAGCCCATTCCCATTCCGCCATAGGCTTCGGGTACAGCCACACTTAAAAATCCCATTTCGCCGGCTTTGCGCATGGTTTCTTCGGTGAAGGCGTAATCTTTTTTCTCGAAACGGTCTTTGTTGGCCCAAATTTCTTTGTCCACAAACTCCTTAACCGAATCGCGCATCATTAGTTGTTCATCAGAAAAATCTTCAGGAGTAAAGATGTTTTCACATTTGGTTTCTTTAACGAGGAATTGCCCTCCGCGAGTTATATCTTCCATAAGAAATTTTAAATTTTAAATTTTGAATTATTTTGTCTCTTGTGATGTTTTGATTATTTTGGTTAAAATATTAATAATATGTTCAATTTCAGTTAAATAGGTATCGACACTGATTTGGGTTAATTTTGATTTTTGTAATAGTTTTAACCAATACTTTGTTTCTCTTGCTTCTTTTGAAGCGATACTTAGCTTACTAATAAAATCTTTTTTAGATTGTGCTGCAATTGCCTCTTCAATATTGGCTCCAATGCTAGTTCCAGATTTAAGTAATTGTTTTGATATTATAAATTCATTTTCTTTTTTCAATTGAATAAATAGATCAATGATTGTCAAAGCAAAGTCAAAGGTTTTATTTGCTATTAAATTCTCTTTCATTTAATCTATAATTTATAATTCAAAATTTAAAATAGTTTACAAAAGTTCATAAACCCCAGCGGCTCCTTGTCCGGTTCCTACGCACATGGATACGATTCCGTATTTGCTGTTGCGGCGTTTCATTTCGTCAAAAAGTTGCACTGAGAGTTTGGCACCGGTACAGCCAAGCGGGTGTCCTAAGGCGATGGCTCCACCATTCACATTCACGATATCAGGATTGATACCGAGTTCGCGAACTACGGCAAGCGATTGTGAGGCAAACGCTTCATTGAGTTCAATCAAATCGATGTCTTTTAAGTTGAGTCCGGCTTGTTGCAGCGCTTTTGGAATAGCTTTTACCGGTCCGATTCCCATAATACGCGGTTCAACTCCGGCGGCGGCATAACTTACCATGCGGGCAATAGGCGAGAGGTTGAGTTCTTTTACCATCGCTTCGCTCATTACCATTACAAAAGCAGCACCATCACTCATTTGTGAGGAGTTTCCGGCAGTTACACTACCGTTGGCTGCAAAAACCGGTTTAAGTTTAGCCAAGGCTTCTGCATTAGTATCGGCGCGTGGACCTTCATCTTTTGTAACGGTATAGGATTTTGATTCTTTTTTGCCACTCTCGTTGATGAAAGTTTGTTCAATGGTGATGGGTACAATTTGGCTGTCAAATTTTCCTTCGGCCATGGCTTTTACAGCTTTTTGATGCGATGCTAAGGCAAAGGCATCCTGATCGTCGCGGGAAACATTAAACTCTTTGGCTACCGCTTCGGCAGTTAGTCCCATGCCCCAATAGTAATCTTCGTGACCTTCTTTAGTGACGCCATAATCCGGTGTGGGTTTATAACCGCCCATCGGAATATAACTCATGCTTTCGGCTCCGCCGGCAATGATACAATCGGCCATTCCGCTCTGAATTTTGGCTACTGCCATACCAATAGTTTCGAGTCCGGAGGCACAATACCGATTTACCGTTACTCCGGGAACATCGGTAATTTTAAGCCCCATGAGCGAAATCAAACGGGCCATATTTAACCCTTGTTCCGCTTCCGGCATAGCATTACCCACCATGACATCATCGATGCGTGTACGATCAAATTCGGGCAACTGTTTCATCATGTATTCGATGGTTTCGGCTGCCAATTCATCCGGACGTTTAAAGCGAAAAACGCCTTTTGGAGCTTTACCTACGGCTGTTCTGAAGCCTGATACTATATATGCTGTTTTCATTTTTTCTATTTTAAATTTTAAATTATGAATTTTAAATTAGTCTACTTTAGATGATTTACAATCATTAAAATTTAGAATTTATAATTCAAAATAATTAATTGCGTAGCGGTTTCCCTTTGGTTAACATAAACTGAATTCGTTCGAGTGTTTTTCTTTCGGTACACAAACTCAAAAAGGCTTCGCGTTCCAAATCCAATAAATACTGTTCTGAAACTAAAGTTGACTCAGATAAATCGCCACCGGCCATAACATAGGCCAATTTGTTGGCAATTTTTCGATCGTGTTCAGAGATATAGCTTCCGGCAACCATTTGATCGGTGCCCACTAAGAACATACCCAATGCTTGTTTACCCAAAACTTTTACGTCGTTTCGCGGTGTTGGTTGGGTATAGCCCTGTTCAGCCATTTGCAAGGCAATTTGTTTGGCAGTTGCAATTTGTAAATCACGGTTAACCACTACAATGTCTTTTCCTTTTTGCAGAATACCCAAATCAAAAGCTTCATACGCCGATGTGGCCACTTTTGCCATACCTATGGTGAGAAAATACTCCTGAAGGACATTTAGTTCCACATCGTTTTTACGGAACGTATCTGCGGCACGAAGTGCCATTTCTTTAGAACCACCGCCACCCGGGATTACACCAACACCAAATTCGACCAAACCAATGTAGGTTTCAGCTGCGGCGACCACCCGATCAGCATGGAGTGTCATTTCACAGCCGCCGCCCAGCGTCATTCCATGGGGTGCAACAATAACCGGTATGGAAGAATAGCGACACCGCATCATTGTATTTTGGAAATGTCGAATGGCCATGTTTAATTCATCGTATTCTTGTTCAACGGCCATCATGAAAATCATTCCGATATTGGCACCTACCGAGAAATTAGCTCCTTGGTTTCCAATCACCAAACCGTGGTATTCCTTTTCGGCTAAGTCGATTGCCTTATTGATTCCGGCCAAAACACCACTTCCGATGGTATTCATTTTGGAGTGGAATTCCAGATTGAGTATACCGTCTCCGATGTGGAATAGCGAAGACTCGGCATTACCCCATACTTTTTGAGTTTCACGTATATTGTCGAGTAAGATGAAGCTATCTTGTCCCGGTTTTTTGCGGTAGGTTTTGGTAGCAATATCATAAAAATGCGTAGCGCCTTCTGCTACTTTATAAAAAGATGTATTTCCCGAAGAAAGCATATCGTTAACCCAAGCGGCAGGACTATAACCTTCGCCTTTCATGATTTCGAAGGCTTTCTCAGCACCGATAGCATCCCAAATTTCGAAAGGACCGTTTTCCCATCCAAAACCGGCCTTCATGGCATCGTCAATTTTATAAAATTCATCGGTTATTTCAGGAACACGATGGGAACAATAGGCAAACATGGCCGAGAAATTTTTGCGGTAAAATGCGCCGGCTTTGTCTTTGCCTCCTACTAACACTTTAAATCGGTCGATAGGTTTATCAATGGTTTTGGTTAGTTCCAAGGTAGCAAAAGATGCTTTTTTATTGGGACGGTACTCCAAGGTATTTAAATCGAGTGAAAGAATATCTTTATCGACTTTTTTATAGAAACCTTGTTTTGTTTTACTCCCCAACCATTTGTTTTCCATCATTTTGCTGATAAAGTCGGGTAATTTGAATAAATCATGCGCTTCATCATTTGGGCAATTTTCATACAAACCATTAGCTACGTGAACCAAGGTATCTAAACCTACTACATCTACGGTTCGAAAAGTAGCCGATTTGGGTCGTCCGATTACCGGCCCTGTAAGTTTGTCAACTTCTTCGATGGTGAGATCCATTTCTTTAACCTGGTGGAACAGACTCATGATTCCAAAGATTCCGATGCGATTTCCGATAAACGCCGGCGTGTCTTTGGCAATGACCGAGGTTTTTCCTAAGAAGCGAGAACCGTAATCGAACAAGAAATCGATTACATTTTGCTCGGTTTGAGGTCCGGGTATAATTTCAAATAATTTTAAGTAGCGTGCCGGATTAAAAAAGTGCGTTCCACAAAAGTGCTTTTGGAAATCATCACTTCGGCCTTCACTCATGAATCGGATTGGAATCCCCGAGGTGTTAGACGTTACTAAAGTCCCCGGTTTACGATGCGTATCGATTTGCTCAAACACTATTTTTTTGATGTCTAACCGTTCTACCACGACTTCGATAATCCAGTCGTAATTTGCGATGAGAGGCATGTCATCTGTGGTGTTTCCGGTTTTGATACGGGACGCAAATTTTTGACTGTAAATAGGCGAGGGGTTGGATTTGAGTGCATTCGACAAGTGTTCATTCACTATGCGGTTGCGTACAACTTTACTTTCAAGAGTAAGTCCTTTTTTCTCCTCGGTTTCGGTTAAGGTATTTGGGATAATATCCAAAAGCAAAACCTCACATCCGATATTGGCAAAATGGCAGGCAATACCGGAACCCATGATACCGGATCCGATTACTGCCACTTTTTTGATGGTACGTTTCATTTACTTGTTAGTTTATTAGTTTTTTAAAGGCTTTTTTGCATAGCGTTTTATAACGCATGTAATCCTTTGTTTTAAAATATTTTTTTCTCGGCAATCAGGTCATTTATTATTTCGGTGACTTCCATAAAATGCTGCAGTTTTTCCAGCGGAATATGTTTGCGGATGGAATCATTAAATTTAAGAACAGTAGAGCGTGACAATTCCCTTTTTTCTTTACCGGTCTCGGTGAGGTAAATCAGTACGCCACGTCCGTCGTCCGGGTTTTTTTTTCGGTAAATAAGACCCTTTTCTTCTAATGTTTTTAATGTTCTGGTGAGGCTGGTAGGTTCCATGCCCATGCGATTACTGATGTATGATGAAGGAGTACCTTCTTCTTTATCGATACTTAGCAAAGCAAATCCGATAGCCATTGAGCCGTCGAATTTGGAAGCTTCTTCATTATACATTCTCGAAACCGCTTGCCAGGTTGCCCTGAGCGCATAATCTATTGTTTTTTCTTTCATGGCATTTACGAAATCGTTTTCAAAAATAGTAAAAAATACTATGCACGCATACTAATTTCAAAAAAATTATGCGCGCATAATAAAAATTTAACATTTATCGGTTTGCAAACGGGAAGTAGTATATATAGGTATAGGAAGGTTTGCGCCAGCGACCTGCCTTTGGCAGGCTTGTTGAAGCGGTTAGCCCGCAGCCCCGAAGTGGGCGAGGACTAGTAGCGGAAAGCGCGGTCCCGATGGCATCGGGAGGCGCCCTAATAAAAAAAGCCGCAAAAAAATGCGGCTTCCGGATGAGTTTATATCGAACTCACGTTATTTAAATTATGAGGTTTTGCTGTTGATAATAGATACTACGGCTCCGCACACAGCAGCCATAACAACGGTGGCAATGGTGTCGAGAAGGATAACTGTGGTGTCGGGTTCTCCGATTGAAAATCTGAAAAAATTACTGTAAAGCCCCAAAATGAGACCGAAAAGTACTCCTGCGATCGCTCCTTTGGTCATGGCAACCACGCTACCGTTGTGGTTCAACAGATACGACATTAGAAATCCGAATGCCATGCAACCCAGAAAAATCATGGTCATATTTTCGGTTGCGCCTTCCGGAGTGGGCATAGCATCTTTAAGAATGATACCATAAATAAGCCAACCCATTAAAAAATTGACAATTCCGCCAACGATTCCGCCGATAAAAAAACTTTTTACATTCATAATGATAGTGTTTATTGGTTAATGTACTAAAATTATGAAAAGATAAAACAATTGTTAAATTGGGAGCCAAATACTTATTAACGAAACTATTAACTGGTTTTTTTGATCAAAATAAAGTTGCATTTGGTAACTTTGATTGCGGCTTATTCACGATAAATGGCTTCGTAGAGGTGTTTGTATTTTTCGAGTATGGCTTTTCGTTTAAGTTTGAGTGTGGGGGTTAATTCACCACCATCGATACTCCAAATATTGGGAGTAAGTTGGATTTTTTTGATTTGCTCCCATTTTCCAAAACGCGGGTTAATTTTATCCACTTCTTCCATGATGCGTTTTATAACATGAGGATTAGAGGCAATTTCTTCGTTTAGATCACCAATATCGTCATGATGGCGTTTTGCCCATTCCCGAACATAGTCAAAATTAGGTTGAATAAGCGCAGCCGGCATTTTTTCACCATCGCCCACCACCATAATTTGTTCAATAAAAAACGATTGTTTCATTGCATTTTCGATGAGTTGAGGTGCAATGTATTTTCCGCCGGAAGTTTTGAACATTTCTTTTTTACGATCGGTAATTTTTAAAAAGCCTTCCGCATCAATTTCGCCAATATCGCCTGTGTGGAAATAGCCGTTTTTCAAAACTTCGTTGGTCAACGTTTCGTCTTTATAATAACCCATCATCACGTTAGGGCCTTTACAGAGAATTTCGCCGTCTTCGGCAATTTTTACTTCTACATTTTGAATGAGTTTACCAACCGTTCCGATTTTAAACCCTTTATTACGCATATCATTGACGGAAATTACGGGAGAGGTTTCGGTAAGACCATAGCCTTCCATGACCGGCATTCCGGCAGCAGCAAAAATACGCGTGAGGCGTTGTTGTAAAGCGGCACTACCCGATACCATTACGTTGAGATTGCCTCCTAAACCTTCTTTCCATTTACTGAAAATGAGTTTTCGGGCAAGGCCTAATTGGAATTCATACCATAGGCCATTAGCCCCGTAGGGTTCGTATTGTAAACCAAGATTAATAGCCCAAAAGAAAAGTTTCTTTTTGATACCGGTTAAATCGGCTCCTTTGGCATAAATTTTATCATATACTTTTTCGAGAAGGCGAGGCACAACAGAAAACACAGTAGGCTTGACTTCTTTAATATTATCAGAGAGTTTTTCGATGCTTTCGGCAAAATAGATGGAAACCGAGTAATACTGGTAAATATAGAGTATGACACGTTCAAAAATGTGGCAAATTGGTAAAAAGCTCAAGGCGACACTGGAGCCTTCTTCAAAAGGAATACGTGGCGAGCTATCCAACACGTTGGAAACAATATTATGATGCGATAGCATTACTCCTTTTGGTTTTCCGGTGGTTCCGGAGGTGTAAATTATGGTGGCTAAATCGGAAGGCAAAACATGGTTTTTACGATCTTCCACTACATCCTGATTGGAGGTATCATGCCCCATATCGAGAAGTTCTTTCCAGTTTTTACAGCCTTTTATGTCATCAAACGAATAAACCTCACGCAAGAGGGGTAGGTTTGCCTGAACCGATTTAAGTTTATCGAATACAACTTGATCCGAAACAAAACAATAAATGGATTCAGAGTGATTTAAAATGTACTCATAATCTTCGGCGGCGATAGTAGGGTAAACAGGCACAGTTTGCGCGCCGGTTTGCAGTACGCCAATATCCATAATGTTCCATTCGGTACGATTGGTAGAAGTAATGATGGCAATTTTATGATTCTTTTCCACGCCAAGACGAATCAATGCCCTGGATATAGCATTCGATTTGTCGATGTATTCAGCTGTCGAAGTTTTAATCCAATTATCGCCGTATTTGGTTACCAAACAGGCCGGTAAATTGTTTTTTTCCAATTGGTAATACGGAAAATCAAAAAGTCTGCTGATGTTTACCATGGCTGCAATTTTTTGGCAATTTAACTATTCTGAAAGAGATTAACAATTAATTTTACATTTATGCCTTTGTAATTTGTTAGTTTTGTAAAAATTTCCGCAATTGTCATGAAATTAGTACTCCGACTGGATGAATACAGGGTTTTGGCACTCAGGCTCTTATTGGTTTATCTGTTTTATACCGTAGCCCGATTGTTGTTTTTTTATTTCAATAGTCAGTTATTGCAAATTCATTCCTTTTCCTACTTCATTACGTTGTGTTACCATGGACTCGTGTTTGATACTTCGGCGATTTTATATGTAAATCTGTTATTTATTGTTTTTTCGCTTCTCCCCTTCAAAGTAAATACGTCCGCTACGTTTCAAAAAAGAATGTTTTACCTCTATTTTGTGACCAACCTTCTTTTTTACGCAACTAATTTTATCGATTTTATTTATTACAAATACAGTTTAAACAGAACCACTATTGCTGCTTTTGATGTTTTGGAGCACGAAAAAAATAAATCCGGTTTGCTCGGTAGTTTTGTGCTGGATTATTGGTATATTTTTCTGTTGTTTTTTGTGCTTGCTGCTGTATGGATTTGGCTTTATAAAAAAATACGTTTTAAAGGCGTAGCCATTCCGGAGAATAATTGGGCCTATTTTGTTTGGTCAACAGTGGCTTTTTTGCTGTCAGGAGTTTTAATAGTAGCCGGAATACGTGGCGGGGATTTGAGCAAATCAACGCGGCCTATCAATCTTTTGGATGCAAGCAGGCATGTAAAGAATGCCGTGCATGCCGATTTAGTTTTGAACACCCCCTTTGCTATTATTCGAACATTGTTCAGCAACAATTTTAAAAAGGTGGAATTTCCGGGGATAGATGAGGCTTACATTACTGAAGCTATTCATCCTATCAAACAATACGGCAGTCGCCCTTCAACTAAACCCAACGTGGTTTTGTTTATTTTGGAGAGTTACAGTCGGGAATATTGTGGCGCTTTTAATAAATACATGGGAATAAAAAACTATAAGAGTCATACACCATTTATTGATTCTTTAGCGCAGCATAGTCTTATTTTTACCAATGCATATGCCAACGGCAGGCAGTCCATACATGGGATGTCATCTATCTTGGCAGGTATTCCCACTTATCGTGATGCTTTTACATCGTCACCCTATTCCAAACAGAAGATAGAGTCCTTGGTGTCGACCCTTGAGAGTGAAGGATACCATACGTCTTTTTTCCATGGGGCGGCAAACGGGTCAATGGGATTTTTGGGCTTTAGCAACATTTTGGGTATTGATTCGTATTTTGGACGAACTGAATATAATAATGATGCCGATTTTGATGGGTATTGGGGAATATGGGATGAACCCTTTTTGCAATTTATGAAACGAGAACTCGACCGCGAAAAAGCTCCTTTTTTTGCAACTGTATTTACCGTTTCTTCTCACGAACCTTACATCATTCCCGAACAGTATAAATCGAAGTTTAAAGAAGGTGAAATTATTATGCATAAATGTGTAGAATACACCGATTATGCACTAAAACGATTTTTTGAAGAAGCCAAAAAAGAACCTTGGTACAACAATACTATATTTATTATGGTAGCCGATCATGGTAATTTGGTTTATTATGATGAATACAGCAAGCCTATTAACCGGTTTGCTGTGCCCATTTTATTTTTTAAACCGGGAAGTGACTATGTGGGTGTCGATAACGATCTGGCGCAACAAATCGATATTTATCCCACCGTTTTGGATATGATAGGTTATAAAAAACCTTTCCGCAGTTGGGGAAGGAGTTTGTTGGATAAAACAAAATACCAACCTTTTGTGGTTAATTCCATGGGGAATACACACCATTTCATTAAAGGGAATTATATTTGTGTTTTTGACGGCAAAAATGTAACCGGTTTTTATGATGTCAATGATAAAGCTTTGGAGCACAATCTAATCAATAAGCGCAATGCCGAAATGGATGTGTTGGAAAAAGAAACCAAAGCCTTTTATCAGGATTATATGCATCGGGTTGTAGATCGAAAATTAAGTAAAGAATAACTATGAAAAAGAAAATAATTTTCTTGATTTTATTGGTGGCTGTAGTGGGTACCGGAATGTATGTGTACCAAATGCACATCAACCATAATTTTGAAACCATAACTGAAAATAAGGTATACAAAAGCGGCGTGATTCCTCCTGATGAAATTGCCGATTATGTGAAGGAATATAAAATAAAGAGTATTATTGATTTACGATTTCCGGGAACCAATGATTTGGAAAATAATCCTGAAATACCGGCTGAGCTAACCGCTGAGAAAGAAGCAATTGCTAAAATCCCGGGCGTAAATTACTTTAACAATGGTTCCGACCAAATTCCAACGCAACAAAACTTGGATTATTTTTTCGAAATCATGGATAATCCGGCGAATTATCCGGTATTGATTCATTGCTATCACGGTGTCGGTCGTGCCGAAATGTACTCGGCTATTTATCGCATCGAATACGAGAATTGGAAAAATGATGAGGCACGCTTAGCAACCCGAACTTTTGTGAAGTTTAGTTCATTTGATCTCGGTAAACCGAAAGGTGATTACCTAATCAAGTATAAAAAGAAGCATCAAAAGTGATTTAATCGGCAAACGGTCGACTTTTGAAAGCTGTCCATGTTTGATACGCTATTCGGTTTGTGTTGTTTTCATCTTTAAAGCCTATATCTTTCCAAAGCGCTATTAACGGATTATATAAGTTCATATTCTGTAAACTGAC
Organism: Flavobacterium sp.; assembly: GCA_041917555.1. Lineage (GTDB taxonomy): Bacteria > Bacteroidota > Bacteroidia > Flavobacteriales > Flavobacteriaceae > Flavobacterium. The sequence goes on along the minus strand of JAYRXL010000086.1, from coordinate 60,988 downwards.
TACCGCAGCATCATAATCTTTATAACAAAACCAAATCAAAAACACTGCGTTTTTATTTTGACACAGCTCCAGTATTTTACTTAAGTATTTGTTTTGCCATTCGGCGTTTGCCTGTTTGTTTAAATTGAATTCTGGGACTACCACATTCTGAGCTGCATAACCGGTTTCTGCAAATGCAATTTTTTTTTCGGGAGCCAAATCCAAGTACTGCGAAAAGTAATTCTCAGGCATCAAATCGGGATTTGTTGAACCGCCGGCAGTGTAAGATGCCGATAGGTAAGGATAGGCACTCAACGCCAGATAATCCGTATAGGGGAGTAGTTGCGAGGCTCTGGATAAAGCTAACGGATTTTCATTTACCATAAAACTTACAAACAAAGGAATATTGGGATGATTGGTCTTTAGGTTTTGATACACCTGATCGATGAAGCTTTTATAGGCTGAGAAATCGGATGTACTCCACGACTCCGAATTACTTTCAACTCCAAAATTGATATAATCCGGTTCAAAAGAATCAATCAACCATTCCAAATAATGGGTATAGGCAAGCACTACATCGGGATTTGAGAATGCTTTTTGCGTCCAGTTATCCTTGACCGATTGCGGTTGAATCGATTTGGGATGATATACTGCTTTTGCAGTGCGATTCAGGTCTAATGCCGAAACACTTAACAGTATCTTACAATGAGCCGGAGTATTGTTTTTTCTGTAGGTTACATCGTTTTGAATTTCGACAGGCAGCGCCGTGTTGGTAAAAGCCTCTTCATAAGGGATGCCATCATCAAAGTGGTGTGAAACAATGTCGCAATTTTGAGCTATAAACGAATAGGCATTTTGGACTTCACTAAGGTTGAAATCGGCCGGCCACGGTGTCACACCCATATAAAAATTACGTGTTGGATTCGTGGTTGTATCCGTAGAAGAACATCCCGTCAACAGGATAAGTACCAGAGCCAATATAGGAAGAAATTTTTGCATCACTGTCAAAGGTACTAAAAACATGAATCCGTTATGCGATTTTCGCTATCTCAAAATAAAAGTAAAAAAGAAACCCGCTCAAAGGAGCGGGTTAAAAAACAACTTATTTTTTCTTGGTAGGTTCATCAGTTTGCTTAGCATCCATCATTTCCATCAGTTTCATTCCTAACAAACCGCTGATGCCACCTTCGGAGCCATTTGCTCCGGAGATAAGTACATCCGGAATCACTTTGATATTCCCTTTGCCGATCTCTTCGGTGATTTTGTATTTGGTGAAATTGTCGCCACCCATGGCAGAAACTTGTAATTCATAAGCCTCAGCAGTTGATTTACCGATGGCCATAATTTTTTCGGCTTCGGCCAAACCGGTTTTCGAAATCTGTTCTGCCTCGGCACTGGCATTTAATCGCGTAGCCTCTGCTTGAGCCCCAGCTCGGGCTTTAGTAGCTTCAGCTTCGGCTTGCGCTCTCATTTTGGTTGCTTCGGCTTCTGCATTGACTGCCAATTTCAAACTGGTGGCATCACCTTCTGCTTTTTTAACAGTGGCATCGGCTGTGCGTTGAGCAATTTCAACACTTTGAGCGGCGCGAACTATTTCTTTCTGCATATCGGCAATAGCAGTTTCTTTTTCTACTCCTTGGCGTTGTTCTTGTGCCAGTTTTTGCGTTTGATATGTTTTTTGTTCCTCTTCGGCAATCTTTCTGTCGGTTAATGTTTTCATCAAAGATTCCGGTGGCGTAATATCTCCGATTAATGTATCTACCGCATTAACATTGTATTCATCCAAAACGGTTTTGATATGCACTTTAGCTGATTCCTGGCGTTCCTTACGCGTACTTAAAAACGAAATTACGTCGCTGTCTTGAGCTGAGTTTCTGAAGTAATTTCCAATGGTGGGTTCTAAAACCTGTGAAACTAAATTGGTCATACTACCAAAACGAGCAATCACTTTTGGGGCTTCGTTAGCAGGCACGTGAATGATTTGCGAAACATCTAAATTAAATGGGAAACCATCTTTGGACCGAACGGTAATGGTGGATAAGTTTTTATCCAAATCGTGCGACTCGCTGCGGGCATTAGCCCAGTTGAGTACCAAGTTGGTGGTTGGAACCAATTCCAATTTAGTTGAATACTTGTTCAACGCATATTTTCCTGGACCCAGCGGTTCCATCCAAACTCCACGTTGGCCTTTGGATACAATATTACCGTGTTTAAATGTGTCGCCGGTAACATCCTGACCGTCTTCACCAATATACGAAATTACAACCCCAACATGTCCGATAGGTACATCAGTCATTGGATTTTGCTCAATTTGGATAGCCCAAATGTTAATATAATAGGAACCGGCTAAAATAACCTGAGGTTGTAAACCTCGATTTCCGCCCTTTTCCAAAAAGGCATCAAAATCTTGGAAGTTATTGTGTCCTTCCACATATTTACCGGCTATATGACCTAACGGTATAGGTTCACCGTCTAACGCTGTTACAATACCAATCATGTTTTCATAAATTTTAACCTGATCGATGATAACAACCTCAAACAGGTGGGTATTGATACGATAGGAACCACTGGTAATAAATGCGGTTTGACGTCCTTTTTGTCCGCCATTGTCTAAAAAGGCTTTAGCATCTTGAAAATTATCAGATTCAACACGTCGTGCCAATATGCGCCCGGTTGGAATTTCTTTACCATCCTTACTTAAAATCAAACCAATTTTTCCCTCGGGGATGATTGTAAAAGGAGTCATGTCGACCGAATATTGCCAAATCCATTTGGACCAATACAGTCCGGGGGCAAGTGTTTGCGCCTGAAAACCGGCCTCTCCTTTGGTAGCGATAATGCGACCATCGGGTAAGGATTTATCTGCACCAAACAGTACAAATTTTTTGGTAACTAATCCGATTTTGTCTTCCGGAACGATAACCATTCCAAAAAAAACACGCAATACAAATTTGTAAAAAAGCAGCGCTAAAAGCAGTGGAAAAATCCACCAAAATGAAAATAAGAATCCCATAATGAATGATTTAGATTAGAACAATAATTGGTTTTTTCAGCAATACAAAGTAGTCAGAAAAAAGATAAAATCTGATCTCCGTTGGGTAAATTCAAGAAATAGTTTTTGTTGAATTAAGGTTGAAAGGTTAACACCTGTTAGTCATTTTTCGTGTACTTGTATATTGAAAACAGTTATTATACGATGCTGCAAACAGAAAGTTACAAATTATTACATAATTCGGATAGAGCGATTATAATACATTGTTATACAAGAACTAAGACATCCATGTTGAACGCATTTCATGTATCACCCAAACACCATTCTCTTTTTCCAAATAGATTAGAGTACCTTCTCCAAACAAAGGACCACCTAAATAACTCATGTCCACGAGCGCTTTTGTATGATCTGCATTGTAGGCAATTTGTGAAAATCCAATCAACCCACCCGGGTTGTTGAAATAGGAATAAAAATCATTCCAGCCTTCCTCTAGTCCGGGGGAAAACACATACTCCAATTCTTCTATTCCGGTGAGGCGAATAACTTTTGGATCGCATTGAAACGAATTTCCTAAATAGGCTGTGTTTTCGTGTAGCAATAAGAGTGTTTGCGCCATTGCAGGTTCAAAGCCGGGGTTATTTTCCTGCATGAGTTGTGTAATCTCTTCCTCAGGCAACATTGCCATAGTTCCGGTTTCTTGTTTAACGACATAATAATTTCCGGGCCATTGATTGAGAATAAGCGAATAAATGGTATAATCCTCTGCTGCTGTAATCGTTGGTTCATGAAGTGTAAATACCGGTGTTGCATCATCATCATTATTACAAGATACCGTAAGGAAAAGGGCCACAAAAACAGGCAGGATAGTTAGTAGGCGTTTCATCTTTTTTGCACTAAAATACTAATTTTTAGGAAATCAAAATGTAAACAAACAAAAAAGGTTGTCGATCGACAACCTTTTCTTTATTCCTGCATGGTGTGATAAACATTCATCACATCATCGTCTTCTTCTATTTTTTCGAGGAGTTTTTCAACATCAGCAACTTGCTCTTCGGTAAGTTCTTTCGTAACTTGCGGGATACGTTCAAAACCCGATGAAAGAATTTCGATGCCATTATTTTCCAAATGTTTTTGAATAGAGCCAAAGCTTTCAAATGGAGCATACATTACAATACCATCTTCGTCAGCAAAAATTTCTTCCACTCCAAAATCAATCATTTCGAGTTCTAATTCTTCTAAATCCTGTCCGTTGTTCGGGATTCTGAAATTGCAGGTATGGTCAAACATAAATTCTACCGAACCTTGTGTGCCTAAAGTTCCGTTGCATTTATTGAAATAACTGCGAATATTGGCTACAGTACGGTTGTTATTGTCGGTTGCAGTTTCAATAAGAATGGCAATTCCATGAGGTGCATATCCTTCAAATAAAACTTCTTTGTAGTTTGCGGTGTCTTTATCGGATGCTTTTTTGATGGCACGCTCCACATTGTCTTTGGGCATATTGGCCGCCTTGGCATTTTGTATCACCGCACGAAGACGCGCATTGGTTTCCGGATTTGGACCGCCTTCTTTTACGGCAATAACAATGTCTTTACCAATTCGTGTAAACGTTTTAGCCATTGCTGACCATCGTTTCATTTTTCGTGCTTTTCGAAATTCAAACGCTCTTCCCATTTCTAAAGTAATATTCGGTTATTCGGGTGCAAAAATAAAATTATCTCGGAGTTTATCAAATAGTTTTTTCTTAGTCTTGCGGAACATGGTTGGAGATAAATGCATCACCCACAGCATTCCAATTGTTAATCATGGCGTTTCCTTGGTTTGTATACTCTGACATGACTTTGTTGTAGACACCAATTTCTTTGTTGATGGTTTTTACCATGGCATTGAAATTGTCGATTTCTTCCTTGCTTCGGTCAGCCGCCGATTTTGATTCGATACTTGTCTTGGTTCGTTCAAAATCATCTTTGAGCATGATAAAATTGAGTGCTTTTGGGATGTATTCTTGTGCCACTTTTTTGTAATGCAACATTGCTTTTTTTGTTTCAGAAATCATGGAAGCATCTTTATCATAAGGCTGTATCGATTTTAATTTTTCCAAACCTTCATCGGCATACATATCCAAACTGGAGGCCAACTGACTGATAGCGGCCATGTCTTTTTTATCGATAGCAGCCGATAATTGAGCATCGGTAATGTTCGTTTTAAAGAAAATAAGATAAAGCACCGTGTGGTAATCGAATACTTCGCCCGATTTTTTAATCTTTTTACCCAATTCTGATTCTTCTTCAGAAAGTTTGATTTTGTATTTCAGCGCAAAGTCCTGTTGTGCCAGGCGCACTTTTTCATATTCTTCATCCAATTTTGCGTTTACCATATCGCGGGCTTTGATATAGGCTTCCATAAAATCATAGGATTGCTCTGCAACCTCTTGCATATTGATGATTTTGTCGTATTCTTCGCTGATGTTTTTTTCAGCAAAATAAAAATAGGTCAGAAGTTTGTCCCGAAACTCCACATCGCCTTTGTATCCGTTTTTAAGTGCCTCGATTTTTTTACTCGAAGTTTGTATGGTTTTTATAAGTTGCTTGCGCGTTGCATCTATCCTGCGTGCACTATTGGAATGGGCAACAGCTGAGGTATATTTCCAAGTACTTTTTGCAATGTTTTGCTGCTCTTTGGCCAAATAGGAGAGGTAATCAACCGGAGATTTAAATTCTTGGGCAGTTGCACAAGCGCTGAGCAATACCATCAGGCAAAGTAGAAATTTTTTAGTCATAACTATTTTTGTAAATCGTTAATAATGTTTATTGCCTCCAATATGCGTAAGTTTTGGCGAATGGCTTTTATTTTCTCCTCATTGGAGCTCTTTACATACTCATCAAAGTTGTTGTATTGTTTATCCATTAGGCTATTTTCCACCTGAATATCATATTCTTTTTGCGTAAAATCGAGAATTTCTTTCCAAAATCCGTTAACGCGATTTACCTCATTGAAAACGTGCTGAAAGTCGAGTTTTACAGGCGGTAAATCGGTATCATAGAGTGCATTAATTCGCTCGTTAAGTTTGGTAACTACAGCAAATACAGGGTTTTCATTCACCCGTTTCATACTTTTTTCAATAGCTGTGGTTAAATCGGCAGGCGACTTATCAAATTTTAATTTTGCCGGAATGCTATCGTTAGCCAAGGCCGTTTTATTGTCTTTTTCGCGTGGCATTTGTTTGTCAAAAAGCAACGGAATATGCACTTGAGGTGTTATCCCAACGGTTTGGTTTGTATTTCCCGTGATGCGATAAAATTCTTCAATTGTAATTTTAATAAATTCCTCGGGATTTTTTTCCTCAAAAAGCGGAAAAATACGTTGCATTGAAGCTTTGCCGTGCGATACCGTTCCAATAACCACGGCACGGTTATAATCTTGCAGCGCGTTGGTAAAAAATTCGCTGGCCGATGCCGAAAAACCATTGATCATCACAACCAAAGGACCGTTGTAAGCCATCCCGCGATTGTAATCCTTCACAATTTCTTTGCCACCGCTACTGTTGTTCATAACGGCTATGGGACCAATATCTACAAACATGCCGGTAAGTCGTTTAGCTTCTTCCATAGAGCCACCGCCATTGTCTTCCAAATCGATCACCAATCCTGCAATTTTATCGGTTTTAAGTTTATATAATTCACGGGCTACATCGTCAGAAACATTGGTAGTACCATTTTCGATATTCGAATAAAAACTCGGAATTTTTATATAGCCTATTTTGAGACTGTCTTTTTTGAGCACATAACTGTAGACCGAATTTTCATAATCTTTCATGATTTTTTTGGTCAGTTTTACGCTCACAATTTCTCCGGTTTTTTTGCGCAATGTGAAATCGGCTTTTTTATGTTTGTCTGAAGCAAATACTTCTTCAAAATGCTTCATCGAAGCACAACCAACTGTATATTCAGCACCGTTGTATTTTACTTTGGTTATGATGTCCCCACTGTCGATTTTTTTGGTTTGATACGCCGGACTCCCGGGAATGACATTATCGACTACAATTTCATCATCACCGTTAAGCGAAACGTATAATCCAAAAGTATAATTATCGGCACTTACTGAAGACAAAAACGCCGACCGATCCGACTGCGAAAAATAGTTGGTGTGCGGATCAAAGTAGCTGCAAAACACATTGTAAAACAGTTCGCAAAACTCCTGATACGTTAGGGTATAACCACTGGTTTTGCAATGCTGACTTTCGAAAATTTTTTGTCGGGATTCGTTTGCCAACGTGTCAAAATGCTGGGTAAGCGAATCAAGATTTGTGCTTATTTCGGCTACATCACGCAGGGTTTGAAACAAAAAACTTTTGCGCATGTAGTACTTTAACTGACTTTCGCTCTCCGGATACGGGTAATTTTTGTTGGAAAAGAAAATAGAATCCTTACTGCTAAAACTAACCGGTTCTTTTTCCAGTTCGGTTACCAAACGCTCACGGCGTTCAACCGCTTTGCTGTAAGTTTCATAGATATCGGTTAAAAATGAACAGTCGTTTTGTAAAATAGCATTGTCGATGGTGTATTCGTTTTTTGCTAATTTATCCACCTCTTTGCCCAAAAAGATACGGTTGTCTTCATCCAATTTCGATAAAAACTCCCTAAACACATAGGCAGACAAACTATCGTCTACCGGTTTTACTTTGTAATGTGTGTACTGAATCATGCGATTCAATCGGGTAAGGGTTTCACACGGATCTTTGCGACTTTGTCCCCAAGCCACAACCGATAGTATTATAAGCCAAAATCCCTTACGCATAAACCTTATTTTTTATAAAAAGGTAATTTTACCACCTTAGCACGTACTTTGTTGTTGCGAATCAGAATAAAAAGTTCCGTATCAACTGCGGCAAATTCTGTTTTCACATAGCCCATTCCGATTCCTTTGCCGAGGGAAGGAGCCATTGTACCTGAAGTAACTATACCAATTGGATTGCCATCGGCATCCACAATTTCGTAATCATGTCGCGGAATTCCCCTTTCGGTAAGTTCAAAGCCTACTAATTTTCGGCTTACACCCATTTCCTTTTGTTGTTTAAGTGCTTCGGAATTCACAAATTCTTTGGTAAACTTGGTAATCCAACCCAAACCGGCTTCGATAGGCGAGGTAGTATCGTTGATGTCGTTGCCATACAAACAAAAGCCCATTTCTAGGCGCAAGGTATCGCGGGCGGCCAAGCCGATAGGTTTAATGCCATACGGTTCACCTGCTTTAAAAACGGCATTCCATATTTGTTCCACCTCGTTGTTTTTGCAATAAATTTCAAAGCCCCCCGATCCGGTATAGCCTGTAGCTGAGATAATGACATAATCAACTCCGGCAAAATCAGCCACTTCAAAATGGTAATATTTGATAGCCGATAAGTCTACCGAGGTTAGCGATTGCATGGCTTCGGCGGCTTTAGGTCCCTGAATGGCCAATAACGAATAGTCATCCGAAAGGTTGCGCATTTCCACACCCATATCATTGTGTGAAGCAATCCATTCCCAATCTTTATCGATATTTGAAGCATTCACAACCAAAAGGTACTGGTGTTCTTTGATGCGGTACACAATTAAATCGTCTACGATACCGCCGTTGTTGTTGGGTAGACACGAATATTGCGCGCGGCCTATTTCCAATACCGAAGCATCGTTGGACGTTACTTTTTGGATTAAAGCTAACGCATGTTCACCGGTAAGGAGAAACTCGCCCATGTGCGACACATCAAAAACGCCAACGCCGTTGCGCACCGTTTCGTGTTCTAGATTTACCCCTTCATATTGAACCGGCATATTATAACCGGCAAATGGAACCATTTTTGCTCCCAGACTTTCGTGAATATGCGTTAACGCAGTATTTTTCATGTGTATTTGTTTAGTTATTTGTATTCAAATTGTAAAAGGCTAATATATTATTTTTTTTAGTAGGTAAATGCAGCTTTTTCAGGTTTTTTTTCGGGAGTCAATCCTTGGTTTGCTCCAAGTATTAGGTGAGAAAAATTGGTTTTTTGGCTTGGTTTGCGTTAGTAGGTTATGGTGTTGAGGTTTAGTTGAAACCAATTCTTTTAGGTCTTGAGTAGACTTCTTAATTTTAGGGCAGTTCTAAAAATATAAATTTTATTTTGGGAAGAGGTGTTAATCACACGAATGTAGCGACTATTGGAGGAATAAAACAAAATGGCGGTTATAACTGGTTCTTCTTATTCACAATTTGTTCAAGAATCAATTCAGTTAAAGTACCTCTATCGCTATTTATTGTGCCATGCATATAGCGCTCATAAACACTTTTATTGTCTGGCGGATTTAGATTTAATTTTATTCCCTTTTCTAAAGCCAATAATCTTATAAACTCTCTTTGCGCTCTACCATTTCCATCTCTGAAAGGGTGAAGAAAATTCACATTATCTAAAATTTCTGCGAGTTTTTCTGCTATTTCTTTTTTATTGGTTCTTTTAATAATATTGAATTCTAAAATTAGGTTGTCAATATATTGAAATGCAATATGAAAACGTTCACCTTCAAAAAATGGTTTACCGTCCTTACTTATATTAACAGTCCTAACTTTTCCAGCCCATTCATAAACATCTTGGAATAAGTAATGATGAATAATGAGCAAAGAATTTGAGTTTTTGATTTTTATAGGATTTTCAATTAACTCTTCAACTCTTTTTGAAACCTTCAAACTCTCAAAAGCTAAGAGAATTTTTTCATCTTCTATATTCGCTAAATTATATAAAACGCCATTCTTGTTAGTATATTTATAATTGACATCAATATACTGATAGTTATTTTCCATAAATATGGTATAGCTTGCTTAAGAAGTCTTTTTCGGATACAATTCCGGATTTCCAATCTACATAAAGCTGAATTAATTCTTTTGTAGGTTCAAAACCTTCAAACATATTTGTACCAATAGCATTTGCTGTATTTTCTAATGTTTTAATATCAGAAAATCTCACCCCCATAATAGTAAGGTTTTTACGGTCTATGTCTATTGTTTTATACATTTAATTCAATTAAAGAATTAGTACAAATATAGTAATTTTCATCATTGTTTCTTTTTCTTGCGATTCTGAAATAGAATGAGGTATAAGGTTTAGCGGCTTCGTATTGGTGCCACCGCCTGCTGAAGTTTTATCATAAGCTAAAGATAAAACATTTTGCGTAAAGAACTAACTTCAATTTTAAAATTAGCCTCTCATTGTGCTAAACCACTGGTAAGTAAGCACTGTCCTTTTTTATTGAATTAGGTTAAGTTTTCTAAAAGCTTCCTTTGTTGAATGTAAACGAATAACCGGAAATTCATCCATATTTGTTTCTTCTTTTCCAATGTTTGTTGCAAAAAAATAAACAGAATTATTAGTTTCTAAATACCCAACAAACCAACCATTATTCATTTCGTTATGCATGCCCCAACCCGTTTTTCCGCTTAAAACATACGTTTCTGTTTTCTCTATCAACATGATGTTTTTCATGATGTTTTCAGTCCTTTCTGAAATTGGTAATTTTGAAAAATACAGTCTTTCCAAAAAGCCAATTTGTTGCATTTGAGAAATTTTTGATTTTCCTTCTAACCAAAAGTTGTCAATCGTTAAACTATCGAAAACCATTCCGGGGTAATTGATTTTTTTTAGATATGATTTCATTCTTTTTACACCAATTTTTCTGGCAATTTCCTGATAACAAGGAACGCAAGAAACTTGAAATGCTTTTTTAAAAGTCAGATCTTCTTCCCATTTTTTAAATTTACGTTTTTCGCCATTCCATTTAAAAACAACAGAATCGTTTTTAATTACACCCGTTTCTAGCGCAATAATTGAATTTGGAATTTTGAAAGTCGAAGCCGGAATTATACCGGTTTTTGCCCAATTGAAATCATTTGAATAGTAGGTTTTGTTTTTTACATCGTAGATTAAAATTGAACCAGTTACTTGTAAACTGTCTAAAATAGTTCCAAATTCGGTTTTTACAATTTCTTGCGATTTTTGGTTTTTAGTTTGGCAATTTGCACAAAGATTTAGTACAAAAATTAGGTTTAAAAGTATTGCTATTTTTCTCATTTTCAATTTATTTCGTTTTTAATAACTCGATCCCTTAATTTCATAAATGGTTTTTCAATTGTCAAGTTTAGTAAATATGCTCCAAGCAGACAAGTTACTATAGAAATCATCATCGTTAAATTACTATCTATTTTAAGAGTTTCTAATAATTTATTTGTCATGTGTATGATACCTTTATGTGTGAGGTAAATTGAAAAGGAAAGTGTCGCAATAAATGTTGTCATTTTTGAGTTCCATTTATATAAAAAACTTGTCGGACTAATTGCTCCTAAAACCATAAATCCAAACCCAAGCGCAATTAATGGAAATCCAAAAATGGAAGCATTAAATGTTTGTTGGTCTTCACATAGAAAATAAGCACTTGTTAAAAGGCATAAACTTAACAGAATAAATTGATTTCCAAATTTTGAAAGAGGGTTCCACAAATTCGACTTGAATACATAAATTACAGCAATTGAAACGCCAATCAAAAGTCCGTCAAGTCGATTATATGTTGGATAATAAATAAACTTGTACCAATACATCCAACTATTTTCATCTTCAATTTTTGGGAGATATAATTGATTAAAACTATAAATTCGGGTGGCAAAACCAAACAAAAACAGCGCAATTAACAACCAATATGATTTTTTTATGCTGTTGGTAAATTGTAATAAAATCAAAATTATTGGTAGGAATAAATAAAAATGTTCCTCCACACAAAGCGACCAACAATGTGAGAATGTTCCAAAGTCTTTTAGATTAAGTCCAAGATTTTGAGTAAAAGTCAGAAATTTCCAAAGCGGTGGCAATGCTTCTTTTTCGCGAAAAAACGGAACACAAAAATATATGGAAACAGTTACCAAAAATGCCGGTATGATTCTAAATATTCGTTTTATAAAAAAACGCTTAAAAGATATTTTTTGTTCTTGCTTAATTTGGACAAAAAGTTGCGAAGAAATTAAAAACCCGCTAAGTACAAAAAACAAATCTACTCCAATCCAACCAAAAGAAGCGACTTTTGGCAACCATTCAGGTTGTCCACCACTCACAATATAGTAATGAAAAAAGAAAACGAATATAATGGCCAATGCTCTTAAATGGTCAAGGCCGTGCAATTTTTTTTGACTATTTATTTCCAATTGTATTGTGATTTTTTTTGTTAATTAATAATGTTAGGCGAGTACTTCTTTATTAGCAATATTGGTAGGATTTCCGTTGATAAAATGAATGACATTTTCAAAAGCTGCTCCAAAATATAACTCATAACTATTTTGTTCAACATAGCCAAGATGTGGAGTACAGATTACATTTTTCATTTTAAGAAATGAAAAGTCAGGATCATAAATAGGCTCATTTTCATACACATCCATACCTACAAATATATTTTTCCCGTTTTTTAATACGTTTTCAATTCCATTTTTTTCAATAAGTTCAGCTCGTGCAGTATTTATTAAAGTTGCATTTTCTTTCATTGTCAGTAAATCAGTTTCTTTTACAATGCCGAAAGTGTGTTCGTTAAGTCTAAGATGCAACGTTATTATATCGGCATTTTTGAAAAAACTGTCTTTGTTTTCAGCTTGCTCGAAACCATCTTCAACGGCTTTCTTTCTTGACGACTCACTTCCCCAAATGAGTACTTTAGCTCCGAAGGCCTTTGCATAGTGTGCAATTTTTTGCCCAATTTTACCATACCCCCAAATACCAATAGTTTTGCCATGAATTGTAGTACCCAAATTGGTTTGCCATTTTCCGTTTTTCATTCCTTCTATAGCTTGCGGAATTTGTCTGACGGTATTCATTAGCAATGCCCACGTTAATTCTGCCGGAGCAATTGGCGAGCCTATTCCCTCAGCAACTGCTACCTTATACTTGGTGCAGTCGGCTAAATTAAGGTGGTTTGAAATTTTTCCTGTTTGACTGATTAGTTTTAAATTTGGCAGATTGGACAGCAAATTTTCGGTGATCTCGGTTCTTTCTCTTGTCAATACAAGAATTTGGGTATCATGTAATAGTTCAGCCAAAATGCTCTGGTTTTTTTCAGTATAATGAAGAATTTGAACATCTTGATTTTTTAACAATTCAAAGCATTTTAATGATCGAATTGCATTTTGATAATCGTCTAAAATGGTTACTTTCATTTTAAGTATGATTTGGTGGTTAACTTATAATACATAAGGGAGTATAGCTTTTGTTCTCTTTTTATATTCAGCATATTGACTCCCAAAAAGGGTTAGTAGTTTACTTTCTTCTTTTAACCCTTTTTGCCAAAAGGAAATTAATACAATAATCACTGCCAGTATGCCTCTATAATCTCCTACAATAATCGCATTTCCTAAAAAAAGCATTAGTAGTCCTGTATAAATAGGATGCCGAATGATACTATAAATGCCACTTTGAATTAGTTCGTGATTTTCTTTTTTTTGCACTGAAAAACTCCAGTTTTTTCCTAAAGTATAACGAGCCCAACAGGCGATTAATGTACCACTAAAGCAAAAAAACAAGCCTGTAATTCCCACAAAATTGGTATGGGGTACAAAATTTTCTCTAAGTAAACTATGTCCATACCATTCGCCCGGGCCCAACAATAAAACAGCAATTAATAAAGGGAGCGTATACAAAAAAAACCGCTTTATTATACCTTCTTGATCGGCTACTTTTTTTGTTTTATTTCTTGATATTATCCAGTATATGATTATGGTTATCCAACAAACTTGCAAACCAATTTTAATATAATTACTCATTTGTTTCTGTTGAATATTCTAATATATCGGCTGGTTGGCAATTTAATGCTTTACAAATAGCTTCTAATGTGCTGAATCGGATAGCTTTGGCTTTTCCTGTTTTTAGAATAGAAAGATTAGAAAGCGTTAAATCTACTTTTTCAGAAAGTTCATTTAATGACATTTTTCGTTTAGCCATCATTACGTCGAGGTTTACTATAATTGGCATAACTTATATGGTTAAATCGTTTTCGTTTTGTAATTCTATTCCCTTTTTGAAGATAACAGCAATAATGTAAATTACCGCTCCCATTAAAATATAAGCTTGGCTGTCTACCCAAAATTGGTTTAAATTTTCAGGAACAAAACCGTGATGCAATAAGGTTTTTACGATCTCTCTGGCGATGTGACTCAACAATCCGATTGAAATAGTAAAATAACTAATTTGTGAGATTTGTTTTGAAACAAAGCTGTTAAAGGGCTTATTCAGGTCCATTTTGTGTACGAGCTTGATAACTGTATAAAATAGCCAAACCTTTAAAATTGAAATAAAAAGAATAAAGCTATACACCCCAAAGAAAGCCATTTTACTTTCTTTATACATTTGAGTTAAATCTAATTTTTGATAAAGATTTCCAACAAATTCGGGCTTAAATAGACTGAAAAAGAAATTTACGATTAATCCTCCTGCTTCAATGCATAAACCCACGAAGATAAGCCAGGCTACAATTTTTACAACAGTAAATACGAGGTTTTTTGTTTGTGACATAAGTAATGTTATTTAAAATAATGCTTCAAAAATAATAAAAAATTATTGATAAACAATAAATATGTATTGAAAAAAAATAATTGTTTTATAAAAGCTATTTATTAGATAAAGAAAATACTTGTCTTAGGTAAGCAAATTTTGCGTCTTTATAAAAAAGGTGTTATTCAAATTGAATAGGGATATATCAGAAAGGATTTGGTTACAACTCTTTTGTTTATGCGATTGCAACTTTTGTTCAGTAGTTGGAAAACGGAACAAAACAAAGTTATCAAATTCGTTTTGTAGGGTGATTTTTTAACCTGCAAGCGTAAACCTTGAGAAAAATCAATAGGAGGTATGTCGGTTAGCGATTGGTTAAAATTTGAATATTTTTTAATGAAATAAAAACCTTCCCAACTTGAAATTTAGAAAGTGCGGTTTTATTTTTTATTGAGTTCTTTTTTTAACCTTTCAACATAAGGACCAAATCGTTCATCTTTATCAATTTGTGTTTTAATTATCCATTCGTTGAATTTTTCTATATTTTTTTGGTAGTAAAACGCACCTAAAATGTTAAATGCATTTTCAGCGTTGTAAGCTTTATTGGGAACATCTTTTATGATTTTTTCGTAGGTAACCAATGCATCATCAAGTTTCCCACTGTTTATTTGGGAATAAAGCAGTTCTTTATAGATATAAGCATCATTAGGCTCATACTTTAACGCTTCCGTTAAAATAGTGGTGGCATTTTGATATTGTCCCAAGCAATTATAGGAAAAGGCCAATTCTACTCGAAGCCCTTTATAATCAGGATTCATTTTAATTGCTTTTTCCAAGAACTCAAGTGCTTTAGCGCATTCATTCCAACCATTATACATATACCCCCATTTATACAATCTTTCAATTGTATTTTCTCCGTCTTTATAATGTTTTAACCATTCCGGAAATTTTGAAACTCCTAATTCTGTAAAATGAGAATCGGGTATAACCGCGACTAAAATAGTATTGGGTTGTAATCGGGTTTTAATAAAACCTTCATTTTCTTTCTTTTGAAGGGCGAACGATCCGTCTGGATTTATTTTGAACGATCCGGCTAAATCAAATGTTAATCCGGCTTGTGGATCTATATAGATAAAACCAAACATGTGAGCTCCGACAGAATCCGGTTTAAAGGCAACCCATTTGTCTTCACTTTGAACAAATTTAGTATTGAAGTTTAGTTTGTCTTGTGCAACCGAATAAAGTGTAGAAAAAACACTTAAAATCAAAAGTATAGTTTTCATATAAAATAGTTTTTAAAAATGGCAATAACAAAAGTGCTTTTACAGCAGTTGCTAACATGACTTACACAAAAATACAATTTTTCACCAAATAAAAGCAATCGCGCTTGGGCTTTGTGGGCGGAAAGATGGGTAGGGGATTCGTATCAAAGAGGTTGAATAGTAGTTGTTTTAAATTTTGTTTTTAAGTAACCCCATTAAAAGGATCAGGCTTAAAATGAGCAAAGAAAGTAAAACGATAACGGTAACAACAGCTCCAGTGGTAAAACCAATTTTTAGGTATATTTTGAGTTGTTCGTATATTCCGATTAGCAGTATAATGGCACCTAAAAGAACTAATAATTTAGCGATGAGATTAAATGTTTTTCCGGTGAGCGTTTCTTTGGTGTCGATTTTTTTTACGATTGTTAGTACAATAGGAGTGAGCAAACTAAATGCAAGAATCAAATAATCAGACAGTTGTAGCGAGGAATTATGTCCGGCACTTCCTGTCATAAAATTTCCAATAAGGAATAAAGGCACTACCAAACATAGTATTGTTCTGTAAAGATGAAAACTTAGCGTGTATGTGTTCTTCATTATGCTAATTTATAAAATTAAGCCTTAACGCTTATACATTCTATCAAGAACCAAAACGGCTATTGGATTAATAGTCGTGTTTTCAGGTTGTAGCGCAATTTTTTGGTTGCTGAATTTACCGTTTTTTAAATTATGTAAAAAAAAATAAGGGTTTTATTTTGGAAATAGCCTAATAATCATATAAGCGTAGCGACTTCCGGAGGGATTGCGTGAAAGCGAGATTGGCAACTGTGATGTTTTTATACTTGACCTTTTCTAGGAAGTTCAGGTTTCCAAGGTTTAAGATGTACAGTTTTTTCTAGATACAAGTGAGATTTTCTTGATTTTAATTTCATATTTACTTGATAA
This sequence comes from Flavobacterium sp., assembly GCA_041917555.1. GTDB lineage: Bacteria > Bacteroidota > Bacteroidia > Flavobacteriales > Flavobacteriaceae > Flavobacterium. Next base: position 44,280 of record JAYRXL010000086.1, on the reverse strand, counting down.
GTCAAAGGTCCTAAATTTATGGTATCAATATTTATTTCAAAGTTTCCATTTAGAGATTTTTCTTTAGAGGTTAAATACACAAAAAAGTTATTATCACTATTTTTAACTATTTCATACTTTGCTAGTATATTTTTTTTGGTTGAAGGAATGTAAATTTCATTACTCCAGTTGCTAATTATTATTTCTTTATCAACTTTTAGGTATTTGTCCACCTCTGATGGATAGATTTTTTCACCATTTAATAATATTTCTTTAGCAATCCAATTACCTTCAATATTAATTTTATCGGGTTTATAAGTCGCTAAAAAAACAAGGCAACCTACTATGATGATACTGATTGATACTTTAATTTTTTTTGCAGTCATTTTTTTTAACATAGTTGCCAATTCACTTTCAGCTAAACGTTTGCAGCCGCAAGCACGAACTAAACAAACTTACAAAATTTCTTTTGAAAACTAAAACCTGTTTGCTAACCGGGAGGTAGCAGGCGCGATCCCGGAAATTGTGGCAAATACGTGTTAACCGTAGTTTTATTTTCAGATAAAATTACAAACTCCGTTAGAAAAAAACAGTAAAAGAACAGTAACAAGTAGAAAAACGAGATATATTAATTTCATTCCAATCTTTTCTTTATTCGAACATAATGTGACAATTTCAAATACAAATAATAAAAATGTTATAATGCAAACATACAATCTGTAAATTGGTCCTTCATGTCCAGTAGTAGTAATTACTAAATATAATGTTGTTATTCCAAAGAATAAGAAAGTAATTAATTTTATAAATCTGTAATTATAAATCAAAGAGTGAAAAAACAATGCAGAAATTATTGGTGATAAAATTCCAAATAAAAGTAATAACATGATTGTTTAGATTTTCTTCAGTTAATGTTTCCTAACTTTCGCCTGACGCCGCTAGCGCTGAAATAGCCTAAATATAGGGTTTGCAGCTGTATTTATTTAATGATAACATTAACAGTGTTTATGTCGACAGTTTCATTTTTCTTTATAAAACGGAACAAAGTAAATGAAGGTCTGTTGTAACTTCTCTTTATAGATAAAATTTCAGGATTATTTATAGAAAGCCTCAGTGTGGAATATTGTAAAATATCAAAATTGTAACACAAAATTGCCCTTTCACGATTTATAAGATCTCTAGCTTTTAAAAACTTTTCGTTAAGTTTTATATTTTCATTTTTTACTAAATCAAAAAGTTGAATATCTAAATTTTCGAGATTTTCAATCGTAAATCCTCCAGTGAAATAAATACTATAGCTGCCATAACTTAGTTCAAATTCTTCGGACTTTTTTATGATTGGAAATGATATCATCTAGTTTTTAAGGTTTTTGGAAAATAATTACTAACGTTATCCGCTTTCGCTTACCGCCGCAAGCGCAAACCAAACAAACCTACAAATTTTCTTTTGAAAACTAAAACCAGTCTGCCAATAAGTAGCAGGCGCGAGTGTGGCAATTGGTGTAAATCGTACTTAGCGATAGTTCTTTTATCTTTCACTATTTGCAAGTAGATAGCATGCGGCTATTCCTAGCATCCCAAAAAAATAGGTGCATTTGAAGATCCACCTTCAATACCTCTTGCCCATATCGTTCTATGCAATTCTGGATTGATTAACTCATAGGTAAATAACAAAGCATTTATCGCTGCAATTAGAACAATAATAAGCATTGTATATGCTGCCACTTTTTTAATAGAGTTATTCTTCATAAAACACTTCTTAAAATTAAACAATTTAATTATTGTAGCAATTTTTTTTAGCATTATCGCTAAATAGCAATTGCCCAAAACCGCTGCTAATCGCTGTTTTTCTATAAAAAGTTATCTTTTTCCGTTTCTGGTTCTTCGCTTTTTAATTTCTCAATTTTTGAATTTATATAAGTGAAAACATTTGACATTATTACAAATGAACCTAATAAAATACAAACATTGGTTGTTATACTAAATCCATTACTTTCAGCTTCTAATTTCAACTTTGAGTCAGTTGCTTTAACAATGTCAAACAATACTTTTTTTTCGGCTGTATTTTTTTCGTCAAATTTTAAAATTTGCTCGTAATACTTTTTTTGGTCTAACAGTATTTTGTTTTGTTCTTCTATCTTCTCGTATGATTCTGTTACATTTCCGGCTAAATAGGCCAAGCAAAAAAATGAAATTACAGTTATGAGGAATTTTAAATAGATTAGTGTTTTCAGGCTCATTTTTACAAGGTTTTTGTCATATCCTAAAACACCTTTGCCGTTTTAGGTTATTACTTAAAATCAAATTTACAGAAATAAGTGATAGGTTTTAAGTTCCTTTTTTGCATAGGATTTCCAGCAGACGTCGATGCCAGTTATTACGCTAAACTGCTTTTATGCTTCGTACTAATTATATCAACCATTTCTTTAAAATTTTTAAAATAATACGGTGAAATATCAATCCTGTCTCCATTGTTAAAACTAATGAAAAGCACAAATTCTCCCTCAGCGTCATATATTTCTTCTCTGCCAGGCCGAAATTCATATCCTCTTTCATTTACTAGATTTAGTGATGTAATATCTTCGTAGTGATATGTTTTTCCTTTATTTGAAAACAATTTGAAAACGCTTATAGTCTCTTTTGTTAACGTAATTGTATTAATGATTCTAATCAAACCCACAAAAAATATCAGTAAAACAATACAAAAAAAAATGCCGATCATAAATAAAGTATTGTTCATAATTGAACCTTCTTCGTCTATCGAGTTACAAAAGCACAATAAAATAACTATCATGCCTATACCAAAGCCCAAAATCTGCTTTGCTATAAAAAATGTTGTAAATCTTGATTTTAAAGCTAGTTCGTCTCTATTCATTTTTATTGTCGGTCTGGGGTTAGTATGAGGCATAATGTAATGCTGCTTTTGCTTGCTGCCGCAAGCACGAACCAAACAAATCTACAATTTTTTTTAAAAACTAAAACCTGTTTGCTGACAAGTAGCAGGTGCGAGTGTGGTAATTGGTGTAAACCTGTGTAATAGCGTTTTATTTTACTATACGTTCGATTATTATTATCAGAATCATTATTGCGAATATAATTCCGGCAATTTTTAAATATAGTTTTTGCACTTTCTTTTCATCTCGATAATCAGAAATTAGAATTGTTTCTGTAGAAGCAATTATCTCGTTTTCTATAACTATTTTATCAAGTTTTTTTTTGTCAACATCTTTAATAAAGTACCTAATTCCATTCCCAGTTAAAGGCTGATTTTCTATATCACAATAATATTCGATGTTATTTTTTTTAAGTTCACTTTCAAATGTTATTTTGTCTTTCAGTAAGACGTAAATTTTTAAATGACTTTTAAATAATATTTCGGGATTATTTCTTAGCATTTGGTTTCTCGAAAAAAATGGGCTATAACGGCCGGTGGACTTCGTGTCAGTAGCGACGCCAAAGGGGCGTATATTTTCTGTTAAAGATAACACATTTTGCGTGGAGACCAAATGTATATTTAAAAGTTTACAACCATTGCACGAAACTGCTGTTATGAGAAGCCTTAATTGCTTTTTTCAATGCGATTGTTATTGATTGCAATTACTATATCATTATAATTTTTAAAACATAAAGGCGATACAATCAATTTTTTTCCATTAAGTAAATGGAAAACGTATCTATTATATCCATCACTAATTTGACCTACATCGGAAATCAATCCATCACTCATAAATTCTTTTTCCAAACTTTTGATTAGCGTATAAGGTATGTTTTCTCTCTTTCGTGTTAGAAAGTATATTTTTGTAATTGTCCTTTCTTCTACGATGATTTTATAAATCGAACTTAAGTTGTACAGTAAAACTAAAAATCCAATTATTAAAAGAAAAAAGACAGGATAAATTATATCCGCTTCTTTCTTATAATTGATTTTTACGTCGATAAGTAAAATACTCAGACCAATACAAATGATTGGTATTAGAAGTATTCTCAAAATGTAAAGTTTTTCAAATTTTGAAATTATCATTACTTATATTTAACACTATATCTTACGAAGGTTTACCATAACTACCAGCGGCTTCGTGTCAGTTACGGCGCCAGCGGAACGTATATTTTCTGTTAAAGATAACATATTTTGCGTGAAGAAAAACGTGACTTAAACACTTTTCTCGTCATTTTTTGAAAGCGTTTTCAAGCGATACTTTTTCTATAAAAAGTTATCTTTTTCCGTTTCTGGTTCTTCGCTTTTTAATTTCTCAATTTTTGAATTTATATAAGTGAAAACATTTGACATTATGACAAAAGAACCTAACAAAATCCAAACATTGGTTGTTAAACTAAATCCGTTACTTTCAGTGTCAAATTTTAAGTTTGAGTCAGTTGCTTTAACAATGTCATACAATACTTTTTTTTCGGCTGTATTTTTTTTGTCAAATTTTAAAATTTGCTCGTAATACTTTTTTTGGTCTAACAGTATTTTGTTTTGTTCTTCTATCTTCTCGTATGATTCTGTTACATTTCCGGCTAAATAGGCCAAGCAAAAAAATGAAATTACAGTTATGACGAATTTTAAATAGATTAGTGTTTTCAGGCTCATTTTTACAAGGTTTTTGTCATATCCTAAAACACATTTGCCGTTTTAGGTTATTACTTAAAATCAAATTTACAGAAATAAGTGATAGGTTTTAAGCTTCTTTTTTACATAGTAATTATAAGAGTATATTGACTGGTGGAGGGAATTTTATACAGCATTTTATATTGTCCATCTTTTAATTGATTGCCATTCAGCACCAATTTCGTCATCTAATTCATGCCAAATTATATGAGCAAAATCTATAAGATGGTTTCGTGGAAATGATAAGAACTCAAGTGTTTGAAAATGGTTAGGTTTAGAACCTCTTTCGCTATTTTCTACAGCAACACTTCCACCACCTAATATGAATAAAGATTTCGTGTCCTTATACTCATCGTGTTTTATAGAAACTTTGGTTTCCCTAATCTGTGGATGATGTTTATGTCCATGAAATACTAAATCAAAATTTAACTCTTCTAAAGATTTTTCAACAAATCCTGCGTCTCTTATTATTGATATATCAATCCATTGCTCTGTTTTAATGCTACTTAAAGGCTCAGGAAAAGGATGCATTTGGTGGTGAATGACTGCAATTTTAATTGATTTCTGTAGTTCATCTATTTTGTCCAATTGCTTTCTAATATTACTGAATTGTTGCCAACCAACAAATCCATAATGATTTTGACTATTCTCATATACGCAACTATTCATTCCTACAATAGTTATTCTGTCATCAATATAATGAAATGCAATTATATTTTCTGGTTTTATTGGACTTGCTGTTATTGAAAAATCTTCTTTATAAAGAAATGGATATAATTTTAACAATAGCTCTTCCCCATAGAATCTGTAAATAAACACAAGGTAGTCCTCAAATCTTTTACTTTCCCCTGTTTTATCTTTCAACCAATTTACATCATGATTTCCAGGTACAATTACAACTCTATCTTTTCGAATTTCAAGCTCTGAGCAGACTTTATTCAGACAATTTAAAGCTTCATTGTATTCATCTTCAGTCGCCATATAGACTAAATCTCCAGATATAATTAGAACACAATTTTTTAATTGATTTTCATATTTGAGTTTTAGTTCTTCAATTAAATGTGTAGCAAGGTCTCTTCTATCATCAACAGTTGGAATGAACCTATGCATTACTTTGCCATCAGGTTTCTTTCCAAAATGGAGATCAGATATGTGAATTATTAAAGGTAGTTTAGCTTTGTTTTTATCAATCAAAAGATGTGAAGGAACTGTTATTTGATCATCATATTTCTCAAGTGATTCTTTTAAATAATTCAATATTCGCTGTGATTCCTTATTTTTAAATCCACTTCTTCCAAGTTCAAAAATTTGCTTACTCGTTGATATAATTGGTTTAATTGATTTGAATCTAGAAAATACTTCCTCAAACTGAGATATAGAATCTTCAACTGAGCCAGTTACAAAAATTGCCTCAGCTAGATTTACTAAAGACCAAATATTTGATGAATAATTGAATTCAGATGTAATTTTTTTGATGATATTTTTATAAGATTCTATTCCTTTTGAGGGATTAGTTGGGGATACTAATATTTCTAGTGCTGCTCTAGTTATAAGCATATAATTATCATTCGGAGAGTATTTTAATCCTTCAGTGTAATATTTCACCGCTTCCTCAAGGTTATTTTGTGATTTAAAAATTCCTCCAATGATACCAAGAACTTCGGAGTTTTTAGGGTCTAACTCCAATGCACTATATAAATAATTTAATGCTTCCTCATAATAATCATTCCCTTTTTTACTTATAATCCATCCTAATTCTTTTAGTGTAATTGTGCTTTTAGGATTTAACTTAAATGATTTTAACAGAACTTCTTCAGCGAGATTCCATCTTTGTCTATTCACAAATTCTCTTGATAAATCTAAGAGTTGATACTCATTTATATTTTTAGAATCCTGAACCCATTGCCATATCAAGATATATTCGCCTAAAGAATCAGCTAAAGAGAATTGGTGCTTAAATTCTAATTCTTGTTCATTAACTGTGTTTTTACTAAGTAAGGTCTTTCTATAGCTTGTAAAAAAATCATTTACAGGACTTGTTTGATATTCAGCATCATTTAATATTTTAATTATATCCTGTTTAATTTTTTTTATTCCCGAAGCTGTGTTGTCGTAGAATATTATCCTCTGACCAGTTAAGTCAAAAGGAATTTGAGAACCTTTTTTTGCTATGAGAATTGTTCCTTTACTAGAAATTGTCTGCCTTATACCAAGTTCATAAAATACATTAGCATTTTGAGATGATACCTCAGCAAGAACTATATCTGCTTCAAATAGTTCTTGTAAATAATGATTGCTTATTACTCCAGTTTTGACAACTTCATCAATTCTATAAACCTGCCATTTTTTTAATTTACTAATGGGTTTTATTATAGTTTCGTATACTTTATCAAAATCCATTTGTGTCCCATCTAAAGATTTAATTCCAAAAGGCATTATTACAAAAAGTTTTTTCATTCTATCCATTTTTAATGCTACATAACGTGTTGCGGCTTCAAGGAGGGGCGAAGCAGCGAGCTGATTAATTTCTGTTAAAGATAGAATATTTTGCTAAAACAAAAAAAATAAAAACCAATAACGCTTTTGCGCTACAGGACAGTCAGAGGTATTCAAAAGGCTACTAAGGTAATAATAAACTTATTCTTATTATTATCTCTTTTGATTTGGATTTTTTTGTTTCCCTTTGTTCCCTTGAACTTGAGAGTATTGCTTGTTAACTCCAGATGTCCCTTTGTTAGCATTCATTTGATTGGATTTGTTATCTTCTGGTTTCATATTCGTAAAAAAAGATTACTATCCCCCAAATATACTAAATTAAACCACACACCGTACAAATTTCCCCCAAAATAACGCTATAACGCTCCGGTGCTTATAGCACTTCAATGGAGTAGGGTAAAAAAAAGCAACCTTGCTGCCTGGTGGTTATGTCGGGGGCTTGTAAAACGTATTTGTCCCTACAACCCGCAACCAAATTTTGCGCTGTGCTTATTACCTCAAAGTCGTGCCGTATTGCGCCAAAATTGTATCTTTGTGAAAATTGTAACAATGCCCAGAATTCTTGCTATCGATTACGGAATCAAACGAACCGGTATCGCAGTAACCGATGAGTTGCAAATTATCGCGTCGGGACTCACTACCATTCCGTCCGAAACGGCTATCGCTTTTTTAAAAGACTATTTTGCCAAAGAAGCGGTCGCCAAAGTGCTTATCGGGGAACCCAAACAAATGAACGGCCAACCCTCGCAAAGCGCACTGCTTATCGATCAATTTGTGATCCGCTTTCAAAAGGAGTTTCCAAACATGAAACTCGAACGGGTAGACGAACGATTTACGTCTAAAATGGCTTTCCAAACCATGATCGACAGTGGTCTCTCGAAAAAGAAACGCCAAAATAAAGCTTTGGTCGATGAAATTGCGGCAACCATACTGTTACAGGATTACCTAACCCGAAAAATGATTTAAAATGGCACTATCCGATGCATTTGATGCGCAACCCAAGCAGGACGAAGTGGCCGATGTGGTTTTAATCGGCGCCGGTATCATGAGCGCAACCTTGGGGATTTTGCTAAAAGAGCTAAACCCAAACTGCCGTATCGAAATCTATGAACGCCTCGATGAAGCCGCTCGTGAAAGCTCTGACGCCTGGAATAATGCCGGTACAGGGCATGCCGCTTTTTGCGAACTGAATTACACACCCGAAAATCCGGATGGGAGTATTGCGGTCGAAAAAGCCATTGCCATCGCCCAAAAATACGAACTCTCACGCCAGTTTTGGGCTTACCTTATCGAAAACCATAAACTCTATACACCAACTTCTTTTATACGGCGTGTGCCGCATTGGAGCTTTGTTTGGGGTGCCGAAAATACTAGCTTTCTAAAAAAACGCTACGAAGCGCTTCGCCAACATCCGCTTTTCGCCGAAATGCGCTTTTGGGACCAACCCGACTTGATTTCCGAGTACTTGCCTTTGGTGATGCACAACCGCGATCAGTCGGTACCGGTGGCCGCTACCGCTATGGAAGATGGAACGGATGTCGACTTCGGAAACCTGACCCGTAAAATGATGGAGTACCTCATGCAACAACCGGGTGTTACTGTGCGGTTTAACCATGAAGTGAAAAAACTGAAGCAAACCCCAAAAGGCCATTGGAAACTCAAAATCAAGGATACTGTAAACAACAGCTCGTTGAAGTCGAAAGCTACTTTTGTATTCATTGGAGCCGGCGGGTATTCGTTGTTGCTGTTGGAAAAAGTCAATGTAACCGAAGGGGAGGGCTATGGTGGCTTTCCGGTGGGTGGACAGTGGTTGCGTTGTACCAATCCTGAGGTCATCAACCGTCATTTTGCCAAAGTCTACGGCAAAGCAACAGTAGGAACGCCTCCTATGTCGGTGCCGCACTTAGATACACGCATCATAAACGGTAAGCGTGAATTGCTTTTCGGACCCTTTGCGGGTTTTTCTACCAAGTTCCTCAAAAACGGTTCGTACTTGGATTTGATTGATTCCCTCGAAATGGATAATCTTAAACCAATGTTATATGCCGGTTGGAACAACATCCCGCTTACCAAGTATTTGATCGAGCAGGTAATGCAGTCGCAAGAGGACCGTATCGAAGCGTTACGCGAGTATTTTCCGGATGCTCAGGCCTCCGATTGGGAAATTCTGGAAGCAGGTCAGCGTGTGCAGGTCATTAAAAAGGACGAAAAGGAGGGAGGAATTCTTGAATTTGGCACCGAGTTGATTACGACGTCCGATGGTTCTTTGGCGTGCTTGTTGGGCGCTTCTCCGGGAGCCTCAACGGCGGTGGCTGCCATGATTGAGGTAGTGGAACGCTGTTTTTCGGAAGAATTCAAGTCGTTACCTTGGCAAACTAAACTTCACGAAATGGTTCCTTCCTACGGCATTTCGTTAAACGCGAACCCCGAATTGTGCCAAGCGGTGCGCCAACGGGTAACGAAGTTGTTGACTTTGTAAGCAATCCTGTCAAAACAACCGTAAACAAATTGAAACAAAGTCTGTAGTTTTTATTACTTTTGCCAAAATTTAAAAAATGATACTACCCATTTATGGTTATGGTGATCCGGTATTGCGTAAGGTAGGGCAGGAAATTACTCCCGATTATCCGAACTTGCAGCAGTTGATAACCGATATGTTCGATACCATGTACAATGCCTACGGAGTAGGTTTGGCTGCGCCACAGATTGGTTTGTCCATCCGACTTTTTGTTATTGATGCGGAGCCGTTTAGCGATAGTGACGATTTATCTCCCGAAGAGCATGAATTACTCAAGTCGTTCAAGCGTGTTTTTATCAATGCCAAAATGCTGAAGGAAGAGGGTGAAGAATGGGCATTTAATGAAGGCTGTTTAAGTATCCCCGATGTTCGCGAGGATGTATACCGTCAGGAGCGCATCACCTTAGAATATGTCGATGAACAATTCAACAAGAAAACAGAAGTTTTTGAGGGAATGGCCGCTCGTATCATTCAGCACGAATATGATCATATTGAGGGGATTTTGTTTACCGATAAAATTTCGGTACTTAAAAAAACCTTACTCAAAAAGAAACTTCAAAATATTATTGATGGAAAAGCCCGTCCGGATTACCGCATGCGCTTTTGCAATAAAAAAGGAAAGTAATTATACTAAATCAGAATCTATAGAGTTTATACTAAAATAATTTTTTAACATGAATGTCGATAAAATATTAGCCATTTCCGGTAAACCGGGTTTATTTGAGTTGAAATTACAAACACGTTCCGGTTTTATAGCCGAGTCGTTACTTGACGGTAAAAAAATTACGGTTGGGATGCGCAACAATGTAAGTTTATTGTCTGAAATCTCGATGTATACCTACAATGAAGAAAAGCCTTTGGTGGAGATTATGCGTGCCATTGCCGTAAAAGAAAATGAAGGACCTGCTATTTCTCATAAAGAAGATGCTTCAAAATTGGCCGATTATTTCCGCGAAATTCTACCGGAATATGATGAAGAGCGCGTTTACCCTTCTGATATCAAAAAACTCTTGAATTGGTACAATATACTTCAGGCAAAAGGGTTGGTTTCTAAAGAGGAACCTACTATCGAAAATGCCGAATCTATCAAAGATCAGGTTGTAGAAGAAGTAAAAGAGAAGAAAGCGAAAAAGAAAGAATCGAAATAGTTCATTTCTTTTGAATAAAAACACAGTCCTGTTGTATTTCGGTGCAACAGGATTTTTTATTTTTACCAAAAATCACCCGAATGCACACCCGAGAAGAACAATTAGCCGCATTTTCCCGTTTATTGGATATCATGGACGACCTTCGTGCCAAGTGTCCTTGGGATAAGAAACAAACACTTGAAAGTTTGCGCCATTTGACTATAGAAGAAACCTATGAGTTAGGCGACGCTATCCTTAATAACGATTTACAGGAAATTAAAAAAGAACTGGGCGATTTGTTGCTTCATATTGTGTTTTATGCCAAGATAGGCAGTGAAACCAATGATTTTGATATCGCCGATGTGGCTAACGAAATATGCGATAAGCTAATTCACCGTCATCCGCATATTTATGGCGATGTGGTGGTAGCAGATGAAGAGGAAGTGAAACAAAATTGGGAAAGACTCAAACTCAAAGAAGGTAAAAAATCGGTTTTAGAGGGTGTACCCAAAGGATTGCCCGCCATGGTCAAAGCCAGTCGCATCCAAGATAAAGTAAAAGGAGTAGGTTTTGATTGGGAAGAACCGCATCAGGTATGGGACAAAGTTCAAGAAGAATTGCACGAATTGCAACAAGAAGTAGCTGCTGATAATAAGGATAAAATGGAATCGGAGTTAGGCGATGTGTTCTTTTCACTAATTAATTACGCTCGGTTTTTAAAGGTAAATCCCGAAGACGCCTTGGAACGCACCAATACCAAGTTTATCAAACGGTTTCAATATTTGGAAAGTAAAGCGGCAGCTATTGGCAAACCCCTGTCAGAAATGACGCTCGCAGAAATGGATGTGTTTTGGGAAGAAGCGAAAAAAGAGAAATAAAAAAAGAATTTTTAAAATATACAATTGCGTAATTGTAAAAATTCCTTTTAACTACTCCGCCATTCGTTTGAGTTTACTTCGGTCTTTAATGGCAATTTTTTTACCAATAAGTTCAATAAAACCGCTTTTATTGAGTTCGGATAACAAACGAATACAACTTTCGGTAGCAGTACCAATCATGCCTGCCAATTCTTCACGCGAAAGTTGAATGCGCAGGGTACCATCTTCACTTTTACCAAAGTTATCTTCTAAATATAGGAGTGTTTCGGCCAACCGTTCTTTAACATGTTTTTGTGCCATGGAAACCATATGATCATCGGCATCTTTTAAGTCGCCACATATCGTTTTCATCACATTCATCGAAAATTGATTGTTACTATTAAAGAATGTCATGACTTCACTTTTCGGAATAAAACATACTTCCATATCCTCAAGTGCAACGGCACTTAAATTTGCCGGTTCTTCACTAATCATGGAACGCTGCCCCAATAATTCACCGGATTTAACCAATTTTACAATCTGGTCTTTTCCGTTTGCGCTGAGTTTTGTCATTTTGCAAACGCCATCTTTTACGCAATAAATGCCGTTCGTAAGGTCACCTTCTTCAAAAATAGATTCACCTTTCTTAATCGTATAGGAAACCTTGCACTCAGCCATACGAAGTAATTCTTCCTTGTTAAGTGCTTTTAGGGAACTTATTTGTCGAACGATACATTGTTCACATTTGCTCATTGGGGTAATCGTGTAATTTTTCACAAATATAGAAATTGTATGACAAATATCATATTTACTTTCAATTTAAAATGTAACCTTTGTAACAGGTAATTGAGCAACGTATGGAATCAAATAACTGTTTCCATTGTGGTAACGAAATCATAAAAAAAGATGAGGTAATTTTTGAGGACAAGAGTTTCTGTTGTAACGGTTGCAAAACTGTTTATGAAATTTTCAGTCAAAATGACCTAACCTGTTATTATGATTTTCAGGCGGCTCCCGGCGCCACACCACAAGATATTAAAGGGAAATATGATTTTCTGGATGATGAAAAAATCGTTTCAAAACTGCTTGAATTTGAAGAAAGTGCAACACATATTGTTTCACTTTACATACCTCATATTCATTGTAGTTCGTGTATTTGGATTCTGGAAAATTTACAAAAACTTCAGTCGGGAATAATTGCATCGCAGGTAAACTTTCCTGCCAAAAAAGTCAGAGTAACCTTCAATCCGGATCAGGTTTCCCTCAAACGGATTGTGGAGCTATTGAGTTCTATAGGCTATGAACCTTATATCAGTCTTGAAAATTTTTCTGAAGCCAAACCAAAAATCGATCGTACGCTTATCTATAAAATAGGAGTAGCATTTTTTAGTTTCGGGAATATTATGCTGTTGTCTTTTCCCGAATATTTTGAGGTAGAAGAATATTGGATTAACCAATACCGCGGTTTTTTTAGGTGGTTGATTTTTGCCTTATCGTTGCCGCCTTTTATTTATTCGGCAAGCGGGTATTATGTGTCGGCATGGAAAAGCCTCAAAGCCGGATTACTCAATATTGAAATTCCCATTGCTTTAGGAATTGTGGTTATGTTTGTTCGAAGTACCATTGATATTGTATTCGACTATGGGCAGGGTTTTTTTGACAGTATGTGCGGCCTTATTTTCTTCATGTTGTTGGGGAAATTATTCCAACAAAAAACCTACAGTTTCCTCTCTTTTGAGCGCGATTATAAATCGTATTTCCCTATTGCCATAACCAAAATTCAACCCGATGGCATCGAAATTCCGGTGCAGGTATATGACATTGAAAAAGGGGATCGATTGCTCATACGAAATCAGGAATTGATTCCGGTAGACGGCATTTTAATCTCCGAAAAAGCTGCTATCGATTACAGTTTTGTAACCGGTGAAGCGGTTGCTATTGAAAAAAAATCGGGTGATAAAATTTTTGCCGGAGGTAAACAGTTGGGAAAAATGATTGAAATGGAAGTGTTGTTTTCGGTTTCACAAAGTTACCTAACCCAATTGTGGAGTAACGATGTGTTTCAAAAGCGGGTCGAACAAAAACACAAAACAATCACCGATACGGTTAGCCATTATTTTACGCCGGCCTTATTGCTATTGGCTGTTGTTTCCTTTTTATATTGGATTTTTATCAGTACCAATACCGCTTTTAATGTATTTACCGCGATTCTTATAGTGGCCTGTCCTTGTGCCTTGGCTTTAACGGCGCCTTTTACCTTAGGAAATGTATTGCGCATCATGGGGAAACGAAAATTTTACCTTAAAAACGCAACCGTTATTGAGCAATTGGCCAAAGTAGATACAATTGTTTTTGATAAAACGGGTACCATTACAACTAATAAAAAAACAGCCATTACTTATGAAGGGGTGGCTTTGAATGAAGCAGAATTACGATTATTGAAAAATGTACTTCGCGGCTCGAATCACCCGTTGAGCAGAAGATTATACGACTTTATTCCGCAATTTGAAAAAGCTGAAGTAAGTCATTTTGAAGAACTAATAGGAAAAGGAATTAATGCGTCTATTGAAGGACATGACATAAAATTGGGCTCCTCGCAGTTTTTGCAGCACATGAGTGAAAATACCCATAAAAAAACCAAAGTGCATGTAGAAATTGATGGCGTCTATAAAGGAAGTTACGTTTTTAACAACCAATACCGCGAAGGATTGGAAGTTTTATTTGACAGTTTAGCCAAAAAGTACAACACCATTATTTTATCGGGTGATAATGACGGCGAGCGAAAAATTCTTGAAAAGATGTTACCCGAGTCGACTAAACTTGTTTTTAACCAAAAACCCGAACAAAAACTGGCTTATATCGAATCCCTGCAAAAAGAGGGACGAAATGTCATGATGGTAGGCGACGGGTTAAACGATGCCGGAGCATTGGCACAAAGTAATGTAGGTATTGCTATCTCTGAAAATGTAAATGTTTTTTCACCGGCTTGTGATGGTATTTTGGATGCGACACAATTTCAAAAAATAGCCTTCTTTATGCGTTTCTCAAAAAATGCTATGAAGACTATTTATATGAGTTTTGGCTTGTCGTTACTATATAATGTTATTGGATTGAGTTTTGCGGTTTCGGGCAATTTATTGCCGATAGTGGCAGCTATTATAATGCCTCTCAGTACAATAACGATTGTAAGCTTTGTAACAATTGTTTCCAATTTGTATGCAAGAGATAAATAAGTTTACCGCAAATTCCGAATATGATAAAAATCATATTTTTTACTGGCGGTTCAAAATAACTTTGTTAACACAAATTTAAGGTATGAGTGTAATCTATTTATTAATCAGTGTAAGTATATGTGTAGCTGTGTTTTTTTTAATTGCTTTTATTAAAGCTGTTAAAAGCGGTCAGTATGACGATGATTATACGCCCTCTGTCAGAATGCTTTTTGACGATGAGGTTATCCAACAGAAAACAAACAAAAATCAAATACATATAACCGAAGAAAAACAATTATAATTATGGAAATGCAACAATTTTATTACGACAACAAAATTGTAAGAAACTTCCTTTATGCCGCAATAGCCTTTGGAGTTATTGGTATGTTAGTCGGCTTGCTGGTAGCGTTCTTATACTTGTTCCCACATTTAACAGATGGAATACCTTGGTTAAGTTATGGAAGGCTAAGACCTTTACATACGAATGCCGTTATTTTTGCATTTGTTGGAAATGGAGTTTTTGCTGGGGCGTATTACTCTATGCAACGTTTACTGAAAGCCAGAATGTTCAGTGACTTTTTAAGTAAGTTTAATTTCTGGGGATGGCAATTAATTATTCTGGGGGCAGCAATAACGCTACCGTTAGGATATACTTCTTCTAAAGAATATGCCGAATTAGAATGGCCATTTGACATTGCTATTGCATTGGTATGGGTTGCTTTTGGTGTTAATATGATAGGTACTATCATTAAAAGAAGAGAGCGTCATATCTATGTGGCTATTTGGTTCTACATCGCAACATTTGTAGCGATAGCATTATTACACATTTTTAATAATCTTGAAATACCGGTTAATTTTACAACGCTTAAAAGTTATTCTGTCTATGCCGGTGTTCAGGATGCTTTGGTACAATGGTGGTACGGTCACAATGCGGTGGCATTTTTCTTGACGACACCTATATTAGGTTTGATGTATTATTTTGTACCTAAGGCAGCCAACCGTCCGGTTTATTCGTATCGTTTGTCTATTATCCACTTCTGGTCATTGATCTTTATCTACATCTGGGCTGGTCCTCACCACTTATTATATTCAACTTTACCGGATTGGGCACAAAACCTTGGAGTTGTGTTCTCTGTGATGCTGATTGCTCCGTCTTGGGGTGGTATGATTAATGGTTTATTAACCCTTCGCGGAGTATGGGATAAAGTACGTACCGATGCCGTATTAAAATTCTTTGTGGTGGCCATTACCGGTTATGGTATGTCAACATTTGAAGGTCCGATGTTATCCCTTAAAAATGTTAACGCCATTGCGCATTTTACCGACTGGATTGTAGCTCACGTACACGTTGGAACATTAGCATGGAACGGTTTTATCATGTATGGTATGATTTATTGGATGATACCAAGGTTGACAAAAACATCTTTATATTCTGATAAATTAGCAAACTTCCATTTCTGGATAGGCACGTTGGGTATCGTTCTTTATACTTTACCAATGTATGTTGCCGGTTTTACACAAGCTTCTATGTGGAAACAGTTTACTCCGGAAGGAACCTTAGTTTACGGTAACTTCTTAGAAACCGTTACGCAATTGATGCCTATGTATTGGATGCGAGCTATTGGAGGAACTTTTTATTTCATAGGTATACTAGTGCTTGTTTACAATATCGTAATGACAGTTATGAAGGGTTCTGCAGTTGAAGATGAACTAGTAGAAGCTCCTGCACTTGCTACCATAAGCCCAAGACAACTCAAAGGTGAAACTTGGCACTCATGGTTGGAACGTAAACCTGTACAATTTGTATTGCTAACAACTCTTGCTGTTGCTGTTGGTGGTATCGTTCAAATCGTACCTATGCTTGTAGTAGACTCAAATATACCTACTATAGCAGCAGTTAAACCTTACTCACCGCTTGAATTGGAAGGTCGCGACATATACATCAGAGAAGGTTGTAACAACTGTCACTCTCAGATGATTCGTCCTTTCCGTTCCGAAGTTGAACGTTACGGTGATTACTCAAGATCCGGAGAATATGTATACGACCACCCATTCCTTTGGGGTTCTAAACGAACCGGTCCCGATTTGAAACGTTTAGGTGGTAAATATCCGGACAACTGGCATTTTAACCACATGTGGGATCCACGAAGTACTTCTTCCGGATCAATTATGCCGGGTTACAAATGGCTGTATGATAATGAAGCTATGGACCATTCTCTAATTGAAGATAAAATGAATGTGATGGTTACTTTAGGTGTACCGTATACTCCTGAAGAAATTAAAAACGCTAAGCAAAGTATTGAAACACAATCGGCTGCTATCGAGAAAAACCTTTCTTCTGATCCTGATTTCGTAAAATCATACGAAGAGAGTAAGAAAAAAGCGGAAGCCAAAGGCGAGAAATTTGTTCCGATGAAAGACCGCGAAATCGTAGCGTTGATTGCCTACCTTCAACGATTAGGTACCGATGTTAGACCTAAAAAATAAGTGAAGTCATGCTGAAGTTTGTAAAACATAATCTGGAAACGATTGACGGTGTTTCAATCTATCCCATCATTTCACTGTCTATATTTTTTGTGGTGTTCGTAGCTTTCTTTATATGGGCAATGACCTACAAAAAAGAAACTATCAGAGAACTTAGTGACTTACCGTTTAACGACTAATTAAATAAAAATGAAAAAAATATTTCCATCATATGTACGTGTACCGGTCATCTTCGCAATAGTATTTGCGGCGTTGGAGTACTTTATCGACTCAGGAGATAAGCCGGCATTTATCAAATACCCTATGTTAATGTTATTTTTGATAGTATTTCTTTTCTTATTGATTGCTATCGAAATCGTTACCAGTGCGGTTGATAAAGTGACCTATCATCTGCTTACTGATGAGCAGAAAAAACAGCTTGAAGAAGCCCAAACAGTATCATTCACCGATAGTAAATTCTATCAGGGAATGATGAAAAAATTAACCCGCTCTAAATCCGTAGAACAGGATTCTGATGTAATGTTAGACCACGATTATGACGGTATCAAAGAGTTAGATAATGTACTTCCTCCATGGTGGGTTGGTCTTTTCTATATCACTATCATTTTTGCAGCTGTTTATCTATTGCGTTTCCATGTATTTGGCGATTATACCCAAGCAGAAGAATTTGCTCAGGAAGTAGCCGATGCTAAAGCGGAAATGGATAAAAACCCTGCGGCTAAAGAAGAAGCATTTGATATGGCAAAACTTACTGTTGTTACTGATAAAGCAGCCCTTGCAAAAGGGAAAGAGATTTTTGCCAATACCTGTGCAGCTTGTCACAAAGCAGACGGTGGAGGATCAATTGGACCAAATCTAACTGACGAATTTTGGATTAACGGTGGTGGTATTAAAAATGTATTCCACACCATTTCCGAAGGAGGTCGTGAAGGAAAAGGAATGGTGCCATGGAAAAATACCTTCAAACCTGCTGATATCCAAGTTATAGCCAGCTATGTTTTATCGCTGCAAGGCACTAATCCAGCTGGTGCAAAACCGGTCGAAGCTGAAGCTAAAAAATGGGTTGAAGAAGCTGCAGCAGCTCCAGCAGGAGATGCTGCAAAAGCCGCCGACAGTACCAAAGTGGGCAACACCTACTAAATAATAAAAATAACATTCACGCAGGCTTCGGCCTGCGTGATTTATCTGAGAGAAGACGATGTCGAATTTACCTGAAGATAATTTTAGAGATAGTATATCTACTATCGACAAAGGCGGCAAAAGAGCCTGGGTTTTCCCCAAAAAACCGGTTGGCAGATTTTATGACCGTCGCAAAATTGTAAGTTATTTACTGCTGGCTTTTTTGTTCAGCGCTCCGTTCATTAAAATAAACGGAAATCAGTTCCTGATGTTCAACGTATTGGAACGCCGTTTTAATATTTTTAGTTTCCCGTTTTGGCCCCAAGATTTCCACCTGTTTGTTATCTCAATGATCATTGGGGTCGTAGGTTTGGCATTGTTTACCGTGGCCTTCGGACGTATTTTCTGCGGATGGTTTTGCCCACAAACTATTTTCATGGAAATGGTTTTCCGCCGAATTGAATTCTGGATTGAAGGCGATCGCGCAGCCCAAATACGATTGGATAAACAGGAGTGGGATGGTGAAAAAATCCGTAAAAAACCGATCAAATGGTTTATTTTCTTTGTCATCTCTTTTCTCATTGCTAACGTATTTTTGGCTTACTTAATCAGTAGCGATGAATTAATAAAACTAATTGAAGAAGGACCTGCCAAA
This sequence comes from Flavobacterium sp., assembly GCA_041917555.1. Lineage (GTDB taxonomy): Bacteria > Bacteroidota > Bacteroidia > Flavobacteriales > Flavobacteriaceae > Flavobacterium. The sequence continues at coordinate 25,227 of JAYRXL010000086.1, read as the reverse complement.
AACACACATACGCTCATTGCTTTATTAATTTTTACAGCGGTTTTCTATTTTATTTATGCTTGGTTCCGCGAACAGGTTTGTATCATAGCCTGTCCATACGGTCGTATGCAGGGGGTGTTACTCGATAACAAAACCATCAACGTAGCCTATGACCATGTTCGTGGTGAAGGTGAAAAAGGACGTGCCAAATTTGTAAAAGGCGAGGATCGCTCTGCAGTAGGCAAAGGCGACTGTATCGATTGTAAAGTTTGTGTACATGTGTGCCCAACAGGAATTGATATTCGTAACGGAACGCAACTCGAATGCGTAAACTGTACAGCTTGTATCGATGAATGTGATACTATCATGGAAAAAGTAGGTTTGCCAAAAGGACTTATCCGTTATGCCAGCGAGGATGAAATTGTAAAAAAAGAAAAATTTCGCCTTACAACGCGTATGAAAGGATATATCGCTGTATTAACTATTTTAACTGGAGTTTTTGTAGGAATGCTGTTCTTACGTAATGCTGTCGAAGCAACCGTTTTGCGTTTGCCGGGACAATTATTCCAGCACAAAGGGGAAAACATACAAAATGTATATACCTATAAAATTGTAAATAAAACCTCCGATCCGTATAACACAGTTTATTTTAAATTGGTGAATCCTGCTAAAGGAACAGTAACACTCGTTGGTAATAAAAATATAAAAGTGCCGGCTCAAGGATTGGCTGAAGGAACCCTTTTTGTTGAAATTAATCCTGCCTTCTTAACCGGCGATAAAACAGATATTAATCTGGAAGTATACAACGGAAACAAAAAAATCGAGGAAGCTTCGGCTACATTCCTCGGTCCGAGAAGTTTCGACTAACCAAAAACACTCAAATTATATGAAAATCAATTGGGGAACAGGTATTGTGATTGCGTTTGCTCTCTTTATGAGTTTTATCCTGTTCTTTGTTTTCAAAGTGCAATCAAACAGTAAATACGACAACGAATTGGTGGTTGAAAAATACTACCAAAAAGAACAATCGTTTGAAAGCGATTTGCAAAAGGAACAAAATGCTCAAAAACCGGAGATGAAACTCTCTTTTAATACCACTACGGAAGGCATTGAAGTACTTTTTCCAAAGAACATAGACCTTACTAAAGTTACAGGTAAAGTGTCCCTATACCGGCCGTCAAGTCAAAAATTGGATTTTGAAAGTCCTATTTCATTATCCGAACCACGTTTGCTCATACCTAAAAAAAACCTGGTTGACGGCCGCTGGGACATTACTGTAGATTGGAGTTATGAGGGAGTTGATTACCTCAGTAAAGAAAAATTTAATTTATAAAAAGTCATGCTGTATACCGCTTTCTTTTTCGGATTAATCAGTAGTTTGCACTGCATCGGTATGTGTGGCCCTATTGCCATGATGTTGCCTGTAGACCACAAAAATCCGGCTAAGAAAACCATACAGATACTCATTTATCATCTGGGTCGACTCACGGCCTACGGTACACTGGGACTACTTTTTGGCTTATTGGGCAGGGGCTTGTTCCTTGCCGGATTCCAACAACGTATGTCAATTGTAGTCGGACTTTTGATGATAGTGATTGCTTTAGTACCCGAAAAACGTTTTGCACAGTACAATTTTTCTAAACCAATCTACAAATTACTATCCGGTATTAAAAGCCACCTTGGCCAACAGTTTAAACGGAAAAGCCTGGATGCGCTCTTTACAATAGGACTCTTAAACGGCTTTTTACCCTGTGGTATGGTGTATGCCGCTCTTTTTGGAGCCATTGCCATGCAAAATACGCTAAACGGGGTGAGTTATATGCTGCTGTACGGATTGGGAACTATTCCCATGATGAGCGGTGTAGTCTACATTAGTACTATGCTCAGTTTGCCTTTCCGAAGCAAATTGCAACGCATTATCCCGATTGTCATCGTCGTGATTGGGGTGTTGTTTATCCTAAGAGGTATGGGGCTAAATATTAATTATGTGTCTCCGGGCACAACCGATTTGTTTGTACAAGCTAAAACCAATTGTCACAATTAAAAACTAATTATTATGGAAAGACATGATTTATTACACGAATTCCCTGAGTTTGCAGATAAAATCCACGATTTAAAATCAAATGATCCGCATTTCAGAAAAATCTTCGATGAGTATCACGAATTAGAACACCAAATTCATCGTATTAATACCGATGAAGAAGTGGTGATAGACGAATTTGCCCATGAGCTTAAAGCAAAGTTATTGCATTTGAAAGACGAAATCTATTCGTTATTGAATCAATAATTTGAGTTAATTGGTTAGATTGAAAAGCACGCTGGAGAGTGTGCTTTTTTTATTTTGGGCACCTCCCGATTTGCCTGCGGCGCATCGGGACCGCGTCATTCGCTTTTAGTCGCTATCTTAAATCCACATTATAAAGGCGTAATCAGGTTAAAAGGATAGCGAGCTAACCGCTGCTCCCGCTGGTGCATAAATTCCTCCCTTGCCAAATTAATTTGTTTTCTTTAAATAAAAAAGCTATGATTTTATTTTGTTGATAATCAGTTTTTATCCTTATTATTTTAGTATTTTAGTAGGGTAAATAGCATACCAATTGTTATCCTTAAGTAAGCCAACATTATGGATTCATTAAAGGTTTAAGTTATGAAAAAACAATTACTTTCAGTTCTGTTTATTTTTGTGATTTGTTCTGCCTCATCACAAATTACAAATACATCTTGGCGTTTTTATCGTCCCGGAAATACGGGTATTCAAGGTGATATGGCCACCTCACTTTGGATAGACAGTAACGGTAATCCTTATATAGCGGCTAACACCGGAAATTGGGGTGAAGGCGGTTTTGCCCAATTTAACACGCTACAAAATAAATGGATAAACTATTCCAATGTTGACTTGCCTATTTTAGGCGGATTTGATGATGGCGATATACAAATTTTAGATATAGTTTCAGATGCCTCCGGAACACTATGGATGGCTAAAATGTCAGGTGGTTTACGTTTTAATCCCACCATAGGAGCTTCTTCCATAAGTAGTTTCAATAATAGTAATTCGCAACTCACCGGACCCTCTTATGATGTTGATGTGGCACCTGACGGTACAGTTTGGTTTGCAAATCAGCAACTAGTTCGCTACAATCCTTCTACTCAGATATGGACTACTTTTGGGCCTGCTAATATGCGATTGAGTGTACAACCCAAACCGAATGGTAGTTATTTGGTTTGGTCAGCCGATACCTATAATGGGATTGTTATGCGTTACGATAGTACTACAAATTCTGTATCCAGTTATACACCAACAAATGCAGGAGAAATTGCAGGTTTGCCGGGAAAAGATTGTTTAGATGCGAGTGGCAATTTTTGGGCTTTGCGTTTATCAAGTAATGGAGCTTTTGAAACTTTAGAATATCAACAACCAAACGGCAATTGGGTCCATCCAACACATCCTTATGGTGATGAGGTGTCATTTTATATTGACGCATTCAAAGCATATGGAAACGGACAGGCAGTATTGGTTACAACAACCTGCGAAGTATGGCATTTTGACGGGAATTCATGGCATAACTATGGGAATTGGCGCTCAGGGAGTAATACCACGGCTGTAGATATTGATGCTAATGGTAATGTTTGGGTGTGTGGACTCCAAGGCGCCGCTAAACGCGATGCAATTTCGGGTCTATGGCAGCGTTATCGAACCACAAATACATCTCAAATTGATTATTTTGTAGAAGATTTGACGCAGGGCGAAAATGGGACTATTTGGATGACTGGTAATGCAGGGACGGGTGTAGGTGGTATACAAAAATTTGATGGGTCAAATTGGATTGGTTTTAATCCCTATACGTATGGTTTGGGATATGATTTTCCTTTTGATGCTGATAATACGACCGCAATAGCCTACAGGCCATCATCTAACAGTATTGTTTTTAGCCCCACATCACACGGAATTCACCAGTGGGATGGAGTTTCATACAGTACTTTGGAAAGCGAGTTTTATACCTCAAAAGGACTGGTAGAAGACGCTGTAGGCAAACTTTGGAATTTAGGCGAGTATTACCATTATAAGTTATATAACGGAACGCTTAACCAATGGACGACTTTCCCCATAGTAGGATGGGGTAGTAAAATTACTAAAGATCCAAATGAAGCTGATGCAGTATGGGTAACAACCGACTACGAAATTGTGCGTACCAATGGAACAAATACATTTACTTTTAACGAAAATGCTATCCCTGGAAGTGTAGCGGGTGTATCTGGTTTTGCGGCTGAGCCTAATGGTGTGTTTTGGACGGCTGTTTTAATCCCTTCGCTAAGCAGCTCATCGTCAATAATTCGTTTTAATTCCAATACAGGACAATATCAAAGTTGGTCTCCAGGAGTAAATTGGCCATTTCCTACTGAAAATGTCCGCCCTCTTACAGTGACTCCTGATGGAAGAGTATGGATGCAATACGATGATGAATACCCTTCGACCGTGGCCGGAATCTTAGCATTTGATGGCACTACAGTGACTGATTTTCCATCCTCACCAGGAGGTGTCCCTAATTGGAATGTTTTACCTAACAGCACTATTAAGGATGTAGAAGTTGTTCCATTAATAGATGGCTATGAGCTCTGGATGAGTTGTTTAGGGCGCGGTGTCGCTGTTCTAAAAGTTACCACTTCCACACTAAGTAGCGATTTTCATACTTCAAATACGATTTCATCTTTAGGGGTTTTCCCTAATCCGGCTTCTGATACTGTTTCTTTCGTTTTTCCTAATCAATTATCGGGACAAGTTACTTCAACAGTATTTGATGTTACCGGTAGGTTAGTGGCTCAGTTTGGCTGTAATATAGATGCCAATCATAGTATACAATGGGATATTTTAGGAAATGATGGTGTAAAATTAGCGACAGGAATGTATTTTGTTAGGGTTAATACCAGTTTGGGCGAATTAACCACAAAATTCATTGTAAAATAATAGGCTATTAACGCTTGTAAGCTACTTTTGCAACTATGCAAAATAGGCAAGCTAACCGTTGCTGCATATTAAATCCTTATGTTAAGATTAATCGTTTTGCATGAACCTCACAAAACAATCATTTGCTCACCCGATGTAAGGTAAAGGTCATCGCAGCTAACAAAACAAAAGCGGTAACCTGATGCAGTAGGCCTAACCATAGCGGAACGGCATACAAAAGCGTGAAAACGCCCAATAAAAACTGTACAAAAACAATTACCAAGAGTGCATTTAATCCGTTTTTAGCACTTTGCGAAAGGTTGTGGCGTTTGCTTTTAAAATACAAAATGCCAATTAAAAGGACGACCACATACGCCATCGTGCGGTGGATAAATTGAACACCGCTTTTGCCTTCGGTAAAACGCAAGAGCCAACTTTCTTTTTCTAAGGCAATACTTTCATGAAAAAATTGTTCGTCACTCATCAATGGCCAGTGATTATGAATCAAACCGGCATTAAGCCCGGCCACAAATCCACCATAAATAATTTGCAAAAGTAAAATAACTAACGCTATTCGTGCCCATTTCCGCAATGCTGCCACAGCCGGTTTTCGTTCAGGATACATCAAGTCCAATGCCACCCAAAAGGTGTAAGCAAAGGTGATAAATGCAAAAGTAAGGTGAAGCGAAAGTCGGAAATGACTCACATCCGGATTGTTAATCAAACCGCTTTTAACCATATACCAACCAAAAAATCCCTGTAATGCACCCATAGCCATCAAAATAAGGCTCTGTTTTAAGGTATTGCTGTTCAGTTTTTGTTTAATTAAAAAATAAATAAACGGAATAAAAAACACCAAACCTAAAATGCGTGCAATAAACCGGTGAAACCATTCCCAAAAGTAAATGTATTTGTAATGATCAAGCGTAAAACCACCGGCTTGGTACTGATTGATTTTTTGGTACTCAGGAAACTTTTTATAAGCGTCAAAAGCAGCATTCCATTTTTCCTCAGAAGTAGGAGGGAACGTATCGGTAACCAAATGCCAATCGGTCATGGATAATCCCGAATTGGTAAGTCGGGTAATACCACCAACCACAACCATTAAGAAAACCAAAATACAGCCGGAAAGCAACCAATAAATAACAGATTTATCTTTTTTCATGATGAGAATTTAAGCGTCACAAAAATACGTTTTAAACCGGCAATTTTATAACGCTTTAACGAATTATAACAGTTGTTTTCTTAACGGGGCTGTAGCCCTAATTTGGCAGCCCTTTTAATTACAAAATCGTAAGCCGCTTGGTATTCATTTGGAATATCACCTTCAAGAATGGCTTCTTTTACAGCCTCTTTTAGGATACCTACTTCGCGCGAAGGTTTTAATTGAAACAGTTCCATAATTTCTTCGCCGGTAATGGGCGGCTGGAAATTACGCACATGATCCCGTTCTTCCACTTCCACAATCTTACGACGCACAATCTGAAAATTGTGATGGTATTTTTTAAACTTGTTTGGGTTTTTCGTCGTGATATCGGCTTCACATAGTGTCATCAGACTCTCAACATCTTCTCCGGCGTCAAAAACCAAACGACGCACCGCCGAATCTGTCACAATATCTTGTGCCAAAACAATAGGCCGTGAACTCATGACAACCATTTTTTGCACAAATTTCATTTTATGGTTCAAAGGCATGTGCAAACGTTCAAAAATTTTCTTTACCATTTTTCCGCCCAAAAATTCATGACCATGAAATGTCCATCCTTGTTTTTTGGTGTATTTTTTTGTGGGAGCTTTCCCAATATCATGAAGCAAAGCAGCCCAGCGCAACCATAAATCATCTGTCGTTGTGCAAATATTGTCAACTACTTCGAGCGTATGATAAAAATTGTTTTTGTGTGTGTGACCTTCAATTTCTTCCACACTGTTTAAAGCCGTCAATTCGGGTAAAATTATGTCCAACAATCCGGTTTGATACAATAATAAAAACCCAAGTGAAGGTTTGTCAGTAATCAAAATTTTGTGGAGTTCATCTACAATTCGTTCTCCGGAGATAATACCAATTCGGTCTTTATTCCTACTAATGGCTTGAAGGGATTCGTCTTCTATTTCAAATTTGAGTTGAGTAGCAAAACGAATGGCGCGCATCATACGAAGCGGATCATCGGAGTAGGTGATATCTGGGTTGAGTGGCGTACGAATGATTTTTTTCGTCAAGTCGGTTACACCTTCAAACGGATCAATTAAATCGCCAAAATTGTAGGCATTCAACGATAAGGCTAAGGCATTAATTGTAAAGTCTCTTCTGTTTTGATCGTCTTGTAGACTCCCCGAAGTAACGGACGGTTTGCGACTGTTTTCCGAATAACTTTCCTGTCGGGCGCCTACAAATTCAATATCGGTGTCTTTGTAGCGCAACATGGCGGTTCCATAGTTTTTAAAAACTTGAACTTTTGGTTTGCCCGGAAGCAATTCGGATACTTTTAAGGCAAGCGCAATCCCTGAACCAACAGCAACAATATCGATATCTTTTTTATGTTCACGTTCCAAAAGAATATCACGCACAAAACCACCAATCACATAACTTTCCAGCTGAAGTTCTTGACTTGCTTGAGCTATGATTTTAAAAATGGCGTTTTGAAGTGATTTACTGTAGTTCATTTTTGTCTCAGGTTTCAGGTTTCAAGTTTCAGGTTATGATAGATTGTGATGCACAACTTGAAACTCGAAACTTAAAAACAAATCTTATTTGCGTAAAATTTTAACTTGGTTATCCAACGTAAGTTTGATGATGGTTGAAGGTTTGTCGCAAACTTTGTCATGATGCAAATTTACAATATAGTCGACACCATTTTTAATTGCAGAACTAATTTCGGAAAATGATTTTGGACCGGGTTCTCCTGAAATATTCGCAGAGGTAGACACCAACGGACGTTTCATTCGTTCCATCAGTTTATAACAAAAGGGCTCTTTAACCACACGAATTCCCAACGAATTATCTTCCGCAATGATGTTTCGTGCTACATTTTTTGGCTGATCCAAAATTAAAGTGGTCGGTTTTTCGGATAAGTCGAAAATTTGCCAAGCCGTTTCCGGAATCTCTTTAAAGATACTATGCAACATGCGATCACCGTTAACCAGCACAATCATGCTCTTGGATTCTTCACGCTTTTTTAGGGTATAAATTTTTTGTATGGCTTCCGGATTTGTGGCGTCACAACCAATACCCCAAACTGTATCAGTAGGATAAAGTATAATACCTCCTTGCGAAATAACCTCGTATGCTTTTGTAATTTCTTCTGCGATTTTTTTTTGATCCATATTTATTGCTAAGCATTTTAATTTTTGTTCCTTTTTTTACGCTTTCTGAAGTTTTTCAAAACGTAACGAAAAGCAGTCCATTTTACATGCAAAATTGTACATAGGTCGCTAACGAACGATTCTTTTTTCAGGCAATACCTTTTATACAAATTTTCCCAATCTTTAAAAGTATAGAGTGTTGGGTTGTTTAGGTGTTCATGCATTTTTTCAGGAAGTTCAAGTCCTAATTTATCAGGCTCTAAAAAAACGAAATTCGCAATCAGACTTTTCTCGCCTCGAACTATTTTGTTACAAGGAAGTTGCGCATAATAATCCAACTGCAAATCGATATTTTTTTTGGAACAGGCTGCCATCCATATATATTGCTCCGAAGCATACCGCATTTTGTAATTGTCATACGGATAAGGTTCATTCCAGATAATCTTAGAATCTGCTACATAGCGTGTAGTATGCGGTTCGGGTTGCAACGGAATATCCCACAACAGTTGCATATCGGTTGTGAGGCCCACTTGAAAAATATCACTAACATGATATAAAATCGGAATTTTACGAGGATCTTTGGTGAATACCGTCGAAGTAAGCACCCGATTCTCAAAAATGCTGAAATTGTTTTTGGCGTTGTATTGGTCTAAATAAGCCGTAAAACCGGTATGTGTGAGTTTACAATCACTCCGAAGTTTCATGGTAAACTTTCTCGAAGCTTTGAGCACTCCGTTACGGGTAGATACAATTTGCCGGTTGTTATTGTTCATTTTTCCTTTTTCGGAAGTATGATAATACGTTCCGCCCGGGTCGTCGTTTTCAATTAAATAATCATAATCCAAATGGGAGCAATCAGTTCCTTTCCAAGTGGAAAGAATAATCTCAGCTCCGGGCATGAGGCTCCGAACACTTTGGATTGCATTGGCAGTAATTTGAGCTTCGGGTACGTCGTTTGGAGAGCCATGAACAGGACCTTGAACAACTACCGTAAAATCACTGAATGAGATCATTAACGGTTTAAATAAAGTTGTAAATCTTCCGGAGTACCAAGGCCATGCATAGCCGATGCTTCAATATTGAAAAGTACTATTTTAGCATCGTTGCGAAGGGTATAATTGTAAACCGGACAGGTATAAAACTCATTGTTCACGCGATCGTTATTGATAATCATGTCAATAGCGCCATTAACGAAATCACGCCCTTTGGAGAAAAAATAAATACCTACCGTAGCAAACTCCGAAATAGCTTCTTTTTCTTTTACTTCGGTAACAAATCCGTTTTCATCGGTTTTGGCAAACGACCATTTTGGGTTGCGTTCCGCATCGATAAACGTCATAATGCTTCCGTCATGCCCTTTTTCCAAGCATTGATTAATCATATCCTGAATCTCACAATCTACCAATTGATCAGAGTTGGCAATGAGTAATGGTTCATCGGTATTGATGAATTCACGGGCAAATAAAACGGTACAGGCGGTGCCTTCGGTTAGTTTTTCAATACCAATAAAGTGCGCATTGTACTCGGCTGCTATCGAACGAACCAATTCGTGTTCTTGTTCAAGATGAGACTCACGACCGATTAGAATATAACGCGCCCCCGGATAATATAAATTGCGCATTACACGCACTATCATCGGTTCACCGTCAACATCAATAAACGGTTTAGGTTTGGCGTAACCGGCTTGGGCAAATCGACTTCCCATACCGGCCATAGGTATTACAATATTTATCATGATTAATCGATGTATTTATCGTTTGAAGCCCCGGGGACTTTCACTACAACGGTGGTTGTATCGGTTAGTGCTTTAAAATCGGTTGAAGTTCCCGGTTCTATTTTAATAATGGCTCCGGGGCCATATTGTACACCACTCATTTCAACTTCTCCGGAAATAATTACGGTAAATTCGGTTGCAATTTTATGGTAATGCGAGGCTTCATATTCACCCGCTATATAGGATTTAACGCCCACTTCAACGTCGTTTGTCTTATATAAAGAAGGTTCAAAGTTGCCAATAAACCAACCTTTGAACATGTCTGATAAATCGTGCTTTTCGATAGCCATTATTTCTTGCGGTTTATATAATCATTCAGATTTTGAGGGGAATAGAAAGTATGGTAAAGTTCTTTCCCTATAGGGTGATTGACTACTTTTTTGTTGTTCAGTATGTATTCATTAATTACAGAAGAAGTAAAGAAATTCCCGTTGATTTGAACATCGTCCAAAATACAACGGAATGCGTTTTCAAAAAAGGAATTAGCCTTTTGAAAGAAATAAAATCCGGCAATGGCTTCATTACTGATTGGATTTTTTTCGGCAGTTTGAACTACTTCGCCATTTTCGATGCGAGCATAGGACCAGCGAGGGTGAACCGACTGGAAGGTTACGATTCCCACATCAGCAGATCGTTTGTCAAAAGAGTTAAGCACTTCCTGATAATCAAATGCTATAATTTGGTCACCGTTTAGAATAAGCAAACGATCATCATCTTCAATGCTGTCAATAGTCATCAGGATACTGCATAAAGCCCCTTTGGTTTCGTTTTTGAGTTTTATGATTTCACTTCCGGGCGCTAAAAGCCGAATGGTATTGTCCAAATGGTATTTGCGAACATCTTCATCCCGAAGAATAAATACGACACGAAAAGGTTCCGTAATGCTTTTAAATTGTTGGATTACCAATTCAATCATGGGTTTGCCATCAATTTCTACTAACGGTTTTGGGTACGAAAATCCGGCATTGGTGTACAATTCAGAACTACCTGCCAAAGGAACAATTATCTTAAGCATTCTCAATTTCTTTAATACGGTTCATAATAGCTGTAAACTGCACATCATCAACAGTTTCCACCTTAAACAAATGTGCCCCCGAAGCCAGTGCTGCGCGAATTCCGTTTTCGTTATCCTCTACAATAAGGCATTCTTCCGGTTGTAGTTGCAAGCGATTAATGGCATTGATATAAATTTCCGGATCCGGTTTTCCATGCACAACATCTTGGTTTGAAACAAAAAAATCGAGGTAAGGAGTCAAGTTTGCTTTTTGCATCATGATTTCGATAGTATTGCGAACCGAGTTGGAGCAAACAGCGATATGGTATCCCTTATCTTTAAGTTTAGAGAGCGTATATTGGTGGTTGAACGAAGGCTTACATTTGGCATACACCATCTCCATGGTATAAACCTGTTTCAAGTCGTTGATAAAACTGTGAAGCTTTTTTGGAAATCCGCCTTCCAGACTTAGCATTTCGAGTTTCTTTTTGGTGGGTAGGCCATCAAAAGTAACCAAATGATCATAGCGACTAATCTCCGTTCCGAAAAGGCGTAATGCTTTATTGAGTGCCTCATAATGCCAGTCTTTAGCATCAATCAACACACCATCCATGTCAAATAATACGGCTTTAATTTTTGCCATTTGCCAATTTTTTAATTTTTACAAAAATAGGATATATTTTGCAATAGTATATTGCTTTAAGTCCATTAAAATAAGTCGCCGAAGCTAAATCATTTTCAGTATAAATCGAATCTGCTTGCCAACCGCTTAGCATCCGTTGTGGGATAGTAATTCCCAATTGAGTGGGGCTATATATTTTGAAATTTTCGATAAATATTTTTTCAGAAAATCGCAAAAATTTAGGGTTGCTTTTTAAACGCGAATGATAAAAATCGGTTAAAAAACCTTCGCGAATCAGCAATGACATAAGCAAGTATTGCTCCGGAAAAACAGGGGCATTACCGGTAGCGTTGTTGAGCGTTGTGGCATCAGCAGGTTTTGCGCTGAAGTATTTTTGTACAGCTTTTGTATTTCCAAAAAGAACTATATCCGAAGGATGGAAAAGCAGTCCTTCGCCATGTTTGACAAACTGTTTGTAAGGATTTCTTGAAAAATAAGTAAGTACTGCCATTTTAGTTTCAAATAAAACCGCACTCTCATTAAACCGCAACCGGCATAAATTATCGTTTGTAAATAGAATATCGGTACGGGTTTTAACGGCATAAGGCGTTGAAACTTTTTCCAATCCTTTTTGAGAGGAAACCAATAAACGGTTCACATTACATTGTTCAGAATACACGGTTTTTACTGCGTCCGGTGCTTGCTGTTGCACCAATACATCATAATCAAGTCCGTTTGTGTTTTCGGTATCCCAAGTGGATAGGATTATAGTAGCACCCGGATAATGTTTGCGGATGCTTTCCAATACCCAAAGCGTTTTAAGTGGTTCCTCATGATTAATAGGACCCTGCACTACAAACGAAATATCTTGAGGACGAATCATTAGGTTTGTTGAAAAAAGAGTTCGGCGGCCTCCGGTAAATCGGTGCACAAAATGATATCGGGATGGGTATGAAGATTTTCCGATTTCAATAAATCCCACAATGTTTCAGGTTCTCGTTTGTGTAATTCGGGCGATACCAAAGCGACTTTTTTGCCATCGGCTATAAAATTGCGAATCAACTCGCCATCATACCAAATACCTTCGAAAGCATCGAGCCAAATACCCTTTGCCGTTTCGTAAAGGCTAATTTGTTGTTCGTATTCACTGCATCTGGAAAAATAGGTAATGTTTTTGTTTTTGTACTGAATCGTATCGGGTACCGACATGTCAAATACAAAGTAATTTTCTACAGCAAAAGAGGTGAGCAATGTGTTGAGTTTATCCTGTAAACCGTCCGCTTTAATATTCAGGGCTAAGCTGCCTTTGCACTGATTTGAATTATAGATTTCAAGAAAGCGCGCTACCGAAATACAACTTTCATCAGCAATATCATGCGAAATTACCAGTTCGCCTTTGTAATCTCGGATATCGGTTTCGGTTCCAAAATTTTTTGAAAATGAGTTTTCAAAAGCTTCCGTAGTGTTTTTTTCTGCGGCGGTATACCACAACCCTCTGTGACTGATAATTTCCATACTTTTTTTGGGTACCAAATGTACATAATTTTAAGGCTATATGCAGAAATGATTTTTGTGAAATGCCCACGAACAATATGCAATCCCTGAATAAGTTACCTAAAACAGGCATTTTCGATTCCTTAATTTATCTATTTTGAAAAGATGAAATTACGATTATTAGTGTATTTTTGAAAGATGAAACTATTGTATTTCTATCCGGGGAATCCGCTACATCCTGTTCAAGGAAATAATGCCAGAGCCTTATCATTACTCGAATATTTCCGAGACCGGAATATACAATTGGATTTTGTGGGTGAACAATCCGACACGTTTACGGAACAAGAAATTGGTTTACTGCAACAGGAAAACTTAGTGAAGAATGGTTTTTTGATTCGGAGGCACACCAAGAAAACCGGACGATTAGCCTATCTTTTTCGCTATTCGCTTTACAATAAAATAGTGGGTAGGATGCGGGTGTTTTTTAGAGCAAAACCCGGTCAACAAGATGATTTCGAAGCAATACTCAAGCAAAACAGCTATGATTTTATTTTGATTACCTATGCGTGTTGGGCCTCTTTGGTAACCGACAGCAAACAATGCAAAGAAGCGAAGCGCATTGTGGATACGCATGATTTTTTAACCGCGCAATTTCAAAAAACAAGAGGGTTTGAGTTAGGGAAAGCTTTCCAAACCGAAATGGCACTTCTATCGGCTTTTGATACGGTATTGGCCATTTCGCCCGAAGAGAAATACCTTTTTTCACAATTTACCAAAGCAGATGTTCGCTTGGTTACTCATGCTTTGGATGATAAATCGACACAGCCTCATTCAACTAAAAAATACGATTTGGTGTATGTTGGCAGCGATAATGAACATAATCGTAAGGCCGCCGATTGGTTTTTTGAAAAAGTGTTTCCGCTTTTGGATAAAATCAATATGGTTGTTGTGGGAAAAATTGCCCAATTTGTACCGGATTACCCGAACGTAGAAAAAATACCTTTTGCTCCATCATTAGATACTGTTTATCAAGCGTCTAAGATTGCGTTGTGCCCCATGTTATCAGGGACAGGTTTAAAGATTAAAGTGATAGAAGCACTCTCATACGGACTCCCGGTGGTATGTAATGAAAAAGGGACAGACGGATTAGTCAATAAAACGCACAATGGCTGTTTGGTTTCGGATGATGAAAAAGAGTTTGCTGCCGGAATCACGCGTTTGATTGAAGATTCAGCATTTTATGCCGCTAAGCAGCAGGAAGCAAAACAGTACTTTCAGGAGAATCACAGCAAATCAAGCGTTTACGCACAATTGGATTCCATTTTTAACGAAACAACATGGGAATAAAAAGTAAAGATATTGGTACGGAATTAAAAAAGTTTTGGTTGCGAATGACCGATAAACCAAAGTATTATCAGTACAAAAACGAGCTGAAGGAACAGCAGGTTTTGCACCGTTATCATCATGATTTTAAGGAAGAATTTGAAAAAATTGCCAATCTGTTACAAACAAAAACGGAAATCAATTGTATGCATTCCGGTCATTTGGGTGATATTATCTATGCTTTTCCGGTTTTGCAAGAAATTTCAAAACAGGCCAAATGCAATCTCATTATCCGGTTAAATCACAGTTTTGGCTCAAAAACATACCACAAACACCCCAGTGGTAACCTGATGATGACCCAACGTTCTTTTGATATGCTGCAACCCTTGGTGGCGCAACAGGATTACATTCAAAAGTATGAAGTACTCACCGATCAAACCATCGATGTGGATTTGGATGTATTTCGTAAGTTGCCTGTATCGATGGAATTTCATTCCATACGTTGGTATTACCACCTCACCGGAAAATTTCCGGACATGACGTTGCCTTTTTTAACAGTTCAACCGCATAATACGATTCGCGATAAAATTGTGGTTGTACGCACACCCAGAGGGCGAAATCCGCTTATAAATTACAGGTTTTTGAACCAATGCAAGGATGTAGTTTTTTTAGGAACTAAAGCCGAGTATGATGACTTTAAGGCGGATGTTCCGAATGCCGACTTTTATGATGTGTCTGATTTTTATGAAATGGCACAGGTTATTAAGGCATCCCGACTTTTTATATCGAATCAAACTTTTTCATGGGCTTTGGCCGAGGGGTTGAAAGTAAATCGCCTTTTGGAAGCCAATCCGTTTTTACCGGTTGTTTTTCCGATTGGCGGGAACGGAAAAGACTTTTTCTTTCAGTCGCATTTTGAAGCCTTGGTTGACGAAATGGCACGCTGATTTTTCGCATTGTATAAAATGCGTGAGGGCGGAGGGTGCTGTTGGAGCACGCCTGAAAGGATGCGACCACCCGTAGACCGACCCTGGGGCACACAGGGGCACGCCCTAATAGTTCTATACAGGTACTTCTTTTTGTTTAAAGCGAAGTGAATCGGATACCGGTGCGCCTTTGCGCAGGAGTTGGAATACCGGACGGTTTTTGGCTTTGAAAATACTTTTTAAAAAGAATTGTAAACGGAGTTTGTTGAGAATTATAAAGTGCCAAAATGCGCCATAGTGTTTGCGGATAACATACAAATAGGATATGCGTAACTCACACCGAATTGCGGCGCTTTGCGGTGTGCTGACACCGTGGTAATGAATAAACTCGGCTTGTGGGATAAGAAAAGCGAATTTGTTTATTTTTTGGAGGCGTAGGCACAGATCGGTTTCTTCATAGTACAAAAAAAGAGTAGGGTCAAAGCGACCTACGGTTTCAAAATCGGATGCGCGAACCAACATGAAACTTCCGGCTATAAACTCCCCTTGTTGGGGTTTGGTGTATTTTGTTTTTCGGTTGGGCCAACGTTTTGGATTTATTTTTTCCATCAAATTTCGGCCTAAAAATTCTTTGACCGGTGAGGCAAAATGGTCCAATGTGGGTAGGAGTGAGCCATCTTCTTTGTAGGCCATGGGGCCGCAAATTCCCATATTGGGATTTGTTTCCATTTCACGAATAATCAGCGAAAGGCAATCGTTTAGCAAAAGGGAATCGTTATTGATAAAGGCGTAGTAATCGGCGTTTGCATGGGTAACGCCCAAATTATTGCCACTGCCAAAACCAAGATTTATGTTGCTTCGAATTAGCGTAATTCGGCTGTTGTTGAGTGCTTCAAGATGGTTTTTTACTATAAAATAATTCTCTTTCGCTGAGGCATTGTCCACCACCACAATTTGGTAATTGAGTTCCGGATTGGTTTTTTCAAGAATCGAATCGACACATTTGCAGGTGTATTCGCCCGAATTGTAATTGATGATGATGGCTGCAATAGTGTATCTTTTGGCAGTGCTCATAAGTACTGGTTGATTCCTTTTTCGATGGTGGTTAATTTTTGCTCTGTGGTGATGCGCTCAATTTCATCATTGATGGCGATGTGGCTTTTGGATTGTTCTTTGTGATAAATATGGTACGCAATACCGGCATGTTTCAATCGTTTTCCTTTGATGCCGCTATTGTGCAGGCGTTGAATCATTTCAGAATCATCAATTCCCCACCCGACAAGGCTTTCGTTAAAACCGTTTACCCGAATAAAATCACTGCGCCAAAACGACATATTGCACCCCCTTAGTTTTCCGGAACGCGTGTCGTGGAGTTTGGCAAAACGCATCAGAAAAGGAAAGTGAATAGTACGTCCTCGTTTTTTAATCCCTTTTGAAAAAAAATGAAATTTTGTGATTTTTTGTTTAAAAATTGTATCCAAAATTTCGGGTTGGATGTTAACCCGTGAGCCAAAGAGATAAACCCCTTTTTCGGCAAAACGAAGGTGGTCTTCCACAAAATAGGGATGCATAATGATATCGCCGTCAATTTCGACTATATAATCGTATTGCGCTTTGGCAATCGCTTTGTTCATAATTTTTGGCTTTTGGTTGCCGTTATCTTCATGCCAAATATGGTGTAACGGAACCGGAAAAATAGCTTGGTATTTTTCGATTAATTCTTTGGTTTCCGGACGAGACCCATCATCGGCGATCAGCACTTCGTTTGGCAAATGGGTTTGTTTGAGAATACTTTCTAAAAGTAATTCCAATGCTTCCGGCCAGTTATAGGTTGGCGTGACCAATGAACAAGTAGGTAATTTTTTCACATCAGTCAATTTTACGATACATCATCCACAGTTGTAAATAGCGTTTAAACACAGAAAACGAGTGTACATAAGCCAAAATAAAGCCTTCTTTGCCGTCACATATTCCCAGTCGAAATAAGTATTGCCACAAAAACCGATACATAGGTCGGACGAAAAAGTGGTATAAATTGGGTCTTTTTTGGGTTCGGTATAATTTTTCGGCCTGTAATTTACTGTAGAGGTTTAGTTTGTCATTATAATTATCAAAATTTTTGTAACTGTAATGCTCTAAACGGTTTTTGAGCACAGCCGTTTTGCCGTCGCTTTTTACCAGTTCATGAACCAAGTTGCCATTATATTTAGCGTATTTTCGGTCAAATAAGCGAATGGCTTTGTCGTTTTGCCAACCTCCAAATCGTATTCGTTTTCCCATGAAATAAAAATTGCGGCGTACATAAAAAGCAACCGAATCGGTGGGATTGGAGAGTGTGGTTTTGATTTCCGATTCTAACTCTGGTGAAATGATTTCATCCAAATCGAAGAACATAATCCAGTCGTTAGAAGCCTGCTCGATGGCAAAATTGCGTTGGTTGGAAAAGTTGTCAAATTTCCGTTGAATGACTTTAACTCCCATTTCTTCAGCCAATTGCGTAGTTTTGTCTGTGGATTGCGAATCAACAAAGATGATTTCGTCTGCAAAAGCCAAACTTTCCACATAACGTTTTACATTTTCTTCCTCATTGAAAGTTATTGCCAGTGCCGTAATTTTTGGTGTCAAATTATTCCGGATTCTTATGGTGTATAAAAGCAAAAGTAATAATTTTACGCTAATAATTAATTCTGATTCTTTTAAATGAGCCGTCTGCCAATAGTAATGTACCATAATTTCACGAATCAGGACGATTGTAGTGTGGGGTTAACCCTTTCTGCCACGAAGTTTGAAGCGCAACTCCGTTATTTTTCTTCGCAGGGTTATACGTTTTATTTTGCCTCGGAAATTCTTAAATTAAAGTCTATTGCTTCCAAAGCGGTTGTACTAACTTTTGATGATGTTACAGTAAATCAGTTGGAAATTGCTGTGCCTTTGTTAGAAAAATACCATTGTAAAGCAACCTTTTTTGTTCCGTTTGCGTATTTGGGCAAATCGGATGAATGGAATGAGTATGACGGGAAAAAAGGCAATCCGATTATGACCGGGGCTCAACTTCGTTCTTTGAATGCGAGCTATATCGAATTGGCGCATCATTCGTTTTTGCACAAACCTTACACCACGTTAACGGCAGACGAAATTCGTTCTGATTTTGAAGCTTCCTATCGTATAATTCAGGAAGAACAATTAACTGTTAGTCCGATTTTGGCCTATCCGTATGGCAATTATCCTAAAAAAGGAAGAGCAAAAACCATTTTTTTTAAGATTTTGGTCGAAAATGGTATAGTAGCCGCCTTTCGAATTGGGAATCGGGTGAACAAATTCCCGCTGCAGCAGCAGTATGAAATCCAGCGAATTGATGTAAAAGGGCAAGATAGCTTGTGGCGCTTTAAGTGGAAACTTCGATGGGGGAAATTAAAACTTTTTTAGGGGTAACAGATTTAGTATAAATGTGAATTTCAGTTACTTTAATTTTTTTTCAATTAAAATCATTTTTACATAGCGCGAAAAAACGCCATAAGCGTCAATCGTTGCTACGGCCAATCCCGGAATTCCGTCTAAAAATCCTCTCCGAATTATGTAGGTGTGAAAAAAGCGGTAAAAAGGTTTAAAAACCAATAAAAAATAGGATGCCTTTTTATGTTTATCATGCGCCATTTTGGCTTGGAACCACGCATAGGAATCTTTCTTTTGGATGTAATGAAATAGTCCTTTGTAAGTATAATGCAAAACAAAAGGTTCCAAAACACCAACAGACCCCGAATGGATAAGTTTTTCGTGTACTTCGCCTTCAAAACGGATGGCTTTATTTCGGACTAAACGAACCACTTTATTTTCGGTATGGTACAAAAAGCGATTCATATAGAAGTGAGGAAACCGTAATTTGTACGCGTCGTGCTGCGGGTTTTGGAGTACCGAAAGTAGTTCGCTTTTTAATTTCTCGGTAATACGTTCGTCGGCATCCAAAAACAAAATCCACTCTCCTTTGGCCGCTTTTATAGCTTCATTTTTTTGATTTGAAAAATTATCAAACTTTCGTTGGAGTAACTCGCAATTGTATTTTTGCGCAATTTGTACCGTTGCATCGGTGCTAAATGAGTCAATAACAATGATTTGATTGGCAAATGCGACCGAAAGCAAACAATCCTCGAGGTAGTTTTCCTCATTGAAAGTTGGTATAATTACGGTAAGTGTCGGTATTGTTGCATTCATAGCGCTTTCAAAGATAAAAAAATTATCTTTGCAATCTATGAAGCGAGACATTTCAGTCATAATAAGCACCTATAATTCGCCCGAATGGTTGACAAAAGTTTTGTATGGTTATCAAACACAAACCTATCGAAATTTTGAGGTTGTTATTGCGGATGACGGTTCTGATGAACGAACTCGCCTTTGTATTGCCGAGATACAGAAAGAAGTTTTTTTTCCCATAATCCATGTGTGGCATGAAGATAACGGTTTTCAAAAAACAATTATCCTCAACAAAGCCATTCAAGCTACCACCAGCGATTACATTTTGATGACAGACGGCGATTGTATTCCGCGTGAAGATTTTATTGAGCAGCACATTAAACACCGTGAAGAAGGTTATTTTTTATCGGGTGGTTATTACAAACTTCCGATGGATTTATCTAAAGCAATTAGCAAAGAAGACATCTTTTCCGGGAAATGTTTTGAGATGGATTGGTTGCGAAAAAACGGAATCGGTATCTCATTTAAAAATAATAAAATCAGTGCCGGCGGTTTACGCAGTTGGTTTTTGAACAAAACAACCCCCACTACGCCAAGTTGGAACGGTCATAATGCCTCAGGATGGAAATCCGATTTTTATGCGGTTAATGGTTTTGATGAGCGCATGCAATATGGTGGCGAAGATCGCGAGTTTGGCGAACGACTCATCAATAAAGGCGTATTGGCCAAGCAGATACGTTACTCAACTGTTTGTTTACATTTGGACCATGCAAGAGGCTATGTTAAGCCCGAAATGTTAGAAAAAAACCTGCGTATTCGAAAGGAAACAAAAGAGCGTAAATCAACTTGGACTCCCTTTGGAATTGTAAAGAAATAATACGTTAGCGTAAATTATTTTGCAGGAACACTTTTAACTCCGGCCAGATAAGTTCCGGTGTAAGTTGCAGGTAAAGTTCACGTGGATTTTTTTCGATTTCTTTGTATTTTTCATAGGTTAGTTCAGCAATGGCATTGGGATGATAGTCCAATAAGTGAACCGATTTATGAAATGTGCCGTCCTCAAAACTTGACCAATCGTCTTTGTTAATGTAGGGTGAAAAAATGGTAAACGTTGGTTTATCCAAGGCTTTGGCAATATGCACGCTGCCACCTTCATTAGAAACCAAAACCGAACACTGATTCATCAACACGGCAAAATCCCGAATTGTAGGGGCATAAATATCCAGTATAACTGCTTCAGGGTTTTTACACTGCGTATAAATTTTTTCGGCTTCGGCCTTTTGATGAGGCGCATAGTTAAATAAGACGTAACAATTAAATTCCGAAACCATGCGGTCGGATAAATTTGCTACATACTCATAAGGCATTGATTTTTGTGGAGTACTTCCTAAGATTCCCATCATGATTATGGGTTTATCTTGGTATTTTTCCGGAACACGAAATGCTTTTTCTTCCTCTGTCAAAAACACTTTAGGCTCATAAATAATGGGCTCAAAATTACCGGCTTGTTGTAACAAGTGTATCCGGTCTTCGATGGCTTTGCCACAAAAATGACTTTTTTCTTTCAGGATATCCACAGGATGGGTGTAGTATCCTAAATTCCCTATTTTTTTCCGACTTTTATGTCCGATTGTCATTTTAGCACCGCCAAATTTACAGATGAGTCGGCTTTGTAGCTTTGAGTAAGGATCAAATATGATGTCGTATTTTTCTTTTTGAACTTGGCGTAGTAAACGTAACAGGTTTTTGATTTTTTTTAGCTCTTTTTCATTCAAAGCAATAATACGATCAATGTTGGGGTTGTTGTATAAAACTCCGTGCGTAAATTCGTACGCCATGAGATGAATTTCGCTATCCGGATATTTTTTTTTAAAATTAGTTGCAATAACCGAACTGATTAGTACATCGCCGATACGCTTGTTTTGAATAATTAGAATTTTTTTCATACCACTGTAATGCGAATGCAAAGTACTATTTTTTTTATACTTTTAGAGCGCAAATTTAACATACTTGAAAATTGTAATTCATCCCCGTTATGAAAACCATCGTAATGCCTTATTACAGATGGTCGAATCTTTTTTCAAAAAAGGGAAAGTCATTGTTAAGGGTTCAAGAAACATCATAAAAAGTCAGTTGCTCGACGATGAGGATGTCAACATAAAATACTTCAAGAAACCCGATTTTTTGAAAGCCGTTATCTATTCTTTTTTCAGGAAAAGTAAGGCTGAGCGTTCGTATGAATATGCTTTGTTTTTATTGGAACACAATATCAAAACGCCCTTTCCGATTGCTTTTGCAGAACAACGAACCAGCCTCAATTTGTTAGGCAAAAGTTATTACATCAGTGAGCAAATAGATTACGATTTTACATTTCGGGAACTTATACATAACCCTCTTTTTCAAGATCGGAATCTGATTTTAGAACAGTTTACCCATTTTACTTTTCAAATGCATGAAGCCGGTATTTTATTTCAGGATCACTCACCGGGAAATACGTTAATCAAAAAAGTAGGCGAAGGGCACTATGAATTTTACCTGATTGATTTGAACCGAATGTCATTTACATCGCTAACGTTTCAACAGCGCATGGAAAATTTCAAACGGTTGTGGTTATCAAAACGGATGGTTGCGGTTATGGCACCTGTTTATGCTGCGTTATCCGGAATTTCTGAAGAAAAAGTATTTACTGCCATGATGGAGACTTCCAATGCCTTCAAACGCAAAACAGCCCGTAAAAAATTCATCAAACGATTTATAGGGAAATAGTTTTTTAAGCATTGCCGAGTCACACGTTGAATTACGAACTCCAAATAGTATCGCTGATTTCTTCGGTTTCGTCTACGTATTCCGATTTGCGGGAAGTGAAATAGGCAAAACAATACACAACTGCAAAAAGGAGCGGAAAAATGTATTTTAAGTTGTAATTAATTCGGAAATAGTTTCCAATTATTTGACGGTTAGGATGTTTTAGTAAATGTAATAATGTACTGTTCTCATAAATATCGCACAAGAATGTACCTGCAACCAATAGAATCATGAGTAAATTTAGCCATTTAGGTTGAGTTTTTATTTTATTGAGAATCACTATAAAAATGGCAAACCAACCGGTGTATCCGAACATAAAAACAAAATCTAATTGATAAAATACTTTTAAATCAGCTACATTTTCCTTTAAATTCAAAATATAGTGATTGAACTCGGCATTAGATAAAAATAATTGCGGATTGTGCGCATCTAACCCATAAAGTGTTTTAAGTTTTAGCCCCATAAAAAGCATGGAGAGTAGGGCGGTTACCGCAAAATAATTATGTGCGGTTTTGGTCCAAAACGGAATTTTTTTACTGTATAGTTTAGGAACTTTCATGGCTTTTATTGTTTTAGTCGTTATGTATTACCATTGCTGCTCGGGCAATTTGGTATTTTTCCCAATCAAAATTTTCAAGGTGTTTTAGTCCGGCTTTCATCCCCAAAACAATCAACTCCATTTTTTCATCATCAGAAAGCGAAAAATTAAGCCAGGAGATTTTCGATTTATAGACCTCTATTTCAGCAACGCAATAGGTTTGGTAAAAAGTATGTTTTCGCAAAAAACTTTTGTCATAATTAAAGCGAACCGTATTAAAAATGGCAAGTAAATAGTCGATTAAACCGCTAAAAGGCATATCAGATTTATGTGTACGGGTTTTCACTTTTCTGATTTCTTTTTTAGGGGCATCATCTTGAAGGCGAGCCCCGATTACCGGAATTCGGGCAATAATGACACTGGGGTCATGAAAAATATTGATAGGAAAATTTGATAGCGTTCCGCCATCGGTAAACCAAGCTTTGGCCGGTATAGCATCCGAAGTGGTGTTTAGTTTCATGAGCCAAGCTTGTTGAATTTCAGCATCGTTATAGGCAATTTCTTTTTCAAAGGGTTTGAAAAAAACAGGGATAGACATTGACGCGCGCGCAAACTCAGCAGGGTGCGGGGTATCAATACCTTTATTACTCCAAAACAAATCGGCATCTCGAGGAAACTCAACTTTATTTTGAGAAACGTTTTCGGAGGTTATAACGGTGTAAGAGGCTTTAAATTCGGTTGCCTCCTTCAACAAGCGTTTGTTTCCTTCAATGGCTTTATCAATCATTTTTTTGGTCAACCCAAACTCATTGTGCTTTTTGATGCTTTGCTCAAACCGATTCACGATAGCATCTGCATCTTCGGTAATATTTTTGCGCAGGGTAGTAATATTATAACTTTTGTTGATTGCGTCTCGGCTGATGTTTTCTTTCATGAAGCTCAAAAAAGCATCGCCCTTGTTTAAACCGAATTGGTTTTTTTTGAAGGAGGATAAATAAAACACAATTCCCGTAACATAGAGTAGAAAGAGAATTAAAATTGCCAAAAAGTGCCATCCTACATTGTTATAGAGATAAGCCAAAACAGGCAAGGTGGTGAGTAACAATAATAATTTTACAAGAAACAGAACGCCCAATGCATCCACTACACCGGTTTTGTTGAGAATATTATTAATCAAAAACCGACTAAATCCGTTCCCGTCGATAAAACTTTTTAAGTCCATCTTGTTTTTGAGTAAGTCAAATAACTTCGGACTCTTGGGTTTTTCAGGGCTGTCAAAATGATGGAGTAAAATGGTATTGATAGCGCCGGCACTGGTTCCGGCCAAGTTCATAAACCGAATATTGCAATATTCCAAAACAAATACAAATCCAACTAAAGCAATACCGAGAGTTCCGCCGCCTTCCTGAACCAAATCCACATAATAATTTCCTTCTTGATCTTGAACCTCTGAGAATTTTTTATCTTGTTTTTTTAAAGCTTCAAGTCGGTTCAATAAAGACACACCATTTTCTTCCGATGTTTTTTTCGGTTTATACTTTTTTAAGTATTCTTTTAAAACAGTAAAGTCATCATTCTCTTTTGCCATAGTATGCATTAAAACAGTGTTTGATTTTACTTGTATTTTCGGGGTGTTTATACGATAAAACAATTGCTTTTGCGCAAAGTAAAGTCTTTTAAAGGAGAATTTTATACGTATTTTTACGTGTTTTTTTGCCGGAAAAAAAATTAAAAAACACGTATTTTTACGTATTTTTTTGCCGGAAAAAAAATTAAAAAACACGTATTTTTACGTATATCCAGTTTAAAAATCCATCCTATTTTTACCACGAGTAAAGTTAAGTTTGACAAGTTTGTAAAATTCATGGTTAGTATATTCAGAACGCCATGAATTTTTACAAACGATTATAAAGTGGGGACTTTATACAACAGAAAAGAAAGTGAATCTTTGGGGAATATTCATTTCCGCCGCAGGACTCAGCGTAGTTTTGCGGCGGTTTTCTTTTGATGGTAAGCGATAGAGAATGAAAGAGTTAAAGAAAGCTGTCTAAAATATTCATTTTTTTGTCATTATTCCGTTTGGAAAACCAAAAAAGGTTGTTATATTTGCATCCGCATTCCGAAAGAATGTAACTTAGAGTAGTTCCCGAAGCGTCGGGAGCGGCAGTCTTGAAAAAGATTGAACTCTACAACATATTGGAGAAATGGCAGAGTGGTCTCCCGAAGCGTCGGGAGCGGCAGTCTTGAAAAGATTGAACTCTACAACATATTGGAGAAATGGCAGAGTGGTCTCCCGAAGCGTCGGGAGCGGCAGTCTTGAAAAAGATTGAACTCTATAACAT
>JAYRXL010000085.1:0-331058 GCA_041917555.1 Flavobacterium sp. | reverse complement strand
TGCTTCTCTAAAGTGTAACTTATACAAAGCTATCCTGAAAAGCACTCGTCTATGGCGTTAAATTTCCTCAAGATAACCGGTTATCTCTCGAAAATTTGCCTTATAGCCAAGCACTTTTAAGAATTCTGACTTTATTATTATGTCGAACTCACGTTAATATAGACTTAAAACTGGTTGGAAACTCCAATTTATCATTGCCAAGCAGCCTATAATTTCTATAAAAAAAACCGGCGAAGTAGCCGGTTGTGAATTTTAAAAGTTAGGACTAAGGTTGTATTTTTTATAAAAGTTATCCAAAACTTCAACAACTTCGTCTTCGGTATCAACCACCTTGATAAGGTTCATATCTTCCGGATTTGCATTTTTTTGACGGTCAATCATAACGGTTCGAATCCAATCTAAAAGCCCGGACCAAAATTCGGAACCAACCAAAATGATTGGAAATTTTCCTATTTTCTTAGTTTGAATTAAAGTAACCGCTTCAAAAAGTTCGTCTAAGGTTCCAAAACCACCCGGCATTACCACAAAACCCTGAGAGTATTTTACAAACATTACTTTGCGTACAAAGAAATAATCAAAATTCAGGTTTTTATCTTTGTCGATATAGGGGTTAAAATGTTGTTCGAAAGGCAGCTCAATATTCAATCCAACTGAGGTTCCTTCGCCACGGTGTGCTCCTTTATTTCCGGCTTCCATAATACCCGGTCCGCCGCCGGTGATAACACCGTAGCCGGCTTTACTGATTTTAAATGCAATTCGCTCAGCCAGTTCGTAGTATTTGTCTTCGGGTTTTGTTCGCGCCGATCCGAAAATGGAAACACATGGGCCAATACGTGCCATGGTTTCGTAACCATTAACGAATTCCGACATGATTTTAAAAATCGCCCACGAATCGTTGGTGCGGATTTCATTCCAGGTTTTTTGCTTTAATTTATCCTGAATGCGTTCATCTTCATTGCTGTAATCTTCAAAAGCCATAGTTGTCGCTATTTTTTAATTTACTCTTTTTCTAATTGAAAAAGCCTGCAAATATAGGCATTTTTTTATACGAACCTCTTTTTGATTTTTGGTTGATTTTGTTTCGGAATTTTATCTCGAACACCCGTTAGTGCAACTCTTTTGCTAAAAACTGCGCTGTATAACTTTTGGTATGCTTTACAATTTCCTCAGGTGTTCCTGTGCAAAGTAATTGACCACCGGCTTTGCCGCCTTCCGGCCCGATATCGATGATATAATCGGCGAGTTTAATTACGTCCATGTTGTGCTCAATAATAAGCACGGTATTGCCTTTGTCTACCAAGCGTTGAATTACATCCATGAGCACCCGAATATCTTCAAAATGCAGGCCGGTTGTAGGCTCATCCATAATGTAAAATGTATTCCCGGTATCTTTTTTGGAGAGTTCAGTAGCCAGTTTAATGCGTTGGGCTTCACCACCGGAGAGTGTAGTACTTTGTTGACCTAAGGTAATATAACCCAAGCCTACATCCTGTATGGTTTTTATTTTGCGATAAATTTTCGGAATGTTTTCAAAAAAATCAACTGCCTCGTCTACGGTCATGTTCAAAACATCCGAGATGGATTTCCCTTTGTATCGAATTTCGAGTGTTTCTCGATTAAAGCGTTTCCCCTGACAAGTTTCACATTCCACATATACATCGGGTAAGAAGCTCATTTCTATGGTTCTAACCCCAGAACCTTCGCAGGTTTCGCAACGTCCGCCTACCACATTAAAACTGAAACGTCCGGCTTTGTAACCGCGGATCATCGCTTCGGGTGTTTGGGTAAAGAGCGCTCGTATTTCGCTAAATACATCGGTATAGGTTGCAGGATTGCTTCGTGGTGTGCGACCAATCGGACTTTGATCAATATCGATTACTTTGTCGATATGCTCCAATCCTTCAATTTTTTTATAAGGTTGCGGTTTTTTAACCGCATTAAAAAAATGTTCATTCAGAATAGGGTAGAGGGTTTCGTTAATTAACGTGGATTTGCCACTCCCTGATACACCGGTTACACACAATAATTTCCCCAGCGGAAATTCGACAGTAATATTTTTGAGGTTGTTTCCGCTTGCGCCCGATAGTTTTAGGATTTTACCGTTGCCTTTACGTCTTTTTGTAGGCACTTCTATGGCTCGTTTCCCCGTCATGTAATGTGCTGTGACAGTATCCGACAGAATGAGCTCACTCGGCTTACACTGACTGATAATTTCGCCACCATGACGTCCCGCCTTTGGACCGATATCGATAACCCAATCGGCTCGTGCTATCATATCTTTATCGTGTTCTACAACTAAAACAGAGTTTCCGATGTCGCGTAGGTTTTCCAACGAATTAATCAGGCGTTCATTATCGCGTTGATGCAGACCAATACTGGGCTCATCTAAAATATACAATACACCCACCAACTGAGAACCAATTTGTGTGGCCAACCGAATTCGCTGTGCTTCACCACCCGAAAGTGATTTAGAGCTGCGCTCTAACGCGAGGTAATTAAGACCAACATCCATCAAAAATTGTAAACGCGCTTTTATTTCCTTTAAGATTTCTGTAGCGATGGTACGTTGTTTTTCGGTGAGTTGATTGTCTAATAAAGCAAACCAATCGCATAGTTCCGACACATCCATGGCGGTAAGATTGGCTATGTTTTTATCCAGAATTTTGAAATAGAGCGATTCTTTTTTCAATCGGGAGCCATGGCATTCAGGGCAAGTAATTTCGTCCATAAACTCTTTTGCCCACCGTTTGATGGAAGAGGAACCGCTTTCATCATGTTGGTTTTTGATGAAGTTGGATATTCCTTCAAAATCAATTTTATACTCTTTGGTAACTCCGGCAGTTTTAGAGGTTACAGTAAATTTTTCATTACCACCGTTAAGAATCATTTCAAGGGCTTCGTCGGAAATTTTTTCGATGGAATCACTAAGCGTAAATCCAAAACGCTCCCCGATTACTTCCAATTGTTTAAACATCCACGTACTCTTGTATTCACCCAAAGGAGCTAAACCTCCGTTGCGGATGGATAGTTTGGGATTGGGAATAATTTTGCGAACATTAATTTGGTTTACAGTTCCGAGTCCGTTGCAATGCGAGCAAGCACCTTTTGGGGAGTTGAACGAAAACAGGTTGGGTTCCGGATTTTGGTAAGAAATTCCGGTTGAAGGACACATCAAAGTACGACTAAAATAGCGCACTTCATTTTTTTCATGCTCAAACACCATCATAATATCGTCCCCGTGGTGCATAGCCGTTTTGATGCTTTCCGCTAAGCGTTTATCGGTGTTTTGTTTTGCAGATTCATCATGTTCGGTGTTATCGTTCTCGATTGACAAGCGATCGATTACAATCTCAATATCATGGGTTTTATAGCGGTCGAGTTTCATTCCCGGGACCAAATCCTGTATTTCGCCGTTAACGCGTACTTTTACAAATCCTTGTTTGGCAATTTGTTGGAACAATTCGGCATAATGCCCTTTTCGGGCGCGGACAACCGGAGCCAGTATATTGATGCGTTTTCCGGAGAACTGGTCTAAAATAAGCGATTTGATTTGTTCATCGGAATAGGATACCATTTTTTCGCCTGTGTTATAACTGTAGGCATCGGCTGCGCGTGCAAAAAGTAACCGCAGGAAATCGTAAATTTCGGTGATAGTACCAACGGTAGAACGCGGACTGCGACTGGTGGTTTTTTGCTCAATGGCGATAACCGGTGAAAGTCCGTCAATTTTATCCACATCCGGGCGTTCAAGACCACCGAGGAATTGCCTTGCATAGGCTGAAAAGGTTTCGATGTAGCGGCGTTGTCCTTCGGCATAAATGGTATCGAAAGCCAATGAGGATTTACCCGAGCCTGAGAGCCCTGTAATCACAACAAGTTTGTCGCGCGGAATGGCTACATCGATGTTTTTTAGGTTGTGGGCACGAGCGCCGGTTACTTCTATTTGGTCTTCGAACGTTTTCATGGCAATTGGGCAAAATGCAAAATTACTTTTTTTGAAGTACATTTTTAGTATAGGTGAGCTAATTTCTTATGGGCTTAGTTACGCAAACGTGTATACAGCCCCGACAGCAGCGACAGCTCCCGATGTAGCGGGACTATAGCGGATGGCGGGACAGTATGTACTGAGAAATACTGTTTTGCTGCTGCCCGAAAAAAAATTATATTTGGCAAACTTTAATTTGTATACGCATGAAAATTTTAGGTATTGGCTCTCGAATAAAGCATTCTGAACATGGTTTGGGTGTGGTTACCAATGTGACCTCCAAGCATTATTGGGTTACTTTTATGGAGAGCGGTTTGGAGACGATTGAAATTGATTCGGAGATGGAAGTAATTGAAGCCATTGAAGGCGAAGTAGATACGGTGAGTTTTTATGACGTGGAGCGCACGTTGAAAAACCTACTTCAAAAATGGAGTGATGTTACCCAGGTGGTGCCCATTGCCGATAAGTGGAAAGGCGGTAAACTGGTGCTGGAACCCGGAACACCGACTCAGAATAAAGAGATTCCGATTGATACTTTTTTCCACAAAATTGTGATGGTTCGTGATCGATTACGGGTGATGGAGCAAAAGATAAATGCCAGTAATTTAGATGAGACTGAAAAAATTGAGTTGCAACAATATATAACGCGTATTTATGGCAGTTTGACTACGTTTAACGTGTTGTTTAAAAGTACGAATGACTTTTTTGTGGGAGAGAAAACCAAATAATATGCAATAAGGTCAGAATTCTTAAACGTGATTGGTTCGTATTGAACTCACGTATTTTATTTTCCTGATAACAATTGAAATAGCGTATTGAGGGCAATAATTGTTATAAAATTTCAAACAAATTGTTTGCAAAAACAAAGTTTTGAACTATATTTGCAACCTCAAAACACACGGTGATTGTAGCTCAGTTGGTTAGAGCGTCGGATTGTGGTTCCGAAGGTCGTGGGTTCGAGACCCATCATTCACCCAAAAGCGTTGGAAATCCAACGCTTTTTTTTATTTTTGAAAAAAAATAAGTATGAAAAAGTTGTTGTTCCTTTTCTTATTTTGCAGTTTAACGACGCAAGCGCAAGTAGAGCATGTTCTTAAGTTGAAACTGGCTGTGCTTCAAAATTTTATCAGCAAAGGAGCAGAAGGCGAAACCTTATTTTGGCAAACCAAAGGTAAGATTACGTTTGGGATTGTGAATTATACCGAGGAACAAAACCCCAAGTTTCGTGATTTATTTATAGCGCAATACCGTGAATTGGAGCCGGTTTATATGAAAATGCTATCGTCTGGCGATGATAAAGATACTACGCTTTTTGTAACACTATTAATCCGTCAGGAGGAAGATTATCGCAACATGCTCACGCCCGAACAACGCGAAAAATATTTAAAGCAATTGGCTGTTTTTGAAGCTACTAATCCCCAAATGAACGATTCGTATGCGTCGCTTTTCTTTTCTGAAAAATTGTTAGACGAATTCAAACGCCGTTTTTTATAGGCGATAGTTTTGCAAGAAGCCGGATTTGATTTGCTTTTTTTGAAAAATTTTGCCCGCTTTAGAATTTGATTTTATCATTAGAGCGAACTCACCTAAATACAACACCCCATGGCGCAACCATGGGGTGTTTTTTTTTTACCGAATTTTAGCTGGAGAACTTACAGGTTTAATAGTTTTATATCGCCGTTTGCGGTAATCACATAATAGCGGTTATTGCGAATGATAGTATTTTTAGGCAATTGGTCTTCTTTGAGTTTGATACGGATGGTGATTTCATAAAACGCTTGTATGGAAGGTTCGGTTATATCGGCGTTAAAAATAAAGTTATGGTCTTTCACTAAAGCTGCGTTGTAGTATTCGGTTGTGTTTTTTTTGATGTTATTCACCTGACTTTTGGGGTCAAAGTCGGCCGCAGCCTGCGAAAAAGCCTGATAGCTTCGGTAGCTTTCCATAGGGTAGCTTACATTAAATCCTTCTTGTAGAATTTTTTCTTTTTTATTTAAATCGGTGTTCATGATTAGCGAATAGGTATTCATCATATCTTTAAATTGTTCCAATGCTTTTTTCTGCATTTGCAGGCGAACCATATCAAAGTTGGTTGTCACATAATCTACTTTAGCCAGATCGTAAATTTCGTTTTTGCCACAAATGGCTACAATTTTATCAAAATCGTTATTGTTTTTAAATTTAATGATGATGTTCTTTTTCAATTCAAATCCGGATGGTTTTTCGTTATAGGTTTTTGGGTTAAAAATTTTCTTTTCTACGGCATAATCATAAGTAGGTACAAACGAAATCATATCGGTTTTTACCTCAATTTCACTGTTGAATGTTTCAAGTTCTTTCATCACGTTTCCAATGCGTTCGTCGATTAATGACGTGGCTTCTTCGGCCGATTTACCGACTTGTAAAATGCTGAATGTGGCAATTTGAGCCGTAGCTTTTTCGTTATAAATGCCTTTAATTGTTAAAACCATTTCATCCTGCGAACTGGATGTAGTTTGAACGGTGTTAACATGATTCACCGTATAGGTGTTGTTTCCGTAATTGGCGTTACCCGATTGTTGTGCAGTTGCCACTAATGAAGTTGTCATTAAGCTTACAATAAGAATTGGTGTTTTCATTTTTAAAAATTTAAAGTTAATGGTGCAATACTACAAAGGGCATTCGGTTGGGAACGGGTAAAACAACTTTCGATTGACTGTAACGTTTTTTGTTACTTTTACAGTAGATTTACAGTAGATTTTCTGTACCATTGTATGTTGTCAAATTACCTTTGTTGGACGCTATGAATGAACTCGAAAAGTTTCAGGAACTGAAAGCCCGTGTATTGGAGCAGTATCGCCTCCATTATCCGTATTTTCAAGGTAACTGGAAAACATTCAGTTCGCAGGATATCCTCAATTTAATTACGCTCATTGAAGAAAATTGCCGTCAAACCATCAGCGAAAAATGGGTTTACACGCATTTAAAACCGGAGGTTAATGACAAATTGCCACGTAAGGACATGCTCACTATTTTATGTCAATTTGTTGGCGTTTCCGGTTGGGATGAATTTGTTTTTGAGAAGTCGCCTGTTTCTGAAGCAACAGCGCCCGAAGTTGTATCATCAAAGTCAAACTACCGTTGGTATGGTATGGCAATAGCTCTTCTGATGGTTGTTTTGGTTGTTGTATTTTGGCCAAAAGCGCCCGTACCCAAAAAAGAAGTTGAGTTTAAAGATGCTTTTACCGATGAAAAAGTAAGTGATGGTGATGTAACGGTTTATGAAATGAAAGATTCGACTTTGCATCCGGTTTCTGTATCGAAAGGGAAGGCCACAGTTGGACTGGAGGATACTAAAAAATTGGTTGTTGTGAGTCCGTTTTATAAAAAAGACACCATCCAACTCGGCTCCGACACTTCGCCGGCGGTAATTCAACTCGAACCCGATGATTATGCGCAAATGCTGAAAGCCTTTATGAGTTCGGATATAAAAGATTGGCAAACGCGCAAGCAGCAACTGCAAAAAATATTGGCGGATGATGTAGAAGTGCTATTGATGTTGCACCATAATTTAGGTGTAGAATATTTTGACAAACAGGAGTTTTCGCAAAAATTAATAATACCTGCTCCCAGTTTGAAAAAAATGAAAATTGTGGAATTGGAAAAAAATAAAGAAGGCAAAATTAAATTTGTTCGCTTAGTTCAAGAATAATGAAAAACGTACTCTACCTATCACTGTTGTTATATATGCCGCTACTTTTCAGTCAGTCGGTTGCAACTACCTCGGGAAAAGTGGCGCTCAACAAAAGGCTGTCGCCCATGGTTTTGGAAGCCTATCAACTGCAAACAGATGATAAGGTAACCGATTTGTTTTACTACCTCAATTTGCTTACCAATCCTGTAGTTTCAGATGAAGCCAAAAAGGAAGTGGTAGCTAATATTCAGTTACTGTTTAAAAATCAAACTGTCATGGTTCCCGATTTTACGGCTGCGAAACCCGATATGATTTCGTTGCAATTGTTAACGGATAAATTATTGATTTCTGAACCAATAGTATTTACCGTTTCAGAAACCAGAAAATGCAGTTCGGTGAGTTGGGACAGTTGGTTAAGCACCTATAAAATAACCCGCCAAAAAGCAGGTGAAGAGAGCGTGTTTAAAATCATGCAAACCATTTATATGCAAGTCCAGCCGGGCTTATCAGGGCAGGCTAATGAGAGTTGGGAAACGCGATTAGGAGAGATGCGTTTGTAACGGAAACCCGACTTACGGAATGCGCCTGCTGCAATATGATTATTTCTATGGAATGTATAAATGGTTAATTTGAGCCTGTTGGTATTTTTTTACAACGAAATAATTAAAAACGATTACTCCAATTTTAGGAAACAACAATAGAGTAATTAGTGACAGGTAAGAAACGGTTACTGTGGGTGGGTTTTCGCCCAACAAAAAAATATGATTTCCTCCGGGAGTTTCACCAAAGATGTAGTTTTGGGTCAGATTCCATCCCAGATGAATCGCGAACGGGAGTAATAAAGAATACGATTTAACATAGGAATAGGCCAATAAAAGCCCCATGGCAAATGTAAAAGTAAATACAATTATCATTTGAATTAAATTACCCCAAACGCCGCTGTTAAACCAATGCAAAGCAGCAAAAAAGATCGCTGTACTAAAAATAGCTCTTTTGGCGCCTATTCGTTTGATAAGGATGTAAAGTAAAGCACCCCTACATAGTAATTCTTCGGTCAAAACCGTGCGGATTTGATGCCAAACAGATGTTGCTACCGATACAAAAGTGAGTTGTTGATTTAAAGTGTATACGTCTTTAGCAATATACATTCGAAGCAAAAAAGTAGTTGCGGCAAAAACAGCAGAACCAATAAACAGTAGCGTAAAATAGTACATTCGTTGTTTGGTGGGTTGTAATCCCAATACGGAAATATTCTCTTTTTCTACAAATTTTAAAAGTCCCCAAGAGACCAATATCAATGCGATAAGTTGTAACATTACGATTGAATTTTAAAAATTACTAAATGAACTACAGAATTTTGTTGTAAACGAATTCAATTGATTTGCAAAATTACTTTTTGTGGAATTTCTTTAATTCGTCCATTTTTTGCTTACAACCTTGTTCCAATTCTTCAAAAAAAGTAAAAAATTCCGTTTCAAAATCGGTGTAAAATGCCTGAAGTTCTACGATGGATTCGTGCATTGCCACACGGTGTTGGGTTTTGTAATCCATTTGAAACAAAATCATTTCCAATCCGGCAATTGAAGCATAACTCACTAACCAATTGCGCGCTATCATGTATGGCATCATGCCTTTTACTTTATCGGTTAGTATTTCATAGTTATCACGAAGAAGGGCGTAAAAGTTCTCGGCATACACTTCTAAAGGCTCATCAGAAAAACGATTCCAGTTTTTAGCCAAAAAATGATCGTAAAAAATATCCATAATCACCCCCGAATAATGGCCGTATTTTTCATGCAAACGGTGTTTACTTTGCCTGTACACCGGATGCGCATCGGTAAAACTGTCGATAAAGCGATGTAGTAAAATTCCGATTTTTAAATCATCCGGGTAATTTTCATAACTGTGACCACGCACACTGTCGGCCATAAAGTTACCAATCTTTATCCCATCGTTATCACCGGAAAGATAGATATGTGCCAAAAAATTCACACTTCCTTTTTTAACAATTAAACTCCTGTAAATATAGTTTATTTATATTTGTGTCGGATTGTTGGAGTACTGTATTTTGATACTATATTTTTGGATTTACAGAATGCTTTTACTCCTTCGTACTAATGTAAAAAATAAAATTACGTATGACATTAATTAAATCAATTTCCGGGATTCGCGGGACAATTGGCGGCAAAGTAGGGGATAATTTAACACCGGTTGATGCTGTAAAATTTGCCTCGGCTTATGGCACTTTTTTAAAACAAAACAGTCAAAAAGCTAAATTAAAAGTGGTGATAGGCAGGGATGCACGCATTTCCGGGCCAATGATACACAATTTAGTCGTTAATACCTTAGTTGGTTTAGGAATTGATGTAATCGATTTAGGGCTTTCAACTACGCCAACTGTAGAAATTGCAGTCCCATTGGAACAAGCAGACGGAGGCATTATTTTGACAGCTTCACACAATCCAAAACAGTGGAATGCACTTAAATTATTGAATGCCAAAGGCGAATTTTTGAGTGGTGCGGAAGGCGCTACAATCTTAGCAATAGCCGAAGCAGAGTCGTTTGAGTTTGCTGATGTGGATACATTAGGGGAAATTACTGAGAATGATGCCTATATGGATATTCATATTGATGAAGTGCTCAACCTTCCGTTGGTAGATGCTGACAAAGTAGCTGCTCGGAAGTTTAAAGTCGTTGTAGATGGTGTTAACTCGAGTGGTGGAATTATCATTCCGAAGTTGTTGGAACAAATGGGTGTGGAAGTTGTAAAATTGTATTGTGAGCCTAATGGGCATTTTCCACATAATCCAGAGCCGTTGAAAGAACATTTAACCGATATCTGTGCGTTGGTCGTAGCCGAGAAAGCCGATTTTGGTATCGTAGTAGATCCTGATGTGGATCGTTTGGCCTTTATTTCTAATGATGGTGAAATGTTTGGCGAGGAGTATACTTTGGTGGCAGTAGCCGATTATGTTTTAGCCCATACACCCGGAAATACTGTTTCTAACATGAGTTCGTCGCGTGCGTTGCGCGATATTACCGAAAAGCACAATGGAAATTATCAGGCTAGTGCCGTAGGCGAAGTGAATGTGGTGGAATTGATGAAAAAAACCAATGCAATTATTGGCGGCGAAGGCAACGGTGGGATTATTTATCCGGAAATCCATTATGGTCGTGATGCCCTTGTTGGTGTAGCGCTGTTTTTGACCTATTTAGCCGGTTTGGATACTACGGTTGCCGATTTACGAGCCGGTTACCCTCAGTATTTTATGAGTAAAAATAAAATCGAACTAACCCCTCAAATAGATGTTGACAGCGTAATGGAAGAAATTGCGCGGGTTTATGCCTCAGAAAATATTTCGACGGTAGATGGTGTTAAAATTGATTTCTCTACGGAGTGGGTTCATTTACGTAAGTCGAATACCGAACCTATTATACGCATTTATACAGAAGCGCCGTCACAACAAGCAGCCGATGTTTTGGCCGAACGTTTTGTGGGTGAGCTCAAGCGCATTGCCGGTGTGTAAAATAATGTTTACTAATTTTAACCTATGAAACAAATTGCATTTTATATTGGTATCATATTGTTTTTTACCGGTTGTGCCAAAGACTTAGCTCCAACAGAATACAGTGATATTCAAAAAACGTATGGATTTAATTTATTTGATAAAGTAAAGGGAATTTGGAATGGACCCGTAACATCCACAACAGCTTTAGGTAATTATCCCGAATGGATTGTTGATTTTAGACCGATTTCTCCGAATCATATTTCTGCAAAAAATGAGTTAGACCCTCAGAATGATATATTTATGTCGTTCTTTATTGCAAAATATAATGATGAGTATCGATTGGCTTTTAGAAACGGTGGATCATTTAATGGCAGTAAACGAGTATCGTATTTTTTATGTGATAGTCTTTCTGAAAATGCTGTAAAATCGTATTATCGATTTTCTGAAATTTTGCAAGGAAAAAGTAGAGCTTATACAGAAGTAATATTTAAATCGGATAGCTTATATATAAAATCTTTTACTAATAGGTATAATACGCAACCAATAGCTACTCCACACATGACTTGGAGCGCAAAACGTCAAGATGTAACATCGGTAGTACCTGCAGTTTCGCTTTTTAATTTTCCTCAAAAAACCTTAACAAAAGATTTTTCAACAACATTTACCGGACAATCGGAAGCAGTGTATTATTCTTCCAATTCGGTTCCTGAAGGGGATCCCTTTCCGGAGACTGCTCACCCTTATTTGGGAAAAGTTACTATAAACTACACCTATTCCGGTTTGTATTCGCCCGATGCCTCAAAAAAAGTATTTATACTTATAACCACTCAACCATTAATTAGTGGTACTTCGTTAAATGTTGCAAATTTTTCAAAGCGTTCTAGGTATGTAACTTTGCCTTCCAATACAGCAAGTTATACATTTAATTATATGCACCCCGGAACATATTATGTTTATGCTCTATATGATAAGGATGCAAACAGGACTTTTAGTAGTGGTGATTGGGTGAGTACAACAAATACCTCATTTACCTTGCCAAGTCAAGGTATTATTACCGCTTCAACACAGATTAATTTTACACTGCCATAATTAAATTAAGAGATTTTTAGCCCCGATCGCAGCGGTAACCCACAGGAGCGGTTAAAGGAATTTGCGGTTTTTGAGGAGCGCCACCGAAGCTCCCGTATAAAACCAGCAAAACCCAAACCGCGACGAGGATTAGGAGCGAAGAGCGGGATAAGCTGCCCAAATAATCATTTTACTAAATCGACAAAATAGTTTATTTTGCGGCATTATTTGATTTGCTATGTACAAAAAAATTGCCGTGGTTGCTTTGAGTTTGTGTGTTACCTCGTGTATTTCAACTCAAAAATATAATGCAAAACTTGAGTCGCCGTTGCCTGTTGCAAAATTACAAGAGGATATTGACTATACCCAGCAAAAGTTAGAGCGTTATTATCCGAATTTGTATGGCTATATTTCCAAGGAAAAATTAGAGGCAAAATTTGACAGTATTCGGCGTGTGGTTAACCAACCCATGACATCCAAAGCATTTTATTTGACCATTAGTCCGGTTATTGCATCGGTGCGCCAGGGGCACATGAACATGATGCCGGCCAGCAAACGATTGCCGAAATCGGAGTTGAAACGCCTAAAAAAAATGGGCGAAGGGCCGCTGTCGCAATTTGTTTTTGAATGGCAAAACGATAAACTCTATGTGATTCGGAATAAATCGAAAAACAAAGGGATAAAACCCGGAGCAGAGGTGGTTTCGATTAATGCACTTACACCGCAGGAGGTGTATGCCAAGTACCGGCCTTCGATTACTTCCGACGGTTATAATCAAACCTACATTCGGAAAGGATTTACCAAGCGTTTCAGTTCTTATTTGATTCAGGAAATAGGCGTAAACGATAGTTTGACGTATGTTTTTAAGCAACATGATTCGCTTTTGACAACTGTGATTTCGCGCAAAGTTAAAGAAACACCTAAAGCCAAAATAAAAGGCGGTAAAACGACTACTGATTCCCTCAGTTCAGTGGCTCCAAAAGTTGAGCAACCCAAGAAACCAACCATTTTTACCAAGAAAAACAAGCGTATTTTAGGTTTTGATGAGGCTTCGGGCGAGTTTGTAAAAAGCCTCAAAGTAGCCAAAAGCGATTCCACTGTGGCCGTATTAAAAATAAAAGATTTTTCGAGAGGTAATTTTAGAAAGGCTTATGCCCAACTTTTTGACTCGGTTAAAAAAATGAACTGTACGAGCTTGGTTATTGATATTCGAGACAATCCGGGAGGGCGGATTGCCGATGTGACAGATTTGTATGGGTACCTTACCGATTCAGATTATACGCTACTTCAACCCGCTTTGGTCACCTCTAAAACCAGTTTGTGGAAACCGGGAATTTTTAGAAGTGCACCCAAGATAGCCTATCCGTTTATTGCAGTAGGTTATCCTTTTTACATGGCTTTTTCCTATTTTAAAACGACCAAAAACAGCGACGGAAATTACCAATACAAACTTACCGGTTCGCGTGCTAAGAAGGCCAAGTTGAACCATTTTGAGGGGAAAATATATGTCTTGATTAACGGGGGAAGTTTTTCGGCTTCGTGTATTTTATCGTCATCGCTCAAAACCAATCCGAAAGTTACCTTTGTGGGCGAAGAAACCGGTGGTGCTTTTAACGGAACCGTGGCCGGATTAATGCCGGTAGTGGTACTGCCTAATTCTGAAATTCCACTCCGGTTGGGTCTTATGGATATTAAAACAGTGAGTCAGACAGCAGAGGAGGGAAGAGGTATTTTTCCGGATATTGAGATAATTCAGACCATTAGCGATAAAACACAAGGAATTGACCCTGAAATGAACTGGGTGCTTTCGGATGTTAAAAAATCCCGACAAAACTGAGTTCTATGCCGGGATTTGTAACTAAAAACTTTATTTATGCTAATTTTTGTTCAAATAACTAGATTTGACCCATTTCATATCGAGGCCAATTTTGGACCAGTCGCTTTTTTCCTCGGTAATAAAAACTTCGGCTCCTTTGGTTAAACTGCCGGTTTTATCAAATTCGGTTCCGGCGCCTTCACGCACATTGAGCGTATCTGCATTTACAGTAGCGCGTATGACTTTTTGTGTATATTTTCCTGAAATCCAATGGGCGGAGGAAGACGAAATTTTAAGCCAGCCGTCTTTTTCATCAAAAACACGAACTACAGCCCCTAATGAAATGGGGTCACGATCTGAAACCTTATCGTGTGAGGTAGAAGGACCTTTGCGAACATTAAGAAAATTAGTAGTAACGATGCGGTATTCGGAATTTGTTGCGGCTGCCAAAGCAGTCATTTTGGCTACCTCTTTTTGGACTAAAGGAAGGAACTTTGCTTCACAATCGGCTACTTTGTTACCGCCAAAAAAATGAGTACCGGGACAGGATTTATTGTTTTTAGTCCCATTGTTACGTTCGCCTGTGCTCAGGTTAAACCAATGGTGATACACAATCCGATTGGATGAAACCGGGACACTAAATTTTTTGCACAAGATAGCGGTCATTTTTACAATTACTTCTTTTTGTGCTAAGGTCATGGCATCAGCACCCTCATCAAAATTGCCCAAGTGTTCAATACAAATGGCATTGGCATTGTTGCCGTAAATACAGGCCGGAGAATTTTCCATACTTCTGCCGCTCATGATAGTACCATCGGGGAATGTTGTAAAATGTTGCCCAATATCCGACCAACCGTTGGTATTTACATGGTGATTTTTCATTCCCTTTTGTAGCTCAAAATGATTGTTATTGGTAA
The DNA here is from genome assembly GCA_041917555.1 of Flavobacterium sp. Classification (GTDB taxonomy): domain Bacteria; phylum Bacteroidota; class Bacteroidia; order Flavobacteriales; family Flavobacteriaceae; genus Flavobacterium. The sequence continues at coordinate 316,090 of JAYRXL010000085.1, read as the reverse complement.
ATAATTTATACGAAGGTGAATAGGTGTGGTGTTGCTGAATATACAAAACAGTTCGTCCCGTTTTAGACGAATTGATGTATTTTTCAAACTCTGCCAGCGTATATTTTGTAAATCCGTATTTCGAAATCATAATTTTATTTTTTGTAAAAGTATGATTTATAGGTGGTTGGGTAAAATTCTTTGCAGAGTATTTTCACGGAAATAAATAGGGTGTTTTTCCTGTTTTTTTTCATAAAAAATAACTATAATTTTGTTAAATCCTATAAATAACAAACTAACAATTATGAAAAACATTATCCCCCTTTCACAGGCAATTGAGATGCGAAATGATTACCAACATCGCGTAGCTCCCCGACTTAAAACAGATCCTAATTATGCGCCAACCGATTTTGCATGGATTGATTTAGAAGCATTAAAAAACTATGTCGAATTGTTGGATGGATTAAAAGGTAAAAACGGCGAAAAGATATCGGGAGTGCGTATCTATTTTTCTTCCTATCCGGAAGCCGCCGCATTTGCTTCAACAGGTGCTGCAGTATCATTGCCAGGAAGAGAAACAATTTTTATGAATCCTACGGTAAAAGTGGAGTCTACAACAGAATCGCAAGCTTATCCCAACTTGGAGCATTTACCGGTATGTGTTATGCCGCATGATCCCGGGAAACCTTATGAAGGAGAATTTTATGTACTACGCGGATTGACCAATGCAGCCGATAACTCGGTTTACCCCGATGGAGGCGATTTGCTTACCGGAACCAGTTTGGCAATAGATAGTTTGTATTTAACTCCTCCTCCCAAAAAATAAAACTTTTTGCGAATGCCAAATACTGATGTAGTAAGAGATTTTATATTTTACTTTCAAATCGTAACTTTAATTGTTTCGGCTTATTATTATCGTTACTATTCGAAGAGCATACTAAAATATTTTATCATATTGATATGGTATTCGTTTTTCAATGAGTTATTTGCACTTTTTTACTCGGAGCATGTCAATAATTCAAATGCATTTTTCTACAACGTTTATCAAATTCTTGAATTTATCTTCTATTTTGTTATGTATAAGCAAACTGTCCAAAAATTGCTTAACAAAAAGATTATTTCCTATTTGATGGCTTTATATTTTGTTTCAGTAATCGTAAATTGTTTTTTTTCGAATTTTCTGGAAGAATTTTTTGTACCTTCCTTAATGGTTGGCGCAGGTGGTGTAGTTGTGAGTATAATTTTGTACTTTTCGGAAATATTGAACTCAGATCAAATTTTGAATATCAATAAAATGTTGAAATTTTGGATTAGTGTTGCCCTTCTCATTTTTTATGTGCCTAACATTCCCTTTTGGGTAGTTCGAAAGTACTATGTTGATTCGCCAACCTTGCCCTATATATTCAACATTAATTTTGTTTTAGTGTTTATCGTAAATGTACTCTTTATACTCGGCTTTATATGGAGTGGAAAGGATCAGAAGGAATAGTTTTTGCCGCAATTGGCCTTGCCGGACTTTGTGTTACGGTGGTTTTTCTTTTTGTGATTTTTCAGAAGAAAAAAAATAAACTATTACTCAAGCAGGTTGAAGCTCAAAAACACTTTGAACAGGAGATAGGCGAATTACAAATTGAAATTCGAGAACAAATTTTGCGCAATATTAGTTGGGAATTGCATGATAACATAGGGCAATTGCTTACTTTGGCAAAAATTCAGTTGCAAAAAGTTGAAGAAGACCCGGTGCATATTCCGGAGATTAATCAGAATTTGACCAACATTCTCAACGAAGTGCGGGCTTTATCCCGAATAATTAATCCCGATTATATTACTTCCATCAACCTGTATGAAGCGATAAAACTCGAAACGGACCGATTTAACCGACTTAAATACATAGAAGCAGCGGTTCATGTTCAAGGCCAGCAACAAGATTTAAACCCTAAAGCCGAGGTAGTTATTTTTCGCATACTTCAGGAATTTTTCTCCAATACAATAAAGCATTCAAGAGCTACTAAGTTGGATGTAAATTTGGTTTTTGAAGATCAAAAATTAACGATAACCGCTACCGATAATGGTGTTGGATTTGATAGCTCAAAAGACTCAAAAAACGGAATTGGTTTGGATAATATGAAACGAAGAGGTGCTTTAATCAACGCCACGGTTGAACTCCAATCGGAGCCCAAAAAAGGAACCTTATTAAGACTAATACATCTGTTGCACAAATAATAGTATATGAAAAAACACGAAGTTGCCATTGTTGATGATCACACCTTGCTTTCAGAAGCTATAGCTGATGTTGTAAACCGTTTTGAGAATTTTGCTGTGATTTATTCCTGCAAAAACGGTGAAGAATTAATACATAATCTGAACACTCAGCGCAAAAAACCGGATATTGTTTTAATGGATGTGAATATGCCTATTATGAATGGTGTTGAAACCACGCAATGGCTTTCGCAACATTATCCCGATATAAAAGTTTTAGCACTCACCGTTGAAGCGGAGGAAAATACAATATTAAAAATGATTCGAGCCGGAGCCAAAGGGTATTTGCTTAAAGACGTAGACAAGAAAACATTGGAGTTGGCTTTAGATAAAACCATGCGTGAAGGACATTTTTATACTGATAATGTTACCGATGTTTTAGTAAATTCGGTCGTGGGTAGAGGTCAAGAAGAAATTACGTTAAAAGAACCTGAAATTGAATTTCTTAAATTGTTGTGTACGGAGTTGACCTACAAAGAAATTGCGGATGCCATGCGCTTAAGTCCAAAAACGATTGACGGCTATCGCGATTCGCTGTTTACTAAATTACGCGCCAAAAACCGAATAGGGTTGGTGTTGTATGCCATTAAACATAAAATTTGTGAATTGTAAATTTTAAGATAAAATAGCAAAAGAATAAAATAGGCTGTCCTTTTGAGACAGCCTATTTTTTACGCTTGAACTTCATCAAAGTTTACCATCCAATGCACTCCAAAACGATCGATGCACATACCAAAGTAGGCACCCCAAAATGTACTCGTCATGGGCATAATTGTAGTACCGCCTGCGGCTAATCCGTTAAAAATACGATCGGCTTCTTCTTTACTTTCGGTATTTACAGAAACCGATATGTTTGAACCGAAGGTTACATCACCACTTTGCGAAGTGCTGTCACTTCCCATAAGTATTGTTTCCTTGCCAATTGGTAAGCAAACATGCATAATACGATTTGCTTCTTCCTGACTGGGTGGTGGGCAGTTTTCATCCTCGCTGGGAGGCATTTCGCTAAAGCGCCCCATGTAGGTAAAATCGCCGCCAAAAACAGATTTATAATGGAAAAATGCATCCTCGCAATCTCCGTTAAAAATTAAATAAGGGTTTACAGTTGCCATAATTTATTGATTTATATAGTGTTTAAAATGGTTTAAAATTTGTTGCCAACCTTGCCTTTGTAAAGCTTCTGAATGGACTCTTTCAGGTTCGAAATTTTCAGTTATAATTACGTTGTCATTTATTTCTCGAAACGTGATGGTTACTTGTCGGCCATCAGTAATGGTGTAGGCTATCTTTTTAAAAGGAACAATTTCAGTAAATGTTCCTTCAAAATCAAATTGCATGCTTCCGTCTTTAGCCGCCATTGTCCAAACAAAACGCCCACCCATTTTTAAGTCGGTTACAGCTTTTGGGCAATGCCAGTCTTCTGACGCAAAATTCCAATGAATAATATGGTCAGGGTTTGTAAAATAATCCCACACTTTTGCTAAAGGCTGTGCTATCGAAGCTCGAACACAAATAGTTTTGTTTTCAGGTTCTTCTGCAATTTTTTTCACCACCTCAAGTGCTTTAGGAAAGGTTGTGTCAAAAAAATCAACATAATTTTCTAAGGTATCTAACGAAACATGTACAACGGTTTTTCCGTTTATTTCTTCTAACGTGTAGGATTCAATACTGCCTTGCCAACTTTCTTCCGTATCGGTAATTTCAAGGTTGTTTTTGATAGAACATTGATGTTCAAAACGAATTAACTGATAGGGGGTAAGTTCCCTGATAATGGAACAAATTCCGTCTCCGGTAGGAGAAATAAAGTGTACTTTGCTTCCCTCAGTCCATTCGGATACAGCCATTGCCTCCTGACCAAATGACAATACCCATGCTTCATAATTGGTGTCATCCCACAGGGCGTGCCATACGCGTTCCGGCGTAGCGTTTATTTCAATAGTATACGTAACTGTTTTCATCTTTTTGATTGTAAAATTGAAGAGATTCTATACTGGGTTATTTTTGTAATAATGGCAAGTGGTAAAGGATTTTCTATTGGAAATTGAATAGCACCTTTTGAAGTTTTATATGAACCTAATTCCTTTTCAAAAGCAACTATAGCTTCGGCGCCGGGATAAAAGCCGATATGATTTTTAAAAGCTGCAAAATGAACCAAATTCTTCTTCATTTTAAATGTGGGAATCTGATAGCTAATCACTTCAGTTGCTTCTGGAGCTACTTCGCGTATAGTCGTGCGTATCTTTTCCAGCAAGGGCTGAACAGCAGCTGGCTGTTCACTAATGTAATGATCGATTGAGGTGTAGTTTGTTTTCATAATTAAGAGCTACAGGATAACATAGAACATCCTACTTTTGTTCGGGCCCATTCCGGTCGTTTGGCAAACCATTGCTCATATTCAGGCTGTTCGTCGTAAGGCTTCAAAAGTAAATTATAAAAAGTAGCAATTAGCGTGTAATCTTCTTGTTCAGCTGCTTCGATTGCTAATTGCGCCATATAATTTCGTAGTACGTATTTGGGGTTAACGGCATTCATAGCTTCTTTACGCACCGTATCATTTTGAGGTTCTTTTTGCAAGCGATTTTGGTATTGGGTGAACCAAAACAACCAAATCGACTTTTGTTCCTCGGTAGGTTCTTGGTAAAATGAGGCACTAATTTTTTGATACATAATTTCGGGAGTATCTGATTTTAGAACACTTCCAAGTAGTCTGAAAAAAATGGTATAATCAGTTTCGGTTACTTGCAATGTATTGAGTAAACGATTTACCAGATTGTCATCCTCTTTTTCCGAAGTAAAAAGGCCTAACTTTTTGCAATTCATTTCCTTGAATTCATGTTCAAATTTTTCGGGATAGGCATGTAAAATTGCTTCGAAAGGCTCAACATCTTCCACTAGCGGATAAAGGGCATTGGCCAACTGATACAAATTCCATAACCCAATTTCAGGTTGGTTGCCATAGGCATAGCGATGGTGTTCTTTGTCGGTTGTATTGGGTGTCCAGTTTGGATTGTAATCTTCTAACCAACCATAAGGGCCATAATCTATTGTAATCCCATGAACAGACATATTGTCGGTATTCATTACACCATGCACAAAGCCTACTCGCTGCCATTCAAGAATTAATTTTCGGGTCGTTTGCGCTATATGATCAAAAAAAGCAATGTATTTCTCTTTTCCTGTTGCGGTTATATCTTTAAAATAATGGCGTATGGTGTAATCGGTTAAATCCTGCAAAAGTGCTTTTTCATTCCGTGCTGCATGAATTTCAAAATTGCCAAATCGGATAAAACTGGGCGCAATGCGGCACACTACAGCACCTTTTTCAAAGTTGGCATTACCATCATACAACATATCCCGCAAGACCAAATCTCCTGTTTGTAGCAGTGAGAGCGAACGCGACGTAGGAACACCCAAATGATGCATGGCTTCACTGCATAAATGTTCCCGTATCGAAGAACGCAAAACGGCCAAACCGTCACCTCTTCGGGAGTAAGGTGTTTTTCCGGCACCTTTTAACTGAAACATACAAACCTGATTGTTAAAGTCTGCCTCAAAAAGCGTGATGGCTCTGCCATCTCCCAATTGCCCTGCCCAATTGCCAAACTGGTGCCCACCATAGTTCATGGCAAACGGATGGGTGTCTCGGTATACTTCCTTTCCTGAAAATACACTTGTAAATTCAGACGATTTCAAATCATCTTCATTTAAGCCGGCTAATAAGGCGACCTCTTTAGCAATGTGGATATTTTTTGGATGCGAAGGTTGTAAGGGAGTTACGTACGAAAAATGAGCGCCCATTACCTGACGTATTACGTTGGAAGTAATCGGATCCGACTTCAGTTCCCGAATGAATCTGTTTGCAATGTTTAGTTTCATAATAAAAGCAGCTTTTCAAATGTACAATTTCTTTTTGCGCAAACCGATTTTTTAGGAATACTTTAATGATAAAAAAATGTATCTTTGGAACCAAACAAACCAACATGATTTCAACGGATTCCAAAACAAAGACTGAACTTTATTTTAAGCGTTTCCGCGACAATATTATCGGTATTGATCAACAGTTTGAAAGTCCTTTCGGGTTGCAGAAAATTATTTATACCGATTGGACCGCGAGTGGTCGATTGTATCGTCCTATTGAAGAAAAATTGATGAATACATTTGGCCCTTTTGTTGCCAATACGCATACTGAAACTACGGTGTCCGGCACGGCAATGACTTTAGCCTATCATGAAGCCAAACATATTATTAAAAAGCATGTTAATGCCAACGAACATGATGTGCTGATTAATACCGGTACGGGAATGACAGGTGTGGTTAATAAATTTCAGCGCATTTTAGGACTCAAAATCCCCGAAAACCTAAAGGATTATGTAACCCTTCCTGAAGCCATTAAACCGGTTGTATTCATATCACATATGGAACACCATTCCAATCAAACCTCATGGTTAGAAACAATAGCCGATGTAGTTATTATTCCGGCTAATGAAGAAGGTTTGTTCTGTTTGGAATTATTTAAAGAAACACTCGAAAAATACAAAGAAAGAAGCTTCAAAATAGCCTCAATAACATCCTGTTCTAATGTAACAGGTATTCAAACGCCTTATCATGAGGTGGCCAAAATAATGCACCAAAATAATGGTGTTTGTTTCGTAGACTTTGCATGTTCAGGCCCTTATGTAACTATCGATATGCATCCTTCAGATCCTGAGGCTTATTTGGATGCTATATTCTTTTCTCCGCATAAGTTTTTAGGTGGACCCGGTACGTCGGGTGTTTTGGTATTCAACAAGAATCTGTATAAAAACAATGTGCCGGATTGCCCGGGTGGAGGGACAGTGAGTTGGACTAACCCATGGGGTGATCACCAGTATATTGATAATATAGAAGACCGTGAAGACGGTGGAACTCCGGGTTTCCTTCAGGTTATTAAAACCGCATTGGCCATTAAACTCAAAGAGGAAATGGGAGTAACGAATATCTTGGCACGTGAACACGAGTTGGTCGAATTTATATTTGACGCTTTACTTCCAGTTGAAAACCTTACTATTTTAGCTGATCAACATCGCGATCGTTTGGGCGTAATCTCGTTTTATATAGATGATTTGCATTACAATTTGGGGGTAAAAATTCTGAATGATCGTTTTGGTATACAAACCCGTGGAGGTTGCAGTTGTGCCGGAACGTATGGCCATTATTTGCTTCATGTGGACCAGGAAACGTCAAAGGATTTGGTGTGTCAAATTACATCTGGTGATTTAATTAAAAAACCCGGATGGATTCGTATGTCCATTCATCCAACCACCACAAACGAAGAAATAGAGTATGTTTGCAACAGCATAAAACAACTCGCACAACATCATAAAGAGTGGGCAGAATCCTATCTTTACGAAAAGAAAACAAATGAGTTTGTTCATAAAAACGCACTCAAAAATGATTTGAATACGATAAAACAATGGTTTAATTAATATAGTATAAATTCAATTATGTCAGACGATAAGAAAGTGATTTTCTCCATGCAACGTGTGAGTAAATCCTATCAGGGAAGTGATAAACAAGTTTTAAAAAATATTTACCTGAGCTTCTTCTACGGAGCGAAAATAGGAATATTAGGACTTAATGGCTCCGGGAAGTCTACCTTGCTCAAAATTATTGCCGGAGTGGACAAAAGTTATCAGGGCGATGTGGTTTTTCAGCCGGGATATACAGTTGGATACCTAGAACAAGAGCCTCTATTAGATGATTCCAAAACGGTTATAGAAATTGTTCGTGAAGGAGTAGCTGAAACGGTAGCTATTTTGGATGAGTTCAACAAAATAAATGATATGTTCGGACTTCCGGAGGTATATGAAGATGCCGATAAGATGCAAAAACTCATGGATCGTCAGGCCGAACTTCAAGATAAAATTGATGCTGCCGGAGCTTGGGAACTTGATAACAAACTTGAAGTTGCCATGGATGCCTTGCGAACTCCCGAAGGCGATACTCCTATTAAACACCTTTCCGGAGGAGAACGCCGACGTGTGGCGCTTTGTCGTTTGTTGTTGCAACAACCCGATGTATTGCTTTTGGATGAGCCTACAAACCACCTTGATGCAGAAAGTGTTTTATGGTTGGAACAACATTTAGCGCAATATGCAGGTACTGTAATTGCAGTTACGCACGACCGTTATTTCTTAGATAATGTAGCCGGATGGATATTAGAATTAGACAGAGGTGAAGGCATTCCTTGGAAAGGAAATTATTCATCTTGGTTGGATCAAAAATCCAAACGTTTGGAAATGGAAGAAAAAGTAGCTTCTAAGCGTCGTAAAACTTTGGAACGCGAGTTGGAATGGGTCCGTCAGGGAGCAAAAGGACGTCAAACCAAACAAAAAGCGCGTTTACAGAGTTATGACAAATTGCTCAACGAAGATCAAAAACAGCTTGAAGAAAAATTGGAGATTTATATTCCAAATGGTCCGCGTTTAGGAACTAATGTAATTGAAGCCAAAAATGTATCGAAAGCTTTTGGAGATAAACTTTTATACGAGAATCTTAATTTTACATTACCTCAAGCCGGTATAGTTGGTATCATTGGTCCGAATGGCGCCGGTAAATCAACTATTTTTAAAATGATTATGGGGCAGGAAAATCCGGATGGAGGCGAATTCCTGATAGGGGATACGGTGAAGATAGCTTATGTTGATCAATCCCATACCAACATAAACCCCGATAAATCGATATGGGAAAATTTTTGCGATGGGCAGGAGTTAATTATGATGGGTGGACGTCAGGTGAATTCAAGGGCTTATTTATCACGATTTAATTTTGGAGGTAGTGAGCAAAATAAAAAGGTTAGTGCGCTTTCGGGTGGGGAACGCAACCGACTTCATTTGGCCATGACCCTCAAAGAAGAAGGTAATGTGTTACTTTTAGACGAACCAACTAACGATTTGGATATTAATACGTTAAGAGCGTTAGAGGAAGGTTTGGAAAATTTTGCGGGCTGTGCAGTTGTAATTTCTCACGACCGTTGGTTCTTGGATCGAATTTGTACGCATATCTTGGCATTTGAAGGCGATTCTCAAGTGTATTTCTTTGAGGGAAGTTTTACAGATTATGAAGAAAATAAAAAGAAACGATTGGGTGTAGACTTGACCCCAAAACGAATCAAATACAAAAAACTAATCCGAAACTAATTCCCCTTTGAAATTTGCAAAACATACCTGTGTATTGCTGTTATTTTTAACAGCCGGTATTGCTTTTGCCCAAAAAGAAACTGATTCCCAAAAAAAACTCATCCGAAATTATATCAATCTGTCCGGTAAAGGCATTTTGAATTTGGATGTGATTCAGTCTTTGCACAATGCTAAATTGGCCTTGGATGAATCCCATAAAATAGCCGATAATGAACTGATGGCTCGCTCCTATAACCTTATCGGACTTAATTTTGAGGAGTTTTATGATGTTGACAGAGCTCTTAAATACTATGAAAAAGGACTTGAATTAGCCAATAAAACAAACAATGACAGTATTAAGTGCTGGATTAATAACAACATAGGAAATTCCTATTCGTACCGCAAAGGTGATGTTAAGAAGGCATTACCGTATTATCTCAAAGGATTGGCTTATGCCAAAAAAATAAATGACCCTTATGAGATAATGTTTTCTAACCTTAATATTGCAGGTGCCTACATCGGAGTTGATGATGCTGAAAACAGTAGTTTGTATTTAAAAAAGGCAAAACCGTTGGTTGATCAATCAACCGATCCGGAAGCAAAAATTTCTTACGCGACTATCAGCGGTCTGATTTTAGAACACTACAAGAGGTATCCGGAAGCGGAAGCCAGCTATATGGAAGCCATTCGTAATGGAAAATCGGTTGAAGGACAACTTTATGAGTCGTATCTCATAGATGTTTACCACAATCTTTCCGGTTTGTATACCAAAACGGGTAAGTTGGATAAGGCATTGGAATACCTCAATAAATACTCAGAAAGCCAGGATAAACTTTACAGTGAAGATCGCCGTAATAATGCAAAAATTGCCGGTAGTACCATCGAATTTTCTGAATACGAGCGTAAAATAAATGAAATCGAAGAAGAAAAAGACCTTCAGTTCGAAAACTTGCGCAAATCGAAAACCCTTGTTTGGCTGTTTTTTATTACCCTTCTTATATTGGGCTTTTTTACCTATAATTATTATAAAAATTACCGAATTAAATCCAAATTAACGCGCCAATTATTGGAAACTAACGAAGAACTTCGCTTGGCAAAAGAAAAGGCCGAAGAGGCTTCGCAGCTAAAAACACAGTTTGTTTCTACAATAAGTCATGAGCTTCGAACTCCGCTCTATGGCGTGGTTGGAATCACCAATATCATCATGGATGAACACCGCGAACTCGAAAAAAGTCCGCATTTGAATTCACTCAAATTCTCAGCCCGCTATTTACTTTCGTTGGTGAATGATTTACTTCAAATTAATAAAATAGAGGAAAATAGGGTGGTTCTCGAAAACATGATTTTCAACCTTCCCGATGAGGTAAATACGATTGCTGATTCGCTTGAGTTTATCGCCCTCAAAAACAACAACAAAATTGTAACCGAAATCGATACTGATATTCCGGAGTTTCTTATTGGTGATAAACTGCGTCTTTCTCAAATTGTTTTGAATTTGATGAGTAATGCACTAAAGTTTACCAAAGATGGTGAGGTGAAAATTATACTTCAATTGGATAAAGTTGAAGGAACACGCCATTTTGTGCACTTTAAAGTGAGTGATAATGGGGTAGGAATTGCCCCTGAAGACCAACAAAAAATATTTGATAAGTTTGTTCAAATTGAACGCAAAGAAGGCGATTATCAAGGCACCGGATTAGGTTTGGCTATTGTAAAAAAACTGTTAGAGGTGTTCGACAGTTCGATTCATTTGGAAAGCGAATTAGGCGTAGGCACCACGTTTTCATTCACTATAGCTTTTGAAGCCGACGACGAAAAACGAAACGAAATCATAAATAATATTGAAGTAGATTTATCATCGGGTCAGATTTTCAGAATTTTGGTAGTCGAAGACAATAAAATAAATCAAGTGGTAACTCGTAAGTTTTTGGAAAACAACAACTTCTATTGTAAAGTTGTTGACGATGGTTATGCCGCCATTGACATGCTGGAAACGGATTATTTTGATTTAGTTTTGATGGATATCAACATGCCCGTGATTAACGGATTTGAAACTACTAAACTAATTCGTAAACGCGGAATAACGCTGCCAATTGTAGCCCTTACGGCTTTTGATAAACAGGAAATTTCTGAACAGGCAATCTCATCAGGAATGAATGATATCATCATAAAACCATTCGAACCTTCTCGTTTGTTTAAAATTATAAGCAGTAGTATAAAAAGGGAAAACGTTGTGTAATAACGTTTGATATAAAAATCACGCTATAGTTTACTATCAAACTCACGTTTAATACCAACGTTTTTTGTTTTTTTTGGAATTGGACGATTTCCTCGATTTATCCTGTCCCTCTTTAGTGTTTCCTTTATTTTTATTTCGGAAGTCGGGTTTAGCATCGGGTTTTACCTCTTCTTCTTTCCATGGAAACGGATGGTCTTTTATAATTTTAACCGAAACCCGAACCAACCGTTCAATATCAGTCCAATAGGTTTTTTCATCTTTGCCGCAAAACGAAATGGCAATACCGCTATTACCGGCTCTTCCCGTTCTTCCGATGCGATGTACATAAGTTTCAGGAATGTTAGGTAAATCAAAATTGATAACATAAGGTAAGCTTTCAATATCAATACCTCGGGCAGCAATATCTGTTGCAACCAGTACCGAAATTTCACGATTTTTGAAATGCTCCAGAACACGCTGACGAGCACTTTGCGATTTATCACCATGAATGGCTTCTGCCGTTACACCATTTTTTTTCAAAGCTTTAACCACATTATCAGCACCATGTTTTGTTCGTACAAAAACCAGTACTTGATCCAACTTATCATTTCGTATAATATGGTATAATAATTTCCGCTTGTCTTCTTTTTCAACAAAATAGAGTTTTTGATTTACCGTCTCCGCCGTGGAAGAGATTGGAGTAACCGAAATGTATTTGGGTTTGGTTAAAAACGAATCGGCTAATTCACGGATAGGTAAGGGCATAGTAGCCGAAAACAATAGCGTTTGGCGATTATCAGGAGTGAGTTTAATGATTTTTTTTACATCATTTATAAAACCCATATCCAGCATCAAATCGGCTTCATCTAAAACCAAATGGTGTAAATGATTCAAATCGATAAAACCTTGTTTGTGTAAATCTAATAAGCGTCCCGGAGTGGCAATTAAAATATCAGCCCCTTTATGGAGTTGATCCACTTGTTGGTTTTGGTTGACACCTCCATACACGACAATCGAACGAATATTAGTGTATTTGCCATAGGTTTCAAAGCTCTCATTGATTTGCAAAGCAAGTTCTCGAGTTGGAGTAACTACGAGTGTTCGCAGCATTTTACGTTTACTGGCCGACCCAACAATAGGATGAAGGTAATGCAAAATCGGAATTGCAAAAGCTGCCGTTTTGCCGGTACCGGTTTGTGCACAGGCAACCAAATCGGTTTCCTCTAAAATAACCGGTATGGCTTGTTCTTGTATGGGTGTTGGTGAAGTATAACCTTCTTCCTCCAAGGCATGAAGCAAGGTGCGGTGTAAATGTAAATCTGAAAATGTCATATAGTGTTTTGCTCTTAGCGGTCAAAGATACGCTTAATTATGCAACACTATCTCTTTTTCCTTTAATAAAGTCGGTAATTAAATACCCTATTAATTTCCCTACAAGATGATTATTTCCTTGAAAATCTAGGCTGGGAGCACCTTCACAAATATGTAAATAGGAAGCATTGGCATGCTTGGCAAAAAAGTACACAAAACGCCGAACATCTTCAACTGAAAATCCGCTTGGAGTCATGGCACTCGAGGCTATATTTGGTAAGGCATCCAAATCAATTTCAACGCCATAGGATGTATCGGCAATAAATTTTTGCGCTAAAATCAGTTCCTCAGCAAACTTTTTTTCGCCTCGAATTTGAATCTCATCATAGGTGTTAAATTGAACCCGATTTTCTAAGGAGCGTATTTTTTTTAAAACACTTTTTGAGGTATAACTTTCGTGAAGTCCGAAAATGAAATAATTTTTTAAAAACCCTTCTTCAAAAGCATAGGAAAAACCATTTCCGCTATGACGTCCTTCTAATATTCTGAAATCGGAATGTGCATCAAAATTGATGGCATTAACAGGTTTTCCTTTTGCTAAAGCAGTTCCTTTTATATTGCCATAGGAATTATTATGACCGCCACCAATTACAATAGGGATTTTTCCGGCTTTTACAATTACGCTGATAATATGAGCCACTTCTTTATCAATAGCCGAAACCAATTCGCTCATTCGGTTGCGTTGATTGGTAATTGTAAAATCAAGGTTTTTGATTTCATCCATTTCTGCGGCAACATCCAATTGGCCTAAAATAAGTAATGAATAGCCTTTGCAAAACCGATTATGTTGAATATTAGCAATGCTTTTTAAAGCAGTTTCCCAAGCAGAATCAGCACCGGGGCGACCAAAATTAGCACGAACACCAATGTCTTCCGGGATTCCGAAAAGCACAAATTCAGGTTCGCAATCGTGTAAAAAACCAATAACATCTTTTCCTTTCGGAACGGTGTACATTTGCTCTCCAAATTTGACCTCACCGCTTCGGTGATTGGTAATGCGGTATAAATCAGATTCCTGAAACAGGATCAATTTTTCCATCAGAAATGTTTTAATCAAAAATACTATAATTCTGCAATTATACGTTATAGGTATTAGTATTAATAGTAATTTTGCAAAAAAATAATTTACAATGGAAGCACAAAAAAGCAATAACGGACTCAAAGCAGCGGTACTCGTACTTACGCTTTTGCTTTTGGGGAGTTTGTACTTCAACTTCAAACAACACAATGATACCCAAAAATTAGAAACGGATGTCAAAAATGTAGCTACTGAAAAAGAAAACATTCTCAAAGATTTAGAAGAACTTAAAAGCAGCTATGATGCAGCTTTAGCGGAAAACACAACCATGTCGGATGAGTTAATTGCCGAGCGAGAAAAAGTAATAGCCTTAATGGAACAAGTTAAAAAATCGAAAGGCGATTTGAGTTCTATGTCTAAGTACAAAGAGATGTATTTGAACTTGGAATCCAAAAATAAACAGCTAATTAAGGAAATTGAGGTTTTAAAAGCCCAAAATGAAACGCTTACCCAAAACCTTGACAGCACTCAAACGGAATTGGAAAACTCTAAAAATTACAATCAAGTTTTGGTTGGCCAAAATGAAGAATTATCCAAAACGGTTGAAAAAGGCTCTAAACTGTCTGTTTTAAACTTAAAAACGGGGGCTTACAAACTAAAAAGTTCCGGTAAAGAAATTGAAACCGAAAAAGCACGTCGTGCCGATATCCTTAAGGTGAATTTTACGATAGCGGAGAACAACATCGCAAAATCCGGTGATAAAACCTATTATGTTCAGATTATAGATAGTAAAAACAATGTATTGGGTGATAAATCAACTATTAGTTTTGGTGATAAATCATTAACGTATAGTTTTGTGAGTACTGTTCGATATGAAAACAAAACGGTAAATGTTTCCGAGAACCTTCCGGGGAAAGATTTTGAAAAAGGCACTTATTTTGTTAATATTTTTGACAAAGGTGAATTAGTTTCTAAAACCAGTTTTACACTCAAGTAGGTTGCGTTATACAATTTTAAAAAGGTGCAGTTTTGCACCTTTTTTTGTTTATAACTTCTGATTAACGTAATTTTAATTGCGCTTTGGCTTTTTTACTTTTGTTTTGATGGAAGCTAAAAAGACAGTTAATTATTTGGTTGCCGTAATCATCATGCTGGTGTTGGGCTTAGCAGGTTGTATCGGATATATCGTTGGTAACAACAATTCTGCCGCCGCCGTGGGCTCAGGAGTTTCGACCGATTCAAAGGTCATGAAAGAAATTGATGAACTTAAGCAGATGTATGACTCCAAGATTGCCGAAAAAACGAATTCGTTTCAGGAACTCAAATCCCAAAAAGAAAAAGTAGCATCATTGATGTACGCACTTGAGAAATCGAAAGGCGATGCACAGGCGCTTTTAAAATACAAAACCGAGTACCAAAATTTAGAAAATAAAATGCGCGTTTTGGTGAATGAAATTGTCGCACTAAAATCAGGTAAAAAATCGGCTGTAGCCAAAGCACAAACAGTCGCAGTTACCGAAAAATCTAACTCAGTTAAATCGGGTGCCGTCAAAAAAGACGTTGTGACTAAGACTTCATTAGAGAAAGCTAAAACTGAAACCACTTCAACTGCCGCAATTGTTGAAGTGAAGGAAAAACCTCAGGTAACTGAAACAGCCCCATCCAAAGCCATCGAGTCGAAAGTAGCCGAGTACCGGGTTTCCAATCTGAAATCGGTGCCTTTAGTTCAAAAATCAGCAGGAAAAACGGAGGAAACCGCATCGGCTTCGCAAACCGATTTTGTAAAAATATCTTTTACTGTGGAAGCGCTAAACACGAGTCCATCGGATGAGAAAGTATATTATATTCAAATTATCAACAACCGTGGAAATGTTATGGGCAAACGCGTAACCGAATTTTTCGGCGACAAATCGCTTACCTATAGTTTTACCAAAACCCTTGATTTAACGGATGGTAGTGTAACCGTTTCACAAGAACTGCGTGAAGCTAATTTTGAGAAAGGCACTTATTTTGTCAATGTGTATGACAAATCAAAATTGGTAGGGAATTCCTCTTTTACATTGAGATAAGCTCTCCGTTAACAATTACCTGATCAATTAAATTACTTCCAAAGGCATAAGGAATCTGGTAATAGGAAGGGATTTCTTTTGTGATAATCAAGCTGGCATTTTTGCCCACTGTGATACTGCCATGCGTTGCTGCAACATCCATGGCATAAGCAGCGTTAAGCGTAGCGGCATTAAGCGCTTCTTCGGGAGTCATGCGCATTTTTATACAAGCTGTAGCCACAACCAAATTCATATTTCCGGATGGGGTAGAACCCGGATTAAAATCGGTTGCCAAAGCCAAAGGTAAACCTGCATTTAGCAATTGTCGGGCAGGAGTGTAAGGAATACTCAGAAAAAAGGAACAGCCCGGAAGTGCTACCGGCATGGTTTCCGAATTTTGTAAGCAGGCAATATCATTTTCGGTAATTAGTTCCAAATGGTCAACAGAGAGTGCGTTGTGGCGAACTCCTACATCGACACCGCCTATTGCATTGAACTGGTTTACATGTAGTTTTGCTCGCAGGCCGTATTGCGCACCGGCCCGAATGATAGTTTCGGTTTCTTCGGGAGTAAAATAACCGGTTTCACAAAAAACGTCGATATAATCGGCCAGATTTTCGGCAGCAATTGCCGGCAACATTTCCTCAATAATTTGGGTAATGTAGGCATCCCGATTTTCTTTAAAATGCGCAGGAATGGCATGAGCCCCCAAAAAAGTTGCTTTAATTGGCAATGGGTATTTTTCTTTTAATCGTTTAATAACCCGCAACATTTTTAATTCCCCCGCCGTGGTCAAACCGTAACCCGATTTTATTTCGATGGCGCCGGTGCCAAGTTGCATTATTTCCAGAAGTCTTTTTTCCGATTGGTGAAAAATTTCATCTTCATCGGTTTCATTCAGTTTTTTGGCCGAATTTAAGATGCCGCCGCCTTTGTTAGCAATTTCTTCATAGGTTAATCCGTTTATTCGGTCAACAAATTCGGTTTCGCGATTTCCGGCATATACAATATGAGTGTGACTATCGCACCAGGTAGGCAAAACAATCTTTCCTTTGGCATCAATTACGGAGTTTGCAGCATAGTCCGGACAGTCTTCCATGGGGCCAAATGCGGCAATTTTAGTCTGTTCTATGAGTAGAAACGCATTTTTAAGCGTTGGCAAAAGAGCCATTTCTTTTCCGTTTACTTTTTGGATGTGTTGTTCACGAATTTGAAGGAGCTCCTGTATGTTGACGATGAGAATACCCATAAAATTGTTTTTGTAAAAATAACCCGAAAAAAAGAAATATTAGTAATTTTAGAAAAATTTTCATGCCGTGCGTAAACTTATATTTAAAAAAGAAAGAAAGGTAAAACCTACTCATTTGGATTATACTGGTGTTCATAAACAAATAAAAACTGAAATGCAGTTGTTTGTCTACGACACCAATGAATTGACAGAATGTGAAGGAATTATGGTTGATGAAATTAAAGAGCAAGTTGATTTATCAAAGAACAATTGGTTGAATGTTCATGGTTTAAATGATGTAGATATCATAAAATTAATTGGCGATTATTTGAAAGTTGATTCTTTTATGTTGGGCGATATTTTGAATACGACCAAGCGAACAAAATTAGATGAATACCACGATGTGCTTTTTTTTAATATTAAATCGCTTTTACCGGAGGAAAACTCCGATAACATTCGTGTTGAGCAAATTAGTTTTTTGTTGAAGAATAACATTTTAGTTTCATTTCAAGAAAAAAGGAGTGATCATTTCACGTTTATACGGGAACGTATGCGAACACACTCTGGAATCGTCAGAGATAAAAATGTAGATTATTTGATGTATTTGTTGTTGGATGCTGTGATGGAAAATTTCTTCATTACCATTGAAGCAGAAGAAGCCAAAGTTGAAGAATTAATTAATTTGTCAAAGACCAATGACAATCCGAAAATTTTAGAGCAAATTGAATTGCATCGAGATAATTTTAATTTTTTGAAGCGTTCAATTATTCCGTTGCGCGATTCATTGTATTCGATTAAAAGCATCAAGCACGATGATATTTTTAATGTAATTGAAATTGATAATTATTCCTTTTTTGATCGATTACACCAAGAAAGTTTGGAATTATTGGAGCAAATAGAGTACGATGTATCTTCATTGGATAGTGCGGCAAGTTTCTTTTTTTCATCTCAAAACCACAAAATGAACGAAGTCATGAAAACCCTCACCGTGGTTTCGGTCTTTTTTATGCCGCTTACCTTTATTGTAGGCGTGTATGGGATGAATTTTGACAACATGCCCGAATTACACTGGAAATACGGTTATTTTATCATTCTGGGATTTATGTTGCTGCTCCTGATAGGGATGATTATATACTTCAAAAAGCGCAAGTGGTATTAATGTTAACAGTTTCGTTAATAATTTTTGTTGAACAGTTGTTCAAACCGTTTTAATGCCTTATCTTTGGCATGAATTCACAAATTATCCGGAAAACATGTTTGAATTTCAACAGTATTTAGGTTTTTTACTTTTCTTAACCGTTTTAACAATCGGTTTTTGGTTAATGATTTTCTTAATCCACTTCGTATTTTATTGGGTTGTGGGTGAAACCAAAGAATTGTTGAAAGAAAGAAAAGCAAAAAGAGAATTAGAACAAGCTTAATGTTAGTTTGTTTTAAAAAAAAATCCTCCGCAATCGGAGGATTTTTTTTATGGATTAACCGGGAAAGTCGCCGCCACCATCTTCCTGCATATTTCTGCGCGGCTTTTCTCTTTCGTTTTTAGGCTTATTGAAGCGGTAGGTAAATGATAGGGTAACCTGACGTACTCTCCATTGCATTTCAGAATGAGAATTAATACTGTTTGGAATAAACACATCCATAATTCGTTTTCTGGAATTGAAAACATCATTAACATTCAGCGCAACCGTTGCTTTATCTTTTAATACATCTTTGCTAAAAGCCAAATTCATCGCAAAAACACCAATACGTTTTCCTTGAGCGGTTTTTTGATCTCCGTCATAGTTCATATTGGTTTGCCAATCCACTTTCCAAGGCAAGGTGATTTTTGAGGTTAGGCGAGTAGTCCATGTGTTGGCTTCATTGTCAAAATTTTGCGTTACCGTTTGATTCATAAAATCAACATAGGAATAATTTCCTTTGCTAATCACTCTAAAGAAATTGAAATTACTGTTCAGTTTCCACCATTTGTAAGGGGAATAATTCAACGTAAACTCAAACCCGTATCGGTCTTCAGTAGAAAGGTTGATAGGTGTGCTTAAGATAACCGGTACACCATTAGAGAAAGTGCCGGTTTCTCTTCGGATAAACTGAAACACATCCGAAGTATGGTTGTAATAAGCCGATGTATTGAGTGTTAACTTACTCCATATTTTAAGGAAACCAACATCAACAACATCAGTCATGGCCGGATTTAAATCGGGATTCCCTTGAAAAATATTAATGTTACTGGAATAATTACTAAACGGATTCAACTGACGGCCTCTTGGACGATTGATACGGCGCGAATAACTTAAAGAAACATTGGTTTTATCAGCAATTTCGTAAGTAAAATAGGCGCTCGGAAAGAAATTGTTGTATCGTTTATTGTTAAAATCGGCTGTTTTTAATTGGTTAACATCAATATTAGAATCTTCCCACCGCAACCCAAAAAGGAATGAAAATTTATTCACTTTAAATCCGTATTGCGCATACAACGCATTCACTTTTTCTTTGTATTCGAGTTCGTTGGTAAAATTATCATTCAACAAACCATTGGAAAAAACAGAAACATCCGTGAGTTGCGTAGTGTATTCACCACGGTAGCCTGTTTCAAACTGACTTCCTTTGCCCAATGGCCACACATAATCGGTTTGGATTAGCGTTCTGTTTTGTGATTGATCATTAAAAGTGGCATCGTTACCATTTTGCGAGTCAACAATATCGGCTATATTATTGTCTTTGTTGAGAGAAACCTGAAAATCTAAAGTTAGTTTGTGACCGTCTTTTTTGAAGTTTTTCAAAAAATTAGAATTGTATTCAATGTTTTCGCTGGAACCATCTTCAAAATTAATACGTGTTCTTGTATTGTTTAAAGTAGTATTAGCATAACTGTTTTCAAAAGTTACATTGTCCTGATTATCAGATTTTGATCTACGATAATTAACAGAATTGGTCCAAGACAGACTCTTATCTAAATTCCATTCCAAGCCAAAATTTCCATTGTACCCTTTATTAATCCTGTCGGTATCGCGGGTTTCACGAATAAATTCAGGCGATGAGGACGTAGCAGAAAGATAATCTGTATCAACCAAGGTTTTTCCGGGGTTGATTCTGTAGTTGTACCCTTGTGTGGTAAAAAAGTTATAATTTTCGCCCTTCAAATTTAAGGTTGCATTTAACCCGTGATTATCCGGATAACCCGTATTGGCTACCAAAGTTCCGTTCAAACCACTTGTTTTTCCTTTTTTCAAAACGATATTAAGCAATCCGCCACCGCCTTCGGCATCATAGCGAGCAGAAGGATTTGTGATGACTTCCACTTTGTCAATGGCATCGGCCGGAATCATTTTAAGGGCATCATTAATATTGATTGCGTTTGAAGGTTTTCCGTCTATCAGTACACGAACATTTTCGTTACCACGCAAACTTACATTTCCCTCTACATCAACCGCAACAGAAGGAATGTTATCCAAAACATCACTTACAGTTCCGCCTTTCACCATAAGGTCTTTCCCTACGTTATATACTTTTTTGTCTAATTTAATTTCTACTGTAGTCCGCTCACTTCGTACCACAACTTCATCTAATTTTTGCGCATCATCTTCAAGCGATACAGTTCCTAAAGATGTGTTTTCAGTAAGTTGGCGACCTTTAATTTCGTAAGATTTGAAAGAGATAAATTCGAATTTTATATCATACGTACCCGGTGTAATTTCAACCGCATACTCCCCTTTATTATCCGACATACCACCACCGGTTATTTTACCGATTTTAGTGTTGGTAAATGAAATTGTAGCATATTCAAGGGGTTGCCCTGTGGTTTTTTCGGTAATTTTACCGGTGATTATAATTTTTGCTCCTTCCGGTTTTCCCTGTGGTTTTTGAGCGTGAACGCTGCCTGAAAGTGTAAGCAGCAAGGCAAATAAAAAGAATTTAAATTTCATAAACGTGTTTTGCTGTTAGGATATGCAAAATTACTTTTTAGAAACCGGTAAGTTTCCCAATGCTTTGTTAATTCTACAAAATAGCAGTAACTTTTTCCAACGGTCTTGCAATTACAGCTTTGTCTCCATTTACAACAACGGGCCTCTCCATCAGTATTGGATGGGTTGCCAAGGCTTTGATTATTTCAGCATCACTCAGCGTTTTTCCTTTGTAATTTTCAATCCAAACCGATTCTTTAACACGAACTAAATCTATTGGTTTTATCCCTAATTTATGAAGTAAAGACGTCAATTCAGTTTCGTTCAAAGGATTATCTAAATATTTAATTAGCTGAAAACGTATTGCCTTTTCTTCTAAAAAAGCAACACAGGTTCTCGATTTTCCGCAACGCGGATTGTGGTAAACAGTTATCATTTTTTTGCAGAATTAACTTTCGCAAAAGTAATAAATGTAGTACATTGGCGGAAATATTATAGCCTGCTTTATGTACATTGAACAATTAAAAAATAAAAAAGACATATTGGTATTGTACCTTATCCTACCCATAGGTTTTTTTCTTTTAATGGGTGTGAATTATGTCTTCAGTTCAGGGATTGATACGAATGAAATGTTGCAACAAATGATTGATGACTATGGAAAAACAACCACATTCATCATGATGGTAGCACCATTGAGTTTCTTCTGCCTTATGCTGCTGCTTTGGGTGAAATTTATTCACAGACAATCGATTACGTCATTAACAACCTCTCGTCCAAAAATCGACTGGAAGCGCGTTTTGTTTTCGTTTACCTTTTGGGCAGCGATAGTGACTTTAATGACGTTAGTGGGTTATTTTTTAAGCCCTGAAGAAGTAGTTTTAACCTTTAACTTCGAAAAATTTTGGCCTTTTTTACTTGCAGCTGTGATTTTATTGCCCTTACAAACAAGTTTTGAGGAATACTTCTTTAGAGGGTATCTTATGCAAGGTTTAGGACTTGCCAGCAATAGTAGAGCGGTACCTTTTATCACCACTTCGGTTTTATTTGGTTTACTGCATATCGCCAATCCGGAAGTCGAAAAAATGGGACCATTGATTATGATTTATTACATCGGAACCGGTTTTTTTCTTGGGATTATCACTTTGATGGATGAGGGATTGGAAATAGCCCTCGGATTTCATGCAGCCAATAACCTTGTTGGTGCACTTTTAATAACTAATGATTGGGGTGCGTTACAAACAGATTCGGTTTTTACCAGTTTAGCCGAGCCTTCCTCTGTAACGGATGTACTTATACCGGTTTTTATTTTATATCCGATATTGTTGTATATGTTCTCCCGAAAATACAAATGGCAATGGTCTCAATGGAGAGAAAAATTAGTAGGCAAATTACAAATTGAATAAGCAAATGAATAGGATGGAACTAACTTACCTTAACGTACATAATCAATTTAAAATTAACGGTTTTCACCTTAACCGTGAGGATATGTTGCGTGTGGCTTACAGTTTTATTAAAGAAGGTGAAGAATATGAAAAGCCCGTGGGCGATTTTATATTCGATTGGTTCGACAGTAAACCGTATTTGGAAGTAATGACTTCCGGCACAACAGGCGAACCAAAAATTATTCGGATAAGTAAACAAGCCATGGTAAACTCGGCTATTGCTACCGGAAATTTTTTTGATATTCATCCCGGCGATAAAGCGTTGCATTGTTTACCTGTAAAATATATAGCCGGAAAGTTAATGTTAATCCGTGCCATGATTTTAGGCTTAGATATCGATTTTGTGGCTCCGGCTTCACATCCGCTTGACTTTAATGACGCACCAAAATATGATTTTGTAGCCATGGTTCCGTTGCAGGCAAAAAATTCGTTGCAACATCTCAAAAAAGTAAAAAAACTCATTGTTGGCGGTGCAAAATTAGAAGCCGATTTAGAACGTGAACTCTTAAAATTGCCTACGCAAACCTGGGAAACCTATGGAATGACTGAGACCATCACCCATATTGCAGCTCGAAAAATAGGTGAGGAGGCATTTACGGTTTTACCGGAGATAACGATTTCCTATGATGACAGAAATTGTTTGGTAATCCATGCTCCTAAGATTACGGAAGAGGTTATTGTAACGAATGATTTAGTGGAATTAGTAAACGAAAATCAGTTTGTTTTTCATGGCCGGATTGATAATGTAATCAATAGTGGCGGTATAAAATTTATGCCTGAAAAAATTGAGGAAAAACTTTCGGGTAAAATTCCATATCGCTATTTTATTACCGGTAAGCCGGATCATGATTTGGGAGAACGAATTTGTTTGGTTTTGGAATCAGAACCTTTTGCTTTTGATGAAACGGTATTCGAACTTTTGGAGAAATATGAAAAACCGAAAGAAATTATTTTTATCCCTAAATTCACGGAAACAGAAAATGGTAAAATCAAGCGGAAACTTACCCTTGCGGAATAGGATTCACTTGTTTACTGAGTATAAAAAACCGGTTTGTCATGATAGTCAATGCATCCGGTTTTTTTATTTTTCGTGAAAACACCTGCCATTCGGAGGTTGGGTACAAACGTGTTTTTTTTCCGTTAATAGTGACATCAAGTGGCATAGCAAAGTTTTTTTCAGTGCCATGCCAACGGTAAATCATTTTTTTGTTTTTAAAATAATAGTGAAATTCCGGAATTTGCTTGTAGCGTAAATACTGATTAAAAACAGGCGTTAGTTCCATTCCGCTTGCCTGATTGAAGTAAGAAATCACATCTTCTGTGGTAACAATCTTGTGTCGAAATGTTTCCGCATACGAAAATAACAATTGCCACCATTTTGCATCATCGTTGATGATGTGTCGTATTGTATTCAGAAGCAAAGCTCCTTTTGGGTACATATCGCCGCTACCTTCTTTGTTAACACCATAGGGGCCTATAATTGGAATGTCATTTTTCACATTTTTTTTCAGTCCGTTCAAATACACTTGCGATTGATCGTATCCAAATTGGCACTCTACAAATACAGCTTCACTATATTGAGTAAACCCTTCATGTATCCACATATCGGCAATATCAGCCGAAGTTATACTATTGCCAAACCATTCGTGCCCGCTTTCATGAATAGTAATAAAATCAAATAAAAGTCCAACACCGGTTCCGGATAAGTCCCTTCCTAAATACCCCTGAAGGTATTTATTTCCATAGGCAACACAACTTTGGTGTTCCATACCCAAATACGGTGTTTCAACCAATTTATAGCCGTCTTCCGGGAAAGGATATTTACCAAACTTAGACTCAAAACAGGCTAACATAGGTTTTACTTCTTCAAAATGTTTTCGGGCTTTTTCTTCATTTTCACGCAAAACATAGTAATCCAAATTCAACCCGTTATAGTCCTCATGGATATGCGCATAATCCGCAATATTGAGGTTGATGCTATAGGTATTAATAGGATTTTTCACTTCCCAATCCCAGCGCGTATAACCATTTTGCAAAGGAAAACTTCCCAAAAATGTTCCGTTGGAAACATTCATTAAACTATTGGGAATAGCTACGCGCAACACAGCCCCTTTATCCGGTTCATCGGTTTGTGTGTCTTTGACAGGGTACCATAAACTGGCGCCTGTTCCCTGAACGGCTACACCTATCCAGGGTTTACCGGATTTGTCTTTTGAAAAAACAAAACCACCATCCCAAGGTGCATTTCGGGCAATATGGGGTTTGCCGGAGTAGAAAAAACGAATTTTTTGAACCGTTTTAAGTTTGTCAAAGGTGGGAAAATCAATGAAAACGGCGGCACAATCTCGTTGGTATTTTAATTTTTTACCTTCATGAATAATCGAATCAATTTGCATTTCAGGAAAAAGATCCAGTTGAATTTTAGGGGTGTTAGCGGTGACTTCAAATTGTATTTCATTGTAACCGGAAATGAATTTTTCCTCCGGATTGACGGTTAAGTTTAAATCATAATGCAATACATTAAAGGCACTACGTTCAATGCGCATGCCGCCCTGAAGCGAATCACAATGCGTTGCTTTTTCTTGTGCATAA
Source organism: Flavobacterium sp. (assembly GCA_041917555.1). GTDB lineage: Bacteria > Bacteroidota > Bacteroidia > Flavobacteriales > Flavobacteriaceae > Flavobacterium. The sequence goes on along the minus strand of JAYRXL010000085.1, from coordinate 290,876 downwards.
AAATTATATATTCCCATAAAAAGGAATAGGAGCGTGAGGGTGTTTAGTTTCATGGTATTAAAATTCAGCCGCTAAACGAAAAGACATTTCTTCTTTGGTTATGGGATGGATAAATGTAATGCTTTCTGCCTGAAGATGCAAACGATTGGCTTTGGTTCCGTATAAGTCATCGCCGATTATAGGTGCATTTAATCCGTCGGGGTGCGCAGCATGAACACGCAGTTGGTGGGTACGCCCGGTGTGGGGATAAAAATAAACCAATGTTTTACCTTGGTAACGCTTGATGACCTCGAAATGGGTTTCAGCGGGTTTGCCATATTCGTAGCACACGATTTGAATTGGTCGATTATCTAAATCAACTCGGAGTGGCAGCGAAATAGTGCCGGAATCTTTTTTCAGAATACCGTCGAGTAAAGCTAAATACCTTTTTTTTACGGTTCGTTGAATGAATTGGGCTTGCAGTTTTTTATAAACCATTCCGGTTTTTGCAATCAGTAACAACCCCGAAGTAGACATATCCAATCGATGCACGATTAAGGGGCCATCGGCATTCGGATAACGTTCTTTGATTCGAGTGTAGACCGAGTCGGTTACTAATTTCCCGGGCACAGAAAGAAATTCTGCCGGTTTATTGATTAAAAGCAAATAATCATCTTCATAAACAATTGCGATATCTTTTCCTTCAGCCGTATTGATTTTAAAAGGGTTAGTATCGGTTTCAATTCCTTCCAACATATGACCTAATATCGGTTCGCATTTTCCGGTGCAAGCAGGATAAAACTGTTTGTGTTTGCGGACTTCCGACTTAGGTGATGCTCCCCACCAAAATTCGGCCATGCAAATCGGATTGAGTTTATGGGAATACGCATATTGCAAGAGTTTTGGTGCAGCACATTCTCCCGCTCCGGCAGGCGGATTCTCATTAAAAATGGAACCTAAACTTTTTGGCACTCCAAATGAATTGAGAAAGGTATAATTGGCAAATAATTGTTGTTGAAGAGAAGCCGAAAGCAACCTGCGAGTTTCTTTGCGTTGTGTAATCTCGGATTCAAATTTTCCGACTTGCAATTTTGCAGTTTCAAGGGTTAGCCGCCAGTATTTGGTCATTTTTTTGAGAATGATACTTTCCTTTTTACTGGCCTCTGATAATTGCAATTCAAAATCATTTTTTTCTTTTTCTGTAGCATGAACCACATTTTGACGGTCGAGGTCTCGCTTCTTTTTCTCCGATTTTATGCGCTCTTTTTGTGCGGTAAGTTCCAATTCAGCTTGAGTGGTAAGGCGATTGAATTCACGCAGAGCCAAAAGATATGCAGGATTGCTCTCGAGTATTTCAATCTCATGATTGTATACATTTAATTGGGCTTCACCGGTTTTATAAAAACCATCTTCCGTAAGAGTGTCAAAAACCGGCGGAACAAAAAAAGCAAGGTGATTGCTTTCGGCCAATTTTCCGGAAAAGGCAGCCAAATAACCTAATTCGCCGGCAACATTTTTAACAACCAATACCCCAAACATCTTGCCAATAACCATCGTATCTGCATGTTGACCCAACCCAAAATTATGTTGAAAATCGGTTTGGTTTTCCAAATATTGCATGAGTTCTTCGGCTGCAATTCGACTCAACGGATGAGGCTCATAGTAAAACGGAAAGGTGAACTTTTCCGGAAGAGGTATAGTGGAAATGTTGGATTTGAATGGTTGGAATAAATCCATCTTAAAGTTTTAAAACTCGTTTGCAAAATTGATATGACAAATATATTCCAAAGACAATGATTAACAAAAAATGAAAATTTGATGGATATGGATGACAACCGTTCCAACTAGGAAAATCATATAATAATTCTATGAACCAATTGGTTTCGTGTTGATGATAAAAACATTCATCTGGAATTAGAATTAATTCGATGAGGTATGATAAAAAATAAATGATAATTATTCCAGGAATTGAAAAAACTATGAGAAATATTTTTTTATTTAATTTAGTCATATTCTAAATACAATGATATTGCTCTTTACTCGGAATGAAAAGATTGCGAATTAATATCTAAATCAAACTTGCAGAACTCCCAAATTAAATTTTTTCTCAATAGGCGCATGATTTGCTGCTTCAATTCCCATCGAGATCCATAAACGAGTTTCCAACGGGTCAATAATCGCATCAGTCCACAAGCGTGCTGCCGCATAGTAAGGCGATACTTGCGCATCATATTTGGCTTTTATGGAATCAAAAAGTTCTTTTTCTTTGGCTTCATCTACAGTTTCTCCTTTGGCTTTTAATGAGGCTGCTTCAATCTGCATCAATACTTTTGCGGCCTGCGCACCTCCCATTACAGCCAATTCGGCACTCGGCCACGCAACAATTAGTCGGGGATCATAAGCCTTTCCGCACATGGCATAATTACCGGCACCGTAAGAGTTACCTATAACCACTGTAAATTTAGGGACAACCGAGTTGGATACCGCATTAACCATTTTGGCTCCATCCTTAATAATACCACCGTGTTCACTTTTAGAACCTACCATAAATCCGGTTACATCTTGCAAAAAGACAAGCGGAATTTTCTTTTGGTTGCAATTGGCAATAAAACGAGTGGCCTTATCGGCGGAATCAGAATAAATCACACCGCCAAACTGTATTTCTCCTTTCTTAGTTTTCGACACGGTTCGCTGATTCGCAACAATTCCTACAGCCCAACCATCAATACGGGCGTAACAGGTAATAATCGATTGTCCATAACCGGCTTTGTATTCATCTACTTCGGAATGATCCACAATACGTTTGATGATTTCCATCATATCATACTGGTCGGAACGCGTTTTAGGCAAAATACCATAAATATCCGATTCGGGTAAAGTGGGTTTTTGAGGCTTTTCGCGATTAAAACCGGCTTTTTCATAATCGCCTATTTTCCCAACAATACTTTTGATACGGTCCAAAGCATCTTTATCATCTTTGGCTTTATAGTCGGTTACTCCTGATATTTCGCAATGGGTAGTAGCACCGCCCAAAGTTTCGTTATCGATGTTTTCACCGATAGCAGCTTTTACCAAATAACTTCCGGCCAAAAAGATACTTCCGGTTTTATCTACAATTAAAGCCTCGTCACTCATAATGGGTAAATAAGCACCACCGGCGACACAACTCCCCATAACGGCGGCAATTTGAGTGATACCCATGCTACTCATGATGGCATTGTTGCGAAAAATACGTCCGAAATTTTCTTTGTCGGGAAAGATCTCATCTTGCATCGGAAGATAAACTCCTGCAGAATCTACCAAGTATATGATGGGAAGTTTATTTTCGATAGCTATTTCCTGCGCTCGTAGGTTTTTTTTACCGGTAATCGGGAACCAAGCACCCGCCTTGACGGTAGCATCATTAGCGACCACAATACATTGTCGTCCTTTAATGTATCCTATTTTTACCACCACACCCCCTGAGGGGCATCCACCATGTTCCGCATACATTCCGTCTCCGGCAAAAGCACCAATTTCAATCGATTCGGCTTTATCATCCAAAAGATAATCAATGCGTTCACGGGCTGTCATTTTTCCCTCGCTATGGAGTTTTTCGATACGTTTTTGCCCACCGCCTAATTTTACTTTCGCAAAGCGTTGTTTTAAATCAGATAACAAAAGTTTATTATGATCTTCGTTTTTATTGAAATTTAAATCCATTTTTGATGGTTTTTTGGTGTTGCTAAAATACAAAATCAATTGGGTTGTAAACAATAGTAGAAATTAATGTTAACAAATTGTGAAAAGGATAACCTGAACATCATATAGAATTAATGTTAAGTTAACATAATCAAAATAATTTTGCATCGAAATTTTAAAACAACTGTTATGTCATTAAACAGCATTTTCCAGTTTTTTGTTCCGAAGGACAAAAAGTTTTTTCCCTTATTTGAAATGGCTTCTGAAAAGCTAATTATCTTAGCTGAAACACTACACGAAGCTGTTAACGTTCCTAAAGGAGAACGTGAAAACTACTTCAAAAAAATTGAAGAACTGGAAGCCGAAATCGAAAATGTAACACACAAAACGCATTTAGAATTGAGCAGAAATTTTATCACGCCATTTGACCGTGAAGACATTCACTCGTTGATCAAATCTATCGACAACGTGGCCGATAATATGCATGGTGCAGCCAGCCGTATTCGTTTGTATCAAGTGGAAAAGATTACTAAATCGATTCGTAAGCTGACAGAAATTAACTTAGAAGCTTGTCGTTTAATCGGAGATGGTATTAAAGGTTTAAAGGATATGAAAAATCCTAAATCCATCAAAGAAACCTGCAAAAAGATCAACAAATTGGAAAGCAAAGCGGATTCTGTATTTGATAAAGCGGTAGCCGATATTTTCGAAAATGAAACCGATGCCAAAAACATCATCAAGTACAAAGAGGTATTATCCTCTTTGGAAATGGCTTCCGACAAATGCAAAAGCGTTGCTAATGTGATGGAGCAAATTTCGGTTAAACATTCTTAATTGAATTAATACAATTATTTTATGGATTTTACCATATTGATTATAATCATCGTTCTGGCTCTTATTTTTGACTACATCAATGGTTTTCATGATGCAGCAAATTCCATTGCGACCATTGTGGCAACCAAAGTATTGACACCTTTTCAGGCTGTGCTTTGGGCAGCATTTTTTAATTTTTTAGCCTATTGGGTTTTTGGATTCGGAATTGCAGACACTGTAGCCAAAACAGCCAAAACGGATAGCATTAACTTAACCGTAATTCTTGCCGGTGTTGTTGCAGCTATTATATGGAACCTTTTAACCTGGTGGAAAGGAATACCGTCTTCTTCTTCGCATACGCTTATCGGTGGATTTGGCGGTGCAGCAATTGCACATGGATTTTCCGGAGCGGTTGCTGATCCTGAGCATTATGGTTTTAAAATTGTAAACTGGTACAAAGATGCCAAAGAAGGGGAATTATTGCCAAGCGGAATATTTGTTGTTATTGCATTTATTGTATTAGCGCCTTTGGTAGGGATGATTATTTCGTACTTCATTTCTGTTTGGATGATGCATTCCTCTCGTAAAAGTATTGGACCTAAGATTTTTACGGTAATTTTAATGCTCATAGTGGCTTGGTTTTTATCAACTGTTATGGTGGGTTATGACGACATCAAAAAACCACGTTTCGAGAATCATTTCTTATCTGTATTGACGGAGCCGGGTAATATAAAATGGTTATTGGTAGCTATCATTTTTTACGGTTTGGCTATTTTCAACCTGTTTTTCAGTTCCTTATCAACTATGCAGTCTGAGTCCATTCTCAAGCGTATGCAGTTGCTTTCATCCGCTTCTTTTAGTTTGGGACATGGTGGTAACGACTCCCAAAAAGTTATGGGTATTATTGCCGCTGCGGTAGCCGTTTATCTCAATACAACCCATCATGATGTTTCTTCAATGTCGGAATGGCTTAATGTGGTTTTACCTTCGGAAAAAGATGGGGTTAAAATCGAGGGTCATATGCCTGATTGGATTCCGATTACCTGTTATACCGTTATTGGTTTAGGAACTTTAAGTGGTGGTTGGAAAATCGTTAAAACCATGGGTTCAAAAATTACTAAGGTAAACGCTTTTGAAGGAGTAGTAGCGGAATCTGCGGGTGCTTTGACTTTATTTTCAACAGAACATTTTAAAATTCCTGTTTCGACCACGCATACCATTACAGGTTCTATCATTGGTGTAGGGGTGACGAAGAGGGTTTCGGCTGTGCGTTGGGGAGTAACCGTCAACTTGTTGTGGGCTTGGATTTTGACTATTCCGGTATCTGCACTTATTGCCGCTTTAACGTATTACTTATTGTCTCTATTTATCTAAAATACATAATAAAGCTAACAGGAATTGTTAGCTTTTTTTGTATCCGTTCCTTACATGTTAAACTATCGTTTATAAAAGGTAAAAACTACATTAACAACTAAACCAAACACACAATGAATTTAAAAAAAATAGGGTTTATCAGTTTATTGCTCACAAGTTTTGCTATAAATGCTCAGGTAACCATTGAACAAACTAAGCATGATAATGATTTAAAGCTTTCTGCTTTACCGTATTATAGTTTTGGAAAAGGGGTAGGTATAACATCCCCGGATAGTTTATTTCAACTTAATATCCGTTTCCGATTGCAAAATCGAGTTTCATATATTGAAAATGATGGTGAAGAGGCAGCTTATGATGGCCAAATTCGACGTCTTCGTTTAAGGTTTGACGGATACGTAGGAAATCCAAAATTTTTATATGCAATTCAACTTTCATTTGCACCCGGCGATGTAGGGGAAATAAAAGAAGGAGAGAACATAAATATCATAAGGGATGCTGTTGTTTTTTACCGTCCCAATAAGCATTGGAATATTAGTTTTGGGCAAACCAAATTACCCGGAAACCGACAACGTGTTAATTCGTCCGGCGGTTTGCAATTAACAGATCGCACCATTAACAATGCCAAGTTTACAATAGACCGCGATTTTGGTTTTCAGCTTCACAATATGAATGAATACAAAGACTCGTTTTCGTATAATTTGAAAGCAGCATTATCTACGGGTGAAGGAAGAAATATTACGGGGAATGCCGACAATGGTATTGCTGTAACCGGAAAAATGGAGCTTTTGCCATTAGGTGCTTTTGCCAAAGACGGAACCTATTTTGAAGGTGATGTAGTGCGTGAAAAAAAGCCAAAGTTGATGCTGTCAGGCGCTTTTCAACAAAATAATCATGCCAGAAGAACACAAGGACAATTGGGAAATGATTTGTATGAAAGCCGAACCATGAAGTCGGTGTTATTGGATGGGATGATCAAATACAACGGTTGGGCAGCAATGGCTAGTTTTATGTCGAGAGCAACTACCAAAAATGCAGTAACCTTTAATCCGGCGGATTTGACACAAAGTAATTATGTTTTTGTGGGTAACGGATTTGATTACCAATTGAGTTACAATACTAAATCGAATTATGAATTCATTGGAAGATACTCAGTGCAACACCCCGGTAACGATATCGAAACAAAAGTACCTGTCACAAAAGAATATTCTTTTGGAGTTACCAAATATATTTGGGAACATACTTTCAAACTTCAGGCTGAGGCCAACTTTGATACCTTAAACTATTTTAACGGCACCACAAAAAATAATTGGTATTTGCGATTTCAGGTGGAAATAGGGATTTAAACCATCTTTACAGTATTAATTACCGCAATTTTAAATTGCGGTTTTTTTTAACAACTGTTTTAAAGAAATAAATCTACTTTTACAAAAAAAGCAGTGTATGAAATTAGTTCGATTAATTTTAGTTTATGCCTTATTAGGTAATTTTACAGCCATGGCACAACTCAAATCAATTGCGTATTCAGATGAAAATCAACCTTTAAGCGGTTTTGGCGGTATACCCTTGAAACCAACGACATTTTCGCCCGGAATATTGATTTTACCGGCATGGATGGGGATTGATGATCATGCCAAAGAAACGGCAGAGCAATTACAAGCCATGGGCTATTTTACCTTTGTGGCTGATATTTATGGCACGAATCAACGCCCGGCCAATTTTAAAGAAGCCGGTCAAAAGGCGGGTTACTTTAAGAAAAATACTCTCGAATACCAAAAACGTATTCAATTGGCCTACAACCAACTTATCCAGCTTGGTGCCAATCCGGATAAAATCGTTGTAATGGGCTATTGTTTTGGCGGAACTGGCGCTTTGGAGGCAGCCCGAATGAACCTTAAAACGGTTGGTGTTGTCTCGTTTCATGGTGGTCTGGGTAAAGAAGCCAACCGCCCGGTTTCAACTATAAATTGTCGGGTTTTGGTTTTGCACGGCGCTGATGACCCTTTTGTTTCTAAAGATGAAATCATGGCTTTTCAAGACGAAATGCGTCAGGCAAAAGCCGATTGGGAAATGATCTATTACGCCAATGCAGTGCATTCTTTTACCGACAAAAATGCCGGAAATGACAATTCTAAAGGAGCGGCATACAATGAAAAGGCTGACCAGCGTTCTTGGTCTGCGTTTTTACAATTTTTAAATGAGGTTTTTTAATAATCTCCTTTTTCCTAATGATAGAGCGGCTTACGGCCGCTTTTTTTTGTATCCAATGTTAAATTTTTACTCAATGTTATCAAATTGTTAAGTAAATATTTTTTTATTGTAAAATTATATATAAATTTGTAGTAAGAATGTTTAAAATAAAAACCTACTACTATGAAAAAAGTATTTATAATAGCAGCATTAATGTTGACAGGATTGGTTTCCGCACAGTCTAATGAGCCTGTGTTAGAAGCAAAAGGTGATTTGGTTAAAGCGACCTATTACTATGATAACGGTAAAGTACAACAAGAGGGTTATTTTAAAGACGGTAAGTTAGAAGGCACGTGGATAACCTACGATGTAAACGGTGCTAAAGCTACCGAAGCGGAGTATAAAGACGGATTGAGAACCGGAAAATGGATTTATTATACGGATGGTTTAGCTTCCAGAGAAGTAAACTATGCCAATAATCAAATTGCCTCTACACACAGTTTTGATGTAAATGGTTTAGCCGATAAAAACTAAACTTAACATATTCAATAATAAAAGCGTCCCGATAAACCAATCGGGACGCTTTTATTATAAGAATTGTAATTTATTGAATCAAATTTGTTCCTTCTACCGTAGCCCATGCTCCCGGTGTTAACGAAGCACCTGTTGCCGAAGCACTGGTGGTAAATTGTCCGGAAGGAAACGCTACCGTAATTGCAGCAGTAGCACCGGCAATATCAACGGAAGTATTGGTTATTTTAACATTGGCCAACTTAATCTTTGATCCGTTAACTTGATTGGTGTTGGTGGTAGCATCCTGAATTTTAACAGCAGCACCGTTGTAAGTTGTACTTCCTTCAGTATAACTACCATATCCGTCAATTACAACATTACTAAAGTCACCATTACCTTCTTTTTTAAACTGAATGGCATCTACCTGAACATCTCCAACTACCTCAGGCACACAACCTGCGGCTCTTTTAAGTGTAATATTGGTGAATTTTGGGTAGAAACTATTATTATTCGATGAAGCCTCAATCTCGATTCCAAAATTTCCTTTAACAGTTTGGTAGGCTAACCAATTGGTATTGTTTTGTCCTTGCCAACCATCTTGCCAGTCAAATGAGTCATCATAATTACCATAGGAAATAGCATTGGTCAAACTGGCTGTACCACCATAAAATTCAAAACCATCATCAGCTCCTTTGTAAGAAACTAAGTGATCCAAAACAGTACCTGATCCAACAGCATAAAACGAAAATCCATTCAACTCTTTTGTACCATCGGCCAATTTTTTTCCGGCATATTCTATACGAGCATAACGCAAAGAACCACTGCTGTGTGTTGGGTTTGTACCGCCATAGGTATAAGAAAGTCCGTCTTCAGAAACAGCAGTTGAACCACCGCCTAATACTTTTACTGGAGCATCACCATAAATGATAATCCCTCCCCAAGAACCGGGTACTTTAGAAATTTCGGTAAACACAACCGGTGCCGATTCCGTACCGTTAATGTTAAGTTTACTACCGTTTTCAACTACAATCGCATTGTCTCCTGTATTTTTATCACAAGTGATTGTACTGCCTGCTTCAAAGGTCAATGTAGCCCCGTTTTTAACTTTTACAATACCTTTTAACGTGTAATTTCCATACGCATAGGTTTTGTTCGTGGTAATTTCACCTGTAATTTCACCGGTTTGTGGTGTTGGAACTGTTTCATCCTCATCATCTGATGAACAGCCGGTAAATAAGGAACATAAGATCGCTAAACTAAAAGCAAATTTTTTCATGTGTTGTTTTTTATTATGGTTAAATTTCTGATACAAATATCTTTCAACCTTTTTGGTTTAAGGTTAAAGAAAAATCAAGAAATTATTAATGACATTTCATGGTTTTGTAAACAAAAAGTTACCTGAATAACCTAATGTTAAAATGTATAACTCAAACTGAATGAGTAACCAATACCTTTTTTGAAATCTTGTATTATACGAGAGTCTTCTATAAATGTATCGGTATTCTTGTTTCCTAACTCAAGGCGGTTATACGGATTTAAGATATTATCAGCAGCCAATTTCAGGTCAATTTTTTTGGTAAGTTTTGAAGTTAACACCAAGTCAAGTTTACTGACCGGTAATTCATAAATATGATCAATTCCGGCTGTGCCAATACTGTAAATACGTTTTCCAAAAACAGAATATACGGCAGTTAAGGTATTGCTCCAGTCTTTACCTAAATTAAACTGGTATTTTAAGTCGGAGTTTATCAACCAATCGGATGCTCCTTGAAGTTTGCGGTCTTTGTGGGTCTCTAAACTAATTCCTAAATTTCCTGTTGGGCCTACCACCTGATTAGGTACAGTTACTTTACTTTGCATAATCGAAGTATTGAATCCCCATGATACACTTTTTAAACGTTCAGATAAACGCCCTAAGTCAAAGATTATCTCAGCTTCTAAACCATAAAGAACGGCTTTGTCAGAATTTAAGAAAGAGAGGATAGTTGTACCCGGGTTTGCAATAAAAGTACGTTCAATAGGTTTGTCGATTTGTTTTCCAAATACACCAACAGCAAACATTTCTTTTGAAGATGGAAATAATTCATACTTTAAATCCATATTTAAATTGGTACTGTTTTCAATATAAGGATTTCCTTGATAAACCGTACCATCCGGATTTACAATCGAAATTGGAAATGATTCCATAATTACCGGTTTGGTGTAGGTTTGTGAAGCTGCCAAACGTAAATTTGATTTTTCGTTTACACTGTATTTTACATTTACCGACGGCAACACATAGAGTTCATTTGATTTTATTTTTTTATACGCCTGGTCCCAGCTTCCAATCTCTTTGTATTTGGTTATTCTGTCAAAAACTTCAAAGCGTACACCGGCGTTGATGTCAAATTTTTCAGAAAATTTATAATAAAGTCCGGTATATCCTGCTTGTGTTGTTTCTTCTAATTTTGATTTCCAGTTGGCATTACTGGCTTCTTGATACCATACCTCGTAATTCAATAAATCGGTCGCAATTTGGTTGTTAATCTCAAACGGATTTACAGTAAAGTTGGAAGCCGTTGTGAAATTTTTATTTAAAACGATAAAACGATAGGATGAAGTCGTAAAATTGTGATTTCCGTTATAACCCAATGTCAATTTATTTTCGTTATTTTTTCCGAAAGCAAACGTATATTCTGCAAAAGCAGAAGAATACAAATCGCTTTGCAACTCTAAAAATTGACGTAAAAAGTTGTTTCCGCCATAACTGGATAAAATTTGGTTTTCAGAAACATAGGTACCCGTATACGAATTGCGATCCGGTTGGCTGTATTGAGTGCTTGCCAAAGAAGCGCCATAACGAACCACATGTTTTTTGTTACCTAAGATATCATAATCGCCAAATAGTTGCCCGTTTATATAACTTGTTTCGTCCAATTGGTTGGTTCGGATGATGTAGTTGGGATTATCTGTTTGCGCATTTTGTGTTCCTATTTGATCCTGAATTTGATTGTCGGTCGACTTAAGGTAGAGTAGTGTAGCGGAAAGATTTAATTTTTTGGTAGACCAATTCAAACCAAGAACCGAAGAAATATTGGTCTTATAATCATACGTTATACGCTCAAAGTTGTTGGAATATTGAATCAAACTTCCGGCTTGCAATGTTCTGTCTTTTCCGGTACGGTAAACATACGAATTGTCAAAGTTTACAGAAAGTAAATAGCTTAATTTACTGTTGGTTAGGTTAAATTTTTCAGCATGTAAAATACCAAATGACGTGTTCAGCGGACTCTTTGTTTTTTCAATTTGGTATCCGCTGCTAAAGGCATTAACGGCTTCATTCCTGCTTAAGGTTACTGGAGGGTAGGGCTTAGAGCCAAAAGCAGTTGGTAATTCTCTGTCGGAACCTGAAAACCCAAAAAAACCTTTAAACGAAGTAATATTATCAGCAACATAAAAATCACGCAGGTTGTTGTTTGTTGTAAATCCGCTTCCAAATGAAACTTTAGTAATACTTTTTGCCGGTTTGGTGGTCGTTACTAAGTTAAACGTAGCTCCGGCAAAATCACCATAAATAGCCGGATTGAATGTTTTGTAGGTTTCTATAATGCTTACAACATCGGTTGGAATCAAATCTAACGGAATAATCTTCTTAAACGGATTGTTTGAAGGAACTGCTAAATTATTGATAAGAAGTGTATTGTATCGGTCCTCGAGTCCTCTAACAAATAAGCCTCTTGAACCAACTTTAGAGATACCGGTAATTTTGGTCAATCCTTCTTCTACATCACTAATTCCTTTTCTTGTCATTTCCTGAGCTCCTATGCTTTGCTTCATTTCTACCGCCTTTTTTTGTTCCAATAATAAAGCGGTCTCTTTTTCACGACCCGACGATTTTTGGATAACCACATCATCCAATTTATAAGCACCTGTCCCTAATATTTTATCTACCACAATAGTTTCTCCGGCTTTTACTTGAATCTTGGTTTCGCTGTTTTCATAACCAACGAAACTAAATACTAAGGTGTATTTTCCGGCCTCCAACGATAATGTGTAATTACCTTTCTCATCAGTAGTAACCCCTTTTCCGGTTTCTTTTACCACCACATTAGCAAATGGTAAGGGTAAATTACCGGCTTCTTTATCGGTTACTGTTCCTTTAACTGTTCCTTTTTGGGCAGTTGCAATTTGGGTTAAAATCAGAATAAAAAACAAAAGTTTAGTTCGCATCAGTTAGTCGTTTTTAAAATTGATGCAAAGAACGACTCACCATGTAAACTATGAGTTACACGTTATTTAAGATTGCGTTTAACTGATGTTATGAAAATGTTAAGATGTTAAGAATAATTTACCAAAAAGTAAACAAAAGGTTTGTTTACTGTAAATTGTTAGGTAAATTTTAAGCTACGGTTAGGTTATGGATAGTTTAATAAAATACAGGTAAATTACAGAGAGGAAGCAAAAAAAAACCGGGTTTCCCCAGTTTTCATTATTCTTCTTTCTGTCCCATCATCATCAAATAGGATTTCAAAAATTCATCGATATCGCCGTTCATAACCGCTTCTACATCGCTGGTTTCATAACCTGAACGTACATCCTTAACTAATTTATAAGGATGCATTACATAATTACGTATTTGCGAACCCCATTCAATTTTCATTTTTCCGGCTTCAATATCGGCCCGTTGCTCCAAGCGCTTTTTGAGCTCAATTTCATACAATTGCGACCGCAACATTTGCATCGCACGATCACGGTTGTCGTGTTGTGAACGGGTTTCCGAACACTGAATCTGTATTCCGGTTGGCTTGTGTAACAACTGTACTTTGGTTTCAACCTTATTCACATTTTGTCCGCCCGCACCACTTGATCGCGCCGTGGTAATTTCAATATCTGCAGGCGAAATCTCAATCTCTATGGTATCATCTACCAACGGATATACATAGACCGATACAAACGAGGTATGGCGCTTGGCATTACTGTCAAATGGCGAAATACGCACCAATCGATGCACTCCGTTTTCACCTTTTAAATACCCAAAAGCATAATCGCCTTCAAATTCTAATGTCACGGTTTTGATACCGGCCACATCTCCTTCCTGAAAGTTTAATTCTTTTATTTTATACCTGTGTTTTTCGCCCCACATCAGGTACATACGCATTAGCATACTCGCCCAATCACAGCTTTCTGTTCCTCCGGCACCGGCAGTAATTTGCAACACGGCACTCATGCTGTCTCCTTCATCCGACAACATATTACGGAATTCCAAATCTTCCAAATGCGAATTAGCCAACTCAAACTGATGGTCAAGTTCGGCTTCGGTTGCATCGCCTTCACGGAAAAATTCAAACGTAATTTGAAGCTCTTCTGCTAATGTCTCCGCTTTTTCAAAATCTTCAACCCATTTTTTCTTGGAACGCAAATTGCGCACAATGATTTCGGCCTGTTTCGCGTTGTTCCAAAAATCGGGAGCAAAGGTCTTTTCCTCTTCGTTGGTTATTTCAATTTGCTTGGCATCTATGTCAAAGATACCTCCTCAACGCACCTACGCGTTCTACAATACCTTTTATTTGTTCGGCATTTGTCATAAAAGTACTATTTTTGATTTTTGTTTTAGGAGCCATTCCGGCTTTCGCCTTTAGTCCCTTCGGGAGCTATCGGCTCTATCCGGGCTAGACTCACTGCAAAAGTACCACTATTTTACAATTATGGAAATTAATTTAATCAGCGATACCGTTACACGACCTACTCCCGATATGTTACAGTTTATGTTTCAGGCCAAAGTAGGTGATGATGTATTTAAACAAGACCCTACCGTAAATGAGTTTGAACGTATTGTGGCTGACCTTTTTGAAAAGGAAGCGGCTTTGTTTTTTCCCAGCGGTACCATGGCCAATCAAACGGCAATTAAACTGAACACCAATCCCGGCGACCAAATTATTTGCGATAAATGGTCACACATTCACTTGTATGAAGCCGGCGGCGCTTCATTTAATAGTGGAGTCAATTTTAACCTCATTGACGGGAATCGCGGTATGATCACAGCAGATCAGGTTCGAGAGGGAATAAACGACCCCGAGTTTTACCATGCGCCTTTAACTAAAATGGTCAGTATTGAAAATACGACTAACAAGGGCGGAGGTGCTTGTTATGATTTGGAAGAACTGATAAAAATAAAACAGGTATGCCAAGAACACCAATTGAAATACCATTTAGACGGCGCCCGACTCTGGAATGCGCTCATTGCTAAAAAACAACATCCCAAACAATTTGGAGCACTTTTCGATACCATTTCGGTTTGTTTCTCTAAAGGATTGGGAGCTCCGATAGGTTCGGTTTTAGTCGCCGATGCAGAAACGATTCATCGGGCACTTCGCATTCGTAAAATTTTTGGAGGAAACATGCGACAGTCCGGTTATTTGGCCGCAGCCGGAATTTATGCTTTAAAAAATAACATCAATCGCTTAGCTGAAGACCATCGAAGAGCAAAAGAATTGGGTGCCATTTTAGCCCAATTGCCGTGGATTGAAAAAGTGGAACCGGTTGAGACGAATATCTTGATTTTTAGTTTAAAAGCCAATGTTGACGAAAAGGCAACTATCGAAAAATTTAAGCAACGAGGTATACTCATCAGCTCAATGGGACAAGGTAAATTGCGTATAGTCACGCATTTGGATTACAAAGAAGTGATGCACGATTATGTAAAAGAAACACTGCTGAAGTTTCAATAAATACGATTCGTATATAACTTCAAATTCGGAATTCCATGTTCAAAAAAAAGAATATCGAACAAGGATTAGAAAAAGGGAAGTTGAGACTATTACCGGATTTATTTAAACATATCCATGCCCGGAATGTTAGGCATCCCGTCACGTGCTACAGCGCCCAGTTCTGCTTCATTCACCGAAGTTGCTTTTTCAATGGCCTTGTTTAAAACCACAATCAGATAATCTTCAAGTTGTTCTTTATCCTGTAGCAACTGTTCATCAATATGAATAGCAGTTATTTTACGATTGGCTGTAAGAGTAACACGTACCAAGTTATCTGAACTTTTTTCATCCACCAAAACAGTGTCCAAACGTTTTTTTGTTTCTTCAATTTTTTGTTGGGTTTCTTTGATTTTACCCATCATACCCATTAAATCACCAAACATAATTTTTGTTTTTATTGTCGCAAAAGTAATAAAATGTACCCGTCAAACAATAGGATTTAAATACATAGTGTCAGCATTTGTAGACACCGAATACCTATATTATCTTCCTGCTTACTTATTTAGCTCTTAGCAATTAGCTTTTAGCAATTAGCTTTTAGCTCTTTTAGCAGTTAGCTTTTAGCAATTAGTAGTTAGCTGTCAACTGTTAACTGTATACTGTCAACCGTCAACTGTACACCGTCAACTGTACACCGTCAACTGTCAACCGTCAACCGTCAACTTTAAGTCTATAGTAAAACCCTGCCTGCCACAAGCAAGTTCATACTTTCGACTTTATACTTAATACTTCGTACTTTGTACTTTGTACTTTGTACTTCAATTGTTAATTTCTCTTTTGAAAACTATTCTGTTGAAAGAGTAGAGGCAAGTTAATCGCAGTGTATTTTTGTAATCCAATTTATAAGTATGGAAAACCTGAGTCCTCCTTTGGCTAAAATCATTCCACATCGCATGTCGATTCATAATCATGAACGCATCGATAATTATTATTGGCTAAACGACAGAGAAAATCCGGAAGTTATAGCCTATTTGAACGCCGAAAACGAGTATTACCAAAAAGCGACGGCGCATACAAAAGCGTTTCAGGAACTCCTTTTTCAGGAAATGAAATCACGAATTAAAGAAGATGACGAGTCGGTTCCTTATTTATACAACGGATACTATTACATAACCCGTTTTGAAACGGGTAAAGATTATCCCATCCATTCCCGTAAAAAAGGAACTTTGGAAGCACCTGAAGAGCTTTTATTTGATTGCAATGAAATGGCCAAAGGGTATGCCTACTTTAATCTGAGCGGACTCAGTGTCAGTGAAGACAATCAATGGATTTCCTTTGCCACAGATACTGTTTCCAGACGGCAATACACACTCCAATTTAAAAACTTGATAACCGGCGAAATTCTTCCCGATAAAATTGAAAATACAACCGGTGGTGCTACTTGGGCTGCCGATAATAAAACAGTTTTTTATTCGCGAAAAGACCCGGTTACATTGCGCCCCGATAAAATATACAGACACGTCATTGGTACCAACCCTTCGGAAGATGTTTTGGTATTTCATGAACAAGACGAAACCTTCGACGTTGCTGTTTATAAATCAAAATCAAAAAAATACATTCTGATTAATTCCAACAGTACGTTAACCACAGAGTATCGCTTATTAAGAGCAGATAATCCCTATGGTGCATTTGAAGTGTTTCAAAAACGTACCCGTGAACTTGAATATTCGGTTTCGCATTACGGAGACTCGTTTTATATTTTAACCAACAAAGACGGAGCGACTAATTTTAAATTGATGGTTACGCAGGAGGATAAAAGAGGAAAAGAGAATTGGACAGACCTTATTCCGCATCGCGAGGATGTTTTGTTGGAAGATATTGATTTGTTCAACGATTTTTTGGTGCTTTCAGAACGCAGTAACGGACTTAATCAAATACGAATTATGCCGTGGAATGGCGATTCGTATTACCTGCCTTTTGAAAGTGATACCTACACGGCTTACACTACTACCAATTTGGATTTCGACACCTCCATTTTACGCTACAGTTACCAATCGCTTACGACTCCTTCATCGGTAATCGATTTTAACATGAGGACACGAGAGAAGACAGTTCTCAAAGAACAAGAAGTATTGGGAGGCAACTTTGATAAAGCCAATTATACTGAAGAGCGTGTTTGGGCAACAGCAAATGACGGCACCCAAGTTCCTATATCAATGGTGTACCGAAACGGAATGCAAAAAAACGGTAATAATCCGGTTTTGCTCTATGGATATGGTTCTTACGGAGTTACAATGGATCCCTATTTTTCTACTACACGATTGAGTTTGCTCGACCGCGGATTTATCTATGCTATTGCTCACATTCGCGGAGGGGAAGATTTAGGGCGACAATGGTACGAGGATGGTAAATTGAAAAATAAACGAAATACGTTTACCGATTTTATAGATTGCTCACGTTTTTTAATTGAACAAAAATACACGTCACCTGCTCATCTTTATGCCGAGGGTGGTTCTGCTGGAGGCTTGTTAATGGGAGCCGTTATCAATAGTGCGCCCGAATTGTACCATGGTGTTATTGCTCAAGTACCTTTTGTTGATGTTGTAACCACTATGTTAGATGAAAGTATCCCACTCACAACAGGCGAATATGACGAATGGGGAAATCCAAATGATAAAGAATACTATGATTATATGCTTTCGTATTCGCCATATGATAATGTGAAAGCCCAAGATTATCCCCATCTTTATGTGGCTACCGGATTACATGATTCGCAAGTACAATATTGGGAACCTGCAAAATGGGTAGCTAAATTGCGGGTAATGAAAACCGATACGCATTATTTGTTTCTGGATATTAATATGGATACAGGTCATGGAGGTGCCTCAGGACGTTTTGAAGCATTACTCGAATTGGCAAAAGAATTTACTTTTTTGTTAGATTTGGAAGGAATAAAGAGTTAGTTAAAAATATTTTTATAAATTTGCAAGGTTTTGAGGTTGCCAATAATAAATGCACCTCGGCACTAATTTATTTTTTATGAAAGAAGAAATAAAAGCCTATAATAATGTGTTAGAACTAATAGGGAATACACCTCTTATTAAATTAAACGCTATAACTGACGGATTATCAGGTAATTTTTACGCCAAAGTTGAAGCTTTTAATCCGGGCCATTCTACCAAAGATCGAATTGCACTTTACATTATTGAAGAAGCCGAAAGAAGAGGCATTTTAACACCCGGAGATACTATTATTGAGACAACTTCGGGAAATACCGGCTTTAGTTTAGCGATGGTTAGCATCATTAAAGGATATAACTGTATTTTGGCAGTTAGTTCAAAATCATCAAAAGATAAAATTGATATGCTGCGCAGCATGGGAGCAAAAGTATATGTTTGCCCCGCTCACGTTTCTGCTGATGATGAGCGCTCCTATTATAATGTTGCAAAACGCTTGCATGAAGAAACAAAAGGCTCTGTATACATTAATCAATACTTTAATGAATTAAATATTGATGCCCATTACAAAACCACTGGTCCTGAAATTTGGGAACAAACCAATGGCAAAATCACACACCTCATAGCCTGTAGTGGTACTGGAGGAACTATTTCCGGAGCGGCGCGTTTCCTTAAAGAAAAAAACAGAACTATTAAAGTGTTAGGTGTTGATGCTTTTGGTTCAGTGTTAAAAAAATACCACGAAACAAAAGAATTTGATGCCGCTGAAATTTACCCGTACCGCATTGAAGGTTTGGGTAAAAACTTAATCCCATCAGCGACAGATTTCGATGTAATCGATAAGTTTATTAAAGTTTCTGATGAAGAAAGTGCTCATACAACCCGTGAAATTGCTAAAAAAGAAGGTCTCTTTGTAGGTTATACTTCCGGTGCTGTAATGCAAGCTATCAGACAATATGCCGAGGAAGGTGAGTTTGACGAAAATAGCGTTGTAGTGGCCATTTTCCCTGATCACGGATCGCGTTATATGAGTAAAGTATTCAGCGATGATTGGATGAACGAACAAGGATTTTTCGACAGCATAAATGTAGAAGAAACCCAAAAAGTTGAATTTATCAAATAAAAAGAATATACCTCAATATAAAGGCTGTCGCTCAACGACAGCCTTTTTTTATATATTTGACCAAATTCTTCGGTCAATTGAATCCAAACGAACTTACGTTACGTAAACTCTATGATGAGTACCAACTGCTGGTCTACAATTTGGCGTTGCATTATGTGCAAAACCGTCAAGATGCCGAAGAAATAACCCAAGATGTATTTGTGTCGGTTTTTTTATCCTTAACCGATTTCAATCACAAATCATCTTATAAAACATGGATTTACCGTATCACAGTCAATAAGTCGCTCGACTTTCTCAAAAAAAAGAAAACCCGAAAATGGAACTTTCTTTGGCAAACCGCATTGGAAGATACCAAAACACAAGCTGTCGATTTTGACCATCCCGGTATACAATTGGAACGTTTGGAGGAAACCAAGCACATTTTTGAGGCAATTAATACACTTTCTGAAAACCAACGGACTGCATTTATCTTATTCCGGATTGAGGAACTTCCTCAAGCTGAAATAGCCGAGATAATGGGAATTCATATATCGGCGGTTGAATCGTTAGTTTTTAGAGCTAAAAAGAACCTTCAGGAGATTTTAAAAAAAAATAACAAATAAACGCAAGAAAAAAATATAAAAATCGTCTATATCAATAAGAGCAATACAATGGACTTTAATGCAAAACATACGAATGACCCAATAATGGATAAATTACCGTTGGTTTCGGTAGCACCGGAGCGTGACCTTTTTCCGGAAATCATGAAACAATATCAATTGGAAAAAGAGCAAGAGGCCGACCCAACATTTAGATGGGTAGTGGCAGCTGGGATACTCCTGGTGTTGAGTCTTAATTTTTTGGCCTTCACTACTTATAAACCGGAAATAAAAGCTGAAACTGAAGAAACTTTTAGTTTAAAAACAAATAATCAATTGTATCAATAATGAAAAAAGAACGTTTTTTATACGTAGTCATTATTATTTTACTGGCTATTAATGCTTTTACAATTTTAACCTTACTCAGAGGACCACATCCCGAAGGGAGAAGGCCACAGCCCAAACAAATTATTAGTGATAAATTGGGTTTTGATGCCAAACAGGTTGCTGCTTATGAGAAACTAATTCAGAGTCATCGCCAATCTATTACCAACCTTGATAACCAAATTAATGAACTCAAGAACGATTTGTACCAGCGTATAAATACGACAGGTGATGAAAAAACGAAAGCGGCCATTTTAAGCCAAATAGCCAACAAACAAGCTCAAATTGAAACGATTCATTTTCAGCATTTAACCGCTATTTATAACCTTTGTAACACCAAGGAGCAACAAGCAAATTTTGATGAATTAAAGTCGGAATTTACCATGATATTCCAACGTTTACCACATAAAAAACCATGATGCGTTTTTGGTTTGTTCTCGGATTATTGAGTTTAAATTTCGCTCACGCGCAACACAGTAGTGATTCACTGCAAATTGATTTTGAATTTTATTTTCGCGATAAACCGCTACTAATCGGTGAAAACTATCAAACGGCTACCCATGACACCCTCCAAATAGATGTCGTGAAATTTTATATTTCTGATGTAGAATTAGTATCGGATAAAGTCAGTATGAAGGCGCATAAAAAAAATCATTTGGTCGAATGGGGTAATTCGGGTTCATATCATTTGGCAATCAATAAATCAGGCAATATCTCTCATTTTAAATCAATTTCTTTTACAGTCGGTGTGGATAGTTTGAGTAATGTTTCCGGTGCGATGGATGGCGATTTAGACGCAGTACATGCGATGTATTGGTCCTGGCAAAGCGGGTTTGTTAATTTTAAGGTTGAGGGAAAAAGCAACAGTTGTGCAACGCGTAAAAAGGAATTTAAATTTCATATTGGTGGGTATCAAAATCCGTTTAACACGCTAAAACGAGTGGAAGTAACAGGCAACCTTTCAACGGAACGAGTACGTATCAAAGTAGATTTGGCTCCTTTTTTTGATCAATTGGCATTGCGAGAAACCAATTCGGTGATGATACCCGGGGCTAAAGCGATGCAAATCACAAAGGCCTATCCGGCTATTTTTTCGTTGATAGGCGATGAGTAAAATAACATTTTATAGCATAGTTGTGCTTTTAACAGCATTTGTAATTGTCGGGTTCCAATCGTTTGAAAACCCGCCTTATATTACAATTCTTCAGAATTGGCCCAAGCCCATATATGCTGTTGAAACTGTTTCACCGGAAGGTTTTGAATTAGGGCGAAAACTATTTTACGACCCGATTTTATCCCGCGACAATACCATTTCCTGTGCGTCTTGTCATTTTCAGGCAACCGCTTTTACTCATGTTGATCATGATTTAAGCCATGGTATTGATGGTAAAATTGGTACTCGGAATGCACCAACCTTACAAAACTTAATTTGGAATAAAACGTTTATGTGGGATGGCGGTGTTAATCATTTAGAGGTGCAACCCATTCATCCCATTACCAGCCCCTTAGAAATGGATGAAACGTTTGAAAATTGTATTGATAAACTTAAGCGGCATACGGATTATGTAGCCGGATTTAAAAAAGTCTTTAAGTCTGACAAAATTACAGGGCAATTTATATTGAAAGCACTTTCGCAATTTATGGCCGGACTTATTACCGCTAATGCAAAGTATGATAAAGTTATCCGTCACGAAGCACAATTTTCTGACTTGGAAGCAAAAGGTTATGCTTTATTTCAGCGCTATTGTGTTTCCTGCCATCAAGAGCCATTGTTTGCATCAACTTCATTCGAGTATAACGGTTTACCGATGGATGCTGATTTGAATGATGTGGGACGAATGCGAATTACACAAAATCCAGCTGATTCTTTGAAGTTTAAAGTGCCAACACTACGAAACATAGAATTTTCATTTCCTTATATGCACGACGGACGTTTTAAAACATTGAACGAAGTTTTACACCATTACAGTCAGGATTTTTCATCTAATCCAAGAATTGCTGATGCCTTGCGAAATAAGCCCAAATTCACCGACGAAGATCGCGTGGCGCTCATTTCTTTCTTAAAAACCTTGACCGATAAAGAATTCTTATTTAACCCTAAATTCAGCTATCCAAAAAAATAAAGCGTATTGTGCAAGATTTATTTCGCGCTATCGTCTAACTACTATATAAATCATTAACTAACCATGAAAATCAAAATCTTGAGTCTATTGTTTGCCACAACTGTCTTCACAGTTTCTGCGCAAACCAACCCAATAATAACCAAATGGTTGCAAAACACGACCGGTACAGGTACCTATTATGTTTCAGGAAATTCAACAGCACTTTCCAACGGATTGCTTTATAACTGTCAGGAGGTATCCTATTCATCCAATTGGGTTTATGTTAAAACAAAAGGTATTCCTTCTTATCCGACAGGGCCTTTTTTGGATGGCAATCCGTCAGTAGCTCAAAATCAGAATGCAACCTTTCGATTTCCGCTAAATCCGACACAAAATACAGGTACCCCAACTGCAACTTCATTGGGTAATATTGGGGTATTTATAAACGGTGTAGCCATGTTTGATTACCGAGATGGCGTAGCATGGAATACCACTACCAATTCGTTTTGCGGAGGTCCGGGAAATTCTCCCTGTCCGGGCGGACCTACAGCTACTCAAGCCTGGAATCGCGATGCGGTTGTATTTGAAAAAGTGGGATTTGATTGTTCGAAAGGCCATCCCGCTAACGGGAATTACCACCACCATCAAAACCCTTCGGCATTTGATTTGGATTTAACTGTAATTTCAACCATTTGTAATTTATACGACGCCGATGGGTTGTATACCATCAATCCGTCGCAGCATTCACCTCTAATTGGTTTTGCCTACGATGGTTTTCCGGTTTATGGCGCCTATGCTTATGCCAATGCGGATGGAACCGGAGGAATAGTGCGAATGAAATCGGGTTACCAATTGCGCAACATTACCGTGCGAACCCATCATGCAGACGGAACGAATGTTGCTGATGGTCCTGCGGTGAGCGCTACCTAT
Source organism: Flavobacterium sp. (assembly GCA_041917555.1). Classification (GTDB taxonomy): domain Bacteria; phylum Bacteroidota; class Bacteroidia; order Flavobacteriales; family Flavobacteriaceae; genus Flavobacterium. Next base: position 267,569 of record JAYRXL010000085.1, on the reverse strand, counting down.
CCTTTAGGCACTTTTCGTGAAGATTATGAATGGATTTCGCATCCCGCCGATGCATCGTATTTGGATGTACACAACGGACGCTTTTGTGTGACTCCGGAATATCCTAACGGAACCTATTGTTATTTTGCTACTGTCGATGCAAACCATAATTCGGCTTATCCCTATATTATCGGACCAACCTATTATGGTAATAAAACAGCTTCTACCGTAACGTCAATCAGTGAAACTGTAACAACCTATCTTGCCAATCATGATTTCTCTGTGGAAGATGCTACATGCGTAGTTTTTCCCAATCCGGCGAGTACATTTATTGCTCTTCAACTCAAGGATTTAGTTACGGAGAATGTGACGATTCAGTTAATTGACAGTAATGGTAAAGTAATTAAACAGGCGCTTCTGAACGCCGGACAAACCTTAAGTTATGTTCCTGTAGATGATGTCTTGGATGGCGTCTATTTTGTAAAGCTAACCAGTGGCACATCAGAAAAATCATTTCAAATCATTGTAAAAAAATAACTATGCCTCATTTTCATTTTTCGTTTCGTGTACTATGGGTACTCGGTTTTGGTACATTGTTTTTTTCCTGTCAATCGGATGATGATTACCAGGATATTGATCCGTTAGCCAATGTAAAAGCTACTTTTGGAAACAGTTTAAGTTTGGATAATCCTTACAATTATGCCAATCAAACTATTCCAACTTATATTACCAAAGACAATACGGTCGGAAATCCAATAAATGATAAAGTTGCTATGTTGGGCAGGGTTTTGTTTTATGACACCAAACTTTCATCGTCAAATACAATATCGTGTGCCACTTGCCATAAACAAGAAAGTGCATTTAGTGATACTGCGGTTGCCAGCACTGGGGTAAACGGTACTACAGGGAGGCATTCCATGCGTTTGGTAAATTCGAGATTTTCAACTGAAACGCATTTCTTTTGGGATGAAAGAGCCGCTACTTTAGAGCAGCAAACCACAATGCCGATTCGCGATCATGCCGAAATGGGATTTAGCGGAACCAATGGTGATCAATCTTTTGCTGATTTGTTGACCAAAATGGCGAGTATTCCATATTATAAAGAACTATTTGCCTATGCGTACGGATCTGATGAAATTACAGAAGTTAAAATGCAAAACGCATTAGCTCAATTTGTACGTAGTATTCAGTCATTTGATTCAAAATATGATGCAGGAAGGGCTTTGGCGGCCAATGATGGTGTTCCCTTTACCAATTTCTCCAATCAAGAAAATCAAGGGAAGAATTTATTTTTGGCACCGCCTGTTTTTGATGCGTCCGGCTCACGAACCGGCGGCGGTTTGGGCTGTGGCGGTTGTCATAGGGCTCCCGAGTTTGACATTGATCCGGCTTCAAAAAATAACGGAATCATAGGGACATTGAGTGGCAGCGGAATTGATGTGACCAATACCAAGGCTCCGAGCTTACGTAATTTGGTTAAAACAGACGGTACTCTGAACGGACCTCTCATGCATACCGGTGTAATCACAACATTGCAAGCAGCGGTTGGTCATTATGGGACGATAAATATCGCTCCAGGAAATACCAATTTAGATCCTCGATTAACTCCGGGAGGGGTAGGACAGCATTTAAATCTGACGGCAAACGAAGTCAATGCCATGATTGCTTTCCTGAAAACCTTGTCGGGAACAGATGTGTATACAAATCCGAAATGGAGTAATCCTTTTTAAACAGGTAAATTGTAAAAAAAATGCTTTCATTATGAAAGCATTTTTTATAGATAGTAAATAGTGGTGTTATACTGTCATAGAGAATAGACGTGTTTGCGGTGCATTGCGTTGCAAGCGTAAATCAAAAGCCATGCAAATATTGCGAACATAGGGTTTCCCTTTTTCGGTAACAATTACGCCTTTTGGTGTTGTAATCAGTAAACCGTCGTTTTCCATTTCGTGTAAAGATTCTAAAACCGAATTGATTTCGGGAAATTGCATTTCTTCCTGCTGCCAGTTGGTTTGGAACGTACACATCAAGTTTAAGATATGGCGACGAATGACTAAATCTTCTGCGGTAAGGATATGTCCTCTGAAAACCGGAATTTCATCTTGTTCCAAAAGAGCATAATATTCTTCGATTGTTTTTACGTTTTGCGCAAAACTATACCAACTATCGCTTATCGATGAAACACCTAATCCAATCATTACTTGTGTTTTAGACGATGTATACCCCATAAAGTTGCGGTGTAATTTTCCGGATTCAAACGACGTATACATGGAATCGGTTTTTTGGGCAAAATGATCCATTCCGATTTCAAAATAGCCATTTTCGGCCAAACGTAGTTTACCTTCTTCATACAAGCTACGCTTTTCTTCATCTTTCGGAAGATCATCATCATTAAAACCTCGTTGACCGTTTCCTTTTATCCATGGAACGTGGGCATAACTGTAAAAAGCCAAACGATCCGGTTGTAGCGAATTGGTTTTATCGATAGTGTCGATTACGTCTTCAAGAGTTTGAAACGGTAAACCAAATACTAAATCATGTCCAATTGAAGTATAACCAATTTCTTTTGCCCAAAAAGTCACTTTTGCCACATTATGAAACGGTTGAATACGATGAATAGCTGTTTGAACTTTTAAAGAATAATCCTGTACCCCAAAGCTAACTCTTCTAAAACCTAATTTATATAATGTTATAAGATGCGAACGTGTGGTGTTGTTGGGATGACCTTCAAAACTGAATTCATATTCGGTTGCTCTGTCGGCAGTGTTAAAAATTCCGTTAATGAGGCGTTCTAAATTTTCAGCAGCGAAAAAAGTAGGTGTTCCACCGCCCAAATGAATTTCTTTTATAATGGGGCGTTCCGGTAAAAGTGAACAATACAAATTCCATTCTTTTAAAACAGCACTTATGTAAGGATCTTCAACATCATGGCGCTTGGTTATTCGCTTATGACATCCGCAAAACGTGCATAAACTTTCGCAAAAGGGAAGGTGAATGTAAAGACTAATGCCTTCAGTGCGGTTTGTTTCATTAAACGAACGAATCAAATCGTTTTTCCACTGTTTTGAAGTGAATCCGGATTCGTTCCAATAAGGCACCGTCGGATAACTGGTGTATCGCGGTCCGGGTACATTGTATTTACGGATTAATGAAACAGACATGGATGTATTAATTGCAAGTTCAAAATTAGAATTTGGAATGCCTTTATTTTATGATAAATATCATGTTTAGCATAATTAACATAAAATAAAAAAGGCACCTTAAGTGCCTTTTGATGTGTTAACTTTTTTGCTCTTTGTTGAAGTAAACCAAATAGTAATACATTTGTTTTTCTTCATCCCAACCTTTCTCTACAAATTTCTCTGCACTTTCCGGGTTAATAAAGTCCAATTTTATTTGAATATTCGTATCCAAATTGATGACATTTTTTATCGATTTTCGAGCATCGGTAACCGCTGCATTGGCAATGGGAAATGAAGTAACATCTTCAATGCTGTATTTTTCGCCACGGTCTGCTTTATAACTTTTGAATTCGGGTATCAAATCCGGATTTTCAATCACATCATTCAAAAAAGCCGTTTCTTCAAAAGTATCGTTTTTCGCAAAATGGTTTACAGCTCGGTTCATGAACAAGACTTCTTCTTTTTTATCTTCTGCCGGAAAAACAACCTCTTTGGCAAATTCCTGGCAAAATTTCAAGTAGCGTTTTGTCATGAAATTTTCATCCTGAAATGCATCTACATTCAGGAAATGTTCTAACCAGTAGCGCGCATCATAACGGTTACTGTCAACAGTCAGGATTTTGTATCCTTCTTCTTTTTTGTAGTTAAAAATCAAACAACCTTTGTCCAATCGACTCAAGTTGATGCCTTCTTGCAACAGCATTTCCAAATTATTGCCTTTCTCTTCAAACTGTAAAAAATCACTTTTAAGTTCGCTTTTGAATACCCCTAACATATCTACAGTTTGATTGTCTATAGAGACATTTGTGATGTAGGCAATATAAACTTCGCCGCTTTTAATGTGCGGATGATTGGATTGTTCGTATAAATGAGCCGTTATTTTTTTTGAGATTTCATGAACATTGCTCGGATTTGTGAATACTTCGGTAGCCAAATTAAACATGTCATTGTATTCCAAATCTACTTCGTGAGCAAACTGATAGTAATTTTCTTCTTTTTCGCGAAAACTTTTAAAGAAGAATTCTTTTATAAGCGGTGTAATCTCATCAGACAAAGCATATGGATTTTCCGATACAAACAGGGCTTCATTACGGCTTTTATTTCCAACGCGGTGGATGGATAACGATTCGATGTGGGAGTTAAATAAGTTGATCATTTTTTTAGTGGCTGAGTAAGAGTGACTGAGAAGCTGAGTTTATTGAATTCTTTTTTGAAAAAGAAATAAGTATTGCTTCGAGTGCTCTTGTATAGTTATATAAAGTTTTAAAATTTTGTTCGGTTAAATAATTATTTCTATTTGAGGCTGAAATTCAAAAAGTGAACTGTAACCGATATTCAAAAATCGGGAAAATTCTTTTTTAGTTTCTCTTCCATATCCTTCAATAATATTCAAAGCAATTGAAATGGCACTTCTTCTGATTTGTGGGGTCAACCCGAATGATTCTTCTATAGGTAAATTATACGTTTTGTTCCCTATGTCATGGTTTTTTGCCGAATGAACAAGTCTCTACACGTTTTCATGGATTAAAAATTAATACCCAAGAATAGCAAAACTCAGTAACAGGGTGCTTTAATTAATTCCAATTTTCATCAAAACCATAATCTTCATAATGGTCGTCACCGCCAAACATATCCATATCTTCTTCATCCAAATCATCTTCAAAATCGGAGTAAAAATCATCATTCTCAGCTTCAAATTGTTTTTCGCCTGCTTCAGCGGGCATTAAACCGTGAGAATACAATAAATCAGGATAGGTGGCACCGTTTTCTTCTTTTTCGATAGCTGCCAGTTCCACTAAAAAAGTCCACATATTGATGAAATCGTAAACATAAATTATTTTACGGTTATCTTCATCCAGTAAATCACCCAGTTCATAATCGCTCATAATGCGTTGTTCCCCCGGATTATCGCCGGTATCAAACATCGGAATCTCGTCTTCCTGATTCCAGGTATCATCGCAGGTATAAAATGAAGCAACTTCGGAACCATCAAAACCAAAGGCATTTACAATCGCATTGTGTAGGTCTTCCAACGTATCGGAATCCAGTATAGCAATATCGCGAAACACATCTTCCTCGGCATCGAGGATAACTCTGAATTTATAAACCATAACCTATTTTTTGGAGGGCAAATGTACTATTTAATTTGGTTTTTAGGAAGTAGAATTCTCTTTTCAAATTTTATTTTTAGCAATCTGATTGTGGATTTCATTGGTTTTCATTAAAGCAGCGCTACAATACCACAGCGTCAGTTCGGCTTCAAAAATTCCGGCTTTAACTGCAGGGTCCGAATCGACCCATTCTTTTGCTTCTTCCAGTGTAGTGCAATTAAAAATAAATATACCCCTGTAATTTTTGTCATTTTTCATAAAAGGTCCGGCTACAACCAATTTTTTTTCTTCCGCTAACCGGTTAATATTAGCCATATGTCCCTCAAATAATTTTTGACGTTCTTCGAGGCTGGCTGTAGTATTTGAACCGGTTTTTAAAAGACAAAACACATAGGTTTTCATACCATAATCATCGGCGCCAAGCGCTTTGGCTAAGGGCTCATTATATTCGGGGTTGGTTTGCGAAAAGCAAAATCCGGTAGTTGCCAGAAGTAATAATAGAAGAATCTTTTTCATATTCGTTATTAATTATACTATTCGTTTTCAGTAGAATGCAAACAGGTTTGTTTGATATTTTACCAAAGATACAATTCATCATCAAAAATCTACAGTTCGGTTAGGTTTTATTTTATAGTTTTATATCCTGTTGCAACTTTGCCCTGTAAAACAACAAAATCCAAACCCATGAAAAATGTATTCACTATTCTGATCCTTTTCGCAACGACAACTCTTTTGGCTCAAACCAAAATTTCGGGGAAAGTTATTGATGAAAAAAACAATCCGATTTCCGGTGCCAATATTTTTATTGAAGGCACTTATGACGGTGGGTCTACAAACGAAAAAGGCGAGTTTCTTTTTACAACCTCCGAAAACGGCAGTAAAGTATTGGTGGTTTCGTTTCTTACCTATGAAACCGTAAAATTGCCCATCGAAATTGCCAATTACAAGCCCGTAACGGTAAAAATGAAAGAGAGTGTAAATGTGTTGGATGCGGTAGTAATTAATGCGGGAACTTTCGAAGCCGGTGAAAAAGCTAAAGTAACGGTTCTTAAACCACTAGATATTGTAACTACAGCCGGTTCCAATGGCGATATTGTTGCAGCCTTGCAAACTTTACCCGGAACACAAACGGTAGGGGAGAGCGGACGTTTATTTGTGCGTGGAGGCGAGGCTGATGAATCACAAACCTATGTTGACGGTATACGTGTAGCGCAACCCTATGGTTCTACGGTACAAAATTTACCTACACGTGGGCGATTTTCACCTTTTTTGTTTAGCGGAATTTCGTTCTCAACCGGTGGCTATTCAGCCGAATATGGAGAAGCCTTGTCGAGTGTGTTGTTATTGAATACCAATGATATGGAAACCCAAGAGAAAACCGATATTTCATTCATGACAGTAGGTTTAGGGTTAGCCAATACACAAGTATGGGGAAATAACTCACTCACCTTTAATACAGCCTATATTGATTTGGCTCCTTATCAATTAGTTGTACCTCAAAATTTAGATTGGAACAGACCTTTTCAAGGGCTTTCCGGAGAAACGGTTTACCGCCACTTGTTTGAAGATAAAAGTTTACTGAAAGTATATGCCGCTTTTGATGCCTCGCGTTTCGATTTTAATCAGGAAAGCATTAATTCGGTGGCCAAAACAAGGGTTGATTTAAAAAACAATAATTTTTATATCAATACATTTTACAGAGCTAATTTTAATGGGAAATGGCAGTTAAATACCGGATTTTCTTATGGTTATGGTGATAATAAAATTGGCTATGATGCAGATAAAATCAATAATACTGAAAATGCGGCTCATCTTAAACTCAAACTCAAAAAAACATTTTCTGAGCGTGTTAAATTAACTTTTGGTGCCGATTATTTTGCAACCGATTTTGACGAGAATGTAAACCAAACATTTGAGAGTGGTTACAAAACCAATATTGCAGCTGCTTACGCCGAATTTGATATTTTCTTTTCTAAAAATTTTGCAGCCAAAGCCGGTGCCCGACTTGCAAACACTTCTTTGTTGAACGAAACAATTCTGTCTCCAAGAGCTTCATTAGCTTATAAAATCAGTAAAGCAAGTCAGTTTTCATTTGCTTATGGGGTGTTTGAGCAAGCACCGCGTCAGGATTATTTGAAATATAGTTCGGATTTTACCAACGAAAAAGCGTCACACTACATTCTGAACTATCAATACAGTAGTAATCGACGCACATTTAGAAGCGAGTTGTATTACAAAGACTATGATAAATTAGTGAAATTCGACACCGATCAGGCGTATTATAATTCTGTTTATTCGAACAATGGTTATGGGTATGCTAAAGGATTGGATATTTTTTGGAGAGACGGAAAATCGTTTAAAAACCTCGAATACTGGATTTCGTATTCCTACATCGACACCAAACGCGATTACCGCAATTATACTGCCGAAGTAACGCCTTCGTTTGTAGCCAAACACAACCTTTCAATTGTAACCAAATATTGGATAAATGATTTAAAATCGCAATTAGGACTGTCACACTCATTTAATTCGGGGCGCCCTTACAATAACCCAAATGAGGCGGCTTTTATGAATGGAAAAACCAAAGCCTACAATAATTTGAGTTTTAGTTGGGCTTATTTGATTTCGCAGCAAAAAATACTGTACTTTTCGGTGAGTAATATTTTGGGAACGAATAATATTTTTGGCTATGAATACGCAAATTCACCCGATACTAACGGCTTTTTTGACCGACGCGAAATTACCCAAACTGCCGACAGGTTTTTCTTTGTAGGTTTCTTTTGGACTATCAGTGAGAATAAAAAAGACAATCAGCTTAATAACTTATAGTAGTTTCATCATCAATCAAAAAATCAGTATCATGAACTTTTTCTTCACCCTCACTTTTGCAATCAGCGCTTTGTTGCAAACAGAAAACAAGCATAAACTCACCATTCGTATAAACGGATTTGAAAATGACAAAGGGCAGGCTTATGTAGCTGTTTACAATTCGGAGACCGATTTTTTAAAAAAGTTATACAAAGGGAAAGTAGTAAAAATTGAAAATAAGTCGGCTACCTTAGTATTTACTGATTTGCCGGAAGGAATCTACGCCGTGAGTACGTTTCACGACGAAAATAATAACGGTAAAATGGACACTAATTTTATGGGAATTCCCAAAGAAGATTATGGCACATCCAATGATGCAAAAGGGTTTATGGGACCTCCGAAATATAAGGATGCTAAATTTAGTCTTACAGCTGACAAGACAATTTCCATCAAAATACATTAAAGACTATGGGGATTTTACAATTCATCTGTAAAAAATGACATTTCGGTAGTTTTTAATTTTACAGCAACGTAATACAACCGAAATTTGTCGTATAAAATCAAAAGAAATAATTTAAATCAAATCAAAAAATAACGTATCATGAAAACAATTATCACTACCATCTCTTTTTTTATTGCTACATTGGTAATGGGGCAAAGTCAGTACGAACAAGGAATGAGCAAAGCGCTTGGTCTTTGGGGCGAAGGTAAATCTACAGAAGCAGTTGCTTTGTTTGAACGCATCGCTTCGGTAGAAAAAACCAATTGGTTACCTAATTATTATGTGGCTTTGGTTTGTACAACCGATGCTTTTAATCCGGCCAACAAATCCAAAGTAGCCGCCTTAACCGAGAAAGCACAAAATGCCTTGGATGAAGCTACGCTGATCAGCCCTGAAAATCCGGAAATTATGGTTTTACAAGCGTTGATTTATACAGTTTATATTGTTCAGGATCCAATGACAAACGGAATGAAATATTCGGGATTGACGATGCAACAATACGGTAAGGCTTATGCCATTGCTCCAAACAACCCACGAGTGGTATTTGGCAAAGCCGATTTTGAGATTGGCGGTGCCCAATGGACCGGAGCTGATACAAAAGCACTTTGTAAAGAAGTTGAGCGTTCTATCCAATTGTTCAAGGATTTTAAACCGGAATCACCTTTTCATCCAACTTGGGGATTGGAACGCGCCGAACAAGTTTTGGCTTCGTGTAAATAAATGAGATAATCTTAAGTATACAAGAAAGTTATGAATAAGTACTTCAAAGAATTACCCAAAGCCATTTGGATATCACTGTCAATCTTTGTGATTTTAACACTGATACGATACTTTACCGGTAATGGGGTTGTTTTTGACCACTATCTTTTAAAAAACTTTCTTTATACTATGGTTTACGGACTCGTGTTATATTTTGCCAATGCAACGGTATTTATGTACCTCGATTCCAAATTTCAAAGTAACCGTTTTCCGCCACAACGACTGATCATAGGTTTTTTGAGTTCGTTTGCCGTATCAATGCTGACCATTTTTGTACTTCATGTGTTGGAAGATACTGTGATAAACGGAAGAACTTTTGAAGCTTATTGGGCCGATGAAAAAGCAGCCAACTACGTAATGGCAATGATAATTACGTTTATTGTCACGTTGGCCGTCCATGCATCGTACTTCTACAAGGCACTGCAAGAGAATCGTGTAAAAGAACAAAAAATAATTGCCGGGACAGCTTCGGCTAAATTTGAGAGTTTAAAAAACCAGATTGATCCCCATTTTTTGTTCAACAGTTTAAATGTGTTGAGTTCTTTGATTGAAGAAAATCCGGAGAATGCGCAAAAGTTTACCACATCGCTGTCTAAAATTTACCGTTATGTGTTGGAACAAAAAGATAAAGAACTGGTAACCGTTCAGGAAGAATTGGCTTTTGCGAAAACCTATATGAACTTATTGAAAATGCGTTTTGAGAACAGTATTTCGTATGAGTTGCCCGAAAATTTTGAAAATGTTGAAGCCAAAGTAGTGCCGCTTTCCCTGCAACTTTTGTTGGAAAACACCATCAAACACAATGTAGTCAGCGAAAAGAAACCACTTCACATAAAAATTTACATAAAAGACGGTTATTTAGTGGTACAGAATGATTTACAAAAAAAGGAAGTACTGCAAGATCGCAGGGGAGTGGGTCTTCAAAACATCATCAGTCGCTATGCTATTTTAACCGACAGAAAAGTACTAATTAATCAAACAGATACGGTTTTTGCCGTTCATTTGCCCTTATTAACAAAACAAGTAACCATTATGCAAACGTATATTTCATCTGAAAATTCAGCCTATTACAGAGCTAAAAAACGCGTTGAAGAGCTCAAAGGTTTTTACGGAAATTTAATTTCCTATTGCATTGTTATTCCGGTGCTCATCTACATTAATCTCACTTTTTCACCGCAGTTCCAGTGGTTTTGGTTTTCGGCAGTTGGTTGGGGCTTTGGTGTAGTTATGCATGCCTTTAAGGTTTTTGGTTATAGTTCCGACTGGGAAGAGCGTAAAATTCGCGAAATTTTAAACAAAGAAAATAACAACACAAAAAATTGGAAATAGTTATGGAAACACTTACGAATCAGGAACGTGAGCTTTACGAAATGGCGCGCATGCGTGTTCGAAAACAACGTGATTTTTTTATACATCTTGTAGTTTATGCTATCGCAATAGGTATTTGGGCATCTAAAAAGTATTTTGGATTACCGCTTAACTTTTGGCCTTTACATTTTCTAAATGATATTGTGATGTCGATTTGGACGCTGATTGTGGCCATCAAAGTTTTTAAATATGTTTTCTCGGAAACAGTTTTGGGAAAGCAATGGGAAGACAAGAAGGTAAAAGAATATATGGAACGTTACAAGGAAAACAGTTAGACTGTATCCGCTTAAAACTTGAAGTTTAACAACAAAAAGATATTGAAAAATGGAACTAAATTTTAACGATGATCAACGCTACACTATGGCTAAAGAGCGTGTTGAAAAGCTAAAAGAATTTTATGGTCATGTGGCTTCTTATGTGGGAGTTATGATTATTCTGGTAGTAATTAATTTACTTACATCGCCGGAACATTTATGGTTTTTTTGGCCCATGTTGGGTTGGGGAATTGGGTTGTTTTTTCATGCGATGAAAGTATATGATAAGAATCCGTTTTTTGGAAAAGAATGGGAAGAGCGCAAAATGAAGCAATTCATGGAAGAAGAAAAACGCAATGCCTCAAAATGGCAATAACACGGCTTACTATGGAACAATTTAACCAATATGATGCGGAAAATTACAAAGCCGCTGCCGAGCGTGTCAAAAAAATCAAAGGATTTTATGTACACCTTATTGTTTACCTGTTTGTCAATTTTGGGATTTTAGTGGCACATTATGTTGGGGCACGATCATTTGCCGTTTTTCTTAATTTTGGTACTTTTTCCACGGCTTTCTTTTGGGGAATAGGTTTGGTAGCGCATGGTGCTTCGGTATTTGTACCCAATATCATCTTTGGCAGCAAATGGGAAGAGCGAAAAATAAAAGAATATATGGATCGCGAAAAAAAGAACGGTATGCACCAGGGATAGAAGCGAAAAGCCCGCAATCCCGAAAGACTCGGGATGAGGACTTGCAGCGGATAGCCCGGTCCCGATAGCATCGGGAGGTGCCCAAAAAAAGTAAAAGAATATGACAATTATAATTATTGAAGACGAAAAGCCGGCTGCTCGTTTGTTGCAGCGCAAAATTGAAAAACTGGGTTTGCAGGCCGATGTGATGCTGCATTCGGTTGCTGAAGCACTTGAATGGTTTTCCAATAACCCACATCCGGATTTGATTTTTTTGGATATTCAATTGTCTGACGGTTTGTCGTTTGAAATTTTTGAACACCTTACCATTACAAGTGCCATCATTTTTACTACGGCTTATGATGAGTATGCGCTTCGTGCCTTTAAACTCAATAGTATTGATTATTTGCTGAAGCCGATTGATGAAGATGATTTGGAGCAGGCGATCCAAAAATTTAAATCCCGTAATGTAACTTCAACGCCGTTGGCATTGGATTTTGAAACCATTCGAAAAATGCTCGTCAATCCGCTGGATCGTGATTACCGCAAGCGTTTTACAATTCGTATGGGACAGCAGTTAAAAATGATTGCCATAGAAGAAGTAGAGTGTTTTTACAGCGAAAATAAAGGTACTTATTTGCATACCTACGACAACCGCGATTATTTATTGGACACCACGTTGGAACAGTTGGAAACCGAACTAAATCCGAAGGATTTTTACCGCATTTCCCGAAAATATATTCTGCCTTTAAAGGCCATAAAAGAAATCCAATTGCACAGTAACTCACGTCTAAAAGTAGTATTACCTTCATACAAGCAAGATGAGGTAATTGTGGCTCGTGAAAAAGTGCAAGATTTTAAGCAATGGTTGGGGTAACCCGATGTGGTAAAAAGCTACGAGTGACTATGTTTTTCAACTAAGCGACACGTTTGATTTTGATCAATTGGGATTTTATGGCAACGAAATGGGATTGAAAAACGTAGTTTCAAGTCATGGTTTACGTTAATCAAAATTACCACGTTTACAATCCTTATTCTACCGGTTCCCAGAGCTGAATTTTATTGCCTTCCCTATCCATAATGTGTACAAATTTGCCATAATCGTACGACTCAATTTGGTCCAATACGGTGACACCGGCTTCTTTGAGTTGGGCAACTAAGGCTTCAATATCGTCTACGCGGTAGTTGATCATGAACTCTTTAGTTGAAGGAGCAAAATAGGTTGTAGCATCCGAGAACGGACTCCATTGTGTAGAGCCTTTTTGTTCGGGATTTTCGGCATCTCGCCATTCAAAATTAACCCCATAAGGAGTAACGTCCATTCCCAAATGGTTTTTATACCATTCTTGTGTGGCTTTGGTGTCTTTACACTTGAAAAACACGCCGCCGATTCCGGTTACTTTTGCCATATTTTTTATGTGAATTTATTTGTATTACTTACTAATGCCATTATTTTGAATGTAGAATTGCGTTTCGAAAACCCACAAACCTGCCTGCGGCAGGCAGGCAGCTACTTGTTTTTTCTTTTTAAAATCAAAGCACTGATTAGTGCAAACACAATTCCGATTGGTAAAATTTCGACATAGGTAAACAAAAAAATCATAAACTGACTTTTGTAGATTTCCTTAATTTCGTTAGCCGATTGTGTTACTTGTTTGACTTCTTCCGGTTTGGCATTTTTAATGACATGTTCAGCGTATTTATCGGCAAAATCAGGAAATACCAAATTACATTCAATAACCCAAGCCACCACATACATAGTCGATATGATTAGGGCAATGAGTAATCCAATTTTTAAACCTTTTGCAAATGATAATTCACCGTTATTGACTTTGTCTCGGTACTGTTTAACACCTAAAAATAAAAACACATAGGCCAAAAACATACCGGCAAAACCGATAACCATGCTGTTGTCAAAATTTTCAGGGGCATTTTTAAATAGTAAGGTTGTAAAAACCATTACCAATACAACGATAATTCCGCCAAGGAAGCCATTTTTTAAAATGATGTTTTTCATATTAGAAATTTTTTGGTTAGTGCTGCAAAGTTTTGTTTAAAAAGCAAAATGAGGGTCATACTTTAGGGTGATTTTTACTTTTTCACTCAAAAGTATTAGGGAATTATTCCAATTTTTCGGGCGTTTTCTAAGGCTTGTGTTCTGCGTTTGGCTTCTAATTTTTCAAACAACCGAGAGGAATGGGTTTTAATGGTGTTAACCGATACAAATAAAGCGTCGGCAATTTCCTGATTACTTAAACCGTTGGCCATTTGTTCAAGCACCTCCAATTCCCGTTTACTGATATTTCGTTCGCGTATTGCATTGTCATTTTGTACAAAGTCGGTTTCCGGAACCTGAATTTTTTTCTCAATAATAATGGTTTCAGGTTTTCGAAATTTTCCCGAAGCCCACACCCCCAGTATCGTAAACACGACCGCCACGATGCCGGCATAGATTTGAAAGCGATTGGTAGCCACCAAAAAATGATATTCAATTCCGTTCAAAGCAGCCATAATTACAGCTCCCAGCAAGGCATAGAGGATAATTTCTTTATTTTTTTGAAAGAATTGCAACACAACCGGAATGTTTGATTACTTCAAAAATAATCAATTTAGCGATGAAAAACCACCTTCGCAACATCATTTGATTACGCAATGCGAATATGCTCAAAATGATGGGTGGTATGATAATGGGTAAAGTACAAAAATTCGCGTAGCGTCATTCTTCCCAAAAGCGGGTGGGGTAGCAGAAGTTTGCTGAGATCCGTTTCGGTAAATCGGTTTACTCTTTTTTCAAACCCGCGTTGTGCTTTTAGGTAATCCAATAGCAGTTTCTCTTTTTGGTGTACTGTTTTTTGGCGTAATTGAAACGGATTAGCAGGAATAGGAACGGTGGCGAGTTTGTCACGGTATTTTGCAACTACTTCATCGTAGGATCGCTCTTGGCGGTTGTTGGTGCCAAATTTATAGCGCATAAAAAATTTTGGTAACCCCAAACCGCGATTAGTTTGTTGCAATGACACTATTAAATGTCCAATTTCTTCTGCTTTGCTCCATTGACCACTTTTGGGAGCGCGATTTAAATCGGCCTCTTGCACGGATTCCAAGTAGTGATTTAACTCCTGATGAAGCGATTGTAATGATGCGATAAGTTTTTCTTTTTTCATGTATGCGAATTTATATATATTTACATAAACTACAATCGCATGAATAAAAAAGAAGATTTAACACAAGTTTCGGATCAGGATTTGCTCAAAAAAGAAAAAATGGCCAAAATAGCTTTTATTTTTATGTTTGCCATGATTATCCTACAGGCAGGCATTGGAATGTTTCTAACCTACAAGCAAGGGTTTAGCATATTTACCGTTATGCCGCTATTTTTTATTCCAATGTTAATTGTGAACCGGGTGGCTTATCAAACTGTACTTAAGGAAAAAAAACGCCGCGGGTTGTAAATAACCTGAGTTAGATATGCTATTACAGGTAGAATTTTAAAACCTGCTAGGTTGTATGGTAAATTTTAGAATTAGCGGTAATTCTATAAAACCTCAAAAAAATCAATATCTTAACAAAACAAATGAAAAGAAAATGTTTAAATAAATACGTTTATTTACAATGTGTAATTTTATTTTTCTTGTTCTCATGTAACGATAACGAAAAGGAGGTTAATCTTGGCAATAATTTTTTTTACATTCCATCTCAAGAAATAATTTTTGATGTTACAACTTTTGATGGAAATGGAATATATCTATGCGGAAACAGTAAAAAAACACCTGTTATTTTACCCGATGTTGAAGAATATAAATACAATTCAGATTTCATTATCATAAAACAAAATTTCAACTACGAACAGACAAAACGTTTAATAGAAAATATGTTATTTATGTCTAAAGTATATTTCACATATGATAAAAATTATATTAAACTAAATGAAGACTATTTAGCAAAATTAGATACCTCAGAACAAAATAGCATTTACTCTCAAAAATTTACTAATGAGCTTTTAAGAAATTCAACTGAAATTCAAAAAATGAAAAATAACAAGGAAAATTTTTATATAATTAAGAAAAAAGAATTAAAAATTTATGGTCCATTAAGTAAAAGTGAATTCGAAATCAATAGACAGAGTTTTAAAATAAATTTAAGTTTTGATTAAAAGAACTAATGCTAATAACGATTTCGCGCTATTACTGCCTATGTGACGCTCGTATCTCACTCCTCTAAAAAAGCATTCCGACAAAAAATGTCAAAGCAACCGTTCTAATTTCCCTTTGCGTTTTACAATATTCTTGTAATCCCATTGAATGGTTTGGGCTTTTTCGAGCCATCGGTGTAATAGGGTTTCATTTATTTCGTGAGCGGCAAGGTATCGTTTTTCAGCAGCTTTAAAACTGCCTTCCGGTTGCAATTCGTCTTCGTTAAACGACTGTCCGCTCCAAAAAAGTAAACGGATGCCCACTTTCATTTTGCAATAGCCAACCACAGGATTTCCGTCTAAAAACCAAACAGGATGCCGGTGCCATATTTTGTATTCGGCTGTAGGTAATTGGTTTATGATTTCCAAGGCTAACCGATTGCAGATGTTGATTTCATCGCCTTGTTGGGATTGGTTATAGGCTTCAATTTCGGGTTTCATCATGGTACAAATTAAAATACTTGTTCTTCTTATTCGAAATTACACATTTTTTGTTTCCGATTCGTGTTCCGACTTTAATTTTGAAAACAAAAGTGAATCTTTATACGTGCCTTCCACATTATAGTGTTTGCGAAGCAATCCCTCTTTTTTAAAATTAAATTTTTCAATAATTTTTAGTGATGGCGTGTTATCTGTCGCAACCAGTGCCTCAATGCGATTCAGTTTTAGGTTTTCAAAGCCATACGTCAAGATGGCTTCCACGGCTTCGGTCATGAGTCCTTTTTGTTTATAAAGAGAATCACTCATATTGTAACCAATTTCGGCACGTTGGTGATCAACATTCCAGTTATGTAAACCACAGCGACCAATTATTTTTTGCGAACTTTTTTCAATTAGCAAAAACAAAACAAACCGGCGGTTGTATGCGGCATAGCCTTGTTTAACTTTTTCGGCTTCTTTGGCATACTCGTCATCCGATGAATGCCCCATCAGTTGTTTTACTTCCTCTTTGGTGAAGGTTTGAAAAATAGAGTTTATGTCTTCCGGAGAAAGTCCTTTTAGTAGGAGTCGTTTGGTATGCAAATCAAGTGTAGTCATGGATAGGGTGGGCTTATACTCAATTGATTTTTCGCTCAAAACGAATGAATCTATTGCCTTGAAACGTTAAAACACCGGTATCATTTTCGCGCAATAAGGCAAATTCGGAACTATCTACCTCAAATTCTTTTCGGTCGCCTGTGGAAAACTCAAAGGTAAGGTAATAGTACGTAGTTCTATGGAAATGGTTGGTGTTGGTATGGCGATGCATACTTTGGTCATTACGTTTTGTGACTACAAATGCCTCGACAGCAATTTTGGGTTGGCTATTGTTGTATTTCCAATTGCGATAGCTTGTATAAATGGCGTAAATAATTACACTACTAATTACTAAAAAGGTAAGAATAAAAATAACTTCAAACATGGAGTAGTACTTATGGGTTTATTTTTTACGATTGCGATAGGTTGGTTTACCTTGTAATTTTTCCCGAAGATAGATATGGCGAATATTATTTACCCCGGTTTCCCGCTCATCAATTTCAAATCGGTTAATGTCTTTGATGAGTGGCAATAATTTAGGAAATCCATAATTTCGAGCATCGAAATCGGGTTTCATTTTAAGAATATAACTTCCTAAATTACCTAAGAATGTCCATCCGCTCTCATCGGCCAAATCGGCAACACTGGCCGTTATCAGCTTGATTGTTTCGGCATCCACTTTACTGATGGCTTCTTTCTTTTGTTTCTGTTTTGAGGTTTTGGTGACGGTTTCTGTAGTGGCAGAAGTATCTGCTTTCAATATTTCAAGGTAGATAAATTTATCACAAGCTGCAATAAAAGGTTTTGGTGTTTTTTGTTCCCCAAATCCGATGACAGTCATGCCGGCTTCACGCAATCGGGTAGCCAAACGCGTAAAATCACTATCGCTCGATACAATGCAAAAGCCATCCACTTTCTCGGAATAAAGAATATCCATGGCATCGATGATTAGGGCACTGTCGCTTGAATTCTTTCCGGAGGTGTAACTGTATTGTTGAATGGGGGTAATGGCATTTTCAAGCAATACACTTTTCCAACCCGAGGCAGTGGGTTTTGTCCAGTCGGCATAAATTCGTTTTAGGGTAGGAGTACCGTTTTTGGAAATTTCTTCCAACATTTCTTTAATATTCGCATACGGAACATTATCGGCATCAATGAGTACTGCAAGTTTTTGATCAGTCATATTGTATTTTTTCACCCTGTTAGGCAAAGCCTCTATTCCCAAAATAGGTTTAGTAGACAGGTTTTTACAAATATACCAATTTATTTATGTGTATTTAACGTTTTGCTGCGCGTGTTAGGATTGGATTTTTTATTCATAACCAACTATGAATCTGGAATAGATTTAGCAAGTTAGGTACAGTTAAAAAGAGTTCCTTTAAAAAAAATGGAAATTAGGATACCAACCCGGCAACCCGTAACACCTTTATCGAATCGTACATTTGTTTAGGGTTGTAGGTTTCAATACCTTGTTGAAGGTTTCTTGGATTAAGTTGGTGTATAATTCCGGCTAAGTGTGCCAATGCGCAATAGTAACCACCAGTAAAGTCGATAGGTATTCGTTTTTCAATAAAACTGGGGAGTGGAGTTTCTTCAATGAGTAACGGAAGCACAATGGCATGACCCTCTATCGCCTCACGAACTAGCGCATGTTTTAATTCGCTGCTGTTCCATTTTAATGCATTAAAATCATTACTGATTACCAAACCGATGTAATCTGGTGTTGTTCCGGCTTCAGCCAATTTTTGAAATAACGATTCACCTGCTGTTTTTTCCCAAACATCCAAATGTACCTCTACTCCTAATTCCCTTAAATCGTTAGCCAGTTGCTTTACAAAAACTTTGTTATTTGTACTGTGACTTAAAAATAAGTGAGGTTTACGCGGATGTTGGTCTTCCAATGGTGCCATGGTCGAGATTACTATATACTAAATTTGGGATAACGGATTTTAATCCGATTGTGTGCAAGTTACTTATTCGAATTCATTAGCTTGTATTACCTATAGTAAATACAGGAAAAATACCCTGAATCAAGTAAGAAAATACAACAATTTTTATTGTGGTTGTGAATGAATAATGCGACTAATCCGGGCCGAATTTTTTATAAATGAATCAAGCACTTACGTTAACTAATTTTACCGGAAACGTTACAATGTTAGGTTGGTTACAAAAAAAAGCGGAACAAGTCCGCTTTAAATTATTGAGGGTAGTGATGCCCTTACTTGAATCGTTTAATTCCCTAACTCATTTCGAAAAACTAATTCCCCATTAAAACTATCCAACAATATAATGCTATCGGTTTTGATATTTCCCGATAATAGTTCTTTGGATAAGCGATTTAATACTTCACGTTGTATGACACGCTTCACCGGACGCGCTCCAAACTCGGCATCAAACCCTTTTAGGGCTAAGTAATCAATTGCCTCTGGAGTAGCATCCATTGTAATGTGCTGTTGGGCCAACATTTTGGTAACTTGTTTGAGTTGTAAACCCACAATTTGGCGGATGTTGTCTTGGGTTAGAGGCGTAAACATGACAATCTCATCAATACGGTTTATAAATTCGGGACGGACAGTTTGTTTAAGTAAGCCCAACACCTCAATTTTAGCAGCCTCAGCGGCTACATCGACACTTCCTTTTAGGTTTTCAAATTTATCCTGTATGATAACACTGCCCATGTTGGATGTCATGATGATAATGGTATTTTTAAAATCAGCGACACGCCCTTTGTTATCGGTTAAGCGTCCTTCATCCAACACCTGCAACAAAATATTAAAGGTATCCGGATGTGCTTTTTCAATTTCATCAAGCAATACCACACTATAGGGTTTTCTGCGAACAGCCTCTGTGAGTTGACCACCTTCGTCGTAACCAACATAACCCGGAGGTGCACCAACCAACCGACTCACAGCATGGCGCTCTTGGTATTCGCTCATGTCAATTCGTGTGATGGCATTTTCATCATCAAATAAATACTCAGCTAATGCTTTGGCCAATTCCGTTTTACCCACACCGGTTGTTCCCAAAAACAGGAAAGAACCAATTGGTTTTTTGGCATCCTGTAAACCGGCACGACTGCGACGAACGGCATCGCTAATGGCTTCAATAGCTTCTTCCTGACCAACCACTCGTTTGTGCAATTCGTCTTCCAAACGCAAAAGTTTTTCACGTTCACTTTGCAACATTTTGGTCACAGGAATTCCGGTCCATTTCGCTACCACTTCGGCAATGTCGTCATGAGTAACTTCCTCTTTTATTAACGAGTTACCTTGTTGACTTTCTTGAAGTTGAAGTTGTAAAGCATCCAGTTTTTCTTGTACTTCTTTTATTTTTCCGTATCGAATTTCAGCTACTTTACCATAATCACCTTCACGTTCGGCACGTTCGGCTTCCAGTTTAAAATCTTCTATTTGTTGTTTTACATTCTGAATATGTTCAACCACATCTTTTTCCGATTTCCATTTGGCAAAAATTTCGTTGCGCTCTTCTTTTAAATTTGCCAAATCCAACCCTAATGATTTCAGTTTGGTTTCATCATTTTCGCGTTTGATGGCTTCAATTTCAATTTCCAATTGCATGATTTTGCGATCCAAAACGTCGAGTTCTTCAGGTTTGGAGTTTATTTCCATACGCAATTTTGAGGCTGCTTCATCCATCAAATCAATGGCTTTATCCGGTAAAAAACGATTGGTTATGTAGCGTTGCGATAATTCGACAGCGGCAATAATAGCATCGTCTTTGATACGTACTTTATGATGGGTTTCATATTTTTCTTTAATCCCACGCAAAATAGAAATGGCACTTTCGGTATCCGGCTCATCAACCGTAACTTTTTGAAAACGTCGCTCTAAAGCCTTGTCTTTTTCAAAGTATTTTTGGTATTCGTCCAAGGTTGTAGCCCCAATAGCACGCAATTCGCCTCGAGCTAAAGCCGGTTTTAAAATATTAGCAGCATCCATCGCGCCCTCACCGCCACCGGCACCAACCAAGGTATGGATTTCGTCAATAAAAAGAACAATATCGCCATCAGCTCCGGTAACTTCTTTAACAACCGATTTCAATCGCTCTTCAAATTCACCTTTGTATTTGGCTCCGGCAATCAGTGCCCCCATATCAAGCGAGTAAACTATTTTGTCTTTGAGGTTTTCCGGCACATCACCATCTACAATGCGGTGCGCTAACCCCTCGGCAATAGCAGTTTTACCCACTCCGGGCTCACCGATGAGCATCGGGTTGTTTTTTGTGCGTCGGGTTAAAATTTGCAATACACGACGTATTTCTTCGTCACGCCCGATAACCGGATCCAGTTTGCCTGTTCGTGCTAACTCATTAAGATTTTTAGCGTATTTGTTCAAAGCATTGTACGTTTCTTCAGCCGAAGCCGAAGTAACACGCTCTCCTTTGCGCAATTCGTTTATCGCCATTTCTAATCCTTTTTCGGTTACGCCTTGGTCTTTTAGCGATTGCGCCACTTTACTTTTGCTCTTGAAAATGGCCAAAATGAGATGTTCAATCGAAATGTATTCATCGTTCATTTTTTTAGCCAATGTTCCCGCTTCCGTAAGCATGGATGAAGCTTCACGCGATAACATAAGTTCACCTCCCGAAACTGTCGGGAAACTCTGAATAATGCTGTCGAGTACTTTTCCAAATAATTCGGTATTGACGTTTAATTTTTTTAGTAAAAACGGCGTTACATTTTCATCGGTTTCAAGTATACCTTTAAAAATATGCTCGTTCTCGAGTTGTTGTTGCTTGTAACCTTGCGCAATTTGTTGTGCTTGTTGCAAGGCTTCCTGCGATTTAATAGTTAAGTTTTTTAAATTCATTTTATAATCTCCTTTTTTTATTGGAATAAACGTTTTGAAAACGTCGTTTAAATGCCTTCAATTTGTATTCCAATGCTCATTTGCAGACAAAATGACCGAAATTATAAAGTTTTCCAATCAAACAAAAGACAAAATGACAGTAAGCAGCAGCTAAACGGGAAGTAAATAAAGAGCTCTAATTTAGAGTATTAAATTCTCTAGAATAGAAGATTAATTAAAATACATACCTAATTTGATGCTTTTTTCCGGGAGAATGGCCGGACTTTCGGCTTGGAGAGAGAAGTCCTTATCCCGACTTTCTTTAATAACCTCGTAAATGATTTCTTGGGAAGATGCGGAACAAGAAATTTTTATTTTATCCGATTTTGGGGTGTCTTTAAACAAAGGGTCCTTTCGGATGATTGACTTTTTGTTTTTCCGATTTTTTTTACCGTCATAGAACACATTATCTCCCAAAGTTAGTGCTTTAACAGATGAAGTAGCGTACACTTTTTGGTTGGCCAATGAAGAAAAAATATTGTCGTTCACAGCCACATTGGTACATCGAATAATAAGTAATTCGGCACGTTTGCTTTTATCAGGGGTGAATTGACAGTTTTGATAAACCGTATTGTGGCGAAGTGTAATACGATCTGATTGGAATAAGGAAATACCAGAACCACCATTATCGTAAATCATATTGTTTTCAACCAGAAAATTTCCTGTATAAGCTGTTTTATTGGTTTGTAAATTCCGCGAATCATCAATAATTATTCCGTTGCCATCCGTAAATCCCTTGCATTTTTTGCCGTCATAAAACGGAATCTCATTACGATTATTAAAAACTATGTTGTTTTTTATGATGTAGTTGAATTCGACTTCGTCCACTACAACAGAATTTCGGGGATTGTAGATATGAATGCCGCTACTTCCAAAAACAGATCGATAGCCGTTGTTAAAGACTTTGCAATTGCTGATGGTAATATAATCAGCGCGATACACACTTATTCCGGCAGCGGCACAACCTGAAACGGAGCATCCGCTTATTTCAATGTGATGTGTTGCTAAACCATTTTCGGCATAAGAATCTTCTGAGCCTATAGAAATTCCGCTACCATTATAATCCCAGTTGATTTCACCTCCTTTATTTTCACAACTTTGCGGTTGTTTTAAGGCATCACAAAGCGAAATATCAGGCGCATTTCCGATTAAGGTAAGGTCTTGCAAGCGAATGTATGCAAGTGGTTTTTTATTGGGATGCCAGGTATCGGTAGAAGTAATTCTGAATCCGAATGCTTTTTCGATTTTTAACACCGGACGATGCCCTTCGAGGGCTTTAAACGTGATCCAGGCATTCGGTTTCCCTGATTTCATCAACAATACAATCTGCGATTGCATATAGGTTTCTTTGTTGTCTGAATTGGTATACGTACCGTTCATAATCAAAACGGTATCACCGGCATCGACACTATTGGCTGCTTTTTGAAGTGTTTTAAAAGGGGATTGTTGTGATAGTCCGTCATTTGCATCGTTTCCTTTACTGCTACTCACATAATAGTTGGTCGCATTTGCCTGAAAAACAAACAGGATAGCTACTATCAAAATCCCTTTCATCTTATTCATCTTTTTTATCTACAACAATACGTTTATCCCGATTTGCAATTTCCCAAGCGATAACAAAAGCCAAACGGGCTCGTTTTTCCAAAGCATTAAACTCGATTTTCTCTACATCATCACCGGGTTTGTGATAATCGGGGTGCGTACCGCTAAACAAGAAAACTGAAGGAATGCCGTTTTTGGCAAAGTTGTAATGATCGGAACGATAGTAAAACCGGTTGGGATCTTTTTTATCGTTGTATTTATAGTCCAAAGCAATTTTGGTGTATTTTGAATTTACTTCTTCACAAATGGTATACAAATCAGTTGATAGATAATCAGAGCCAATAATGTACACATAATCACTGTTGTCTTCATGAAATTTATCATGGCGACCAATCATATCAATGTTAACATCGGCTACGGTTTTCTTAAGCGGAAAAACAGGATTTTCTGCATAATAACGTGAACCGTGTAAGCCATATTCTTCACCGGTTACGTGCAGAATCAAAATTGAGCGTTTGGGAGCGAATCCATCTTTTTTTGCCAGTTGAAAGGCCTGAGCTATTTCCATTACGGCTACAGTTCCTGAGCCGTCATCATCGGCGCCGTTGTATACTTCGCCGTTTTTGATTCCAACATGATCATAATGCGCCGAAACCACAACCACTTCTTCAGGAAATTCAGAACCTTCAATAAAAGCGATGATATTTTCGGAGTCGGGTAAATTTGGACTGAAGGCTTTTTTCATGAATTCAGAGGGAACCGGTTGGTAATAGGAATTCATGGCTTCAGGATGCGGAATATTATCTTTTTCATATTGCTTAATAATATAACGCCCTGCTTTTTTTTGCCCCTCCGAGCCTGTGTTACGGCCTTCCATATCATCGGCAGCCAACACAGTCAAATGTTGTTGTAATTCCGATGCCGTTATAGAGGACATATAGGTGTTGACATCGGCAGTTTTAGTAGTTTTTTTACTGCCTGAACAGGAAACCAATACTGCGGTTAAGGCGAGAAAGACTATTTTTCGGATCATAATTAATGAATGTTAAAGAAAGTATAGGCTAAAAAGAAAACAAATATCAAGGCAAAGAAAAACAAATTAACAACAAATAGAAGTGTTGATTTAATAAAAGAAACCACACGGGTTTCTCCATAAAAACGATGATGAGCCGGATAGAAATAATAAATCATCCAGAGTGTGCCGCCAAAGCTGATAACACCCGATAAAAATGAGATTATTACCGAATCGAAATAACCAAACACAAAATCAGTTAGCATCATGATTAGACTTATCAAAAGCAAAAACGAAAAATAATGCAAGGTAAATATCCCGTGATCAAAATAATACCATCTTTTTTTGCTGTGGAACAACCATAAGAAAAACGCAAATAGTGGCATATAAATGAAAAGTACTTTCGGGAAATTATGTTTAATGCCTTCTATAAATTTTTCCTCAATTTCTTCACCCGTAAACTTTTCATTGATTTCAATTGATTTTTTGGATAAAAAATACTCCAAATCGCCAACTTCATCCGGATTTACTTTTCGAACAGAATCTAACTCCTCGACTGATCTGTATCCTGTTGAAAACCAATTGGAATCGTCTTTTGCCACCGAAGCCGTTTTTTCAAATATTTTTTGCAAAGAATCGCGCTCAACAGGTGTAATTTTACCATCACTAATCAGTTTGTTCATTTTTTCCTCATAGGATTTATAAACAGCCGAATCGATTTGTTTTTCGCCTTTTTCTTTTTTATCGGATATTTTTACAAGCTTTTTATCTTCAGAATCAGGTAATACCGCAAATAAAAAAAAGGTGATAAAGCTTATAAAAATGTACAAGCGAACAGGAGCTAAGTAGGAGAGGCGTTTCCCGGACAAATACTCTTTGGTTAATGCTGCGGGTTTTAAAATTAAATTTCGGATGGTTTTCCAAAAGGCATTTTCGTAGTGTGTTAAATCCTCAAAAAAATGGACAAACAAATGATAGAACGTCTTTCGAGTATCGGTGTTTTCCTGACCGCAGTTTGGGCAAAATCGGTTTTCGACCACATAATTGCAGTTGAGACAGGTTTTATCTTTACGTATCGGATTCTTGTGCGACATACCTCTTTTAATTTGAGGTGTAAATCTATAAAAAATAGTGCTACATTTGTATAAAACCAATCAAATCGCTATCAAATGCAATCTGCTGCTAAAACTCCCGAAGAATATATGGCTGAACTTCCAACCGAGCGAAAGGAAGCTGTAGCTAAATTGAGAACAGTTATTCAAGAAAATTTGCCACAAGGTTTTTCTGAAATTATGAATTACGGCATGTTAGGTTATGTGGTACCTCATGAACTGTATCCGTCTGGTTACCATTGTGATCCAAAACAACCGTTGCCTTTTTTAGGATTAGCTTCTCAAAAAAACTCAATTAATTTTTACCACATGGGGATTTATGCTGACCCGGTCTTATTGGATTGGTTTGTAACGGAATTCCCTAAACATTCCAACGCTAAATTAGACATGGGTAAAAGTTGCATCCGATTTAAAAAACCTGAACACATTCCCTACGAACTTATTGGTGCCTTGTGTGCCAAGATGACACCGGCTGATTGGATTACACTTTATGAGAATAATTTAAGAAAATAAATCTGATAAAAAGTTGGGTTTATTTTTGCACAAAACAAAAAAATAACCTCTTTTTTTTATGTTTTTATCAGAAATGTAACAAATGTTACGCAATTATGAAAATGTGAATTTTAGTTTTACCCAACAAAAATTTAAAACTATGTCACATTATCAGGTACTTATAATAGGAGGAGGTACAGCCGGTATCATGGTTGCTGCTCAATTGATGAAAAAAAAAGCCGGAATAAAAACGGCTATTATTGAACCTTCAGATAAACATTATTACCAACCGGCATTTACGTTGGTAGGGGCCGGGAGTTTTACCTACTCTAAAACGATTAAACCTACGTCCGATTTTATTCCAAAAGGGGTTACTTGGATTAAGGATTATGCTTCTGAATTGCATCCGGAGCGCAATACGGTTACTACCGAAAAATCGGGTGAGATAACCTACGATTACCTTGTAGTTGCCCCGGGTTTGGTTAATAATTTGGATGGTATTGAAGGACTTCGGGAAGGTCTCGAAAAAGGAGTAGTTTGCAGTAATTATGTTGATCCTCAAAAAACATGGGAATTATTGCAAAAGTTTAACGGAGGAAATGCCGTTTTCACTCAGCCTACAACTCCAATTAAATGTGGGGGTGCTCCCCAAAAAACCGCCTATCTGTCGGCACATTACTTCAAGAAAAGAGGTATATCGGATAAAACCAATGTGATTTTTGCCACACCGGGTTCGGTTATCTTTGGCGTTAAAATTGTAGCCGATACACTCATGCAAATTATTGGACGTTACAATATTCATTTAAAAACCTTTTATGCGCCGATAAAGATTAATGTGGCAGAAAAAACAATACTTTTTAAAGAAGTCGGAACCGGTGAAAACGCCTGTATTGTTAATGAAAATAATTTGCTTAAAGAAAAACACATTGGCAATGAAACAATCGAAATTCCATTTGATTTTCTTCATTTGGCACCACCGCAACAACCTCCGGCATTTGTGAAAAATTCGGTTTTAGTTAACGAAGCAGGTTGGATGGATGTAAACCATAACAGCATGTTGAGTAATAAATTCGGTAATGTTTTCGGCTTAGGGGATGTAGCCGGATTGCCAACCGCTAAAACGGGTGCTGCCATTCGCAAACAAGTTCCGGTAGTAGTTGACAATTTGTTAAAATTAATAGCCAACAAACCCGCCGATAACGTTTCTTATACTGGTTATTCTTCCTGCCCGCTTGTAACAGGATACGGTGAAATGGTTTTAGCAGAATTCAATTATAAAAATGAATTTACTCCCGATCCAAAGCTTAAACAAATGCTTGTTTTTAAAAGTTACAAACCACATTGGCGTTTGTGGGTATTGAAAAAATATATCCTACCACATTTGTATTGGAATAAAATGATGAAAGGGGAAAATGTCTGACAATTTATTTTCCTATATTTGAAGGCAAAACATTCGTTTTGTCTTTTTTTAATTAGGTATGAAAGATTTATTGCAAATACATTACGGTTCTGTTTTCGAAGAAAAACTAATAGAAGAAATCGCACAGGTCTCATTATTAAAGGATTTTAATGAAGGTGATGTGCTAATCGACTTCGGGAATTACATCAAAAAAATGCCTTTACTGATCAAAGGGGCGATTAAAATTTTGCGTGAAGATTTTGACGAAGGTGAATTGCTCTTGTATTTTATTGAAAAAGGAGATACTTGCGCCATGTCTATGGCCTGCTGTATGGGTGAAACTAAAAGCGAAATACGTGCTGTGGCGGAAACAAACGGACAAGTGATAATGATTCCGGTAAACAATATGGAAGAGTGGTTGGGGAAATACAAGTCTTGGCGAAATTTTGTTTTTAACAGTTACAATAACCGCTTAAAAGAAATGCTTTCTGCAATCGATAGCTTGGCATTTATGAATATGGATGAACGGTTGTACCATTATTTAATAGATAAATCCAAAATAAACGGTTCTCGTGAAATCCAAAATACCCATCAGGAAATAGCGTATGATTTGCATACGTCGCGAGTAGTAATTTCCCGATTATTAAAAGCTCTCGAAAATGAAGGAAAAATCAAACTCCACCGTGCATACATTGAATTATTATCCCAAAGGTAACTTTTGTCACACTATTTGTTTGGCTTTTCAACCAAATTTGACCCCAGCATAATATTTGTATAAGCATGGAAGTTAATCAAATAGTAGGGTATTTTTTGGCCGTCTTGGTAGGGATAACGCTTGGGCTTATTGGTAGTGGGGGATCGATTTTATCTGTACCGATTTTAGTTTATGTAATGCACATAGAACCTCTGCTGGCTACAGCCTATTCACTGTTTACAGTGGGTACAACGGCACTGGTTGGGGGTATTAATCGAATAAAAGCTAAAGAAGTCGATTTTTCCAAAGTTTTCTTTTTTGGAATACCAGCTGTTACAGCTGTTTTTTTTACCCGAAACTTAATTTTGCCTGCGCTACCTGAAACAATTTGTTTGGCTTCTTTTTGCATTGAAAAAAGCCTTTTAATCATGATTGTTTTTGCCGCCGTCATGCTTGTAGCTTCTCTCAAAATGATTTTACCTGCCAAAGTAGCGGAGTCCGATTCGTCCGAATCTTCCCAAAGAAATCGCTATATGATTATTATTCCGGCTTTATTCATAGGACTTTTAGCTGGTTTTGTAGGTGCCGGAGGAGGTTTTTTAATTATTCCGGTTCTTATTTTTTATGAAAAATTACCCATGAAAAAGGCTGTCGGAACGTCTTTGTTTATCATAGCATTGCAGTCGTTATTAGGCTTTACGGGCGACTTAAAAAATAACCCGCCAATTGACTGGTCACTTTTACTATTGTTTACCTGCTGTTCGGTAGTGGGAATTTTTATCGGCATACTTCTTTCCAAAAAAATAAATGGCTCTAAACTAAAAACAGCCTTTGGTTGGTTTGTTTTAGTCATGGGGATTTATATCATTATAAAGGAAACTTTTTTAAAATAGGGATTTTCTCTATGTAACTTTTGATACAGTTTTTTCAAAATCAAGACCTTACTTTTATTTTATTAAAAATGATTTTTATCATAAAATGAAAAATAACGGAATATTAATTTTGAAAAAATTTTGTAATGAAACTCGAACAAATTTACACCGGATGTATTGCTGAAGCAGCCTATTACATCGTCTCGAACGGCGAAGCTGTCATTGTTGACCCGCTTCGCGAAACCCAACCTTATATTGACCGACTTGAACGCGATAATGTAAAACTCAAATATATTTTTGAAACGCATTTTCATGCCGATTTTGTCTCGGGTCATGTTGATTTGGCCAAGAAAACGGGTGCTACTATAGTATACGGACCTACGCAAATGAAAACCGGTTTTGATATGTATGTAGGCAAAGACGGCGAAATATTTGAAGTGGGAGGGATTACTATTAAACTGATTCATACGCCCGGCCATACCTTAGAAAGTTCTTGCTTTTTAGTTTATGATGAAGAAGGAAAAGAACACGGAATTATTACGGGAGA
This sequence comes from Flavobacterium sp., assembly GCA_041917555.1. Lineage (GTDB taxonomy): Bacteria > Bacteroidota > Bacteroidia > Flavobacteriales > Flavobacteriaceae > Flavobacterium. The sequence goes on along the minus strand of JAYRXL010000085.1, from coordinate 238,169 downwards.
CACCTTGTTTATTGGTGATGTGGGTCGCCCGGATTTGGCGCAGCATGTGATAGCCGATTTGACGCAAGATAAATTAGCACGCCTTTTATACCATTCGCTTCGCGATAAAATTATGACGCTACCAGATCACTTAATTGTTTATCCTAATCATGGTGCAGGAAGTGCATGTGGTAAAAACATGAGTAAAGAAACCACCGATTTATTGGGTAACCAAAAGCGAACAAATTATGCCCTTAATCCGGAATTAAGTGAAGACGAGTTTGTACAAGTATTGTTAACCGGACTTGCTACTCCGCCGCAATATTTTCCTAAAAATGTATTGATGAATATTCAGGGTTACGATAGCATTGACGAAGTTTTGTATCGAGGAAACAAGCCTTACGATGCTAAAACTTTTGAAATTGTAGCCAATGAGACCCGTGCTTTGATATTGGATACCCGCAGCTCTGAACAATTCGCTAAAGGTTTTATCCCAAACAGTATCAATATTGGTATTGACGGAAGTTTTGCCATGTGGGTTGGAGAATTAATAACCGATTTAAAACAGGAAATTCTTATTGTGGCTGAGAGTAATGATAGGGTCGAAGAAGTTATAACGCGTTTATCACGTGTAGGATACGATCACGCAGTAGGCTATTTGGATGGTGGTTTTAAAACCTGGTTGGATGCCGGAAAAGAAATTGATAAAGTGCATCGGATCACAGCCTCTCAACTCGAAAATCACTATAAAGAAGGGGATGAATTGTACCTGATTGATGTGCGTAAAGAAAGTGAATTTTACTCAGAACACCTCATTGATGCGGTAAATATCCCATTAAATGTGTTAGCTAATCGTATGTCTGAGTTTCCAAAAGATAAAGCATTTATCCTGCATTGTGCAGGGGGATACCGCAGTATGATTGCGGCGTCTATGCTAAAACAAAGAGGATTTGACAATTTTGTGGATGTAATCGGAGGTTTTTCTGATATTAAGAACACCTCACTACCAAAAACAGATTACGTTTGTCCCACCACAATGTTGTAAATTTCTTTATTTTCTGGTTTATTTTGGAAGAAGCCTCTCTGCAAAGAGAGGCTTCTTTTTTTTAGCGATGTTAAAATTGTAACAATGGTTACAACGCATAGAAGTTAAACTGTGTATTTTTACAAAAAATAACCAATAATGAAGATAGAACAAATTTACACAGGTTGTCTTGCCCAAGGGGCTTATTACATCGAAAGTAACGGTGAAGCAGCTATAATTGACCCGCTTCGCGAAGTTCAGTCGTATATCGACCGTGCTCATGCTGACGGAGCTGTAATTAAATATATTTTTGAAACACATTTCCATGCTGATTTTGTTAGCGGGCATGTGACTTTGGCAGAAAAAACAAACGCACCTATTATTTATGGTCCCCAAGCAGCACCTGATTTTGAAGCGGTGATTGCTACCGATGGTCAGGTTTTTCCATTAGGAAATATAGCCATTAAAGTTTTGCACACTCCCGGACACACCATGGAAAGTACTTGCTATTTGTTGCAAGATGAACACGGAAATGACCATGCGCTTTTTAGCGGCGACACCTTGTTTTTAGGTGACGTGGGCCGTCCAGACTTAGCTCAGAAGGCAGCCAGTATGACCCAAGAAGAATTGGCAGGTTTGTTATACGATAGTTTGCGTACCAAAATAATGACGCTTGCCGATGAGGTAATTGTATATCCTGCCCATGGCGCCGGAAGTGCCTGCGGTAAAAATTTAAGCAAAGAAACGGTTGGCACTATTGGTGATCAAAAGCGCACAAACTATGCTTTACGTGCCGATATGACCAAAGCCGAATTTATTAAAGAGGTAACCGATGGGTTATTGCCACCGCCGGCTTATTTTCCTATGAATGTTCGATTGAACAAACAAGGATATCAAAATGTGGAAGATATTGTTCGTGCCGCTCAATCACTCAATCCAAATGAATTTGAGTTAGTAGCGAACGAATCAGGTGCAATGGTACTTGATGTTCGCCATCAGGATGAATTTTCTTCGGGACATATTCCTAATTCTATTTCCATTGGTTTGGACGGAGGATTTGCTCCATGGGTGGGCGCCTTAATAACCGATTATAAGCAACCAATTTTACTGGTTGCGCCTCTTGGAAGAGAAGAAGAAGCCATAATCAGACTCTCTCGTGTGGGGTTTGATAATGCAATAGGTTATCTTAACGAAGGGTTTGAAGCATGGAAAAAGGCCGGAAAAGAATACGATACAATAGCCTCTGTAACAGCGGATGAGCTGGAACACCTTATCGAAGAGGAAAATATAACTGTTTTCGATGTCCGTAAACCTGGTGAATATCTGTCAGAACACATTAAAGACGTTACTTCAACTCCGTTGGATTATATCAACGAACATATAGCTGAGTTTCCAAAAAACGAAAAATTTTATATTCATTGTGCAGGAGGGTACCGTTCGGTTATTGCAGCTTCAATTTTAAAAGCCAGAGGGTATCACAATGTAGTTGATGTTAAAGGTGGTTTTGCAGCTATTAAAAAAACCGGAATTAAAACAACGGACTATGTTTGTCCGTCAACATTAAAATAATATGATTAAGGTATTGACAACCAATTGGCATCTGATGCGCTGGGTTCGACTCGCTATAGCTTTTTTCCTGTTTTACAACGCGTACGATTCAGGGCAGTATATCTTCCTTTTTTTCGGGGCTTTCTTTTTGTTTCAGGCACTGTTTAATTTTGGGTGTGGAGCCAATGGTTGTCAGGTGCCGTATGATAAAAAATAAATGGATATGAACAGTAGTTTTCACGATATTATTCAGTCTGAAAAACCGGTCTTGATAGACTTTTATGCCACATGGTGTGGCCCTTGTCAAATGTTAGGTCCAATTTTAAAAGAAGTAAAAGATAATTTGGGCGATCGCATTTCAATTATAAAAGTTGATGTTGATAAAAATCAAGAACTTGCAACAATGCAACAGGTTAGAGGTGTTCCCACGATGATGTTGTATCAAAAAGGTGAATTATTATGGCGTCAGTCGGGTGTTTTGTCAAAAGATGAAATAATTCGTACTATTTTAGATAAAACCGATTTTTAATGAAACGTAAAGCCCTTGTTATTACAGCTGTTGGTGTGGTAGTCGGCGCTATTGCCGGTTACGCCTATTACCATTATGTGGGTTGTGCCAGTGGTACTTGTATGATTACATCAAAGCCCACAAACAGCACACTATATGGCGCATTAATGGGTGGTTTATTGTTTAATCTGTTTATAAAAGAAGAAAAAAAAGAATAGTATCAAAATTTTTTCTACTTTTGTTAACCAAATGGTTAAACCAAAAAGTTAATGCTTTCAACTGAAGAAAAAATATTCGAAGCAGCGCGTAATACCTTTCAACGGAAGGGGTTTGCAGGTGCGCGTATGCAAGAGATAGCCGATGAAGCCGGAATTAATAAAGCCATGTTGCACTATTTTTTTCGGAACAAAGAGCAGCTTTTTCAAGCTGTTTTTATGAATGCCTTTCGGCAGATTGTACCTCAAATAAATACCATTTTTAACTCGGATGCCTCGGTTTTTGATAAAATCAGACGATTTACGGATGAGTATATTTCTTTTCTTATTAAGAACCCTTATTTGCCCTCTTTTATTATTCAGGAAATGAACCAAAACCCTGATTTTGTAAAGAAAATAATGGTTTCCGATATGGCTCCTAATCCGTCTTCTTTCCTAAAACAAATTGAAGCAGAAATTCAATTGGGTATTATAAAGCCTATCAATCCCAAACAGTTAATGATTCATATTTTTTCCATGTCGGTATTTCCTTTCGCCGCTCAAATGATGGTAAAGGGTATTATTAAAATTTCGGATGAAGAGTTTATTCAATTAATGGAAGAACGCAAATCGCTTATTGCTGCCGATCTAATTAAATTAATACAAAATGAATAAAATTTTATGCATACTAGTTGGGTTTAGTATGGCTTCCAATGCGCAAACACTTACTTTGGAGCAATGTTATAATTTGGCTGAGAAAAAGCACCCAACGGCTTCTTTGCCGGGATTGATTGATGCCAAGACATCGCTGGAAAACGAGAACATCAAGACCGATTTATGGCCCAAAATAGACATAAATGCCCAAGCTACGTACCAGTCTGAAGTCGCGCAATTTCCATTATCATTGCCTAATGTTGCCGTTGAACCACTAAATAAAGATCAATATAGGGCTACACTCGATATTACGCAATTGGTTTATAATGGAGGGCAAACGGAATCAGCAATAGCATTAAAATCCGCTCAGTCGGCTACGCAAAAGCAGTCTGTTGTGGTTACTCTTTACCAACTTAAAGCCAAAATCAATCAGTATTATTTTACAATCTTGTTGTTGCAAGAAAAAAAAGCTTTGTTAGTAACAAAACAAGAGTTGCTGACTGCAAAAATCAAAGAGGTGCGCTCGGGCGTAAAAAACGGCGCGCTTTTACCCGCATCAGAACAAGTATTGGAAGCAGAATTATTGAGTGTTGGCCAACAAATGGATGAGGTTGATTTTGAAAAAAGAAAAATGATGCTCAATTTGGAAAATTTGACCCAAACTGCAATTGCCGAATCTACCATTTTCACTGAGATTTCATCGTATACTCCGATAAAACGACCTGAATATGAGTATTTTCAATCCAAATTAAATGAACTTGAAACGGCAAAAGCAATAACCCTAAAAAGCAGATTGCCCCGCGTAAGCGCTTTTGGTCAGTTGGGTTATGGCAACCCGGGCTTAAATATGCTTAAAAATGATTTTACAGGGTATTACATAACGGGTGTCCGATTGAACTGGAATGTTTTCGATTGGAACAAATCGAAAAAAAATATTCAGGTGCTCAAGGTTAGTGATGCGATGATTGCCAATGAAAAAGAAGTTTTCGAGTTAAACCGAAAAATTCAAATGGAAGAGGCATTGACCGAAATCGAAAAACTGACAAACCAAACAGCAAAGGATAATCAAATTCTGGTTTTGCGTGAAAAAATACTCACAAGTGCCGATGCTCAAATGCGTAACGGTGTAATTACATCAGCCGATTATTTAACAGAGCTTACCCGACTTTTTGAAGCAAAAATTAATCGAAAAACACACGAAATTCAAAAACAATTAGCAGAGGCTAATTACAAAATCATAAAAGGCGAATAAGATGAAAAAAATTATTTTTGGACTACTGCTGGTACAGTTTATATCCTGCAATAAAAACGATGAGAAAGCTGATGGTTACGGAAACTTTGAAGCTACCGAAGTAACGGTTTCTGCTGAATCGAACGGAAAAATTGAATTTCTTAACGTAGAAGAAGGAATGACTCTCGAAAGGGGTGCAACTGTCGGACTTATTGACACCTTGCAATTATATTATTCCAAAAAACAATTACAAGCGAATCAGGTCACTATAGGTTCAAAAACCGAATCAATAGAATCCCAGGCAAAAGTGTTTCAGGAGCAACTCAAAACGGCCCAAACCGAACGCAGTCGAATTCGCGCCATGTATGCTGAAAATGCAGCCACAAAACGTCAGGTTGATGAAGCCGACGGAAGGGTTAATGTTATTTTGGAACAAATTAAAAGCGTTCATACACAAAAGAGTCCTATCAGTAATGAAATAAAATCAAATACAGTTCAAATTCAGAAATTAAATGATCAAATAACCAAGTCCAAAATTCTGAATCCGATTGCCGGAACTGTGCTCACAAAATATGCAGAACCCGGAGAAATTACTGCCTTCGGAAAACCCTTGTATAAAATTGGTGATTTGAGCGAAATGACTTTGCGCGTTTATGTGAGTGCTAAACAATTGCCACAACTAAAAATGGGGCAAACGGTTTATGTGAAAATTGATGGTACGGATGCGATGAAAACATACAAAGGAACGGTAGCTTATATTGCGTCTCAGGCCGAGTTTACACCAAAGGTTATTCAGACCAAAGAAGAACGTGTAAACTTGGTTTATGCGGTAAAAGTTAGGGTTAAAAATGACGGAACACTAAAAATTGGTATGCCGGGCGAAATGTGGTTACATCAAGAATAATGAAACTGTAGTATAACATGTCTATTGAAGTAAATGCTATTACCAAAACGTATGGTGCTGTTCTTGCCTTGGACGCAATTTCGTTTTCGGTAAATGAGGGTGAAATTTTCGGACTTATTGGCCCGGACGGCGCCGGAAAAACAACACTTTTCCGAATATTAACCACGTTGTTAATTCCAAATAGCGGTTCGGCTACTGTGGGTGGAATGGATGTAGTTACCGATTTTAAAGCTATTCGAAATTCGGTTGGATACATGCCCGGAAAATTTTCGTTGTATCAGGACTTGACCGTAGAAGAAAATTTGAAATTCTTTGCTACAATTTTCGGGACAACAATCGATGAAAATTACCACCTGATTCAGGATATCTATGTGCAATTAGAACCTTTTAAAAATCGTAGAGCCGGAGCACTTTCAGGAGGGATGAAACAAAAATTAGCCTTATGCTGTGCTTTGGTTCACAAACCTAAATTACTTTTTTTGGATGAGCCTACAACCGGAGTTGATCCTGTTTCAAGAAAAGAATTTTGGGATATGTTATCCCTATTAAAAAACAGCGGAATTACCATGTTGGTCTCTACACCTTATATGGATGAAGCATCTCGATGTGATCGTATCGGACTCATTATGAAGGGTAAAATTTTGTCTGTAGATACGCCTGAGCAAATGGTAAATAAGTTTCCGCGAAAAGTATGGGAAGTAAAAGGCGAAAACAGTTATGCCTTATTGAACGATTTAAAACAGTTGAATGCTATTCACAGTGTTTTTGGATTTGGCGACGCCGTTCACGTTATGCATAAAGATCCGAGTTTTGAAACTAAGCAATTGGCCGATTTTTTAGCCGATAAAAAGCACAAGGCAGAGTTGAATTTAATTCGGCCAACGATTGAAGATGTATTTATGGATTTAGCTCACGAAAATTAATGGAAAAAAGTATTGAGGTATCCGAATTAACAAAGGTTTTTGGCAGTTTCACAGCAGTCAAGAGTATCAGTTTTGACGTATCCAAAGGCGAAATTTTCGGGTTCTTGGGAGCTAACGGAGCCGGAAAAACTACGGCCATGAAAATGTTAATTGGTATCTCCAAACCCACATCAGGAAAGGCAATAGTGGCCGGTTACGACGTAATTTCTGAGCCGGAACGCGTTAAAAAAAGTATCGGCTATATGAGTCAGAAATTCTCATTATATGACGACTTAACGCTACGGGAAAATATTCTTTTTTTTGGAGGTATTTATGGATTAAGCAGAGCACAAATTAAATTAAAAACCAATTTGCTTTTAAAAGAATTGGATATGGAATCTGTGGCCAATAATCTGGTCGGCTCGTTGCCTTTGGGTTGGAAGCAAAAATTATCCTTTTCGGTAGCATTGCTTCATGAGCCCAAAATTGTGTTTTTAGATGAGCCAACCGGAGGCGTTGATCCCATAACACGCAGGCAGTTTTGGGAGCTTATCTATGCTAAAGCGAATGAAGGCACCACTATTTTTGTGACTACGCATTACATGGACGAAGCCGAGTATTGTGACAGAGTTTCCATAATGGTCGATGGTGAAATAGCTGCTTTAGGTTCCCCTAAAGAATTGAAGGCAAAATTCAATGTAGTCCACATGAATGATGTTTTTTTGAAGTTGGCTCGTAATAGTGAATAATATGAAACGATTTAAAGGGTTTGTTATAAAAGAGTTTTATCATATTCTTCGTGACAGAAGAACAATGGTTATATTATTTGGAATGCCATTGGTTCAAATTTTACTCTTTGGATTTGCCATTACCAACGAAATTAATAATGTAGCGGTCGCCGTTTTGGATAAATCAAATGATTCTGATACACAGCGTATCACCAATAGTATTGAAGCCTCTCCCTATTTTATTTTGAAAGAAAAACTTAATAATGATAGTGAGATAGAAGCCATTTTTAAATCGGGGAGTGTTAAAGCTGTGTTGATTTTTGAATCAGATTTTTCAGCTAAACTACAACGCAAAGGAGTGGGCAGCGTACAAATTATAACCGATGCTACCGAACCCAATACAGCCAACACAATTACATCCTATATCAATGCTATTTTGCAAGGCGATATACAGCGTCGCTATGGCAAAAACAATAGGGGAGTAGTGGTCGAAACACAGCTTCGGTATAATCCGGAACTTAAAAGTGTTTATACTTTTGTTCCGGGTGTGATGACGGTTATTTTGATGTTGGTTTCCGCAATGATGACTTCCATTTCCATCACGCGTGAAAAGGAATTAGGCACTATGGAAATTCTTTTGGTCTCCCCAATGAATCCGTTTATGGTAATCGTTGGAAAAGTAGTTCCTTATATTTTTCTGTCGGTTATAAATGCGATTATAATTCTGTTTTTGGGGTATTTTGTGTTTCATATGCCCATCAACGGAAGTGTTTTTCTTTTGGCTTGTGAAAGTGTTTTATTTATTCTTTCCGCACTTTCGCTGGGCATATTAATCTCTACAATAGCCAATTCTCAACAAACTGCAATGATGATGTCGTTAATGGGACTAATGTTGCCGGTTATTATTTTGTCGGGATTTATATTTCCAATTTCCAGTATGCCACTCCCGCTTCAGGTGGTAAGTAATATTGTCCCGGCTAAGTGGTTTATCATCATTAGTAAAAGCATTTTGCTGAAAGGAGTCGGATTGCGATACATTTGGAAAGAAACATTGGTTTTAATCGGAATGACCTTGTTTTTTATGTTGATGAGTATCCGAAAATATAAAATCCGTCTCGAATAGTTATGAAGACCATTGTATTTATTATTCAGAAAGAATTTCGCCAGATTTTCCGCAATAAAGGAATGTTGCCGCTTTTGTTTGTGATGCCTTTTATTCAATTATTGGTGCTGTCGAATGCGGCTTCATTCGAAATTAAAAACATTCGTATCGGTTTTACCGACAAAAACCACTCGGTTACTTCACGGTCAATAATTCAAAAATTTGAAGCAACACCTACATTTCAAACGTCCGGATTTTACAACTCAGATGAAGAAGCAAATCAGGCAATGGAAGCCGGAAAAACAGATGTCATTCTGGAATTTCCGCCACAATTTGAAAAAGACTTAACAACTCAAAATACGGCTTCTGTTTTTGTTACTGTTAATGCTATTGACGGGGCGGCTGCCGGCATTCAAAATGTGTATGTAGGCCAAGTTTTGGCAGGGTATAACAAAAATATACGCTCACAAATGCAAACCAATACAGCCGATTTTTCGCCTAAGGCAATAGAAACAATACCTGCTTTTTGGTATAATGGTAACCTAAATTACAAAACGTATATGGTTCCCGGAATATTGGTTTTGTTAGTAACCATGCTCACGCTCTTTTTGTCGGGGATGAACATAGTACGCGAAAAGGAGTTGGGTACTTTGGAACAAATTAACGTGACACCCGTTCGCAAATACCAGTTCATTGTAGGCAAACTATTTCCATTTTGGATTTTGGGTTTGGTGGTTTTAACAGTAGGTTTGTTAATCGCTAAATTCGTATTTGCTGTTCCCATGTTAGGGAATTTAGTGATTATTTACGTGTTTACCGGTCTCTATTTATTAGTTACCTTAGGTATTGGTTTGTTTATTTCCAATTTTACCGATACCCAACAACAATCTATGTTCATTGCTTGGTTTTTGATGGTTGTATTTATTTTAATGAGTGGGTTGTTTACGCCGATTGAGAGTATGCCGGGCTGGGCTCAAAAAATAACCCTTGTTAATCCGGTGCGCTATTTTGTTGAAGTCATTCGAATGGTTTTACTCAAAGGTTCCGGATTTTATGAAGTACGTTTTAACCTGATGATTATAGCCTTGTATGCTTTTTCAATCAACGGACTCGCCGTTTTGAGTTACAAAAAAGTTAATTAAATAGTAGGTAAAAAAAAATAATGTATATTTGACAAATAAGCAGAATTTCTGCCTTAAAGTGAAAATTAATTTTAATAATACAAAAAATGAAAAAAGTTGTTTCTCTATTGGCTGTGGCCGCTTTGTTCTTTTCTTTGAATGGGTACGCGCAAGAGCCTAAAAAAGCAAAAAAAGCGAAAGCTAAAACTGAAAAAAAAGCATCTTGCTCTGCTGAAGAAAAAAAATCTTGTGGTGCAGGTGAGAAAAAAGGCGGATGTTGCGCTTCTAAAAAAGCTTAATTCAACGCTACAATAAAATCAAGCTATCTTCGGATAGCTTTTTTTTTGCTTAAAAAGTAGGATTTTATGGAAGATGATTGTTTTATTGGTAGTTGATAAAAAATAAATGGAAAGCATAGAAATAGTGGTGCCTATTTTTACGTTATAGTATTTTAGTTGATTTTGCCCGTATAAAACCGCTATGAAGTATTTGAAATTAATAGTGTTGTTACTATTTGCTATCTCGTATAATTACGGGTATGGTTTCACATTCACTGCGGTTGCCACTCCGGAAACCTGTCCGGGTAATGGTACACTAACATTTTCAGTTACGAATCCGGATCCTGCCGGCACCCTCGTATATGTGATCTATAAGTTACCGGAAACAGTTACTCCCTTTGCGACGGTTACGGGTAATTTTCTTTCAGGTTTGTCTTCAGGTACGTACCTCATAATAGCAAGAGAAACCGTTGGAAATAGCGTTACTACGCAACAACTTACTGTAACTATCGGAAATCAGGTACAAGAATTGGTTTATTCCATACAAGCACTGAATCAGGCTTGTTCAAATACCAGTAATATTTTGGTCAATGTAACACAAGGTAATGCGACCGGTTATGAAATTTTCTCCGGACCGGTGTTATTTCCTTTGCAAACCTCCAATGCCTTTAATAACCTCCCTGTTGGGGTATACAAAGTACGTGTATATGACAATTGCGGAGGAGCTGTAGTTCAAACATTTACCGTGACCGAAAATCAGGCCGGAATTACCATATCACCGCCCACATTTTCTGAACCCACACCGGTTTCCTGTGCGCTTAATATCATCGCAAATGTGTTAGAACCCTTTGGCGGAACAGTGTTGGGATATCCTTTGCAAGTCACCTTCACGGTACATCCACCGGGAGGCGGAACACCTGAAGTACATACTACAACCATTCTTTCCGGTAACCCGTTATTGGTAACAGTATCGGCAACTGTAACCGAATATATTAATCAAAATTATGATTACGATATTTCAGTTACCGATGGATGCGGAGTTACGTATTCCGCAAATTTTCCATTAGACAATCCGATTGTATTGGGAAATACTATCGTTGTTTTGGATTGTAACCAAAATTATTTTGAGATATCGGCCGGAAATTATTACCCGCCTTATACCCTTAATTTTACACAGTTTCCTGCAGGTTTTGATCCGTCATTATTTAATGCTTCCTACCCCGGACCGTATACAAATCCGATTACGCAGTTTGGTAGTGATACCCAACCGACACCTCTGGGGCAATATACGGTTAGTATCACTGATGCGTGTGGTAAAACGCAGATACGAACCTTTTCCATTTTAGATAATCCTCCAATACCTTCAGCGCAAGGAACTAATAATGGTTGTTTGGCAAACAACGGAAATATTGTAGTTGCTATAAACGGATACGATATAACCAATGCGGTAATTGTTAGCGCACCGGCAACATATCCTTTTCCACTGCCTCACGATGTGAGCGCCTTGATTGACGGTAATGGCGTTTTAGTACTTAATACTATTCCCATAGGATTGTATTCAATTCAACTTATAGACAATTGCGGTAATAATTTAGCGCCTATTGATGGTGAAATTTTGCCATATTCGGATAGAGGCCTAACCTCCGAAGTTCGAACCGGTTGCAGTTTGGGAACAGGGGCAGTTAAGATTGACAGTGGAAACGGCAAAATAACGTCCATTTCGATTACATCGGCGCCGGCATCATTTACACAACCTTTGCCCTTTAATATTAGTAATCAAATTGTGACTATAGGCTCGGTTTTTTTAGACAATTTACCTCAAGGAACTTATGTTTTTACGGCAACCGACGAATGTGGTTTTACGAATACAATTTCTGTTGATGTTCCGGGTTACGCAATTAATTCGGTTTCTTTTTCTTTGACACCAAATTGCGGTTCGTTTAATATTCCGTTAGATTTTGATAGTAACGGCACAACCGAAGAAAAGTACTTTCTTCAAAAACTATTGGATACAACCACCGATACTTGGGGGCATCCGTTAACAAATGTTGTTTATACAGAAGGTACAATTCCGGATATTACTAACGGATTGGCGCTTATCAATCAGGCAACAAATTTTAATTTAACGTTTAATGGTACGTTCAGAATTGTGCGAACATTTTTAACCTATAATAATGGTCAGGCTATAATGGCGGGTAGCTTTTCCGGAAAAACGTGTATCGAAAAATTAGAGCCATTACTCACATTCAACGAATCATTAGAAATTTTAGAAGCCAATCGGATGCCTTGTTCCCCAACAGGCGATTTTGGTGTCATTATAAATGCGGTTGGTTTTGCTCCTTTGCATTATTCGATAACCCTCAAAGACGGTTTGCCGTTCCCGCTTGATAACGGAAATTCAAATATATTTTATGGTTTAACACCGGGAACGTATACGTTTTTGGTAGAAGACTTTTGTGGAAATCAGGCAACTCGCGTGGTTGATGTTTCGGCTTTGGTTTCGCTGGTAACAATTACAGATCCTCAGGATGTATTGCAATGTAAAGCGACTATAAGCGGAAATGAAACATTTGATTTAACGGCATTAAGTTCGACTATATTGGGAAACCAAAGTCCGAGTGAGTATACGTTAACCTACCATACTTCTTTGCCTGATGCGCAAAATGGAGCAAATCCGATTATAAACCTTACCCAATTTAACCCCAGTGTTAATCCGCAAACCATTTATGCACGGTTAATTTTTAATGCATTGCCCGGTTGTTATGAAATTGTTGATTTTGAATTGATTGTAGGTCAAACTCCGTTTTTAAATCTCCAAGCGAATTATTTAAATTGCACGAATGCACCGGTAGTGTTGGATGCTTCGGTAGGCAATATTCCCCAAACGACTTATGTGTGGTCCAATGGTGCAACTACGCCTACTGTAGAAGTAAGTCAGGCAGGCATTACGCAACTTTCGGTTACAGCAACCAATACCTATGGTTCCGCGAATGATTTATTTTGTAGTGCTACGACCGAGGTGACTGTTACGATTTCCTCATTGCCCGAAATTACCGGATTTGAAATTGTAGATTGGACAGCCGATGAAAACAGCATTACAGTTTTGACAACCAATACAGGAGCTTATGAATACTCATTAGACGGTGTCGTTTTTCAGGAGAGTAATGTGTTTCAAGGATTATTGCCGGGATTGTATACGGTTTTTGTTCGTGATTTAAACGGTTGTGGCATTAGTACCAAAGAGGTGTGGTTATTGTATTATCCGAAGTTTTTTACACCTAATGGTGATGGATATCATGAGCGATGGCAGATTCCGTATGCTGCCTATGAGCCCGGATTGCAGGTGATGATTTACGACCGATTTGGGAAAGCGATGGCCTCATTTGATGCTTCGAGTTTGGGTTGGGATGGCACTTATAATGCCTGCGAAGTTCCGGCAACGGATTATTGGTTTGTGGTTTATAGGGCAGATGGTCGCATTCACCGAGGGCATTTTTCATTGAAGCGATAAACATGAAAATCAATTGGATTGCGCCAGGGGTAGGAGCGGCATCGCCCCGAGGTATCGGGGAATAGAGCGGATGACCCGGTCCCGATTTTTCGGGAGGCGCCCAAACAAAAAAATAACCCATGAATGAACTCCATGGGTTGTTGTTTTTATCGTCTGAATCGGTTTCGAACCACGATATCTTTAAGTTTCGCTTTAAGGTCTTCACCGGTATCATAAACCATTTGTTCGTTGGACGGAAATGGTATTGAGCGCTTGTCAAAGTACGATAAGTAGCTGTCGTCGCAAGCCCTTTTATCGCCGTTGTAAGTGGCGTAGAGGTGTTCAAATATAAACTCACTGCTTAGCGGGAATGTTTCGATTAGCTGATTGTTTCGGAAGTTGATAAAATCCACTTTGGCAGTAACCTGAGCCGACTTAAACTGACGGAATTCAAAGATGTTGATGCGTATGGTTTTAAAATTATCAACCATAATCACGTGACCTAAGCTATCTTTAACTTGTTGACCTTGCGCATTGAGTAGAGGCTTTGTCCCGTCTTTAATTTGCTTTTCTTTGACAAATTCTTTTTCCTTGATTTGTTCAGGGCTGATGTTTATCTCCCGAAAATTAACCACCAAACCATAATCATACGTAATGTTTTTTACCCTATTACTATGGTACACGGTCCATTTGTCATTGAGTCCTAATGTGCTAAAATCCAGCAAATCTTTTTCCAACATCACCGGAATAACCATGTTGGTTTCGTTTTTGGTAAACACACTTACATAATCTGTTCCTTTGGTGCGAGCTTCTTCTTTGAGTGAAGCTGTATCTTTATAATTTGGGTTTAAGCTTTGCAGGTATTCCAAATCATCAAAGGCTTTTCTGTAATTCATTTTATCGGGTGTAGCCAAAAGCAACTTCGCATTATCGTACAAGTATTTAGACAACGCATTTTTACTGTTGATTATCTGATCTGAATAGTCGTCGAAGGCAAAATCGGCTTCACGACCTTGATCCAGAATTTTTAGCGGTAAAACCGGTTTAATTCGTTCTTGACGTTCATGAAGTTGCACATAGGTATTGTAAATACGTTCTGCATTAGCCGAGTTGGCATCTTTCATCCAAATGGCAATATTTTGCATGTCGCGTGCTTTGGCTTTAGCGAAAGCTTCTTCAAGCAAATACACATAATCTTGTTTACCCTTAGCGTCTTTACGGTTGCGTAATCCCTCCAGGGCGTTCTGAATGGCACCGTCGTAATCGCCGGTAGTTAAAGATTCCCGTGTTTGACGCACTCCACAGGAAAATAAAATCAGAACGGTAAGCAATAAAGTAATTTTTTTCATGGTGTATACATTTTGAGTTTTGTGAGGCAAAGACAAAAATCAGACCGCTTTTTTATTTTCGTACAAAAGGGGGTAGTAATTTTCCGGAGCATTCGCCAAAACCGATACGTACCGAGCTGTTTTTGCAATATCCTTTTATTACAACAGTATCATTATCGTTGATAAATTTTCGCTCACTGCCGTCTTTCATTTTGATAGGATTTTTTCCGCCCCAGGTAAGTTCGAGCATCGAGCCATAACTGTCGGGTGTTGGACCGGATATGGTTCCTGATCCCATCATATCGCCCGAATTTACGCGACATCCGTTTGAGGTATGGTGCGTTAATTGTTGCGCCATTGACCAGTACATGTATTTAAAATTGGATTTGCTGACCAAAGAGGCTTCCGTATTTTCGGGTTGCAGGTAAACTTCTAAGTTGATATCAAACGCATGTTTTCCTTTTTGTTGCAAATAGGGCAGTGGCGTGGGCTCTTGTTTTGGTCCCTTGGTACGAAAGGCTTCAAGCGCATCCATAGTTACAATCCATGGCGAGATGGTAGTAGCAAAATTTTTCGCCAAGAACGGCCCTAAAGGGACATATTCCCATTTTTGTATATCGCGGGCGCTCCAATCGTTCATCAAAACCATACCAAAAATGTAATCTTCCGCTTCATTTATCGGAATGTTTTCACCCATGATGTTGGCATCGGTGGTTATGAATGCCATTTCCAATTCAAAATCGACGGAACGCGAAGGGCCAAAAACAGGAGTGTTTTCGCCCATTGGTAAGGTTTGTCCCATGGGCCGATGAATTTGGATGCCCGACGGCACAATGGTAGAACTTCGGCCGTGATACCCAACCGGAATGTGTAACCAGTTCGGTAAAAGCGCATTATCAGGATCACGAAACATCATGCCTACATTAGTTGCATGTTCTTTGCTACTGTAAAAATCGGTGTAATCGCCTATCTGAACCGGAAGTTGCATTTCCACATCGTTGATATTGAAAATAATGACTTCACGGTGTTTTTTGTTATCTCGAAGTTTGGGATTATTAATTTCGAAAATGTCGGATAATCGGTTTCGAACCAAACGCCACGTTTTTTTTCCATCCGAGATAAAGTCATTTAGCGTATCCTGCATGAACATATCATCGGTAAGTTCGATGCCGTCAAAATAGCCCAATTGCTGCAGTGCTCCCATATCAATGGCGTAATCGCCGATTCGGGTTCCGATGGTTACAACGTCTTCTTTGGTTATAAAGACCCCGAAAGGTATATTTTGAATTGGAAAATCGCTGTTAGGTGCTACTTCGAGCCAAGATTTTCGCTCCGGATTATTTGCGTAATGAGGCATGATATGGTGTTGATTTATTGTTGAAAAAAATGTAACCAAATATATCATTAAGAATTTATTTGACAAACATATTTTGTAATTTTGGGAAGTTTTAACGAAAATCTCAAAAAAATGCAGCGCGACGAACAAATCTTTGATTTAATTCTTGACGAACAGGACAGACAAATCCACGGTATTGAACTTATTGCTTCTGAAAACTTTGTAAGTGATCAGGTGATGGAAGCAGCCGGTTCATGCCTTACTAATAAATATGCCGAAGGGTATCCCGGTAAACGCTACTATGGTGGTTGTGAAGTGGTTGATATTGTTGAACAAATAGCCATCGATCGGGCAAAAGCATTGTTTGGTGCCGAATATGTTAACGTACAACCGCACTCAGGTTCGCAGGCAAATACTGCTGTTTTTGCCGCTTGTTTGAAACCCGGTGATACAATTTTAGGTTTTGATCTTTCACACGGAGGACATCTTACTCACGGATCGCCGGTTAATTTTTCCGGTAAATTATATCGTCCTGTTTTTTATGGTGTTGAAAAAGAAACCGGAATGTTGAATTATGATGCTATTGAGGAAATTGCCTTGCGTGAGCAACCTAAACTAATCATTGCGGGTGCTTCGGCTTACTCCAGGGATATGGATTTTAAACGTTTCAGAGCCATAGCCGATGCAGTGGGAGCACTTTTGATGGCCGATATCTCGCATCCTGCCGGTTTAATTGCCAAAGGATTAATGAATGACCCAATTCCGCATTGCCATATAGTAACCACAACAACGCATAAAACCCTCAGAGGTCCACGTGGCGGTATGATTATGATGGGTAAAGATTTTGAAAACCCGTGGGGCTTGACTACTCCAAAAGGAGAAATTCGCATGATGTCGCATGTGTTGGATATGTCGGTTTTCCCCGGCAATCAAGGAGGGCCGTTAATGCATATTATAGCAGCTAAAGCTGTGGCTTTTGGAGAATGTTTATCAGATGAATTTTTCCGTTATGCCATGCAGGTGCAAAAAAATGCCAAAGCTATGGCAGATGCTTTTACCAAACGAGGGTATCATATTATCTCGGGAGGAACCGACAATCATATGATGTTGATTGATTTACGCAATAAAAATATTACCGGTAAAGAAGCCGAAAATGCCTTGGTAAAAGCCGAAATTACAGTAAATAAAAATATGGTTCCTTTTGATGATAAATCGCCATTTATTACTTCAGGAATTCGTGTTGGAACACCTGCCATTACCACGCGCGGTTTGGTAGAATCGGATATGGACACCATAGTAGATTTCATAGATCGTGTGATAATGAATTTTACCAATGAAGAAGTTATAGAGCAGGTGGCAGCAGAAGTGAATGAGATGATGGGTGAGCGCCCTATTTTCGTATTCTGAGTTGGAACGTAAAATTATTACCACGCACGACGGTTCTACTTCCATTTTGCTGGAAGCATGGGATGAAACCTATCATTCCCGTCATGGAGCTATACAAGAAGCGCAACATGTTTTCATACAAAATGGCCTTTCTCTTTTTGAGGGGAAGTCGGTTGCCGTTTTAGAAATCGGATTTGGAACCGGACTCAATGCGTTGATAACTTTTAAAGAATCTCAACGTCTTTCTTGCAATATATCTTATTGTGGTATAGAAGCTTATCCGGTAACACCTGAAATGGCGCTTCAAATGAATTACCCTCAATTATTGGGCGATGAAAACGATGAATTGGGAACAGTTTTTAAGCGTATGCATCATTCCGATTGGGAAACCAAACAGGTATTTACAGAACAATTTAACCTTACAAAGCGGAAAATGCTTTTTGAAGCTATCTCGTTTGAGGAACGTTTTGATTTGGTTTATTTTGATGCTTTTGGGTACCGTGTACAACCCGAATTATGGTCGGAAGCGATTTTTAAAGCCATGTACAAAGCCTTGCGAAAAGATGGTGTTTTAGTTACGTATGCTTGTAGAACTGTGATCAAAAACGCCATGAAATCGGCTGGTTTCTGTGTAGAAAAACTACCGGGAGCTCCTGGTAAAAGAGAAATGTTACGTGCGAAAAAATGTTAAAAACTCAAATTTTCTGTTAAAAATAAGCATTTGTAAAAGAGTTTTTCTAATTTTGGTAAAGCAAACGTTCTTATACTATTGTGTAAATAAGTCTAACCCCAATTCTTACTTTATGCCGAGAGTGATTTTCGAATACACCAAATCGGTTCTGGAGCGTGTCAGTTTTGATGCCAGACTGTTTTGTAAAGAATTAGAAAAAGCTGTAAAGGTTTTGCTTCCCTATGAAGTTGAGCAGTTACGCGAGTGGCTTCTCAATTTTACGAAGGAGAAACCTGAATTAAGACAATGTTTACGGAGTATCAACCCATAAAACTAAAAGGAGCTTAAACGGCTCCTTTTTTTTTGCTCAAATTTTTAGGTAGGGTATTGTTCATTTTCTTTGTTTATACTATATAAAATGAATCATTATAATGTAAGGTATTTTGTAATATATTAAAAATAATTGCATTTTATCGTTTAAAATAGCTTTTTATCGATAAATAATTTTGATTCTATTTTAGGAAATAATAGTTTTACACTACGTTCTTGCCCCTTAAATCCCTAAACCCCACATTATGCCCCGATTAATTTATGACTACACCAAAGCTTCATTGGAAAATGTGAGCTTTGACCCGGCTTTGTTTCGAAGAGAGTTACGTAAAGGAATCAAAAAGTTACTTCCTCACGAGTTGGAACAACTGGGAAAATGGTTACACTATTACACATCGAATAAACCGGATTTACAAGTTTGTCTTAGTGAATTTTGTTTTGAAATGAATGAAAAAGGAGTCTGCTGACTCCTTTTTTTATGCATTTTGTTTGGGACTGATGATTTGCACATCCTGAAACGCAATCGCACCTTTAATGACTCCCGTTATCGTTGTTCTTAAAGCATCGATAATATGGATTTTAAGTTCACTTTTAGGGTAAATTAAACTTACTTCTCGAGCCGGTTTGGGCTCTGTAAAATGCCTCAATTTTACAATGTCTTTTTCTTTTAAGTCTAAGGTGTGTAAATAAGGCAATAATGTGGTGCCTAAGCCTTCATCGGCTAATTTAATCAGGGTTTCGAAACTGCCGCTTTCCAGTTGAAAGTGATTGTGTTCTTCATTGCCATTGTTTTTGCAAAGGTTAAGCACACTGTCTCGAAAGCAATGCCCGTCTTGTAATAACAAAATTTCGTTTAAATTTAAATCTGCTATTTCAATTTCTTTTTTGGAAAAGTTGTTGTGATGTTCGGGGATGTAAGCCACAAAAGGTTCATAATACAGCACAATTTCTTTTATTTTTTCTTCATGTAGCGGAGTGGCCGCAATGGCTGCATCCAAATGACCGTTATTTAATTTAAAAATTATTTCCTCCGTGTTGAGTTCCTCGATAATCAATCGCACTTTTGGGTATTTCCGAATAAAATTATTCAAAAACATGGGCAAAAGTGTCGGCATCACTGTGGGTATAATCCCCAAACGGAATTCGCCGCCAACGAAACCTTTTTGCTGGTGCACAATGTCTAAAATCCGATCGGCTTCGTTTACAATATTTTTAGCTTGATTCACTATTTTTTGCCCGATATCAGTAAGTTGAATAGGTTTCTTACTTCGATCAAAAATCTGAATGTTAAGCTCTTCTTCAACCTTTTGAATTTGCATACTCAATGTAGGTTGTGTCACAAAGCACTTTTCGGCAGCCAAGGTAAAATTTTTATGTTCGGCTACAGCCAAAACATATTGGAGTTGGGTAATGGTCATTTGATAATAAAATTTGATGCAAATATAAAAACTATCAATATAATTTATAATAATAAACCGATTTGTTTTGAGAAATTTGTAGTATAAAATTAGAAATCATGAAAAACAACAGTATCGGACTTCCTGTTAAAGAGGCCGAAATCATAGCAGCCGAATTAAATATTTTATTGGCTAATTTTCAGATATATTATCAAAATCTAAGAGGATTGCATTGGAATATTCGCGGCAAACGATTTTTTGACTTACATGTAAAATTTGAAGAATTGTACAACGACAGTCAGTTAAAAATTGATTTAATTGCGGAGCGTGTTTTAACATTAGACGGAACACCACTTCATACGTTTGAAGACTATATCAAATACAACAAACTCACTGTAGGCAAAAACATTAAGAATGACGAAGAGGCCATTTCACTTATTTTAGAGTCGCTTTCTCATTTGCTTAAAATAGAGCGTGTGATTCTCAAAAAAGCTTCCGATGTAGAAGACGAAGGGACATCATCTATGATGAGCGATTTTATCACCGAACAGGAAAAAACAGTTTGGATGATGAAGGCATGGTTGGATTAATTAAAATGTTAAATTTTACCTAATAGCTTTTCGGAACTAACCGAAAAGCTATTTTTGTCTTATGAAAGCGGTATCAATTCTATTTCTGACACTATTTTTTGCTTTTTTGGCTACACCAACTGTGGTTACATTGATAGAGAAATCTTCAGATGTAAGTACGTTTTATAGTTTTGCCGAAGAAGAAATAAATAAAGACTGCAAGGAGATTAAAGCCGATTTCAATCCTGTTACAGACTATTTTTTTATTGCAGCGGTATCAAAATCAACTCCCATTAGTACCGAAAACCGGCTAAGACACGATAACGAATTCAAAGACATTTTTGCACCACCTCCTGAAATAATTTAGCTACTTTTTACAGCATTTAGTATTTAAATTATTTCATACGGTATGACAAAAAAAATAAATCTTTTGGCAAACCTTAAGTCGGATTTTGCATCCGGTTTAGTGGTTTTTCTTGTGGCATTGCCACTATGTCTCGGCATTGCATTAGCAAGCGGGGCGCCCCTTTTCTCAGGAATTATATCCGGAATCATCGGCGGAATCATCGTAGGGTGGTTGAGCCAATCCCACCTCAGTGTTTCGGGTCCGGCTGCCGGACTAACGGCTATAGTGTTAGCGGCTATAACACAGTTGGGCTCGTTTGAAGCCTTTTTGGCAGCCGTTTTTTTAGCCGGAATTTTTCAACTGGTTTTGGGCTTTGTAAAAGCTGGAACAATTTCTAACTATTTTCCCAACAATGTTATTGAAGGCATGTTAGCCGGTATCGGTATTATTATCATTTTGAAACAAATTCCACATGTTTTTGGCTTGGATAAAGACTATTTTGGAGATTTGTCCTTTTTTCAAACCGATGGAAAAAATACCATTAGTGAGATTATCGAGATTCCGCAAAATACATTAGCCGGTTCTTTTTTTATTGCAATCCTCTCGTTAGCCATTTTAATTATTTGGCCAAAGCTAAAACCACTTCGCAAAATCAAAGTTGTGCCACCGGCTTTGGTTGCTGTGGTTGTTAGTGTTATTGTAAATGAATTGCTTACGGCTAAAGGAAGTTTTTTAGCGGTTGAAGCGAAGCATTTGGTAAACTTACCGGTTCCGAATACATGGGATGATTTTACGCATATTATAGTGTTGCCCGATTTTGCGGCAATAGGAAACACTCAGGTTTGGATTGTTGCGCTTACGATTGCTGTGGTAGCCTCTATCGAAACATTATTGTGCATTGAAGCTTCAGACAGAATGGATGCTCAAAAGCGCTACACCGATACCAATGTTGAATTAAAAGCGCAGGGTGTGGGCAATATTTTCAGTGCCTTGTTGGGTGGTTTGCCGATGACTTCGGTTGTGGTGCGTACTACGGCCAACAATTCTGCCGGTGCAAAATCAAAAATGTCGACCATTATACATGGTATATTGCTGTTACTCTGCGTGGTGACGATACCTCAACTACTCAATAAAATTCCATTGGCCACTTTGGCTGCCGTTTTGTTGCTTGTTGGTTATAAATTAGCGAATCCAAAAACAGTGCTTCATTTTTATGAAAAAGGGAAATACCAATTTTTTCCGTTTATTGTTACTTTGGTAGGTGTTGTTTTTACCGATTTGTTAAAAGGAGTTGCATTAGGCATGGCAGTTAGTATCGTCTTTATTTTGAAAGGCAATATGCAGCGCGCTTACAAATTCCGTAAAGAAGAATACAAAAACGGCGATATCATCCATATCGATTTAGCGCAGGAAGTTTCGTTTTTAAACAAAGCCGCTATAAAATCGACTTTGGCTTCAATACCGGAAAATTCTTCGGTGGTGATTAATGCTTCAGATACAGTATACATCGCTCATGATGTATTGGATTTAATCAAAGAGTTTAAAAAAATTCGCGCCAAAGAGGAAAACATCACCGTTAAATTAATCGGATTTAAAAAAGCATACGAATTAACCAACACAGGTGAAGAAGAAAAACACGTGTTTGTGGAACATAAATAAGCATTCAGATGAAAACACTAAATAAAGAATTACAATCTTCGATTACCCCCAGAAAAGCATTGGAACTTTTAAAAGAAGGGAACAATCGATTTATCAATAACCTTAAAGCCCATCGAAATTTGTTGGAACAGGTAAACGATACCCGAGACGGTCAATGGCCGTTTGCCACAATACTGAGTTGTATAGACAGCAGAACTTCGGCTGAGCTTATTTTTGATCAGGGTTTGGGAGATATTTTTTCCGTGCGTATAGCCGGAAATATTGTCAATACAGATATTTTAGGCAGTATGGAGTTTGCTTGTAAGGTGGCAGGTTCCAAACTGATTGTAGTATTAGGTCATAGTAAGTGTGGGGCGGTTAAAGGCGCTTGCGACCATGTGGAGATGGGTAATTTAACCGAATTACTTTCCAAACTTCAACCTGCTGTTTATCAGGAAAAAAAAATCGAAGGCGAACGTAATTCTACCAACTCACAGTTTGTTGAAAATGTAGCCGAAATCAATGTTAAACGAAGCGTTAAAAGTATCATTCAGCGTAGTTATGTTTTAGAACAAATGCTCGAAAACGGCGAAATTGGGATAGTAGGAGGTATGCATAACATCGATACGGGGAAAGTTGTATTTTATGATGATGTTACCTTCATCAAAGATGAAATCACACCATTTCTTGAATTAAACAAGTTATCACTCTAATATCTATTCACTATTACTTATATTTGAAATGAAAACAACAAGTTACACCATGAGTGATTTTTATAAACAATTGCTTGAAAACAATAAAAAATGGGTTGAAGATCAGCTTCAATTGGATCCTAATTTTTTTAATGATTTAGCAAAAGGACAAAACCCGCAACTCCTTTGGATTGGTTGCTCGGATAGTCGGGTTCCGGCGAATGAAATTGTAGGAGGGAAGCCCGGCGATGTTTTTGTCCATCGAAATATTGCCAATTTGGTTATTCACACCGATATGAATATGCTCAGCGTTTTGGATTATGCCGTTAATGCGCTAAAAGTAAAGCATGTTATTGTGTGCGGACATTATGGCTGTGGCGGGGTAAAAGCGGCTATGGAAAACAACTCTATAGGAATTATTGATAACTGGATTCGCCATATAAAAGACCTTTATCGTATTCATCAGGATGAACTATTAGGTATTAGCGATGAGGAAAAACGCTTTAATCGATTGGTAGAACTGAATGTGATTGAACAAGTTTACGACCTTGCCAAAACATCGATAGTTCAGAATGCCTGGAAAAAAGGACAAGATTTAAATATACACGGTTGGGTTTACGGATTGAATTCGGGTTATGTAACCGACTTAAATGTGAATTTCAGTTGCAACAAAGACTTAGATGATGTGTTTAAATTGAATGTTTAATGTAAGTTTGATATAGGAGGATCAACTACGCTATGATTTGCGAGCACACGTTGTACAAATTACAATCATTTTATAACCAATGAAAAAAGTACTGTTCCTTTTTATTTTGATAACTTTTTCATGTTCAAAAACAAAAACCATTACCCTTCGAACTGAAAATGCCGATGGTATTTCTAATGGAACCAAGCTCAAAGTAAAGGGAATTGAAATCGGAAAAATTGAAAGTATTAAACTTACTTCGGCTCATGAAGTTCGGCTTACTGCTTCAGTAGAATCAACTCTAAATTTCCCGATTGATTCCAAGTTTGAAATTCAAAATGAAGGTATAATCGGCAGCAAAATAATCACTGTTTATATGGGTAAGGAGAAAGATTATCTTACCGAAAAAAACATCATCGATTTACAACAGCAAAAGGCGGTTTTTGGTAATGATTCTATTGTAATGAAAATCAATACGGCAATTGACAGTCTGAAAAAAAGCGAAGACTCGGATGCTATTCGAAAGGAGTTAAAACGGTTAAATGATAACCTTGAAAAATTAAGCCGAAGCAAAACTAAAATCTAATGGCAATCCACAAGACTGAGATTCCAACAAAATCACTTTTAAAAACCGGCGCCAAGCCCTATGATTACAGCGATAGTTTTCAGGGGACATTTTATGACAAATTTCAAACTATAGGGGTGACAGAAATTGGAAAACTCTTTTTTTCAAGTGGGCCAAAATGGATTGACTACCTATTTGCATTAAGGAATAAATTGGTGGCAATCTTTGGATTAAAAACTTCGGTTAAGATGGATGACAGGCAAAAAAAGGTTGCCAATTTCAAAGGCGAAGTCGGGGAGCAATTAGGACTTTTTAAAGTGTTCGAGAAAACCGATAGCGAACTAATTTTGGGCGAAGATGATACCCATTTAAATTTTAGAGTTTCCTTATTTATCGACAGTGAAAACCAAACCTTTGCCCATAAAAACCTAACCATTACAACCACCGTAAATTATAACAATTGGTTTGGAAGACTTTATTTTTTGCCGGTAAAACCATTTCACCGGTTAATTGTGCCAACCATGTTAAAGGAAATGCTAAAACAAATAGAAGCGCAAAATCTTACCAAAGGCTAATAATACGAGGGAACGGCTTCATACAAGCGCTTATTAATTTTTAAATTGACTTTTGTGCTTCCCGCAAAATAGATTATCTTTAACCAAGCCTAAATTTAGGCAAGCGAAGCTTTTACTTAAAGCTACCCCCCAATGCATTATAAACAAGTTTAAAAATACTAACCTTAACAACAACACTATGAAAAAAATTATAAGACTTAGTTTTCTGTTTATCCTTTTTTTCTGTAATCAAAATTTGGTTGCTCAAACGCAAGCTGAGATGAATCAAACCGCTGCAAAAGATTTTCAATCTGCCGATGCGGAACTAAACCGGGTTTACAAAGACGTTTTAAAACTTTTGGATGAAAATGAAAAGAAACTGTTGATTAAAGCTCAGAAAGATTGGATTAAATTTCGTGATTCGCATTGTGCCTTTGAAATAAAGCAATATGAAGGTGGAAGTATACAGCCGCTAATTTATTCGACTTGCTTAACAGAACGAACAAAAAACCGAATAGACGACTTAAACGCTATTATTGAAAGCATAAATAATAGGTAAGCCCCTATAGAACCAAAAGCCGATAGGCACAAATGAGATAAGAGAAATATGAAATTTATTTATTGCAACCTGTTTTTTTTATGCGTCGCATTGATGAGTTGTTCAAACGCATCACAACCTAACGACCCTATTCCGGAGCACGAAACCTTTAAAATTCATTCCAAGCATGTTGGTGAGGAACGAATAATTAACGTTTGGACACCTCCAAATTACAAAAATGGCACCGACTCATTACCGGTAATGTATATGGCCGATGGTGGGATAAAAGAAGATTTCCCTCACATTGCAAATACATTGGCCAAACTGATAGCAGAAAATAAAATAAAACCGTTACTCCTTGTGGGAATAGAAAACACCCAACGAAGAAGAGATTTGACAGGTTATACCGAAGTCGCAACAGATAAAGAAATTGCGCCCGTAGTGGGAGGCTCTGCAAAATTTAGAGCATTTATTAAAGACGAACTTTTTCCTGAAATCAATAAACGCTATAGAACTACGTCTGAAAAAAGTATCATTGGTGAATCGGCCTCAGGGCTCTTTGTAGTAGAAACATTTTTCTTAACTCCCGAAATGTTTGACAATTACATTGCTTTTGATCCTTCATTATGGTGGAATAATCATTATTTGGTACGAACGGCAAAAGAACATTTAGCAAAATTTCCGGCAACCACTAAACGAATCTGGTTTGCAGGTTCAAATACAGAAGACATTTCGCCATTCACAAAAGACTTGGCAAACATTTTCAAAAGTGAAAATAAGGGAAATATAGTTTGGAAATTTTCTGATGAACCAAAAGAAAAACATGCCACAATTTTTAGAGCAACAAAAGAAAAAGCACTTATTTGGACCTTAAACAAAGCAGAATAAAGTCGAGTGAGTAATCAGGTTAAATTGACTTTTGCGCTTCCCGCAAAATAGTTTATCTTTAATTATTATTAAATGTTTCCAAGGTGTTGCCACTGAAACGAGTTATGGCTATTACTTTCGCAGACTCAAGCATTTAAAGTAATTTAAAATTGAATTTTTCGTTTAATAACTTCATATGAAGAAACTATTTACTTTGGCCTTTGTCTTTTTGATACTTTTTAAGACTAATGCACAAATTAGCGATACGACAAGAGTTTCACTTTCAGAAATTGAATTCGAGCAACTCAAATCAGATTTTTCAGCGATTAGTAAGACAAAATTATTCCACAAAAATTATAAGGCAAACGAAAATTATTTAAATAATACTCCTTTTGTCTGCTCAACGAATGGATCTGAGGAAGTATACGAAAAGTGTCTTTTTGAAAGACTTGGCCGCAAAAAAGCCCAAAAAGTTATTGCGCTTAAAAAAAAAGCTTCTCGTTTGTTTAAAAGGTTAGCGAACAGATTTCCTAAAACATTTGTTTTGTTAAAAAAAGCGACAATACAACAAAGAGCAGAATTGTTAGGGTCAAAATAACAATGAACAGTGTAGCGGTTTGCAGAAATTGCGAGAATTTTGCAAGATTGATAAATTTCTTTCGCACGAAATACGATCAAGAAGCCACCGCACGTTAATAAGAATACCAAACCAAATCTTAATAATAAATGAGAGTTTTATCTATCATATTTCTTTTATTCGTTTTCTATTCTTGTTCAGAAAAGAAAACGAATAGCAGTGACTTTTATTTAGTAAAAGATACAGTTATCAATAATTCTAAATACTACGCTATTCTTAACTCTGATAAAGAAATAATTCAGAAATTTAATCAGAAGAAATACATGATAACATTTGATGATACCATTAAAAATTTTATTGTTATTACTGCTGATGTCAAGAAAAATTACGGATTTTGGGCAATTGATTTAAATGAACAACCCTTGTTTGAAGTATACTGCGGCGGGTACAATAAACCCGGTCCTGACAAATTAGAATATGGAATGATACGAATAATTGATGAGAATAATAAGATTGGCTTTGCAAATGAAAACGGAAAAATAGTAATTAAACCACAATTTGAAGAAGTTTCACCTTTTTATGGAAACTATGCTGTATTTGGTAAAAATTGTAACTATTTACCAGAAAATCATGAGAGAGAAGAATGCATTCATCCAACTCTGAAATGTAAACAATACGGTTATATTGATAAGAATGGGAAAATTATAGAAATTGGCATTCATTCACAAATGGAGTTGCGACAAATGCTTAGATTTCCTTACGATTTTTATTAAAACTGCTGTTAACATCGGTTTTGCACAATGGATGGTTTTTCTTGGATTGAACTTTTTCTTCACTAAATATTTTATCTTAGCAGAAAGTACGCAGTTATAGGGCATTTTAAAAGACGACACCGTAAGCAATGACAAAACAAAATATTATCGATTTTGTAATTGAAAAACTAATCAAGTATCCTGACATTAAGTTCGACAAGAAAAATGACAGCGAACTTGAGATATTTTGCCGTGATGACAAAGGCTTTGACATATTATTACAGACTAACCAACGTGAAAACACACTTCATTTCGGAACATTTCATTGGCATTTTGACAACACAGAAGAAGAAACTGACGAAATGCTAAATCAACTTCTTATCGGCTTGACAGGAGTTGCAAGACTTAAGGAATTTTCAAAAAATGGCAAAGTTTATAAGTGGACACTGCAAATTCAAGACAGAGAAGGCAACTGGTTTGACAACGGAACAATGGGACTTATGAACATTAACTTTTGGACAAAAGCGGAAATTAAATATTTACAGAACGACCTTTTGCCAAAAAATATTTTATATGCAGACAATGGAACATAACAATAGCGTGACAGAAAGAAAAACGCCCTATAACATCGGTTTGATCTTATGGCGACTAAAGTGCTTCATTCATCATTTGAGCAAAGTGCAACAGTAGTAATTCTAAAAATGCGAGAAATAAAATGGTAAATTTAGCAACCAAAAAAAGTGCGATAGAAACGTAAAATCGCTTCTGAATAAAATCATGTTTAAAAAACGTCAAATAGTAATTCTTACTATAATCTTTGTGTTCTATGGATGTCAAAGGGATGAAAAACAATCTAAAATAGATACATACTTCATCAACAAATTAACCAAAGAAAAGGGATCAAATAGTTTTGAAGAAGATTCAGAATATGGATACATCAAAATTGGAAATTTCTTAAACCCAAATATTAAAAATGCAATTGTAATTAGCTTTGATACAATTACAAATTTTACTGTTTACGAACTAAAGAGTAACAATTGGAAGAAAATTTATCAACAAAAAAACGCCAATTTTTCAAGAATGAATGGACTTGAAGCCTACATAGAAGACTATAATTTTGATGGAATAAAAGATATTGGTATTAAAAATGAAGTTTCAAACGGAACTACAATAATGACATTTCACTTGTGGCTAACTGAACAGAACTCCTTTACATATATTCCTGAATTTGAAACCATTGGAAATCCCACTATTCTAAATAATGCAAAAATTATTCAGGGTTTTCAAGCTTGTTGTGTTTTTACTGAAATGACTTTAAGTGATTATCGCTGGGAGAAAAATAAACTTGTTAAAACTCAAGAATTGGAAATTAGCAATCATCCGTATGGAATTGAAGCCAACTTAAAGAATAGTACAAAAAAAACGGTAATTGGCTTAAACCTTTCCGGAAAAGATATTTCTAAAATTATTGAAAAATACAGTATCGAAAAATGGCAACTTAATGATACAACCGCTAACAACGGTTTAACGAGTTTCCGAAAAATATAGTCTGTCGACGTACATTTTTCGCATTTATTTTCTACTTTAGTAGAATATACGCAGTCACGCGCTTGCCAATTCTTTAAGTTCCGACACGTTAGTAAACGTTTTAATAAGCATAAAAAATTGATTTTAAAGTGAATAAATTTTATTTCAAATTATTGTTATCTGCAATTATAATTTTCTGTACAATCTCAATAATAAAAGGATATTTAGTAAAATATGATACTGAAAATCATGGGAAATTTTCAATAGGAAAGTATGTGTCATATGAAAAATGGGCTAAAGGAGAATGTAATTATTTCATTTATTATGTTAAGGGAAAAAAGTACAGAGGAAATGGAGGAAGAGCCGAAAAAGGTTTTTCAAAAAATATTGGAAATTTTTATAGATTAAAGTATTCTGAGAAGTATCCAGATAACATAATAGCCTTTTTTGATAAACAAGTGAAAGATACTATTGCAATTTATAAAGCTGGATTTAGTCAAACTGAAGTCAGAGGAAAGCTTCCATAAAACCGTTTGCTAACAGCAGTTTTATAAATAGCAAATTTTATAATCAATTTACATGAACATATTGACATAATTTTTATCTTTAACTAAGAGTAATCATTCCGAAGGTGTTGCCGCTGAAAAAGAGCAGTAAAACTGTATTAGCCAATTGTTTATGACCTATTCAAAAATCATATTATTTTTGCTTCTTATTTTGGGAATTTATAGTTGTAAAACCATTCCAGCAGAAGAAAGTCAAATTACTACATTTGGCTCCGACGAAAATTGGCAGTACTTTGAATTAGAAAAAGCTATTGAAGTCAAAATAATATGTCATTTACCGGCGCCGGCGCTTTGCGGAAATCTTGCGTTTGCATCCGTGACCATTGTGGAAACAAAAGAAGGTGAAAAAATCAGGATTTTAGATTTATGTAATTCTTCTGATTATAAAGAAAATGAAATAGTAAAAGTTTGGCCAGAAGAAAAGCCAGCCTTTAATGTTCTTTTTCCAAATAGAATGCTAAAAAATCCTAAAACAAATAAAAATGAACCTTTTAAAATTGATTTAGAAGTATTGAAAACAGCCTACGGAAGTTTACCAAATAAATAGCAACCGACTATAACACCCATTTCACAAAATGGCGAATTTTGTAATCAATTCACAGATACGTTTCGCAAATTTTTTTATCTTTAACAGATAATAAGCGTTCCGCTGGCGTTGCCAGCAACAAAAGCCTTGAATAGTGTAAACTTTTTATAAATCGATGTCAAAAAAATTAAAGATAATTATATTAATCAATATTCTTATTTTGTTTGTTAGCCTTCTCATTTTAAGGTATTCAGAACTTGTTAGAGGTCAAAATCCACTTTATGCTTCTTTAAAAATGATTGGTTGGGGGCTTTTGTTTCTGTCAATTGTGTGTTCAGCAACCACTACGCTTTATATTTTTTTTGAATCCAAAAAAACATGGAGCAATAATATACATTGGTTACTATTGAGTGCGCTACCGATACTCTATGTTTCCGGGATTTTTTATTGGCGCTAGTTGATTAAAACCCTGCACAAGGATTTTCCTTGCATTTCCCAACTAACAAAGCAAGCCCTAAAAAGTGAATCAAAAAATAGGGTGGTGTGGGTATTTTTTGTATTTTAGGGGCAATGTATTGTAAATAGTAATACGTTATGTGATATGCTCAAAACCTCGCGGTCGAAGACAAAATAAATTGAATAATAGAACTGAAAAAGTAGATAAGTTATGGAAAAAACAGTGCATACAGTTGACAATATCGAAAACCAAATCAAAACAATAAGTGATAAATTGGGAGATATAAGCCCAGAAGCTTTGAAAAAAGAAGCCGAAAGAATTGAAGCAAAGAAAGCCAAGAAGAAAGCATTTTTTGACAGGTGTAAAAAGAAATAAATCGTAACAGAAAAAGAAGCGGAAAGTGGAAAACGCTAAGTTGAGATTTGTTAGCGCTAAAAAAAACGCACATTACATAACAGCGGTTTCATGCAATGGCTCGTTTGGTTTTTCTTGGAAAATAATCCCAACATCAGAATTTCTTATTACATTTAGCGTAAAATTATCCGCCACTAACACGAAGCAGCCACACGTTAGCAGTAATTATAAAATCCGAAAAATGAAGAACTTTACTTTTATACTATTTTTTATTTTCAATCTTAACGCATTTTGTCAGAGTAATTTAAAGATAGAGATTGACAATCCTGAACCAAGAGTAGGAGAAAGCGTAGTTTTTTCAATAAATATTGACTTTTTAAAAGATAATCTACAAGAAAAATTAGGTTCCGAAATTGAATTAACACGTTCTACTTCTGTTCATGGAATGCAATCTGATGATTTTGAAAGAGTAATAGTATTTAACAAAGTGGGTTTAAATAAAGTTGGTCCATTTGAATTTGAATTCAATGGGAAAAAATATGTGACAAACCAAATTGAGGTTAATGTTTTGCCTAAAATTGTGCTTGAGGAAAACGTAATCGTCAGAATTGCAGAACTTAATGGGCAAAAATACATTGTTATCGAACAATTAGTTAAAAATATAGCCAAAACCGAACAAAATGAATTTGGAGAAACAACAACTTATTTAGGAGGTTTAGCACCTGATAATTTTGAATTTGTAAAGCTGAATGAAGAAATGAAAAGAAGTATAGAACTTGATGATTTTAATTCGTCAAGTGAAACCTTAATGCCCGAAAATTCAAAATATGGAGAATTAGGTTATACATATTCAAAAATTAGTTATAAAATAAATTTTAGCAAAGATTTTAAAGGCGAATATATTCTAAGCGAAAAGGACTTTATAAACTTACCAAAAAATTATAAGCTAAAACCAATAATAATAAAAAGATAACTAGCGCTTACAACGGTTTCAACAAATGGCGAGAAAAGTGTAAAATTGGCGTTTACGTTTCGCAAGAAATAGTATCTTAGTGGAAAATTAAGCGGTTACGAAGTTCGCAACCTTGTGAAGCCGCCTTACATTGGCAATAATGTTAAACAAAATTTTGTGTTACACGACAATGAAATATATTTATATTAATTTTTTTATACTTATTTCTTTCAGCCTTACTGAAAATTGTTGTTATGCTCAGGGTTTAAATCCAGCAGCAAAAGAAATACTTGATAAAATTAATTTCATAGAGAAACAATTTAATAAATTTGAAAGAAAAAGAAGCGCAGACTTTTCTGTTGTTAATGAAATTGTCGAATTGTCTCAAATAATTCCGAAAGAATATTCAATCGTTGGACACATAGTCTATTTTAAACCGGAAAAAAATGACATAATACTGTGGAAAGATTGGTTTGAAAAAAACAAAATGCTTATTAGTTATTATGAAAATGAAGATGTGCTTAAATATTACTTTGCTAACAGCAAAGAAAAAATCTTTCAGTTTGAGTATGAAACAAATAAATTTCGATACAGTTATTCACAGCCCGAAATGGAAAGAATATTAGAAATTACAGAACAAATTAAGAAAGATCAAATAGCGCGAAAAAAAAATTAAACACAGGTGCTAACACAGGTTTCACGTTATCACCGCACTTCCGCTTTCGAAATTAATAGCTCAAAGCCAACACAACCGCTAACCCCACAGTTATTTTCCTTGCATTTACCTATCTATGGAAGCAAGCCCTAAAAAGTAAATTAAAAAAATAGGGGGGTATGGTTGTTTTTTGTATTTTAGGGGCGATGAATGTATTACGTATAGTAACACGTTACCAGCAATAGAAAAACATCCATCGTAAAATGAAAATTTCCAAAATTATTTTAGAAACTATTTTACCAATCACAATTGGATCGTTACTTTTTATCTCATACTTTTTTATTACTGAAAAGTTGGTGTCAAACGAGACAGAATTAGAAACGTGTGAAAGATATGAGTTAAGCACTTCTGTATATTTAATATTTGCTTTTTTTATTATATTAATTTCAAGCTTATATCAATTAATTTTTGGAAATTGGATTCTGAGAAGAAATTGGAATAAATCTGTGTTAAACATAATTAACAGTATAATTTTTAGTGTGTTTTTTACTCTAACATATTTTGGAATAAACGCTCTTAATGGGAAAGCAATCGATGTGAATTTTAGTTTTGGTTTTTTTTTAATAATGTTACTTTTAGGATTATTATTTTCGGTTTTGAGATATGTTTCCGAAAAGTGGATAAACAAAGTTTAAGAAGAAAAGTCTACTGCTGGTAACAACGGTTTACACTAATTCCTGGGCTTTCGTTTGCTAACTGCCTCTCGGTAGACAGTTTTTAGTTTTCAAAAGAAATTTTGTAAGTTTGTTTTGTTCGCGCTTGCAGCATCAACTGGTTTAAGTCGAGGACCGCGATATATGCAATTTTAAAACTACAAAATTTATGAAAAGTTTACTTCTACTATTTATTTTATTCCCATTTGTCTCTTTTTCACAATCAACTAATTCAGTTTCATTACTAAGTGAAGAACAAAAAAAAGAAACTTATGAAATCGTGAAAATTTGGATTGATGAACTTTTCAAAGCTGAAAACGTTAATCAATTGATGCAAATTTCTGATGTACCATTTGCGTTCGATCGAAATAGAATTCTTAACACTACCGACGACTTAAAAAAGGTATATGAACAGATTATAGAAGATAAGGAAAAACGTGAAATTCCAAAATATGAAATACAAATTTTAGATTTCAAAAATGAAATTTTAGACACATACATTCCGCTTAATTATATCAAAGTCGGTATTATAGTTGGCGAAGGTGATCATCGTGAAGACATAATTATATGTGTTTTAATGCGTAATAATACTTTAAAAATTGTAGGATTCAGTGATTAAAACTGCATATAACACCAGTTTTCGCTTATAACCGCGCTTCCGCTCACGAAATTAATAACTCAAAGCCAACACAACCGCTAACCCCACAGTTATTTTCCTTGCATTTACTATCTATGGAAGCAAGCCCTAAAAAGTGAATAAAAAATAGGGTGGTATGGTTGTTTTTTGTATATTGGCAGTGTTGGATTGTGGATGTTAATAAGCTATGGCAAATTCTTTCAAGGTTTTTTCAAAATTAACTTTCTAAAATACAGGAAATGAATATTAATGAATTAAATAGATTCGTCAAATCTAAAGCTGCTTCAGACATAAAAAATTTACAATTCGAATTAGAATTCCCTATATCAGATTTTAAAAACACTTATGAGTTATCAACTTTATATAGATATGTTTTAGATCAAATAAAAAAATGGGATTCTCATGATTCATTACCCCCTGAATTATTAGTGAGCAAAAACTATTTTGCAACTCTTAAAGAAAGAATTGAACAGCTAGTTGAAGGAGTAAAAAGTGGTCAAAGGTCAGAAGATTACATATATGATTTAAATTCAGCTATTTCAAGGGGTAATTCAAGGATATTACCGGGTGATTCTCCTGAAGCATTATTCCTTATTTCATTATTTAAAGAGTCTTCTGCCTCTTTTTCTGCAGCTTATAAATTCTTACTAGGCCAAGTTAATTACGCTTCTTTTTCAAACATAGATTATGTTCAAGGGGTGATTATGGCTGCAATTTACAGAAGTAACGAAAGTCAATCTCTTAATGCAACAGCCCATAATAAAGAGTCATTCAATTCTTTAAAAAATAGAGTAGAGAAATATGTATCTGATTCTGATAAAGATTTTAAACACCTATTCAAAGAAGGAGAAAGTACTATTAAAAAATATGTTTCAGAATTTGATGAATTAAAAAAAGACAATCAAGAAAAATTCGATAAGTGGTTTGCTATAAATCAGACTAATGCAGTGAATTTTTCAAAGGAGATTTCAACTGAAAGAAATAATATAGAGAGAACTTATAAAGAATTATTACAGTTACAGGCTCCTGCACAACATTGGAAAGATACAGCCGAAAAATTATTGAATGAAGGACATATGTTTATGAGAGCATTGTTTGCTTTAATACTACTGGGAGGAGTTTCTTTATACTTCCTTCTTTGGAAAACTCCAGAAGGTATGTTAGCAAGTTTTTTTAATGGGGACAAAGCATCAGCAATTCGTTGGTCAATTATTTTTGTTACATTTATCTCTCTAATATTTTTTGGTGTTCAATCCTTGCGAAAAGCAATGTTCTCGAGCTTCCACTTAGCGAGAGATGCACAAGAAAGAGAAAAGTTAACCATGTATTATTTATCATTGATAAAAGAGGGGGCAGTAGGGAATGATGATAAAAATTTGATTTTACAGTCTCTTTTTAGCAGAGCTGATTCTGGTTTGCTAAAAGAGGATAGTAGCCCATCCATGCCTGGGATAGTTGACAAATTACGACAGTAATTATTCAATATAAAAAAACTAGCTAAAACAACGGTATGTATTGTCTCCTTGATTAATTTGCAGATTGGAGTTTACGCTTGACGCAAAATTTTTTATATTTAACTGAAAAAATACGTTCCACTGGTGTCACCACTGATAAAAGAAACTGGCCGTTAAACAATATTTTAAAAATGAAATTGCAAGATATATACAATGATAAGCATCTATTATTACCAAAAGCTATACCTAAAGGAAAAAGTTATAGAAGTTTTTTAGATGAACTCTTTAATAAATATATTGATTTATTAAAAAGTGTCAATCCAAAAGTTATAGAAATCGAAGGACTAACAAATAAGATAAACTTTACTAACATAGTCAAAATTCAGGAAGAGTTCACAAGAGGAATTATACAAACAATTGAGTTATACTTTGATGGACAACCTGCAAATGCTTATAAAAAGTTTGAAGATACAATTAGCTTTAGAACAGGAAAGTATAAAAAAATACTAAATGTTAGTGCATTTGAATTAAAAGAAAATTTCTATAGAATAAGAAAGAAAGAAGAAAATTTTGCAATGAATTCATATGAAATGTTTCATATACCATTTGACCAAAGAGGTAAGGTTTCAACTCAGAGATATAGTATTCCTGGATTTCCATCTTTATATTTAGCAAAAACTTTATATGTTGCATGGGAAGAATTAAATAGACCTAGTCTGAATGATTTTCAAGCAGTTCGATTAGTTTCTAAAAAGAAGATAAATTTTCTTGATCTAACAACAAGTGATTGGGGAAAGGATAATCTTAACAAAACTGCTTACAAATATTTAATGACTTGGCCTTTAATTGCTGCTTGCTCAATCAAAGTAAATAATCCTAATGATACATTTAAACCTGAATATATAATTCCACAATTACTTTTACAATGGGTCAGAAATACTGGGGAAATTGACGGTATTAAATATAGTTCTACACACATTGAAAAAAATGGCCTATTTGGTAAAGATGAATTATACAATATAGTTTTACCAGTAAAGGAAAATAAAGATGAAGGTTATTGTAAACATCTTGTTGGCTTATTTGAAATAACCGAAACAATATCTAAGCAATTACTTGATTATACCTCTGGAGGTGATTTGTTTTTATTCAGTGAGGAAGAGTTAAATAAAATTGATTTAAAAATACCTTCATTAGAGATTATTAAAGGAATAAAGTCACCATATAGTGCTTCAATTTTAGGTCATATGGAATTATTTTTAGACAACATGAAAACTAAAGCAATTGAAAAATAAAAACTGCATATAACACGTCTTTGCCACAATTGCAGGTTTTGTGCGTTCTACCTCCAGCTTATAGTTTTTAAAAGAAATATTGTAGGTTTGTTAGGTTTGTGCTTGCAGCAGCAAATTGTGTAAGCCGCCGAACGTTATGCAACATTTGTCAGAACCATGAGCGAAAAAGATAAATTCCTAAATGAAAAAGAAGATTTAAAAGAGAATATAATCAAAGAAGGTGATGAACTAAGAAAAAGTATGCTGGATAAATTGTTTAACTTAAACAGTATTTTAAGCGCCGCATTTTTAGTTTTATATCAATTTGACAAAGATTCTTTTCAGTTAAAATTGCTGAATGTTTTACCATTCTGCACTGTGATTTTAATATTACTTTATAATCTTCAGCAGTTGAGAATGCTTGGCTTTACGTATCATAAAATTGATACTTGGGAAAAGGATGCAGATTTAAAAAAGCTCGAAAGTCATAACCGAACAGGATTCAATATAGTAATGATTTCAATATTTTTAACGGTAATAGAATTAGGTTATTTATTTACACGATTACTAAATACAAATGTTGCATAACAGCGGTTTGCAATAATGGCTGGATTGCTTTGTTACCTTGACGTTTTTCTTCACGAAAAATATTTATCTTTAACCTAAAGTAAAAGTTCAGCCGTTACCACCACTATACAATTACAACAAGCATCAAACAACTTTTTAATAATTATATGAGTTTATCCACTACCATTAACGAAAATTGCCCTCATTGCAATTCAATACAAGAAATTGAATATTATCAAACAGTAAATATTACCGTAAATCCAGAGTTAAAAGATAAAGTTTTAAGCGGTAAACTCAATAGTAAAATCTGCACCAATTGCCATAATGAAATCAATATTTTTTCGGGATTGCTGTATCATGATATGGAAAATCGTTTAATTTTTGAAATTAAAGTGACTGATGATATAGACAATGGAAAAGAAAAAGTTATTAATGATTTTAAAGAAAGTGGTTATATTTACCGACAAGTTTACTCTTACCCCGAATTAGTTGAAAAAATCACCATTTTTGACCATAAATTAAATGATGAAGTCATTGAAAGTGTGTCTAATAAATTAAAAGCAATATTAGATGAATCAATAAAGCATTTTAAAGAAATGGATGAAATAAGTTTTAATTTGTTTTTTAAGACGATAGAAAAGGGATTATTTAAGAAAAAAATTGTCTTTTACTGTTTTTCTCACCCAAGCCAAATGATGGAGATGAAATTTGACTTCAAAAAATTATCTGAAAAAGAAAAACAAAACCTATACAACACAGAAACCCTAAGAAACTAATCCCCTAATCCTCCTCCAAGTTTTCGTTAAACGCCGAGGGCAATAATTGCGGGATAAACTTTATCAACAACGGCAATAACAAGCCGCCGCCGGGGAGTAAAAAAATCGTCAACGACGGGATGCTCTTGCAAATGTCTAACAACTGGTTTTTTACTTTCTTTTTTTCCTCAGCCGAAAGGTCTTTTTTCGCCGATTTGGCCAACAATTGCATCAGTTCTTTGCTCTCGGAAATCTCTTTCGTTAGGCGCTTTTTGTTGCGCTTAATCAAAAAGATAACGCCCTTGGTGGTTTGGTCATAAAAATGACGCACCGGGTTGGTGTAGTTAAAATAATGAATGTCTTCTTTGTGCTCCGTGATAAAATCGTTGGTTTCTTCAATGCTCTCGGCCAAAAAAGCATCATCTATCTGCATCGCTTCGGCCAACTTATGCATAAAATACAACTCTTCGTTTTCTACTTTTCCGTCGTTCCACAACGCCAAACCGGCCATGTCTGCCACATAATAGCGCTCGGCTTCAGAACGGAGTTTTTCGAGCGCAATTTGCTCCAACAACAAACTTTTGTTCTTTTCTTTGTCGGGTGAAAATTTGGAATAACGCACCGAAGCTTCAAACAGCTTAATCAGCAATTCGTCGTGTTGCGATTTTTTGGTTTTGACTTTCAGCGATAACGAAATCACCTGCAACACAATTTCTTCAAGGGTTTTTAAATACTCCGCCGTAATCGTGTGGTGCAACAAATACTGCCGAAAGGCCAATACATCGGCAAACAAAAAAATATTGGTAATAATGTGCGAAAAATTCTTACTGATAATGTCGCGGTTGGTCTGAATGCGCTGGTCGATAATCTCTTCAAGTTTCTGACTCTCGGAACCGGATAAAAACCGCCCCAACCAATCAAACCCTTTGGGTAAAATAAGCTTGTAAAAAGTTGTAACTTGGCGGTAAAAGTCGGTTTTGTCAGGCTGCACTACCGAAATGGAATAGGCCAAATACAAGGCATTGACCAAGGCTGCTTTCGAAATTTCTTCCGACTTCCATTCGTTCATTTCCATGATGCTGATTTCCGGAATGGCAATCACATGACCATATATAAACCCGGTTTCCCGCAAATACAAATACAACTCGGTTTCTGTTTCCGGGCTTTTTTCATCATTGCCGCGCAGCGACAAAAATTTGTCAATCCAACCGTTTGCCGAAGGGTTTATCATTCCTTAATACTGATTTGATATTTATCCAATAAACCGCGAATGTTTTGACCTGAAAAAATCGCCTTTTTAAGCTTGTTCTTTTCCGGATCAATGCTAAAACTGTGACTGGTGTAAAAGTCGGCTTTCGCCAAATTAGTATCTTGAAAAACAGCCAAACGAAGGTTGCAATGATCAAATAATGCGCCTTCTAAATCGCTTTCCATAAAATCAGCCGACACCATGCTACAGTTGATAAACTGCATGTTTTTGAGTTTGAGTTTGTAAAATTGGGTGTAATCCAACAAACAATCCCGAAAATGAAATTCGTAGATAACTTGGTCGGTCATCGCAAAATTCACCGACGTAAAATTACACCGGTTAAACCAAACGCCGCGCAACGAAACATAGTTGATTTTGGTTTTTTGAAAGTTGCATTCCGTAAAATTACAATCCACAAATGCCGTGGCATGAAACACGCACGCGCTGAAATCACAATTGATAAAATGACAATTTTCGTAATCGGTATCGTTAATTTCTTCCGATGAAAATACCCGATCGCGAAATTCGGTGTCATAAATATAGTGAAAACCCATAGCGTTAATTTTGCTTCAAAAATAACCAATCCGTAAGGAATGTGACGTTAAATTATTGTAATTCCTGCGGATTTGTACATTTTCCGGTGAATATAGCGTTCAAAAATAAGGGGAATGGGCTTATTTCTTATCTTTGGCAAAAAACAAACGTGGAATCTTTTTTTACTTATTGTCCGCAGTGTGGTGCTGCAAACCTGCAATTTAACGGCCATCGTTACCACTGTACCGATTGCGATTTTGTGTATTTTCACAACATAGCAGCGGCGGTTGCCGTAGTGTTGAAAAAAGACGATCTGATTTTATTTACCGTGCGCAACGAAGAACCCTACAAAGGGAAATGGGACCTTCCCGGTGGTTTTATCGATCCCGGCGAAAATGCCGAAACGGCGGTGTGTAGGGAAATAAAAGAAGAATTAGGACTTGTGTTGCAACCGGAAAAGATAAAGTATGTGGTCACAGCGCCTAATAATTACCTGTATAAAAAGATACCGTACCGCACGATGGATTTGTTTTTTGAATACGAATTGGATTCGGAAACAGTCCAAATAACCGCTCCCGACGAAATAAAAAACCTGATTTGGGTACCCCAATCGGAGATTGCTATCGACCAAATTGGCTTTGTTTCCATTCAGAATGTCATGTCAGCTTATTATAAAAAATAAACATGTTTAGCTCTTTTTTTAAACACGATACAACCTTTAACCCCAATTGGACCTCTTTAGAAGAAATGCCGCAATTGGATACATTGGTAGACGAATCGTTTCATGGCCCGGTTCTTATTTTTAAACACAGTACGCGTTGCATCATCAGCCGAAGTGTATTAAAAAATTTTGAAGAACAAATTGACTTTCAAAAGTTTACTAAGTCTTACTTTTTAGATTTGTTGAACTACAGAGAGCTGTCAAATGCCATTGCAACCCGATTTCAGGTGGTGCATCAATCGCCTCAAATATTAGTTATTCAAAACGGCGTTTGTGTGTTTCACGATTCGCATGAGGGGATTTTGGCTTATGCGGAGGATTACCAATAAGTATGCCTTACAAACAGTACCAGCCGGCTGCAAAGCTTCAAAATTTTATTCGGTATTATTGGAGTTTTGATTCCAATCATCCCGACGCGAACCATTTGGTCATTCAAAGTTTTGCCGACCGTTTTCCGCGATTTATTTTTCAGGACATTGAAAATTATTCACCCATAACCGATTTTCAGGGAAATCCGTATCCGTCATGTTATTTGAGTGGGTTAGACACCCTTCATTCGGAGTCGCTTGTGGGCGGAGTGTACTCGCATTTTGGGGTTAGTTTTT
Organism: Flavobacterium sp.; assembly: GCA_041917555.1. GTDB lineage: Bacteria > Bacteroidota > Bacteroidia > Flavobacteriales > Flavobacteriaceae > Flavobacterium. Next base: position 196,733 of record JAYRXL010000085.1, on the reverse strand, counting down.
ATCCGCATGCCTTGTCATTTTTCTTTCGGGTTTCTGCCGCTGAACTCACAGATACTGTGCCGGATATTGAATTTTTTAAGGGAAAAACAATAGCCAAAAAGTTGCAAAATGCCACGTCGCACGAACATCGGGTTCAGTTGTTAAACCGTTATTTTGAAGAGCGTTTGGCGGTGGTTACTCGCAATGAGGCTCAAATCGCTTCATTGGCACACGATCAAAGTTTATTGTTTAAGTCGTTGTCGCAGCTATCAGGAAGTTTGCATTTTTCAGAACGAACACTCGAGCGACTGTTTAACCAAACGATTGGGGTTTCGCCCAAAAAATTCCAGCGTATCATTCGTTTTGAAAAAGCACTTATGCTGATGCAGCAACCCAACCCCATGGACTTGACGGCTATGGCCTATGAATTGGGATATGCCGATCAATCGCATTTTATAAAAGATTTCAAAACCTTTTCGGGTATCACACCATCCGATTTTCGCACAAGCCATTTTGTAGGAACTGAGAGTTCTTCTTTTGTTCAAAAAAAATAAGCGTGTCGTTTTTTTACAATTTTTGTACGTAAAAAGCCGTCAAATTTGTGGTTATAAATTGATAATAACCATGAGAAACAAATTAAAAATTTACACTACTTTTTTTAGTATTCTTACTTTAGTATTATTTTCGTGTGATAACGGAGGCGATTCAGACAGCAACCCCACAGGAAACAGACGAAATGTCCGTTTTGAAGTCAGTGGAAATTACACCGGATTCCTGAGTGTTTCCTATATAACAGCAAGTGGCGGAGGCACAGCAGAAACAATCAGTGCATTGCCTTGGACGAAATCTGTTCTGTACCAAACGTCAGTGCCCAGCACAGCAATTAGTGTAGCCGGAACGGGAGGTGTTTCCGGACAAACACTAACCGTTAAAGTGTTTTCGGGCGATGTAGAGGTTTCGTCAACACCTGTCACCGCGATGGCAACAGGACAAATTGCAGCCTCAGCACCGAGTTTGGTATTTTAAAAACATAATTGTTTGGTTTTTTATGAAAATGGCAGTCAACACTTTTATTTTGCGATGTGCGATAGCGGTAATTTTATTGTTTCACAGTTTGCCGGGTATGTTCGATGGGGGAGTAAACGGATTTGGAGGTTATCTTAATGCGATGGGATTTGCTCCTTTTGGACTTTTTATTGCCTGGTCAATAAAGCTATCGCATGTGCTTACCGCAATTGGTTTGTTGATTAACAGGTTAGTAGTTCTTTGGTGTTGGCTGACCATTTTTATCTTGCTAATGGGAATTGTAATGGTGCATTTTAAAGAAGGGTGGTATGTAGTAGGCGGAGGTACTAACGGCATGGAATTCAATATTTTGTTAATTGCAGCATTAGTTACCATTTTGTACCCCGAAGGATTTTCACTGAAAAGGAAGTTGTAACCTTAGTTTAGATTCCCCAGGGTCTTGTGGATTTTACGTTTATGACGGGTCTGTTTGAGCTGATTTTCCCCCGAAATAACACTAATATTCCCATCAATTTCGAGCATAGCCAATCGCACTTGATTGTAATTCTCAAGTCCGTGTTCCCGTAAAGCTTCTTTGAGTTCTTCATCAGTAATGCCCAATTTAGAAAGTGTTGCAAAGGCAACAATTCCGTCGTGAATTAAAATTTCAGGTTTGTCTTGAACTAATTTTTTAATAAAAGCCGAATTGGACATTAACTTTTTGAATAAAAAATTAACTGCAAAAAGAGCAATTGCAGCCGTAATACCGCCTAAAAGTGACACATTACTGCCTACCATGGCATTTTGCACGGAGTTACTGATAAGCAGAATTAAAATAACATCGGCGGTGTTGAGTTGTGATAATTCTTTTTTACCGAAAATGCGAAGCGCAAACAGCATAAATAAATAAACCGAAACACTGCGTAAAATAATATCCCAATAGGCTGACATAGAAAAGTAATTTTTGAAGGATTAACTAACTCAGACTTCAAAAAAAACCGCAAATTCATAGTTGAAATTTGCGGTTTAATTTTTTATCGGAAAAATCAATTGGTGGGTTCTTCCGCTTTTTGAACGGTGACTTTTAATTCGTCGGCACCGTCTTCGATATCCATAAAAATTTCATCACCGGTGTTGATTTTTGAAGTAATGATTTCTTCGGCAAGCGCATCTTCAATATACTTCTGAATGGCTCTTTTCAACGGGCGAGCGCCAAACTGTTTGTCAAAACCTTTATCGGCGATGAAGGCTTTCGCTTTATCCGACAAGGTAAGTTTGTAACCCAAATCAGCGATGCGTTGGTATAATTTAACCAATTCGATGTCGATAATTTTATCAATATCGTGTTTTTCAAGTGGATTAAATACGATAACATCATCGATACGATTCAGGAATTCAGGCGCAAAGGTTTTCTTCAAGGCATTTTCAATCACACTTTTCGAATGTTCATCAGCCTGAGCAGTTTTAGCCGCTGTGCCAAACCCGACACCTTGTCCAAAGTCTTTCAACTGGCGAGCCCCCACATTGGAAGTCATGATGATAATGGTGTTTTTAAAATCGATTTTACGTCCCAAACTATCCGTTAAGTACCCATCGTCTAACACCTGAAGCATCATATTGAATACATCGGGATGCGCTTTTTCGATTTCATCCAAAAGCACTACACAATACGGTTTTCTTCGCACTTTCTCAGTAAGTTGACCACCTTCTTCATAACCAACATACCCCGGAGGCGCACCAATTAAGCGTGAAATGGCAAATTTTTCCATGTACTCACTCATGTCAATACGTACCAACGCATCTTCAGAATCGAATAATTCTTTAGCCAACACCTTAGCCAACTGCGTTTTACCTACACCGGTTGAACCTAAGAAGATAAACGAACCAATAGGGCGATTCGGATCTTTGAGTCCGGCGCGGTTACGTTGAATGGAGCGGGCAATTTTTACTACCGCTTCATTTTGACCGATAACTTTTTTCTGGAGTAATTCCGGTAAGTTGGCCAGTTTATTGCTTTCCGTTTGTGCAATACGGTTAACCGGAATTCCGGTCATCATCGAAACCACATCGGCAACATTGTCTTCGGTAACCTGAATTCGGTTACTTTTCGAATCCTCTTCCCACTGTTCTTGTGCAATAGCAAGTTCTTTTTCTAATTTTTTCTCGTCATCACGCAATTTGGCCGCTTCCTCATATTTTTGGCGTTTTACCACCGAATTTTTCAATTCACGTACTTCTTCCAATTGGCGTTCCAAATCCAAAATTTGTTTAGGCACGTCAATGTTAGTGATGTGAACACGGGATCCGGCTTCGTCCAGAGCATCAATTGCTTTGTCCGGCAGGAAGCGTTCCGACATATATCGATCGGTTAATTTAACACAGGCCTCAATAGCTTCGGGAGTGTAAATTACATTATGGTGGTCTTCGTATTTGTTTTTGATATTATTCAAAATAATAATCGTTTCCGAAACCGAAGTAGGTTCAACGATAACCTTTTGAAAACGACGTTCCAAAGCGCCGTCTTTTTCGATATATTGGCGGTATTCATCCAGGGTAGTGGCACCAATACATTGAATTTCACCACGGGCCAAAGCCGGTTTAAACATATTGGACGCATCGAGTGAACCGGTGGCGCCACCGGCACCAACAATGGTATGAATCTCATCGATAAACAAAATAATATCGTCGTTCTTTTCCAATTCATTCATCACGGCTTTCATGCGCTCTTCAAATTGTCCACGGTACTTGGTACCGGCAACCAAAGAAGCCAAATCCAAAGTAACGACTCTCTTGTTGAAAAGAATTCGCGATACTTTCTTTTGAATAATGCGCAAGGCTAAACCTTCGGCAATAGCAGATTTACCAACACCGGGTTCCCCAATAAGCAAAGGGTTGTTTTTCTTTCTGCGACTAAGTATTTGCGAAACACGTTCAATTTCTTTTTCGCGACCCACAACCGGGTCTAATTTGCCTTCCTCAGCCAATTCGGTCAAGTCACGTCCAAAATTATCCAATACAGGCGTTTTGGATTTCTTATTGGATTTGTTGGCAGGATTGTTAAAGTTATCGCCTTTTAGGCTGTCATCCTGACCGGAATCTTCATTGTACGATTCGTTCTTAGGAAGATTGTCTATAAAATCGTCTTCTTGTGGTGTCATATTTAAGTATTGTTCTTTTGCTGCTTCATAGTCAATTTTCATTTTATGCAACAGCTTGGTTGTTGGATCATTTTCGTTTCGTAAAATACACAGCAGTAAATGCGCTGTGCTTATGGAAGTACTTTGAAAAACTTTAGCTTCGAGGAAGGTAGTTTTCAAAGCACGTTCCGCCTGACGTGTCAGGTGAAGGTTCTTTTTGTCATTACTGATGTCAGCATTTGGATTAGGCGGGCTTAATACTTCAACTTTACGACGCAGGTGATCTAAGTCTACCGAAAGGTTGTTCAGTATGGTTATAGCTTTTCCGTTTCCATCTCTCAAAATACCAAGCATGAGATGTTCAGTACCAATAAAATCATGGCCTAAACGAAGTGCTTCCTCTTTACTGTAGGTAATCACATCTTTAACTCTTGGTGAAAAATTATCGTCCATAAAACATCAAAATTATAAATGTAAAAATAGGGAATTAATTGCTCAAATGCAAAAACCATTCCCGTTGTAGGGCTGTCAGTAAAATGACAAAAAATACCAACCCGAAAAGTCATTTCGTCAGTATTTTTATTAACGAAAAACAAGTGTCAAATTGTTAATAAATCATGATAATTTGAAGCGTTAAACACTTTTAAAAAAAGCAAAATGATGTATATTGCACAGTTCAATTTTAAACCAAATAAATAGTATATAATTTATGTCTGACGGAGAAAAGTTAATACCTATTAACATAGAAGACGAAATGAAATCAGCCTACATCGATTATTCGATGTCGGTAATTGTATCCCGAGCCCTTCCGGATGTGCGAGATGGTCTAAAACCTGTACACCGAAGAGTGCTTTACGGAATGTATGATTTGGGAGTTTTTTCAAACAGACCCCACAAAAAATCAGCCAGAATTGTAGGAGAGGTGTTGGGTAAATACCACCCTCACGGCGACAGTTCGGTGTATGATGCGATGGTGCGTATGGCACAAGACTGGAGTTTGCGGTATCTTTTGATTGACGGTCAAGGTAACTTTGGTTCAATCGATGGAGACAGCCCGGCGGCGATGCGATACACTGAAGCGCGATTGAAAAAAATGTCGGAAGACATTATGGCTGACATCGATAAAGAAACAGTTGATTTCCGACTCAATTTTGACGATACGCTTGAGGAACCAACCGTAATGCCCACTAAAGTTCCTAACTTATTGATTAACGGAGCTTCCGGTATTGCCGTTGGTATGGCTACCAATATGCCGCCGCATAATCTTTCGGAAGTAGTTGACGGTACTTTAGCTTACATTGATAACAATGATATCGAAATTGATGAACTGATACAGCACATCAAAGCACCGGATTTTCCGACCGGAGGTGTGATTTATGGTTATGAAGGGGTTAAAGAAGCCTTTAAAACAGGTAGAGGTCGTATTGTGATGCGTGGAAAAGTAAACTTCGAAGAGGTTGACGGACGCGAATCGATTATTGTAACTGAGATACCGTATCAGGTTAATAAGGCTGAAATGATTAAGAAAACAGCCGATTTAATTAATGAAAAACGAATTGAAGGAATTTCGAATATTCGTGATGAATCGGATCGAAACGGAATGCGTATAGTGTACATACTCAAACGCGATGCGGTTCCTAACGTTGTATTGAATACCTTATATAAGTATACACAATTACAATCTTCGTTTAGTGTTAATAATATTGCATTGGTTAACGGACGTCCACAACTCCTTAACCTAAAAGATCTTATTCATTACTTTGTGGAGCACCGTCACGATGTGGTAATTCGCCGCGCCCAATTTGAATTGCGAAAAGCAGAAGAGCGCGCACACATCTTGGAAGGTTTAATTATTGCTTCTGATAATATTGACGAAGTAATTGCATTAATTCGTTCTTCTAAAGATGGTGATGAAGCTCGATCAAAACTCATCGAACGATTCTCGCTTACCGATATTCAGGCACGTGCCATTGTAGAGATGCGTTTGCGTCAACTTACAGGTCTTGAACAAGACAAATTACGCGCGGAATACGAAGATATCATGAAGTTGATTCAACATTTGAAAGATTTATTGGCCAACAAAGACCTACGTATGAATCTTATCAAAGAAGAATTAATCGAAGTAAAAGAAAAGTATGGAGACGGTCGTCGCTCAGCAATTGAATATTCGGGTGGTGATGTAAGTATAGAAGACCTAATTGCCGATGAAAATGTGGTTATTACTATTTCGCATGCGGGCTATGTAAAACGTACTTCTCTATCGGAATATAAAACACAAAACAGGGGAGGCGTAGGACAAAAAGGCGTGGCAACACGCGATCAGGATTTCCTTGAACATTTATTTGTCGCTACGAATCACCAGTACTTATTGTTCTTTACCCAAAAAGGTAAGTGTTTCTGGATGCGTGTTTATGAAATCCCTGAAGGAAATAAAACTAGCAAAGGAAGGGCTATTCAAAATCTAATCAATATCGAGAGTGATGATAAGGTTAAGGCTTTTATCTGTACACAAGATTTGAAAGATGAGGAGTACATCAACAACCATTATGTGATTATGGCGACCAAAAAAGGGCAAGTTAAAAAAACACCTTTGGAACAATATTCACGCCCACGTCAAAATGGTATCAATGCCATAACGATTCGTGAAGATGATGAATTATTGGAAGCAAAATTAACCAATGGTGAAAGTCAGGTTTTGATTGCTGTGAAATCCGGTAAATTGGTTCGTTTTGAAGAAGGTAAAACCCGACCTATGGGTAGAACTGCTTCGGGAGTTCGCGGAATAACCTTAGCGGATGATCATGATGAAGTGATTGGCATGGTTTCTGTTAACGATATGGAAAGCGAAATTTTGGTGGTATCTGAAAATGGTTACGGAAAACGCTCTTCTTTGGAAGATTATCGTATAACCAACCGAGGAGGAAAAGGAGTTAAAACGCTCAATATCACTGATAAAACGGGTAACCTTGTTTCGATTAATAACGTTACCGATGCTGACGATTTGATGATTATTAATAAGTCGGGGCTTACTATTCGTATGGATGTAGCCAGTCTTCGTGTTATGGGTAGAGCCACACAGGGAGTTCGATTAATTAATATTAAAAATAACGATTCTATAGCCGCTGTTACGAAAGTAATGAAGGAAGAAGAATCGGATGAGGACGTAACTGAATTTGATGATATCGAAGATACTGATACCACTTCAGATACAACTCAGGATACTCAAGAATAATTAAATTATAAAAAAATGAAAGTTACTAAAATTCTGATTACAGGTGCCGTTTTGTGTTCGGTGGCTGTTTTTGGTCAAAAAGACGAACTAAAAGTTCTTAAAAAGATTTACGGGAAAGATACGCCAACTCAGGAGGATATTGCCACGTTTAAATCTACGCTTGCTAAATTAGAACCTATTGCTACTGAAGAGGCTGATAAAGTATATACCAAGTTCTTTAAAGCCATGCTTCCTATGATTGAAATGAGTGCTTTGGGGCCAACGGTTTCCCCCGATAAATTAGCTTCACTTTTTACGCCGGAGGTAATTTCGAATTCGGTTGCGGTGTTGAATGAAACACTGGACTATGAAAAGAAAACCGGAAAAAAAGTATATACCGATGATATCAATGAAACCATTACAGCTGTAAAACCACAATTGCTAAATGCTGCTTTGGCGTATGAAAAATCAAAAAAATATACGGAGTCAGCCCAATTGTTATATGCTTTATACCAATTAGATAAAACCGATACCGATAAGTTGTATTATGCAGCCAATTATGCGGTAAATGGTCAAAATTATGACTTGGCGTTGAAGTATTACACCGAATTAAAAAATATTAATTACACCGGTGAAAAAACCTTATTTTATGCGGTTAACAAAGCAACCAATCAGGAAGAATATTTCGACACAAACAAAACCGTTCGTGATATGTCTATTTCAGCCGGAAGCCACATTAAACCTCGTGATGAAAAGGTAACTTCCAGAAAAGGAGAGATTTACAAAAACATTTCTTTAATTCTCATCCAACAAGGTAAAGCTTCTGAAGCTAAAGCGGCAATTGTAGAAGCGCGTAAAGCCAATCCGGACGATGTTTCCTTAATCGTATCCGAAGCCGATATTTATTTGCAGGAAAAAGATTTTACAAATTACACCCGTGTGGTGAACGAAGCGTTAGAGAAAAATCCTAATAGTGTTGATTTGGTATTTAACTTGGGCGTAATCAGCGCAGATTCCGGTAAGGTTGAAGATGCTGAAAAATACTACCGAAAAGCAATGGAAATAGATCCAAACTATTTTAATGCCTATTTGAATTTGGCTGAGCTTAAGTTACGAGCAGACAAAGATTTTGTTGCCGAAATGAATAAGTTAGGCAATACGCAAGCCGAAATTAAAAAGTTTGATGCAATACGTGCTAAACAAATTGCAAATTACCAGGAAGTAATGCCTATTCTTGAAAAAGCAGTTGAGTTAAACCCAACGAACGAACCGGCTTCCAAAACGCTCTTAAGTGTTTATAGAGCTTTAGATTTGTCTGATAAAGCAAAAGCATTAAAAGAAAAAATGAAATCATAATATAAAAACCTGCTTCGGCAGGTTTTTTTATAGGTTTAAATCCAAATCAAATGTTTTGCGAAGCAAGTCTAAGTTTGGGTTAATTTCATTCAACCGATTGTACTTGTCCTGCGGGGTAAAGGCATTTTTAGATTTTATACTTTCGTCGACTTCAACTTCAATTTTAATTTCATGATTATGAAGTTTTCCTCTCAGGTACCCCAATAATTCGGGTTTTTCTTTTTCAAAATCCAATCGTGAACCTTCATTTGGCAAACGATATAAAATGGTATGATTAGCCTCCAAACGCGGTTCATTCATACGTAATAACGATTCCATAATGCGGTGACCTCGATCCCCAACCTTATCTGCGAATTTGTACCATTGTTCTAACATTTGGGTTTCGGAGAAGGGTTCGACCGGTAAGTGAACTTCTTCGCGTATGATTCCTTTTTGTTGTTCCAAAAGTTCTTTTTTCGCCTTGATGCTCGCTAAGGATAAGGCTGAAACTTTTGTAGTGTTAGTTTGGGTTTCAGTGGGTTTTATAGGTTGTGAATCAGCTTTTTCAAGTGGTTTTTGTGCCACAGGTAAACTTAGTTCTTCGGGTGGAGTAGATGTAGTAATTTCTGCTGTACTTTCCGGAGTTGTTATTTCCGTTTCTTTCTTTTCGGGCTGTTTTAATTCTGTTATCGAAAAACCCGAGTTACGATAGTACGTGGGCGGAATTATGAAATCAACTTTTTTTTTTCTCCGTCAAAGGTGACAGAGCAAAGTTGCATCAGGGCCAATTCAACCAAAAGGCGTTGGTTTTGGGATACTTTGTATTTTAAATCACATTCATTGGCAATTTCAATGGCTTTGAGTAAAAAATCGGATGTACATTTATGAGCTTGTTGCCCATACATTTCTTGAGCAGTTTCACCTGCTTCGAGCAAAGAAAGCGTAGCCGGATTTTTGCAAACTAATAAATCCCTAAAATGCGAAGCCAAACCGGAAATAAAATGATGGCCGTCAAACCCGCGAGCCAATATCGCATTATAGGCAACCAATATTTGCGGAATGTTATTTTCTAAAATTAAATCGGTTATTTGTATGTAGGATTCATAATCCAATACATTTAAATTTTCAGTTACTGCCTGGCGTGTCAAATTTGTGCCGCAGTACGAAACAACACGGTCAAATATAGAAAGTGCATCACGCATGGCACCATCGGCTTTTTGAGCAATAATATGTAAAGCTGCATCCTCAAATGTAATACCCTGACTTTGGGCAACTTCAGCCAAATGTTCTTTGGCATCCTTTACAGTTATACGCTTGAAGTCAAATATCTGACAGCGCGACAATATTGTTGGGATGATTTTGTGCTTTTCGGTTGTGGCTAAAATAAATATAGCATGTTTAGGCGGTTCTTCTAAGGTTTTTAAAAAAGCATTAAAAGCGGCCTGCGAAAGCATATGAACCTCGTCTATGATATAAACTTTGTATTGTCCGGTTTGTGGCGGAATACGAACTTGGTCAATTAAATTTCGAATATCATCAACTGAGTTGTTTGAGGCAGCATCCAGCTCGAACACATTAAACGCAAAATCTTCGTTGGGATCGTCGTAGCCGGGTTGATTTATTTTTCGGGCAAGTATACGCGCACAGGTAGTTTTACCAACACCACGAGGCCCGGTAAACAGAAGTGCCTGTGCTAAATGATTTGTTTCTATGGCATTGAGTAATGTATTGGTAATAGCCTGTTGACCCACCACATCTTTAAATGTTTGCGGGCGATATTTACGAGCTGATACAACGAATTGTTCCATAGAATTTGTGTACTACAAATATAGTTTTTTAATATGCTAAATCCAAAAAACATTTAGCTGCGATTTGCAACAACACGCAAATTTATAGCGCTACTCCTTCAAATTATCTCCTTGATTCGGGTTTATTTGTGTATTTTTGCAACGCAGACCGCCTTATCGCCCCGATTTATCGGGGAGGAAAGTCCGGACACCATAGGGTAGCATAGCGGGTAACGCCCGTCGTTCTGAGTAATCAGAAAAGGACCAGTGCAACAGAAAGGATGTACAGTTCGGCTGTAGTGAAATCAGGTAAACTCTATGCGGTGAAATTCCAAGTATACCGGCATCCGATTCGTCGGATTAAGGGCGGCCCGTCCGACGCCGGAGGGTAGGAAGATAGATTCTGTTGGTAACAGCAGAGCCAGATAAATGATAAGGCTTTATTCCGATATAATCGAGAATGAAGACAGAATCCGGCTTACAGGTCTGCATTTTTATCTTCTGCCTCAAAAAAAGTAAAAACCGAAGCGCCATAGTTTTTTTCAAATGAAAATCCAGGCAAATGTGACAGCGGCGTGTGTTTTGAATGTTCTACAATGAGCATGCCTTCGGATTCGAGAAATTCATTTTCAAAAACCGTAAGAACAATTTTTTCAAAATCTTTTTGTGGCATATCATAAGGCGGATCGGCAAAAATAAGATCGTACTTACTGTGGTTTTTAGTTAAAAAAGTAAAAACATCACTTTTAATGGCTGTAATCGGAAAATCAAATTCGGCACTGGTTTTTTTAATGAAATTTACACAACCAAAATCACCATCAACGCATACAATATGCTCGCTGCCACGGGAACCAAATTCATAACTGATATTACCGGTACCCGCAAATAAATCCAATACATGTAAATCGCTGAAATGGAAATGGTTATTGAGGATATTGAATAACGATTCTTTGCTCATATCCGTTGTAGGTCGGACCGGTAGGTTTTTGGGAGGGTTAATTCGACGCCCTTTGTATTTTCCGGAAATAATTCTCATGCATGGAGCAAAATAAAATGTTCACGATTTTCTGCTTCAGTCAGGGTGTTATCGCTACCGGAAACGTCCAAAAGTGAAACATTTCGAATGTATTTGTAAACCATCTCATAGTACGGATCATTTTCCTTGCAATCACCCAAAAGCGTTACCACAAAATGTTCCGGATTTAAATGAAGTTGTTCAGCTGTAAAAAGGATAAAATAAATAAAATCCTCAGGAGTTGAGTACTCAAAAGTATTAAAAAAAAGCAGCTTCTGATTTTGGATAACCACAATTTCAAAATGATTTTCACTTTTGTGAACAAACATTCTGCGCTCGTCAATATTTTTGGATTTATCTAAAAGTGCCGCCACCAATACCGTACTCGCATGTTGGTATTCAAAACTGCCAAAGCGATCGATGAAAAAATTATTCATGTTCACATAGGGCACATAAACCGTATTCATTTCGTATTTTTCCAGCTTGTCATAGGTGAAAAAATCGGTATCAAAAACCTTAGTGTTGTATTGTAAATAGCTTCCTAAATACGCTTCGTCAAACAAGGCAAACGGAACAAAAGTGCATAAGTTATTGCTGTGAATAACTTTAACCTCGTCGTATTTTTTGGTTAGGACTTCGTTTTCAGCAAAAACACTGGCGTATAAATCACTTATGTTATGACTTTTTTCAAACGAATTAAAATGAATGTGTTTGATGCTTTGGGGTTTCGTAAGAATGGTATCGGTTACCAAAAAACCAAAACCATTCAGGGATACCTGAATGGTCAATTTTTTATAGGTTTTTTCGGTGATACTGGTACTCATAATTTATCGTAAACTGGCTCCCAGTTCAGCTTCGAGGCTTTCTCGGATGCGTTTCATAGATTTGTCAATTTGAGAATCGGTTAACGTTTTAGTCGTATCTTGAAGTACAAAACTTATGGCATACGATTTTTTTCCTTTCGGCAATTTGTCACCCTGATACACATCAAAAAGATTAATGGTCTTTAAAAGTGATTTTTCGCTTTGTGAAGCAATTGTGTAAACCGATTCAAAGCTCACATTTTCATCCAACAATAAAGCTAAATCACGACGTACTTCCGGGTATTTCGGTATATCCTGAAATTTAATTTTGGTAGAAAGAAGTTTTAGAACCAAATCCCAATTAAAATCGGCATAAAAAACCTCTTGTTTAATATCAAATTCTTTAAGAAGTGATTTTTTTACAGAACCTAATTCTACCAAAACATCATTGCCCATTGCAATAGCAATTCCTTCGGCAAAAACATCACTTTCTACAGGGGTTGATTTGGTTTTTGAAAATCCCAATCGGTTTAAAATTCCGTCAACATAACCTCGGAAAAGGAAAAAGTCGGAAGGCTTTTGCGAATTCGTCCAAGATTCCTGCTCGCGGTTGCCTGATAAGAAAAGCGTTAAATGCTTTTTCTCAGTATAACCCGATAACAATTTATGGTAGGTTTTACCGAATTCGAATAATTTTAAATCTGCATTTTTTCGATTGCAATTGTAAGCAACGGCTTCCAATCCGGAAAAAAGCAACGACTGACGCATAGCAGACAAATCATTACTCAGCGGATTAAGCATCAATACATTGTAGTCTTCGCGTAAAGTATCCGATAGCTTTACATAATCCGGTGTTGTTAACGAATTAGCCATCATTTCATGAAACCCGTTGTTGTTTAGCAATGTGGCCGTTATGTTTTGTATTTTGTAATCTTCGGTTCGGGGCGAATTTGAAACTGTAGCATTTATTTTTTTGGTAAACTCTACATTGTTATAACCGTAAACACGAAGAATTTCCTCAATGACATCAATTTCTCGTTGAACATCCACGCGGTAGGAGGGAATAATTAACCCTAAGCCGGCATCCGTTACACTGGTGACTTTGATGTCTAAGGAAGCCAATATTTTTTTGATAGTTTCTTTTGGTATTTCCTGACCAATGATGCGAGTGGTTTTATCAAAATTCAGAAATACAGCAAAATCATCCAGTTTTTTTGGATAAATATCAATAAGGTCTGAAGTAATTTCTCCACCGGCAACTTCCTGAATCAGCATGGCAGCACGTTTGAGAGCATAATCTGTCAGGTTAACATCAATACCACGTTCGAAACGGAACGAAGCATCGGTGCTTAATCCATGGCGTTTGGCAGTTTTACGAATACTGATGGGGTTAAAATAGGCACTTTCCAAGAACAAACTTGTAGTAGATTCGGTTACACCCGAGTTTTTTCCGCCAAAAACACCGGCGATACACATAGGTCCGTTGGCATCACAAATCATGATGTCTTCTTCATGTAGTGTACGCTCAATATCGTCGAGGGTAGTAAATTTGGTTCCGTTTTCAACTGTCTTTACAATGATTTTTCCGTTTATTTTAGACGCATCAAAAGCGTGAAGCGGTTGCCCAAATTCATGTAACACATAATTGGTAACATCAACAATATTATTTTTTGGGGTTAACCCAATTGCTTTTAAACGATTTTGCAGCCATTCCGGAGAAGGTTTTACTTTAACCCCCGAAATAGTAACGCCACAGTAGCGAGGCGCCAGTTTGGAATCCAAGACATCAACATCAATCTTTAAGGTTCGCTTGTCTACACGATAGGCCGAAACCGAAGGAGTGATTAATTCTAAATTTTTATTCTTAAGCGTCAAACCGGCTCGTAAGTCGCGGGCAACTCCAAAATGCGACATGGCATCCGCACGATTGGGAGTAAGGCCAATTTCAAAAACTTCGTCGTTTTCAATTTTAAGAACTTCGGCCAATGTAGTACCCGGTAAAAGTTTTTTATCTAAAACCATGATGCCGTCATGATTTTCACCCAAGCCTAATTCGTCTTCGGCGCAAATCATTCCGTGGCTTTCTTGACCCCGTATTTTCCCCTTTTTAATTTCAAATTCGTTACCGTCTTTATCGTACAATTTAGTTCCTATGGTTGCTACGGGAACTTTTTGGCCTACAGCCACATTGGGTGCACCGCAAACAATTTGTACCGGATTTCCGTCACCCAGATTCACGGTAGTAACTTTTAAACGATCGGCATCAGGGTGCTTCTCGCAAGTAACGACCTCACCAACTACAACACCTTGTAAGCCGCCTTTTACCGATTGAAATTTTTCGACAACTTCTACTTCCAAACCGAGGTCTGTGAGTAAAGCAGCTGTTTCTTCTGAGGGTAAATCGATTTTAATAAATTGTTTAAGCCAATTGTAAGAAATACGCATAATAGAGCTGAATTTTGAGCGGCAAAGATAATAACTCTGTGCCAAATAGCCAATTTGGAGGCAGGATATTTGTTAGATGAAAAAAGCTTAATTTGACATGGTCAAAAAGTTTTTTCCATCGGGATTGTATACATAAACCAGACCTGTAGCTCCGCTTAGTTGAAAACCGTCAAGCGGAAAAGTTGTCATTTCGCCATTTACAGAAACGGGCGTATTGTTTGGGATGCCGTTGATTTCGAGTAATCCGTCGTAGGCTTTTTTGTAAACCAAGTCATAAAGCATTTTTTCGGTATTGAAAAAATAAATCATTACGGCTGAATTAGTCGCTTCAAAGTTATCCAAAACCACAGCAAAATCAGACACACCATCGCCGTTAAAATCGCCGTAGGCGATACTTTTATTGTAGCGTTTTATTTTCTCGGGCAAGCGATATTCAACGTCATTGATAAGATAATTATCTTCGATAGTTGCTTTGATGACAGGGTCTATATTGATTTTTTCAGGCTTTTTAGGCTCCGGTTTAAAATCTTTAAAGTTTTCTTTTTTGATAAAATCTTCTTTGGCTAAAAAACCAACAGGCATCTCTGAAAGCGTAACCGGTTTGGATGCGTAAATGGCAACATAATCGTTTTTCGACTCTCTTTCTATTAATGACATGTCCACTTTAAAATCGGACGGATTGTTTGGGTTGACTTCTTTGGTGTAAATTTTTGTACCGAATTTTAATTTATGAATCGTATTGTAAGGGGCAAAATTCGGTGTTCTACGAACATCAGCAACTTCTTTGATGACATAATTTTCAACAGCGGTAAAACCATATTTTTCCAGCGTGTCGGCTTTTACTACACCATCAGAATAACTGTAATTATCATCGTCATTTCCTCCCGGGAGAATGGATTTCAAACCGCCTTGTTTGCTGATAAACTTGTAACCAACAAAGGCCACAGCTGCCACAGCTAATAATATAAAGATGTATTTTTTGTAACGGTTCAATAATTCCATAACTACATTGTGTTCCGATTTCAAATGTAAGCCTTAGCCTTGAAATATCAAAATCAAAATACCGAATTGGGCTATTTATTTCTTTTGACGATTATGAATAGTTTATTTTTTTGCCATTGTTTTTTTGGTTTATGAAATTTTTACAGGCAAAAATTTCACTTATGTCATTTTTGTGCTATAATTTGGAAAAATAATACTATCCGACTTTTTCTGCACAGCCTACTTTTGGATAAACCAAAAAAAATAAAATTATGAGTAACACAATTCAACGACCTCAATTAAAAGAAAAGTATGATAATTACATCAACGGTAAATGGACACCACCTTCAACAGGACAGTATTTTGAAGTGGTATCACCTGTTGACGGAAAATTGATGGCAAAAGCCGCACATTCGGCCAAACTTGACATCGAGAATGCAGTTAATGCAGCTGATGCAGCTTTCCAAACTTGGAGCCAAACATCGGCTACAGAGCGTAGTATTTTGTTAAATAAAATTGCAGATAGGCTAGAGGCCAACCTTCAGCATTTGGCAGCCGTAGAAACCTTAGACAACGGTAAAGCTATTCGTGAAACTATGGCCGCCGATTTACCCTTGGCCATTGATCATTTTCGATATTTTGCCGGAGTTATTCGGGCAGAAGAAGGCTCAATCAGCGAATTGGATAAAGATACAGTTTCTATAATTGTTCATGAACCTATTGGAGTTATTGCCCAAATTATACCATGGAATTTTCCTATTTTGATGGCTGTATGGAAACTTGCTCCTGCTTTGGCTGCCGGAAATTGTGTTGTATTGAAACCCGCTGAAAGTACTCCTATCTCCATTATGGTGATGATGGAATTAATTGAAGATTTGCTTCCTGCCGGTGTGATTAACGTTGTTAATGGTTTTGGGGCGGAGTTAGGAAGAACACTTGTTACAAACCCTAAAGTGGCTAAGGCTGCTTTTACAGGTTCTACTGCAACCGGACGCATGGTGATGCAATATGCTACCGAAAATATAATCCCGGTTACGTTAGAATTAGGCGGAAAATCGCCTAATATCTTTTTCCCATCGGTTATGGATGCCGATGATGCTTTTTTTGACAAAGCACTTGAAGGAGTTGCTCTTTTTGCCCTAAATCAAGGAGAAGTTTGTACATGTCCTTCTCGATTATTGGTACACGAATCCATCTATGATACGTTTATGGAGCGCGTGTTGGATCGTATTAAAGCCATTAAATTAGGCGATCCGTTTGATCCGTCTGTAATGATGGGTGCTCAAGCTTCTCAGATACAGAAAGATAAAATTCTCTCTTACATAAAATTAGGAAAAGAAGAAGGAGCAGAGCTATTATGTGGTGGTGAAGTAAATCATTTGGGTGGCGATTTAGAAGGCGGGTATTACATCCAACCTACTGTTTTTAGAGGCCATAATAAAATGCGTATTTTCCAAGAAGAAATTTTTGGTCCTGTTTTGGCTGTTACTACTTTTAAAACAACCGAGGAAGCCATTGAAATTGCAAACGATACCATGTATGGTTTAGGGGCAGGTGTATGGACGCGTGATGCCCATGAGCTGTATCAGGTTCCCAGAGCGATTAAAGCCGGTAGAGTATGGGTAAACCAATACCATGCTTATCCTGCAGGTGCCCCTTTTGGAGGGTATAAACAATCGGGTATTGGTCGGGAAAACCACAAAATGATGTTAGATCATTACCGTCAAACCAAAAACATGCTGATATCCTATAACAAAAATAAATTAGGGTTCTTTTAACAGATAAGATTATACCGCAAATCTGCTTGCAGATTTGCGGTATTTAATTAAAAAAATATGATAGAACGTTTAGATGTCACGCAGGAAGCATTGGTAGTAATTGAAATGTTAGAGCAAAAATTCGGCCCACTTATGTTTTATCAAGCGGGTGGGTGTTGTGAAGGAACACAGCCACAATGCTTTGAAAAAGGTGGGTTTATGTTGCGGTCAGACGATGTTTGTATTGGGCAGGTAAACGGTCATGATTTTTGGCTCGACAAAGATTTATTTGAGTATTGGAAATTTTCGCATTTTACTCTTGATGTTGTCGATGGTTTTGGTCCGGGCGGATTTTCACTTGAAACACCTTATGGGAAAACATTTAAAATTCACTACCGCCTTTTTAATGAAGATGAATTAGAAAACCTCAAGCCGGTTACCCGATTTACCTACGATTAATGTGAAGCGTAATTCATAAGTTGGTATTGTTTTGGCGTTACTCCTTCGTATTTTTTAAATAAACGTATGAAGTAATTACAATCTTCAAATCCACTGGCATAGGACACCTCGTTAATATGAATATTCGGGTTGCTTAACAGTTTCTTGGCGTATTTTATTTTTTCATTCAGGATGAATTCAATCGGACTCATACCTAATTCCCGCTTAAAATACCGATAAAACGAAGTTGTGCTCATACAGGCTTTATCACTAAGGTCTTTCAAACTTATGGAAGCACTGATATTTTGACGAATAAAATGGATTGAAGGAGTAATTGGACTGTTCATGTCAATAAGTTTGTCCTCCGAAAAGCGTTTGGCTGTTTGGGTTTGAATAATTCGTATGATAAGTTCCTGAAGCGTCAAGTCTGCAATAGCATCTTTGGTGATTGAATCACCCATACATTCTTTTATCAATTTATTGATTGTTGCAGCTAACTCGACATTGTTATAGAAAAAGTAATTTTCGTGATCCAGTTTCCAAAGATTGTTTTTCCCGTCTTTAGGGTATTTTTCATTCAGAAAATCAAGCGTATCTGTAATGATATGGTTATCAATGGCTAAAGCAATACACTGCGTAGGATTCTCTTTTGAAGCCTCAGGGAAATCAATTTTCATCTCGGCATTTCCGGGAACAATAACCGTTTCACCAGGCAAGTAATCAAATCCGGGTTCGTCAAAAAGATGCATCACTTTTTTACCCCTTAGCATACTTGTAACCACAAGGTCATTGAACCGTAAAGGCACCAAATCCGATTGTTCGTAGGTCTCAAAAATATTTAATTCACAATGATCTAACGAAAAAATAGTGCGGTTTTCAACCAAGGTTTTTAACGATTTTTCATGTGTCAGAGCCGGTTTATGAAGTAAAGCTTTTATGGGCATCAGCAATTAATTAAACAACTAAAATAAGCATTAATTGGTTATTTTGTGACAGGAGGTTATAAAAAAGCGTTAATTTGGTATACAATCAAATAATTTCCTGCACATGCTTCTTGATGTTTTCGGCTATTTTTCGGGTAGGAAGATCGTTTTCATCTCCACCAAAGGGATCTTCAATTTCTTCAGCAATCAATTCTAAACTGGCTAAAACATAGAAGATAAAAATTACAACGGGTATGCTATAGTATCCTAAGCTAAAAACAAAACCAAAAGGCAAAGTCATCACAAAAAAGAAAATAAATTTCTTGATAAAAGCACTGTAGGAATAGGGTATAGGTGTATTTTTAATGCGTTCACAGGCTCCACAAATATCGGTAAAACTTTGTAACTCGCTATTCAAAATAATAAGTTGGTCGCCTGATATTTTTCCCGAAAGATACAAATCATTGGTCTTGGAAAATAGTACTTTAGCCACTTGATTCGGGCGATGTTTGTGATGATCTATTTCCAAATCTAAGTCTTCGAACAATACTTTTGCGCTGTCTTCATTGGTTAAATGTTTTTGAAGAATTGAAGCATAAAGCGGAATAACCTGACTAAAAAAGGAACGATCTTTTTCGTGGGTTAGTATTGCTGCTAATTTTAGGGCTAAATTCCGACTGTTATTGACCAAGGCGCCCCATAATTTTCTGCCTTCCCACCAACGGTCGTAAGCTGTATTGGTGCGATAAGCCAAAAGTAATGAGAGTACAAACCCCACAGTAGAATGCAATATCGTAAGGTTCTTTACATGGCTTTTTTCGGAAAGTTTCCATATTTCAGTTTCAAGATAACATATTCCCCAAGCATAGCCTCCAATTAAAGCCATCATGGGCAGTAGTTGCCGAAAGGTGTCCGATTTATGAAACCTGAAAATAAATGTTATCCAATCTTTTGGGTTGTATTGCACCATACCGGAAATCTTTTTTAAAATTTTATATCAACCAATGTAATTCCAAATATTTTTCTTTTTACTCAATTCGATAAAGACTTCTTTGAGTGTGCGATGCTCCGGTTTATCCATGCCGGGATCATTGCGCAAGAGTTTAATCGCTTCGTGACGCGCCACTTGTAAAATATCACGATCTTTAACCAAGTCGGCAATTTGCAAATTCAGCACCCCACTTTGGAGTGTTCCCATAATATCACCGGGACCGCGCAGTTTTAAATCGACTTCGGCAATTTCAAAACCGTCATTGGTGCGAACCATCGTTTCGATTCGGGTTTTGGTATCATTACTCAATTTGAATCCGGTCATCAGGATGCAATAACTTTGTTCTGCACCACGCCCTACACGACCGCGTAGTTGATGCAATTGTGACAAACCAAACCGTTCGGCACTTTCAATAACCATTACACTGGCATTGGGAACGTTTACACCAACTTCAATAACTGTTGTAGCAATCATTATATTGGTTTTACCTTCGGCAAATCGCTTCATTTCAGTTTCTTTTTCTGCGGGCTTCATTTTGCCGTGAACAATAGAAATAGCATAGTGTGGCAACGGAAAATCACGAGATATACTCTCGTAACCATCCATCAAATCTTTATAATCCATCTTTTCACTTTCCTGAATTAATGGGTATACAATGTAAACCTGTCTACCTTTACCGATTTCATCTTTTAAAAATTTCCAAACTTTCAAACGATTACTGTCAAAACGATGCACCGTTTGTATGGGCTTACGACCGGGCGGCATTTCATCAATAACCGAAATATCCAAATCGCCATACAAACTCATGGCTAATGTGCGTGGAATCGGCGTTGCTGTCATGACTAAAACGTGCGGTGGAATTTCATTTTTACGCCATAGTTTACTCCGCTGTTCTACCCCAAAACGATGTTGTTCATCAATAATAGCCAAGCCAAGGTTGCGAAATTGCACTTTATCTTCAAGCAGGGCATGGGTGCCAATGAGTATATCCAAGGTGCCTTGTTCAAGCGCTTCATGGATTTCCTTCCGATCTGAAGTTTTTGTAGAACCTGTTAATAATTTAATACTGATATTCAAGTCTTTGGCTAATTCCGAAATCCCGTTAAAATGTTGTGTTGCCAATATTTCCGTTGGCGCCATCATGCAACTTTGGAACCCGTTATCTTTGGCCAAAAGCATACACATTAAGGCAACAATTGTTTTGCCGGAACCCACATCACCTTGCAGTAAACGATTCATTTGTGCATTGCTGCCCAAATCATTTCGAATTTCTTTTAAGACTCTTTTCTGCGCATCCGTAAGCGGAAAAGGTAAATGATGGTTATAAAAATCCGTAAAATTTGAACCCACAATTGTAAACGGGTGCCCTTTAATTTTGTGCTTCCGAATTAAATTTTTGGTTATCAGTTGCAACTGTATAAAAAACAATTCTTCAAACTTCAACCGGAATCGCGCCTGTTGCAACAGTTCCTGACTTTTAGGGAAATGAATATTGAACAATGCGCTGTTTTTGGAGATAAGTTTAAGCTCTTGCAGCAGGTAGTCGGGTAAGGTTTCGGTATAACGCGCTCCGGTTTCAACAAATAGTTGATGTATAATTTTACTGATTGCTTTATTAGTAATGCCTTTATTCGCCAGTTTTTCTGTACTTGGATAAACAGGTTGCATGGCTGTTCGCAGGCTGGATTTGTGTTCTTCCAAGAGTTCCATTTCAGGATGCGGCATATTACAGATACCATTGTAAATAGTAATTTTGCCAAAAATAACATACGGAACATTGAGTTTTAAACTTTCTCTTATCCATTTATGCCCTTGAAACCAAATCAGTTCCATTTCGCCTGTTTCATCTGTAAATGTGGCAACCAAGCGGGATTTATTTTTCCCTTGTTGTACCGTTTTTATGTGGATGATTTTGCCGATTACCTGAACTTCGGTAGTATGTGTCGCTTTTAGGTCTTTTACTTTGTAATATTGGGTGCGATCGATGTAGCGAAAAGGAAAAAGATTGACTAAATCACCATAGGTATAAATGTTTAGTTCACGACCTAAAAGTTCGCCGCGCTGGGGACCAACACCTTTTAAAAACGCTATGGGTGTATCAATAATACGCATACGGTTTGGCAGATAATTAGGAAAAGCGAATATACTTAAAATATGCAATAAATTAAATTCTGTCGTTATATTTGTAATTCATCGATAAAAAAATGCCCATGCGATTTAGTTATGTATTGCTGCTTTGCTGCACTACCGTTTTGGCTCAAAAAGTAGATTTTTTAAAATTGAGAGCTTCACTTATGCCATCATGGAAAGAAAGATCTATTGCCGGTACCTGTGAATTTGAATTCAAAGTAAAAGAACTAACGGATACGATTCGCATTGATGCTAAAAACATGGACTTTACCGGTGTAACGTTGAACGGAAAACCGGTGAATTTTAAAAACAACACAAAAGAATTGCTTTTGTATGAAGGCTTTAAAAAAGGTAGAAATAAACTCTCGTTTGCTTATTCGGCTACACCTAAGCAGGCTTTGTACTTTGTGGGAAATAACGAGAACAGGCAGATATGGAGTCAGGGACAAGGGCGGTATACCAGCAACTGGTTGCCCAGTTTTGACGATGTTAATGAGAAGCTGATTTTTGCAGTCTCGGTGTTTTATGACAGTAAATATGCCGTGCTGTCGAATGGTATTTTGAAGCAAAAAAAAGCGTGGAAAAATAACCTGACGCAATGGGATTACCAGATGGAAAAACCCATGTCGTCGTATTTGGTTATGTTGGCAACAGGCGATTTTGTTGGTCAGACAGGCAATTCTAATTCAGGCGTGCCTTTGGAATGGTACATCGAACAAACTGATGTTGCTAAATTTGAACCGACGTACCGTTATTCAAAAAAAGTAATGGACTTTTTAGAAACTAAAATTGCTGTTCGCTATCCTTGGCAGGTTTACCGACAGGTGCCGGTTCGAGATTTTATTTATGCCGGTATGGAAAATACAAGCGCTACCATTTTTGCGCGTGATTATGTGGTAGACTCTGTCGGATTTAATGACCGAAATTATGTCAATGTGAATGCACATGAATTGGCACACCAATGGTTTGGTAATTTGATTACGGCTCAATCCGGAAAGCATCATTGGTTACAAGAAGGATTTGCAACCTACTATGCTTTGTTGGCAGAGCGTGAAGTTTTTGGTGACGATTATTTTTACTACCAACTTTATAAAACAGCAATTCAGTTGCGTAATGCGGCTAAAAATGATACAATCCCAGTATTAAATGAAAAAGCCAGCGCACTTACGTTTTATCAAAAAGGTGCTTGGGCTTTGTTTTACCTGAATCAAAAAATTGGCGATAAAGCCTTTGATAAAAGTGTCAAAAAATACCTGCGCAGCTACCGTTATAAAAATGTTGTAACCGATGATTTTTTAAAATATGTAGATAAGTTTACCGATTTTGATACCAATGAGTTTAAAAATAATTGGCTTGAAAAATCAGGGTTTGATTCGGCTACAACCAATCAATTACTCGAAAAAAATAAATCGATAGCCCTGTTACTCAAAATCCGGAAAAACGGCAAATTAACCGTTAAAAACTATACAAACTATTTGGATGAGTACAGAACAATTTTAGATTCGGAGGTGTACTATCCGGTCAAAATGGAAATTGTTTCTCAGATAAGCGGACTTGATTTTAAAATCAGTAAAGATCTTTTAGACAAGGCAATAACAGATTCAGATTTTCATGTTCGACAAGCGGTTGTTTTAGCCTATATAAATAAACCCATTCCTTCCTATTTAAAGCCAAAAATTATTAAAGCACTCCAGGATTCATCCTACGATACTCGTGAAATTGCGTTACGAGCACTTTGTTACTCTTATCCTGAGGAAGCAACAGACTTCTTAAACATAGTGCAACACGAAATGGGTAATAATGATTTATCGCTTCGAATGACGTACCTGCAACTTGCCGAGCAGTTTTCAACCAATGAGTCGGAAAAGAGTGCTTTACATAATGAACTTATTGGTTACACAGCAACCGGATATGAAAGTTCCGTTCGTCAAAATGCGTTTGAATTGGTTTTGGATGTAACCCAAGAGCCTAATATGGAGGTATTGCGTAATTTAGCTGAGGCAACCACACATATCAAATGGCAATTCAATAAGTTCGCTAAAGACAAAATTAGAGCACTTTCCAAAAATTTGATTTACAAAGAAGCGTTTCAACGACTAATTCCTTCACTTAGTCTAAGAGAGCAAACTATCGTTGCCAACTGCCTTGTAGAATAAGTTCTATAGTTTTTTTAACATCTGTTTGTTAGCAACTCAAGAAAAGTGCATTTCATCGATTTTTGCCGTTATATAACGTTTTTATTTTATCGATGAAATACAACTTGGTTTATTTGTGGTGTATTTACGAATTAACCCCAAGTTTATTTGTATTAAACTGTTTCTAAATCAAGAAAATTATGAAAAAAAGCAAACTATTATTAGCATCTCTAGCTTTAATCGGATTAACATTTGTAGCCTGTGACAACAGAGATGAGCAGGAATTAGGATATGAGTTTACATTAGGAAACTCAATTTCTAAAGACTTCAAAGGTAAAATTGTTGACGAAAACAGCAACCCAATTTCAGGTGTAACCATTACTATGGCCGGTATGACTACCACTACCGATGCAGATGGTAAATTCACTTTGAACGGTGTATCTGTATTGGAGCGTTTCGCTTATTTAACCGCAGAAAAAGCAGGATACCTTAAAGGTTCACGCGCGGTTATCCCTCACGAAGGTGTAACAGATATGAATATCATGTTACTTCCTATGAATGTTACTGAAACATTCGAATCAGGTGAACCACACAATGTTTTATTGCCTAATAATGTTAAAATCGCTTTTGATGGTGCATTCATGACTGAGAATGGTACTGCTTACAATGGAGATATTGATGTTATTGTAAATCACTTAGACGCTGCTGATCCTAACGTATTTGTTAAAATGCCGGGTGCACTTTTAGGTCAAAGAACCGACGGTACTATTTCTGGTATGGAAACATACGGAATGGTGAATGTAGAATTACGTGGTGATAATGGTGAAAAACTTCAAATTATGACAGGTCATACTGCTGAAGTTGTTCTTCCAATCGCTCCTAACCAATTGGATACTGCTCCTGCTACTATTCCATTATGGCATTTCAACGAAACATCAGGAATGTGGGAAGAGCAAGGTTTCTCCAGAAAAGTTGGTAATAAATATTACGGAACTGTTTCACACTTCTCTTGGTGGAATAACGACTATGCTTATGTAGTTGCAACACTTCACGTAACGGTTAAAAATTCTGACGGATCTCCTGTAAATGGTGTGCGTGTAACGATTACAAGACAAGCCGGAAGTACTGGTGATGTACTTATGGATTTAGGTACTACAGGTGTTAACGGTACTTTAAGTGCGGGTGTACCAAGAAATGAAGTATTGACTTTCAGAGCTTATAACTCATTAGGTATATTAATCAACGAACAAAACCTTCCAGCGTCTCCGGATTTGGATAGATATGTAACTGTAATTATTCCTACAGTTGACAGAATAGGACATAAATAAAACCCTAATAAATTTGTGATGAAAGCTGCTCTTTTGAGCAGCTTTTTTCATTCTATATCGATGTTGATGATTTTAATGAATGTATAGAGATTTAAAAATTATTAGATAGAAGTTCATAAAAAAAATGCTTCCAATCATGGAAGCATTTTTTTATTTTATGCGTACAGATGACTATAGCATCTCTTTAACTTCATTTTTTAAATAACTTAAGGCAATACTGCTGGCTGATTCAGATTCAAGAAGGTTGCTTAAAATGTTTTTACGGACTTCATCAGCATTGACGCCAACCGATTTACGAATGTTCTGAATAAGCGCATTTTTAGCATTTGTAATCATTACCCAACACTCGTCAGAAATGTAAATTTGTTGTGTCAAATTGTGTTCGTATTCCTGTTCGATATGATGAATAAGTAAATTTTGATAGTCTGGGGCAGCATCGCTAATTGGGGCAACCCGAACTACCAATTTGGATGGGTTAATACGTTCCAAAAAAAGTGCTAACCTTTCATAAGCCTGTAATTTCAAAGGAATAGCTTGCTTTTGGTTTTCACGCATCAACTGAAATTTTCTGCGGTTGTCTTCATTTTTAGAAAATCGCTCAAACGAATAATAAGCAACTGCACCTGTTATAAGCGCAGGTAGGGTGTAAAAACCCAATTCAATAATTTTGTCTGTAGTCATAAATTAAAATTTAACGGTAGGTACTTTTTTTGCAAACCATTGGCGATCGCGTTCTATCTCATTGTTTACACTTGTTTTTCGGGTTTTGGCATTGATATGCATTTCTCCAAAATAGGTTGTTTTCCCTTTTTCAACCTCAAATTTCATGTCAACCGGAATTTCAATAATATTGGGATCATTTCGCATGTTGTTGTAAATCTTTATTTTAAAAAACTTATACTTTCCGGCCGGTTTTGTCACACTAAATAAATAGTACACATTTCCTTTTTTATTAAAATCCCCTACAGAATTTCGATACGTAAATGAATCTTGTAAATTGGGGTAATTGTTAATAGACGGCTTGTCATCACAATAATAAAAGCTAAAAATGTTATACATTTTCTTTTCAAGACAAATGGTCCCCACAACCATTCCTTCAGATTCCGAATTGAAACTGGTTTTTAACTTTTTGGCAGGACCGGAGCATCCATATAGCAACCCCAAACCTAAAACGAGGTAATATATTTTTTTCATGATTGGTTTATTTACTTACAAAGTAAACCTTTTTTTGAATTTTCTGCAATTAATAACAGGAGTTCTAGGTAAGAAATTTGTCAGAATGCTTAAGCAGAACAAGAAATAAGAGTTATAAAGTCAGTAATTACAAGCTGTTTCATTCCTGTAAGGCAAAGTAGACAGCTTCGCTATCTAATGAGCTACCCTGAAAAGAATCCGATTATTTTGTTACATTTCTTATCGATAATTGGTTATCTTTCTCATGTCCAAGTGCTTTTACAAATTCTGATTTCATTATTATATCAAATTCATGTGAAATAGTTAATAATTCAAACACAAACCAATTGTATTTGTTGTGGCTTAATTTTACTTTTGTTTACTTTTATCAGCTATGGAAAAATATATCAGCCAATTAAACGAAGCACAAAGGGCACCGGTGTTGCAAAAGGATGGCCCAATGATGATTATTGCCGGAGCCGGTTCCGGTAAAACGCGCGTGCTTACTATGCGAATTGCTTATTTAATGAGCTTGGGTGTTGATGCGTTTAACATTTTAGCGCTTACGTTTACCAATAAGGCGGCTCGAGAAATGAAACATCGTATTTCGTCAATTGTTGGTACCAATGAGGCTAAAAACCTTTGGATGGGTACATTCCATTCGGTGTTCGCTAAAATCCTTCGTATCGAGGCTGATAAACTGGGGTATCCGTCAAATTTTACCATTTATGACACGCAAGATTCTGTGCGTTTGATCACGGCCATCATTAATGAGTTGAGCTTAGATAAGGATGTTTATAAACCCAAACAGGTTTTCAGCCGCATTTCGTCTTACAAAAATTCTCTCATCACCGTTAAAGCCTATTTTAATAATCCGGAGTTGATGGAAGCGGATGCAATGAGTAAAAAACCTCGACTTGGCGAAATATACCAACACTATGTGGAGCGTTGTTTTAAAAGTGGAGCGATGGACTTTGACGATTTGCTTTTGAAAACCAACGAATTGCTTAATCTTTTTCCGGATGTTTTGGCAAAATACCAGGAACGTTTTCGCTATATAATGGTGGATGAGTACCAAGATACCAATCATTCGCAGTACCTTATTGTTCGGGCTTTATCTGATCGGTTTCAAAATATTTGTGTAGTGGGTGATGATTCGCAGAGTATTTATGCTTTTCGAGGGGCCAATATCAACAATATTCTGAATTTTCAAAAGGATTATGACGGGGTGAAAACCTACCGTTTGGAACAAAATTACCGCTCTACCAAGAATATAGTAGAAGCCGCCAATTCGGTTATCGAAAGAAATAAAACCAAACTGGACAAGGTCATTTGGACAGCCAATGATTTTGGTCCTAAAGTAAAAGTACACCGCAGCATCACCGACAGTGAAGAAGGTCGTTTTGTAGCCGGTGAAATTTTTGAGCAAAAAATGCAGCAGCAATTGAAAAATGGTCAGTTTGCTGTATTGTATCGAACCAATGCACAGTCGCGCTCCATCGAAGATGCCTTGCGTAAACGGGATATTCCGTATCGAATCTACGGTGGATTATCGTTCTATCAGCGCAAAGAAATCAAGGATGTGCTGTGCTACCTTCGTTTGGTGATTAATCCCAAAGATGAAGAAGCTTTGGTGCGTATCATTAATTTTCCGGCACGCGGAATAGGGGATACTACCCTTGAAAAGTTAACTGTCACCGCCAATCACTACAAGCGTTCCATTTTTGAAGTAATGGAAAATTGTGATAAAATTGACCTAAAACTGAATTCAGGCACCAAACAAAAATTACAGGATTTTGTGATGATGATCAAAAGTTTTCAGGTTATTAATGAAAACCAAGATGCGTTCTTCTTAGCTGATCATGTGGTGAAAAAAACCGGCTTGGTTCAGGAGTTGAAAAAAGACGGGACTCCGGAGGGTATAGCCCGATTGGAAAATATTGAAGAATTGCTCAATGGTATAAAAGATTTTACCGAAGGGCAAAAAGAAGTTGACGGTGCCCGTGGTGCGCTATCTGAGTTTTTGGAAGACGTTGCTTTGGCAACCGATTTGGATAAAGATACCGGAGATGATGACCGTGTCGCACTAATGACAATTCACTTAGCCAAAGGATTGGAGTTTCCATATGTGTTTGTTGTGGGTATGGAAGAAGACCTTTTTCCGAGTGCCATGAGTTTGAATACCCGCAGCGAATTGGAAGAAGAACGACGGTTGTTTTATGTTGCGCTTACGCGTGCCGAACATCAGGCGTACCTAACCTATGCACAATCGCGCTACCGTTGGGGAAAATTAACCGACTCCGAACCTTCTCGTTTTATTGAAGAAATTAGCGATGAATACCTCGAATACATTAATCCGGTAGATACAGGATATCGTTACAAACCAACCATCGATTTGGATATTTTTGGAGATGTGGATAAATCCAAACTGCGCCTCACAAAACCCGTATCGGGAACACCGCCCAAACAGTATGGCGATGAACCGGTGTCGCAACTAAATATACGCAAATTAAAACCTGTTTCGGGGAACGGTCCCTCAAAACCAATGGCTTTTGATGGCAATTTGACCATCGGGAACTGGGTTATGCACGAACGTTTCGGAAAAGGGCAAGTACTTAATTTAGAAGGAGTCGGTGCTGATAAAAAAGCAGAAATTAAATTTGATGTAGGCGGAATTAAAAAACTATTATTGCGCTTCGCCAAATTAGATGTAATTGGGTAATTGTTTGTTTAAGAGAATTTATACCAGCTAAGTAATAGTTCACAACCAAACGAAGGTTTATATTTTTATGAAAGCCACAATCGGATTACATAATTTACTATTTTTAACATTATTGATTTAATTTCATTTTACAACCAACAACTTTCGACCCTGCCTGCCGCAGGCAGGTTTCAACTTTAGACTTCCAAATGGCACAATTCATAAAACTTTATAACGAAAACCCCAACGAAGCCGCTATTAAAAAAGTAGTTGCTGTTTTGCGTGAGGGTGGGTTAATTATTTATCCAACCGATACCGTTTACGGTTTAGGCTGCGACATTACCAATACCAAAGCATTGGAAAAAGTAGCCAAACTCAAAGGAATCAAACTCGAAAAGGCCAATCTTTCTTTTATCTGTTACGATTTAAGTCATATATCGGATTACAGTAAACAAATTGATACGTCAACGTTTAAGTTGCTCAAACGCGCTTTACCCGGGCCTTATACATTTATTTTGCCGGGCAATAACGATTTGCCGAAAGTGTTTAAAAATAAAAAAACGGTAGGCATCCGTGTACCCGATAATAACATCATCCGTGAAATAGTAAAAGAGTTGGGCAATCCGATTATTTCAACATCCATTCACGATGAAGATGAAGTATTGGAGTATTCAACCGACCCGGAATTGATTTTTGAAAAATGGCAAAATTTGGTCGATGTGGTTATCGATGGTGGGTATGGTGATAATATCCCTTCAACGATTATAGATTTATCAGGCTATGAACCGGTTGTAGTGCGCGAAGGAAAAGGAGCTATTGATATTCTTTAGTGCGGTTCTCAATACTTTTTTTATTTCTTTTTATCATACAGAATGCACCGGAACGCATATGAATTATTCCTAACGAATTATAGTTGTATACTGAGATTTCGAAGTTGCTATTCAAAAAAAATGCCTCAAACAGTGTTTAACTTTTTGAGGCATTTTTACAAATATGATTTTATTTTTAATTTTTACTCAGGTTTTTCATTTCCTTTTCAATCATTTCGTAGAACTCATCAATTTTTGGCAAAATCACAATGCGTGTTCTGCGGTTTTTAGAACGATTTTCAACCGTATTGTTTTCGACTAACGGAATAAATTCGCCACGTCCGGCTGCAATAAGTTGTTTTGGATTCACATTCAAATCTTTCGTCAATACGCGAACAATAGCAGTAGCACGTTTCACACTCAAATCCCAGTTGTCTAACAAAACGGCATTTCCGGTAAACGGCACATTGTCTGTATGACCTTCTACCATACACTCAAAAGTAGGTTTGTCATTGATTATTTTGGCCACTTTTGCCAATACTTCTTTGGCCTTGTCACTCACTACATAACTTCCGCTTTTAAACAAGAGTTTGTCGGCAATGGATATAAATACTACGCCTTTTTCTACATTCACTTCAATATCCGGGTCTGAAATCCCTACCGAACTTTTAATGCTGGTGACTAAAGCAAGTGTAACCGAATCTTTTTTGGTTAATGCATCTTGAAGTCGCGATATTTTAAGGTCTTTTTCTTTGATGGTTTCCAATGCCTTTTCAATATTGGCAGCTCCTTGTTGGGTTAAGGTTGTCATGTTGCCCATATTGTTAATGAGCTCGGTATTGTTTTTCTTTAAAAATTCATTTTGCTGCGAAAGCGCATCTTTTTCAGACAAACAAAGATTGAGTTTTACAGTGGTTGAATTGAGTAAATCCTGACATTCTTTGTTTTTTTGCTCCAATTCGGCAATCTTCTTCTTGGTGCCGCATGAGGTTAGGGTCAGGGCAGCTAACGTAACAATAACTAAGGCTCGTTTCATCGGTTTTTATTTTTTGCAAAATTACAACTATTCTGTAAATATTTCCCAAAGGAAATCTAAAGAAACGTTAATCTATTCCTCAAAAACCTTACCGTTTTGAACAAAATACTGCCACAATATACTTTTCTTGTGGTAATACGCCGTAAGTTGGTGTGAATCGCGTTTGTTTATCATTTTTCGAAGGTTGCCGTAATAGGCAAAATGGGCTTTAAGGATGGCCCAACAATGTTGCCATTTTCCGCTGAATAAAAATTGTATACCGGCAATACCATCCAAAATCAGTCGCATAAAAATAATGGGGAAGAGTTTGTTTTTAGGCAGGTTTTTGGTCAGCATATAAAGGGAGTTCCTAAAGTTGAGGAATGTTTTTTTGGGATTTCCTTGTTGCAAGGTGGCACCACCGACATGGAACACCAGCGAATTGGGCTCATAGGCAATTATAAATCCGTTGTTGCGGGTTCTCCAACACAAATCAATTTCTTCCTGGTGGGCAAAAAAATCTTCATCAAAGCCACCTAATTCGTGGTACACCGTTTTCCGAATAAAGAAACAAGCGCCACTGGCCCATTGCAAAGCCGTTGATGCCTCATATTGATTGGTGTCTTTTTCTATTGTGTCAAAGAGTCGACCGCGGCAATACGGATATCCAAATTTGTCCATGAAACCACCGGCGGCTCCGGCATATTCAAAATAGTCTTTTCGCTTGTAATCCCGAATTTTAGGCTGAACAATAGCAATTTCCGGATGTGAATCGAAAAGGAGTTCCACAGGAGTAAGCCAATTTTCGGTGACTTCAATATCCGAATTCACCAATACATAATAGGGTTCGTGCACCTGTTTTAGCGCATGGTTGTACCCGCCGGCAAAGCCAAAGTTTTTTGGATTGCGAATGAGGGTAACTTCTGGAAACGCTTCTGATAAAACGGCAAGCGAATCATCGCTAGAATAATTATCGGCTACATAAATATGCGCCTGTTCTGAGTGTGCAACTACCGAAGGCAAAAAAGTTTTGAGCAATTCGGCTCCATTCCAATTTAAGATAACTACAGCAAATTTTTTCAAGGAATATAACTTTTAAAATCAGGTAATTCGGGTAAAAAAAGATAGGTTTGGTTTACCAAATCCAGCTGGCAAAAATAATGATTCAATCCGTTGGTAACCATTAGATAGTGAGCATTTAACGTTAAATTGTAACGTGCTATTTGGTCAAAGGTATTCTGACTAATGGTGATGTTTGGCGCTTTGCATTCGACCAATAAAAAAATAGAGCCATTGGGCTGATAAACAGCAATATCGTAGCGCTTGGTTAAACCATTGATTTCAAGTTTTTTTTCAACATTGATATACGACTTTGGGTATTTTTTATCCAAAATTAAATGCTGAACCACATGCTGTCGCACCCATTCTTCGGGTGTGAGAACGACAAACTTTTTTCGAATCGCATCAAAAACAGCATGTTTATTTTCACTATTTTTGAACCGAAAGGAATACTCAGGAAAATTGAGTTTTTGCATAGTACAAAAATAGGAATTAGTTTTAAGTTTTAAGTTGAAAAGTTTTAACTTGTTGGCATTAAAACCTAAAATCTACCCGAGTTAAGCAAGCCTGAAACCTGAAACAGACCAACTGCCTGTGGCAGGCAACAACTTACAACTTACAACAAACCACAAACATCCAAATGGACGAAGTAGTAAAAATTATCAACGACATCAAAGCCGGAAACATCAAACCGATTTACTTTTTAATGGGGGAAGAGCCGTATTATATTGATAAACTTACGGAGTTTATCGAAAATGCGATTTTAACAGAAGAGGAGCGCGGTTTTAACCAGATGGTCATTTATGGCAGAGATGCTTCGGTGGAGGAAATTGTGGGTGCTGCCAAACGCTATCCCATGATGGCCGAGCGTCAGGTAGTTGTGGTTCGTGAGGCGCAAGATCTTTCCAAAACCATTGAAAAACTCGAAAGTTATGCAGAACATCCGCAGCCTACAACGGTTTTGGTGGTTGCTTACAAATACAAAACCTTGGATAAACGGAAAAAACTCTTCAAGCAAATCGAAAAAAGCGGTGTTCTTTTCGAAAGTAAAAAAATGTACGAAAACCAAGTGGGTGTTTGGATTCAGCGGGTATTACAAGGAAAAGGCTATAAGATAGAACCCAAAGCTGCCTCCATGCTGGTTGAGTTTTTGGGAAATGATTTGAGTCGGATCAGTAACGAACTGAGTAAGCTGGAGATTATTTTACCTTCCGGTCATACCATAACCCCTAAAGATATTGAAGTCAATATTGGGTTTAGCAAAGACTTTAATAATTTTGAGCTACGCAAAGCCATCGGCGAGCGCAACGAGGTAAAAGCCTACCGCATAGCCAACCATTTTGCCCAAAACCCCAAAGATAATCCGTTTGTACTGACTGTCGGACTTGTGTTTGGGTTCTTTTCGCAGTTGTTGCAATACCACGGACTAAAAGATAAAAACCCCAAACATGTGGCTTCGGCATTGCGAATTAATCCTTATTTTGTAGATGAATTTGTAGCTGCAGCACGAAACTATCCCATGAAAAGAGTCAGCCAAATTGTGGCCAAACTCCGCGAAGTGGATGTAAAAAGCAAAGGTGTTGGCGCCAATAACATGAGCCACGACGATTTGCTTAAAGAAATGTTGTTGGCGATTTTTAATTCTTAGGCGAGGATTTTTGATTAACGATTGATGATTAACGATGTACGATTGACGATGTACGATTGACGATGTACGATTGACGATGTACGATTGATGATGTACGATTGATGATGTACGATTGATGATGTAGGATTTACGATTGATGAATGACGAATTTTGAATAACGAACAACGAATTTTGAATGATGAAGTTGTTTCAATGCACCAAAGTCCAGCCCGGAGCGCAGTGAGCTCTTGTAGTGGTGGCTTTGCTGTTTTTGTTGCGCGACACGAGTGACCGCCGGGAACTACTTGTAGCGCTTTACAAAAATGCAAGGGCAACCTGCCAAGCGGAACGGAGCGCCGGAACAGCTGCTAAAAAACAAAAAAGAGGTCGGAAAAATCACTTTTTTTGCGATATTTGTACTCCTCAAAAAAACGTCAATTATGGGAATGAATAAAAATACCGTACTCGGTTGGGCTACTTTTATCATGATTATCATGGGATTGCTCCTGATAGGCTTGGGGATTTTCCGCTATGATGATGTGGCCGGCTGGGGATTTGGAGCCGTAGGGGTAGGCTTTTTAGCCAATGCCTGGGTGTTCAGTTCGTTAAAAGGGAGGGTTTAGGCCTCCTTTTTTTTTAGTTTCCAACGTTTGTGCGTCCACAAATAAAATTCGGGTGCCTCCAGAATTTGTTCTTCCACTTTGTCCATAAAACGCTCTGACAATTTGAAATCGGGTATGGCTTGCACATTTTCGGTCAATACCTCAAAATGCCCTTCGTAAAAGCCGCGTTTTACCTTGGTTACCCGCAAATAAATAACGTTCATATCATAGCGTTTGGCCAAGAGTTCAGCGCCAATATGTATCGGAGTTTCGATGCCCATAAAATGATACCAATACAAATTATCGGTAGGGCGAGGCGTTTGGTCGCTGGCAAAACCATACACGCCAAATAAGCCTTTTTTGGTGTCTTCTTCGATGGTTTTTTTGGTTTCTTTGGTGGTGATTAAATAGGCTTTGAACTTGGAACGAATGTCACGTACCAATTTATCGAAATGGGGGTTGCGGATGCGCTTGTAAATGGCGTAACCCCGAAAATGAATGTAGTGATTCATCGAAATTACCCATTCATAGCTGGCATAATGGGCGCACATAAGGGCGATGCTTTTTTCTTTTTTTTCCAATTCCAAATACACATCCAAGTTGACAAACCGGAACCGACGTTCGATTTCTTTTTTGGAAATCGACATGGTTTTAATCATCTCCAAAAACATATCACACAAATGGCGGTAGGATTTGCGTTCAATCACCAAACGCTCCGCAGCGGATAAGTGTGGGAGCGCCATAGCTAAGTTGGCACGGACTGTTTTTTTGCGGTAGCCTAAAACATAATAGACCAATACGTAGCAAAAATCGGAGAACAAATACAGTAATCGGAATGGTAAAATAGAAATCAACCAAAGGAGCGGATAGAGTAGAATGAAAAAAACGAATTGCATTTAGCCGATTTTTTGGCAAATATACGAGTTAAAAAAATTAATTTTGAGCCTTTAACAAAACCTAATGACAGAATGGAACATAATATCTTTTTGCTATTGATTATTGCGGCCAACGCATTGCTGAGCTTTAAAGGTTTTTCGGATGAGTTATTTTTCAGAAAGAATGAATTTCATGTAGGGAGTATCCGTTCGGGCGAGCAGCACCGCATGTACATGTCGGCTTTTTTGCATGCCGATATTGGTCACTTGGCGTTTAATATGCTGTCGCTTTACTTTTTTGCTCCGGTGGTATACGAGAGTTTAGGAAACTTCACCTTTTTGTTGGTTTATTTCGGAAGTCTTATTTTCGGAAGTTTACTCACCTTATCGTTGCACAAAAACGATTATGGGTATAGGGCAGTGGGGGCGAGTGGTGCCGTTACCGGAATTATCTACTCGGCGATATTGCTCAATCCGGAGATGAAATTGTTTTTGTTTTTTATTCCCATTCCGATAACCGGATATATTTTTGGGTTATTGTATTTGTTGTATTCCATTTATGGGATGAAAGCCAAAAACGACAATATTGGGCATACAGCGCATTTTGGCGGTGCCGTAGGAGGATTGGCCGTTACGTTATTTCGGGAACCGGAATTACTTTCGGAACGTACTATGGTGATTGCCATATTAGTAGTACCCATTGTGATTCTTTTTTTCTTGGCCAAACAGGGAAAACTATAATAATGGCATGCTTTTGGTATGACCAACAAAATAAATCCGTTTACTTATGAAAAAGTTATTTTTAATCGCAACATTAGTCTTTACAACCATGACAGAAGCTCAGGAAAACAAAAACCCGATTCCGCAAATTAATGTTACCGGTGAGGGAAAAATTAAAGTAATACCCGATCAAGGCGTCATTTCATTAGGTGTGGAAAACACCGGAAAAGATGCTGCGGAGGTGAAAAAGCTCAATGACGAAATCATCGAAAAGGTGTTAAAGTACATTAAGAAGAATAACATTCCGCCATCCGATTTTCAAACGACCAACGTGAGTTTGTACAAGAATTATGATTTTGAGAAAAAGAAACACAATTACGTAGCCAGTCAAACGATTACAGTAACGTTAAAAGATTTAAAGAAGTACAACGAATTTATGATGGGCATTTCCGATACGGGAGTTACGACCATCCATGGCGTTGAATTTAAATCGTCGAAGTTAGCCGAATATGAAACTGAAGCTCGTAAAAAAGCCATGTTGAATGCCAAACAAAAAGCAGAGGACTATGTTTCGGTGCTCAACCAAAAAGTGGGTAAAGCCATTTTGATTTCCGATAATTCTCAGGTTTATTATCCGCCACAGCCTATGTTTAAAGGCGCTGTGATGGCCATGGGAGCCGAAGCTGATATGCCTCGTGAAACACTTGCCATAGGCGAGATTGAAATCAATGCCACTGTACAGGTTGCTTTTGTGTTAGAATAGTAAATACAACCTGTTGGATATAATTAGTAAAGACGTCGGTTTGAGTTTTTTGTGTTAGAATAACAAATACAACCTGTTGGGCGTAATTAGTAAAGACGTCAGTTCGGTTGCTTTTTTGTTAGAATAACAAATACAACCTGTTGGGTCTAATTAGTAAAGGCGTCAGTTCGATTTTTTTTTGTTAGAATAACAAATACAACCAATTAGTAAAGACGTCAGTTCGAGTTTTTTTTGTGGAATGAAATGTAACAAAAAAAGTATCGAGAACCTTTTTAATCAATTTTCGATACATACCGCTAAATAGGGATATTCAAACAGATGATAAATTAAACTAATTACACCCAACAGTTTAAGATATAATTTACCGTTTAAAAGAAAGTCTGCAATTTGCAGACTTTTTTTAGTAGATTTTGGATAGAGAGAATTCAGGATTACGCACTACGCTTGTGATCCTGAGTACGGTAAACCGTAGGCAAATTTTTTAAGAAAATAAAAGGGATTTGAAAAAGTGAATACAGGATTACGCACTACGCTTGTGATCCTGAGTACGGTGAACCGTACTCAAACTTTTTAAACAAAATCACTCGAAAGCGAGCTTTCGGTGATTTTTTATTAAAAAGTTTGTGGGAAGAGCAGGATTCGAACCTGCGAAGGTGAAAACCAGCAGATTTACAGTCTGCCCTCGTTGGCCGCTTGAGTATCTTCCCTCCGTGTAAGCGGATGCAAATATAGGAACTGTTTTATCGTTTGCAAACTAATCACAGTCTTTATTTGCACTATTTTTTTAATCTCTTGAAAAAGAAATAATTAAAACGAATTAGTTTTTCAGTAATTCCAATACGGCTTGCTTAAGGGCATCACCACGTAGATCTTTAGCGACAAGTTTACCTTGTGCATCTACTAAAAATGTGGTCGGAATTTGTTCTACATGGTACATACGAGCTATCGGATCATCCCACTTTTTTAAGTTGGAAACATGTGTCCAGGTCAGTTGGTCTTTCTTAATAGCATTAACCCAGTCCGCTTTTTCATCATCCAGCGAAACACCAATAATGTTTAGACCTTTAGCATGTAGTTCGTTATATAAAGCGACTACATTCGGGTTCTCCTGACGGCACGGACCACACCAAGAAGCCCAAAAATCGATGATAGTGGCTTTACCCAAGGCTTGTTGCAACGACACTGTTTTTCCTTCGGGAGTTTTCGCACTAAAATCAGGCACTTTGTCTCCTTTTTTTAGTTCTTTTCCTTTTTTGGCTTGGGCTGCGTCATAGGCATCAATTTGTTTCTTGATGTTTAAACCGGGCTTAAGTTCTTTTACAGAAGAATCTAACCCCTCATATAATTTTTTAACCTTAACAAAATCTACATTCATCGGCGCATTAGCCATTTCTTTTACAATCAAAACCGACATATATGATTTTGGATTTGAGGTAATAAATTTCTCAATTGCATTATTGTATTCTTTACCACTTCTGATTTCTTGTAATTCGCCGGAAAGTTTCATCATTACAGCGCTGTCGTTTTTTGCTTTAGCGGCCTCAAATTC
The DNA here is from genome assembly GCA_041917555.1 of Flavobacterium sp. Taxonomy (GTDB): domain Bacteria; phylum Bacteroidota; class Bacteroidia; order Flavobacteriales; family Flavobacteriaceae; genus Flavobacterium. Next base: position 158,440 of record JAYRXL010000085.1, on the reverse strand, counting down.
CGCTTTGTGCAGTGTTACATAATCGGCTTCGCGCTTCATCATCTTTTTTTGAATCTTCTTCAAATCGCTGTTCAATTTAAAAAGATCGTCATTACTTGGTGTTCCTGATATTTTGGTAGCCATGATACTGTCTTTGTATACTTCAGCTTTAATATCGCCTTTTTCGGCCACTACAGAAAAACCGCCATTTAGTTCCGGGAAAATAACCGAATACATCTCGGATTCTTCTACTTCGCCGGTAAATTCAAACTTCCCGTCTTTAACTTTTACGGTGTCGATGGGAATCATTGTGAAATTGGCATCGTCTGATTTTTGCAATACAACCATTTTTCCGTCTTCAATGCCTTTGGCCGTACCCGAAATAGTGAAATCACCACTTCCTGATTTTCCACAGGCTACAAACATTAACGCCGAAACGAACACAACTATTTTTTTCATTAGAATTGTTTTTTATAAATTTTCGGCAAAAATACACATAAGCAGGGTATCAAAAACTATAAATTAACGAATAATTGTGCATTAGTTTATTGAAATGTATGCAAAATGATTAATTTTGTTACCTAATAGCATATAAAAATGATCAGAAAATTTCCCCCGATTTTCCTGATTTTTTTCTGCATTTTCGCCAATTCTCAGGTGGTTATCAACGAACTTGATGCCGATACACCCGGAACCGATGTGCTGGAATTTATCGAATTAAAATCGTCAACAGCCAATTATGCACTCAACGGCTTAGTACTTGTTTTTTTTAACGGAGGCTCTGCGGGTACCGGTAATGCCAGTTATTACACCATCGACCTTGATGGATTAACCACCGATATAAACGGTATTTTATTATTAGGTAATGCACAGGTTTCTCCGGCTCCTTCATTGCTTTTTGACAACGCCATACTTCAAAATGGCCCCGATGTAGTGGCTTTATATACCGGAAATGCTTCTGATTTTCCTTTGAATTCTGTAGGTACAAATGCCAATTTAATGCATGCCGTTGCCTATTCCAATGCGGCTACAACGCAACCAACAACGCTTATGACAGCCTTGGGATTGACCGTGTGTACCAATGAGAATCAAACCTCACAAGCGACATCAAAATCCATTCAACGCAACAACGACGGAACCTTTACAGTAGCCACGCCAACACCAGGTGTAAATAACGATGGAAGTGGAGTAGTGTTGAATTTGATTACCATCACCACTTCGGCTACGCAACTTACCGAAGGGGATGTACTTACGGTAACGTTTACTACCGCTTCACCGGTAACCGACTCAAATTTGATCATTAATATGTCGTTGAACAACGGTAATTTTACATTACTCGATTTTAACGGTAACCTTACCACGTTTATACCGGTGGGTTCTTCATCTGTCGTTAAAAACTTTACTATTGTTGATGACACAGCCGTTGAAGGTGATGAAGAGTTAATTTTACGTGTCAATTCACTTCAATCGGGTTATGCGTTAGCGACGAATAATATTGTGATACGGGTTCACGATTCCGATAATATTGTACAACCTTGGGGTACTCCGCTAAATCCTACTTATGGAATTGTTACACCCACCTATGCACCAGATTACTACAGTAGTTTAGAAGGATTATCAGGTGAAAACTTAAAACAGGCGTTACAAGCTATTATAGCCGATCCCAATGTAGTGCACGCACACAATTATGGCGATATAGCCGATATTTTACCCATTTCCGATCAAAATCCGGCCAACAGCAGTCAGGTTTGGATGATGTATGTAGAACAACCGCGCTCAAAAATTGATTATCAAACGGGAAATAGTAATATTGGCGTATGGAACCGCGAACATATTTGGCCGCAATCGCGTGGTGGTTTTGCCGATGCAACGTCATCTTTTGCCGATGGAATAAACGTTTGGTTGCCAACCGGCCCGGATGATATTTTAGCCGGTCATGCCGATGCCCATCACATTCGCGCCGAAGACGGTGCTGAAAACAGTTTGCGCAGTAACCGTGATTATGGCTCAGATTACAATGGACCTGCGGGAACACAAGGAAGTTGGAAAGGCGATGTAGCGCGCTCTTTATTCTACATGGCAGTGCGTTATAATGGTTTGCAATTGGTTAACGGCAATCCGGCCGATACAACCGTGGGTCAAATGGGCGATTTGGCTTCGCTACTCGCTTGGAACTTATCCGACCCGGCAGATGATTTTGAAATGAACCGTAACAATTACATCCAAACGTGGCAACAAAATCGTAATCCGTTTATTGATTATCCCAATTTAGCCAATTATATTTTTGGTGCCAATTACGGTCAACCGTGGTACGCCACGCTATCCGTTTCGCAACCTGTCGCTTCTGATCCGATTTATCTGTATCCTAATCCGACACAAGATGATTTTATGATTAAAGGCTGTAATGGGGTTTTCACAGTGACCGTTTGTAATGCCATGGGCAAACAAGTATATACCACTCAAACCGATGGGCTTAATGCCATACATACTAATTTAGAATCAGGGGTATATTTTGTTACAATTGCTGATGCTTCAACTACAGTTGTGAAAAAATTAATTATAGACTAATTAGTTTATTTTGAATAACTTATTTTATTTTTTGTAAGAATTTTAGTGTTACAAGAATGTTTTTCTTTTTTTCGGTTAACGATTAATCTGTAATTTCGTACCCGATGAAGCATAAAGTAATAGTCTTAATTACGTTTATGGCGCTGCTTTTTAGCGGCCTTTCTTCGTTTGCTTTTAGTGATGACTCGCACGAAGGTGCTGTTTTCGCTCCCAAAGGAGTAAAGACAACCATCCATACGCTTAAAGATCATTTTTCTTTCAATGAGCTTTTAACAGATGATATTGAAACCGATGAAGAAATTCATTCGGATTCAAAATTAAAGTCTAAAAAGTTTCCTTCTATCGCCTATGTCCCCAATTTCAATTTTGGGAATACAATAAGTCTAAATCAACAGGTTTTAGTTGTTAAAAGTACAGGATCTTATCCTCATTTACACCGAGCTACTGTACGCCCCATCTACCTTAAAAACAGGGTTTTCCGAATTTGATTTAACCGTCCATTTAAATCTGTTTTTACCTTATTCAATAGGGTAAAGCTATTGTCGTAGCCTTTACGACTACTTTATATTTTCAATCAATCCAATTTTATTTAATCCATTAACTCTCAAATTCGAAAAATGATGAAGAGAAAATTTCTGTTTATGGTTGTGGCAACCATGACATTTCTAGTTAGTTGTTCCGATAAGGAAAAAAAAGAAGAAATCGGTAAGTATACTGTTACAAGCCCTGCAGTTACAGATACACTATTTACCAAAGAATATGTTTCACAAATTCGCTCCTTGCAAAATATTGAACTCCGCGCGCAAGAAAAAGGCTATCTGGAAAAAATATTTGTCGATGAAGGTCAGTTTGTACATGCCGGTCAGGTATTGTTTCGAATTATGCCTAGTCTTTATCAGGCTGAATTATTAAAAGCGCAGGCCGAAGCAAAAGAAGCTGAAATCGAGTTACAAAATGCAAAGACTTTAGCTGATAAAAATATTGTTTCTAAAAATGAGCAGGCTGTGGCTCAAGCCAAACTTGATAAAGCCAAAGCTGAAGTTGCTTTGGCCAAATTACATTTGTCATTTACCGAAATAAAGGCTCCTTTTTCGGGAACAATTGATCGAATTCCACTCAAATTAGGCAGTCTTATTGACGAAGGTGAATTGCTCACAACACTTTCAGACAACAGCCAAATATTTGCCTATTTTAATGTTTCTGAACCGGAGTACTTAGATTATCAAACACATGTAGCGGATCGCGCAGATAACAAAGTAAATCTACGTTTGGCCAATGGAGAGCTATTCAAATACCAAGGAAATTTTGAAGTAGTTGAGAGTGAGTTTAACAGTGAAACCGGTAACATCGCCTTTCGAGCCAAATTCCCTAATAGTGAAAAGTTACTTAAAAACGGTGAAACAGGCAAAGTAGTGATGACTGTACCGTTGCGTAACGCCTTGTTGATCCCGCAAAAAGCGACCTACGAAATTCAAGATAAGATCTTTGTATTTGTAGTGGATAAAAACAATTCTGTTAAATCACGTGAAATTCAAATCAGCGGTGAGTTACCTGATTTATATGTTGTTAAAGAAGGTTTATCGCAAAACGAAAAAATTCTCTTAGACGGTATTCAAAATGTTAAGGATAATGACAAAATTGAATATACCTACCAGAAACCGGAGTATGTATTGCATCATTTGAAATTAAAAGCGGAATAATAATAGTAATACCAATCGTTTATGTTTAACAGATTTATACAAAGACCGGTATTATCTATCGTAATATCGCTCATCATTGTTTTTCTGGGATTGATTGCATTAATTCAGTTACCGGTAACGCAATTTCCTTCTATTTCTCCTCCTAAAGTTAATGTTACGGCAGCTTATCCGGGTGCTAACAACGACTTGATGATTAAATCGGTTATCATTCCCTTAGAACGAGCGCTCAACGGAGTACCGGGCATGAAATATATGACTTCCGATGCCGGGAATGACGGTGAAGCTACCATTCAAGTAATATTTAACTTAGGAACCGATCCCAATCAAGCTTCTCTTAATGTGCAAAACAGAGTTGCTTCCGTAGTAAACAAATTACCTCCATTGGTCGTTCGAGAAGGGGTTAAAATCAGTCGCGAAGAATCAAATATGTTGATGTATGTGAATTTGTTTAGTACCGACAAAAAAGCCGACCAAAAGTTTCTCTATAATTTTGCCGATATTAATGTGCTCTCAGAATTGAAAAGGGTTGATGGAGTAGGGTATGCTGATATTTTGGGTAATCGGGAATACGCCATGCGTATTTGGTTAAAACCGGACCGCATGTTGGCGTATAAGATTTCGACAGACGAGATTATGGAATCCCTCAGTCAGCAAAGTTTGGAAGCATCACCCGGAAAAACGGGAGAAAGCTCAGGAAAACGTTCACAGGCATTCGAATATGTGTTAAAATATTCGGGGCGATTTACAACCAAAGAACAATATGAAAATATTGTGGTTAGGGCCAACCCGGATGGTGAATTATTACGGTTGAAGGATGTTGCTACAATTGAGTTTGGCAGTTCCATGTACGACATTTACTCCAATATCAATGGTAAGCCTTCAGCAGCTATCGTTTTAAAACAATCGTATGGTAGTAACGCCAGTCAGGTTATTAAGGATGTAAAAGCCAAATTAAAAGAAATTAAAGCAGCTTCTTTTCCAAACGGAATGGATTATGAAATCAGTTATGATGTATCTAAATTTTTGGATGCATCAATCGAAAAAGTAATTCATACCCTCGTTGAAGCCTTTTTACTGGTAGGGTTAGTGGTTTTCTTGTTTCTCGGGGATTGGAGATCTACCCTTATTCCGGCCATAGCCGTTCCGGTATCCTTAATAGGAACTTTTGTGTTTATGCAATATTTCGGAATCACACTCAACCTCATTACCTTATTTGCCTTGGTATTGGCTATTGGTATTGTGGTGGATAATGCAATCGTAGTTATTGAAGCTGTGCATTATAAAATGGAAACACAGCACCTCAAGCCTTTAAAAGCAACTAAAGAGGCCATGCACGAAGTAAGCGGTGCTATCATAGCAATTACCTTTGTAATGGCTGCCGTGTTTATACCCGTGGCTTTCATGTCGGGTCCGGTGGGAATTTTTTACCGCCAATTTTCCATCACCATGGCAACATCAATTATTCTTTCCGGTATTGTAGCCTTAACACTTACTCCGGCTTTGTGTGCCATGATGCTAAAAAATACGCACGGTCAACCACGTAAAAATACACCTCTAAACCGACTCTTGGATGGGTTTAATGCTTGGTTTACCCGTTTAACCGGAAATTACCGTGGTTTATTAGGCAAGATAGTTAATCGTAGGGTAGTTACTTTTGGTGTATTAGTAGCTTTTTGTATTGGTACTTGGGGTTTTGACAAGGTACTCCCTTCAGGTTTTATTCCCAATGAAGACCAAGGTATGTTTTATGCTGTAATACAAACGCCTCCGGGTTCTTCACTGGAACGAACCAATCAAATCGCCGAAAAATTGCAAGGCATAGCTGAAGGAATTGAAGATATAAAATCGGTTTCTTCACTGGCTGGTTACGAGATTCTTACTGAAGGTACAGGAGCCAATTCAGGTACGTGTTTGATTAACTTAAAAACATGGGATGAACGCAAACATTCTTGTCAGGAAGTTATCGAAGAATTGGAAGAGAAAGCTAAAGATATCAAAGGAGCCACAATCGAATTTTTCCAACCTCCTGCCGTTCCGGGTTATGGTGCAGCTGGTGGTTTTGAATTGCGTTTGCTTGATAAATCGGGTTCCGGTGATTATAAAAAAATGGAAGAGGTAAGCAAAAAGTTTGTGGAAGAACTCAACAAACGTCCCGAATTGTCTTCAGTTTTTACATTCTACAGCGCCAGTTTTCCTCAGTATATGCTCCGTATCGATAACGATATTGCTCAGCAAAAAGGGGTTACTATCGAAAATGCAACTAACACGCTCTCCACTTTAATCGGAAGTAATTATGAAATCAGTTTTATCAAATTCGGACGTCAGTATAAGGTTATTGTTCAGGCTTCGCCCGAATACCGAGCGCTTCCGGAAGATATTTTAAAGCTGTATGTAAAAAATGATCGCGATGAAATGGTACCGTTCTCGGCTTTTATGCGAATGGAAAAAGTTTATGGACTATCTGAAATTACCCGCCATAACATGTACAATGCTTCCGAGATTAGCGGTCAGGCAGCTCCGGGACACAGTAGTGGTGAGGCCATCAATGCCGTAAATGAAGTGGCAGAAAAATCCTTGCCACGTGGTTTTGGTATTGATTGGGCCGGTATCTCCAAAGATGAAGTAGCGCGAGGTAATGAGGCAATCTATATTTTCTTGATTTGTTTGGGCTTTGTATACCTGATATTAGCGGCACAATATGAAAGTTTTATTCTGCCATTGGTGGTAATCTTATCCTTGATTACCGGTATTTTCGGTGCTTTTATGTTGTTGAAAGTATTTGGCCTGGAAAATAACATTTATGCACAGGTAGCTATTGTAATGCTGATTGGTTTATTGGGAAAAAATGCCGTACTGATTGTAGAGTTTGCTGTACAACGTCACCGCAAAGGTGATTCGGTTATTAATGCAGCTATTGAAGGATCGGTATTGCGATTCCGACCTATTCTCATGACCTCGTTTGCGTTTATTGCCGGTTTAATTCCGTTGGTTTTTGCCTCCGGCCCGGGTGCCACAGGAAACCGTACTATAGGCTCGGCTTCAGCAGGAGGGATGCTTATAGGGACCGTATTTGGTGTTATTTTGATTCCGGGCTTGTACTACATTTTCGGTAAAATCTCAGAAAAACACCTCTTGGTCAAAGGCGAAGAAGAAAATCCATTAACTGAAGAAATTGATCACAATGTATAATAGAAACTGTAATCTTTATAAAATAGCATTTACCTTGGGCTTTGGTCTATTGGTAGTAGCTTGTAAAGCACCGGCTTTGGTAGAGCCTAAAATACAAACTACCTTGCCAACGGCTTATGGTAAGTCGCATGACACCTTAAATAGTGCTAAAACTACTTGGAAATCGCTCTACAACGATCCGTATTTGAGTGAACTTATTGAGGTAGCTTTAGCCAATAACCAAGAACTCCAAATTACCCTTCAGGAGATTCAAATGGCACAAAACGATATTCGCGTACGCAAAGGGCAATTACTGCCTAAAATTGATGCTCGCTTAGGCGGCGGCATTGAAAAGGTGGGACGTTACACCAGTCAGGGAGCCGGCGATGCCAGTACCGAAATCACGCCGGGTGAAGAAATGCCCGATCCATTAGGGGATATCAATTTAGGACTCTATGCAAATTGGGAAGTGGATATTTGGAAAAAACTTCGCAATAGCAAAAAAGCCGCTGTTGAGCGCTATTTGGCCACCGTGGAAGGTAAAAATTTTGTGATTACCAATTTGATTGCCGAAGTAGCCGACTCGTATTATGAATTGTTGGCGTTAGACAGTCAATTGGATGTTGTACATCAAACTATTGCTTTACAACAAAATGCCTTTGATGTCGTAAAAACACAAAAAGAAGCAGCCAGGGCAACCGAATTGGCTGTTAAAAAGTTTGAGGCCGAAGTTTTATCGTCCAAAAGCAGGGAGTTTGATATTTTGCAACAAATCAAGGAAACAGAAAATAAAATCAATTTTCTGTTAGGGCGATATCCACAAGAAATTAAGCGACAGAAAACGAATTTTACAGACTTGTCAAACGGTTATGTAAATGTGGGTATACCACAACAGTTACTCGAAAATCGCCCGGATGTGCGCAAGGCTGAACGTGAACTTGAAGCCGCCAAACTTGATGTTAAAGTGGCGCGTGCCGAATTTTATCCGTCTTTAGAAATTCGTTCCGGTATCGGATTACAAGCATTTAAACCTTCGTATTTGTTTGAAATGCCGGAATCGTTATTGTATTCGTTAGTTGGTGATTTAGCAGCACCGCTGATTAACCGAAATGCGCTTAAAGCCGAGTTTAATACGGCTAATGCACGTCAGTTACAGGCGCTTTACAATTACGAAAGAACAGTGCTTACTGCCTATTTGGAGGTTTCTAACCAACTGTCGCGTATCGACAACCTACAAAAAAGTTATGCACTCAAAACCCAACAGGTAGCTGCATTGCATACGGCTATCGATGCTTCGAATGAATTATTTAAATCGGCACGAGCCGATTACTTTGAAGTCTTGATGACCCAACGCGACGCACTTGAAGTAAATCTTGAACTGATTGAAACTAAATTGCAACAGTTCAAAGCAACTGTAACTATATATAAAAGTCTTGGAGGCGGATGGCGATAGGAATTGATTGAAAGTGGAAACCGGCTTTAGGGCCGGTTTTTTTTATAGTTTGAATGTAGTGATAGTATCATTTGATAGTATCAAAGATATAAAACTTTACTTCCCAATACAAAAATTCGCAAAAATATTGCCCAACAACTCGTCGTTAGTGACTTCACCGGTGATCTCGCCAAAATAGTATAACGCCTGCCGGATATCTATTGCTAATAAGTCCGACGGTATGCCGCTTTGCATACCCATTTTTACTTTCTGAATTTCCTCCAATGCCTTTAGCAACGAATCGTAATGCCGTGTGTTGGTTACTATCGTTTCATTGTTGCGTAAAGCACCTGTGTTTACATACGATAAAAGCAATTTGTGGAGTGTATCAATGCCTTGTTTTTCTTTGGCACTCATTAAAATTGGTTTCACGTTTAAGGCTTCAAGCTTCTGACAAATATTCGAAACTTCGGCTTGAGAAATCAAATCTATTTTGTTGATTACAATTAGGATGTGTTTTAAAGGATAGGTATTTTTTACTTTTTCTATTTCAGTTATATAGGCCGAGCCGGAAACCTGAAACTTTTCACTTTCAAACAAATAAATAACCACTTGGGCTTGCTCAATCTTCTCGAAGGTTTTTTGAATACCAATGCTCTCCACATGGTCTTGTGTTTCACGAATTCCGGCGGTGTCAATAAACCGGAAACCAATTCCGTCTATCACCAACTCGTCTTCAATGGTGTCGCGCGTGGTGCCGGCTATATGCGAAACAATGGCGCGTTCTTCGTTGAGCAAGGCGTTTAATAGCGTCGACTTACCTACGTTGGGTTCACCCACAATAGCTACAGGAATTCCGTTTTTAATTACATTTCCAACGGCAAATGAATCAATCAGTCGTTTTAAAACCAACTCAATGCGGTTGAGTAGGTCTTCAAACTGAGCTCGATCGGCAAAGGCAACATCTTCTTCGGCAAAATCGAGCTCCAACTCAATCAGCGAGGCAAAATTGAGTAATTCTTCGCGCAAGCGTGCAATCTCCGAACTAAAACCACCCCGCATTTGCTGCATGGCTATTTGGTGGGAAGCCTCGTTATCCGAAGCAATTAAATCGGCTACGGCTTCAGCTTGCGATAAATCAAGTTTGCCGTTCAAAAACGCACGTAGCGTAAACTCGCCGGGCTGTGCCATTTTACACCCGTTGCGCAACAATAGCTGAATAATTTGCTGCTGAATAAATGGGGAACCGTGACAGGAAAGTTCAACCACGTCTTCGCCGGTATAGGAATGCGGATTTTTAAACAACGACAGCAACACTTGGTCAATTACTTTGCTACCGTCTTTGAGGATTCCTAAATGGATTGTATGCGATTTTTGGCGGGTAATGTCCTTACCGGAAACCGACTCAAATACGCCGGCAGCAATGCGAATTGCCTCTTTTCCCGACATACGAATAATCGCAACCGCTCCCGATCCGGAGGGTGTAGCCAATGCCACAATGGTTTCCTGTAGTAACATACTTTTTTTTGCAAAAATAGACAATTTGCGTTAGAATGCAGCAACAGAATAGGGAAGTGCTCTCCACCTAAAACGGCCTAAACGAAGTGAATGGGATTGCTGTTGTAAGTGATTTATTGCCTGAAAAAAGGTTAAAAATTAAGCGTTATACTTCTTTTTATCGGTGATGTTAAAAGAATGTAAAATTTTGAAAACATGATAGTTATCATGCAGTTTCTTTGGTTATTGAACTACCTTTACATGGATAACCAATACAACTATGTCATGAAAAAAATTTTATTTCCAACCGATTTTTCCAACGTAGCAGAAAATGCTTTTTTGCATGCGTTGAGTGTAGCGAAAATGTTGCATGGCGAAGTTATTTTGCTACACACATACGAACTTCCTATCGTGGATAATCAATTTGTTCCCGGTAATTATCAGGAAATGTTTGATTCGCTCGAACTGTCTAATTTTGATCGCTTTAAAGATGAAATAGCCAAGATGCACAGCATAGCCAAAGCCAATAACTTTGGCAGCATTAAATTAAGTCCCGTGTTGCGGGATGGTGATTTACTTTTTACCATGAAGCAACTTATAGAGGAAGAAAATATCGACCTTGTTGTAATGGGAACTTCCGGAGCTGAAGGTTGGAAAGAGGTGTTTTTTGGAACCAATACCGGTGATGCGGTTACCAGTCTGCCGGTTCCCGTTTTATCTGTCCCTGCCGATTCTAAATTTGCGCCACTCAAAACCATTGGTTTTACAACGCGCTACCGCGAAAAAGACAAAGAAGCTTTGCGTCAGGTGCTGAAAATTGCTAAAGCAGCAAATGCTGCTGTAAAATGCCTTTATGTGAAAACAAAAGTTTCAGACAATACCGAAGCTACTTTTGATGATTGGGAACAAATATTCAAAAACGAACCGGTAAAATTCTTTGTATTGCCTAATGAAAATGTAAAAGAATCAATTTTAGATTTTATTACCAATCAGGAAATTGACGTGTTGGCCATGTTAACCTACAAACGCAATTTCTTTCAATCACTGTTTTCGGGAAGTTTTACCGAAAAGATGGTAAACAACGCCACCATTCCGGTTTTAGCTTTTCATGAATAAAAAAAGCGGCTGTTTTTCAGCCGCTTCTCTTTTTATCTTTTTACAAGTTCTTCCGGTTTAACTGCTACCAGAACTCCCGGTAACTTAATCGGTGCGCCTAATTGCGCTAAGAAGCTTCCTTGTACTTCACCCGTTTTGTAAGTCGTAAAACCTATACGGTATAAGCCCATAACAAGCGATTTTGTTGGGTTTGATGTATCGCTGCTGATGCGCATTAAAGAGTTGTATTTGCTCCCTGACGGTTGCGCCGGCATTTCGCTCGAATCATCATTGGTATCGATGGTTACCCATTTGGCCGATTTTGCTTTAGTAGCAACATCTTCCAGTTTGAGGATATCGGCTGCACGCTCTAAGGTAATCCAAGTATCAAAAAAACTTTTAGAATCGGTCGCATTGGCTTTGTAATCAGCCGATTGGTAATCAGAATCGCTTGGTTTAGCACTATCCGGAACCGGCGAAATCATACGTACACCAATTTCAGGCGCCGCAATCGGAATCCAAACATAGATATAGTACATTTTTTTTCCGTTTTTTACTTCATCCGGTGCACTTCCCGGTTTAATGTATCCGTAATAGCTGGTCAAATCGGTGTACGGAATGCGAATTTCTTTACCCATAACCGATTTTTTTCCCAATTCAGCACCAAATTTTTCTAATTTTTGTGCCTGCGATGCAAACATAACGCCTAAAGCAAGCGTTAACGTCATAATCATTTTTTTCATGTGATAGTTGTTTAAATTGGTTTGGGGTAAAAATAATAAAAATGAATTGTTTGCAATGCAATTGGTGATAAGTTTCAGATTTTGTTAATTTTTCAAATAGTGAAAGTTCTGTATTTTGAACTTTTTAATTTAAAGCACCATTGGCATAAAAAAACCGACACATAAAACGTATCGGTCTTTTGGTTATAAAAAAGGTTAGTTAAGAGCTTAATTATTCAGCATAACCGGCATCACCAACATGGTTACGGTTTCACCTTCATCCAAGCCGTCTACCGGAGTAAGAATTCCGGCGCGATTTGGCATAGACATTTCCAATTGGATTTCATCCGATTGCAGGTTGCTGAGCATTTCTAATAAGAAGCGAGAGTTAAATCCAATTTGGATATCGTCACCCTGATAATCACAGGTTAAACGCTCTTCGGCTTTATTGGAGTAGTCGATATCTTCTGCCGAAATATTCAATTCGGCTCCGGCAATTTTTAAACGAATTTGATGGGTAGTTTTGTTGGAGAAAATAGACACACGACGCACAGAGTTTAAAAACTGGGTTCGGTCTATCAACAGTTTGTTGGGATTCTCTTTCGGAATTACCGCTTCATAGTTAGGGTATTTGCCGTCAATTAAGCGACAAGTAAGGATATAATTTTCGAATGAAAAAGTAGCATTTGAATCGTTGTAATCGATTTTAACTTCAGCATCCGAAGAACCTAAAATACTTTTAAGAATATTCAACGGTTTTTTAGGCATGATGAAATCGGCTACCTGAGATGCTTTCACATCAGTACGGGCATATTTAACCAATTTGTGGGCATCGGTGGCCACAAAAATTAAACCTTCCGGAGAAAACTGGAAAAACACACCACTCATTACCGGACGTAAATCGTCATTTCCGGCAGCAAATATAGTTTTACTGATAGCAGTGCCTAAAACTTCGGCAGGAACCAAAGTAGTAGAAGGATCTTCCAAAACAACCGACTTAGGGAATTCATCACCGGAGGCATAAGCAATGGCATATTTACCGGAATTACTGCTAATTTCGATGGTGTTGTTATCTTCAACCGTAAATGTTAACGGTTGTTCCGGGAATGTTTTAAGAATATCCAACAAAAGTTTCGCCGGAACGGCAACACTTCCTTTGTCTGTTGATTCGATTTCTAAAGCAGCCGACATGGTTGTTTCCAAATCTGAAGCCGAAACCGTCAGTGATTTTTTATTGAGTTCAAAAAGGAAATTATCCAATATTGGCAGGGTGTTGCTACTGTTGATTACACTTCCCAAAACCTGCAATTGTTTTAACAGGTACGAACTTGAAACAATAAACTTCATTATTTTTTATTTTTTACAAATATATCCCAAAGACTGAGATTTAAAAATTAATTTTATTAACATTTAACGGTTATAGCGTCGCTTTCTCATGAAGGTAAACAAGAAACCAAATACTGCCAGTATAACTAACGGAAGACCAACAGTTATGATTTGTGAAAAAGTATAATCCGCATAAACCTTTTCTTTATCCAACAACGGTAAGTTTACCTCTTTACTGCGAATGTTAATAAGTCCGTTGTCATCCAAGAGATAATTCACACAGTTCAGTAAAAATTCTTTATTGGCATATACATTGTTTGTCCATTTGTCATAACCTAATTCCAGAGGTTGGTAGTTCTTGTCGAGTTGATTCCGAATAATATCACCATCTGAAACGACAATCATTTTGTTGGTTTTACCCGTCGTTTGATAGGTTGCATCTTCAAAAGGCAACACACGGTTTTCATACATGGAACGGAAATTTCCTTCCAACAGCACGGCTACAGGCATAAGACCCGAGCCGACCGGAAAATCTTTGGGTTCCGGAAGTTCGCCAACCATGTTAAGGCTTACTTCCACAGGAGAGCCAACAGGTTTGGAGTACTTGGACGATTTTAAAAGAGCGGTTTTGGTAATGTTGTTTTTGAGCAATTCAATCGGACTGGTAAATTCGAATTTCAACATATCCAAATTGTTCACTATCGGATGTTTTATTTCCGGAAAAACGGCCGGACTGTACAACCAAGGATATTGTGAATATTGTGTGGCACTGCCTTGTTTTCCGGTAGCCAACGCAATAGGGCAGGCCTGAAGGTCTTTAATCAAATCAGGCTTGATGCGTATGCCGTATTTAAAAAATAGATCATTTAATCCCAGTTCCCTAGGATAAGCCAGATTCGTACCTGATTCGGTATACAAACTGTCCATGTCCATATTCACCTGATCAATCAACCAAAGCGTTTTCCCACCATGCATTACAAACTGATCCAATACCTGTTTTTCTTCGTCGGTAAATTCCTCGGTTGGTTTGGCTATGATGGCTAAATCGTATTTTTTCAAGGCTTTTACCGTTGCTAAAGGGCTATTGGCAACCGAATCCAATGTAAATGGACCTATATAATAATTTTCACGAACCGATTTAAGGAAATCAGCCATCAGCAAATCATGTAGTTCGCCATTTCCTTTAAGAACGGCAATTTTCTTTTCTCGTAACTTAGACACCGTGTTGAACCCGTTTGCAAAAGCATACTCTAGATGCTGTACAGAACTCACCACTTTTTCGGCAGTTGAAGCACCCATCATGTTTTTAAGTAATGGTACTTTGGTACTTTTATTACCATAGGTAACGATGGCCCAAGGGAAAACAACCTCCTGCGTTTGTTTGCCTTTGTCTTCAAGAGTCACATTAATAGGAGTAAGGCCGCGTTCCATGAATTGTTGCATAATTGCATCGCGCTCTTCCTCTTTTTCCAAAGGGTTTATAAATTCAAAAACAATATTTGGGTTATATGCTTTGAATTCTTCCAGAATTTGTTGTGTTTCGGTTTGCAACTTTTTAAATTCACCCGGAAACTGACCTTCTAAAAAGACATCCACATACAAGGGCTCTTTAACATTTTTGATAATGTTTAGCGAGGTTTCGGATAACGTATACCGTTTATCTGCTGTTAAGTCAAAGCGTTTAAAATAAAAGTGTCCTGCAATGTTTAGAACAAGCAGTATCGCTAATAATTTAAGTAACCGGACAAGATTTTCTTTTTTCAGTTTCATCAGGATTTTAGCGATTTAAGTTGGTAAACAGTCAGCGATAAAAACAAAATGCTGAAACTAACAAAGTAGAGCACATCACGGGTGTCAATTACTCCACGTCCCATGCTTCGAAAATGATAATCCATACCAAAAGAAGCAATCAAGTCTTGAGCACTTTTTAGTAAAGAGCCTATCCCGTCAAAACCATAAAAGAAAAAGAAACACAAAAAAACAGAGAGTATAAAAGAGACAATCTGATTTTCGGAGAGAGTAGAAGTAAAAACACCAATAGCCGTATAGCCTGCAATCAGAAACAAAAGACCAAAATATGAGCCTAACGTACTACCCATATCTATATTACCTTCTGGATTTCCCAGAGAAGAAAGCACAAAAACATAAATTACAGTGGGTATAATGGCGATAACAATTAATAAAAAAGCACCCAAAAACTTACCACCAACAATTTGCCAAACCGTTAGAGGTTTGGTCATTAATAATTCGATTGTACCTTGCTTTTTTTCATCCGAAAAACTTCGCATGGTTACAGCCGGAATAAGGAAAATAAGAATCCAGGGCGAGATGGTAAAAAAAGGGCCCAAATCGGCAAACCCGCTGTTCAGGATATTAAAGTCACCTTCAAATACCCATAGAAATAGGCCATTGAGTAAAAGAAAAATGGCAATAACCAAATAACCTATCGGCGATCCAAAAAACGATTTTATTTCACGTAGTAATATCGATTTCATGTCATGTTTTATATAAAGACGGGCAAAAGTAAACAAATTTATGACAAACTAACCAAACGGTCAACGCTCCATGCCTGAGGCTTATCGTTGAATAGTTTTTTGGTAAACGTCCAAATCTCATCAAACAAAGCCGATTTTCGGTAATTTTCCAAATCGGTTTCCGAATCCCAATAACTGTAAGTAAAGAAAACCCCTTTGTGTTCTTTGTCCTGATATAATTCGAGTAAACGGTTTCCGGGCGAATTTCGTATATGCGCTTTCATCTTTTCAAAATTCTCCAAAAAGGCAGGGATGTTTTCTTCGTGAAAACTAAGTTTTACAATTCGTATCAGCATTTATAAAAAAGTTATGGTTATAAGGTCACGGTAATGCAATCCTAATAAAGTGGATGCGGTGCCTACGGTTTTGGCATTACTTCGGAAAATTGCAATCTCCAAATAGCCGGCTTCATTGAAAATAGCCAACTTTTCGCCTTCATAATATTTGACTTGTTCCGAAACGGCAATATCAGAGTAACGACCATAAATAGATTTAATGGTTTTGTTTTTAAAACGAACCTCATAAGGGCGGTTTTTGGCAACTTCCAAAAACATTTTTCGGGTAATATTGGTAACCGCATTTCCAAAACTGTCGATATAGATAACATTGCCGCGTATCGCATCAGGCTCAGCAACCGCTTGTAATTCGGTTATTGTTTTGAGTGCCGGTATTTCTTTACCAATAACACTCAGCGCACCACCTTTTGCCAAATGACATGCTACGGTTACAAACACATCCATATCAGTTGCTTCTTGAGGTAATCGATCGTGAATGGTTATACTGACAATTTTTTGCGGCACAATTTTGCGGGTAAGCATACTTAGAATGCCATTATCGGCACAAATAAAAAAATGATCGTCCCAATGCAACACTATATGGTCATTTTCTTTGTTTTTCTCAATATCAACCCCAATTATGTGTACTGTACCTTTTGGAAAACTGGCATAACTGGCACTCAAAATATAACTGGCCTCTGTACTATTAAAAGGGTCTATCTGGTGCGAAATATCAATAATGCGTGCTTCCGGAAATTCGCTGATAATCTTACCTTTAAGAGCACCCACAAAGTGATCTTTTAATCCGTAGTCGGTGGTAAGGGTAATTATTGACATAAAATTGTTTATAACTAAATTCGAAACCTACGTTGGGTTTTATTAAATTTGGATGAATGCAAAACTACTAAATATTACCCAAAATTTATTAAAACCTTTGTCATTTGAACGAAAGAATTATTGAACTGCATGATATAGCCCCAAAAGAGTTTTGGGGTGCTCAGGATGCGCATCTTGAGACCATTAAAAAATATTATCCTAAACTTAAAATAGTCGCTCGCGGCACCACGCTCAAAGCGTTTGGCGAAAAAGAGGAATTGGATGAATTTGAGACCCGTTTTAATCGTTTGATGCTTCATTTTACACGCTATAATAATATTGATGATAATGTTATTGATCGTGTGATTCAAAGCAATTCACATGATGAGCAGCGAATGCCGGACCACGACAAGATTTTGGTGCATGGAGTGGGAGGTAAGTTGATTAAAGCCCTTACACCCAATCAGCAGAATTTAGTGAACTATGTCGCTAAAAACGATATGGTTTTTGCAGTTGGACCTGCCGGTACCGGAAAAACCTACACCGGAGTTGCTCTTGCTGTAAAAGCTTTGAAAGACAAGCAAGTAAAACGTATTATCCTTACACGTCCGGCTGTGGAGGCCGGCGAAAATTTAGGCTTTCTTCCGGGCGATATGAAGGAAAAGCTCGATCCATACATGCAACCCTTATACGATGCGCTACGCGATATGCTACCTCCACAAACGTTGGAGGATTATATAGCCAAAGGCATTATTCAGATTGCGCCGTTGGCCTTCATGCGGGGTCGTACACTCGACAATGCTTTTGTGATTTTAGATGAAGCGCAAAATACAACCCATTCGCAAATGAAGATGTTTTTGACCCGTATGGGTAAAAATGCCAAGTTTATCATTACCGGTGACCCGGGACAAGTGGATTTACCGCGTCGAACCATTTCCGGTTTAAAAGAAGCGTTACTTATTCTTAAAGATGTGGAAGGTGTGGGGATTTTGTATTTGGATGATAAAGATATTGTACGTCACCGATTGGTTAAAAAGATCATAGATGCCTATAAGAGTATCGAAAATCATGATTAAACATGAAAGAATACTTTAAATACAAAAAAGGCTACCTCAACATTACTGATGAAGCTATTTTTTTAACAGGTTCCGGAAACTGGTCTGAAATTAAAGATTGTAAAGAAAAATCATCTGTTACGCTTCGAAGTAATACAAAACGAAAGCTTAAAACCTATCTTTTTCTGTTACTTCTTCTTCTTTTGACTGCTTTTTTTTTCATAAAATCTAAAAATTCTTTTCTGCCCCTCGGATTTTTAGCATTAGGAATCGCTGCGTGGTATTATATCAGCAGTGAAAGTGGTAATAGGTATAAAATACCGCTTTCAAAAATCAAATCAATAACTCTTGATGCTTCAGAAATGCGAGTTAATTTTCTGAATGAAACCGGCGATATAAGCTTCGAAATAATACCCGGTTTGGAGGAAAAAGGGATTCATTTTTTTACTAAAAATAAATCAATTTTCAAAATTGATTTTGTGGCGGATTAAAACTACCTTTGCGCCACAACAACACTCCTACTGCTATGAATACAATCACCTCAACGGATTTTCAATTTCCCGGACAAGTCGCTGTTTACCGGGGAAAAGTACGCGAAGTATACACCATTAACAATGATATTTTGGTCATGATTGCTACCGATAGGCTTTCGGCTTTTGATGTCGTGATGCCTAAAGGAATTCCCTATAAAGGGCAAATACTGAATCAAATTGCTACCCGATTTATGCAGCTTACCGAAGACATTGTTCCCAATTGGCTGCTTGCTACACCTGATCCCAATGTGGCTGTCGGACGATTGTGTACACCATTTAAGGTAGAAATGGTTATTCGAGGTTATTTATCCGGGCATGCGGCGCGCGAATATGCAGCCGGAAAGCGAATTTTATGCGGAGTTCATCTTCCCGACGGAATGAAAGAAAATGACCGTTTTCCGGAACCTATTATTACACCAACCACCAAAGCCGATTTTGGTGTGCATGATGAAGATATTTCACGCGAGGCTATACTGGAAAATGGAATTGTATCTGAACAGGATTATACTGTTTTAGAAAAATATACGCGTGCACTTTTTCAACGCGGAACAGAAATAGCTGCCTCAAAAGGCTTGCTTTTAGTTGATACAAAATACGAATTTGGTAAAACCAAAGACGGACAAATTGTATTGATTGACGAAATTCATACACCTGATTCCTCTCGTTATTTTTACGCGGAAGGCTATCAAGAGCGACAAGATAAAGGAGAACCACAAAAACAATTGTCAAAAGAATTTGTACGACAATGGTTAATCGCTAACGGATTTCAAGGAAAGGAAGGGCAACAAATTCCCGATATGGATGAGGCTTACATTGCTTCCGTGTCTGAAAGGTATATCGAGTTGTATGAAAATATACTTGGTGAGCCTTTTCAAAAAGCACCTATTTCAGCTATTGAAAATCGTATTTATACAAATGTTGTTTCTTATTTAAACTCGTTATAAAGTTTTATTCCTCTTATAAAAAATAAACCGACTTGCAGTCTGTTTATTTTTTTCCTAATAATTATCATTTTTTTTGTAACAAAAATGTTTTAATTTCGTCTATTATTGTAAAAAGCATCAATTTATGTCAGATTACATCAGTCTACTATGTTATGCAAGGTATTATACAAATAATAAATTCATCAATCATCAACAAACCAATTACCATGAAAAAGTCAGTATTTAATTTCGGTCTACTGTTGTCGGTACTCACCACAACAACGGTATTTGCCTTCGAGGGCGAACAACAACAAACTTCAATTGAAGAAGCATCAGGAACAAGTGCGTTGACAGCACTAACCGTTAAACCTGAGGTAGGTATCGAAACGCAAGAAGAACTACAACAAACCATTAGAGTCATTGCTTCAAATTATTGTAAATCAGAGGAAGAAATAGCCGAAGAGGGTAGAGAAATTACAGAAACAACATTGCCTGAAGAAGCGCCGTTGTTTTTTGATAATTTTATTCTTGAGCAAGAAATAGAGACAAATGCAGCGATTATTGAAGCCGATCAAGACTTTGAAACGCGTCCGTTAGATTTTGGACTCATAGAAGTATTGAGTCAATTAAACCGCCAAGCTACAATTGACTCTAAAATTCAGTAATCATTTCAGATTTGAATGTATTTAGGTTGTGCAACTGCACAACCTTTTTTTGTTAGAATTTGTTTTTTGGTTACTTTCGTAACAAATACGGTTGCAAAACGTCATATATATTTTTACTATTCAATCTTCACTTTATGAAAAAACAGGCTATTCAGGCACTTCTCATTTTGTTCACGGCAATTTTTGTTTCTTCATGTGCCAAAAAAACAGAATTTCAAGATCCTTTACTTACCCATCGTGATACTACTGTTAATCCGGCAGACGATTTCTTTACCTATGCGAATGGTGGTTGGTTTAAGCAAAATCCGATTCCGGCTTCCGAACGAAGCAATGGTATTTTTCGGATGATTCAGGACACCATCAATGCACAAGTAAAATCCATTTGTGAAAAAGCAGCCGAAAACCCTGGCGATAAAGGAAGTAATAAGCAAAAAATAGGTGATTTTTATGCTTCCGGAATGGATTCATTAGCCATAAATAAAGCAGGAATTTCGCCATTAAAGCAAGAACTTGCAAAAATTGAAGCCATTAAGTCAACCGCTGATGTGGCTTATATGATGGCTTACCTGCACACCATTGGGGTGCGTAGTGGTTTTTCGTTTTACGTTAGTCAGGATGATAAAAACAGTGATAAATATGCGTTAATGTTTTATCAGGGCGGGTTAGGTCTTGGTGAACGGGATTACTATTTTAACACCGATGCTGAGAATGCTACTATTAGAACTGAATATGTAAAACACCTTACCAAAATAAATCAGCTTATGGGAGTTTCTAATAGCGAAGCTCCAAAACAAGCCGATATCATCATGCGTTTGGAAACCGATTTAGCCAAAGCATCTCGTAAAATAGAAGCGTTGCGTGATCCCCATAAAAACTACAACAAAATGTCGGTAGCGCAGTTCTCCGGATTAACACCCGGTTTGCCTTGGGACAAAATGTTGGTTACAATGGGCGTTAAAAATGCCGATTCGGTAATTGTGGGGCAACCTGAATTTTTTGTGAATCTTTCTTCCATGCTGAAAACCTATCCGGTGGAGGCTTGGAAATCGTATATGAAATGGGATTTGGTAAATAGTTATGCCTCCTATTTGAGTTCCGATATTGAAAACCAGAATTTTGCTTTTTATGCCACCGTGATGTCGGGCGTGAAAGAGCAACGTCCGCGATGGAAAAGAGTGGTGGAACAAACCGATGGCTCCTTAGGCGAATTAATCGGTCAGGTGTATGTGAGTGAGTATTTACCAAAAGGCTCCAAAGAAAAACTGTTGGAAATAGGGAATAATATCCGTGATGTCTATGCCGAACACATTAAAAAACTCGATTGGATGAGCGAGGAGACTAAAAAGAAAGCGCTGTATAAATTGAGTAAAGTAGTCATGAAAGTTGGCTATCCCGACAAATGGAAGGATATGAGTTCCGTCCAAATTGATCGTTCCTCATATTGTAAAAATGTAATGGCGGTAAACAAATGGCAACACCTTGATATGGTTACAAAATTTGGTAAACCGGTTGACCGAACCGAATGGGGTATGTATCCGCAAACCTACAATGCCTATTACAACCCGAGTAACAATGAAATATGTGTTCCGGCCTGTAATATTATCGTTCCCGGGTTTGAGGGTCGCATGCCGGATGATGCGGTATTGTATGGCATAATTGGGGGTTCTACTTTTGGTCATGAAATTACGCATGGTTTTGACGACCAAGGAAGTCAGTATGATGAAAAGGGGAATTTAAGAAATTGGTGGACACCTGAGGATTTGAAAAAATTCAAAGAAAAGACCAAACGTATTGTGGCACAGTTTAATAAATATGAAGCTGTTCCCGGTAAATTTATCAATGGTGATGCAACACAGGGTGAAAATATTGCCGATTTAGGAGGTGTTGTTATGGGATATGAAGCCTTTAAAAAAACGGCTCAATTTAAAACCAATCAAAAAATAAGCGGATTAAATCCTAACCAACGTTATTTTCTGGCGTATGCTTATGCTTGGATGGTAAATACCAATAAAGAAGCCCTTATGAATCAGGTGATGACCGATGTACACTCGCCGGCTAAATACCGAATTATTGGACCTTTGAGCAATATTCAGGAGTTTTATGACACTTTTTCTGTAAAACCCGGAAACAAGATGTTTATTCCGAAGGAAGAGCGAGTTGTTATTTGGTAAGTTAACTTGTGTTTGCTATAAAAGTACTTCAAAAAAGCGCGGAATTTCTCCGTGCTTTTTTGTTTTGCAGCACCGGTTGAGCCGGTATCGAAGCCCAAAGGGCGGAATAAAGGCGAAAACGGGATCCCGCCGAGGCGGGAGCTGCCCAAATGAAACCATAAATTGTATTATCTTTGTCGAAATTTACTGTAAATTGTGAATCCTACGAATAAACTTAAAATATTTAACGACCCGATTTATGGGTTTATTACCATTCCCAATACGCTGATTTATGATATCATTCAGCATCCGTATTTTCAGCGTTTGCGGCGCATTTCGCAAATGGGAATGTCTTATTTGGTCTATCCCGGGGCTCACCATACCCGTTTTCATCATGCCCTTGGTGCGATGCATATTATGCAAAAAGCTATTGAAACGCTGCGTTTTAAAGGGACAGCAATTTCGGAAGCGGAAGAAAACGGATTGTTGTTGGCTATTTTGTTGCACGATATTGGGCATGGTCCTTTTTCGCATGCTATGGAAAACAGCATAGTGGATTCTATTCATCATGAAGAGATTTCGCTGTTATTTATGGAGCATTTGAACCAGGAGTTTGAAGGTAAATTAGCTTTAGCGATTACCATTTTTAAAGGCGAATACCACCGGAAATTCATGTATCAACTTATTTCCAGTCAGTTGGATATGGACCGGATGGACTACCTGAAGCGCGATAGTTTTTACAGTGGTGTAGCGGAAGGGAATATCAATAGTGATCGATTGATACAGATGATGAATGTGCAAGATGATTATTTGGTGATTGAAGAGAAGGGAATTTATTCTGTTGAAAAATTTGTTGTAGCGAGACGACTGATGTATTGGCAGGCCTATTTGCATAAAACCAGTGTGGTTGCCGAGATTATTTTAACCAAAATATTGAAGCGAGCCAAAGAACTTACCGATAAAGGCGTTACATTGGAATGCAGCAAACCCTTGTTCTTTTTTATGGAGCATAAAATTAGCAAAACGGCTTTTGATGCTTCGGTGTTGCATACATTTTCCTTGTTGGATGATGTGGATATTATGAGCGCCATTAAAAACTGGCAGTTTGAGTCTGATTTTGTGTTGGCTTCGTTAAGTAAAATGATTATTAACAGGGATTTACTTAAAATTCAAATGTCGGAAGAAAAACCTAATCCGGCACAGCTCGATTATTACAAGGAAAAATTGATAAAGCAATTTCCTGTTGAGCCCAAAGATGCTGATTATTTTGTGTTTAAAGGCAAGCTCAAAAATCAGGCGTACAACAAAAAGAGTGAGCCTATCCGCATCATTAAAAAAGACAAATCGATTGAAGATGTGTTAGAGGCTTCAGACCAGCTGCATTTGAAAGCTTTGTCTAAACCGGTTACCAAATATTTTATCTGTTTTCCAAAAGTGCTTTTGGATACATAGAGTTTTAATTAATTTTTATATTTTTGTCAGGTTAAAAAAATCCCAATAGTGCTATGAAAAATTGATTTCACGGTTGCTGTTGGATAATTTAACGGAGTTATAAACCTAACCAATGAAGTTTACAGCCGAACAAATTGCAGGAATCCTGGAAGGCGAAGTAGAAGGTAATCCAAACGCTGAAGTCCATAAACTGGCCAAAATAGAGGAAGGAACAGAAGGTTCCCTTACGTTTCTTTCCAACCCGAAGTATGTTAATTTTATCTATACTACGCAGGCCACAATCACTATTGTTAACAAATCGTTCGAGCCTGAACAACCCATAACCACCACACTTATAAAGGTTGAGGATGCTTACAAAGCCTTTTCCAAGTTGTTGGAATATTACAATCAGGTAAAATTGATGAAATCGGGTATTGAGCAACCTTCTGTCATTTCAGAAAATGTGAGTTACGGCGAAAACCTTTATTTGGGTAGTTTTTGCTATGTTGGTAAAAATGTAACAATTGGTGACAATGTAAAAATTTACCCCAATACCTTCATAGGCGATAATGTAACCATAGGCAACAATTGCATACTTTTTGCCGGTGTGCGCGTGTACTCCGAAACAGAAATCGGGAACAATTGCATTATCCATTCCGGAACTATTTTGGGTTCTGATGGTTTTGGTTTTGCACCGACTGAAGACGGTTCTTTTAGTAAAATACCTCAAATTGGAAATGTTATTTTAGAGGATAACGTTGAAATAGGCGCCTGTACAACTATTGACAGGGCCACATTAGGCTCAACGATCATCCGAAGAGGGGTAAAGTTGGATAACCAAATTCAAATAGCGCACAACGTAGAAATTGGCGAAAACACGGTTATTGCTTCCCAAAGCGGAGTGGCGGGTTCTACTAAAATAGGTAAAAACTGTATGATTGGCGGACAAGTAGGTATTGTAGGTCATATTACCATAGGCAATGGCGTTCGCATTCAGGCGCAGTCTGGAATTGGGAAAAGCATTGGTGACGGAGAAACAATTCAGGGAAGTCCGGCCTTTAACTATGGCGATTGGAACAAATCGTATGTGCATTTTCGCAACCTGCCAAAAATTGTATCCGATTTGGATGAAGTAAAAAAGAAACTCGATTTATAATAATTTACTCATGGTTAAACAAAAAACCATTCAGAATGAAATAGCACTTACCGGTGTAGGTTTACACACCGGGAAGGAGGTTAAAATGACATTTAAACCGGCTCCTGTAAACAATGGTTTTACCTTTGTTCGTTTGGATTTAGAAGGATGTCCTGTGATTGAGGCAGATGCCAATTATGTAGTCAATACCCAACGAGGAACTAATTTGGAAAAATTAGGAGTTAAAATCCAAACTTCTGAACATGTATTAGCAGCGCTAGTAGGTTGTGATATTGACAATGTGATTATTGAACTCAACGAATCGGAACCGCCAATTATGGATGGTTCTTCCAAATATTTTGTAGAGGCTTTAGAAAAAGCAGGTATAGTTGATCAGGATGCTGAACGAAAATACTATGTCGTGAAAGAGGTCATTTCGTATACTGATGAAGCAACCGGAAGTGAAATTATTTTAATGCCGGCAGATGATTATCAAGTAACAGCGATGGTCGATTTTGGAACCAAAGTATTGGGTACACAAAATGCCAGCATGAAAAGTATCAATGATTTTAAAACTGAAATTGCCTGTTCACGTACGTTCAGTTTTTTGCATGAACTGGAAATGCTTTTGGATAACGGATTGATTAAAGGCGGTGATTTGAATAATGCCATTGTGTATGTGGATAAAGAGATTTCGCCCAACACTATGCAAAATCTCAAAAAAGCTTTCGGAAAAGATAATATTTCGGTAAAACCCAACGGGATACTTGATAATTTGACCCTTCACCATCCCAATGAAGCAGCACGACACAAACTATTAGATGTTATTGGTGATTTGGCTTTGGTCGGAACAAAAATAAAAGGTAAAGTCATTGCCAACAAACCGGGGCATTATGTTAATACACAGTTTGCCAAGAAATTATCCAAGATTATTAAAATAGAGCAGCGCAATCAGGTTCCGGTGTATGACCTTAACAAAGAGCCACTTATGGATGTAACAAAGATTATGTCTATGTTGCCTCACCGTCCTCCATTTTTACTGGTAGATAAGATTTTAGAGCTATCAGACAGCCATGTGGTCGGATTAAAAAATGTAACGATGAATGAACCTTTCTTTGTCGGGCATTTTCCGGGCGCTCCTGTAATGCCGGGTGTTTTGCAAATTGAGGCGATGGCACAAGCAGGTGGCGTTTTAGTACTAAGCACTGTTCCTGACCCTGAGAATTATTTGACGTATTTTATCAAAATTGATAATGTTAAATTTAAGCAACAGGTTTTACCGGGCGATACATTGATATTTAAATTGGAATTGTTGTCACCCATCCGTCGTGGGATTTGCCATATGCAAGCCTATGCTTACGCTAATGGCAAATTAGTAACCGAAGCCGAACTCATGGCTCAAATTGTAAAGAAATTTTAAGACTATAATTACTGCTATATGAATCAACCGTTAGCCTATGTGCACCCGGGAGCAAAAATTGCTAAAAATGTAGTGATAGAACCTTTTACTACCATCCATAACAATGTCGAAATTGGCGAAGGAACCTGGATTGGTTCGAATGTTACGATAATGGAAGGAGCCAGAATTGGGAAAAACTGCAATATATTTCCGGGTTCAGTTATCTCGGCTGTACCACAGGATTTAAAATTTGGAGGTGAAGAATCACTTGCGATAATTGGTGATAATACTACTGTAAGAGAGTGCGTTACGATTAACAGAGGCACCATTGCTTCCGGTCAAACTAAAATTGGCAGTAATTGTCTCATTATGGCAACGGCACACATTGCGCACGATTGTCATATTGGTGATAATGCGATTATAGTGAATGGGGTAGCTTTAGCCGGTCACGTTATAGTGGGTAATTATGCAATTATTGGTGGATTGGCAGCAGTTCATCAATTTATTCACATTGGCGACCATGCCATGGTTTCGGGTGGGTCGTTAGTGCGTAAAGATGTTCCTCCTTTTACCAAAGCAGCGAAAGAACCTTTATCGTATGTAGGTATTAATTCTGTTGGTTTACGCAGAAGGGGTTTTTCTACCGATAAGATCCGAGAAATTCAGGACATTTACCGTATTTTATACCAAAAAAATTACAACACTTCGCAAGCCGTTGCCATAATTGAAGCCGAAATGGAAGCAACGCCTGAGCGTGACGAAATTATATTATTCATACGCAATTCATCCCGAGGTATCATGAAAGGATACACCGGAACATTATAATCAGAAACACTAAAAATAATTAATACTAAAAAATGGCAAATACTTCAGATATCCGAAATGGTTTGTGTATTAAACACAATCACGATATTTATAAGATTATCGAATTTCTTCATGTAAAACCGGGAAAAGGTCCTGCTTTCGTAAGAACCAAATTAAAATCATTAACCAATGGGAAAGTATTGGATAATACTTTTTCTGCCGGTCACAAAATTGAAGTTGTTCGCGTAGAAACACATACGTTCCAATATTTGTATAATGAAGGCAACGACTTTCACTTTATGAATACCGAAACCTATGAACAAATAACGTTAAATCGCGATGTATTGGATGCGCCTGATTTACTAAAAGAAGGTACCAATGTGATGGTTCAAATTAATACCGAGACTGATATGCCTTTGTCTGTTGATATGCCGGCTTCTATTATTTTGGAAGTAACCTATACTGAACCCGGTGTTAAAGGAAATACAGCTACAAACGCTACAAAACCGGCCAAAGTTGAAACCGGAGCTGCGGTAAATGTTCCGCTTTTTATCAATGAAGGCGATAAAATCAAAATTGATACGGCTACCGGAAAATACATGGAAAGAGTATAATACAACAATTTGAAGATTCCTTAATTGAAGATTTGTAAATTTTCAAATTAGTGCATTTTCAAATTCTTAAATTCAAAAAATGAAATTTTCCAAATCACATTCATTGCAAGAAATAGCAGAAATCATCGGATGCACTTATGTGGGCAACGATGATTTTCCGGTTATGGGAATGAATGAAATCCATGTGGTTGAACCGGGTGATATTGTATTTGTAGATCACCCAAAATACTATGATAAGGCTTTAGAATCAGCGGCTACGATTATCTTAATTAATAAAGAAGTAACTTGTCCTGAAGGCAAGGCTTTACTTATCTCAGATGACCCATTTCGGGATTTTAATAAATTAGCCCGTCATTTCAGACCCTTTCAATCCTCTGATGCGTCAATATCGCTCTCAGCAACGATTGGACAAGGAACAATAATTCAACCAAATTGTTTTATCGGAAACAATGTAACAATCGGAACAAATTGCATTCTACATTCTAATGTCAGTATTTATGATAATGCTGTGATTGGCGATAATGTGATTATCCATGCCGGAACAATATTGGGAGCAGATGCGTTCTATTATAAAAAACGACCGGAAGGATTTGATCAATTAATCTCAAGCGGTCGCGTTGTAATTGAAAACGATGTGCATATAGGCGCTTTATGCACTATTGATAAAGGCGTTACCGGTGATACAACTATCGGTGCGGGAACAAAAATAGATAATCAAGTTCATGTGGGACATGATACCGTAATTGGTAAAAAATGCCTTATCGCATCACAAACCGGAATTGCCGGCTGTGTCGTTATTGAAGATGAAGTAACTTTGTGGGGACAAGTTGGCACCACGAGTGGCATTACAATTGGTGCCAAAGCAGTTGTTTTAGGACAAACGGGAGTAACAAAATCGATTGAAGGTGGTAAAACCTATTTTGGAACTCCGGTGGATGAGTCACGCGAGAAATTAAAACAATTGGCGAATATTAAAAAGATACCGGAAATTTTAAATACACTTAAAAATGAGTCCTAAAGATGTAGTCTTGGAATTTTACAAGTCTGATGTTATATTGGATAAAAATGCTGTGGCCGGTTTTTTACATCCCGATATTACAATCGATTGGAATAGCAGTAAAGGTTTTGTTCAATTACACTTTGACGATATTATTGCACTTTCGGAAGATTTGAACAGGGCTTATGTGCGTTCCAAAATGCGGATTAGTCATATTATTGCCGAAGGTGATACGGTAGCCATTCGTTTTTCACACTTTGTTAAAACCATTGAAAACCCCAGGGAAGAAATGCTTTTAGCCCATTTTATGGTTATTTGGGAAGTCAAAGAGGGTAAACTATTCCGAGGGTACCAAATGAGTCAGTTTTCCTGATGTATAGGAATTTAGCAATTTTTGTTAAAAAACTAATCAATTAAGGCGGTAGACTGTTAGCTATTTTATATTTTTGCACAACAACTTTAAGACAAACAAAAACAAATTTTATGAGCGTTTTAGTCAATAAAAATTCGAAAATAATTGTACAAGGTTTTACCGGTAGCGAGGGAACTTTCCATGCGGAACAAATGATTGAATACGGAACGAATGTAGTAGGTGGTGTTACTCCGGGAAAAGGAGGTACAACCCATTTAAATCGTCCTGTTTTCAATACGGTGAAAGATGCTGTAGACCAAGCCGGTGCAGATACCTCTATTATTTTTGTACCGCCCGCTTTTGCTGCTGATGCTATAATGGAAGCAGCTGATGCCGGAATTAAAGTAATTATCGCCATTACTGAAGGAATTCCTGTGGCTGATATGATTAAAGCTTACAATTATATTAAAGACAGAGACTGTCGCCTTATTGGTCCAAACTGTCCGGGGGTTATCACTCCGGAAGAAGCTAAAGTAGGCATTATGCCAGGCTTCGTTTTCAAAAAAGGAAATGTAGGTATTGTTTCTAAATCAGGAACATTAACTTATGAAGCCGCAGATCAGGTTGTGCGTCAGGGCTTTGGTATTACTACGGCTATTGGAATTGGCGGAGATCCAATCATTGGAACTACAACCAAAGAGGCTGTTGAGTTATTAATGAACGACCCTGAAACACATTGTATTATTATGATTGGTGAAATTGGAGGTCAGTTAGAGGCTGATGCGGCCCGTTGGATTAAAGCAGATGGTAACCGCAAGCCAGTGGTTGGTTTTATTGCCGGTGAAACAGCTCCAAAAGGCCGAACCATGGGACATGCCGGTGCTATCGTTGGTGGTGCAGATGATACTGCTGAAGCTAAAAAACGAATCATGCGTGAACATGGAATTCATGTGGTAGATTCTCCTGCTGAAATCGGTAAAAAAGTTAAAGAAGTTATGGGATAATCAAATCCCGTCAATCATAAAAAAATCCTCTCCAACTGAGAGGATTTTTTTTATATTAATTTTTTTATGACCCGAAGTCGGTGTGTATGACGGTTTGCTTCGGCATTATAAATCCCCAAATGATCCAAGCGGTCTATTCGAACTTTTCCGCTGGCATGGATAATGTAATTGTTTTCCAAAATGATGCCCACGTGTATAATCTTGCCTTCTTCATTATCAAAAAAGGCTAAATCACCCGGCTCGCTTTCTTCAATAAAACTCAATACTTCACCTTGTGTTGCCTGTTGCGAAGCATCGCGCAAAAGGGGATAGCCATTCAGTTTATAAACCATCTGCGTAAAGCCGGAACAATCAATTCCAAAAGGGGTTTTTCCTCCCCATAAATAGGGACTGTTCAAGTACATATAGGCCGTCTTGATGATATCGGATTTTGATTTTATACCACTGATGCGAAGTCCTTCAAACTCAAAACCTTCAGTATTTATATCGGCATTGTTCAAAAACGACAAAGAAGCGCCTAAGGTAACCGGAATGAGGGTGTTATTCGCGCCCGAAACATATTCGACCAAATCAGCAGAAAGTATGATAACTTCTTTTGACAAATGCTGAAATTGTTCTTCGTTTATCGGCTGCTGTTGTTTACTGTCAATCCAACCTTCATAGGCATCATAATGCAAACGAATTTTTATCCACTGATTCCAGACTTCAATTACCTCGAAGTGTTCTCCAAATAAAACTTGGGAAACAATTTCGCTGCGATCGTTAGGTTCAACCCGTAAAGGAACTATAGATAAATTACAAATTCCAAACATTGTATTATTTTAAATTTCAAATTATAAATTTTGAATTATTTTTTGAAGCTATTTCCAGCTTTCGCCTTTATCTCCGATTGGCAAAAACTACAGGCAAAGCCTTTGTTTTTGTCCATCGGAGGATATCGGCTCTATCTGGGCTAGGACATCCGATTTTAAATACCGTTTAATTAAAAATACAAAATTTATAATTTATAAGAATTTTTTAAGCGCGTTCAATCACAATTGCCGATGCACCACCACCACCATTACAAATGGCTGCTGCACCAATTTTGGCATTGTTTTGCTCCAAAACATTAATCAGTGTCACAACGATACGTGCACCGGAACAACCCAGCGGATGGCCTAACGAAACCGCACCACCATTTACATTAATTTTATCACCGGATAATCCTAAGATTTTGGCATTGGCTAATCCAACTACCGAGAACGCTTCATTGAATTCAAAATAATCAACATCCGCCAAACTAAGGCCAGCTTTGTCTAATGCTTTAGGAAGCGCTTTAGCCGGCGCAGTTGTAAACCATTTTGGTTCTTGAGCCGCATCGGCATACGATTTTATATAAGCCAAAGGCTTTAATCCCATGCTATTCGCTTTTTCTTCGCTCATTAAAACCAGTGCTGCAGCGCCATCATTAATAGTCGATGCATTTGCAGCTGTAACAGTACCCTCTTTTGTAAATACAGCGTTTAAAGTAGGTATTTTATCCAAACGTACATTGGTATACTCTTCATCTTTAACAAACATAATCGGATCTCCTTTACGTTGTGGTACTGCTACCGGAACAACTTCATTGTCAAACTTGCCGGCCTCCCATGCTTGAGCAGAACGCTCATACGATTGAATAGCGAAGGCGTCTTGTTCTTCGCGGCTAATTTGGTATTCAGAAGCACATAAATCGGCTGATACACCCATGGCATTATTATCATACGCATCGGTTAAACCATCTTTTTGCATACCATCTAATAAAGTGGCGGGACCAAATTTAGAGCCATTCCGCATGTGCACATAATGAGGAATCATACTCATGTTTTCCATTCCACCGGCCACTACAATTTCAGCATCTCCACACATAATTGCTTGAGCACCCTGCATGATAGCTTTCATACCCGAAGCACAAACTTTGTTAACGGTTGTGCAGGCCACATGGTTAGACAAACCTGCATGTAATGCTGCCTGACGCGCCGGTGCCTGACCTTCTCCTGCTTGCACAACATTACCCATTAAAACTTCATCTACAAGAGCAGGATCCAAATTTATTTTAGCAAGGGCTCCTTTAATAGCAGCTGCCCCTAAAAGAGGAGCGTTCACCGACGATAATGACCCCATGAAACTACCAATAGGTGTTCGCACTGCTGAAACAATTACAACTTTTTTATTCATGTTTACGATTATTTGTTTGTTGGTTGCACAAATGTACAGTTTTTTTCGCGATGGAAAAGATTCAGGCGGAATAAACGAGGCATTTATTAAGGAAAAATTATCCCAAATAAAGTTGTTTTACGATGTTCCAGTTAGTCCCGAAGCATCGGGACCTTTTTGTAAAAACAAAAAAACCAACCTTAACGGGTTGGTTTAATGTGATCCAGTTAGTCCCGAAGCATCGGGAGAGCCTAAGACCCTTTTTGTAAAAACAAAAAAACCAACCTTTACGGGTTGGTTTAATGTGATCCAGTTAGTCCCGAAGCATCGGGAGAGCCTAAGACCCTTTTTGTAAAAACAAAAAAACCAACCTTAACGGGTTGGTTTAATGTGATCCAGTTAGGATTCGAACCTAAGACCTACTGCTTAGAAGGCAGTTGCTCTATCCAGCTGAGCTACTGGACCTTTATTTTGGGCTTTAAGCTTATATTTTATAATAAAAGCTGAACTAACAAAAGTTCAGCTTTTTATGTCGGGGTGGCAGGATTCGAACCTGCGACCTCCTGGTCCCAAACCAGGCGCGATAACCGGGCTACGCTACACCCCGAAAAACAGCGGAGAGACAGGGACTCGAACCCTGGCGACGGTTACCCGTCGACAGATTAGCAATCTGCTCCGTTACCACTCCGGCACCTCTCCTGTTTTACTGTTTATCTTGTATAAGAACTTTTGCTTAAAGCGGTTGCAAATGTAATGTATCAATATAATATTTACAACAATTTTAATCCTTTTTTTGGTGGGAGCACAAAGATTTTTACAAATCTTCTAATAATCAAAACAATATACTTTTTAAAATAATGTTAGCTTTATCCCAAAAGTAATTTTATATCTTTACAAGGTCACCAAAAATTAGTCATGAATAAAATCCTGTTATTGCTGATATTATTTCAATTTACAGCTTGCAAACCGCAAGCTATTACTGCGGATACTTTTACAAATATGCAACAGAATGTTGTTTCGATTTCGGATACAACTTTTGTAAATTTAAGGGACTATTCATCTGATTTTGTATTGGATATGAAATATGCTACAGCGGATAATTTTCTTCATCAGGATGTTTATGGATGTGCTGTTTGTTACCTTCGTTACCAAACAGTAAAGCAGCTTATAAATGCTAATAAAGCATTTGTAGCAAAAGGATATCGTATTAAACTATTTGATTGTTATCGCCCTTTGGATATTCAAAAAAAGATGTGGCGTATTGTTTCGAATCCAAGTTATGTAGCGGATCCTGCTAAAGGTTCCGTTCACAATCGGGGAGGAGCTGTAGATATTACCTTAGTTGATGTTCAGGGCAATGAACTTAATATGGGAACAGCTTTTGATTTTTTTGGCAAAGAAGCTGCACATGATTATCAAAAATTTTCTCCCGAAATTATAGAAAACAGAAAGCTGTTAAAAACAGTTATGGAGCAAAATGGTTTTGTTGCATTTCAATCGGAGTGGTGGCATTACAATCTTGACGGAAGTGCTGCATTTCCGTTAGCAAATTTTAAATGGAATTGCAATTAAATAACGTGAGTTTGATATTATTTTACACATTTAAGATTTTCCATAAAATAGGTCTCCGGATAATACGAAATGTTATCTAATTCAGATTTTAATTCGCTTTTTATAATATAATCCACCGTTTCAGTAGCAAATACAATTCGCATTAACGATATAGGCGATTTTTCCAACTCTTCAAATCCTTGCTTGAGAAATAAAAAATTACCTGTCAGAATTCGGATATTTTTTCCTTCATTGGAAAGCGAGGTGGAACAACTTTCATCGCCGGCATAAACCAAAGTAACGATACTTCCGTTGGTAAGTTGCAAATGGACTTTAGAAGCTGCGTTGAAACAAAAAGCCGGAGTGAAATCGGGGCTTTTGTGAATTAGTTGCAATGACAACAGCGGCGTATCATTTGAGTTTATCAACGAGGCGAAAATGGATTTTTCGGTTCCGCCAAAAATGCGTTGATGCAACAGGTAGGATTTGGTCACTTTATAAGTGCCTAAACTATCATTGATTACAGTACTGTATTCACATTCTTTTTGAGAAAAAGCGAAAAAGCTTAGAAAGCAAAAAACGATACAAAAAACTCGATTCATCATCTGTTATAATTTGGCGCAAAATAACATAATTTTTGCTTCATTTAAATTGGTTGTAAAAAAAGTATATACCTCGCCACCGTCTTTAATTTTCCATTTCTTTACAAGTGCATCTGCTGTTTCAGGAAAATTTCGTGTGCTCACATTCATTTTTTTCTTTTCAAGAAATGTTTTTGCCGCTTTTTTTGAATATTCTTCAACTTGAGTTATTTCAAATATTCTACCGGGAAAATCAACTAATACATCAGCTGTAAAAAGATGCGCATGTTTGTGAAGTTTCTGAACGGGATATGTATCGGTTAAGAAAGCATAACCTCCTGATTTCATTATGGCTGCATTGGGTTCATACAAATAACGTTTTGGCATTCCGTAATTAATAGTTACCGTATTTTGGGGTGCAAAACTGTAAGTAACTCGTTTCTCTTTTTGAATATTAACTGTTTTAAAGACCACATTTCCGTTAAAATTCTTTTCAATTACCCAAAGCAATTCCTTGACTTCATTATCTAAAGCTACC
Source organism: Flavobacterium sp. (assembly GCA_041917555.1). GTDB lineage: Bacteria > Bacteroidota > Bacteroidia > Flavobacteriales > Flavobacteriaceae > Flavobacterium. The sequence continues at coordinate 123,421 of JAYRXL010000085.1, read as the reverse complement.
ACGTGAATTTCCTTTACAAACTTTAATTCATTCATTCCGATAGAAATATCGAGCAAAGGCGATGTTTTGATTAAAATTGTATTGGCATACTGTAGGTAAATATCCAATAATTCGGAAACATCAGGCGAACAATCTTTCAGCATAAATACCTTGCCTTTGGCATCATTGCGTCGTGAAGGATCAATATAAATCCAATCCGGTTTTTCTGCTAAATCTTGTAGTATTTCACTACCATCACCAAGCATACAAATTATATTGTTCGTATTGAGAATTGAGGTGTTATGCGCTACAATTTTAGACAGCTTCGGATTTAATTCACAGTGCCATACCCTTTGCATTTTTTTAGCAAAATAATAGCAGTCTACTCCAAATCCTCCGGTCAGATCGATGATGGTTGAACCGGAGAGCAGTTCGCTTTTATATAAGGCAGTAGCTTCGGACGAAGTTTGTTCAATAGCAGTTTTATCAGGGTAAATACAGCCTTTTGCATAAAACCAAGTGGGTAGTTTTTGTCTTGATTTAGTGCGGCATTCAATTTGATTAAGGAGCACTTTATAATCAATTTCCGGAAATGGATTTTTGGATAAAGCTAAAACGGAACTGTCTTTTCCCGTATTTTCAGTAATGAATTTTTGCACATCTTCCCGCAACAAATTTTCGAACATACTCTTACAGATTTCGGGTCATGGTTTTAACGACACGGTTGTCCGGAAAAAATTCTTTTGCAGTCACTTTTAAAGCTGTAAAAAGAGGCACGGCAATGATCATACCTGTTATTCCAAAGAGCGTCCCTGCAACAAGAACCACTAGGAATATTTCTAACGGATGCGAATTGACACTTTTAGAAAAAATAATAGGGGAAGACACATTATTATCAATCAATTGGACAATAAAAAAGCCAATCATCACATATAGAGTAGTAGGCAGGGTTACTGTTTGAAAATCGTTATTCAAATTACTAAGCATGGTTAAAATTCCGGCCAAGACGGAACCAATTAAGGGGCCTACATAGGGTATTATATTCAAAACCGCACACAAAAATGCAATTACAAAGGCATTGTCTACACCAAAAATCAGTAAAACGATTAGGTATAATATAAAAATAATGGTGAGTTGAATGATAAGTCCGATAAAATAACGCGATAACATTTCGTTGATTTTTTCTAATGAACTTAGTATTTTATCCTCTTGGCTTTCCGGTATAATTCGCTTAAAACCAACAATAAACATCACCTTATCTTTTAAAAGAAAAAAAGTAATAAAAAAACAGGTTGCGAGCCCTATTCCAAAACTACTTACACCTGAAATTATCGAATTGAAAAAATCAGTAAATACGGAAAAGTTTAATTTTGAGGTAAGTTCAGATTCTTTTATGATTTTACTCAAACTTATGTTGTGCGAATTGAGGTATTCATTGAGTTTGACGTAAAGTTCAACGCTTTGGTTTTCTATTTGTTTGGTATTTAATAGGGATAAATTATTGGTTTGATCAATCAATAAGGGTACGAAAAGCGATAGTAATCCCAATAAAATAAAAACAAAAAACAACAATGTGGTTACCACGGCCATTGTGTTTTTAAACTTTAATTTTCTCCGAAGGAATTCTACTATTGGATTGGCTATCAGGGCTAAAATAAGCGATACAGCAATGTAAATTAAAATAGTTTGCACCTCAATAATAAGCCATAAAAACGCAGCAATAAGTGATAAAATACCTACCGCTTTTACGATTCCGTATGCGAGTTGATTGGAGGTCATTATTACGTTTTAAAAATATAATTAATGATGTTAGCACCCATCTTAAGTGCTTTTTCACGTACTTCTTTAGGGTCGTTGTGCACTTCGGTATCTTCCCAACCATCGCCTAAATCACATTCGAAGGTATAAAGTAATACAAGTCGGTTGTTCTCGAAAATGCCAAAAGCCTGAGGTCTTTTACCATCGTGTTCATGAATTTTGGGTAAACCGCCTGCAAAGGTATAAGGGCCTTGAAAAATAGGATGTGTAGCCGGTATCTCAACCAAATTACTCGACGGAAAGATTTTACGAATTTCACGACGAATGTATTGATCCATACCATAGTTATCATCGATGTGCAAAAATCCGCCAGACAACATATAGTTTCTCAAATTAGCCGCTTCGGCATCACTAAACACCACATTTCCATGTCCGGTCATATGTACAAAAGGGTAGGAGAATAACTCCGGACTTCCCGGTTCAACGGTTGCCGGTTTAGCTTTAATTTTGGTATTGATATTTTGATTGCAAAACCGAATCAAATTGGGTAGTGACGTAGGGTTGGCATACCAGTCGCCTCCGCCATTGTATTTCAATAGAGCGATTTCTTGTGCTTGTGCAATACAAGTGAATGCAAGAAATAAAATAGCAATACCAACTAATTTTTGCTTCATGGTTTCGATGGATTAAGTTCTGAAATGAGTTTATCGGCTTCAGCGGCATTCCACCCAGCTGAATTTGCCAATGCTTTTCCTTTTTCTGCGGCGTTCAAAGCTTCCGCTTTGTGATTTCTTTTAAGATGAAGTTTGGCCAATTGAAGGTATTTATCATACGTTTCGCTGAGTTGGATAGACTGTGCCGTCCAACGTGTAGCCTTTTCAAGTGCTTCTTCGTCATTGAATCGATTTAAAAATTCTTTGGCAATGTCTATCAGTAGTGTTTGGTCTTTCATGCCATACAGCTCTGTCTTTTCCAAAGCAACTTTTCGGTATTTATTCCAATCTTTTATGGTTCCATATAGTTGTATGTCATAGCGATAAAGCAATGAATCTACTTTGCGCATTTTTAAAGCATCAAATACTTTTCTTTTACGGTTATAGGTTAGAGAATCCCCTCGTTCTGCATATTTTTTAAGGTTATCTTGGACCATAAAAACAATTTTTCTCTCCACACGGATAGGGGAAACTACTTTAGCAAACGCTTGTTGATTATCGGTAATAATGCGAAACTCCGGGGCTTCACTATCATTTATACCATTGGCTAAAATACGCCAGTTTTTTTCAGTTAAGAGTGAATCCGATTGTTGTGTACGAATGTACTTTTGGGTTTCAAAAGTCGCATCAAATCCGGCTTTTCTTACAGCGGCTATGTATTTCAAACAGTTGTCTGCATTTGAAAAATCGGCATAAAATGATTTTTTAAGCGTAGTAAATTGATTTTCGGCTAAGAGCACATTTTTGCCTTGCTCCAAAAATTTATCAGTGGTCATTTCGCCAAAAAAACCATCCAGATAATTTTCGTTTTCATCCAGATAAATAAAAGAAGGAAAGGATTGTATTTTATATTTTCCGGCTAATTTTGATTTCACAACATCGGCCTTACTACTTTCGCCGTCTACTGCCATGCAAACAAAAGTTTTGGTGTAAAAAGAACTGACTTTTTCATCGCTAAAAACACTACTTTTCATTTTTTTGCAATGTTCGCACCAAGTGGCGTAAACCATAATGACTATAGGCTTATGTTCCTTTTTTGCGGTTAAAAGTACGTCATCATACTCTTTTTCAGGAAAAAGTGATTGACTTTGTCCAACCGAAGATTGCCAAATGAATAGGGTAGTAACAAAAAAAAGTAATTGTTTCATAACGTGTTATTCATTACTGTAAACTACACTGTGACAAGCCACAACAGCTGCCGTTTCTGTGCGTAACCTTGTGTTACCCAAAGATACCGGAAAAAACTTATTTTGCAATGCTGTTTCAATTTCTTTAACAGAAAAATCGCCTTCAGGCCCTATCAATATTAGTATATTTGTGTTGGGTTGTAAAACCGCTTTTAATGAGTTTTTGGTCGTATTTTCACAATGTGCAATCAGTTTTTGACCTTCAAAAGGTTGACCGATAAAATTTTTAAAATCTATAGGTTCATTGAGTTTTGGCATAAAGTAGTGAAGCGACTGTTTCATAGCCGACTCCAGTATTTTGCGAAAGCGATCCGTTTTAACAATTTTGCGTTCCGAATGTTCACAAATAATTGGTGTAATTTCATCGATACCAATTTCGGTGGCTTTTTCCAAAAACCATTCGTAGCGTTCGTTCATTTTGGTGGGCGCAACCGCCAAATGAAGTTTCCAAGATTTGATTTCCTGAGTACTATAGGATTGAATTGTAACCGTACATTTTGATTCAGAAGCAAGGGCAATTTCTGTCTCAAATAAAAAACCTAAACCATTAGTAACATGAATTTTATCGCCTTCTTTTTTACGTAATACTTTAACAATATGTTTGCTCTCTTCTTTGTCGAAAACAAAAGACGTTGTATCCGTATTTATGTTGGGGTTATAAAACAGTTGCATCAGAGTTCTATTCTCGCTTTGGATACGGTAGCCGCATCATTGAAATGTTCATTCACGTATTTTTGATACCCAACAATACCTATCATGGCGGCATTGTCGGTTGTGTATTCAAATTTAGGAATAAAAGTTTTCCATCCGTATTTTTTTTCAGCTTCTTTAAATGTATTTCGAATACCTGAATTTGCTGAAACACCACCACCTATGGCTATTTGTTTAATTCCGGTTTCTGCGACAGCCATTTTCATTTTCTCCATAAGGATATCAATAATTATTTGCTGTACAGAAGCACAAATATCTTCTTTGTTTTCCTCAATAAAATTAGGATTCAATGCCGTATTTTTTTGAATAAAATACAAAATTTGGGTTTTAAGCCCCGAAAAGCTAAAGTTCAAACCCGGAACTTTAGGTCGTGTAAACGGGAATTTTTTGGGATTTCCGTTTTTGGCATATTGATCAATTAAAGGTCCGCCCGGATAGGGAAGTCCTAATATTTTAGCGGTTTTATCGAATGCTTCACCAACAGCATCGTCGGTGGTTTCGCCAATTACTTCCATCGTAAAAAAATCATTCACCCGAACAATTTGTGTGTGTCCACCGGAAATGGTTAAAGCTAAAAACGGAAACTCGGGCTTGTCAAAACCCTCCTCATGAATGAAGTGCGCCAAGATATGGCCTTGCATATGATTAACAGCCAATAAAGGAATATTCAGTGCCAGCGAAAGCGACTTGGCAAATGATGTGCCTACTAACAATGATCCCATTAAACCCGGACCTTGCGTAAAGGCGATGGCATGTAATTGCTTTTTATTAATGCCTGCCTTTTTTAACGCCACATCAATTACCGGTACAATATTTTGCTGGTGTGCCCGCGAAGCCAATTCAGGTACCACACCTCCATATTCCTCATGAATATGTTGACGAGCAACAACATTAGACAACACAATATCGTTCCGCAAAACAGCCGCTGCTGTATCATCACAAGAACTTTCTATAGCTAAAATATAAACCGCATCACTTGACATCAGGCACAATTTTTGGTTGTAATTTTGTAAAACAGGTATAAAACCTTACTTTTACTACGTCTACAAAAGTAGTTATTTTAAGGGTTTCTAAAAAACCACTTAAGTATTTTGGAGGAGAAAGAAGAAAAAAAACCAACTGAAAAAGTACCTTCACGGGCTAAGAAGATTCGAAAGATTATTTTCAGAATCCTCATTTTCCTATTGCTCTTATTGCTTTTACTTGGGTTTTTACTATCACTTCCTTCTGTTCAAACCCGAATTGCACACTATTTTACCGAGCAACTCAATAAGGATTTTGGTACCGACATTAATGTGGAAGAAGTTGAAATTTCCATTTTTGGCGGTGTACACTTGAAAAATGTTTTTATTAAAGATGCGCAAAAAGATACATTAATACATGCCACACGCATCAAAACCAGTATTCTTGATGTAAAGCGACTGATGGACGGTAAACTCATTTTTGGTGCCATTGATGCTGATAATTTGCGCTTGAACATTGTTACCCGTAAAGGGGAAAAAGACTCCAATCTCGATAAATTTGTGGCGGCTTTTGATGACGGTAAAAAGTCTTCCGGAAAATTTTTAATGACTTCTTCCAAAATCAATCTTAAAAACAGTCGCATTTCGGTTACTGATTATAATCGCGAAAATCCGAAAGATGTTGATTTTACCAAGGTTAATGCAACGGTTACCAATTTTAAAATTAAAGGCCCAAATGTAACCACACATATTGAGTCTATGGCGTTTAAGGACCATCGTGGTTTAATAGTTGAAAACTTAAAATCTGACTTTACTTATACCAAACAAAATATCCGTTTGGAAAATACGGAATTGAAAACCAAAGAATCGGTGTTTAAAGGGGATGTTATTATGCGCTACAATCGTAAAGATTTTGTAGATTTTAATAATAAAGTTGTTTTTGATATTAATACTGAAAAAGCTTCGATTTCATCCAATGATATTCGGCATTTTTATAACGAATTAGGCCCAAATAAACAGTTTGAGTTACGCGGTAAAATTGATGGGACTCTAAATGATTTTTCCGCTAAAAACCTATACCTAAGAGACAACCGCAATACGCAAATTGCCGGTGATGTTCAATTTAAAAACCTGTTTCAAAAGCCCGGACAAGGTGACTTTTACATGAAGGGTTCATTTGACAAAGTAGCCTCGAGTTATGAAGATTTAACCGATTTACTTCCTAATGTTTTGGGCAAAAAACTGCCTTCTAATATGAATAAACTGGGTAAGTTTACTCTTCGTGGTGATGCTGAAGTCACGACAAAATATATTATTGCCGACTTTGATTTACAAACGAAATTGGGTAATGTGAAGTCGGATATCGTTATCAACGATATTGATGCTATTGATAATGCCAAATACAAAGGAAAAATAAAGTTAGACCATTTTGATTTGGGAAGTTTTTTAAACCGAACCGATATGGGTATCGCAACACTGGATTTAGATGTTGACGGAAAAGGATTTACCCAACAATACCTCGATACAAAAATGTCGGGGAAAGTCAGTAAGTTTACTTACAACGGCTATACCTATTCGAATGTTATTGCCAACGGTAAATTTAAATCACCCGTATTTGAAGGAAAAGTAAATGTTAATGACCCCAATTTGTTCTTGGATTTTGATGGAAAAGTCGACTTAAGTAAGCGCGAAAACATCTATGATTTTCATGCTAAAGTGGATTATGCAAATCTAAGTAAGCTTAATTTTTCAACGGATCCCGTGTCGGTTTTTAGAGGTGATGTATTAATGCAAGTAGCCGGTAGTAATATCAACAATATCAGAGGTAATGTGTATGTAACCAATGCGTCTTATCAAAATAAAAAAGATATTTACTTCTTTGATAATTTAACGTTGAATTCGACCTTCAATGCCTCGGGAGAACGTACCGTTTCTGTGTTTTCACCAAATGAAATTCAGGGTGAAATTACCGGAAAATTCGATGTCAATCAAATCGGAAAAATGGTGCAAAATTCTCTCGGAAGTTTGTATACCAACTACCGACCAAATTTGGTTTCAAGAGGGCAATATGTCAAATTCAATTTTACCAAATTCAACAAACTCATTGAAATATTCAGACCGGATATTGCTATATCAGATGATGTCGTTTTAAATGGCAGTATAAAATCGGATGACAATGATTTTAAAATGAATTTTAATTCTACTTCCATTAATGCCTTTAATGTCCAATTGGATAAACTTCAGTTGGAAATTGACAATAAGAATCCGCTTTACAATGCTTACATTCAGTTAGATAGCATTAAGACTAAAAATTACAAAATTCGTGATTTTTCGTTAATTAATGTGACTTCTAACGATACCCTGCATTTTAGAACTGAGTTTAAAGGCGGACGAAAAGGGAATGATTTTTATAACCTGAATTTGTACCATACCATCGATAAAGACAAAAATAATGTGGTTGGTTTTAAAGATTCTGAAATGATGTTCAAGGATTTTCTGTGGCATGTTAATGCGCAAGAAAATGCCAAAAACAGAATCATTTTTGACAAAAACCTGAGCAATTTTACTTTCGAGGATCTCGAAATATCGCACGAAGACCAAAAAATGGTTTTTAGTGGAAATCTTAAAGGGAAAGATGATAAAGATCTTAAATTGGTCTTTAACGGGGTAGATTTAAACAAAATAACCCCCGATATTGATAAGTTTATTTTTCAAGGATATGTTGATGGAGAGATCAATGTTTTGCAAAAAAATTCGGTTTTCAAACCCACCTCAAGTTTAGTCATTAATCAGTTGGAAGTAAACGACAATTTATTGGGTAACATGAATCTTGATGTGGAAGGAGATGAAAATTTTAGAAAATTTTTGATTGATTCCCGTATCGATAATGAAAATTTTGAATCGTTTAGCGCTTTGGGAAATCTCGAGATTGTAAACGACGAAACCTTACTTGATTTGGTGTTGAATTTCCGCAAATTCAATTTGGGTGTACTGAGTAATTTAGGTAAAGATGTACTGAGTAATATTCGAGGTTCGGTTTCGGGAAGTGCACATTTAGATGGCAATGTAAACGACATTAATTACAACGGAAGGTTGTTTTTAGACGATGCCGGTTTGACCATCCCGTATTTAGGAGTTGATTATCAATTAGAAGATAATTCTATTGTGGATGTTTCTCAAAATCGTTTTACGGTTCAACCTTCGGTTATTTTTGATACTAAATACAATACTACCGGTACAATAAACGGTTATGTGAAACACCGTCAATTTGGAAACTGGGAGTTGGATTTAAATTTAGGCTCTAAACGAATTTTGGCTTTAGATACCAAAGACAGTGAAGATGCCGCCTATTTTGGAACAGCTTTTATCGACGGGACAGCCTCTATCTATGGCCCGACAGATGGATTGAATATCGACGTAAATGCAAAATCAGAAAAAGGAACCGAAATCAAAATTCCGATAAATGATGCAGAAGCCATTAGCGATAAAGAGTACATTCATTTTGTTACGAAAGAAGAAAAAGAGGGTAAACTAATACCCGAAGAAGAACGAGGCAGAAACTACAAAGGTTTGGAGATGAATTTCGAATTTGATATCACACCGGATGCCAATATCGAAGTTATTCTAAACCGAGAATCCGGCCACGGAATGAAAGGAACGGGTAGAGGAGGTTTACTTTTCCGAATCAATACGTTGGGTAAATTTGAAATGTTTGGTGACTTTGTAGTTGAAAAAGGAAACTATAACTTCAAATACGGCGGTCTTTTTACAAAAGATTTTACCGTAAAGAAAAATGGTTATATCGCTTGGGAAGGCGACCCGTACAAAGCCAATCTCGACCTTCAGGCTGTACTGAATACAACTGCAAATCCGTCGGTTTTGCTTAATAATGCCTCTATCAATAAAAATGTTCCTGTAGAAGTCGTAATTGATTTGAAAGGAACTATAGACAATCCGGAACCCGATTTCAAAATCAATTTTCCAACCGTGAGCAATGTGTTAAAATCAGAATTGCAAACCAAACTCGACGACCCTTCAACACGCCAAACTCAAGCATTGTATTTATTGTCAACCGGTGGATTTTTAAGTGATGAAGGGTTAAGTCAAACCCAACTTACTCAAAATTTATACGATACAGCCGGAAATTTATTTAGCAGTATTTTTGGTACCAAAGGCGATAATCTCAACGTAGGTTTAGGCTATATACAAGCCGATCGGAACTTAGATACCCAATCGGATAGCAGGGTAGTGGCAAATATCTCATCGCGTATCAACGAACGCATTGTTATTAATGGTGTAGTTGGGGTGCCGGTGGGTGGTATTAACGAATCGGCTGTAGTAGGTAATTTTGAGCTGCAATATCGGGTAAACGAAGACGGTACGCTTAATCTGAGGGTGTTTAATCGCGAAAATGATATCAACTATATCGGACAAGGAATTGGGTATACCCAAGGTTTGGGTATCAACTATGAAGTCGATTTTGATACATTCAAAGAATTGGTAAATAAAATTTTCACCAAGCACAAACTCGAGGTTTTGGAAACGACTCCGGAAGACGAAGAGAAGTTGTTACCGGATCATATTCAAATGCAACAAGAGGAAGAAAAGAAAGAGGAAAAACAAGAAGTTCCCCACAACAAAGAAGCGGTTCCTACCGACGAATAATCCCATTTATAAAAACTTATCAACGAAAACGTTTGAATTTATTTTGCTTTGCCAAAATCATAAAAATCAACTGTTTTATGTCGGTATTCTTTGCTAATTTTACAATCTAAAACCTAAAAATATGTCAAAAACGATAAAAAAAATAGGTGTGTTAACTTCCGGTGGTGACTCCCCGGGAATGAATGCAGCTATTCGTTCTGTGGTTCGTACTTGTGCATTTCATGAAATTGAATGTGTTGGGATTTACCGCGGTTATCAAGGAATGATTGAAGGTGATTTTAAAGAAATGGGGCCTCGTTCGGTTAATAATATTATCAATAAAGGAGGAACAATCTTAAAATCGGCGCGCTCAATGGAATTCAAAACCGTGGAAGGGCGTAAAAAAGCGCATGAACATTTAGTTAAAGCCGGAATAGATGCCTTGGTGGTTATTGGTGGTGACGGTACGTTTACCGGAGCTGAAATTTTTAATAATGAATATGGTTTTCCGGTAATGGGAATTCCGGGTACCATCGATAATGATATTTTTGGCACCAGCCATACTTTGGGTTTTGATACCGCTTTGAATACCGTAGTCGAATGCATCGATAAAATTCGAGATACGGCAAGTTCACACAACCGACTCTTTTTAGTGGAGGTTATGGGGCGTGATGCGGGTCATATTGCGCTTAATGCCGGTGTAGGAGCAGGAGCCGAAGAAATTCTTATTCCGGAAGAAGATTTGGGATTAGAGCGTTTACTTGACTCTTTGAAACGCAGTAAAGCATCGGGAAAATCTTCAAGTATTGTGGTTATTGCCGAAGGCGATAAAATTGGTAAAAATGTATTCGAACTTAAAGAATACATTGAGGAAAATATGCCGGAATACGATATACGAGTTTCCGTTTTAGGCCATATGCAACGTGGTGGTTCTCCTTCTTGTTTTGATCGCGTATTAGCTTCTCGCTTGGGTGTAAAAGCAGTGGAGTCACTCATAGAAGGAAAATCCAATTTTATGGTTGGACTTTTGTGCGATAAAATGGCACTTACTCCATTAGAGCAAGCAATTAAAGGTCATGCCGAAATTGACGCCGAATTATTACGCGTGTCGGATATCATGACAACTTAAAAAATACTATAAATTTTAGAAATAGAAATCATGTCAAAAGTAAAATTAGGAATAAACGGTTTCGGTAGAATCGGACGAATTGTTTTTAGAGAATCATTAAATCGCGACAATATTGAAGTTGTTGCTATCAACGACTTGCTTGAAGTGAACCATTTAGCATATTTGCTAAAATACGATTCAGTTCATGGATGTTTTAACGGAAAAGTAGAAGTAAAAGAAGGTAAATTATTTGTTAACGATAAATACATTCGGGTTACTGCCGAAAGAGACCCTAAATTAATCAAATGGGATGACGCTGAAGTAGATGTTGATGTTGTAGCAGAATGTACCGGTATTTTTACAACACTCGAAACAGCTCAGGCACACATTGAAGGTGGTGCCAAAAAAGTAGTAATTTCAGCACCCTCTGCCGATGCACCAATGTTTGTTATGGGGGTAAATCATACCCAAGCAAAAGCTTCAGACACCATCGTTTCTAATGCTTCTTGTACCACAAATTGTTTGGCTCCGTTGGCCAAAGTTATTCATGATAATTTTGGTATTCTTGAAGGGTTAATGACAACCGTTCACGCCACAACAGCAACCCAACTTACAGTTGACGGTCCTTCTAAAAAAGATTTTCGCGGTGGTCGTGCAGCCTTGTTAAATATCATTCCGGCTTCTACAGGAGCTGCTAAAGCCGTGGGTAAAGTAATTCCGGAACTCAACGGAAAATTAACCGGTATGTCGATGCGTGTTCCTACAGCCGACGTATCAGCAGTTGACTTAACCGTTAAATTAGCAAAAGAAACCAGCTATGACGAAATCATGGCCGTTTTGAAAAAAGCTTCCGAGAATGAAATGAAAGGTATACTAGGATATACAGAAGATGATGTAGTTTCTCAGGATTTTATTGGTGATTCCAGAACATCTATCGTTGATGCAAAAGCCGGTATCGGATTAAACAGTACCTTCTTTAAAATCGTTTCTTGGTATGATAATGAATATGGCTATTCAAGTAAATTAATCGACTTGGCTGCTCATATTGCATCTTTGTAAATCATATAATGAAATCCCGTTTTTTAAGTTCGAGAAACGGGATTTTTTTTATTTTTAACCCAACCAACCAAAAAACAAACAAATGAAATTATTAGTTGACAGCGGATCCACAAAGGCCGATTGGATTGCAATAGACGAAAACGGAAAAGTATTATTTACAACGCAATCGCTGGGATTGAATCCGGAAGTTTTAGATAAAGAAGAAATCATCAACCGTCTTGATGATAAATTTGATATTTCACACAATAAAGAAAAAGCTACCCATTTATTCTTTTACGGCGCAGGATGTGGTACCGATCGTATGAAAAACTTTCTAACATTGGTTTTTCAAGAATATTTTGTCAATGCAGCGGTTACAGTTCACGAAGATACCTATGCAGCCGTTTATGCCACTACGCCAAAAGATGAAGAGGCTATCGTTTGCATTTTGGGAACCGGTTCAAATTGTAGCTATTTTGATGGGAAAATTTTACATCAAAAAGTACAATCATTAGGTTATATTGCCATGGATGATTGTTCCGGTAACCGTTTTGGTCGCCATTTGTTGCGAGGCTATTCATTTAACAAAATGCCCAAAGAAATGGCTGATGAATTTGCTGAAGAATATAATGTAGATCCCGATTATATCAAACACAATCTATACAAAGAGCCTAATCCTAACGCTTATTTAGCCACTTTTGCTAAATTCCTGATTAAACATAAGGATACTGCGTTTTGTCGCCAATTCATTTACGCTGAAATGGAAGATTTTGTAGAGAATTATATCAAACAATACGACAATTGTACAGAGTTGCCGGTACATTTTGTAGGATCTATCGCTTTTTATTTAAAAGATGAACTTACCGAAGTATTGACCAAACACGGCATCAAAATTGGTAATGTTTTGCGAAGACCTATTGATGGTTTAATTGCCTATCATATTTTAAATAAATGATACTCGAACCTGACTTAATCGTCAGGTTTTTTTATTTTTGAGAAAAAATATCTATGGAAATAGCCATTATCGCTCACGATGGTAAAAAAGCCGACATGGTTCAGTTTATCAATAAAAACAGCGCCATTTTAAAGCGCGAAAATGTTAAACTTATCGCAACCGGTACCACCGGTGGTAAAATAGAGGCTGTTGGAATTAAAGTAAAAAAAATGCTCTCAGGTCCTAAAGGAGGCGATGCCCAAATCGCTGCGCGTGTCGCCGAAGGTAAAACAAATATGGTTTTGTTTTTTAAAGACCCCAATTCGACCCACCCACATGAACCGGACATCAATATGTTGATTCGTATTTGCGACGTTCACAACGTGCCTTTGGCCACCAATGAAGCAACAGCGCAATTACTTTTGTTAGCATTGGATGAATTATAAAGTTTCTTTTTCAATATTAGTTGTTTTTGAATGACTCATTAGTCCAAACATCATTAGCAAAGCGGTTATTAAAATGACTTGAATAATAAGCGATTTGTTAACGATTTCTATTTGTTGCTCCGGTAGAATACTCAAAAATAATAAAACGGTTATTAAACCTCTTGGTGCAATAAATACTAATGGAGAAAGACTGATTTTCATTAATTTTAATAACAAGAATCGTATTATAAATATACCCAAACAAATTCCTAAAGCCCATAAAATAGTTTTGGTATTTAGAATTTCGCTCAACTCCATCAAAAATCCAAATAGCATAAAAAACACAGCTCTGACTAAAAAGGCAATTTCTGCTGTAAGTTCTCTAAACTTATGTGTTTCATGATTGAGGATGTCAGGCTTGAGTTTTTTAATGAATGAAATGTGTTTTAGTTCATCTAAATTTCCTAAAAATAACCCGAATAAAAGTATGAATAACAAGGCCGGAAGATGGTATAACTTTGAAATCGCATAAATAAGTACAACCATCATAATAATCGGTACGTATTTCACATGATGTTTAATGCGACTCAATAAGTAAGCTAATATAAGTGTAGATAATACTGTAATAATCAAAAGCACAATAAGTTCAATTCCAAATTGGCCCCAAGATTCCCAGCCAAATGTTTCGTTGAAAAGCACAAAATTGAACAGTAAAACACCAAAAATATCAGAAAGGCTACTTTCATAAGTTATAAATTCGCGTTTGTCTGAACTTAGATTTGAAACACTTGGTATAGCTATAGCACTACTTATAATTGAAAAAGGAATTGCATTAATTAAGCAGTCTTTAAATGAAGTTCCCTGCGTACTATAAATTACATAAGCGACACCAAAACTAAGTGCAAGTATAGGCAATAATGCAAGCAATGCACTCTTTTTGATTAAATGCATCTTTGAGCTGTTTAGTTCCAACTCCAATGAACCTTCTAAAACAATCAAAATTAGCCCCACTGTCCCTAATAGAGGCAAGAGTGAACTAAGGTCGGGTATTTTTATATTTAGAATTGAAGTAAGCTCTTTTACACCAAAGCCTAAAATCAACAATAAAATTACAGAAGGAATGCGAGTTTTAGAAGCACTAATATCAAAAAAGTAAGCCAAAAGAATTAGTGAACACAATGCTATAAGAAGGCCTGAAGTCATAACAAACAAAATACGATTTTCTCAAAATTAAAAAAATCCATGGGAAATCAGGCACCATGGATGGTAAGTTTTTGTTAATCTATGTTCAGAATAGTCTTATTTAACCGCAATCATGGAGATTTCCACGTTTACATTTTTGGGTAAACAAGCAACTTGTACCGTTTCTCGGGCAGGTGCTGAAGCGGAATCAAAATAGTTTCCGTAAACCGCATTAATAAGCGCAAAATCGCCCATATTCATAATAAAAATGGTTGTTTTTACCACATGTTCAAATCCCATATTGGCCGCCTCTAAAACAGCTTTCATATTTTCCATCACCTGACGGGTTTCGGTTTCGATATCGTCTAAAACCAATTCACCGGTTTGTGGATGTAAAGCAATTTGTCCCGAAGTATATAAGGTATTATTAACCAAAACAGCCTGGTTGTAAGGACCAATAGGTGCCGGTGCCTTGTCTGTAAATAGTATTTGTTTCATAGTTTTTAATTGGGTTATTTCATAAAAAGGTAGTGCCTTCAATGCAGGCAAGTTAGTTTAACTCAACATAAATTAGCGTAGCGTACGATCCGGTAACGAGCGCTTATCCCATTTAATATCACTTAGCACACCCGATTTAATTCCGATGAAGAATCCCCAAGAGGAGTAAGGTCCAAAAGGCACCCAACTAAAATCCATACGCCAACTTTCCAAATCGCGTTCCAAACGGAATTGCGTCTGTGCAAAACCTTTGTTTACGATATCATAACCGGAAGAAACACCAATTTTCCATTTCGTTGTAATCTGCGAATTGGCTGAAAACATAAAACTACTGCTGCTGATTTTTCTTCCAAAGTCGGCATTGGTATAATTCAGCGTAAAAGCAACATTAAAATCCCAAGGGATGTCATAATTGTAGAATGAGACAGGTTTTTCTTCTTCACCTTCCTGAAACTGCGAATCGCGCCTGTCGCTTAAATCAACATTGGTACCAAACAAATCATCATCACGACCACCATTACGTTGCCCTTGCAGGTTTTTCTTTTCTTTTTTACCGGTATTACTGGCTAAGGCATAATTCATTGATAAATTCGCATTAGAAACAGAGAACGGACTTCGCACAAAGCTCCCTTTCACATATTCATACGGATCGATGGAACCTCCAAAATTTACGGTCATTTTTTCCTTTAGGAAAGTTGTCCCTCCATTGAATGAAATAGTGGACCATGTTTTTTGTTTGAAATCATAGCCGGAGGCAAAATTTAAAATCAACAAACGTACTTTCTTGGGCTCTGTAACAGTCGAATCTTTTTCGGTTACTTTTCCTTCAAAAATATTATTCAAAGAAACACCCAAACTATTGCCGTCACTCAAGCCGGGTACACCGTAAATACCGCCTTCAAAGCGAGTGTAGTAGGAGTAATCACTCGTATACGACGGATTTGCCGGATCCAAGGAACGATTATAGTTACGCGCCGATTCGTAAAGTTCGTAATATTGATCAAATTTTGGGGTATAGCTGTAAGACACAGCCGGACTCATGGTGTGGCGTATCGCTTTTAAGCGGCCATTTCCTTTAAAACCATACGTTCCGTAAATTGTCGTGGAAAGGCTGTTGGCAAAGGAATAGGTTCGAAATGCATCAAATCCGTTAACGCGTTCATTTAATGTTTGGCTATCGGTAGACTCAAAATTGGTTTTTTTGCGAATTGTTTGCAGGTACCAAACTTCTTTATAATTAATAGAAGAACTTACATTAAAATACCGTGCTACTTTAAAGTTTGTACTTAAAGGAATGTTGTGTTGGAAACCGGTTTGAGCTGTTTTAAACATTTCACTTTTAAAAAATAAAGAATCGGTAGTAGAATACGAATTACTGGCCGTTAAGTCATAACGGATATTGATATTTTGTAAAATCCCTTTTTTCGGGCGATCATCTTTGGAAAAAGGAAATACACGATCCACATTCATAGTCAATGTGGGCAACGTCATGTTAATCGACTTGTTGTTGGTGTTTTGTGTATGTGTCGCAGTTAAAGCTAAATTGATTTGCGGAACGGTATTTATGGTTTTATTGTAGGAAATAGAAGAATTTAAGGTGTTATTCAGGTTTGAACCAATATTAATCTGGTTGATGGATTCCTGAAAATAACGACTACTACCTAAATTTACAGAAGCCGAAAATCTCGAATTTGGGTTTGCTTTTGGATCCCGAGTATGCGACCACTGTATGTTGTAGATTCGATTTTTACTATAACCGGGAAAACCGCGTTCACCATTGATTAAGTTTTCAAAACGCACATTAAAAACTCCCATAAACTTATAACGTTGCGCATAATGGGTTTGAAAGCGAAGACCATAACTTCCGTTAGTGTAGTAATCGCCTAAAATTTCTAAATCATAATGATCGGAGAGCGCAAAATAATACCCGCCGTTTTGTAAACTGTACCCGCGTTGATCGGTGTAATTCCAGTTTGGAATCAGTAAGCCGGATCGCATTTTATCCGTTAACGGGAAAAAAGCAAACGGCATGGCTACCGGCGTGGGCACATCGGCAATCCACATATTGGTAAAACCAACCACTATTTTTTTACCGGGCACAAATTTTACTTTGTTGGTGTAAAAATAATATTCCGGATCATCAATATTTTTTGAGGTTGTAAAACGAGCCCCTTTCATAAAATAGACAGAATCGTTTTCTTTTTTGCTGATACCTGCTCTTACATTAATATCCCCTTGTTGTGTTTTGGAATTCCATACCAAGGCTTTTTTAGTTTCATAATTAAAACGAATGGAATCGGGTTTTATCACATTAGCCCCTTGCTTAAACTCCGGATACTGGTAGTACTTACCGGTTGAGTCTTTTAGTCTTCCGGCATAGACTTCGCGTTTGTTGTAATCAAACACAATAACACCGGCTTTAAGTTCGTAATCCTGATAAAATAATTGGGCATTGTCGCGTAGGGTAATCAGTTTCTTTTTCTGGTCAAAGCGGGCGTATTCTTTCGCTTTGTATTTTACCTTACCTTCTAAATATTTTTTTCCTTTTTTTAGGGTATCAACGCGTATAGTATCTACCGTTGTAACCGTTTTAGTTTCTTTTTGGGTTCCAGGATTAGCCGGTTTAGTTTCCTGTTTATCAGTAGCTATGCGTTTGGTTTTTTTGGGAAATTCCTGCGCACTTATCTTTCCACAACAAATTGTTAGAAAAAATGATAATAAAACGATATTAAATAAGTTTGTACGCAAAGGTTTAAATACTATTTTTGTAAAAATATGGCTTAATTATTGAATTAGTCGTGTGGTACCAATTTTGGGCCAAAAATAAATAAATAATACTTTTTAAAGTTAAACGTTTTAATTAAAATTAACTTTTATAAATGAAATCATTCACCCGTTATACATTAATTGTTGCTCTTTTCTTTCTAACATTCTGCAATTCAGTTTTTTCCCAAAACGGACAGAAATTTAAAGTAGCCTTGGATGCCGGTCATGGCGCGCACGACTTTGGAGCCGTTTATCATGGCCATATTGAAAAAAACATTGCCCTTGCGGTTGTGTTAAAGGTAGGTAAGATATTGGAACAAAACCCAAATATTGAAGTCATTTATACGCGTAAGACAGATGTTTTTATCGATTTAGTGGAACGCGCTAATATTGCCAACCGTGCCCATGCTAATTTTTTTGTATCGATTCACTGTAACGCCAATAAAAATACGGCTGCAGATGGTTCAGAAACCTATGTAATGGGTTTAACCAAAAATGCTTCAAATTTAGAAGCCGCCAAAAAAGAGAACTCAGTGGTTACTTTAGAAAAGGATTACAAGCAAAAATATGAAGGCTTTGACCCCAATTCGCCTGAGAGTTCAATAGCAATAGATATTATGGCCGAAGAGTATTTGAGCAATAGTATCGCATTAGCCGGAAAAGTACAAGAAAACTTTAGAAATAATTTAGGTCAAAAAGATCGTGGCGTAAAACAGGCGCCATTTATGGTGTTGCACAAAGCCTATATGCCTCGTGTTTTGATCGAAATGGGATTCATATCAAACCAAATTGAGGGGGCTAGATTAGACTCTGAAGAAGGGCAAATGGATGTAGCCAAATGTATTGCCGATGCCATTGTACAATATAAAAATGAATATTTTGGAGAAGGTTCCAATGAGCCAATTATTGAAAAACCGACACCCAAAAAACCCGAACCCAAACCTATTGAAACTCCAAAGCAGGACACAACCCCTAAGGAAGTAGTAAAAACGGCGCCTCAGACGGTAGTTACAACACCAGAAGTAGTGATGCCGAAAGGGATTGTTTTTAAAGTACAATTGTCGGCCAGTTCAAAAAAAATGAATACAACACCTTCTAATTTTAAAGGACTAAAAAACATATCCAGCACTTACGAGAACAACTTGTATAAATATATGTATGGTCAAACAAGTAGTTATGAGGAGGCCAAAAAATTATTATCCGAAGCAAAAGACAAAGGCTATTCAACGGCTTATATTGTCGCTTTTAAAGACGGTAAAAGCATCAGCGTAAAGGAAGCATTAAAATAAATTCATTTCACTAAACAGGTATATTTTGAAATTATCCAGAGAAATTAAAACGGCAATATTAGTTCTATCCTCCATCTTATTGTTTATATGGGGGTATAGCTTTTTGAAGGGGAGGGATTTGTTTACAAATTATAAAACGTTTTATGTAGACTACCAAAATGTGGAAGGATTGCCTATTTCGGCTCCGGTCACTATTAATGGGTTGGCTGTCGGTAAAGTGAATTCCATTAAATTGAATAATAAAACGGGGAAACTCACAGTAGAACTTCAGGTAAATACCGATTTTCCTATTTCAAAATCAAGTTTAGCGGAGATTTATGCTCCGAGTCCAATAGGAGGAAAGCAAATTGCCATCATTCCAAATACTAAAGATTCGTCTGAAGCGGTTTCAGGTGATTTTTTGCAATCGTCCAGTAAATTGGGTTTGACGGATGCCTTGGCCCTGCAAATAGAACCGCTCAAAGACAAAATTGAAAAACTATTGAATAATGCCAATACCATGGTTGGAAATGTAAACCAAATTATGGATGAACGCACAAAAACAAATTTGCGCAATAGTTTGGCTAATCTTAACGAAACGATGGCAGAGTTTAAAGCCATTTCTAAAAATACCAATGCCATGTTGGCTGAAAATAAATCTAAAATCGGGAACACGATGTCAAACTTTGAAAAAACATCAGCAAATTTTTCAAAGGTTTCAGATTCATTGGCACGATTGGAATTGGGTAAAACGGTTAAAAACCTCGAATCAACTTTAGCCAATGTAAATGCCTTAATGCATGATGTGCAATCCGGAAAAGGAACTATGGGCAAATTGATGAAAGACGATGCATTGTACGTCAATTTTTCCAAAACATCGAAAGAATTGGAATTGTTGCTTCAGGATTTGCGATTAAATCCGACTCGCTATGTGAATGTTTCACTTTTCGGAAAAAAGAATAAACCTTATGTGGCGCCAGCAGCCACCGACACCATAAAACGATAAGTATGACAATTTTATCTTCCCTGTTTTTTGCTTTACTGTTGATTGCCGGTTTTGGTTACTTTTTCATCAATGTAAAAAAACTAAAACGCAATATCAACTTGGGTCGCGATGTTAACCGTTTCGACAATCCCAAAGCACGTTGGAATAACATGCTTATGGTTGCGTTAGGACAGTCTAAAATGGTTAAGCGTCCCATTGCAGCTTTTCTTCATATAATTGTTTATGTGGGCTTTATTATCATTAACTTAGAGTTGTTAGAGATAATCATTGACGGCTTGTTTGGCACCCACAGAGTGTTTGCTTTTTTGGGTAGTTTTTATGACTTTCTGATAGCTTCTTTTGAAATCTTAGCACTTTTAGTTTTAGTGGCTGTTGTTGTTTTTTGGCTACGCCGAAATGTATTGAAATTAGGGCGTTTTAAAAGCAATGATTTGGATGGTAAACCAAGAACAGACGCCAATGTAATTCTGTATTTCGAAACCGTATTAATGTCGTTGTTTTTATTGATGAATGCAGCCGATCAGCATTTGCAAAACCTCCCTCAGGTTTATGGACATTATGAAAAAGCGGGTAGTTTCCCTGTTTCGAAATTTTTAGTTCCTCTCTTTGACGGAATGTCTGTCGAAAGTGTTCACCTGTTGGAACGAGGTTTTTGGTGGATGCATATAATCGGAATTTTGATTTTTTTGAATTACCTCTATTTTTCAAAACACCTTCATATTTTATTAGCCTTCCCTAATACTTATTTTGCCGATTTGAACGCTAAAGGAAAGTTTGACAATCTGGAAAGTGTTACAAAAGAAGTGAAACTGATGATGGATCCCAATGCCGATCCGTATGCAGCTCCTCCGGCAGATGCCGAACCGGTTAAGTTTGGAGCCAGCGATGTAACCGATTTGAACTGGGTGCAGTTGCTCAATGCGTATACGTGTACCGAATGTGGTCGTTGTACTTCTGCCTGTCCGGCAAACCAAACCGGGAAAAAACTTTCCCCGCGTAAAATCATGATGGATACCCGCGATCGTTTGGAAGAAGTCGGGCGTAATTTGGATGCCAATAAAGGTGTTTTTGTTCCGGACAATAAAACATTGCTTACTGATTATATCACTCCGGAGGAATTATGGGCTTGTACTTCGTGTAATGCCTGTGTAGAAGAATGCCCCGTAAATATTAGTCCGTTATCAATCATTATGGATATGCGTCGCTATCTAGTCATGGAACAAAGTGCTGCACCACAATCGTTAAATGCCATGATGACGAATATTGAAAATAACGGCGCACCATGGCAATACAGTCAAATGGACCGCTTAAACTGGAAAGACGAAAATTAAAACTATTTATAAATAAACCTGATTCCATATTGTGAGGCTTGGAATTGTGTTTAATGAACCTGAAATTTACTTTACATGAAAAAGGAAGACATCGAAAAAAGCCTGCAATCGGTAACCGAAAACGGGCAACATTTAAGCCCGATTTTACCGCCGGGAATTAAGAATTATTTAATTGATATTGATGGGACTATTTGTGACGATATTCCCAATGAAGAACCTGAGCGAATGCTCACAGCCGAAGTATATCCGGATGCTTTGGTTACTTTGAATAAATGGTATGATGAAGGTCATGTTATTTTTTTCTTCACCTCCAGAACCGAAGCTCATCGTGAGTATACGGAAACCTGGTTGAAGAAACACGGCTTCAAATACCACGGAATTTTATTCGGAAAACCACGCGGCGGAAATTACCACTGGATTGATAACCATTTGGTAAAAGCTACACGCTACCGAGGTAAGTTCACCGATTTGGTTGATAAAGAAGTTACTATTCAGGTTTTCGACGATGAACACCACGAATAGCTAAGAAATAAAAGTATGGAAAACACATTGACTGTCCCCACCATGGCCGAAATGATGGCCCAAGGAAAACAACCCGAAGTTTTGTTTTGGGTTGGATGTGCCGGTAGTTTTGATGACCGCGCCAAACGCATTACAAAAGCTTTTGTCCGAATCCTAAATCGGGCGAATGTAGATTTTGCCGTCCTTGGCACAGAAGAATCTTGTACCGGCGATCCTGCTAAAAGGGCCGGAAATGAGTTTGCCTTTCAAATGCAGGCCATGATGAATATTGAGGTGCTGAATGCCTATGAGGTTAAAAAAATCGTTACAGCCTGCCCGCATTGTTTTAATACGCTGAAAAATGAATATCCGGAATTGGGTGGTACTTACGAAGTTGTGCACCATACAGAATTTTTAAAATCCTTACTGGATTCCGGCCGATTAACCATTCAAGGCGGACAGTTTAAAGGGAAACGCATTACATTCCATGATCCGTGTTATTTGGGAAGAGCCAATGCCATCTATGAAGCACCTCGTGATTTAATCCAGAAATTGGATGCTGAATTGGTCGAAATGAAGCGTTCACGGGCCAACGGATTGTGCTGTGGTGCCGGAGGTGCCCAAATGTTTAAAGAGCCTGAAAAAGGGAATAAAGATATTAATGTAGAACGCACCGAAGATGCCCTTGAAGTAAAACCCGAAGTTATCGCAGCCGGTTGCCCGTTTTGCAATACAATGTTAACCGACGGCGTGAAAAGCAAAGAAAAAGAAGCGCAAATTAAGGTGTTGGATATTGCAGAACTGATTGCTAATGCAGAAGATTTATAACTATGTATATTCCATTTGATCAATTACCGGATGATTCCAGAGTGTGGATTTATCAATCCAACCGAAAGTTTTCTGATGAAGAAGTTGTTGAAATTTCTTCTGAATTAGAACGATTTCTTTCCAATTGGGCGGCTCACGGAACCCATCTTGAATCTTCTTTTGAGATTCGCTACAACCGATTTATAATCATAGCCGTAAATCAACATATTCAGGCGGCATCGGGTTGTTCTATCGACGCTTCAGTAAGTTTTATTCAAAAATTAGAACAAAAATATGGTGTCGAATTGTTGGATAAAATGAATGTCACCTTCAGAAGTGGTGAATACATTGCCCACAAATCACTGATTGATTTTAAAAAAATGGCAAAAGAAAAAGCCGTTACTGCAAACACTATTGTTTTTAATAATCTCGTAAATTCGATTGAGGAACTCAACGAAAGTTGGGAAGTTCCCGCCGGCGATAGTTGGCACAGTCGTTTCTTCTGATCTATGTTACATAAAAAATACTTCATAGCGGTTTTTATTCCGGTTTTGTTTTTATTGGTGCAATGTAAATCGACCCAAGACAAATCCACCGTTTCGCATGAAATAAAAAAACCGGGGATTACCTATGAAGATGATTATGTGGCTATCCCTAAATCGGAACGCAAAACTTTTTTTAAAACCACCGATGCCGAAACCCGTTGGGTAGATAGTGTTTACAACAGTTTAAATTTTAACGAACGGGTGGGGCAGTTGTTCATGGTTGCGGCCTATTCGAATAAAGACAAAGCCCACTTCGAATCGCTCGACAAATTAGTAACCGAAAACCACATAGGCGGTTTGATTTTTTTCCAAGGCGGCCCCATGCGCCAAGCAAAATTAACCAACCGTTTTCAATCCAAAGCCAAGGTGCCTCTTTTTGTTGGGATTGATGCCGAATGGGGATTAAGTATGCGTTTGGATTCTACTTACAGATATCCATGGAATATGACCCTGGGAGCCATCCGTGATTTAAAACTCATTGAACGGGTAGGGGAGCAAATGGGTAAAGAAAGTAAACGCATGGGCTTGCACTTTAATTTTGCTCCGGTACTCGATATTAATACGAATCCGTTAAATCCGATTATTGGGAATCGTTCGTTTGGCGAAGATAAATACAATGTAACCAATCATGCATTAGCCTTAATGACTGGAGTTCAAAATCAAGGTGTTTTTTCTACCGGAAAGCATTTCCCCGGACATGGCGATACAGCAGTAGATTCGCATCATACGCTTCCGGTTATCAGTTTTGATAAAAGTAGGTTAGAAGCAGTCGAATTGTATCCGTACAAACGTATGTTTGACGAAGGCTTGGAATCGGTTATGGTGGCGCATTTGAGCATTCCGAGTTTGGATCCGCGTGAGGGTTATCCCAGTTCAATTTCGTCGGCTATTGTTACCAATTTATTACAGGAAGAATTGGGTTTTGACGGACTAATATTTACTGATGCACTTAATATGAAAGGTGCCAGTAATTTTAAAAAACCGGGGGAAATCGATTTGGAAGCTTTTATGGCAGGAAATGACATTTTGTTGTTTGCCGAAAATGTGCCGGTAGCTGTTGAAAAGATTACGGAGGCTTATACAAGCGGACTCATAACTGATGCCCGAATTGAACAATCGGTTAAAAAGATTTTGCGCTATAAATACAAAGCCGGTTTGCACCATTACAAGCCTATCGATGAGAAAAATCTATTGAACGATATCAATCCGGTCGAGAATAATGCCTTGCAATACCAATTGTTTGAAAATGCAATTACCTTGGTAAAAAACAAGCACGATATTTTACCGCTAACCGATTTTACGAAGAAAATTGCTTATGTAAAATTAGGTGACGATTCGGGTGCTGTATTTTTAAATACCCTGCAAAAATATACGTCTATTACCGAAATTACTGAAAAGGATACCGACAGTATCAATGCCATTCTCAAGAATTATGATTATGTAATTGTTGGTTTTCATAAATCGGATAAAGCTTGGAAAAAGCATGATTTTACCGATAAAGAACTGGCAACTCTGCAATCGATTGCCAAAAACAACAAGGTTATTTTGGATGTTTTTACCAAACCCTATACACTAATTCCGATTCGCTTTTTTGACGATATTGAAGCAGTAGTTGTTTCCTACCAAAATGGTGATATTCCACAAGAAATTAGCGCCGAACTTCTATTTGGAGCTGTCGAAGCCAAAGGAATGTTGCCGGTGAGTATTAATGAAGAATTTAAAGTTAACCATGGTTTAAAAACGGTTAAGCGAGATATACTCGGATTTACGGCGCCTGAAAATGTTGGGATGAGCTCGGCTGCGCTTACCAAAATTGAAACCGTTGTTGATAAAGCCATCAAGGGTAAAATGACGCCGGGCGCTCAGATTTTAGTGGCCCGAAAAGGAAAAGTTATTTACCAAAAATCATTTGGTTACCATACGTATGACAACAAAACCAAAGTACAAAATTCGGATATCTACGATGTGGCCTCTGTAACCAAAATGGTTGCTACACTGCCGTTGGTGATGCAGTACTATGATCAGGGAAAGGTACATTTGGAAACCAAACTCGGTGAAATGCTCCCTGCTTTTGAAAATTCAGATAAAAAAGATATTGCTTTTAAAGATTTGCTTTCGCATTATGCGCGTTTACAAGCGTGGGAGCCATTTTATAAAAATACCTTAGATAAGGAAAAATGCCCGGCGGATGCGTATTATAGTTTAGCTTTCAAGCCTGGTTTTACACGTCAGGTTGATGAAAATTTATACATCCGGGATGATTATAATGATACGATTATGCGTAAAATCATGACCAGTAAACTTTTGGACAAAAAAGAATACAAATACAGTGATTTTACCTTCATTATATTGAAAGATTATTTGGAAAAAAGCACCCATAAAGGATTGGATTATTTGAGTAATGAGCAGTTTTTTAGTCCGATGGGAATGAGTTTTACAGGCTACAATCCGTTATTGCGCTTTGATATGTCGGTGATTCCTCCAACCGATGAAGACAATTACTTTAGGCACACAACAGTTCAGGGATACGTTCACGACATGACGGCGGCCATGCAAGGCGGTGTGGGCGGTCATGCCGGTATATTTTCCAATGCAATGGATTTGGCCAAAATGATGCAGATGTTTTTACAACAAGGAACTTATGGCGGAAAACGTTATTTTTCCCCTGAAACGTTTACGGTTTTTAACACCTGTCATTTTTGCGCCGAAGGCAACCGTCGCGGTTTAGGTTTTGACAAACCCCAATTAGGAAAAGAAGGTCCAACGTGCGGCTGCGTTTCGAAAGCGAGTTTTGGTCATACCGGTTTTACAGGCACTATGGTTTGGGCTGATCCGGAAACGGAGCTAATTTACATTTTTCTCTCCAACCGCACTTACCCTGACAGTAATGCGGCCAACCGACTTTCGAAAGAAAACATACGCGAGGACATTCAGAAAATTATTCAGGATGCGATAATAAACTAATTCCGCGCAAGGGATAGCAGCAAGCTACCCTGACTGCTTGCAGGCCGGTAGCGCGAATAGCCCGACCCGACCGTTTTCGGGAAGGGATGCGCCCTACAAAATCAAATTGTATTTTAACGAATATTTGACAACTTAACGCTGGGATTTCACTATTTTAGCTGAAACCAAACCAACGCATGAAAATAGCTATAGTGTGTTACCCAACATTTGGTGGGAGTGGCGTAGTGGCTACTGAACTCGGTTTAGAGCTGGCCAACAGGGGACACGAAATACATTTTATAACCTACCGACAACCCGTGCGATTAGCACTATTGAGTCCGAATGTGCATTTTCACGAGGTGAATGTACCGGAATATCCATTATTTCATTACCAGCCTTATGAGTTAGCCTTATCCAGCAAATTGGTTGATATGGTTAAATTATACGGCATTGAATTGTTGCATGTACATTATGCCATTCCGCATGCTTTTGCCGGCTATATGGCCAAACAAATGCTTAAAGAGCAAGGCATTAATTTGCCCATGATAACCACACTTCACGGTACTGATATTACATTAGTGGGCAACCATCCGTTTTATAAAACGGCGGTAAATTTCAGTATCAATCAATCTGATTATGTGACCTCGGTTTCGGAAAGTTTGAAAAATGATACGTATGAACGCTTTGATATACGAAAGGAGATTCGGGTAATTCCAAATTTTATTGAACTCGACAAGCACCGGAATGAAAATTTGATTTCCTGTCAGCGTTCGGTTATGGCAAAACCGGAGGAGCGAATTATTACCCACATCAGTAATTTTAGAAAAGTAAAGCGGATTCCGGATGTGGTGAAGGTATTTTACCGAATTCAGGAGCAACTCCCTTCGCGCTTAATGATGGTTGGCAATGGCCCTGAAAAAGAAGTTGCAGAGCGGCTTTGTGAGCAATTAGGGATAGCCGATAAAGTTATATTTTTTGGAAATAGTTCTGAAATTGATCAGATTTTGGCCTATTCCGACTTGTTTTTGTTGCCATCGGAAACTGAAAGTTTTGGTTTGGCAGCTTTGGAAGCAATGGCATGGAGTGTTCCTGTTATTTCTTCGAATACAGGTGGATTGCCCGAGGTAAATATACAAGGGAAATCCGGTTTTTTAAGTAATGTTGGCAATGTAGAAGAAATGGCTGAGAATGCCCTTGCGATTTTAAAATCGGATGCGGTTTTACAAGGATTTAAGAAAAATGCATTAGAAGTGGCGCAACAATTTGACATAACCGCAATTCTGCCTATTTATGAAGCCTTATACCATGAAGCTATCGAATCTGTTAATGCATAAACACATGAAAAAAACAATTGCTTTATTTACGTTGGTCCTATTAGTTGCTTGTTCGTCTAAAAAAGCGGTTTCCGGAAATGCACTATATCAAGTTTTAGTCGCAAGCGAATACGGAGGCGGCAATTTTGAGTTTTACGAGATAATCAGTCAAAGTGATGAATTTAACATTTTACTTTCGGATGATGAGATTAAGAAGTTTGTAAAACCGGATGACATTAAAACCGCCAACTATGTTTTGGTTAATTTAGGCGAAAAGAATAATGGCGGTTATGGTATAGAAGTGGTTTCTGTAGAAGAATTGTCTGACAAAGTGATTGTTACGCTTAAAGAAACACAGCCTAAACCCGGACAAAATGTAACTATGGCGCTTACAAATCCCTATGCCGTCATTAAGATAAATTCCAAGAAAACCATTGAGATTAAAAAGCTCTGATAAGTCCCTGTTTTAGGTTCTTTTTTAGAATTTATTATTCATATATTTGCGCAAATCAATACACAAACACAATGAAACTATTAGAAGGAAAAGTGGCAATTATCACAGGTGCCAGCCGCGGAATAGGAAGCGGAATAGCTAAAATATTTGCGCAACAAGGTGCAAATGTAGCATTTACATACAGTTCTTCGGCAGAATCGGCTATGGCTCTTGAAAATGAGTTGAATGCTTTGGGTGTAAAAGCCAAAGGATACCAATCGAACGCTGCTAATTTTGAAGAAGCCCAAAAACTGGTTGATGATGTTATAGCCGAATTTGGGACAATTGATGTATTAATTAACAATGCCGGAATTACCAAAGATAATTTATTGATGCGCATGAGTGAGGAAGATTTTGACAAAGTGATTGAAATCAACCTGAAATCGGTTTTCAATATGACCAAAGCCGTTCAAAAAATTATGCTCAAAAACCGTAAAGGCTCAATCGTAAATATGAGTAGTGTGGTTGGCGTGAAAGGTAACGCAGGGCAGGCAAATTATGCGGCTTCTAAAGCCGGTATGATTGGTTTTACCAAATCGATTGCCCTCGAGCTGGGTTCTCGCAACATTCGTTGTAATGCCATTGCTCCCGGTTTTATTGAGACAGAAATGACAGCCAAACTAAATGAAGACGTAGTGCAAGGATGGAGAGATGCTATTCCGTTAAAACGTGGCGGAACTCCCGAAGATGTTGCCAATGCGTGTTTGTTCTTGGCTTCAGATATGAGTGCTTATGTGACCGGACAGGTATTAAATGTTGATGGCGGAATGCTTACCTAACAACGCCATGGTATAAAACACTTTTTAAGTGATTACTACTTTTTATGATGAATTCTAACGGTTAATTCTAATTTCAAACCAATTCATGTCGACATCTACATTAGTTCTATTACTACTTTCAGTACTAGTTGCTGCCGGATTGTCGTATTTTCAATATTTCTATAAGGCTACTAATTCTTCCAAACGTAATGCATTATTGGCCTTATTGCGTTTTTTAGGGATATTGGGCATTTTGGTTTTGCTTATTAATCCGGTTATTTCCCGAAAAACATACGAAACCGAAAAGACGCCGTTGGCAATTGTGACTGATAATTCCCGCTCGATTACTGAATTAAGTGCCAATAAACAAGCCGTTGCTCTTTTTGAAAAACTGTCTGATGACAGTCGGTTAAAGGATAAATTCGATATTCAGCTCTATAAATTTGATGCAGAGGTTAACGCAGTAGAAAACAAAGAGGAACTGAATTTTAAGGGAAATCAATCACGTATTGACAAAGTTGCTAAAAATACAAACAGCATCAACCGAAATCGTTCGTTTCCAACGGTATTGATTTCAGATGGGAACCAGACTTCGGGTGAAGATTATGTATTTACTTTTCCGGCTAAAAATAAGGTTTATCCTTTGGTATTGGGCGATACAGCTACCTACCTTGATTTGAAAATCAATCAAATCAATGTCAACAAATATGCGTTTCACAAAAACAAATTTCCGGTAGAAGTTTTCTTGCAATATGCCGGCAACAAATCCGTTTCCGGTACATTTTCCGTCAGCCAGGGGAATACGGTATTGCATAGCCAAGCTGTGTCTTTTTCGCCTACACAAAAAGCGTTAATTGTTAATTTATTATTACCGGCCGAACGCGTAGGAATGCAATTGTATACCGCAAAAATAAGTACAGCTGAAAAGGAGAAAAACACCTATAACAACACCAAAAAGTTCGCGGTTGATATTATTGATCAACGCTCCGAAGTAGCCCTAATTTCTTCTATTAACCATCCGGATTTAGGTGCGTTAAAACGCAGTATCGAATCTAATGCATCGCGAAAAGTAACCATCCTTAAACCTAATGGAATCAGTGATTTAGACAAGTATAATTTACTTATTTTATACCAACCCAATACAGAATTTAAATCACTCTTTGAAGCCAATAAAAATAAGCGTCTCAATTATTGGATTATTACCGGAAATGCTACCGATTTTAATTTGTTGAATCAGGTTCAAGCAAACCTGTCATTTCGGGTATCCTCGCAAAAAGAAGATTATACGGCTTCTTATGCTAACAATTTCAACTTATTTGCATTGGATAACATTGGGTTTGAAGGATTTCCCCCTTTGGAAAATCCGTATGGTTCGATTACGGCAAATGCCAATGTATCTGTGTTGCTCAATTCCAGAATTCGCACGGTTGATACAGAATCACCTTTGATGGCATTTTCAGATAATCAAGGATTGCGTAGTGCATTTTTGTGTGGAGAGAACCTATGGAAATGGCGTGCCAATAGTTTTGTAGCTAAAAAATCATTTACCGATTTTGATATTTTTATTGATAAAGTAATACAGTTTTTGGCTTCAAACGATTCCCGAAAATCATTGGTTGTTAATCATGAACGTTTTTACAATTCTGGTGATGCGCTCGAGATTACAGCACAATATTTCAATAAAAATTATGAGCTTGATGAAAAAGCCCGTTTAACGATAACGGTTACAAACACCAAAACCAAACAAATTAAGCGTTACGATATGCTCCGCGCTTCGAATGCATTTAAAGTCAATTTAGACGGTTTGTCGGCAGGTCGATATACGTTTACGGTGAAAGAACTCAATTCAAATTCAACCTACAGTGCCGGTTTTGAGATTATCGACTTTGATATTGAAAAGCAGTTTGTTAATCCGGATATGACACGTTTGCGACAATTAGCCTCACAAACAGCCGGACAAGTTTATACTCCAAATCAAACGGAGGCTTTAATCAAAACTTTATTGGACAACCAAGATTACAAGACGGTTGAAAAAGCTATTGTTAAACGTACTCCTTTAGTGGATTGGATATGGCTTTTAGTGCTTATTGCCGCTATTTTTGGAGCAGAATGGTTTATCCGAAAATATTACGGATTGTTATAATCCCACTTTTATCGTTTACTTTATCCTTTGTAATTTCTTCTTTTTTAACAAATCGGTTGTGGTTTGGTAATAGGTTATGGCTTCGTTTTTAGTCTTATTATCAGATTTTTTGAGTGGAATTTCATTGTAAAAGAGTTTAAATTCTTCCGAAATATTTGGGTTATCGCCCAATTCTAATCGGTATTGTTTCACCTGTTTTTTAGGAGATAAAATCGTGAGAACTCCATTGGAAATATACCCTAAATCCTGATAGGTAGCAATAAATGTCCGGGGTTTATAGTCGTTTGAGAATACATTTTGCCCATAAAACTTTGAAGCATAGGACATGTTTAAAAGTCCCATAACAGTAGGCATTAAGTCGATTTGAGAAATCAATTTTGTGCATTTTTGAGGTTGTATAAAGCCCGGCGCATAAACCATTGCCGGAATGCGGTAGCGATCCAAGGGTAAGCTTGTTTTTCCGGAACTGGAAGCGCAATGATCCGCCACAATCACAAAAACGGTATTCTTGAACCAAGGCTGGGTTTTGGCTTTTTCAAAGAAACGCTTTAAGGCATAATCGGTATATTTTACGCCACCTTCGCGCGATTTTGAAGTAGGACTAATATCAATTTTATGGTCTGGGTAGGTAAAGGGACGGTGATTGCTTACGGTCATCCAATGACTAAAAACAGGCTTTCCTGATGCAGTTTGCGCAGACATTGTTGCGAGTATTTTATTGGCCATATCCTCATCACAAACACCCCATATATTTGAGAAGGTAATTTCGTTTGGCTTCAATTTTGTTTTATCGGTTATCGAATAACCATTTCCCCCGAAAAAGTCCTTCATATTGTCAAAATAAGCATCACCGCCATAAAAATAATTGACCTGATAGCCTTTTTGAGCAAACACGCTCCCTGTAGAAAATTTATTCTTATTATCTTTTCGTTTTACCACGCTTTCACCGGGAGCAGGAGGTAAGCAAAGGGTTACGGCTTCAAGTCCGCGTACTGTTCGGTTTCCGGTTGCATACAATTGAGTAAATAGCAAACTTTCATCAGCCAATTGATCTAAAAAAGGTGTTATTTTTTGAGTGTTACCATAATGTTCCATAAATTCAGCACTCAAACTCTCAATAGTAATGAGCATTACATTTTTGCGAATTTCAATACTATCCGACGGAATGGTGCGATAGGACGAATTGCCTGTTGATCCATTTAAGAGTTGATTTAAAGAAGCGTAGGCTCTATTATCAGGGATAGAAGGATAGTATTCGTGATAATCGAGTTCACTATCATTAAAAGCACAATAAAATTTATAGAGTCCGTTAGATTGAATCTCATTCACAAACAGATTATTCGAATCGGATTTCTTTTGTAATAGCGGAATCATAAAAAAAGCGAAACCAACTAAAATCAGATAGACTATACTGCTTTTTACTTTAGCACTTAAATTAGGTAACTCTAACAAGAAAGAATGCGATTTCTTATAAATATACCACGTCACAACTAATGCCAGCAAACCAACACCGGTAAACAAAGGAATGACGGGATATGATTCCATGATATTGCCAATTACTTCATTGGTGTAGACCAAGTAATCTACTGCAATAAAATTGTAACGTACGCCAAACTCATTCCAAAAGAAATATTCGCTTAAACAATTTTGAACTAAAATTACCGAAACAATGAATGTAGTCACAAAAAAGTACACATTCCGAATAGTTTTGCGGTGATTTCCAAAAAAATACATTATTGCAAACAGCAGCGTTTTTAAGCCTACAAATGCAATTCCGATTTCGGGTAATGATCCGCCATATTCATCTAAAAGAGTATTCCCAAAAATCAGATATAATAACAAACCAATATGTCCTACTAAAAGAAACAACCCCAACGGATTCCTGTATTTAGCATTCGACAAGAAAACAAGATATAACCAATACAAAGCACCGGCAACCAGAAACACAAAAAAATCGTTTACTAAACCAAAGAAAAACAACTTGACTATTGAGGCAAAACTAACCGAAGCGTGAGTTATAGGATGCAACAGCAAGACTATGCGAAGTATAAAGCCAAATAAAATATAGAGTTTTCCCAGTTGGAAAAAAGGTGACTTTGAGGAAAGTAGCGCCATAAATTCGTTTTCAGCAAATGTACTTTTTTTAACATATTCTTAAAAAATGATTAAGATTAATATTTACTTAAAATAAAACACGCAACAAACAGTTTTTAGATTTTATAGTACATTTACATAAAATTGTGGATATGAAAAACATGTTTATTGTCGCTTTTCTTTTTTTGAGTGCGTTTATTACTCAAGCTCAAAATTGGAAAACCGATTTTGAGATAGCCAAAAAAGAAGCCGCCGAAACCAACCGTACCATATTGCTCGTGTTTTCCGGCTCGGATTGGTGCGCGCCGTGCATGAAATTAGAAAAAAACATTTGGAATTCTGATCTTTTTAAAAAGGAATCAGCAGATCGATGGGTGCTTTTGAGAGCCGACTTTCCGAAGAAAAAAGCCAATCAATTGAGTGCTGAACAAACAGAAAAAAATAAAAAATTAGCCGAAAAATACAACCGAGAAGGAAACTTTCCTTTAGTTGTAATGTTGGATAAAAATGGTAAGGTTTTAGGGATGACAGGTTTTAAAAACGTGTCTGCCGAAGAATATATTAAACTTTTAAATTCATTGGTAAAAAGTTGAAAAAAATCGGTTTCTATAGTACGATTTTACTAATCAATCTTAGTCTCTCAGCGCAGGTGCTTTACAAAAAAAAGCTCATGATGCTGGGTAGCCCTTTTGAAATTTCAGTGGTGGCAAAAGATACCCTTGAAGGGGAACATTTTGCAGTTATGGCTGTGGAAGAAGTAAAGCGTATAGAAAACTTAATTTCGGATTGGATTCCTACTACACAGATTTCTATAGTCAATCAAAATGCCGGCATAGCTCCCGTTCGAGTTGATGACGAAGTTTTGCAGTTGGTTAAACGCTCAGTCAAAATTTCGGAACTCACTCAGGGAGCCTTTGATATATCCTATGCTTCGATGGATAAAATTTGGAAATTCGATGGAAGTATGAAAGAATTTCCTTCGCCCGAGGCAGTCAAAAAATCAGTTGAGCGCATAGGCTACCAAAAAATCGTCATAGACGAAAAAAACAGCACACTTTTTCTCTCGGAAAAAGGCATGAAATTAGGATTAGGCGGTATAGGGCAGGGGTACATTGCCGACAAAATTAAATCGTTACTCAAACAAAACGGCTGTACTGCCGGAATTGTAAATGTGTCGGGCGATATTAACGTTTGGGGCAAACAACCCGATGGTGAACTCTGGAAAATCGGTATCGTAAATCCGATGAATAAAAATAAAGTTTTTGCCATGTTCCCTCTGGATGACAGCGCTGTTGAGACTTCAGGGAGCTATGAAAAATTTGTAACCTTCAACGGAAAACGGTATTCGCATATAATCGACCCAAGAACGGGCTATCCGGCTACCGGAATTGTTAGTGTTTCGGTATTCGCCAAACAAACCGAAGTGGCCGATGCTTTAGCCACTGGTATTTTTGTTTTGGGCGTTGAAGTAGGATTGAATCTCGTGAATCAGCTAAAAGGAGTTGAATGTATCATCGTTGATGATACCGGTAAAATACACACGTCTAAAGGAATAAATTTAACCCAATACACCACAAAAGATGACTAAACTCTTATTAATCGGCCTAAGTTGTTTGTTACTGACTTCTTGTACAGCCGTTAAGGAATATGAAAAAGAAAAACTTAACGATGTGCAAATGAAATTATCCGCCAAAACTACCGAACGCTATGAAACTGCATTCCAAGTTTATCGTGAGGCTGCTGCCGGAGCAAACGGAGGAAAATCGGGCGGAGGCTGTGGATGTAACTAATATGCGCCATGAAAAATATTCTATTCATTTTACTAACTGGTTTGACGGTTTTTGCACAGGAAACCGACTCAACTGCGGTCTATAAAAAAAGAGTTTTAGAGACCACCGAAATTGATTTTTTAGTAAGTTATTACAAACAAGATGGTGTACATTCCTCTGTATCAGGTGGTATAGGTAGTGAAAATCTTACCGATATTGCCTCAAACATTGTGGTTGCGGTTCCCATGAACGATGATGATGTTTTAACGGTTGATGCCGGTATCTCAGCTTACACTTCGGCATCTTCAAGTAATATAAATCCTTACGATACTCAAAACCCAACGCCTTGGCAATCGTCTTCAGGTGCATCAGCCTCTGACCAATTGGTGTCGCTAACCGCAAATTACAGTCATTCTTCAGATGATCGTAATTTTATCTGGAATGCCGATATTGCCTTTTCTAATGAATACGATTATACTTCCGTAGGTATCGGTGGCGGTGTTACCAAGTTGATGAACCAAAAAAACACCGAGTTTTCATTAAAAGTTAATGCTTATCTGGACCAATGGCGGCCTATTTATCCGGCAGAATTCAGAGGTGGATTTTATGGCACGGTGTATAAC
Organism: Flavobacterium sp.; assembly: GCA_041917555.1. GTDB lineage: Bacteria > Bacteroidota > Bacteroidia > Flavobacteriales > Flavobacteriaceae > Flavobacterium. Next base: position 87,922 of record JAYRXL010000085.1, on the reverse strand, counting down.
GCTTCCGGCGTAGCTTCTAATGCTTATTCGCCGTTATTTACAGCATGGGACACCACAGGTCGAAATTCATATTCAGCGTCGTTTTCCTGGTCTCAAGTAGTATCAAAAAAAACACAGTTTTCGCTATTCTTTGATTTGGTTTTGCAAGAAGGAAAATTGTCAACCCCTTACCACAGGGTTTATTTTGCCGATTTACCGAATTATTATTTAGGCAACCCAACCGCTATTTCTACTTATGAGAATGATGCCAACTCAAACGTTTACAGGCCCGGAGATGCTATTGAAAAACTGCCATCATCCCGATTTAAAATCCCCATTGGTCTGCGTTGGAATTATTATGTAAATGAGCGCCTTGCTGTGCGAACTTACTATCGCTATTACACTGATAATTGGGACATAACTGCGCACACGGCTTCTATCGAATTGCCGGTTAAGCTATCGGATAAATTCACCGTTTACCCAATGTATCGCTATTATACACAAACCCAATCGAAATATTTTGCACCTTATGAAAAGCATCTCTCCACGGAAGAATTTTACACGTCCGATTATGATTTATCGAATTTCAACGCAAATCAATACGGATTTGGTATAAGCTATACAGACCTGTTCACGGGTGCCAAAATTTGGAAATTTGGTATAAAGAATATAGATTTTAGGTTTAATCATTACGACCGAAGCGATGGCTTACAATCGAATATCGGTTCTGTCGGAATCAAATTTGTTCAGGACTAATGCGGATATTGGTGGTTGAAGATGAAGCGGGTATCTCCGGATTTCTTAAACAAGGTCTTGAAGAGGAAGGTTTTGCCGTTACTGTTGCCACAGACGGAAATGAAGGCTTACTTTTAGCACAAAACGAATCGTTTGATTTGCTTCTTTTGGATTGGATGCTCCCAAAATTATCCGGCATAGAATTATGTCGAAAATTTAGAGAATTCAATTCGCAGACTCCCGTATTATTCTTAACTGCCAAAGATACCGTTCAAGAAACTATTGCCGGATTAAAAGCAGGAGCCAACGATTATATTAAAAAACCGTTTAGTTTTGATGAGCTTTTAGAGCGAATTAAAGTACACTTTCGTCATTTGCCCGAGAATGAAATTCTTACCTTGTGTAAGGTAAAAATGGATGTGCAAAAACATGTTGTTTTTGTTGACGATAAAGAAGTTACGCTAACACAAAGAGAATTTGAATTGTTGGCCTATTTGATTCGTAACAAAGGTAAAGTGTGCACCAGAACTCAAATTATTGAAGATGTTTGGGACATACATTTTGATTATGATACCGGTGTAATTGATGTGTTTATCAATGCCATTCGGAAAAAACTTTCACTTTCTAAAGATGATGAATGCCTGAAAACAATTCGCGGAATTGGGTATATTGCAAACGATTAAAACCACTTTATGCCATTATCGTTTAAAAACAGACTTGCAGTAAATTACATGATTGGAACGGCTATTTTGACAGCCGTTACTTTTTTTATTGTATATCAGGTAATTCGGTATCAGGTAAATGTTCAAATAAATGACAATATTAATGAAGAAGCCAAAAAACATGTCGGAGAAATCGAAATTGATCGAAATGAAACTTATCTGATCCAAGTTGATCAATGGCGTGCTCGGGAACACAACACGGTATCTGTGAATCCGGTTTTTGTTCAGTTTTTAGATATTAATGACGAATTAATAGATAAATCACCTAATTTAAAAAATTCACTACTTACGCTCCACGATTCGTCGAAAGACGGTGTTCTCATGGACACTAAATTGAATAACCAACCCATTCGACAGTTACAGGTTCCGTTACAGGATAATAACAAAACAATAGGCCACTTAATCGTCGCGATGTCGCTTGAAGACGCTACCATGATTTTGGAACGGGTTAAAGATATCTTACTGTTCTCTTTTCCGGTTATTATGCTGCTAGTGTTTGCTTTAGCCCGTTTTTTGGCCGGAAAAAACATCAAACCGGTAACTGCTATTATTAAAACGTCTAATGCGATTACTAAAGATAACCTAAAAACACGAATTGATTTACCGCCAAACAAAGATGAGTTATACATTTTATCCAAAACGATAAATGATTTATTGGATCGTATCGAAAATGCTGTGGAACGCGAAAAACAGTTTACGTCTGATGCCTCGCATGAATTGCGAACACCCTTAGCTGTTATTAAAGGAACACTTGAAGTATTAATCAGAAAACCCAGAAATACAGAAGAATACAATGAAAAAATAAGCTTCTGTATTTCGGAGGTTGACCGTATTAACACAACTGTTGATCAGCTATTACTGTTGGCCCGATTGGAAAATCAACGACAATCGCTACACCTTACTACATTTAGTTTGAATAATTTAATCAGTGAATCGCTGTCTCGTTTTGATACCAAAATAGTACAGAAGCGCATGAGTATTAAAGAAAATTATAAAGACGATTTCTTAGTAAAATCAGATTCATATTATGTTTCAATAATTTTAAACAATCTTATTTCCAATGCGTTAAAGTATTCCAATGATTCGGGTACCATTGAATTAACTTTATTGAAAAAAGATGGCAAAACCTGTTTTTCGCTTAAGGATGAAGGAATAGGAATGTCAAATCATGATCTTGATAAAATATTTGATTCGTTCTATCGAGCACACAGCGAACAAGAAGAAACAACGCAAGGAACTGGCTTAGGTCTTTCCATTGTCAAACGCTTATGTGATTTGTTAGCAATCAAAATTGAAGTTTCTGCCAAAAAAGGAATCGGAAGTACTTTTACATTAATTTTTCCTTAAAATCAGACTTCTGCTAAGGTAGTTGTTCTTTTGCACCATTAATTTTTTGTACCTTTAGAATGGCTAAATCAAGAAAATTATGGATTTGAATCAAATCAAAACGCAATTGCAAACAGAGGTTGATACCGCATTTCTTTACAAAAGTATAGCAGCGCTCCAAGATGACAACAACTTAAATAAAGTATTGTTAGCTTTAGCTCAAATTGAGGATGGGCATGCGCAACATATGTTACGAGAGGTGCAAAAACAACTTCCTGATTACAAAATGCCAAATCCGTCCTCTCGGGCAAAAATTCAATTGAAATTAGGAAAACTTTTTGGCTATAGTTCCATCATAAGCAGCCTTTCTGGCATAGAAAAACAATTTGCCGTTAACACCATCAAAAACAAACTCGAAACAGGTGAAAAATTATCAGGTTTTGAACACAATCACCTAAAAATCATAGAAGCGGTGCAATCCAACTCTGCGCTCAATGTTTCCGGCGGATTTCTGTCTAAATTTGAGAGCCGACATAAATCGGTAGGAGGGAATGCCCTTCGTGCGGCTGTTTTAGGGGCCAATGACGGATTAGTTTCTAATATGAGTTTGGTTATGGGGGTTGCCGGAGCAGCTGCACAAAATAACACCATCTTATTAACCGGTTCTGCCGGCTTGCTTGCCGGGTCTATCTCAATGGCCATGGGTGAATGGCTTTCGGTACAGAGTTCTCGAGAATTGCATCAAAGACAAATTGATTTGGAAATGATGGAATTGGAAGCCTCTCCGGAAGAAGAAAAAAAAGAACTCGTTCTATTGTATCAGGCGAAAGGAATGTCTGAAAGCGAAGCATTAAAATTGGCGGATAAAGCTTTTGAAAGCAGCGAGACTGCAATTGATACCCTTATCACAGAAGAATTGGGGATTGACCGCGAGGAGTTAGGCGGTTCCGCTTGGGAAGCGGCTATAGCTTCTTTTTTGCTTTTCGCTGTCGGAGCTATAATTCCGCTTTTTCCTTTCTTTTTTATGGAAGGCAATAAAGCAATTATTACGAGCATTGGGGCGAGTGTGATGGGGCTATTCGCTATTGGGGCTTCAATAACGCTGTTTACCGGTAAATCCGTTTGGTTCTCAGGTTTACGTCAAGTACTTTTTGGATTAGCGGCAGCGGCTGTAACTTATGGAATAGGTTCTTTGATAGGCGTTTCATTGACGTAAGTACGGAGTTAAATTATCAGTTTTACTATTAATCTTAAATAAACAACTATGAATCAAGCACATTTACACCTTGTAGTAAATCATTTCCCGATCATCGGAACGATTTTCGGATTTGGAATTATTCTGACCGGTATTGTAAAGAAAAACAAAACACTTCTAAATACGGCGTATATTTTGTTTGTCATTTCGGCTGTAACCGCCGCTGTAAGTATGGCGACCGGGGAAGGAGCAGAGGAGATGGTTGAAGATATGGCTGATGTTGGTCATAAAATCATTCATAATCACGAAGAAATGGCCGAAAAACTGGCCGTAGTTCTCTATGCATTGGGTTTAGTCTCCTTGGCAGGCTTATATTTAAATGCAAAAAACAACGCAAAAGCCACATTACTGGCTTATTTGGCCGCCACAATTTCGGTTGTTGGGATTGTTTTGGGAAAAGAAACCGGAACTACCGGTGGGGAAGTACGTCACACTGAAATCAGAACGGGCACTACAGGTAATGCTGCCGCAACGGATAGCGATTCTGAATCGCATGAGGAATCGGAAGAAAATCATTAAATAACGTGAGTCCGATAAAATAGTTCTTTTATAAAAGTCGCTTAAAGCGGCTTTTTTTATATTTGAAAAAAAATCAGCATGAAGAAACTATTGTTTATAGACAGAGACGGTACCATTGTAAAAGAAGCCAAGGCTCCGGATTATGTATTGGATACATTTGACGAATTAACCTTTTATCCTGAGGTATTTCGCTATTTAGGTAAGATTGCTCGCAAAACCGAATATGAATTGGTTATGGTAACCAATCAAGATGGCTTGGGCACCAAGGCTTTACCGGAAGAAGTATTTTGGAAAATCCACAATCTGATTATGCAATCGTTTGAGAATGAAGGGATTCATTTTTCGAAAGTTTTTATTGATAAGACCTATCCGGAACAAAATGCACCCACACGAAAACCGGGAATAGGGATGGTTTTAGAATATGTTGATAACCCAAACTACGATTTGAAAAATTCGTTTATGATTGGCGATAGATTAACCGATATGGAATTTGCCAAAAATCTTGGCGCTAAAGGAATATTCATTAATAATGATGAAACATTGGGTGCTTCTGAGATTCAATCCAAACGAGAAGCCTTAGATTCTACTATTGTGCTACAGACTACTAAATGGAAAAAAATTTATAAATTCCTCAAAAAGCAATAAAGGTTGCGCATCTGAGGTTCAAATATTAGCTTAAACACGTTTAAAAGAACTCAAAACGGTATAAATCAGTAAACACAAATTATCTATTTCACGAGTAATAGTATCAATAATTGAGCCGTGAAGATTCTAAAAATAGTTACCAAAGGGTAAACCGTAGCATAGGCTTGTGTAGGCATATCCGACTCCAAATATTTCGTGCTAAATGCCAAAGCAGCCGGATCCGTGTAAGTTCCGCTCATGAGTCCGGCTAACTCATAAAAGTTTAATTTTAGCCAATACCGACCTAAAAACGCCATGATCGTTAACGGAATAAAGGTGATAAAGCAACCATAATAAATCCAAAGCCAACCGTTAAACTTAATAAAGTTTTCATAAAACATCTCTCCGGCATGAACCCCAACTGCAGCAAAAAACATACAAATTCCCATGTCTTTCATAAAATAAACAGCGCCATTATTTACATACGAATGGATGACACCAATACCACCATAACGACTGATTAATAGTGCGGTCAATAATGGGCCGGCCGCAAAACCGAGTTTAATCGGAACAGGTAAACTCGGAATCATTATAGGGACAGACCCTAAAATTATCCCTAAAATTAAGCCTCCAAAAAGAGAAAGAAAATCCGGTTCCAATAATTTTTTTTCTGAATTTCCTATAATTTTTTCGGCTTCAACTACTGCTTCACGATTTCCTACAATTCGGATTTTGTCACCATAAAAAAGCTCCAGATTGGGTTGTGCCAATAATTCCATTCCGGAACGAAAAACGCGCGTTACTTTTAAATCAAATTTGTTATATAAATCGAGTTCGGCTAATGTTTTATGTGTTGCACCGGTTTTAGTGACAAATAAATTTTTGGTAATAACATCTTCCTCAGATTCAATGAATAAATCGGTTGATAGTTTTCCGACTAAACTGACAAAACGATCAACACTTTTAGGGGAGCCTACAACCATGATTACATCTTTTTTACTCAGTTTGGTATCTAACGACGGGGAGTAAACAATTTTGGAGCCACTGTTTTTTAACCGCGATATAATCACATCCTGAAACTCATTTTCCTTACATACTTGATAAATACTTTTACCCACTAAATCATCGTTGGTAATTCGGCATTTTTGGTGTATAATTAGGTTATCACTTTCGGTAGCATCACATACATATAGTTCTTTAGCTAAGTTCACTTTAAAAAACTTTTGCGAAAGCACTATAACCACAATAATTCCCAACACACCCAATGGGTAGGTTATCGCATAGGCAATAGTAGGATCGCTGAATGAAACTTGTGGAAACTGATTCTGAATTTCCTGCAACGTAGATTTGGCTGCTCCTAATCCGGGTGTATTCGTAACCGAACCCGACATAAGTCCGACTGCATTTTCAGGTTTTATGCTAAAAAAAAGAACCAAGAGCCAAGTAATAAAACCACCCAGTAATACCGTGCTTACTGCTAAAATATTCAACTTTAATCCCTGTTTTTTAAAAGAAGAAAAAAACGAGGGACCTACCTGAATACCAATGGCATAAACAAATAATATGAGACCGAAATCACGGGCAAACGTCAGTATATCCTCCTTGATGCGATAGCCGTAATGCCCTAACAATAATCCGGTAAACATAACAGCAGACACACCCAATGTGATGCCTTTAACTTTAAAACGTCCTACAAAAAAACCAATACTGATGGCCAGTAATAATACGATAAGCGATTGGGTTACATCGGGATTCGCATTAGGGAAAATTAACTTATCAATCCACTCAAACATAATGCATAATTTTAGGTTGTAAAGGTAGTTATTTGCGGCAAGTGATTGTCATGATAAAAATCATAAAATAACACGTAACCCCTTGAAAATTAAGAAATCGATTTCGTAACTTTTTGAATTTCATGACATTTGTCAGGTGTTTGAAGGCGGTTGTTTCAGAACTTTGATTCAGAAAATAAACTAATTTAAAACTATCCGAAAAATGAAAAATTTAAAGGTTATTCAGGAGTTACATGATTTGGGAATTACCGGATATCATGAAGTGTCTTACAATCCTTCTTATGAAGAGTTGTACCAAGCTGAAGTATCGCACCAGCGAAAAGGATTTGAAAAAGGTGCCTTAACCGATACCGGCGCTGTAGCTGTTAAAACCGGAGTTTTTACCGGGCGCTCACCAAAAGATCGTTATATCGTAAAAGATGATGTGACCCAAGATACTATTTATTGGGACGATAAAGTGAATTTTCCAACGACTAAGGCCGTTTATGATGAGTTAAAATCATTGGTTTTACAACAATTATCTACCTCTAAAAAACTGTATGTAGTGGATGCTTTTTGTGGAACAAACCCTGATACACGCTTAAAAGTACGCTTTGTTATGGAGGTTGCTTGGCAAGCACATTTTGTAACAAACATGTTTATACGTCCGTCTATTTATGAATTGGAAAATTTTGGAAAACCGGATTTCATTGTGATGAATGGTTCCAAAACAACCAATCCGAATTGGAAAGCACACGGATTAAATTCTGAAAACTTTGTGGTATTTAATTTAACTGAGCGTATACAAATTATTGGAGGTACCTGGTATGGAGGAGAAATGAAAAAAGGAATGTTCGCTATGATGAACTACTATCTTCCATTACGCGGTATGGCTTCAATGCATTGCTCAGCCAATGTAGGAGAGAAGGGTGATGTAGCTATTTTCTTCGGATTATCCGGTACCGGTAAAACAACACTTTCAGCTGACCCAAAACGTTATTTAATTGGCGATGATGAACACGGATGGGATGATAATGGTGTATTTAATTATGAAGGAGGTTGTTATGCCAAAGTAATTGATTTAAGTGAACAAAATGAGCCGGATATCTGGAGAGCCATCAAACGTGATGCACTACTTGAAAATGTAGTGGTTAATGAATATGGTGAAATTGATTATTACGATCACAGCATTACCGAAAATTCTCGTGTATCGTATCCTATTTACCATATTAACAAAATTGTTTTGCCTTCTAAGGCCGGTCACGCGAAAAAAATTATTTATTTGTCTGCCGATGCCTTTGGTGTTTTACCTCCGGTATCTATTCTGGACGATGACCAAGCGCAATACCACTTTTTGTGTGGTTACACTTCAAAATTAGCCGGAACCGAAAGAGGTATCACTGAGCCACAACCATCATTCTCTCCTGCCTTTGGTGAAGCATTTCTTACCTTGCACCCAACAATGTATTCTAAAACGCTCATTGGTAAAATGAAAGAACATGGTGCTAAAGCCTATTTGGTTAATACCGGTTGGAATGGTACAGGTAAACGCATTTCCTTAAAAAATACAAGAGCCATTATTGATGCCATTATTGATGGTACTATTGAAGAATCAGCAACCAAACACATTCCGTTTCTTAACTTAACGATACCGGTTTCTATTCCGGATGTACCGGAAGAAATTTTAGATCCGAGAACAACTTATGCGTCTGAAGCAGAATGGGAAGTAAAAGCCAAAGATTTAACGTCTCGTTATATTAAATACTTCAGCCAATATTGTGATACCGAAGAGGGTAGACGATTGGTGGCTGCCGGACCTACTTTGGAAGAAGTTTTGGTTTCCGAAAATTAACCTAAACAAAATGAGTGAAAAACGCCTGCAATTGCAGGCGTTTTTTTTAGGCTACAGCTTCAAATATGATAACCTGACTTTTTAAACGTTCAATCAAAAGATTCATCATTCGCTTATTTAGATTGGACGAATTTAAAATGTAGTTTTGGTATTCGTCTAAGGTAAACATCCCAATAACCATTCCCTTGAGTGAATTTCGGAACTTAATATCACGCTGAATGGCTGTTTCGATATACTGCATTTTTTTTTCAGGTGACAGTGTAAAAAAAACGCCTTTTTGTTTTACTGCATAATTGCGAAACACCTCAATAAAAAGGTCGTTTTGTAATTTGAGAATGGGGCGAAGGGTTTGGTTTTGAAAACGCTCTTCTGAAGAAGAAAATTCATTTATCTCTCCAATTTGTTCCCCGCGTAAACGGAGTAACGCTTCATCAGTAGTTTTCATGACAGCATCGTGTTAGGGTCTGTCATAAAATTAAAAAAAATCCCCCTGACAGAAACAGGGGGATTTTTAAGTTATTAAGAATTCGTTGTTAATTAAATTAATCGACTTTAAAGGTTACACGTCGAACTACGCGTCGGGCCTCAGCAGAATTTGGATCTACAGAAGCATCTTCACCTTCGGAAGAAATCATAATTCGAGCTGCATCTATACCGGCTCTAACAAGTACGTTTTTAATGCTCTCAGCTCGAGCGGCCGCTAATTTTACGTTACTTTCAGAAGTTCCAATTTCATCTGCATGACCGTAAATAGTCAGTTTAGCCTCCGGATTTTCACGTAAATACGTTAAGATAAAATCGATACCTTGTGATGATACATTGGTAGGACGGGTTTTAGCTGTGTCAAAATAAGCCGCTACATAACCACCATTGATTAGGTTACGCGCTTCGCTTCCTGAAGCTGATTTTCCATCGGCACCTTTGGTTCCCGAATTCCCTGAGCCCGGAAGCATACCGTTGTTTTTGAAGTACATTTCCAACTCATCCGGCACACCATTTTTATTTAAGTCAACCATACGACCTCGGGTATCAACAGCTACACCGGCAAGTGAATTGTTTTCCTGATCTAAATAATCCGGCACACCATCTTTGTCGGTATCATTCATAAGCGATTCCATGTCGTCTATGCGTTTTTCCAAACCTTCAATTTCTTCCAGTTTCGGATCCATAATAACAGCCCAATCGCCATGCATTTTGTCTTGGCCTAATGAGAAAGAAAGTCCCAAACTTGTTGTAATCATTTCTCCGCTCAAGTTATTTGAGGTGTCTGAATAGGCACCATCCCAACTAAAATGCTGTCTGAAATTCTTTACCATTGATAAATCTAAATAGAGCGACAATTTGTCTATTATACGAACTTGAGGAGTTAATCCAAATACTATTCCTCCATTGTATTCTGTAACACCAAAATTATGATCATTTTCGATTACGTTCGGAGTTTTAGATTTTACCTGAGCAATATCAAACCCTCCATGAAAAAGAAAATTAAACCTGCCCATTTGCTCTTGAACATTCAACAATCGATTCATGTTGATTACCCCCTGCAATGAAAAGGCTAATTGTTGCAATTCAAAAGTTTTACTATCCGTATCCGGATTGTTCGCCAGATTATCATAGCGGAAATTTCCTTTTAAACCAAAAGTGGGACTAAACATATAGCGCAGTCCTAAATTGTAATTATTCAAGTCTGTCGAACCCAAAAATTTACCGGGATTACTGGAGTAATAACCTGAACTGTAAGGTTTTATTCCTTTAGAATATCCAACACCGCCTTCTATTGTCCAACGGTTAAACGATTCATTACCAACAGCTTCTTCTTCATTTTCTTGGGAAAAACCAAAACTTGTAAAAGTTAAAGCTGCTAAAAAGATTGTAATTTTTTTCATTTGTTAAGCTAGTAGATTGTTTTGCATCAATCTGCAAAAGTAACATAATAACTGAACTTGTCAAAAATAATCCATGAAATGCAGTTTTTTGTAGATTAATGACAACTTAACTCCATTTTATTTGATAATTTTGTATAAAATTTTGGACAATGCGATTTCACACTCGAAAATGGGTTAAACCCGAAGACTTAAACCCAAACAGCACCTTGTTTGGCGGTAAATTATTGGCATGGATTGATGAAGAAATAGCGCTTTATTCGATTATTCAACTCGAAAGTCCCAGAATTGTAACCAAACATATGTCGGAAATCAACTTTGTAAGTTCTGCAAAACAGGGCGATATTGTGGAGATTGGAATAGATGTTATTAAATTTGGTACCACATCACTTACATTAACATGTCAGGTTCGTAACATGATGACACGCGATATTATTATTACGATTGATAATATTACTATGGTTAGCGTGGATTTAAACGGAAGACCCCATCCGCACGGAAAAACAAAAATCGAATTTGTTGCTGAACGCTTACGAAAAAAAGATGAAGATATTACTCCGGAATAGCATTGGTTGTAGGCAACTCAAACAACTCTAAATCAAAATAGCTTACCGAAGCCATGATATGGTCAAAAATATCGGCCATGATATATTCGTACTGTTCAAAACGTTGGTCTTTAGAAAAGGCATAAATTTCCAAAGGTATCCCTTGTGCTGTGGGTTGTAATTGTCGACACAACAAAATCATTTCTTTATTAATTCCGGGATGTGTTTCGAGATAACGTGTAATGTATTTTCTGAATATCCCGAAATTTGTCATATTTCTACCGTTAATCAGTGTTGATTTATCAATTTGGTTAACACTGTTGTATTTTCTGATTTCTTGCTGCCTTGTTTCAATATAATCCGTTATCAATTGAATTTTTCGGAGATTATCAATTTCATTTTCGGTAAGAAAACGAATGCTTTTCGACTTCACCAAGATATGTCGCTTAATTCTGCGTCCGTTGGAATCTAACATTCCCCTCCAGTTCCGAAACGAATCTGAAATTAAACTGTAGGTAGGGATAGTTGTGGTGGTATTGTCAAAGTTGCGCACTTTTACAGTTGCTAAATTGATTTCAATCACATCGCCATCAGCGCCATATTTGTCAAATGTAATCCAATCACCAATGCGCACCATATCGTTTAATGATACTTGAACGCTTGCTACAAATCCGAGTATAGTATCTCTAAAAATTAAGATAATAAATGCCGAAACAGCTCCCAAAGTTCCCAACATGGTATTGGTGGAAATGTCAAAAATCTTGGATATGATAATACCTACGCCCACAGTCCACAATACAATCATAATAATCTGAATGTAACTGTCGATAGGTTTGTCGCTAAACTTGGGTTTCGCCTTGAGGTAATCCCGAATTGCCTTAAGAACACTTCGAATAATCCACAACGAAAGCACAATTATATACACCCCAACTAACTTCCCGAAAAGCGATTCCCAATACACAAAGTGCTCCATAATAACCGGAACCGATTTGTAAATGAATAAAAACGGAATAAGGTAAGCTATGTATTTTGCCGTTTTATTCGATACCAATAAATCATCAAAATGGGTTTTTGTGCGTTGCGCTATGACCGCCATAAACGTTACTAAAACCAGCCTGAACACCACATAAATAAGGTATGCAACAACCGACATGACAATGATATTCACAAGCAAACTCAAATAGAGTGCAATAGTATCATTAGCATTTGCGCTTTTCAAAATCGGATAAAACCAACCGTATAAAGCTTCTAATTTACGGTGCATAATTGAGGTATTTCTTTTCTATAAAGAAGGTTGCGAAAGGTAGGAGTGAGGCTAAATTTACCATAAAATAGTCTTTTAAAGTCCATTTCAACTGGTCTTTAATTGCGAAAGCAAGGTAAATATAGGCGATAAATAGTAGTCCATGTCCCATTCCAATAGGAAAAAGAAGCGTTTTATACAGCGTTAAATCTATTTTTTTTACCACTAACATATTGATAAATAAAACGATATACGAAATACCTTCCAATAATGCCACATATTTGAATGCTTTTACCATACCTAATTTCTTTTTTGCAAAAATAATGAATTTGCACCTTTTGAATAAAATATAACAAAATTGTAACAGTTAAGCCGTTTATTGGTGTATTTTTGCAAAATTCATAAAATGATATGCCAGAAGTAAACGTTAGTTACGGTAAAGAAACTGAAAAAAAAGAGCTTTATAATTACCAAAAAGGTGATATTGACCGTATTATGGAGCGTATGGAAAATTGCGCTTCCGACTATCATTTGCTGTACCAATTGCCAACAGGAGGGGGGAAGACGGTTATTTTTTCTGAGATTTCCAGACGTTTTATCGAGCGTTATCATAAAAAAGTGGTGGTTTTAACCCATCGCATTGAACTATCGAAGCAAACTTCGCAAATGTTGACTGCTTTCGGAGTTAAAAATAAAGTCATAAACAGCTCCATCAAAGAACTTCCGGATCACGAAAACTATTCGTGTTTTGTGGCAATGGTTGAAACATTAAAAAACCGTTTGAATGACGAAGTTATGCAAATGGAAAACATTGGTTTACTGATAATTGACGAAGCTCACTTCAACTCATTTAGAAAGTTATTCAGCGCCTTTAAAAATTCTTTTATTTTAGGTGTAACCGCCACGCCGCTTAGTTCCAACATTAAATTGCCTATGTACCAGAACTATGCAGAACTTATTGTGGGCGATACAATCCAAAATCTGATTGATAAAGGGTATTTAGCCAAGGCAACAACATACAGTTACAACGTTGGACTAACTTCGTTGAAAGTCGGAATTAACGGTGATTATACCGTAAAATCATCCGATGAACTATACAGTAATCTGTTGATGCAGGAAAAATTATTGCATGCCTATACCGAACGTTCATTAGGCAAAAAAACACTTATTTTCAACAACGGGATTCATACTTCGTTGTATGTGTACGACACGTTTCGGAATGCGGGTTACAACATACGCCATTTGGACAATACTACGCCGGCAGACGAGCGAAAAGAAATCATTCAGTGGTTTAAAAAAACACCCGATGCTATTTTAACATCAGTTAGTATTCTAACAACAGGTTTTGATGAACCCACAGTAGAAACCATAATTTTAAATCGGGCTACAAAATCATTGACTTTGTATTTTCAAATGATTGGTCGCGGTTCCAGAAAATTACCCCATAAAGATAAATTTTCGATTATTGATTTAGGCAATAATGCGTTGCGATTCGGATTGTGGAATGATCCGGTGGATTGGCAACATATTTTTAAAGCACCCGAATATTATTTGGCGAGTTTGCGTGATGATGCTGAAATTGAGAGTAATTTCAAATATGAAATGCCGGCCGAATTGCGTAGCAAATTTTCTAAATCCATTGTCATTGAATTTGATGTACACGAAGCATTCAAACAAACGGTAAAAAATAATACCAAGGCTAAAACAGTTATTGAAAATTCAATAGAACAACATGCCGCAATGTGTGTCGAAAATTCTGATTCTGTACAAACGGCCAAATCGTTAGCCAAAGAATTAATTGACGACATTGAATACCGAGTTAAGCAATATTGTATTTGTTTGAATAACGTAACGAAAAATTACAGAAGTTGGCTTGTGGAAGATTATGTAACCAAATTAAACTTACGTATCGCCACGTTGTACCGACAAAAGATTATGGAAGAGCTTTAAATCTGCTATTTGCAGCTATTTTTATAATATGTGTTTTTGAATTATAATTTATATTATGTAAAATAGAAAAAGTAAAATACATCCCCTAATTTGATTCAAAATCATTTTTATTTCAACGAATAAACAGTATCTTAGTATTCCAGTAATAAGGTTTTAATTTTTGATTTCATGAGTAATGCCATTTCACAACGAATAGCTGATTTTTTAAAAGAATATCAGCCGTTTACTTTTTTATCGTATGATGATTTAATTCATATTGCCGAATCCATTCGCGTCAGTAATTTGGAAAAACACAAACTGTTGTTTCAAATAAATGATACACTTCATGATTCGTTTTATGTAGTTGCATCCGGTGTCATTCATTTATCGGTTATTTCAGATGCTGAAGAAACCTTATTGAATAAATGTTATCCGGGTGATATTTTTGGTTTACGACCGTTTTTTGCCAAAAACAACTACCAAATGACGGCAAAAGCGCGTGAAGAATCGATTGTGTATGCTATTCCAATCGAAACATTTAAACCTTATGTGGCCAACAATCCGGAAGTATTACAGTTTTTGTTGGAAAGTTTTGCGTCTAACTCAAAAAATCCGGCTGATAAATACAATAATAAGCTTATTACAGATAATGTAGTTGCTGACAACCAATCGGATACGCTTTATTTTCAATCACTTACCTATTCTAAGTCCCCTGTTGTTGTTTCGCCTCGAACCAAAATCAAAGAGACCGCCAAAAACATGACCGAAGATATGGCTGATAGCGCGCTCGTGGTCGATGACGGATTTCCTATTGGTATAGTAACCGACACCGATTTTCGTACAAAAGTGGCTACCGGGCGTGTGGAAATTACTGATACGGTCAATAAAATCATGTCTTCTCCTGTGGTCACTGTATCTGAAAATATTTCGGTAGCCGAAGCGCAGCTTATCATGTTAAAACACGTGGTAACACATCTTTGCGTCACCTTTGACGGTACAGATAAGTCTGAAATACGCGGTGTAATTTCGGAGCACGATTTGGTTGTAGCGCAAGCCAACAATCCCGGAATTTTAATGAAAGAAATTAAGCGTTCTCAATCGGCTAAAGACTTGAAACAAGTACGTGACAAATTAACCGATATCATTCAGTCGTCATTTACCAAAAACATTCCGGTTACACACATTAGTTCAATTGCCGGCGAAATTACCTTGGCTATTGTCAAACGCGCTGTGGAACTGTCAATTTTGGACTTAGGCTCCCCTCCTGTTCGTTTTGCTTGGCTGAGCATTGGTAGCCAAGGACGAAAAGAACAACTTTTGTTTACCGATCAGGACAGTATCTTGGTTTTTGAAGATGTTGCACCGGAAAAATACCGTGATGTGAAGGATTATTTTGTGAAATTAGCTAAAAAAACGGTGGCTACCCTCGAAAAAGTAGGCTATCCTATTTGCACCAACAACCACATGGCCAGCAATATGATTTGGTGTAAGTCATTGACCGACTGGATAAAACAATACAACAATTGGATGAATACGCCAGGTGAAGTTTCAAATGAAATCAGTAGTGTTTTCTTTGATTATGATTTGGCTTATGGCGATCAAAAAATAGAAGATGCACTCACCGATGTAATCTTCAAAAACGCAAAAAATAATACACTCTTTTATGATTATTTGGGCAATGATGCGTTGAAAAAACCGGCTCCTTTAAACTTTTTCAAAAAATTTAACCTTGAAGATGAGGGTGAATTTAAAGGAAAATTTGATCTTAAAACGCGGGTTCTCTTACCTATGATTGACTGCGCTCGAATTCTTATCTTAAGCATGGGAATACGAGGTATAAACAATACCTACTTGCGATTCAAACAATTAGCAATCTCCGACCCAAAACATGCTGATACCTATTTAAATTGTGCCGAAGCTTATCTGACACTAATCCGTTTTCGAACCTTAGAAGGATTGAAAAATGATTCTTCCGGGCAATTTCTGACCTTGGATGAAATGTCTAAAATCGATAAAGAAAAATTAAAAGAAGCTTTTGAACCGCTGGAAGAACTGGAAGAAATTATTAAAGATCGTTTTCAACTTACTCAATTTTCCTGATACGTATGCTCGACTGGTTAAAAAATCTCAATAAAGAATACCCGACTTTCTGGAAAGAATACCTTGCTAAATTGGATAAAAAATCAAACCGATTTGTAGCGCTAAGCATGGAAACTACCGGTTTAAGTCCTACTAAAGACGTTATCTTATCGATAGGTGCCATAGCTGTAGAAAATGATAAAGTAATTGTAGCCGATGCTTTTGAGGTCATTATTCCGCAATACAAATACCTTCATGACAACGGTATTACGAATGATTTTTTCTCAGAAAGCAGTCTGCCAAAATTAGCCGAACCCCAAGCTTTAGAGGAATTTATTAAGTATATAGGGAATGCAACATTAGTTGGACACCGCATTCATTTTGACCTGGATATGTTACATGAAGCACTGGAAAAAATGGGTTGCGGCCGAATTCGAAATGAAGCAATTGATATTGAAGTAATGTACAAAAAACTACACGATATCAACGATAAAAACTATTCTTTAGAAGAGTTGGCAGCACTTTATAAAATCCCAAAATCCGAGCATATTTCGGCTTTAGACGATGCTTATACCATTGCTTTGCTTTTTATTAAATTAAAATCGCGTTTAGGAATATGAACTTACGAATACTAAATCTTTTGCTGATTATCGCTTTTTCCTTCTGTTATTTAGAATGGGCCGGCGGAAACAGTTCCTTTGTATGGGAAGCGGAATACCAGATATTTTTTGAAAAGCAAAACCTGTTGCAGTCGATAACACATCCTATTATCATGTTTGGTCTAACAGGCCAAATTTTGTTACTTCTTGCAGTAATTTTTCCAAAAATGAAACGATGGATTAATACCATTGGGGTTGTTCTTTTAGGTTTGCCTGTGTTGGTTTTTTTTATCATTGGATTATTGGTACTCGACTTTCGTGTGGCCGGTTCCACCCTTCCCTATTTGATACTTACTTTTTTGTATTTTAAACAAATTCGTAAATGAAAAGTTAAGTGCAATTAATATGAAGAGTACAATCATCCAAATAGCATTTTTAACTTTTTTATTGCTATCATGTAGTGACAGAAAAGATATTCAGCAAAAAAATGAATCCGTAGAAAGCGCTAAATCAAAAAAAAGTCTCTCAAAACCTAAAGCCAAAATTGATATCATTTATAATGAAGGTGGAATAAAACTCTATGGAGATACAAGCATCAAGAAAGATAAAATTTCTTGGGGCTCAATAAAATTTGAACCATATATCGGTTTTTCAGACTTTAAAGTTGCCATTGAAAAAGCAGATGCAAAAATAGATTTAAGCTCAAATGAATTAGGAAAAAAATTTAGAACCGTAATCAGAACAGATTATGAAAATCCAAAATCTCATTTTGCAGGACATTATAGTTTTTCTTTTTGGGGTTGTGGTTCACCATGCCAAATGAGTGTGATTGTTGACAGAAAAACGGGAAAAATATATGATTCACCAACTGCTACAAGGGGTTACGAATTTAGAAAAGACAGCCGAATGTTAATTGTAAATCCTCCGGATTCGTTGGGCTATTATGATAACTGCTCTTATTGTAAACCCGAAATTTATATTCTTAACGAAACAACAAAAAAGTTTGAAAAAAAAGAACCTTTTTCGCTTTAAGTGCAAACAATAATATTTTGATGTCTTTGTTAGTTTTGTGCTTCTTAGGAAAGTAAATCGCTAAAGCAAAATTTGCTTATATTTGTGAGGTTACGTGTTTAAACGCCACTTCGGTAAGCCACGAAACAAATCACCTTTCTGAATAATATTGAATTATCCCTATGAATAGAATCCTCACCGTTTTGTTGGTTTTTACTTTTTTTGCTGCTCATGCACAAAAAGAACATTCAACCTATTATAACGAACCCTATAGACCTCAATTTCATTTTACACCCGAAGCCCATTGGATGAATGACCCTAACGGTTTGGTGTTTTTTAACGGAAATTACCATATGTTTTATCAATACTATCCTGATGGAAATGTTTGGGGACCAATGCATTGGGGACATGCTGTTAGTACCGATTTAGTGCATTGGGAACATAGACCCATTGCATTATATCCGGATAAATTGGGTTGGATTTTTTCGGGCAGTGTGGTCATAGACGCTAATAATACTGCCGGTTTTGGTAAAAATGCCATGATAGCCATTTTCACCTATCACAATGATGAAATTTGGAAATCGGGGAAAAAAAATACCGAGTCTCAAGGTCTCGCCTATAGCCTTGACGAAGGTAAAACATGGAAAAAATATGAGCAAAATCCGGTGCTAAATAACTCGGGAGAGCAAGATTTTAGGGATCCCAAAGTATTTTGGCATTCAGAAAGTAATAGTTGGAAAATGGTTTTGGCAGCAGGTGATAAGATTAAACTTTTTTCATCGGCCAATTTAAAAAATTGGACTTTTGAAAGTGACTTTAAACCCGATGCTGATAACAAGGATTTAGGTGTTTGGGAATGCCCTGATTTATTCCCGATGAACTGCCAGAATACCGGTGAAGTAAAATGGGTAATGCTTGTTAACCATGGCGACAAATGTCCTAATGGAGGTTCAGGAACACGTTATTTTGTTGGAAATTTTGATGGGAAAAAATTTCAGGAAACACAAAAAGCAATTTGGTTGGATGCCGGAACCGATTTCTATGCGGCGGTTACCTATTCAAACACTCCTACTACTAAACGTATTCTTCAGGCTTGGATGAGTAATTGGCAATATGCCACCAAAGTACCTACCGAAGTTTGGCGCAGCGCCATGACCTTGCCACGCGAGTTGACACTTGTTAAAAATCAATTCTTTTTCTCGCTTAAGCAACAACCGGTTAGTCAGTTCAAATCGATTACCTCTCCCCTTTTACAACAAGAAAAGGTGAAACTCCCCTATCAAAATAATGCATTGGATTTATCCCAGTCGGTTATTGAGATTGATTTTGAATACGAAAAAGTAAGAGATCTTACGCTCTCATTCAGCAATAAGGCCGGTGATAAATACGAAATTTGCTTAGCAAACGGAATGGTAACCACAAACCGAAAACAATCGGGACAGATACGGTTTAGCGATGCTTTTGCCGAAAAACCCCAAAACATGTCATTAGCCGGAAATAAACCAAAAAAAATGCAGTTAATTTTAGATCGTTCTTCTGTAGAGATTTTGGTCAATGAGGGTGCGTTTTCAATGACAAATCTTTTTTTCCCCGGAGAGCCCTACACCCAATTAGAAATAACATCCAGTAAAGGTAAATTCTTAAAAAGAATAAACATCGAATATGTAAATCGTATTTGGAAAAAATAAAACCTCATGAAAAAAATTACTTTTATTTTATTGGTTATGAGTCAAATAAATATTGCTCAAAATAATGCGGTAGAATTTGCCGGATATAATAAATATGAAAAGGAAAATGAAACATTGCAATCCAACCCAAATAATCATGATAAGACAGTTTTGATGGGTGATTCTATTACCGAATTTTGGAAGGTAAACAGTCCTGATTTTTTCACCCAGCACAATTTAATTGACAGAGGATACAGTGGTCAAACTACAAGCCAGATGCTCTTACGGTTTCGTCAGGATGTGATTGAACTCAAACCCAAAAAAGTCGTTATTTTGGCAGGCATTAACGACATAGCTGAAAATGCTGGACCTATTTCTGTAGCACAAATTTTCAGCAACATTCAGTCAATGTGCGACTTGGCTAAAGCCAATAAAATAAAAGTGGTTTTGTGTACATTAGTTCCGGCAAACCGATTTCCTTGGCGCGAGGGCATTAATCCGGTGTCAAAAGTAGCTGAGTTAAATGCTTTGATTACTCAATTTGCGCAAAAAAATAACATTCCTTTGGTTGATTATTTTTCTTCGATGAAAGACAATCAAAGTGGTTTGCAAGCTGCTTATGGTGATGATGGTGTGCATCCCAATAAAGTGGGATATCAAGTAATGGAAAAATTACTAATGGCTGTATTAAAATAAAACTGCCCTTTTACAGAGCAGTTTTAACTATTTAACGTGAGTTCGATATAAGAATTATTATTTTATTCGTATACCAAACTCCTATTTAACCTATAATTTGCCGTTTTTGATTTCATCCACAATTTCAGGATTTAGAAGTGTGGAAGTATCTCCAAAATTAGAGAAGTCGCCTTCGGCAATTTTTCGTAGAATACGACGCATGATTTTTCCGGAGCGTGTTTTTGGTAACCCACTCACAAACTGTATTTTATCTAATTTGGCAATTGGACCAATTTGGTCGGAAATCAGTTGATTAATTTCTTTGGCCAAATTATTTCGATCACGATTTTCACCCACTTCTTTCAAGATGATGAATCCATAGAGTGCATTTCCTTTAATATCGTGAGGGAAACCAACAATAGCACTTTCTGCTACTGCTTGGTGTTCATTAATCGCATCTTCAATAGGAGCAGTTCCTAAATTATGTCCGGAAACAATAATCACATCATCTACCCTACCGGTTATACGGTAATAACCTACTTCATCGCGAAGCGCACCATCACCCGTAAAATATTTACCCGGAAATGCAGTAAAATAAGTCTCTTTATAGCGCTGATGATCGCCCCAAATTGTTCTGGCCATTGATGGCCATGGAAATTTAATACACAAACTTCCCGTAACCTGATTGCCTTCTATTTCATTACGCAATTCATCCATCAAAACAGGTTGAATTCCCGGTAACGGCAAAGAAGCATACGTGGGTTTGGTTGGCGTTACAAAAGGAACCGGTGAGATCATTATTCCTCCGGTTTCTGTTTGCCACCAGGTATCCACTAACGGACAACGTTTTCCTCCAACATGGTCATTGTACCAGTGCCAAGCTTCTTCATTAATAGGTTCACCAACAGAGCCTATTACTTTTAAGGAACTCAAAGGATACTTTTGCACATAGTCGAGGCTTTCTTTTGCCAGCGCGCGTATGGCTGTTGGAGCCGTATAAAATTGATTAACATTATGTTTTTCAATCACTTCCCAAAAGCGACTAAAATTAGGATACGATGGAACGCCTTCAAAAATTACGGTTGTAGCACCATTGAGCAAAGGTCCGTATAAAATGTAGGAATGTCCGGTAATCCAACCGATATCAGCCGTACACCAATACACATCATTTTCTTCATAGTTAAAGATATTTTTAAACGTATAGGCGGTGTAAACCATATAGCCTGCCGTTGTATGCAACATCCCCTTTGGTTTACCGGTAGAACCCGAAGTATAAAGAATAAATAAAGGATCTTCGGCATCCATAATCTCAGCTACATTATTTGGAACAGCCGCATCAAGAAGTGGTTGTAACCATTGGTCGCGGCCCTCTTTCATTGTCACTTGGTTGTGTGTACGTTTGGCCACTAATACGCTTTCAACACACGGACATTTTTCCAACGCTTCATCTACAATGGCTTTTAGGTTAATGGTTTTATCCCCACGGAAACCACCATCTGAAGTAATCACCATTTTGCATTCACAATCATTGATTCGAGCTGCTACCGCAGAAGCTGAAAACCCAGCAAAAACCACAGAATGTATGGCTCCTATGCGTGCACAAGCTAAAACCGAAACCGCCAAATCGGGAATCATAGGAAGGTAGATACAAACACGATCTCCTTTTTTAATTCCTTGTTCGCGAAGCACATTAGCCATTTTAGCAACACGTGCATAAAGTTCATTGTAGGTGATATGTTGTGCCGCTTCAGAAGGATCGTTTGGTTCAAAAATGATGGCTGTTTTATCGCCTCGCTTCGCCAAATGGCGGTCAATGCAATTCTTAGTAATATTCACTTTTGCATCTACAAACCATTTGAAATGGGCTTCCTGCATATCAAACTCGAGTACTTTATCCCATTTTTGGTACCATGTAAAATTCTCATCAGCTATTCTGTCCCAAAATTTGCGTGGTTCACGAATAGATTTTTTATACATTTTAAAGTAATGCTCGAGGTTATTTATTTTATAATAACTCATTGTAATTGTCTTTTTTTATTCGTTTGTTATGTAAATGTAACTATAAAACACAAGCAAAAAAGAAATTTATTGCTAAATTGCTATAGCTATTTTAATTTAAAGGATTACTTAAATACTCCAATTTTTGAAGCGCTCAATTCTTCTTTTATTTCATCTATAATGGCTTCATCATCTATTGTGGACGGAATTTGGAAATTATCGCCGTCAGCAATACTTCGCAATAACTTTCGTAGAATTTTTCCGGAACGCGTTTTTGGCAAACGTTGCACTGTTACCACATCTTTTAGCGAAGCTACGGCCCCTATTTGTTCACGCACCAACTGAACCACTTCGTGTTGTAATTGAAAATGTTCCCTGTTTTCACCAGATTTAGTAACTACGAGTGCTAACGGAATTTGTCCTTTTAACTCGTCGTTTATGCCTATAACGGCACATTCGGCAACCGACTTATGAGAAGCGACGATTTCTTCCATTTCGGCAGTTGATAATCGATGGCCGGCTACATTAATCACATCATCTACCCTTCCGGTTATATACAAATAGCCTTCTGAATCTTTAAATCCGCCATCACCTGAAAAATAAAAACCCGGAAATTTTGCCAAATAGCCTGCTTTAAACCGCGCATTATCATTCCATAAGTCGAGCATTGTACCCGGCGGAAGTGGCAGTTCTATAACCACATAACCTTCTTCGTTAGGGCCTAATTCCTGACCGTTTTCTCCCAAAATTTTGATATTATAACCGGCAACCGCTTTACCGGCTGAACCCGGCTTAATGGGTAAATATTCAACTCCCATCATATTCGCAATCATTGGCCAACCGGATTCTGTTTGCCACCAATGATCAATAGCCGGAACCGGAATATGTTCTTGGTACCATTCTAAAGTCGCTACATCGCAGCGTTCGCCAGCCAAAAATTGGGTACGCAAACACGATAAGTCATAGTTTTTTATAAATTCCCCGTTGGGGTCTTCTTTTTTTATGGCACGAATGGCGGTTGGTGCAGTAAACATGATACTAACCCGATGTTCGGCAATCACGCGCCAAAATGTACTGGCGTCGGGAGTTCGAATAGGTTTACCTTCAAATATAACCGAAGTATTGCGGTTAATCAGAGGTCCGTAAATGATATAGCTGTGCCCTACCACCCATCCTACATCGGAAGCTGCCCAAAAGACCTCGCCCGGGTTTGCTCCATAAATATAGCGCATTGAAAACTTTAAAGCTGTTGCGTATCCGCCGGTATCGCGCACAATACCTTTTGGCTTACCGGTTGTACCCGAGGTATAAAGTACATACAACGGATGTGTAGAAGGAACCGGAATACATGCTGTTTCCTCGGAGCCATAAACCAACGCATCGTAATCTACATCGTATTTTTTAAACGGAATTCGGGCACCCAATCGGCGATTTAAAACGACAACCTTTTTAGGCTTGTGTTCCGATTGCTCGATGGCCTCGTCTACCAACGGTTTGTAAGCAATTAAGCGATCTATTTCAATACCCGAAGAAGCTGTAATGATAACACGTGGTTTACAATCATCAATTCGAATTGCCAATTCATGAGGAGCAAACCCTCCAAATACAACCGAATGCGTTACACCAATTCTGGCGCAAGCCAACATTGCAAAGGCAGCTTGAGGTATCATAGGCATATAAATAACAGCTGTGTCGCCTGTTTTTAGGCCCAAAGCTAAGAGTCCGCCTGCCAATTTTGCGACTTCGGTTTTTAC
Organism: Flavobacterium sp.; assembly: GCA_041917555.1. Taxonomy (GTDB): domain Bacteria; phylum Bacteroidota; class Bacteroidia; order Flavobacteriales; family Flavobacteriaceae; genus Flavobacterium. The sequence continues at coordinate 63,755 of JAYRXL010000085.1, read as the reverse complement.
TTCGTTAAAGGTATATTTTCGTACGGTTTGTGTAACAGGCGAATCATAGATAAAAGCAATTTGTTCACCGTAGCCATCTGCAATATGTTTATCTAAAGCCAAATAACAGGCATTTGTTTCACCGTCTTTATACCACAAAGGGTACTCATTTTGATCCTTAGAAAGTATTGTTTGGGGTTTTGTAAACCAATCTATTTGATCAGCTTGTTCTTTCCAAAAGGCTTCAGGCGACTGAATACTTTGGTTGTAAAATTCTTGGTAATTCATTGGTATTGATTGATTTATAGTTGATTTACTTACTAAAGTAAATGTAAATAAATTATCAATACGATATAGAATATTCTTGCTAAATAGGTATACACGCAATCGATTTCGCTCTCTGCTATCAATTCTAAAAATTAAAGCTTCGTTTCTAATTTATACCCAACACCATGAATGTTTACGATAGCAATTGTGGAATCTTTATCTAACTTTTTTCTAAGTTTTGAAATAAACATGTCTAAACTTCTGGTAACGATTATGCCTTCGTTTTCCCATACTTCTTTTTGCAACATATTTCGATCAATAATCTCGTTTGGAGATGCAAAAAATAAATATAACAATTTCGATTCTTTTTGGGTTAAAACAATTTTTTCATCGTCATAATCAATATATTGCTTTTCATAAAAAAAGTGATATTTTCCTATTTTAATACTTTTGTTATCTTCCGTTTCAATCGTTATTTCTTTCTTTCTGATGATTAGTAACCAAAATAAAAACAGCAGAATAAAAAGTATTGATAAACTGAAAAAAATAGTTGAAAACGAAACTTCCCTTTCAGAAATAAATTGAATCGTAATAGTATAGCAATCATAGGGCATTTTTCTTCCCATACAAGTAATAACATTTTTGCTTGAATCTGGGTCAATATGAAAACCATAAACTATAGCTTCATTGGAGCATTTTTGAACCGTGAGGTTGTATTCTTTTGGAAAAGTACTTTTAGCAATAGTTTTCGTAGCAATATTGATAAGTGAATCAGGACTAAACGAAAACTTATTTTCAAACCTAATTTGAAATTCATTTTTTGAAATTGTGCTTATAGGCAATACTTTAGAAGTGCTGTCATTTGAGCTTATCAAAACCTCATGCCCTATTCTTCTTAATATAATTTCATTTTTTGGATTATCAATTGCTGATTCCGTTAGATTGGTACAGCAAAAAGGAATTGCAAAAACAGCTAAGGCAATTAAAAATAAGGCAAGAAGATGCTTTTGTTTCATGTTTCAAAAGTATCTACTTTTTAGTTTGGTAAAGAGGTGTAAATAAAGATTTACATTTTTTTTACAAAAAAAACCTTCTCAAAACTCAAAATGATAGTAAGTTTAGTGTGCATTAAAAAGAAATTGCAAAAAGGAAAAATTATGATACCAAAAAAGCTTCTACTGAAACTTACACTATTGTTACTTATATGCACTACGCATCTATTTGCTCAAAATGCAATTGAGAAACAAATACTATGGACAGCCGATTGGAGTCCAAATGGAAAATTCATTGCAATTGGCGGAAATATAGATACTTTGAAAATTTACAAAGCAAAAAATTTAAAATTGGTTAAATCGTTTGTGGTAAAAGGAACAATAACACGCGTAAAATGGCATCCCAATAAAAATGTTATTGCGGTTGCTACCCAACTTTCTGATGCTAAAACAATGCTACTTAATTTGGATACAGATTCCAGGGTTGAGCTCAACAACATTTCTCCTGAAGGGGCAAGAGGAATTGATTGGAATTATAACGGTACTTTCTTAGCTGTTGCTGATAATGACGGACAAATAACGCTATTTAATGATAAAGGTGAACTGATGAGAACGTTTGCTAATGAAAAAAATTCTACGAAAGCAATCACTGCAATCGATTGGCATCCGAGCAAAAATATTTTTGTAACTGTTTCGGATAGAATCAGAATTTTATCAATAGAAGGAAATGTACTTCAAACTATAAAACATAGAGAAGAAGATATTTTGCTATTAAGTGTTGCTTGGCACAAGTCGGGTTTATTTTTTGTAACTGGAGATTATGGCTATGATGATTACAAATCGTTGCTTCAATATTGGGATGAACAAGGCAGATTATTAAAATCCATTTCGAACAGCAAAGCAGAATATCGAAATCTAACTTGGAATCCTAAAGGGAATAGGTTGGCTACGGCAAGTGACCAATTACGAATTTGGGATGAAAACGGAAATCTTATTTCAGAAGGAAAATCCAAAGACTATTTGTGGGGCATTTCATGGAACCAAAACGGAAAAAAAATTGTTACATCGAGTATGGCACAAACGATATCGCTTTGGAATAAAAATGCAAAATTGCTTATGACTTTAGAATAAATCTCCCTAAATTAGGCCAGCAGTTCCATCACTTTATCCACTACTTTCTTAATAGAAAACGGTTTGGTTAAATACGCATCAGCGCCAAGTGCTAAACCTTTCTCTATATCGCTTTCTTTATTTTTTGCCGTTAAAAACATCACTTTACAGTTTTGCAGTGAGTCATTTTTTTTAATTTGTTCCAACGTTTCAAAACCATCCACTAATGGCATCATAATATCTAATATGACCATATCCGGAATTTGGGTTTGCAATATATCTAAGGCTTCTTGACCATCACGAGCAATAAATACTTCAAAATTGTTTTTTTTGAAAGTATATTCCAAGGTCATAACAATATTGGGTTCATCATCTACAATTAAAATCTTTCTCATATATCGTGTATTTAAATAGGCTGTTCTATAGGAAGGGTAAAGGTAATACAAGCCCCTCCATTGGCACAATTCGAAGCTTTAATTTTACCTTTATGCAATTCAACAATCTGCTTACAAATGGCTAATCCAAGTCCGCTACCGATTGGCTTTTTGAAATTTTGATTGGTGGATTGGTAAAACTTGTCAAAAATAATTTCAAAATCATTTTTGGCAATTCCTTTCCCGTTGTCTCTAACCTGAATTTCCACATAATTATCATTACTTGCTACCACAATGGTAATTAACCCCTCTCGATCCGGACAAAATTTTATAGCGTTTGACACCAAATTGGTAATCACCTGAAAAATTCTATCTTCATCATAGCACGCTTTTAATGTAGCATTGCCTTCAAAATGAACCGTTATGTTTTTGTTGTTGATTAATTGTTGAAGAGGTTCAACTGCATTTTCAGCCGTTTCCATAATGGTATTAAACGATAAATTTAATTTTTGACGGCCGGATTCAAATTTTTCTAAATCCAAAATTTTATCAATCAACCGATTCAATCTATCCGATTCAGAAATGATATTTTGAAGAAATTGCTTTTTTAATTCTTCCGGAATTTCATCATCGTCGTGTAAAATTTCGCTGGCAGCACGAATCGCGGTTATGGGCGTACGAAGTTCATGTGTTACTGTATCTAAAAATTCATCTTTTTGTTTGTCTTTAATGAGTAATGACTCATTGGCATCCTGTAGTTTGGCTGTAATTTCCTTTAATTCGTTGGAGGTTTCAGTAAGTTTTTTATTGATGATGATATTTTCTTTCGACTCTTCCAGAATTTTTAGTACTTCAGGTAAGGTTATTTTTTCTTCTTTTACCACGCTGGATATTAAAATACGGGCAGAAGCAGTTCCAATATGACCGGTGAGTAAATTTTCGGCAAATTTTATGAGTCGGGCATCGGCCAACTCTTGGTTTTTATCCACATTATATTTGAGGTTAAAAATTGTCATGGCACGTCGTGTACGATCTTCGCCCAAAAATCGTATCAATACTTTTTCAATATCATTACGGTATGCCGTTCCTTTCCATATAAAAGCATTTTCGTGATTGGTGATATATCTATTGATGTCTACAAACATTTCGGCATAATTGCGCTCGCGGTAATTTCCTTTAAAACTTACCGAAACTGCAAAGTAAGTAATCACGTTAAAAAGCAAACTCCAAAAAAGTGCATGCGGTACCGGTTGCAAGTAATCCAATCCAAAAAGAGCAAATGGTTTCAATAGTTTGTAACCTAATAACCCATCGGAAATAAAACTGTTGCCTTGGTTGCTAATTCCAATCGCATACGGAATTAAAAGTGTATAAATACAAATTAAAAAACCAATCAGTATTCCGTAAATTGCTCCTAATCGTGAACCTCTTCTCCACAATAAAGCTCCAAAAAATGAAGGTGCTAATTGAGCAATAATCACAAATGCAACCAATCCGATCGAAACTAAATTGTAATCGAGTCCAAAACTGCGGTAAATGAAATAGGAGAAAATAATTAATGAAAAGATGCCTATTTTACGGCTATTTAGAATTGTTTTATTGCTAATGGTTTCGGCTTCTTTTAGTTTACCTAAAAGATTATAAGGAATGAGGAGGTTATTGGTTACCATGGTAGACAAACCAATTGAGGAGACAATAATCATTGAAATGGCAGCCGAAAATCCGCCAAGGAATACCATTACGGTTAGTATTTTTTGGTTAAAATGTTGTGGAATAAGAAGTGAGAATGTATCGGCATTGACCTCTTTGCCATCAAACAAAATATTTCCTCCCCAAGCTATCGGGTAAACAAATAAATTGAAAATTAACAAATACAACGGAAAAAGCCAAACAGCAGTATTAATGTGATTCTCACGATTATTTTCAATCACAGCTACCTGAAACTGACGTGGCAATAAGAAGATAGCAAACATTGAGAGTACGCATAACAAAAACCAGTTAATTGCCTGCGGAAGTCCGCCAATGGTATTTTTTGCCTGAAAGTTTTGCAGGACTGATGCCTTTTGATAAATATCCTCAAAACCATCAAACACAAAAAACGTAACATATACACCGATAACAACAAAAAACACCAATTTTAAAACACTCTCCATGGCAACTGCTGTTACAATCCCTTTTCTTTTTTCGGAGGCATCTGCATAGCGCGTTCCGTAGTACGAAGCAAAAAGAGCCAAGGCTACGGCTACATACGTAGTGGTATCATTGAGGATATAACGACTTAAAGCAGTACCTGTTACAACATGGAAGGTTTCGGAAATGGCTTTGAGTTGTAAAGCAATATATGGCAAAATACCTGTAAGACAAATGACCGTGACGATAGCCCCCAAAAACCGGCTGTTTCCATACCGCAGCGAAATGAAGTCGGCTATGCTTGAAATTTTATTGACACGAGAAATGCGTATGATTTTTTTCAGAATAATAATCCATGTTGGCGCAATGATTACAGGTCCTAAATAGATAGGTAGATAACCTAAACCACTGTCGGCGGCTACTCCAATACTCCCATAATACGTCCATGCGGTACAATATACGGCAAGCGACAAAGTATAGACATACGGATTATTTGTCCACTTGGAATTGCTTTTTCGCTCTGCCCAATGCGCGATAAAAAAAAGCACAGCCAAGTAACCGGATAAAATAATCAGAAGTACTATGCTATTCATTATACCGTTTTACAATTATCAAACTCAATACTGAGGCAAAAAGCCATAAGGAAAAGAAATAGACATATACCACCGGAAAGCCCATAAAATTATCAGCTGAATCAAACAGCAATACAATCGGCATATTTAGACCGATAAGTAGTGCGAACGAGATAATGATGAGTTTTTGTTGGTGTCTTTTTTTCATACCTTTTTTAAACTCCAAAAGCTCTTATAAAAATAAGAGCTTTCAGGGTTTTAAAATCTATTTTAACTAATTGTAATCTTCATCGTATTCATTTGTGATACAGTAATAGCCAAAAAGAGCTAAACCGGTTACTACCAAAGGTAATAAAATAAAAAATACAATGATACCAAAAATGAGTTCGTCTTGTTTACCTGAAGTAAGTTTGCTTCCGAATATTCCGATGCAGTAGTAAGCTACTACAGCGGCCAGCAGAATCCAAACACCCCCTAAATATTTTTTAATTGCATTCATAATAAATTGATTTAGTCGTGAAGTGTATTAATTTTTCTGTCTATATAAACCATTCCTATTGCAAAACAAACCCCTGCAATAATGATTGGGTACCACAAACCATCCAAATAGAATTCGGGGTTTCCGGCTTTTTTAGAATTTGTAACCAAGAAGGTAGAAATTGCGGGCAACAGACCACCAAAGATACCATTTCCTACGTGATATGGCAACGACATGGAGGTATAACGAATTTTAACCGGGAACATCTCTACAAGGAAAGCGGCTATAGGTCCGTAAACCATGGTTACAAATAGTACCTGAACAAAAATTAACATGATAAGATACCATTCAACATCTTTTGTAATATCCTTAACAACGGCTACGTTAGGTTTTTCACTTATGCCGTTAATATGCGATTTATGTTTCGCCTCGCCGCCGGTAAACTGATTCAAAGCAATAGAAAGTGTATCCACTTTTTCCGGTTTATCACCCGCTTTTAAGTCGTTTTTAACTTTGATTTTCGTTACAACCGCTTTTCCGGAATCCCCAGCCGTTTCATATTTTATCCAAATCTCGTTTTTAGCATTGGCTTTTGCATCAAATTCAAGAGCTTTAGCCAAGTATAACGTATCTGTTTTTGTGTAGTGAAATTTAGCACCGGATGTATATAATGTATCTGATTTTAAATCAAGAAATACGCGTGTTTTTTTCACACTTGGATTATCCTTATCCGGTTCGGTTTTGATAGAGGCAATTTTATCACCTAAAACTTTGCAGCTGTCAGCCACAACAGCATCGCCGGCTGCAACCATTTTTTTAGCGTCAGTCGATTCATACATGGCGCGGTATATAGGGCGATAGCAAATAATAGCCAATAACATCCCTAGCATCATGATTGTCTTGCGACCTACTTTATCACTTAACCAACCGAAGAACACAAAGAATGGTGTACCTAAAACCAAAGCAATACCTAATAAAGTATCAACTTGCGATGATTCAATACTTTGAACCGTTTTCATAAAACTCATCGCATAAAACTGACCGGTATACCAAACTACACCCTGCCCCATGGTAGCCCCAAACAATGCCAATAAAACAAATTTGAGGTTGTATTTATGTCCGAAACTTTCTTTCAAAGGATTCACACTCGTATTTCCTTCAGCTTTTGCTTTGGCAAAAACCGGAGATTCATGCATTCCTTTACGAATTAGATAAGATACAAATACCATTAGGATAGAAACCCAAAACGGAACCCTCCATCCCCAATCATCAAAAGCTTCTTTAGAGAGTGATGCTTTTGTAATTAAAATAACCATTAAAGAAACAAACAAACCTACAGTAGCTGTTGTTTGAATCCAAGAAGTCCAATACCCTCGTTGGTGTCTTGGTGCATGTTCAGCCACATAGGTTGCTGCTCCGCCATATTCCCCACCTAGTGCTAAACCTTGCAACAGGCGTAGAATTAAAACCAATAATGGCGCCAAAAAACCAATGCTTTCATAACTTGGAATACAACCAATAAGGAACGTTGCTCCACCCATTAAAAGCAGGGTTACCATAAATGTATATTTTCGACCGATTAAATCTCCTAATCGACCAAAGAACAAAGCTCCAAATGGACGAACAACGAATCCGGCCGCAAACGTGGCCAATGTGGCTAAAAACGAGGCAGTAGGGTTACCTTCCGGGAAAAATTTTCCGGAAATCACAACAGCCAAACTACCAAAAATATAGAAATCATACCATTCGATCATGGTACCCATTGAGGAAGCGGAAATAACCTTCCAAATTCCTTTTGCTGATTCTTTACTCATAATGTTTAATGTATTGAAGGTTAATAATTAGAAGGAATAAGCACATGAAATCATAGCTCTGAAATTAGCAACATCTTTAGCATTTGCATCGGCTGTTGCATCGGCCTTAGTATTTAGATCACCCCATTGAGCGGCAGTATATTCTAATTCAGGTGTTATTCTGAATTTATTTTGCTTGAAATCAACACGAGCAGAAACACGCATAACGTTGTCAATAACACGTGAACCACTTACACCTCGCATGTAATATTTAACTGTTTCTCCGGCAGCTAAACCATCTTTCCCGGTACCATTATTTGATGTATATCCAAAGAAAATTCCCGGTGCAATACTTTTACCATTACTGGCAATATCTAACCAAAATGCTGATGTTTTGGAAGCTTCATATTTTTCTAATTCTCCCGTTTTGGTATAACCGGCAAAACCTCCCAACATGACAAAATTGTACAGGTCTCCTCCCGAAATTCCATAGCCTTTCACAATTACTTTGTCATTGGAGAACTTAAAGTAACCTACTACTGAAGTACTGTTTGCTTTTTCTTTGGATGCTTTTCCTCCGGATTCTGTTAACGGTTGAAGCGATTTATATTCGGCACCTAAACCAACAATCCAATTTTTATTTTTGTATTGAAACTGACCATGTAAGGTAGGTAAAGCCGAATTGAAAGAGGCCGAGTTTTGTGTTCCTCCATTGGCCGTAGCAGTTGTGAATTCACGCTCTTTGTAAGCTACCGCAGTGAAGGATAATTCTTTGGTTAGTGTTTGTTTTAAACGTACCTGAGTAGCCCATCCAAAAGGGTTGAACATAATTCCGGTGTTAAAATTAGCTACACCCGGAAAAACTTCAGGTATAAAAGTTGGATACCACGTTTGTCCCATAGTCAAAGCCGTCTTAGACCATTCCATATTTACATAAGCATGTCTGAGTCGGAACAAACCAATAGTTGCTTCGGTATTGCCAAAAAAATCACCTTCTAAATTTCCGGTCATTTTAGCGCCCCAAACATTAGGCCCTTTTGCTTTAACGCCCAAACGAGATACTATAGAAAGAAAATTTGATGCCCCTGCATCATTCAAATCATTTCCGTCAGCGTCAAGAACTTCATCAAGAGGATAAAGGTTTAAGTTGTACTCGCGCACTTGAGCCGATTTTCGAGTGTCCCATATATAATCAGTACGAACAAAGCCATACATAGAGACATCCCATTCTTTTTCGGCAGGAGTTGTAGTTGTTGTAGTAGTTTGCGAATACCCGTAAAAAGACATTGCGGCAAACGATAACAAGATTACTTTTTTCATAATTTAAAATTTGGTTAGTAATACATTTTTGCATGACCAAATTCTAAATTTTTGTTAATGAAAAAAATTGCAATATATATTTCTGTAAACTGTATAGTTAATCTTTAAAGCGTTCCCATTTTATTAGCATAAACTTATCCCCTAATTCGGTTATTATCATCCCTGCTCCTTTGAGTTGCTCTTTATTTTTGAGAAATTCGACCAATTCAGGATGGTTGTATATCTTATAAGTGGGATGATAGTCTGTATGATTCGGTTTATGTACTTTAAACTCTTTTACCCAATTGCTCACAGTGACATGCGACACCCCGATAATACGCTCTATTTCTCTAAAACTAAGTCCTTCCAAATAAAGTTGCAATGCCTTGGTAACATAATAACTATCAATCTTTTTACCCAGTTTATTAACCGTAAAATAATAATTACAGGATTTACATAAATAGCGTTGTCGGTCTTTAATTACGCCACTTTTAACGATAATGTCACTTTGGCACTTCGGGCAAGCTGGAATATCCATATATATAAATTTTGCATAAATATACTAATTTAGCAAATATACAAAAATTGTTTTCTCATTTTTTTTGCAAAAAAATTATAAACTCCTTAATTATAGTGACTATTTTTTTTACAAAACAAAATTATTTACTTTTTTAAAAAATAAACAAAAACCAAACTCCTATGCTATCGTTAATAACTATTAATAGAAATATTAGGGCTGTTAGGCATAATTTTACTTAATTTGTTAACAAACACGTAGTATGCAATTTGATCCTGAAAATCTTGAACAATCTGCCATATACAAATTATTAACAGGCACCGTAATTCCTCGTCCCATTGGCTGGATTTCAACAATTGATGAAAGCGGCATTAATAATTTAGCGCCATTTTCTTACTTCAATTTATTGGGAGACGATCCGCCTCATGTGGTATTTTCAACACGCCGTGATTCCCATAAAAATAAAGACACGTTAAATAATATTCTAGCCAACAAACAATTTGTGGTTAATATGGTAACCGAAAATCTGGTGGAACAGATGAATCGCACATCTGATCCGGTAGACCCATCAGTGGATGAGTTTGATTATGTCGGCTTGGTTGCTACGCCTTCGTTAAAAGTTAAACCTATGCGTGTTCTGGAAAGTCCGGTGCAATTTGAATGCGAAATGGTTCATCATTATTTTGCTGAAAATCATAAACAAGGTGGGTTTTGTGTAATTATAGGACGCATCGTTATGATGCATTTAGACGAATCCATTCTTTTGGATAATTACAAAATCAACATGGAAAACTATAAACCGGTAGCCCGCTTGGCTGGCTCTTTCTATTCTAAACTCGGTGAACAATTTTCGATTAAACGAACTACATAAAACATGTCTAAGAATTTAAAAATAACAGTTATAGGTGGCGGCCCCGGTGGTCTTTATTTTTCAATTTTAACCAAAAAAGCGCTCCCAGAGTGTTCAATCGATATTTATGAACGCAACAGTCCGGAGGATAGTTTTGGCTTCGGCGTTGTTTTTTCCGATGAAACATTGGGCGAATTTTTAAAGCGCGATATGGAATCGTATGAACTTATCCGAGCCAATTTTGCCTATTGGGACGATATTATTGTGGCTCGAGATGGCCAACAGGTTAGCGTTTCAGGCAATGGTTTTTGTGGTTGTTCTCGAAAAACCTTATTGAAATTATTGCACCAACGCTGTAGAGAGGAAGGTGTAAATCTTCACTTTGAAACCAACATTACCGACCTATCGCAATTCGCGGATTCGGATATTATTTTGGCTTCAGACGGAATAGGCAGTGCAATTCGATCCGACTTGGAAAATGAATTCGGCACCAAAATAGCCATGAAAAGTAATCGATTTGTTTGGCTGGGATCGACACGCCCTTTGGATGCATTTACCTATTTTTTTCGCTCCACGCCATATGGAACCATTGTAGCACATACGTACCAATATGAGCCCGGAATGAGTACTTGGATATTTGAATGTTCCAACGAAACCTGGGAAAAGTTTAATTTTGAAGTTACTAATGAAGCCGACACCATTTCAAAATTACAGGATATTTTTAAAGAAGAATTAGCGGGTCATCCACTCATTACCAATAAATCGCATTGGCGTCAATTTCCTCATGTAACCAATGAAAAATGGCACCATAATAATATTGTTTTATTGGGCGATGCCAAAGCTACCGCCCACTACTCTATTGGTTCCGGAACCAAATTGGCTATGGATTGCGCCATTGGTCTTTCGGACGCCGTAATTGCAAACACAGACAATATACAAGCCGCCTTTGAAGCCTATACTATAAGTCGCCGTAATCCCGTCGAAATGATACAACATGCGGCACTTGTTTCGTTAGATTGGTTTGAAAACATGGATCGCCATAGGCATCACCCTTTTTATCAATTTGCATTCGGTTGTATGACGCGTTCTAAAAAAGTGACGTTCGAAAACCTTCGCATACGTGATAAATCGTTTACCGATAAAGTTCTACTTGAATTTAATAGTAATAGTTCGGAGCGTCCTGCTGCTTTTAGTCCGTTTAAATTGCGAACTCTTGAATTGGTTAACCGTATTGCTATGGCGCCAATGGGGCAATATAAGGCTGCAAACGGTTTGGTTAACGAATGGCATTTTCAGCATTACACCTCCCGAGCTTTGGGAGGTATCGGTTTGCTAATTACAGAAATGACAGCTGTTTCTGAAACCGGACGTATTACTTTAGGTTGTGCTGGTATTTATAATGAAAATCAATTAATTAAATGGAAAGAAATTAATGATTTTACACATAAATATTCCGCTGCCAAAACAGCGATTCAATTAGGTCATTCCGGTCCAAAAGGCGCCATGAAGAAACCATGGGAAGGTAGTTCTTCGCCAATCGATACCCCTTGGGAACTGATAGCTGCATCACCTATTCGCTTTAACGAACAGATGCCCATTCCAAAAGAGATGAATGATTACGACATGGACGAAGTCTGTAAGCAATTTGTACAGGCAACACAAAATGCTGAAAAAGCAGGTTTCGATATGATAGAATTGCAAGCGCATCACGGATTTTTATTAGCTTCTTTCCTATCGCCATTAACCAACAAACGCACGGATCATTATGGCGGTTCAATTGAAAATCGTTTAAGATTCCCGTTACGCGTTTTTACGGAAATGAGAGCTGTTTTTCCGAAAGACAAACCAATGTCGGTTCGCATTTCGGCAACAGATTGGGCGGAAGGCGGAATAACAATTGATGATGCTGTTTTGATTGCAAATGCTTTCAAGGCTGCAGGTGCTGACTGTATTAATGTATCTACGGGCAATACAGTTTCCTATCAAAAGCCTCAAATCGGTCGCATGTGGCAAACGCCATTTTCAGATGCCATAAAAAATACGGTTTCTATCCCTGCCATAACAGCCGGATACATTCAAAATATCGATCAAATTAATACCATCATCTTAAGTGGACGAGCCGATATAGTTGCATTAGGCAGGCCTTTATTACTTGACCCTTATTTTGTTCGAAGAGCGCAAGCATACGAAAATGTCAAAACCGATGACATTGATAAATCGTATGTTGCCGGAACCACGCATTTATACCCTCTGTTAGCAACGGAACGCAAACAAACCGAACAAATGAAAAAAGAACTTAAACCTGTAAGCAATAAGAAAAATTAGTAAAATCTATCCTTTTTGTGGTTTTACAAGTTTAAATTATAGTTACCGAAATGACCCTTTAGTCAAGACCAATGAGAAAAATTGTAGTATTCTTTTTCTTCTTCGCAACAGTTGTTTTTTCACAAGAACACCAATACCTAAAAACCAAAAACGGAATGCTGCATTTTGTGGTTTACGGGAAAGGAAAACCCGTTTTAATTATCAATGGTGGTCCGGGTATGAATTGTGAAGGATTTCAAACAGTAGCTGAAAAACTTGCCAAGTTGGGATTTCAATCTATTTTGTTTGACCAACGCGGAACGGGACAATCATTACTAAGTGAAATTTCAGAAAAAACCATCACCCTAGACGCAATGGCAGAGGATATTGAGTTAATCCGCCAATTTCTCAAAATTGATAAATGGACCGTATTTGGGCAATCATTCGGCGGGATAATGGCCACTCATTATTATGCAAAATACCCGGTTTCTGTAGAAAAATTAATTTTTTCAGCCTCAGGAGGCGTAACTCTTAATTTTATGCAGGATGTTCAGCAACGCATTCAGGCAAATTTATCCAAAACTGATGCAGATAGTTTACAGTATTATAATGAAAAAATTGCTTTGGGCGATACCACAAAAGTTACCATGACAGGCCGAGCGCGTCATTTGGCCAAAGCCTATGTATTTGACAAATCGTATGCTCCAAAAATTGCCCAACGCTTGTTACAGGTAAATTTCACCATAAACGGATTAGTATTCGCTAATCTGAGAGCAATGCCATTTGATTATTATAAAAAATTTGTTGATCACACCCTACCCGTTTTAATCCTTCAAGGAAAGAACGATATTATTTCTGTAAAAACCGCCGAAGAAATTGCTGAAAGTTTTGGCAACGCAAAACTGGTTTTGCTGGAAAATTGCGGGCATTACGGATGGCTGGATTCTACTACCATCTATTATTCAGAAATACAACTTTTTCTAAACCAATAAACTCACCTAATTTGTCATGAAACATTATACCGATTCGTTTGCGCATGACCATCTTCCGTCACCCGACTTAATGCCGGAAATTAGTTTTTGTGATTTGCCACAATTCCAACGTCCGGAAATGCTCAACTGTGTAGATCGTTTACTGGACATCCATATTCGAGAAGGCAGAGGTCATTTACCCTGTATCAGAACATTTGAAGAAACGTGGACTTATCAAGATCTTTTTGACAAAAGCAATCAGATTGCGCATGTTTTGGTTAACGACCTCGGATTGCAATCGGGCAATCGGGTTCTTATCCGCTCTGCCAATAACCCAATGATGGTTGCTTGTTGGTTTGCTATTTTAAAAGCCGGAGGTATAGTCGTAGCAACGATGCCTTTGTTACGTGCAAAAGAACTTACAACAATTATAGAATGTGCCGAAATCACTCATGCCTTTTGCGATAAAGAACTTGAAGAAGAAATGCATTTGGTCAAAAGCGATAAGTTAAAATCGGTTTGTTACTATGGAAATTCACAATTGGAATCGTTAATGCAAAACCAAAATACCATTTTCGACAACTATCATTCACATGCCGAAAGTATTGCGTTAATAGGTTTTACTTCCGGCACGACCGGTTTGCCCAAAATGACCTCACATTACCACAAAGATATTCTCAATATTTGTGAAGCCTTTCCCGTTTATTCGCTTCAACCAACCGCTGCTGATATTTTTACCGGAAGTCCGCCAATCGGATTTACATTTGGATTAGGTGGCCTTGTGTTGTTTCCGCTTTATTTTGGTGCCTCCACGTTTTTAATCGAAAAACCATCTCCCGATTTGTTACTACAAGCCATACAAGACCATAAAATAACAATTTGTTTCACGGCTCCAACAGCTTGGCGCGTTATCACCGGAAAAGTGAAGGATTATACGATTACTTCTTTGCGCAAATGTGTTTCGGCAGGCGAAACCTTACCTTTGAAAGTTTGGCAAGATTGGTATGAAGCCACCGGACTCAAAATTATTGACGGCATTGGAGCCACCGAAATGCTGCACATCTTCATTTCTTCCAATGAAGAAACAATGAAACCGGGTACCACAGGTGTTGCCATAACGGGCTACGAAGCTAAAATTATAGATGCAAACGGCAATGAAGTTACGTCAGGAGAACCCGGACGTTTGGCTGTACGCGGCATTACCGGTTGCAAATACCTCAATCGAGAAGAAAAGCAAAACGAGTATGTTCAAAACGGCTGGAACATTACGGGTGATATATTTCGTAAAGATGAGGAAGGCTATTTTTGGTTTGTAGCGCGTGGGGATGATATGATTATTTCGTCGGGCTACAATATTGCCGCCATCGAAGTAGAAAGCGTGTTACTTACCCATGCTGATATTGCCGAATGTGCTGTAGTTGGTATGCCGGATATTGAGCGCGGTATGTTGGTTTGTGCTTATATTGTACTGAAAGATTTATCTAAAGCTTCAGAACCGATGAAGAATCATATTCAACACTGGTTCAAAGAAGTAGCAGCGCCTTATAAATACCCACGAGTTATTTATTTTGTCGAAAGCCTGCCCAAAACCGAGACCGGAAAAATTCAACGTTTTAAACTAAAACAACAATGAGAAAAGTATTTGTCATTTTTGCGATAACTTTAGTATCTATAACCAGTATTCTCACTTATGTAAATTGGAAATTTTGTTTCCTTTTTGCCATTTTTATTCCGCTTATCGGTATGGGATTGTATGATATGTACCAGTCACGTCATACCATTCGGCGTAATTTTCCATTATTGGGTCGTATGCGTTATCTTTTGGAAGAACTCGGACCCGAAATGCGCCAGTATTTTATAGAAACCGACACCGAAGGAAAACCATTTGACCGCCTGCAACGTAGCATGGTGTATCAACGCAGTAAAAAAGAAACATCGACCAAGCCTTTTGGCACACAACTCAATGTTTATGATGTGGGTTATGAATGGATAAACCATAGCATGAAAGCTATTCCGTTTAGCCAAACAAATGAAAATCCAAGAGTAAAAATAGGCTCCTCACAATGCCAAAAACCCTACAACGCCAGCTTGTTTAATATCAGTGCCATGAGCTACGGTTCGTTGAGCAAGAATGCCATTTTAGCCTTAAATTCGGGTGCCAAGCAAGGCGGTTTTTTCCACAATACAGGCGAAGGAGGATTATCGCCTTATCATTTACAAGAAGGTGGCGACGTTGTTTGGAATATTGGTACCGGTTATTTTAGTACGCGAGACGAAAATGGTAATTTTTCGGTTACCGAATTTGAAAAAAGAGCGCAGTTGGATAATGTAAAAATGATTGAAATCAAATTCTCTCAAGGAGCCAAACCGGGTCATGGCGGCATTTTGCCAAAAGAAAAGGTAACCGATGAAATCGCCGCTATTCGTTTGGTCTCAAAAGGAAAAGATATTGTCTCCCCTCCCACCCACTCGGCATTTACAACACCTTTGGAACTTATAGATTTTGTAAAATTATTGCGTAGTCATTCAGGCGGCAAACCTATTGGTATTAAAATATGTATTGGTAATAAATCTGAATTTATTTCGATTTGCAAAGCCATGGTTGAAACCAAAACCTATTTGGATTTTATTACCGTTGATGGCGGCGAAGGCGGAACCGGAGCAGCCCCTCCGGAATACTCTGATCATGTAGGCATGCCGCTTCGAGATGCATTGGCTTTTGTTTATGATTGTTTGAACGGATTTGGCCTTAAAGAAGAAATCAAAATCATTGCCAGCGGAAAAGTAATTTCGGGTTTTGATATTGTGCGATGCCTTTCCATAGGGGCCGATTTATGCAATTCGGCTCGAGGAATGATGTTCGCATTAGGGTGCATTCAAGCCTTAGAATGCCACGCCAATACATGTCCAACCGGTATTGCCACACAAAACCCTAAATTAACCAAAGGTTTAGTGCCTGAAGAAAAGAGCACACGCGTAGCCCGCTATCAGCACGAAACAGTGAAAAGTGCCGTCGAACTCATGGCTTCTGCCGGACTGAAACACCCTGATGAGGTCACTCGAGATGTAGTAACAACTCGCGTTGAACGCAATGTTGTTGAAACGTTTGCACAAACATTTCCGGAACTCCAGACCGGTTGTTTATTGCAGGAGCATACAGTTCCCAAAGATTTTTTGTACTTTTGGAAGAAAGCTAATGTGGAACGATTTTAAAATTGTGAAATTATGAAACAAATGATAATCTTATTATTTGCAATTAATTGTTTTGCACAAGCTCCTTATATTGAATGGCAAAAATCGTTTGGAGGTTCCAATTATGACTATGCCAGATATGTTGTTCAAACCTCTGATGGTGGCTATGTTGTTGTTGGTAATACATCTTCAAATGATGGAAATGTGACACAATCGTTTGGAAATGGTGATTTTTTAATCATAAAAACCAACTCGTCAGGAATTATGGAATGGCAAAAAACCTATGGTGGCTTTAACTCAGAGTTTATAAATTCCATTCAGCAAACTAGTGACCAAGGCTTCATATTGTCAGGATATTCAAAATCAAACAATGGAGCTTACTCAACTAATCACGGAAATAATGATTTTTTGATATTAAAATTAAATAGTATTGGTGATATTGTTTGGCAAAAAAATTATGGAGGAACTGGTGATGATTTAGCTCTAGACGCTATTCAAACTAATGACGGAGGTTATGCTGTTATTGGCCAGACATCTTCTAATAATGGTAATTTAACAGGAAATCATGGTTTCAGTGATTATTGGGTATTGAAATTGTCTTCTAGTGGGAATATTGAATGGCAAAATAATTATGGCGGTTCTGGAGGTGATGTTGGTGAAAAGATACAGCAGACTAATGATGGAGGGTATATTTTAATTGGATTTTCTATTTCATCTGATGGAGATAGTATGTCACATATTGGTGCTAATGATATTTGGATTCTAAAAATAAATCCTTCAGGGGTTATTGAATGGGAAAAATCAGTTGGAAGTGCTTCTAATGACTATGGTTATGGTATAATTCAAACAAATGATTTTGGTTACATTTTATCAGGAACTACTAATTTATCATCGAATAGTAATGCAATAATTGCAAAACTAAGTCCTTCAGGAACAATAGAATGGCAAAATACTTATGGTGGAAATGGTATTGATACTAATTATTCCATTCAAATTGATGCTGACGGAGGATATATATTTATTGGTTATTCTGACTCAACAAATAATAATTTTTCAAATAATCATGGAAATTATGACATTTGGCTTACAAAAATTGATCATTCAGGAAACTTTCTATGGCAAAAGCTATTAGGAGGAACCAACAGTGATTTTGCTTATTGCGTAAAAAAAACCTCTGATAACGGATATATAATTGCTGGTGATACAAATTCAACAAATGGAGATGTTTTGCAAAATTTTGGGTTTTCTGATTTTTGGTTAGTTAAACTTTCCCCAGAGCAGTTATCAAATTCAACTTTCCAACAAGAAAACTTAATCATTTATCCCAACCCAGCTACTAATCTAATCAACCTTCAAACTCCAAGCAATATCACTTTTGATACTATTACCGTTTCAGATTTAACCGGAAAAATAATTCTGAAGCAATCAGAAAACACAACTCAAACTAGCATTGAAAATTTATCTGCTGGAGTGTATTTCCTCCAAGCATTTTCTGGAGATATTAAATACCAATCTAAATTCATCAAACAATAATGAACCAACCATTCATCAAACCCGAAAAAATCCGTTTCAAACATATCGATTATGCTGGAATAGTCTTCTATCCTCGTTTTCTGGAAATGCTCAATGATTTGGTTGAAGATTGGTTTGAAGAAGCCTTAGAACGACCTTTTTCAAAAATGCATGAAAACAACGGAATCCCAACAGTGGATTTAAAAGTGCAATTCAAAAATGCCGCACGAATTGGGGAAGTGATAACAAAGCAACTTTGGGTAAATGAGCTAAAAACATCTTCTATTGTTTGTGGATTTCAATTCTCTAATCAAAATAACCAAACCGTTTTGGAAGGCGAAGTGACTTTAGTAAACGTAAAAATTCAAGAAGATCGTCAAAGCATCAAAGCTGAACCTTTTAGAGAGGAAATGAAGAAAAAAATTACTTCATTTATAATTTAAAATTCAAAATTTAAAATAATAAAATGAACTTCAAAAAATTCAAAGCCGCAACCGTTCAAACTTCACCGGTTTTTCTCAATGTAGAGAAAACCATTGACAAAGCCATTTCTTTTTGTAAAGAAGCCCATCAAAACGGGGCTCAACTCATTGCTTTTCCCGAAGTATTTGTAGCGGGTTACCCGTATTGGAATTGGGTCATGACTCCGGTTCAAGGCAGTAAGTGGTACGAACAATTGTATAAAAATGCAGTTGCCGTAACCGATGCTTCTATGCAGCCTTTGTTTCAAGCGGCCAAAGAAAACAATATTCATATTGTCATCGGAATTAATGAACGTGGCGACAGTTATGGCGAAATCTATAACACTAATCTAATTATAGACAACCACGGAAATCTAATCGGAAAACATCGGAAGTTAGTCCCCACTTGGGCCGAAAAACTTACATGGACCAGTGGTGATGGCGCTTCTTTAAAAGTATACAATACCGAAGTTGGACCAATCGGAACCTTAGCCTGTGGGGAAAACACCAATACTTTGGCGCGTTTTACCTTATTGGCGCAAGGCGAATTAGTGCATATAGCCAATTATATTTCGCTGCCTACTGCTCCACCCGATTACAATATGGCTGAAGCAATTAAAATCAGGGCTGCTGCACATTCATTTGAAGGCAAACTGTTTACCATTGTTTCGTGTTCGACCATTTCAAAGGAAATTGTTGACATCCTAAAACCCGAAGCGCCACAAATTGAAGAATTGGCTGAGCGAAAAGAGGCCGCTTTTTCCGGGTTTATTGGTCCTAATGGTGCCGTAATCGGACAACCCCTGATTGACGATGAAGGAATAATATATGCCGATATCGATTTGGAAAAATGTATCCAACCCAAACAAATGCACGATATTCTCGGACATTACAATAGATTTGATATTTTCGATTTAAGAGTGAATACCGCTCCCACCCGAAAAATCACGTTTGTAGATAATCATGAGGAGTTTAATAAAAAATAGTTCCTAATTACTAAATAACTCCGACAGAGTTTTGAACTCTGTCGGAGTTGATATAGTCAAGTAAAAATGAAAAATTACAAGCCAATACCTCTTGAAAAAGGAAATTATTACCACATTTACAATCGGGGGAATAATGGTATTGATGTTTTTTTTGATTCCGATAGTTATTATTATTTTTTAAAACTTTATGATAAATATATAACGCCAATAGCTGAAACCTTTGCATGGTGTTTGTTGAAAAATCATTTTCATATTTTGGTATATACTAAATTAGATGATGAAATTGATTACTCAAAATTAGAATATTCAACTATTGAAAAACCAAAAAAAATTGAACCCTCAAAACAATTTGGAATTTTATTTAATGCTTACACTCAGGCAATAAATAAAAAATTTAATAGAACTGGAGGTTTGTTTGAAAAACCATTTGAGCGTAAATTAATAACCTCTGAAAAATATTTGCAAAATGTTATTTATTACATTCATAACAATCCTGTTCAACACGGTTTTGTTAAACAAATGAGTTTATATCCTTGGTCATCGTTTGAGTCAATTGTATCCGATAAACCAACAAAACTAAAAAGAGATGATGTTATTAATTTATATGGCACAAAAGTAGACTTTTTAGATTACCACAATACAACTCAAAATTTAAATGAAATTACTAAATTTATAGTCGAATAAAAAGTACAGCCAACTCCGACAGAGTTCAAAACTCTGTCGGAGTTTAAAAATAAAAAAATGGAAACAAACAACTTTTCAGACGACGTATACGGAAGAGCTCGTGTTCAAGATTCACCTGAACTTGAAGCATACTATAAACAATTGGAATCGCTTGGTGCCGGTGCACTTTGGACTGTTGCCAACGATATCGAACCTTGGGAACCTCGCCCAAATTCTATCCCAATGCTATGGAAATACGAAGACTTACGTGATTTAGTTATCAAATCATCCGAATTGGTCACACCGGAACAAGCCGGTCGCCGCGTGGTCTATTTGGTCAATGACAAACGCCGCGATGTATCTGCCGCGGTAGGTTTGCTTTACACCGGTATCCAAATTACGCGTCCGGGTGAGTTTACCTCTGCCCATCGACACCGGGCCTCTGCCCTACGCTTTATAATGGAAGGCAGTAAAGGCTATACCGTTGTTGACGGCAATAAAATAATGTTGGAGGTCAACGACTTTGTTATTACGCCAAATTCGGCTTGGCACGAACACGGCGTTGAACCCGACGGACAAACTTGTATATGGCAGGATGGCCTCGATATTCCTTTGGTTAATGCGCTCGAAGCCAACGATTATGCAGTCTTTGACGGCAAACAACCTTTGGATTTCCCTATCAACCATTCGCCAATGACTTACAGCGGCAGCGGACTCATTCCGGCGGATACCGTTTGGGACAAACCCTATTCCCCGCTGTTTAAGTTTTCGTGGAGTAGCGTTTATCCGGCGCTCTTGGAAGCCCAAAAAGTGAATACACCCGATGTATTTGACGGAATTCACATGCGTTATTCCAATCCGCTTACCGGTGGCTATGTCATGCAAACCATGAGTGCTTCAATGCAATTATTGCCGGCCGGGTTCAAGGGCAAAGCCCATCGTCATACAGGTTCTTTTGTGTACCAATGCGCCAAAGGAAAAGGATTTTCAATCATAAACGGTCAACGTTTCGACTGGAAAGAACGCGATATTTTTTGCGTTCCTTCCTGGGCTTGGCACGAACACCATAACGCCTCCGACACGGAAGATGTTTGCTTGTTTCATTTCAACGATTTGCCTGTTATTGAAGGCCTCGGACTCTACCAAGACCGTGTGTATACCGAAAATGGAGGGCATCAGTTGTTTGGGTAGCAAACGCCTCCGCTACTAACACATTTCGTCCCGCTGTCACCCGTCGCCTCCCTTGCAGGGCGGGCTTCACAAAGGGTTCCATCGGGGCTATAATACACAACTATTTTTTAAACACATCATGCCATGAAATCGCTCAAAACCAACATTTACTTTAAATTAGGAACTATCCTTTTTATCATGTTACTATTGTTGATACCTACTTCAATGATTGAAGGACTTATATTTGAAAGGCAAAACACGCAAAATCAAGCCATCAATGAAGTAAGCTCCAAATGGGCTAATCAACAAACCTTAACAGGTCCTTTTGTTTCGGTGCCGTATTATCGCTACATCAAAGAGACTTCCAAAAAAGGAAAAGATACCGTGACAAAATTGGTTAAAGTAAAAGAGTATATCCATTTTTTACCCACCGAACTTAAAGTAAGCGGAAAACTCAATCCGGAACAACGCAACAGAGGCATTTATGAGATTGTGGTGTACAATTCCAAAATTAACCTAAGCGGGAATTTCAGCGAAATGAAGTTCTCAGAATTTGAAATTCCGGAAAAAGATATCTTGTTTGACAAAGCAGTGCTTACATTGGGAATAAATGATTTGCGCGGTATCGAGAAACAAATCAACCTCAAGTGGAATACCAAAACCGCCTCCTTTAATCCCGGTGTAACCTCAACCGATATCACCCAAAGCGGAATTAACGCTCCTGTAAATTTAGCCTATAGTGATAGTACACGGTATTCCTTTTCATTCGATTTGGATCTGAAAGGAAGTCAGTTACTCTATTTTACACCTGTTGGTAAAGTAACCGATGTCAATATGAATTCGGTTTGGAGTAATCCGAGTTTTAACGGCGCTTTTTTACCCGATAAACGTCAGGTAAGTGAGAAAGGGTTTTCGGCCAACTGGAATGTACTGCACCTCAATCGCAATTTTCCGCAATCCTGGATTGGAAACAAACACAGTTTAAATGAATCCGCTTTTGGTATTGATTTGATTCTGCCGGTAGACAATTACCAAAAGGCATTCCGCTCCATTCGTTATGCGTTGTTATTTATTGGTTTTACTTTTTTGGTATTTTTCTTTATCGAAGTACTCAACAAAGTATTTATTCACCCTATCCAATACATATTAGTGGGAATAGCCTTGTTGGTATTCTTTACGCTTTTACTTTCGCTATCTGAACATATGAATTTTAATTTGGCTTATATACTGTCGGCTGTTGCAACACTCCTGCTTATTGCCGGTTATGTGAAAGCCATTCTAAAATCGACCAAACTCATGTATCTTATTGGGGGCATTTTACTCATTTTGTATACGTTTATCTTTGTAATAATCCAACTTCAGGATTTGGCACTCTTGATTGGAAGTATCGGTATATTTAGTATTTTAGCACTGGTAATGTACTATTCCCGAAAAATCGACTGGTACAACCTGGGCTTATCCGAAAAAAATGCATCTAACACCAACTAAATCATGAAATTACTCACCTATTCTTACGAAAATAGTGAACCGCGATTAGGCTTCCTTCATAACGGAAAAATTATTGATATGGAAGATTTTGGCGAAATTTCCAACTTTCCTTTACCTAATGATATGCTTGATTTGATTGATATGGGGATGGATATCGTGGAAGAACTGAATGATATGGTAGCCGAAACCGAGCCTTCTTTTTTTGATGAAATTGCTTACGAACCAGAAGAAGTAGTTTTTTTAGCTCCCATTCCCAAACCGCGCAAAAACATTATCGGAATTGGATTGAATTATACCGAGCATGTGGCCGAAAGTGCGCGAACGCTTGATACTACCGGTAAATTACCTCAAAAACCTATCATTTTTTCAAAGCCGCCTACAACGGTTACAGCAACCAATACCGAAATTATTAAAAACACCAAACTGACCTCGCAATTGGATTGGGAAGTGGAATTGGCAGTAGTCATCGGAAAAAAAGGTAAATATGTACCCAAAGCAGAAGCTTTCGATTATGTATTTGGTTACACGGTGATTAACGACATTTCTGCGCGTGATTGCCGTCGGGAAGGCCAATGGATTGTATCAAAAGGGCAAGATACATTCGCCCCAATGGGTCCTTTATTACTCACTAAAGACGAAATTGAAAATCCGCATAACCTGAATTTATCACTCAAAGTAAACGGAATAGAAAAACAAAATTCCAATACTAAATTCATGTTGTTTAACATCAACGATTTGGTAGAGGATTTGAGTACCGTTTTTACCCTGGAACCCGGCGATATTATCGCAACCGGAACCCCGGCGGGTGTTGGTGCCGGACGTGATCCTCAGGAATGGCTTTACGATGGTGATGTTATTGAAGCCACTGTGGAAGGAATTGGAACGATTGTGAATACTGTAAAAGAAATTTCTAAATAACGAATATCATGCGTTAGGGATAGCAGCCGGGTGCCGTGCACCGCGGATAGCCCGACCCAAAGCGCAAAAGTAATTTGTGCATGGGGTAACGCCCAACTGTTTAACAATGCGATTATCGTAACTCAACATGAAAAATAAGTTTAGAATAGGCCAAATTGTACCCTCATCGAATGTCACGATGGAAACCGAAATTCCGGCTATTTTTAGATCACGCGAAACTATTTTACCGGAGCGGTTTACGTTTCATAGCAGTCGAATGCGAATGAAAAAAGTGACCCAAGAAGAATTGCAAGCCATGGATGCCATGAGTTTAAAATGTGCTGTTGAGCTATCTGACGCGCAAGTTGATGTGATGGGATATGCCTGTTTGGTGGCTATTATGAGTATGGGCAGGGGGTATCATTGCGTATCGGAAGTCAATTTGCATCAGGAAACCATTGCCAACAGTTTTCCAACTCCTATCGTCACATCGGCAGGAGCATTGATAAACGGTTTGAAAGTGCTTGGCGCCAAACAAATTTCGATTATAACGCCTTATATGCGACCACTCACCGATAAAGTTGTTGATTATATTGAACACCAAGGAATTAAAGTTAAGGAAAGTATTGCTTTGGAAATTCCTGATAACCTTGAAGTTGCCGCGCAGGATCCTATGAATTTGCTCAATATTTACAAACAACTGGATTTGACAGGTGTTGATGTTTTGGTTGCTTCGGCCTGTGTGCAAATGCCATCGTTAGAAGCCATCGATTTAATCCAGTCTGAATGTGGCATACCGGTAACATCTGCTGCGGTGTGTACGACTTACGAAATGATGAAAAAACTCGGACTCGAAGCCAGAGCCCCTATAGGCGGTGCTTTAGTTAGCGGAAATTATTGATACACGATAACGCTTTTTGGTTCTTTACTCAAATTTACTAAAGCGTTGTTCGCTATAGAAACTTACGTTATTTGGCATGGATTGTTGCGTTTTTTATCGCAATTACACTTTCGTCATGGTTGGTTTCATTGTACGGTTTAGTTGCATTGGAATAGTAATTCCTTTGGCAGTTTTAACTAAAAAAAGTATATTTGAACCCAAAAAGAACTGAAAATGAAAAACTTAGTTGCCTTTTTTGTTGCTTTTTTTGCGGCAAAAAAAAGTCGTTTTGGATGTTTTGGTACTATAATCGTATTTATAGTGGTTTACTATTTGGTAAAACGACTACTTTAATCCCAATGCAAAAGCAATTTACAATTGCTGCATAATTCCATTTTTTCATCATCAATGGTGGACACTTTTTCGTTGGCGCTGGTCATTACACAGTGCGAGTTTGGGCAATGTGGCAGTCCCAAATTATGACCAAATTCATGAATAGCTACTTTTTTAAACCTTTCCAGTACCACTTTGGGATTAGCGTGTTTGAGACGGTAATTTGAAACGATGGCACTTCTTCCCGGTCGATAGGCCAATCCCATGATTCCAAAATCGGCATACTTCCATTTCGGTTCTTTAATGGTGCCGTCTTCATTGGTTTTGGTAACGGAGATATCCTTATGGGTTATTCCTAAAAGATAATCTGCATTTTTCGGGATAATTCGGTTTTGATAGCGAATAATACTATCCGCTCTGAAACGCGGCGTTTTGATGGTGACAAATGCGGTTTTTGGCAGCTTACTTTTTGGCAGAATAATTACCTTTAGATTATAAAAATCAGCGACTGCCTTAGCGAGGGTGTCAATCTCGGCCTTACTAACTTGATCATACGGTTGTATTGCCACAGTTTTCTGTGCAGCTAATTCGTTTGCAGAATTTTCTTTAGAGGCTTGGTTACAAGCTACAAAAGCAAAAAGAAATAAAAGGCAGATTCTTTTCATGGCGTGAATTTAGGTTACTGTGTCACAAGAATCATTCCATAAAAAAAAGAGCCCTTTTGAGGCTCTTTTATGTAAAATCATTGTAGTTAATTAATCACCATCAGTAAAGGTGATGACAACAAATATACCTATTTTTTAATACGCTACCAAATCGATAAGCTCTTTTTCAAATCTGTTTTTAGGCAAATATTGATCTTCAAGGGCTTTCACAAAAGGAATAGCCGTTTCGATACTGCCTATTCTTCGCACAGGACCGTCTAAGTACGCAAAGCAGTGTTCCATTATGAGAGATGAAATATCTGATGCTATGCCCCCAAACAACGTATCTTCTTGTAAGAGTATAGCCTTACCGGTTTTGCGAACCGAAGCAAAAATGGCTTCACTATCCAAAGGTTGTAACGAACGTAAGTCTATTAAATCGGCAGAAATTTCGGGATGTTTGTCTAAAATTTCAATAGCCCAATGTACTCCCGCGCCAAAGGTTATTACAGAAATTTGACTGCCTTCACGTAAAACAGCGGCTTTTCCAAACGGTAAAGTAAAATAATCCTTTGGAACATCTTGATAAATACTACGGTACAATAACTTATGTTCAAAAAACAGAACCGGATTGGGGTCGTTTATTGCTGTGGCAAGCAAACCTTTAGCATCATAGGGAAATGCCGGATAAACCACTTTTAATCCCGGTGTTTTAGTAAACCAAGCTTCGTTAGTTTGTGAGTGGAACGGACCGGCTTGTGTACCGCCGCCGCATGGCATTCGAACCACAACATCTGATTTTTCGCCCCAACGGTAATGCTGTTTAGCCAATAAGTTTACTATAGGATTGAATCCGGAAGATACAAAATCAGCAAATTGCATTTCGACAACAGCTTTGTACCCATTAATTGATAATCCGTTAGCCGCAGAAACCACAGCACTTTCACAAATAGGTGTATTGCGAACACGCTCTTTGCCGAAGGCATCTACAAATCCTTCCGTAATTTTAAATGCGCCGCCATATTCGGCAATATCCTGCCCCATAATCACTAAATTAGGGTGGCGCTCCATCGATTGCCTTAAAGCAGATGAAATGGCGTCAATAACACGAATGTTTTCAACTTCTGAAGTTGGTTTAACTTCTTCATAATCAAAATTTTCATACATGTCATTTAACTCTTCTCTTAAATCTGCTTCCACCTCGGGTTCGGCTTGTGTAATGGCCCAATTTTCGTCAATTTCTTTCTTAATTGCCGTTCTGAAATCGTCATCCATCTCCTGCGAAAGGACACCAATTTGCATCAGGTAATCTTTGTAATTGGACAGCGGATCTTTAACGGCCCACATATCCATCAGCTCTTGCGGTACATATTTGGTTCCACTGGCTTCCTCATGTCCGCGCATGCGAAAGGTTTTGAACTCTAATAAAACCGGACGCGGATTCACACCCAAAGACGATTTTAAGTCGGTTATTTTGTGGTAAACTTCTAAAATATTATTTCCGTCTATGATATGGCTTTCCATACCATAACCTACTCCTCTGTCTGCAAGGTTTTCACAACGGTACTGCTCGTTGGTTGGCGTTGACAAACCATACCCGTTATTTTCAATCACAAACAACACCGGCAAATCCCAAACTGCCGCGATATTAAGCGCTTCATGAAAATCACCTTCGCTGGTAGCACCTTCACCGGTAAAAACAGCTGTTACTTTACCGTTATTGCTTAATTTATTTGCTAATGCTATCCCGTCGGCCACACCCATTTGTGGTCCTAAATGGGATATCATCCCCACAATCTTATATTCTTGTGTTCCAAAGTGAAAACTACGATCACGCCCTTTGGTAAAACCGGTCTTTTTACCCTGCCATTGAGAAAATAATTTGTGTAGCGGAATATCTCTTCCGGTAAAAACACCCAGATTGCGGTGCATTGGTAAAATGTATTCATCCTTGTCAAGAGCAGCCGTGATTCCCACAGAAATAGCTTCTTGTCCTATACCTGAAAACCATTTGGAAACTTTACCCTGACGCAGCAAAATGAGCATTTTTTCTTCAATAAGTCGGGGTTTTAGTAGCTTTTTATATAAATCCAATAACTGTATATTGGATAATTCTTTGCGGTCAAAATTCATAGCGAAGTGTTTGTTTTTTGCGACACCAAAAGTAATAAATTTTGGGGAGAAGGCATAGCGGAAACCGGAAGTTAAAATGTGCAATTGTTAATAACTTTGAACTCAGGCTAATAAATATTTGCTATTTTTGTGTCAATCATTGATTTTTTCCAGTCTGATTGATTATCAAACCGGATTTAGTTATTAACAAAAACTTTTTAGTAGTATGCAACAAATTCCAAGTGTTGACTTACGTGATTTCCTGTCGGACGATCCGGCACGTAAACAAAAATTTGTAAATGAAATCGGAAAAGCCTACGAAGACATAGGATTCGTAGCCCTCAAAGGTCATTTTTTAGATGATCGCTTAGTGGAAGAATTATATACCGAGGTGCGCAATTTTTTCAACCTTCCTTTGGAACAAAAATTAAAATATGAAGTCCCCGGAATTGGAGGGCAACGCGGTTATGTTTCCTTTGGAAAAGAACATGCCAAAGGGCGTTCTGCCGGTGATTTAAAAGAATTTTGGCATTTCGGTCAATATGTGAGTGAAGGCTCTAAATGGGAAGGCGAATACCCAAATAATGTAGCGGTAGAAGAATTACCAAACTTTAATACTGTGGGTAAAGAAGCCTACCAAATGCTGGAAAAAACAGGGATTTATGTGCTACGTGCTTTGGCCCTTTATATTGGTTTGGATGAATTTTATTTTGACCAATATATCAAAGACGGAAACAGTATTTTGCGTCCTATTCATTATCCTCCTATTACAGATGAGCCTAAAGACGGTGCCGTTCGTGCCGCAGCGCATGGTGATATTAATTTGATTACCCTTTTGATGGGGGCTCAGGGAAAAGGACTTCAGGTACAAAATCACGATGGCGAATGGATTGACGCCATGGCGCAACCGGACGAATTAATGATTAACGTGGGTGATATGTTATCGCGCCATTCAAATAATAAGCTGAAATCTACCATCCACCAGGTGGTGAACCCGCCCCGCGAATTATGGGGGACTTCGCGCTATTCTATCCCGTTCTTTATGCATCCGGTGAGCGATATGCGTTTGGATTGTCTTCCGCAATGTATTGACGAATCTAATCCAAAACAATTCGACGACATCACAGCCGGTGAATACCTCAACGAACGTTTGGTTGAATTGGGTTTAATTAAGAAATAAAGAAAATCAAATTATAATAACAAATTCCAATATTCCAGATTTTAGGATTTGGCCATTGGAATTTGTTTTTTTTAAAACTTCTATGGATTTAAAAGACCAACTGCAAAAACTTTTTCCCGATCATCAACCCTCTGATGAACCGGAGGTGACAAACGATGCTACTCATGAGCTTTACATCCAAAAAGAGCCCATGATTTGTAAATATGAGAAACGTAACGGAAAACCTACTACACTAATTGAAGGGTATGAAGGCACGGATGAAGATTTTAAATTGCTGGCCAAAGAAATTAAAACCAAATTGAGTATAGGTGGCAGTTTTAAAGACGGTGCGATTATTCTTCAAGGTGATTACAGAGATAAAATAATGACTATTCTCAAGGAAAAAGGATTTAAAGTTAAACGAGTTGGAGGTTGATATTTTTTACAACTAAATCTTACATCTGTTTCAATAAAAAGTCCACTTTTGCCCGTAATTATGTACCTTTGTAGGTGCAATCCTTTTAGGTTTTTTTACACCTAAAATTGCTTTAATACTAAATAAAATGATAGCCGAATCTGAATTAATACTAAATCCCGACGGTAGTGTTTACCATTTAAACTTACTTCCGGAACACATTGCCCATGATATTATCTTTGTGGGCGATCAAAATCGTGTTGAAAAAATCACAAAACACTTTTCAAAAATCGAGTTCTCACAGCAAAAACGTGAATTCAAAACACAAACCGGAATCTATAAAGGCAAACGCATTACGGTGATGTCATCCGGTATCGGACCGGATAATATTGATATTGTCATGAATGAACTCGATGCGCTTGTCAATATCGATCTTAAAACTCGTGAAGTAAAAGAAGAACTTACTTCGCTCAATATTGTTCGAATTGGCACTTCGGGCTCGCTTCAGGCGGATGTCCCTGTAGATAGTTTTGTAATGAGTTTATACGGTTTAGGACTTGATAACATGCTTCGCTCCTACCTTATCGATGCCATTTCCGAAAAAGAAATGGAAGAGGCTTTTATCAAACAAACCAATTGGGATCTGAAAAAAGGACGCCCTTATGTTATTAAAGGAAGTGAATTATTAGAAAAACGCTTGGAAAGCGACACCATTTTTAAAGGTTTTACCGGAACTGCCGGCGGCTTTTACGGCCCTCAAGGTCGTGTACTTCGCCTCGAAATTCAGGATCCGGAACTCAACCGCAAAATGGATAGTTTTGAGTTTAACGGCATTCGAATGACCAATCTTGAAATGGAAACCGGGGCCATTTACGGACTTGGGAAACTCATGGGGCATCAATGTTTATCGCTCAATGCAATCATTGCCAATCGCGCCAACGGTACTTTTAGCGAAGACCCTTACAAGGCTGTTGATGCCTTAATCGAATATACGCTCGATAAATTAGCGGAATAATTTTTGGGAGCTTTTTCCTGCTGTCGGTAGTCGCCCCGATGGCTATCGGGGGCTCCAACAATACCTCCATCAGGGCTATGACTATATCTGATTTACAAACAGAACGTCTTTATTTTCGTCCCTTTACCAAAGACGATACAGAAGCGCTTTTTAAACTCGACAGCAATCCCAATGTACACCGCTTTTTGGGTAATGATTACCTGACATCCATAGAACAGGTATATCCGATCATCGAATCGGTACAAAATCAATACCTTCAAAATGGCATCGGACGCTATATGACCTTTCTAAAAGATACTAATGAACCCATCGGTTGGTCCGGTATCAAATTCATTACCGAAGAACCCGAAAACGGACATATCCGATTTTACGATATTGGTTACCGCCTTATGGAAGAACATTGGCGAAAAGGATACGGACTTGAAGCCGCGCTTTTTTGGCGTGATTACGCATTTACTACTATTCAAACCAAGGCGCTTTATGCATCGGCTCATATTGATAATGCCGGATCAAATGCTATTTTGCAAAAAATAGGGATGACACAGTGCGAAATCTATAACCACCACAACCTACCCTGCTATTGGTATGAACTCAAAAAATAAATCAATTCAAATTGTAGGTGTTCCGGAACACTTTAATCTCCCGTGGCATTTGTGTATTGAGGAAGGTAAATTTTCCAAAGCCGGAATTACTGTAAATTGGACCGATGTACCGGAAGGTACCGGAAAAATGTGCCAAATGCTTCGTGAAGGTTCCGCCGATATAGCCGTCATCTTATCCGAAGGCATTGTAAAAGATATTGCAGCCGGCAATCCATCCAAAATTGTGCAAGTATATGTAAAAACCCCTTTATTATGGGGAATTCATGTAGCTGCACAATCTTCTTTTCACGAAGTAAGCCAACTGGAAAATGCTACAGTTGCAATTTCACGCTATGGCTCCGGTTCGCATCTTATGAGTTATGTAAATGCCGAAAATCAAGGATGGAATACCGATAAACTCTCCTTTGAAATTGTAAACACCTTAGACGGTGCCGTAGAAGCTTTAACAGCCGGTAAAGCCGATTATTTTATGTGGGAACACTTTATGACCAAACCCATTGTGGACAAAGGTATTTTTCGTCGTTTAGCCGACTGTCCCACTCCCTGGCCCTGCTTTGTTATTGCGGTGCGCGATGCAATTTTGTTAGAAGAATCCGAAACGGTAAAAAAAATACTTACTATACTAAATCAAGAAACACTTCGTTTCAAAAGTAGAACCGGAATAGAAACGGTATTAGCAGAGCGATATCACCAACAAACATCTGATATTTTGCAATGGCTACATCTAACAGAATGGTCTCAAGAACAGCTTTCTAAATCAGTGTTAAACAAAATTCAAAATCAGTTGCACTCTTTAAAAATTATGAATAAAAAAGGTACTTTTGCCGAAATGGTGATGACACTTTAGTTCGTTTCTGCAAAAATGATAGCACCCACCCAACTGAATATTCAAAAACTACGTGAAAAATTCAGGATTAAAAGTCCGTGGGATATGATTATCATTTTTATCCTTAACATCCTGATTACAATTCCGCTTTTTATTATCATCCACCAAAATGTAATCGACTTTAATTGGCCGTGGCATTTGGATAGGATACTTATTTTTTTACTTCTGATTGTTAGTATTCAATTGGTTTTGCGAGCAATGCGCCGAATTACTTTAATTACCTTGTTCTTGTATTTAATCGGGTTAGTGTACGGTACGGTATTTGGCGGATACGGTTTTAAAAGTGTTTTTAATGATTACAAATACATGATGTATTCCATGTCTGAAAGTCAGAATCCGCAAAACATCATCATTTCTAAACTTTTGCCCTTTCCCAACAAAGCCAAAATAATTCAAGCCATTGAATACGACAAACCCGAAGTACGCAATTTTGCTATCATGGCAACTACCAAACACTTCAGGGAAGTTAAAGGATATAGCGATTATTTTACGCTCATTCAGTGTTTTGCGGTATTTAAAGAAATAAATTCTCGATGGAATTATGTGAGCGATCCCAAAGACAAAGATTATATTGCCACCGCATCGGAGTCGTTGTTATACCTCTCCGGCGATTGTGATGATCATTCAGTTCTTATGGCAGCCTGTATAAAATCTATTGGAGGTACGCCTCGATTAATCCATACCGACGGTCATATTTACCCTGAGATTCTAATTGGCACTAAAAAAGATTTTGAACGCATCAATTATCTGATTCAAGAAGTATTGTTCAAAGAGGAAGCCAACGGCAAGAGTTTGCATTACCACATAGATGAATACGGGCAAATTTGGTTAAATATGGATTACACAGCCAAATACCCAGGAGGTCCTTTTATGCATGAAGAAATTCTCGGAGCGCTTACCTTTTACTGATAGCTGAATTTTTACTATAAGTTACCAATTTATTTCAGACAATCCTTTTGATTTTAAAAACGCATTCGTTTTACTAAAATGCTTATTGCCAAACCACAAACCGCGATTGGCACTCAACGGCGACGGATGTCCGGTTTCGAGAACATAATGCTTCTTGCGGTCAATTTTAGCTCCCTTCTTTTTAGCAAAACCGCCCCAAAGTAGAAATACAACATTTTCTTTTGATTCCGATACAGCCTGAATCACAGCATCGGTAAAAAGCTCCCAGCCTTTATTTTGGTGACTTCCTGCAAAATTTTCCTGAACAGTCAGCGTTGCATTCAACAAAAGCACTCCTTGATCTGCCCAGCGCTCTAAGTTTCCGGATGTGGGTACGGGTTTTCCTAAATCCGACTCAATTTCTTTAAAAATATTTTGCAACGAAGGCGGAAAAGGAATTCCATCATTCACCGAAAAACACAATCCATTCGCCTGATGTGGTCCATGATAGGGGTCTTGACCAATAATTACAACCTTAACCGCATCGAAATGACAATGCTCAAAAGCGGCAAAAACCTGACTCCCTTTAGGATAACACGTGCTTGTTTGATAAGCATTCCGCACAAAGTCAGCCAGTTGCTTAAAATAATCCATTTCAAACTGCGGACGAAGTAACTCCAACCAAGACGAATGTATTTTTACGTTCATGTTTTCAATTTTTAATCAAATATAACAGATTACGTGAGTTCGATAAAACTTTGTAATTTTGTTTTGGGCAAAAGCCTTATAAAAGCTATGATATCTATATCCAAAAAAACGTTAACCGACTTAGAATTTGACACCATACTACACACTGTATCGGTGAAATGCCATACCGAATTAGGAAAATCGAAATCATTAGCTATAAAACCGTATGCTGCTAAAGAACAATTAATGGCGTCTTTGCTGCAAACATCGGAGTATTTATCTTCGTTCACCAATAACAATGCCCTACCCAATCATTACTTTGATGATATTAGTGCTGATTTGAAATTATTAGCCATCGAGGATAGTTTTTTGGAAGTTAGTGCGTTCAGTAAAATAGCATCGCTATCAGAAACCACAAATACGCTCCTTCACTTTTTAAAAAAATTCCAAGATTATTATCCTGAATTGTATAAGCACGCTGCGACAGTTGAATACACCAAAATCATTATTCAAAAAATTGATGAGGTAGTTGATAAATATGGCGAAATCAAAGACAATGCATCACCCGATTTAATTGAAATTCGCCGAAATATCAATGTTGTACGCGGTAAGATAAATCAAAGTTTTGGCCAGGCCCTAAGCCATTACAGCGGATTGGGTTATTTGGATGATATTCGCGAAACCGTTATTGAGCATAAACGTGTGTTGGCTGTGTTAGCCATGTACAGGCGAAAGGTAAAAGGCAGTGTTTTAGGAGGCTCTAAAACCGGCAGTATTGCCTATATCGAGCCGGAAACTACTTTAAAATACTCGCGTGAATTGAATAATTTAGAGTACGAAGAGCGCGAAGAAATCATCAAAATTGTTAAAAAATTATCCGCTGAGCTGCGTCCCTATGTAGCCTTACTTCATGTGTATCAGGAATTTTTAAGCGATATTGATGTGGTTGCAGCCAAGGCAAATTATGCTCATGAAATTAATGCTTTGCTCCCCACAATAACCGACGAGAGAAGGCTATTTTTTCGAGAAGCCTATCACCCAATTCTTTATTTAACAAACAAAGCAAAAGGCGAAATAACCTATCCGCAAACCATTGAATTCACACCAGAAAAAAGAATAATTGTGATTTCAGGACCTAATGCAGGCGGGAAAACCATATCGATGAAAACCATTGGTTTACTGCAACTTATGCTACAATGCGGGTTATTAATTCCGGTTCATGAACGAAGCGAGACCTTTTTGTTTGATCGAATATTAACCGATATTGGCGACAATCAATCTATTGAAAATCATTTAAGTACTTATAGTTACCGCCTCAAGAACATGAACCACTTTCTGAAAAAGTGCAATGCGAAAACACTTTTTCTTATAGATGAGTTTGGTACCGGTTCTGATCCCGAATTGGGTGGTGCTTTGGCCGAAACCTTTTTAGAAGAGTTCTACCATCGTGAAGCCTATGGCATCATTACAACCCATTATGCCAATTTAAAAATTTTGGCTAATGAGCTTCCATTTGCCACCAATGCGAATATGCTTTTTGATGAAAAATCATTAGAACCCATGTACAAACTTGTTTTGGGTCAGGCCGGTAGTTCGTTTACTTTTGAAGTAGCACAAAAAAACGGAATACCTTTTGGCTTAATCAATCGGGCAAAGAAAAAAATTGAAAAAGGTAAGATTCGATTTGATAAGACCATAGCTACGCTACAAAAAGAGCGCATGAAACTTGAAAAAAGTTCGTTGAACCTTAAGGAAGAAGAGTCGAAAGCACGTGAAGAAAGTAAAAAGATGGAGACCATTAATGCCCGAATTCAGGAGAAATTGGAACGCTATCAGGAATTATATGATGCCAACCAGCGCTTAATCTACATGGGGCAAAAAATTGATGATATTGCCGAAAAATATTTCAATAACAAAGATAAAAAGTTGCTTATTGGAGAATTTCTCAAACTGGTGGAAATTGAGAATTCCAAGCGTAAGAAACTATCTGCAAAGGAGAAAAATGAAAAAGAAAAAATTGAAAAACAAGTAATTGCAGAAGTAAAGGAGAAAGTAGAAATCATTCGAAAAGAAAAAAAGGAAAAGAAAATCAAAGAGCAAAAAGCAGCAACTGAAAAACCTAAAGTAGTCTTAAAAGTTGGTGATCGCGTACGTATGACCGAGGGAAAAGCAATTGGAACTATTGACAAAATTGAACGCAATAAAGCCACTGTCAATTATGGGTTATTTACCTCCAAAGTGAGTGTGGAAGAATTAGAATATGTGCCGTGAACATGACAACAATTGAAAACTTACCTCAGGATAAAAAGATAATACTTTTTGACGGCGTGTGCAATTTGTGTAACTCCGCAGTCAACTTTATTATTGACAGGGATCGAGATGATCAATTTCGATTTGTTTCATTACAATCGGAATTAGGTCAGCAATTAATTGATTATTTAGCCATTCGAGAACGAAACATAGATAGTATTATTTTATACGAACCCGGCAAAGCTTATTATTATAAAGCGCAAGCTGTTTTTAAGATACTGAATTCGGTTGGAGGTTTGTATAAGCTAATTTTACTTTTTCGCTTTTTACCGGACGCACTCAAAGACCATATTTATGATTATGTTGCCAAAAACAGGTACAAGTGGTATGGAAAGCGTGAAGCCTGTAGGATCCCTACCCCTGAGATTCAGAAAAAATTTCTGTAACACTGATAATTATCAGGAATTATTCTAATTTGTTCCTGTAAATTCGTATCATAAACCAATACATATGCATATGACACGATTAATCACGCCACTTTACTCATGGGACAACGGTGCTTTTGTGATGATAGGAGTTTTTTCACTTGTTATCATTGGACTTGTTGGAATCGTACTACTGATGATGAACAGTGGTAATAAAAAGAAAAACGACTAAGGCTACTTAGTCGTTTTTCTTTATAGATAAATAAAAATTAATCCGGATTTATTCCTTTACAATTTTCTTGTTGAAAGTTCCTAATTCAGAAGTAACATTCATAATGTAAACCCCAGAATTTAAATCAGAAATATTGATTTGTCCTTCAGTTACATTCATTGTTACTTGCTTAACAACTCTTCCGTTAGTATCAATTAATTGAATTGTTGCATTTTGTTCTTGAGCGAAATAAACATTTAACACATCTTTAGCCGGATTAGGAAAAGCATCGAAAGACGATATTGAACCAACAACTTCATTTGTTCCTAACAAATCTTCTTGTGCAGAAGCTCTAAAAGATAAATTATCAAAAGTTAAGGTAGTAACTGCTGCATTAGTAGTTGGTGTACCTCCTACTAAATCAAGCTCATCAACTGTCATACCTGATACCCAGTTTGCAGCAGGTAAACCTGTGTAAACGGTAGAAGCCTTCCATATTGTCTCACCTGTTGCCGTGTCATACGAAAATCCTATTCTGTACCAAGTATCTGCATCTAATATTAGACCTCCTGTTTGTAATGTTATTAAGTAAGTGCCATATGTACCGGCATTATTAAGGTAGCTGACACCTTGTAAAATTCGTGTATTTGCATTGTATACAAACCCATTCATAACGCGTGAAGTGGTTCCTTCTAAACCGTATAAACGAGCACCAAACTGAGCAGTACTTGATGTTGCGCCTCCCGTAAACATATCATATTCAACTTCCGCCACATCGTTTCCGGTTGTTCTTGTATCAAACAAAGCTGCCAAACCGTCTTTCCAAAGGAATCGGCTTCCTTTGTTACCATCTGAACCCGTGATCATCACACCTTGAGTGCCACCAAATCCGGCTGCAACAATCTGAAAGTTTGAATTAGCCGCATTCGTACCCGTTGTTGGTGCAGCACCATTTGTAGAAAATGTTAACCAGCCATCTTGACCCGGAGTAACTCCTGCGATATCTGTTCCTATATCTCCAAGCGTAAGCCCATTAAAATCATCACTTCTTAATACCTGAGCATTTCCAATAGCCAAAGTAAAAAGTGAAGCAGTAAGTAGTAGTTTTTTCATAAAGTAAATTTTTAAGTATGTAGGTTCAAAAATAGAAACATATCTGAAATAAATAAAATTTTTAACTTAATTATTTATATGTTTTTATTTATCACCCTCCCATTTCCCTACTACAGATGTCGCCAAGGCATTACCCAATACATTGGTAGCACTTCGGAACATGTCGCAAAAATGGTCAATTGGCAATATCAAAGCAATCCCCTCAGCAGGTATTTTAAACATTCCGCAAGTAGCTGCAACAACCACTAAACTGGCTCGGGGAACACCTGCAATACCTTTACTGGTGAGCATTAGCACCAACAACATAGTCATTTGCGTTCCGAAATCCAAGTGCATACCCGAAGCTTGGGCGATAAAAATACTTGCAAAAGTCATATACATCATACTTCCGTCCAAGTTAAACGAATAACCAAGCGGTAACATAAACGAAACTATTTTATCTTTTACTCCAAAACGCTCCAATTCTTCGGTGAGTTTAGGAAATACTGCTTCTGAGCTGGTGGTGCCGAAAGCTATAGCAAGTGGACTAATAATGCGGGAAAGCAGTACATTCATTCTTCGCTTTAAAAAAATGTAACCTACCAACATCAGAAATACCCACAGCGTTAGAATTCCGGTTAAAAAAGAACCAAAAAAGACAACATAGGTATTAAAAAGTTCGATGGGATCCTTAGTTGCAAAAACCGCAGCCATTGCGCCTAAAACACCTAACGGGGCAAATTTCATAACATAGTTCACCATGCGCAAAATTACATGCGATGTTTTATCCAAAACCGTAACTATTGGTTTTGTAAAATCACCAAGAGAAGCCGCTGCCAAGCCAAAGAAAATCGAAAAAATAACAATTTGCAGAATTTCATTAGTAGCCATAGCTTCAAAAATACTCTTTGGTATGATATGCTCTACAAACTTTTGCGCTGAGAAATCTTGGGTTTTATCGGTAATTTCGGAAGCTGTGGTGGGGTCAATATCAATTAGATTTATTCCAACGCCGGGTTGAAAATAATTCACCCAAAACATTCCTATTAATAGCGAAATAAACGATGCCGTAAAAAACCATGCTAAAGCTTTACCTCCAATTCGCCCAACGGATTTAATATCGCCTAATTTTGCTATCCCTACAACCAAAGTGGTAAACACTAATGGCGCTATAATCATTTGCACCAAACGAATAAAAATGGTGGCCAAAAGTTTAATATAGGTCGCAAAATCGGTGGCTTCCTCAGTAGAGTAATTTTCTCTTATAAAAAAACCTAACAGCAACCCTAAAATAAGTGCTATAAAAATTTGAACGGTAAGGTTTGACCAAATTGATTTTTTTTCCTGTAATGTATGTGTCATTTATTGGGTATAAAGGTTATGCAATAAAAAATAATCGCAAAGGACCAAAGCTGCCATGGCCTCTACAATAGGAACGGCACGGGGCACGACACACGGATCGTGTCTTCCTCTACCCTGCTGCTCTATAATTGTACCTGCCGTGGTTAGCACATTTTGTTTCTGTAAGAGTGTTGCAACCGGTTTAAAGGCAACTCGGAAATAAATATCCATTCCGTTCGAAATCCCGCCTTGTATTCCACCGGAAAGATTCGATTGAGTAGTTCCGTCGGGGTTAAAATAATCATTATGCGCACTTCCTTTCATTCTGGCACCGCAAAATCCACTACCGAATTCAAACCCTTTAACCGCATTAATCGATAACATCGCTTTCCCTAATTCGGCATGCAGCTTATCAAAAACGGGTTCACCCAAACCAATTGGAACGTTTTGAATGACACAGGTAATAGTTCCGCCAACCGTATCGCCTTCTTTGCGAATTTCTTTGATATAGTTTTCCATTTTTTCGGCTGTGGCCAAATCAGGACAACGAACATCATGCTGTTCAATTTTCGAAAAATCAAGTTCCTGATATGGTTTGTCAATAAAAATATCACCCACAGAAGATACAAAAGCGGTAATTTTAATTTGAGGAATAATTTGTTTTGCTATGGCTCCACCCACCACCCGACTGGCAGTTTCACGTGCGGAACTTCTGCCGCCGCCTCTATAATCACGAATGCCGTATTTTTTTTCATACACATAATCGGCATGACTGGGACGAAATGTGTCTTTTAAATGGGCATAATCCTCCGATTTTTGATTGGTATTAGGTATTACAAATCCAATAGGAGTTCCGGTAGTTTTGCCCTCAAAAATTCCGGATAAAAAAGTAACTTCATCAGACTCATGGCGTTGGGTTACAATGGCCGATTGCCCTGGTTTTCTGCGTTGCATTTCTTTAGCAATAGCCTCAAAATCCAATTGTATGCCCGCAGGACAACCATCGATAATCCCGCCAAGCGATTCACCATGCGATTCACCAAAAGTGGTTAACCTAAAAAGTTTGCCAAAAGTATTACCCGACATTATTTCATTTTTAACAAAAATAAAATTAAATGTTGAATTACCGTAAAAATTCTACAGTTTCGAAACGTTAATAAAATTTAAAATCATTTCTCGTTTACACTAACAGAGGTATCTTTGCGTTATAAACAAAACAATAATTTATGAAGAAACTGATTTTATCAGCTGTAATGTTAATGGGATTAGCATCAGCACAGGCGCAAGACATTTCGAAAAATGCATTAGGATTACGTTTGGGCGACAATGACGGATTTGGCGGAGAAGTATCGTATCAAAGAGGTCTTTCCGGCAACAACCGTTTGGAATTTGACTTAGGTTGGAGAAACAGCAACGACGTAGATGCATTCAAATTGGTTGGTTTGTACCATTGGGTTTGGAACATTGATGGCGGATTTAACTGGTATGCCGGTGTTGGTGGTGGACTTGGTTCATGGAATTACAATGTAAACGGCTTTAAAGACAACGGCATGTATTTCTTAGGTGCCGGTGATATCGGAATTGAGTACAATTTTGATGTGCCAATTCAGTTGTCGCTCGATTTTCGTCCGGAATTGTATTTCAACTCTGACGACTTCAGAGATGATAATTTTGGACCGGATATTGCCTTAGGTATTCGATACAAGTTTGATTAAATTTAAAACTCCCTTTTTTGGGAGTTTTTTTATGACTTGTTCAAAAGGAACAAAAAAATTATTTTTTTACTTTAGTATTCCAATTCATTTATAACAAAACACTATGTTTGAACCTATTGCACTTGATAAGACCGTTTTGCATTTACGGAATAAAAGTAATTCTGAAAATGAAATTTTGGCTGATGTAAAATCAATTCTTACTCAAAATGAAGAGGAGCGTGACAGTATTAGGAAACGTTTAAAAACAGAAGAAGCCTCGTCAATAGAAAACAAATTCAATTTTGATTTATTAGAAACCGATAGAATCATACCAATTCATGTGATTGAACAATTGTGTGTGGATTACCGATTACGCTTTTTGGATGCCTCTTTGTTCAAAGATGCCATTCCGGAAGAAGCCATAACCCAAATTCGAATTCTGGAATCCAAACACGGTATACAATTACAGGGATTTAAAATTGCAGCGCCAAGCAAAGCATTTAACCTTAAAAATTATGATGACCCACTGCTTTTTGTGCCAATTGGTAATTCATACTATTATTTACTACACAAATGGGGAAATGACTTGGTTTGGTACCGAAAATTAATGGTATGGCCTGTTAAAAACAGTATTACTTTTATCTTTTTTTGCTTATTTATCAGTCTGCTTTTTACTTGGCTCACCCCTACTTCAAAACTGAGTCATACCGTTGAATACCCTTCGTTAATTGTATTTTTATTTATGTTCAAATCGATTGTGGGTGTTGTTGCCTATTATTTTTTTATGATGGGCAAAAATTTCAACTCGGAAATCTGGAACCGAAAATTTAAAGAAAATTAACCACTGTAAAATATTTGTCGCATTTTGATGTTATATGATTGATTATCAATATTATATTAACATCAAAATTCAAATTATGCATGATTGTGTTACAAAACTCCGCCTCATTAGAGTAAAACCCCGAAGTAAGAAGTTACAACATCGCGTAGACCTAACGGCAATGGTGAGTGTTTCCTTTTTGCTGATTGTTTTTTATATGGTAACGATAGAATTATCTAAGCCTAAAGCACTGAATTTAGGGATGTTTGATAAACATTACAGCAATGTTGGAATGGGAACCTATTGTGGCATGAAAAACTATCGGACTGCAACTTTATTACTTGACGAATGTAATAGAGTAATTTATTATCATGGGCTTGCCAATTCTCCTCATGAGAAACCAAAAATACTACACTACGGAAAAAATAGCATTCGAAAAGAATTATCATATTATAATCGTCGGATGCAGGAGTTACACGGAATAGATCGAGGTGCAATTGTCATCATCAAACCTACTAAAAAATCAAGTTTTGGAAATTTAGTTGCTATTTTAGACGAAATGGTTATTACCAACATTTCAACCTATGCCGTTGTAAATGATTTAACTCCGGAAGAAGTAAAAATGTTATCTCTGAAATAAAAAAAACCTCACATCACTGTGAGGTTTTCATTTTTATAAAAAGTGAAAATTACTTTTTCTCTTTTTTCTCCATTTCAGCTTTTAAACCAGCCAAAATATCGTTGTTATCACCAAGTGTAGAAGCAGGCGCGTTGTTTGTGGCAACCGCTTCAGCAGCTGCTTTAACATTTTTGTCTTCTTCTTCTCTGAAGATAGCTGTATGAGAAGCTACTACACGTTTGAATTCTTTATTGAATTCAATCACTTTGAATTCTGCAGTATCTCCTTTTTTCAATTTTTTACCATCTTCTTTTTCAAGGTGACGAGAAGGTACAAAAGCCACTACATCATCAGATAAGTTTACAGTAGCTCCTTTGTCAACGATTTCAGCAATAGAACCGGTGTGAACAGTACCCACTGCAAAAGCATCTTCGTGTTTATCCCATGGATTTTCAGTAGTTTGCTTGTGTCCTAAAGACAATTTACGCGCATCTACATCCAACTCAAGTACTACAACGTCTAATTTGTCACCTACGTTAACAAACTCAGACGGGTGCTTGATTTTCTTAGTCCAAGACAAATCAGAGATATATACTAAACCGTCGATACCTTCTTCTAATTCTACAAAAATACCGAAGTTAGTAAAGTTTCTTACAATTCCGGTGTGTTTAGAACCTACAGGATATTTTGCAGTAATATCAGTCCAAGGATCTTGAGTAAGTTGTTTGATACCTAATGACATTTTACGCTCATCGCGATCTAAAGTAAGAATTACAGCTTCCACTTCATCACCCACTTTAACGAAATCCTGCGCACTTCTCAAATGAGTAGACCAAGACATTTCAGATACGTGGATAAGACCCTCAACACCTTCAGCAACTTCGATGAAAGCACCATAATCTGCTAAAACAACTACTTTTCCTTTTACTTTATCACCAACTTGAAGTTCAGTTCCAAGTGCATCCCAAGGGTGCGCATGAAGTTGTTTTAGACCCAATTGGATTCTTGTT
Source organism: Flavobacterium sp. (assembly GCA_041917555.1). Lineage (GTDB taxonomy): Bacteria > Bacteroidota > Bacteroidia > Flavobacteriales > Flavobacteriaceae > Flavobacterium. The sequence continues at coordinate 20,667 of JAYRXL010000085.1, read as the reverse complement.
TTCTCATCATCAAAATCAAGAATAACCACATTTAGTTTTTGATCCAATTCAAGTACTTCACTTGGATGGTTGATACGTGACCAAGAAAGGTCTGTAATGTGGATAAGTCCGTCAACACCTCCAAGGTCGATGAATACACCATACGAAGTGATGTTTTTAACCACACCTTCCAATACTTGACCTTTTTCAAGTTGACCAATAATTTCTTTTTTCTGAACTTCGATGTCAGCTTCAATCAACGCTTTGTGAGATACCACAACGTTTTTGAATTCGTGGTTGATTTTAACTACTTTAAACTCCATCATTTTGTTCACATATACATCGTAATCACGGATAGGTTTCACATCGATTTGTGAACCCGGTAAGAATGCTTCAATTCCGAAAACATCTACAATCATACCTCCTTTGGTTCTGCATTTTACAAAACCGTTAACGATTTCACCACTGTCGTGAGCAGCAATAACGCGATCCCATGATTTGATAGTTCTTGCTTTTTTGTGTGACAATACCAATTGTCCTGTTTTATCTTCGCGAACGTCGATTAAAACTTCTACTTTGTCACCTACTTTAAGGTTTGGATTGTAACGAAACTCGTTAAGTGAAATTACACCTTCCGATTTTGCGTTGATGTCAACAATAGCATCTCTTTCAGTAATACGAACTACAACTCCTTCAACTACTTCTTCATGATCAGTTGAAATGAATGTTTTAGACACTAAGTCTTCAAATTCTTTAAGTTGTTTTTCATCTACAGCATCAATTCCTTCTGCGTAATTGTGCCAGTTAAATTCGTTTAGAAACGCCTGTTGTTCTTTGTTTAATTCAGCCATGCTGATACTTTAATTTGTATGCCGTGCTTTTGGGTTTACAGTTGCGGATAAAAACAACGACAGTGTTAGTTATAAATGATTGATACCTAATGAGAAACCCATTTCCGCCAAAAGGTGTGCAAAAGTAATACTTTTTTATTTAATACCAAATAGTTTACACGAAAAAAAGCCCAACATTCAAGGAATATCGGGCTTGGTTATCATATGAGTTTTTAGTTATATTAATGACTTATCGTTTCAACATCTTCCGGATTGTGTTTGTGTCTGAATAAAACAGCAAATAAAACCGCTATAATCAAAGCGTATACGGCAAACGAAAACCAAATGCTGTGCCAGTCTTTTACCCCATTTGGCGTAAAATAGGTATCAATTGCAAAACCACTAACTTTTGCGCCGAGATAGGCGCCAAAACCATTAGTCATCATCATAAACAATCCTTGTGCAGAGGAGCGTATTTTCGAATCGGTTGTGGTTTCAACAAAAAGTGAACCTGATATATTGAAAAAGTCAAATGCCATTCCGTAAACAATATTAGACATTACAATCAGCATCAAACCAAATCCCTCAGGATTCCCATACGAGAAAAACCCAAAACGCAATACCCAGGCTACCATACTAATCAACATTACTTTCTTAATACCAAATCGTTTTAAGAAGAAAGGAATGGCCAAAATAAATAAGGTCTCCGAAATCTGAGAAATAGACATGATTAGCGTAGAATACTCGACAACAGCCGACTTTTCATACAATGGGTTAAATTTAAATTCAGATAAAAATGCATCCCCATACATATTGGTTAATTGCAAAGCCCCACCAAGAAACAAGGAAAAAATGAAGAACAACGCCATTTTTGAGTTAGCAAACAGCTTAAAGGCATTCAAACCTAATTGTTCAAAAATGGAAGCCTTTTCCGAAATTGTTTTTTGCGGCGGACATTTGGGTAATGTAAAAGCAAAAATACCTAAGAGTATTGCTACCACAGCTCCAATGATAAATTGGTTCCCATTTGCTTTTGACCCCGATAAATTCGTAATCCACATAGCAACAATAAAACCAATTGTACCCCAAACTCGGATGGGCGGAAATTCTTTTACCACATTGTATTCATTGTTCTTTAGAATATTGTAGGCAATTGAATTAGACAACGATATCGTTGGCATGTAGAAAAACATAGCTATTAACATATACCAGTAAAAGTCTTTTGGATCATCTACTCCGGGCAAAAACAAGAGTGAAATACCATATCCTATTTGCAAAATTCCATATAACCGTTCGGCATTCATCCAGCGATCAGCAATAATACCGGTTATAGCCGGCATAAAAATCGAAGCTAATGCTAACGTGGAAAACGCAGCTCCAAAGTCTACACCACTCCATTTTTGCGTTTCAAACCAATACACTCCAATGGTTATCAGCCATGCTCCCCAAACAAAAAACTGGAGAAAACTCATTATCGTTAGTCGAAATTTTAAACTCATAATTGAAAGTTATTTTTTAGGTAAACAGAATGTAAATCTACTATTAAAAATGAGATTTGCAAAAAAAGGTTGTGGGTTGTAATTAACGTGAGTCGATATAAGAATTTTGTCAGAACGTTTTACTTTAGCTATGTATCGCTTGATGTGCCAAGGCTAAAACGGCAGTTAATTGTTCATCTCGCGTTAAATAAGAATTATCAATTTCTACCGCATCAACAGCTTTAACCAAAGGCGAGTCTTCCCTGTGTGTATCAATATAATCGCGGTCTTGAACGTTTTTTAACACTTCTTCATAAGACACATTTTCACCTTTAGCCGTTAGTTCATCAAACCGTCTTTTTGCCCGCACTTCAGGATTTGCATTGATAAATAGTTTCAGTTCGGCTTCCGGAAAAACCACCGTTCCTATATCTCTGCCATCCATCACAATACCCTTTTCATTTCCCATGGCTTGCTGCTGCTCAACCAATTTGGCGCGCACTTCGGAGACTTCGGCAATGCGACTCACGAATCCGGAAACTTCGATGGTTCGAATTTCGCGTTCCACATTATCTCCGTTAAGGTACATTTCGCCGAACCCTAAAGCCGCATTAAATTCAAAATGTAATTGAATGAATGGCAAAGCCTGAATCAGGCTCTGGCGATCAAAATAATCAGCTGTTATATAACCGTTCTGCATCGCAAAAAGTGTAACAGCACGATACATGGCACCGGTGTCCACATACACATAACCCAACTGTTTCGCCAATTGCTTGGCCATGGTGCTCTTTCCTGTCGATGAAAAGCCGTCTATCGCAATGGTAATTTTTCTCAATAGTTATATTTTTTATCGGGGACTCAACTGGTAGGCCGATTCCTCACGCAAATCAATAATCATCATTAAAATCGATGGTCAGTCCAAACATACTTGAATTCGCTGCCAACGTATAGCGGGAATACGAATAATTAAACTTCATTCGCCCCATTTTTAAACCAAACCCGAAGGATAGTCCCGAAAAATTCCGTTGTTCTACAATCCTAAGTTCCTCAGCTCTTCTGAAATTATAACCTAACCGTAAATTAAAACCTTTATCCGGAAACAATTCGGCTCCAAATATCATATGCCGAAGCGCGTTGTTGAAAAACGATACTTTTTCCTCAGTAGAGGAACCGTCAATACTATTTACAGCCCTATTGGGATTGGTAAATGCAACTTGCCATTGTTGCATATTTTCTAAGGTTAAATGCCAACGCAACGGCACATTTTCTACTTTTTGTGATACCCCAATTAAAACTTCAAACGGCAGTTTTTCGCGTGTTCCGGCATAGGTGGTAAGTTGAGTTCCCAAATTACGAACCGACAAGGCCCAATTGACATCATTTCGGGTATCAATAAACAAAACACCTAAATCTACAGCAGCTCCAAAGGAAGAATAACTCTCTAAAGTAGAATTGATAAATTTGGCATTGGCCCCCACATAAAAATCCGAAAAAGGAATATTATAAGCATAGCCAAAGGACAACGAAATATCGCTCCCGGTAAATGATGACGTGGGCTGCCCTAATTCATCATAACCCTCAAATTTACCGTAATTGATATAATTCACCCCGGCATGAAAAGTTTGTACATGTCGGTCATACGTATAAGCATAAGCAGCTGTTCCATAAGTTACTTCGCCATACAAACTCCCGTAATTTAATGCCAGTTGGTTATCCATTTCATCATTGATACACGCCGGATTAAAATGCCCCTGATTGACATCATTATCGTAAAACGTGATTACTTTTCCGCCCAAAGCCGATTGACGTGGTGAGGTTACCAGGTTTAAAAACTGATATACAGACTTCCCTCCCACCTGCCCAAAAGCAGTAAGAGCAAGTAAACACGTGAATACATAAATGCAGCTTTTTATCATTATCCGGTCTGCCATCAGGTTATAAAACGGAATTGCGAAGATATTATTTTTATACGTAAGGTGAAAACATAAAAAAACACGGTCGAATCCGTGTTTTTTTTATATTAATGCTTTAAAATTTAAAGTAATTTTTTGGCGTTTTTGACCTTTTGATCTGTTACAGCAACTGCAATTACTTCGCTCATGTCTTTTACATAGTGAAATGTTAATCCGGTGAGATAATCGGCGTTTATTTCATCAATATCGCTCTTATTTTCAGCACACAATATAATCTCTTTAATATTGGCGCGTTTGGCAGCAAGAATTTTTTCTTTAATTCCGCCAACCGGCAAAACTTTTCCGCGAAGCGTAATTTCACCTGTCATTGCGATGCCCTTTTTCACTTTTCGTTGGGTTAATAAGGAAACCAACGAGGTAAGCATAGCGATTCCGGCGCTTGGACCATCTTTAGGGGTTGCACCTTCAGGAACGTGTAAGTGGAAATTATTGTTTGCCAAAACATCAGGATGAATTCCAAATAATTCGGAGTTTGCTTTAATGTATTCCAGTGCTATGGTAGCCGACTCTTTCATGACATTACCTAAATTACCGGTTAAAGTTAGTGAGCCTTTACCTTTGGAAATCAATGATTCAATAAATAAAATATCTCCACCAACTGAGGTCCAAGCCAAACCGGTTACAACACCGGCTACTTCGTTTCCTTCTGCTTTATCACGTTCTAATTTAGGAGCTCCCAAAATACGTTCAATATCCGCATCGGTCAGTTTTTTATTGTATTCTTCTTCCATAGCAACCGATTTGGCTGCATAGCGAATCACCTGAGCAATTTTTTGTTCCAAATTCCGCACTCCGGATTCACGGGTATACCCTTCTATTATTTTTTCAAATTGCTTTTTACCAATTGTAAGGTCTTTTGCTGTTAAGCCATGTTCTTTCAATTGCTTTGGAAACAAATGTTGGCGGGCAATTTCGATTTTTTCTTCTGTGGTGTAGCCCGACATTTTAATTACTTCCATACGGTCTTTGAGCGCCGGTTGAATTGTATTCATCGTATTGGAAGTTGCAATAAACATCACTTTAGACAAGTCATATCCCATTTCCAGGAAATTATCATAAAATTCCTTGTTCTGTTCCGGATCCAACACCTCGAGCAATGCCGAAGACGGGTCTCCTTGATGACTAACCGATAATTTATCAATCTCGTCTAATATAAACACCGGATTGGAGGTTTTTGCTTTTTTTATGCTTTGGATAATTCGCCCGGGCATTGCACCAATATAGGTTTTACGATGGCCTCGAATTTCAGCTTCATCACGCAAACCACCTAATGAAATTCGAACATATTCCCTACCCAACGCTTCGGCTACAGAGCGCCCGATTGAGGTTTTACCCACACCCGGAGGGCCTGTTAAACAGAGTATTGGCGATTTCATGTCGTTGCGCAATTTCAGTACCGCCAAATGCTCTATCATTCGTTTTTTTACATCATCCAAACCAAAATGATCCCTGTCCAAGATACGTTGCGCATTTTTTAAATCAAAATTATCATTGGAAAACTCATTCCACGGTAAATCCAAAAACAGTTCTAAATAATTACGCTGAATACCAAAATCGGGCGCCTGCGGGTTCATGCGTTGCAACTTTGCAAACTCTTTCTCATAATATTTTTGCGTTTTCTCGTCCCATTTTTTGGTTTTAGCACGCTGACGCATTTCTTCAAACTCCTGTTCGTAGGAAACTCCACCCAATTCTTCCTGAATGGTTTTCATTTGTTGATGCAGGAAATATTCGCGTTGCTGTTGATCCAAATCAAATCTTACTTTGGATTGAATATCATTTTTCAGTTCTAATTTCTGAAACTCAATATTCATATAACGCAGTGTTTCTAAGGCGCGTTCTTTCAATACATTCATTTGCAGCAGACTTTGTTTTTCATCTACAGACAAATTCATATTGGAAGAAACAAAGTTGATTAAAAACGACTGACTTTCAATATTGCGAATTGCAAAAGTAGCTTCTGTCGGAATATTGGGACTTTCTTTGATAATCTGCACGGCCAAATCCCGAATTGAATCCACAATTGTATTGAACTCGGTATCATGTTTTCCGGGGCGTTTTTCTTCCACTTCGCGAATTGAAGCTCGCATGTAGGGGTTTTCATGTGTTATGGCATCAACTTCAAAACGCTTTTTCCCTTGAAGAATAACAGTTACATTACCGTCGGGCATTTTTAAAACCCTAAGAATGCGGGCAACAGTTCCGATTTGATGAATATCATTTTTGGTAGGATCTTCAATCTCTTCATTTTTTTGGGCAACAACGCCAATTATTTTATCGCCGGCATTCGCTTCATTAATCAATTTTATAGACTTATCCCTTCCGGCGGTAATAGGAATAACAACACCCGGAAAGAGAACTGTGTTTCGCAGTGGTAAAATGGGTAATGAGGCGGGTAGTTCTTCTTTAGACATTTCTTCCTCATCTTCGGGAGTCATTAACGGAATCAATTCGGCTTCCGTGTCAAATTCCTGAAGTGACAGGTTGTCAAAAGAAAGTATTTTTGGATTCGACATATTAATAAATTAAAAAATTATAGTCACAATGACAGATTAAACACAAAAATATACGATGTTGTCATAATAACTGACAAAAAATCGACATACTGACAGAAAAACCCCTTTAAAACAAAGGGCTGTGCAGTTTATCGAGGGTTTCACTATAAATACGAATAATATGCCAAAAAAGAAAAACCGCCAAATAGGCGGTTTATTTTATATTTCTTGGTAGAAAATTAATATTCTACGTCAAACTGACCTTGCGTTACATTTGCAGTAGGCGATCCGTTAGTCACAAAACTGAAAGTACCTTTAATTCGGGTAGCTGTTTTTTCGGTAATAGTTATCGAACCGGACTGCGCTTGTTTGGTAACTCCACCTACAACATAACGTGCCTGTGTTTGGTTAACATTTGCCGGATTAATCGGATAAGTACCGGTGCCATACGTACTGTTAACCGCTATTGTTATCGAATCATCTGCTGCATTTGAAGCTCCAATGGCAATTAAGGTATCAGATCCTGCGGTTATTTCAAGTGTTAGAATTTCATCGTCAACAAATTCTGTTCCATCAACTTTAGCATAAAATGTATCGGCAGTTGCACTAACATCTGTATAAGGAACATCTGTAAAAATACCGTTTGAGAATACGATTGGTAAAATATTAGTCACATCAGTATCTGACCAATACCCTTTAAAACTAAAAAAGCCGGATAAGGTATGATTGGCTGTGTTGATACTGGTGATTGTTACTGAGCCTGTATTTTCGGCATCGTTATCCGGGTTAACTCCCCAATAACCAAAGGTTGAACCAGCCGGTGTAAAGGTTACCAAATTATCTTTTGCCGGATATGTACCTAATGAAACGCCATCTAAAATAAATGCAAAATTTTGGCCGTTACTTTTGTTAGCAACTATTCGGATTAAATCACCGCCAACTTGAGCAGCCACATTATCTGCCACCCATGTTTCACCGCTAAAATCAGCTTTAAAAACCGCATCACCGGGTTGATTATTTTGGTTATTTAGCGCTTGCAATAATACATCATCAACCGGTTCATCATCACAAGAAGTGAAAAGAACCAAAGAGAATACTATCAATAATGATGATAAATACTTCATTTTTTTAAATTTTTCCCAAATATATACTTTTTTTTACGTGTACAAACACATTTTAACACCATTATTTTGAAGTCAAATCAGAGCGCTTCATAAAACTCAAAACAACATAGCCCAATAAGAAGAATATGGCCAAAATAAATATCGAATTTTTCAAACTTCCTGTGATAGCTTCCACAAAACCAAAAACAAAAGTACCCAATACAATGGCTATTTTTTCGGTAACATCAAAGAAACTAAAGTAAGTTGCATGGTCGTTTGTCTCGGGCAATAATTTAGAATACGTTGATCTGGAAAGTGATTGAATTGCTCCTAAAACTAAACCTATAAAAGCGCCCAACATATAAAATTGTAAATCAATGTGTTTATTATCTGCATCCAACATATAAGCGGCAAAACAAATCAATCCCCAAATTGCAATAGTTAATTTGAGCGCTTTTATATTCCCGATTTTTTCAGAAATGCGAGAAAATACATAGGCTCCAAAAATGGCAACTATTTGCACTAACAATATCGTTATAATTAATTTGTTGGTTTCTATTTTGAGGACTTTATCGCCATAAACACCGGCAAGTAATATTAGTGTTTGAACACCTATGCTATACAGAAAAAACCCCGTTAAAAACTGTTTCAAACTGGTTTGATTTTTGAGGCTTTTCAAAACTTTTTTCAACTCACGAAATCCACTAAAAATAAAGCCTTTTTCGGGTTTTTTATAGTTTTTATTTGAAGGCAAATGGTAAAACGTTACTTGGGCAAAACCAAACCACCAAATACCGACCATTAAGAACGAAATTCGGGCAGGAAGATCGCGTGAAGAAATTCCGAAAAGTTCGGGTTTTAAAACCATCAATAAATTGAAAGCCAAAAGTAAGATAGAGCCCGTGTAACCGAACATAAATCCTTTTGCACTTACCCTGTCGTGTTGTTCAGGATAGGCTATTTCGGGTAAATAAGAATTGTAGAACACGATACTTCCCCAAAATCCTATACTGGCTAAGATGGTAAAAACAATTCCGACCCATAAGGTGTCAATTCCGGTAAAAAAGAACAAACTCATGACTGAGAAAGATCCCAAGTAACAAAAAAACTGCATGAACTTTTTCTTATTTCCGGTATAATCCGCAATACCTGACAAAATAGGCGATAAAAAAGCAACCACCAAAAAAGAGAAAGACAATGAGTATGAAAGTAGCGTTGTATTGTGAAATTCAGTTCCCAAAAAAGGAACCATTCCATCATTATCCTTCGTTTTTGCAACGTAATATAGCGGAAAAACTGCCGTTCCGATTACCAAACTATAAACAGAATTAGCCCAATCGTAAAAAGCCCAAGCGTTAATTAATTTTGGATTTCCTTTTTCTAAGTTAGTCATAGTATCGCATTTAAATAAAAAGTCGTTTACCAGGGCAAACGACTTCAAATATACATTTTATTTTTTAGGAAAATCTTATTGAAAATTAACTCCGAATTTTTTGGCTTCTTCTTTTACTTGAGGAATTAATGCTCTAAGATTGGCAATACGCGTTTCATCAGAAGGGTGCGTACTCATAAACTCAGGAGGTTTATTACCACCGGCATTTGCCGACATACGTTCCCAAAACGAAACTGCAGTATCCGGATTGTAGCCGGCAATAGCCATTAACATCAAACCGATTTGATCTGCTTCGCTTTCGTGTTTTCTGCTAAAAGGCAACATACCGCCCAATTCTGTAGTAAGTCCATAAGCAGTCATCGCCATTTGTTGTGTTTCAGCACTTTTATTTCCGGTAGCGGCAACCACTCCTACTGCACCTAATTGTTGCAATAAGCCGGCGCTCATACGTTGTTGTCCGTGGTTGGCCAATGCATGTGAAACTTCGTGTCCCATTACGCAGGCAATACCGGCGTCATCTTTACAAATAGGTAATATTCCGGTGTAGAACACAATTTTACCCCCCGGCATACACCACGCATTAACATCTTTACTGTCTACCAAATTGTATTCCCATTGGTAATCGTTCAAGTAACCTGTGTATCCGTTTGCATTTAACCATTTTTCGGCAGCCACTTTAATTTTAGAACCAACTGTAGCAATTTTTTGTGCTTCGGCGGTTCCTTTAATCACTTTGCTTTCAGAAAGAAACTGATTGTACTGTTGAAATGCCGATGGGAAAATTTCGTTATTCCCAACTAAAGCCAAAGTATTTTTTCCTGTGAACGGGTTTTTGGCGCAAGAAAACACCAAGGCCGACACCACAAATCCGATAAATAAATGTCTTTTTTTCATGCTTTACTGATTTTTACAAATTTACAGATTATACCCCAATAAAGTGTATTTCGGAAAAATCTTTATCAACAACTAAGCCGTTTTCCAAACGCAAAACATCTTTATCAAAAATAATATTTTCATTATCGATCTCAATTCCTTTAACCTCAAAAGGTAAGCCTTTCAAATTGATACGAATAGTATCGTATTTGGTTTCAAAAGATCCTTCTTTATGTTGGGTTATAAAAAGTTCTTTTTCTTTTCCGTTCAAGGTAAATGTTTTATAACTATAGCGTCCTTTATTGTAATCGTAGCCATCTTGTGCGTCCTCATAGACATACGATTTTTCTTTACCCAATTTAAAATAAACATCCAATGTAAGATCCGGGCTTTCAATTTCACCAACGTATTGTTGTACGGGATATTTTGGAATAATTGCGCCTTCTTTAACAAAAACCGGAATTTGATCAAAGTCGGTCGCCACCCACAATTCTCGTTTTCCCTTTACCAATTCACCCGTCCAGAAATTATACCAATTCCCTTGCGGCACATACACTCTGCGCCCTAGAGCATTCGGTTCTAAAATAGGGCAAACTAAAATATGATTCCCGAAAATAAATTCATCAGTTCTGTAATGCGTTTGACTATCTTCCTGATCAAAATAAACTAATGGTTTTAGCATTGGGACACCATCATTAATATAATCCCAAAACATGGTGTATAAATACGGTAACAATTGATAACGCAATTCCACAAATTTTCGGGTAATATCAATCACTTCATCTCCAAAGCTCCACGGTTCCTGATCGCCGTGGTGTCCTGAGGAATGTGTTCTGCAAAAGGGATGAAATACTCCTAACTGTATCCAACGAGCATACAATTCGGCACTGGGTTGTTCGGCAAATCCGCCAATATCGCTTCCGGTAAATCCCATTCCGGAAATAGACATACGTTGCATTTGAATATTGGCAATCCACAAATGTTCCCAAGTGGCCACATTATCACCGGTCCAAGATGAAGTGTAGCGCTGCGCTCCCGAATAGGCAGATCGCGTAATGATAAACGGACGTTTTGGGTAAGCAAAGCGTTTTACCCCTTCGTAGGTGGCACGCGCCATTTGTGTTCCGTATATATTATGTGCTTTACGGTGGCTACAGTTATTCCCATCATAGTTATGACGCACATCCAAGGGAAAAGTTTTTGTTGGCACCTCCATAACGGCAGGTTCATTCATATCGTTCCATACCCCTTTCACTCCTATTTCGGCAACCAATTCTTTAAATAATCCGGCCCACCATTCACGCACCTCCGGATTCGTGAAATCAGGAAAATTACATTCACCCGGCCACACTTTTCCTTTCATGTAAGGGCCGTCAGCGCGTTTACAGAAATAATCGTTTTCGAGTGCTTCTTGATACACCCAATAATCTTTATCAATTTTGATTCCCGGGTCGATAATCACAACCATTTTAAAACCCTCTTTGGCTAATTCCTGCACCATTCGTTTGGGTTCCGGAAAATAATCTTTGCTCCAGGTAAAACAGCGAAATCCTTCCATATAATCAATATCCAAATAGATGGCATCACACGGAATTCGCAGTTCACGAAATTTGGAGGTAATTTCCTTAACCTTACTTTCCGGGAAATAACTCCATTTACATTGGTGGTAACCTAAAGTCCAAAGTGGAGGCAATTCAGGTTTCCCTGTTAAATGCGTGTAAGTTGTCACCACATCGCTCATTTTAGGGCCATAAATAAAATAATAATTCATTTCACCACCATCAGCCCAAAAGCTGGTAACACCTTTACGTTCATGGCTGAAATCGAAAAACGAGCGGAAGGTATTATCGAAAAACACGCCATAGGCTTTGTTATCTTGTAATCCAATATAAAACGGAACAACTTTGTATAATGGTTCCTGATCTTTTTGGAACGCATATTGATCGGTAGCCCAATTTTCGAGTCGTTTTCCTTTAAGATTCATGTGAGTTGCCTTATCGCCAAGTCCGTAAAAGCTTTCACCTTCTTGGGAAACCTTACTCATTTTGACAATATTTCCGCCATATTCATAGCACTCTTCCCAATGAAAACCAAGTTCATCTTCCAAAATGGGTTCATTATTCAGGTCGTAGATTCCCACACGCGTGTCATGCTTTTGCACAATCACGTAAAGCTTATTGGTTTGGATGCGATAATGTTCGTCCGTTTCGGTTACTTCTAGCATGTTATAACCATGCGATTGCGATTTATCAATAGCATACGAAAAGTCGTTACTAAAATAACCTTTCGCTGTAAATCGGAATCGAATCATACTATCACGTAGTACCGTTACGCGCATGATTACATTGTTTTCAGTAAAAAAATCGATGGAGTCTACCTCGTGTTTAAAAGAACTAATTTTTGAAGGAAAAAGATCGCCTTTGTATTCGAGTTCAGTATTTATAATCATAGGTTACGTTTGAGAAAACGCCAAATTTACAAAGATGAACTTTAATTTAGCAAGCGATATTACGCTAATTTTCAACTACAACGTTTGCGGATTTTGACTATTTACTATTTTATCGATTTTACGGTTTACTTACAGCTTAAAAACCAGTATTCCGAGGGGTGGCAATTTTATTTCAGCTGAAAAATCTCTGCCGTTCCAAGGTTGTTTGTCAATGGTAATTGTCTTATTATTGCTTACGCCGCTACCTCCGTATTCTGTGTTATCGGAATTAAAAATTTCAGAAAGTTTTCCGGATTTTGGTAAACCAACACGGTAATTTTCGTGTACTACCGGAGTCATATTACACACGATAACCAAATTCTCTTTTTCTTTACTTCCCTTTCGGATGTAGGCCAAAACCGAATTTTCGCTATCGGAATAATTAATCCACTCAAAACCTTCGGCAGAAAATTGTTTTTCATACAATGCCGGATTATTTCGGTAGAACGCATTTAAATCAGTAATGCATTTTTTAATACCCTTATGGTAATCATATTGAAGCAAATGCCATTCCAAGCTATTTTCAAAATTCCATTCACCCGATTGCCCAAATTCACCACCCATAAATAACAATTTTGCCCCCGGATGGGTAAACATATATCCATACAAAAGACGTAAATTAGCAAAACGTTGCCATTCATCGCCGGTCATGCGCCCTAAAATAGAATTTTTACCATACACCACTTCGTCATGCGATAACGGCAACATAAAATTTTCTGTAAAGGCATAGGTCATAGAAAACGTAATGTCGTTTTGATGGTACTTTCGGTACACCGAATCCTTTTTGAAATACTGCAAGGTATCGTGCATCCATCCCATCATCCATTTCATACCAAAACCTAATCCTCCTAAAAATGTAGGACGTGACACCATTGGAAAACTGGTACTTTCTTCGGCTATGGTTTGTACATCCGGAAACATGCTGTAAACGGCTTCATTAAAATCTTTCAAGAAACTAATTGTATCTAAGTTTTCCCTTCCCCCAAAAATATTGGGTTCCCACTCGCCCTCTTTGCGGGAATAATCCAAATATAGCATTGAAGCCACCGCATCCACCCGTAAGCCGTCAGCGTGGTAGTTTTTAAGCCAAAAAATGGCATTACTAATTAAAAACGATCGCACTTCATTTCGGCCGTAATTAAAAATTAAACTTTTCCAATCCGGGTGATATCCTTTGCGAATGTCAGGGTGTTCGTAGAGATGAGAGCCATCAAAAAAACCTAAACCATGGGCATCACTCGGAAAATGGGATGGCACCCAATCTAGAATTACACCAATTCCTGCTTCGTGGAATTTATCGACTAAAAGCATAAAATCCTGTGGTTTACCAAAACGAGAGGTAGGTGCAAAATAACCAACCAATTGATAACCCCACGACGGATCGAAAGGATATTCCATGATGGGCATAAACTCTACATGGGTAAATCCGGTTTCTTTGACATAGGCTACTAATTCATCTGCCAACTCGATGTAGGACAACGAGCGATTTTGTTCGACATTCCGTTTCCATGAGCCCAAGTGCACTTCATATACCGAAATTGGTTTATCGAGACCGTTTTTAGATGCTCTGGATTCCATCCATTTTTTGTCTTTCCATTGATAGTCGATGTCCCAAACCACCGAAGCGGTGTGCGGAGGTTTTTCACAATACAAGGCAAAAGGGTCGGCTTTTTCAGTACTCACATCGCCGTGCGCCGATTGAATTTTAAACTTATATTTGGTTCCTTTATCGATACCCGGAATAAACCCTTCCCATATTCCTGAGCTATCCCAACGAACATTTAGTTGGTGTTGCCCTTCAACCCAATAATTAAAATCGCCGATAACAGATACGTTTTTAGCAGAAGGAGCCCAAACGGCAAAATAACATCCCTTTTCACCATTCACTTCGGTTAGATGTGCTCCAAGTTTGTCATAAAGTTGAAAATGCTTTCCCGCTTTAAATAAATCGATATCAAAATCGGTGAATAAAGAATAAGTTTGTACTGGGTTCATGGTTAGAGTTTTATAGTTTTGTTTTGGGTTTTAATTATTGAAATATAAATTTTCGAAAATGTGATTCAGAAATAATTTCGATTTTTATAGCACTTTGTTTCCCTCGACTGCGCTCGGGAAGACAAACCACTTATTAACTTTTATCTTAAGTTTCATGCTTTTGTTATAAGAAATTATTTGAGCAAATTTTAAATTTGATTTCTAAGCTTGAATTTAATGCTAAGTGTCACCCTGAGCGCAGTCGAAGGGCAACTATTTTATAAAATTAGGGTTTGTATTTATGATGAGATGCATTTCTGCACTCTGCCAATGTTTCAATCATATCAAAATCTCCTTTAATTAATGCTTCTTTCTTTTGTTTTGACCATCCTTTTAATTTTTTTTCAAAATAAATAGCTTGATTGGGTTCAGTAAAATCTTGAAACCATTCTAAAACAGCAGGTCTTTGTTCATATGTATATGCATTTATTAATTTCCCATCGTTGTGTTCGTTTACTCTTCTCTCTAAATCATTTGATATTCCAACATAAAGTGAATTATCACTGCATCTTAATATGTAAACATAGTAAAATTTCATTTTTCTAATAATTCATGATTTTTAGTGTTCCCTCGACTGCGCTCGGGATGACAATTCGCCTTCTACAACTTTTGAGTAAAAATCAAATCAGAATTTCATTTACGGAATTTTACATTCTCTCAATACTTTAATTTAATAGCCCATGATAGCTTGTATGCCACGAAGCGGGATAACAGCCCATCGCGGTCTGGAATTTAATTCATAACCCAATTCATACACGGCTTTTTCGAGAAGGCAATATTTGAGTAGAAACTCAATTTCATGACTGTAACCAATGTTTAAATTTCCGGATTGAACCTTTTCTACATAGGTATCCAAAAAAGCCCCCACTAAATATTTGAAAAGCAACTCAGCCGCTTTAAACAGTTCCTCTTGATCTTGAGGATATTTGTCTCGGTTATTAAAAATTGTAGCATAAATGGCATAATGGAAAGAACGAAACATACCGGCAACATCTTTGAGTGGAGGTTGTTTCACTTTTCGGTCACGAATTGTACTTTCCGGTTCTCCTTCAAAATCAAGTAGGTAAAAATCATCTCCACTCACCAACACCTGACCTAAATGATAATCGCCATGAATACGAATACGTTCAGATTTCATTTTTGTCCAATCAAAATCAACAAAATGTTTTCGAATGAGCTTTTTATTTTCCAAAAACTGCTGCGCGAGTTCCAAAGCGAGTCCGTCGAGTTTATGAAGACTATTCTCAATGATGTTTAGGCGATTTTGGAATTGATACAACAACCTGTTTTTTAGCCAAACCGAATAATCGCCATTGTAGCGAGTGGGTGTAAAAGCGGTATCCTGACTGTCGCCACCAAGGGCCACATGCATTTCGGCAGTTCGTAAAGCTAGAGTTTGTATACGCAAAAAAAGACTTAATCCAACCCAATCGATAATTTCGTGAGGAATATCCCCCATTCGAAGACGTCTAAATAGTGGGATATCCGGTAATTTATCAACTTTGATTTTTTTCCGAGCCAATGTATCAAACACTGTATCGATGTGTTCCAACATGAATTTCCATGCATCTCCCTGATTGGGAACTAATTCTTGCATCAGCCCCAATGTAATATTTCCTTCGGGCAAAGCCAAATTAATACTTCCGGTATATGCAGGCGTATTTTTATACTCCATTTTCTCGGTCAAGAAGCGACTGATTTCATAATCCGGATTGGTGCTCACATAAATGCGACGAAATATTTTGAGCACAAAACTTTCATTGTAAATTATGGAGGTGTTGCTTTGCTCTACCCCCATAAAACTGGACGATTTATAGGTTGTTTCGCCTAAATGTGTCCCTTTATGGAAAATTAATTTAAACTCTTTGTTTTGTGTTGATTGGGCAATGTTTTCAAATAGTAATTTTCTAAAATCTTCCTGATGTAACGCATCCACGAGAAAACCATCGATATGGGCAAATTTTGCCGGAGAAATAATGGTGCTTGTATCCAATTCATCAGAAGTCATAAAGGCAATTGGCATAAAATAATGTTGAAAGAAAGCCTCTTTAAAATTAACTTCAAGTAAAACCCCGTAATAGGTGTTCTTTTTGGAAGTTATCTTAAAATGATCAACTACTTCAATATATTTTAACGTACTTGCTTTTCCGCCATACCAACGTTTATTGATAATATAATTTTCTAAAATGTCGGATGAAAAAACTTTGATGAACTCATCATCTGAAAAAGCATTTTTCCATTCACTTTTGAACACAAAAGGGTTAGCAAAAGTCTCCTGATTATCCGGTTTCATAACCTGAATTTTTAGTATTTACAAATTTTGAACAAATGAAACGGCAATGCAGGGTGCAATTCTACAAAATTCCATTCTTTGTCCCATATATAACTGTTTCCGGTAATTAAATCGAGTACCGTAATTGATTGTCCCTGTTGTATACCTAATGATTGCAAAGGTAATTTTACCCAAGCTTGTTTCGAGTAATAGGCATCGAGGCTCGCAATCATTAGCGTTTCATTTTCCTTTTGATCATCAAATTTATAATAGGCAATGATTTGATCGTTATCCGTATCACAAAATTCTATATTATTGGTTTGCTGCAGTGAGGAATTTTCATTTCGAATGGCATTAATTTTAGCAATTAACATCGTGATTTTATTCTCGTGCGACCAATCCCAGTTTCGAATTTGATATTTTTCGCTATCCCTATATTCCTCTTTACCCGGAATAGCATCCGAAACCATATATTCGAATACCGGTCCATAAATACCCACAGAAGAACTTAAGGTAGCAGCCAAAAAGTACTTTTGCAAATGAGTACTTTCATTCGCGCCTTGAAGCGGAAACGGATTGATATCCGGTGTGTTAGGCCAAAAATTAGGTCGGAAAAAATTACTTTGATTGGTTTTAGTTAGTTCTGTAAGGTACTCTTGTAATTCGGCTTTAGTATTACGCCAGGTAAAATAGGTATACGACTGCGAAAAACCTTGTTTTGCCAACTCGTGCATAATTTTTGGGCGTGTAAAAGCTTCCGCCAAAAACAATACATCCGGATATTTTTTCTTCACTTCAGCAATTAGCCAGCCCCAAAAATAAAAAGGCTTGGTATGCGGATTATCTACACGGAAAACACGAATACCACATTCCTCAACCCAATACAAAGCACAAGAAAGTAATTCGTCCCATAAATTGCTCCAGTCGGAGCTTTCAAAATATATGGGTAAAATATCTTGGTATTTTTTAGGCGGGTTTTCAGCATATTGAACAGTGCCGTCAGGACGCCACTTGAACCACTGGGGATTCTTTTTTACCCAAGGATGATCGGGTGCTGCTTGCAGTGCAAAATCCATTGCAATTTCAATACCCAATGATTTGGCTTTGCTTACAAGTGATTTGAAATCATCTAACGAACCTAATTCCGGATGCAAATCCTTATGTCCTCCATGGTGAGAACCAATACCCCAAGGGGATCCTACATCACCGGCAGCAGCATCTGTAGCATTATTTTTTCCCTTACGGTTAACTTCTCCAATTGGATGAACCGGAGGAAAATAAAGCGTATCAAACCCCATTTTTGCAATTTTCGGAAGCAAGGTTTCGCAATCTTTAAATGTACCGTGTTTATCTGGTTGCGGTGAAGAAGAACGCGGAAAGAATTCATACCAAGTACTAAATAATGCTTTTTTACGATCTACATATACCTGAAATTCAGCCGATGTATTCGAAAGAAATTTTGCCGGATACTTTTTGAATATAGTTGCCAATTTTTCCGATACCGCTTCTTCTATGGCATTTGCGTAATGCGATTCATCAGAAAACAGCTTTATCAATTTTTCCAAATAACTTTTCTCCGATGAAGTCACTTCTTTAAGTAATGGCTTTACATATTCAACTCCTTCCAATAATTCCGACACAACTTTTTGGTTGTCCTTTATTTTTTTTCCAATACCATATTGCCAATTTAGAGCATAATCAATCCATGCTTCGACAAAATAAGTATAATAGCCTTGCTTTTCAACTGTAAATTCCCCTTCAAAAGCATCATTGGGAAGTGCTTTCATTCGGGTTTCTGTCCATTTTTTATCCTTTTCAAACTTATACTGAATAACGGCTTCAATAACATCATGACCATCAGCCAAAACATCAGCCGTTACGTGAACATGCTGGCCTACAATTCGTTTTATAAAAAAAGCCCCGCTATCAACCTGAGGCAATACATTTTCTACGATAACACGTTTTTGATTTAACATTTTAAGTATGGATTATAAACGTATAAATTTACTAAAAAAACACAAATTAGTTTACCTTGCAGTTAAATTTATGGAAATGTCAAAAAACACCAACCAAAAAGAACAATCATTGCAAATTCCAAAAATTATCGTGTTCACTGCCAACTTTTTTCAGTTGATTTCAGCAAAATTAACTGTACGTTTTGCTGCTAAATTGTTTACAACCCCTATTCGCCATTCGATTCCGAAAAGAGAATTACACATGAATCTAAATAGCCGTCAACAATCGCTTAGGGTTGAAACAATAAAAAAAGACATTACTATTTATTTTTATGGAGATTCCAGTCGCAAAATACTTTTGGTGCATGGGTGGTCCGGAAGAGGCACGCAGTTGGTTAAAATAGCCGATGAATTAGTAAATCAAGGCTTCGCAATTGTTAGCTTTGACGCACCTGCACATGGAAAATCGAAAGGAAATTTTAGTATCATGACCGAGTTTATTGCCTCCATACACGAAATTGACAAACAGTTCGGACCATTTGATTTTGCCATCGGACACTCTTTGGGAGGAATGTCTGTTATAAATGCTATACGTGAAGGATTAAATGTAAAAAAAGCAGTCTGTATTGGGAGTGGTGATAGTATACAGGATATTATTGCCGATTTTATTCAAAAATTGCATCTACACCCCAAATATGGCAGTAAACTTCGTGACTATTTTGAAAGAAAATTTGGCAGCAAAATGAATGATTATTCTACTTCGGTTGCTGCAAAAAAAGTGGCAATACCAATTTTAATTGTTCACGATACAAACGATTATGATGTTCCGGTTAAAGCAGCTTATTCTATTGCCTCGGCGTTAAACCATTCTGAACTTTTAATTACAACTGGTCTGGGACATCGCAAAATTTTAGGCAATAAAGAGGTAATCAATAGAATTATTGAATTTATAAAAACATAGTTATGGAATTATTTGAAAACAATTGGGTAGAAAAATTACGACCACTAATTGATAAGTACAAAGGGAAAAAACATCCTTTAAACTATGATAATTTATACCAATTAATGGTAGCCGTTATTTTATCAGCTCAAGATTCGGATGCCAACATCAATAAAATCGCGCCTGCTTTTTTTGAGAAATTTCCAAATTTAGAAGCGCTTGCAAAAAGCAAAATTGAAGACATAATTCCGTTTTTAACTAAAGTACGCAATTTCAATACCAAAGCAAACTGGATAATCGAAATTGCGCAAACCTTACAAACCAATACGAACATTCCAAGGCGATTAGACGAATTAGTAGCCTTGAAAGGCATCGGGCGAAAATCGGCTAATGTAATTTTACGAGAAATGAAAATGTCTGCCGAGGGAATCATAGCCGACTTACATGTGATTCGCGTGGCTCCACGTATAGGCTTAATCAACGAGTCAAAAGACGGCAACAAAGTTGAAAAACAATTGATGCAACTACTGCCAAAAGAAATTTGGGGAGAAATTGGTATGGCAATTTCTTTTTTGGGAAGGGAAACCTGTCGACCAAAACCCAAATGCACGGAGTGTCTGCTTCAAGAAACATGCATCTACCCACTCAAAACACTTTAACTATTTTGGGTTTACCCCGACGGATAAAACCAAATCTATAAGACGATGGTTTTTAGTTAATTGGAACGTGTCCCGATTGGTAAAAACAAGTCTGTAAGACGTAGTTTTTACCAATCGGGAGCGGGCTTTCCGCTATATCTGTCAGATTGCTTCGTGCCTCGCAATGACAGGATGCCGCTGCTATCCCTCACGCGA
>JAYRXL010000084.1:0-1095 GCA_041917555.1 Flavobacterium sp. | reverse complement strand
TTCCGTTAATTCTTTCAGCCACAGCATTTTCATATGGGCTTGAGTTTTGAGTTGTGCTTAAAATGATATCTTTAGATTTGGTAAATTCAGCAAAATCTGGGCAACAATATTGTATTCCTCTATCTGAGTGATGAATGGTGTTTAGGTGTTTGTAAATGCGTTTGTTTACAGCCATTTGCAATGCATCTTTGACTAATTGAACTTTCATGTTTGTATCGATTTTATACCCCATAACTTTTTTAGAATAAGCATCAGTAACAAGCGCTAAATAAGCATGTTGATTGGTTAGTTTGATATATGTAATGTCGCTAACAAATACTTGCTCAGCATGAGTAATTTCAAGGTTTACAGTTAAATCTTTGGATTTATAAAAGCCATGATTTGAATCGGTTGTGATGTGGTGTCTTTTAGTTTTTTTAATCAATAAACCGTAGTTTCTCATAAAATCATAAAACTTATCACGTCCCATTTTAATGCCATTTTGGATTAAATCAGGCTTTATATCCAAATATAGTTTAGCGCATCCGTAACGAGCTTGTAAATGCCTTAGAGGCTTAATTAATTGGAATATAATCAAAGCTTGTTTTTGTTCAAGCTCTTGCTTTTTAATGCGTTTATAATAAGCTTGTCTGCTTATTCCGAAGCATTGGTGGATCCATTTTTCTTTGAAAGGTCTTTCATTTTTTTCTCCACTTCTTTGTACAGTGCTTCGGGCAATGACTTTTTTGCAAAGCCAAGGTTTGTACTAACTTCAAAATCAGCGATTATCATTTGTTGGAAGTCTTTAACGAATTCGAGTTCTTCGATACGTTCTTTGAGTTTTTTAAGTTCTTGATTCTTGCTCATTGTTTTAGAATTTTGTTCAAAGGAACGCAATTTTTTCATCCAATAGGTTATTGAAGAGCGAGAAATTCCATGTAATTTTGCTGCATAGTTAACCGAAATCTGACCGTTTGTAATTTGGTCAATGATGGAAAGTTTGAGATCAAAACCAATCTTTTGATACTCTTTTTTTGGACAGGGTTGTTTTTTTGTTAGTGTCATAAGTTGCTAAAAAGTGTTTAATTTTTTGTCAACCTATTTCAGGAATTGTCA
>JAYRXL010000083.1:0-93166 GCA_041917555.1 Flavobacterium sp. | reverse complement strand
GCAACTTTTTTCCCTAAATCCCCGCGTTAGGGAGTGAAGCGGCATCCCCGATGCTTCGGGATACAGCGAAACACCCGACCCCGCTTTTAAAAAAAATAACTTAAACACACCGTTTATCTGGCGGGGGAACGCTCAAAAAAATGAAAAATTGAGAACTGTAGCAGCATGTCCTATATATATGACTGTGGATTTGTTTTGTTGTAAAAGTCGAATCTTATATATTTGCAGTCCATAAAAATTTAGGAATGATACATATTACATTACCCGACGGTTCGGTAAAGGAATTTGAGCAAGGCACAACTCCGATGGGAGTTGCACTAAGCATTAGTGAAGGATTAGCACGCAATGTGATTTCGGCTTCGTTTGACGGCGAAACCATTGAAACCTCCACACCCCTAGCGACCGATGGTTCTCTTGTTTTGTATACTTGGAATGATGTTGCCGGAAAGAAAGCCTTTTGGCATTCGACTTCGCATGTTATGGCACAAGCGTTACAAGAGATGTATCCCGGCATTAAACTTACTTTAGGTCCTGCTATTGATAATGGTTTTTATTATGATGTGGATTTTGGGGATCAGAAAATTGTGGAAGCCGACTTTAAAAAGATAGAAGACCGGGTTTTGGAAATTGCGCGTGAAAAACACGAATTTAAAATGCGTTCTGTATCTAAAGCTGATGCGTTAGCGATTTACAAAGACAACGAGTATAAAACTGAGTTAATATCAAATTTAGAAGACGGTACCATCACGTTTTGTGATCATTCCAACTTTTTTGATTTATGTCGTGGCGGTCATATTCCAAATACCGGTATCATCAAGGCGATGAAGATTATGAGTGTGGCCGGTGCTTATTGGAGAGGTGATGAAAAGAACAAGCAATTAACCCGTGTTTACGGTATTTCTTTTCCAAAACAAAAAGACCTTACCGATTATTTAGAACTACTTGAGGAAGCCAAACGCAGAGATCATCGAAAATTAGGTAAAGAACTGGAGTTGTTTACTTTTTCACAAAAAGTGGGACAAGGTTTGCCATTATGGTTGCCTAAAGGTGCCGCTTTGCGCGATCGTTTGGAACAATTTTTAAAGCGAGCCCAGAAAAAAGCCGGATACGAACAGGTGGTAACTCCGCATATTGGTCAAAAAGAACTTTATGTAACCTCAGGGCATTATGCCAAATATGGTGCCGACAGTTTTCAACCGATTCATACACCGGCTGAAGGTGAAGAATTCCTTTTAAAGCCGATGAACTGTCCGCATCACTGTGAGATTTACAACAACAAGCCTTGGTCCTACAAAGACTTACCAAAGCGTTATGCTGAATTTGGTACTGTATACCGTTATGAGCAAAGTGGTGAATTGCACGGATTGACACGCGTGCGCGGTTTTACGCAGGATGATGCGCATATTTTTTGTACTCCTGAGCAATTGGACAGTGAGTTTAAGAAAGTAATTGATTTAGTTTTGTATGTTTTTGGATCACTTGGATTTGAAAATTTTACAGCGCAGGTTTCAGTTCGGGATTTAGAAAACCCGGACAAATATATTGGAAGTGTTGAAAATTGGGAAAAAGCTGAAAATGCGATTATCAGTGCGGCTCGTGATAAAGGATTAAACTACGTTATTGAAAGTGGTGAAGCTGCTTTTTACGGTCCAAAACTCGACTTTATGGTAAAAGACGCATTAGGCAGAAGTTGGCAATTGGGTACAATCCAAGTGGATTACAACCTTCCGGAGCGTTTTGATTTAACGTATAAAGGCTCAGATGACAAATTGCATCGTCCGGTTATGATTCACCGTGCTCCTTTTGGTTCCATGGAGCGTTTTATTGCTATTTTACTGGAACATACAGCAGGGAATTTCCCGTTATGGTTAATGCCTGAGCAGGCTATAATCCTGTCTTTGAGTGAGAAATATGAAAATTATGCTCAAAAAGTTTTAAGTTTGCTGGAAAATAACGAAATTCGCGCCCTAATTGACAACCGAAACGAAACGATTGGTAAAAAAATTCGTGAGGCGGAAGTTCAAAAAATGCCGTTTATGTTGATTGTAGGTGAAGAAGAAGAGAAAAACGGCACGGTATCTGTACGACGACACGGGCAGGAAGGAAAAGGGAATGTGACCGTTAGTATAGCTGAATTTGCAGCAATGGTAAATGAAGAAATCGGGAAGTCGTTAAAAACATTTGAAGTTTAACCCCCTGTTTAAAACAGGTTTTAAAATTAATACGCCATAGCAATCAGAAACAACAGAGGCTATCAGCCCCGTGAAGAAAAAAAAGATGCGCATCGCACTAACACTGCAATTCGCGCACAAGAAGTACGTTTAGTCGGTGAAAACGTTGAGCCGGGAGTATATAAAATTACGGAGGCACTGCGTTTGGCTGAGGAACTTGAAGTAGATTTGGTTGAAATTTCACCGAATGCCGAACCACCGGTATGTAAACTGATGGATTACGGTAAATTTTTGTACCAACAAAAAAAGAGGGATAAAGAGCTTAAAGCCAAATCAACTCAGATTACGGTAAAAGAAATCCGTTTTGGACCTCAAACCGATGAGCACGATTATGAGTTCAAGAAAAAGAATGCCGAAAAATTCCTTAAAGAAGGATCTAAGTTGAAAGCTTTTGTTTTCTTCAAAGGGCGTTCGATTATTTATAAAGAACAAGGACAAATCCTTTTGTTGCGCTTGGCGCAGGATTTGGATGAATACGGAAAAGTAGAAGCTTTGCCGGTATTGGAGGGTAAACGTATGATTATGTTTATTGCTCCTAAGAAGAAAAAATAACGCAGCCCCGGTTGAAGTGGCATCCCGATACCATCGGGATACAACGGAAAACGGGAAATGCTGCCCAAAAAAAAGTAAGTTGAATCGCAATAAATTTGGGAAATTATGCCTAAAATGAAAACGAAATCCAGTGCCAAAAAACGCTTTAAAGTGACCGGCTCTGGTAAAATTAAAAGAAAGCACGCTTTTAAAAGTCACATTTTGACTAAAAAGTCTAAAAAACGCAAATTAGCGTTAACTCACGCTGCGCTTGTTGATAAAGCCGACGAGAGAAGTGTTAAAGAACAATTGCGCCTAGTGTAATTGTTTTTTGAGGTTTAAAATTATTTAATAACCATGGAGTAAGGCACATCAAGACCCAACGGGCGCCTACTACAAAAAAAAAGAAAAATTATGCCAAGATCAGTAAATTCAGTTGCTAAAAGAGCACGAAGAAAAAAGATAATGAAGCAAGCCAAAGGTTTCTTTGGTCGTCGTAAAAACGTTTGGACAGTTGCCAAAAACGCGGTTGAAAAAGCCATGCTATATGCATACCGCGACAGAAAGCAAAACAAAAGAAATTTCCGTTCCTTATGGATTCAGCGTATCAACGCTGGAGCTCGTTTGGAGGGAATGAGTTATTCACAATTCATGGGATTAGTTAAGAAAAACGGTATTGAATTAAACCGTAAAGTATTGGCTGATTTAGCTATGAATCACCCTGAAGCTTTTAAAGCTATCGTGAAAAAAGTGAAGTAAAAACGTTTGTACAACCTGATTCAACTTACCAAATGCCCGGCCCACAGCCGGGTATTTTTTTTGGCTGAAAATGTCTGCATTATGGCTTATTCGTTTCTTATTTTGTATGTACATTTGAAATAGAATAATTGCCCATGAAAACAAAATTTGTATTTCTGTTATTACCCCACACGCACCTTTTGGATGTTGCCGGACCCGATCAGGCTATTTTAGAAGCTATAGGGTATGGCGCTCCATTTGAAACGGCTTACTGCGATATAGGGCAAAAAGTAACAACAACCTCCGGTTTACCCTTGGGGCAACTACCTCATTTTTCGGAAATGGTTTTACAACCGGGTGATTACCTTTTTATTGCAGGTGCAGATGTGGATTGGATTTTGTCGCCCGATTTTAAAAAACATACCATTTTATTGGAATGGTTAAAATATTTACACACACGGAAAGTGCATCTTTGCAGTATTTGCACCGGCGCTTTTGTGTTGGCGGAAACCGGTTTATTGGATGGACATGAATGCACCACACATTTCAAAAGAACAGCACAATTACAGTCGTTATATCCTAAAATTAAGGTAACCGAAAATATATTATTTACCGAATCCGATTTGGTTTATACCAGTGCAGGCATTGCTTCCGGGATTGATTTAACCTTACACTTAATCGAACAAAAAATGGGTAGTCATTTTGCGCATTTGGTGGCACGAGAACTTGTGGTTTACAACCGCAGAAACGGGTATGCCAAGCAGGAAAGTGATTTGCTGAAATTTCGAAATCATATCCACTCCGGTATTCATAAAGCACAAGATACCATTATTGAAAATATCCATGTACGCAATTCGTTAGCCGATTTAGCCGAGAAAGCGAATATGAGCGAACGCAATTTTACACGAATTTTTAAAAAAGAAACCGGAATTACGGTTAACAGCTATGTAAATTGTATTCGGAAAGAGAAAATTAAAGAGCTCATCAAAAATCCGGATTTGTCACGAATAGAAGTTGCAGCCATGGTGGGGCTTAAGAGCGAAAAACAGTTAAATCGTATTATCAAATAACCCTTAAAAAATTAAATATGAAAACTATATCATTCATTACCTTAGTAATTTCACTGATTTGTTATAGTTGTAGCAGTTCATTAAGCACCACGCAAACTGTTACCGGACATATCGAGAACAATGCAGAATACCGTGGAGGAGCCAATCCACCTGAATTTCTTTTGGAAGAATTAGCCGTTTATAAACCGTCTTCTAATCAAACTTTTTATGTTCGAAATGCAGCCAATTACGCACCATTTACTGCTGTTCTTTATACTTTCAACACTGATGCCAACGGTAATTTTTCGATTGATATCCCCGAAGGCAATTATGCCGTCATTTGTGCGGATAAATATAACTTTGAGCAAAGTTCGCAAGCGACTTCAGCTTGTGAATACCTCACAGAACCTGATTTTTTGCTGAATGTGGATTTGATGCAACAAAATTACAATCTTCAATTTACCAACAAACGAAATAACTGTACAAACGCGCTTCCGAATTGATGAAATCATTTACCGCGTATGAACAAAGACAGGTCCGATTTTTAGAATTAATGACTGTTGGTGATTGGCATATCAAATTATATAGTATTACTTCAAAAAAAGAGACTCTTTCAGAAACTTATATTGAAAAAGTAAAAAAAGAACTACCTACATGGTTGTCTTTAAGCGAAACTAACTTTTTGGAAAAATACCATATCGGAACGCTGCTCCTTCATGAGTGTAAAGAGGGATGTTTTGCTGTAATCAATTGGTGGGTTGACGAAAATATGTTACAGCATTATGTGTTTTTAGCGCAAGGAGAATCAGATTTCTTTCACCTTTATTCGACAAACGGAATTGTTACTTGCGTATGGGAATTGGCTGTTATAGGATTTGAACGCAATGCATGGGTAAAACATGTTCTTTTAAAGAACAAAAAACCTGACTTTACAAGCTATTTGAATGAACGACTAAACGCAATCGTATAACATGAAAAATAATCATTTTAATCATTCTTTTCTAAAATTAATCATAATGATTATGGTATTTTCTTTTGTTAGAAGCTATGCCCAAGAACCCCAAACTCAATTTCCGTTACAAAAACCACGCATTCCACAAACAAACATCAAACACATTGCTATTGATTTGCAATTTGACTGGAAAAAAAAACAAGTATGCGGAACCGCAACTATTCGTCTGACACCTTTAAACAAAACAAACAAAATTTGTTTGGATGGGGCAATGCTTACGATTAACTCCATTGCGCTACAAAATGGTCCAAACTTACAGTTCAATTATTCAAAAGGAGATGAAAATGATGCGCTTCAAATTCTACTCAACCGCATGTATCACAAGGGTGAAAATATAACACTAATTATAAATTATTGCACAAATTGGGTGAATGAAATTGATCCAAATACCTTGGGTGGTACTAATGGCAAAGGTATTCGCTTTACGGAGCCTACCTCCAATGATCCGTTAAAAAAACGCGAAATTTGGTCATACAGCGATGTTGAATCCAATCGCTATTGGTTTCCCGGATATGATGCGCCTAACGATTTACGAACAACTGAATTTAAGGCCACCGTTGAAAACGGTTTAACTGTAATAGCCAATGGAATATTAATCGACAAAAAAACAAATGCAGATAATACAACTACGTTTCATTATAAAACAACTTTACCTTATGCGAATCATCAAACCGCGTTTGTGGTTGGCGAATTCTGTTCACTATCGGAAAAACAGAATGGTATTGCGCTTACCAATTATGGCTATGCTGAACAAAAAGACTGGATTCGAGCCACAACGGAACGATTGCCCGATATGGTATCATTCATGCAGAATCAATGCGGTATAAATTATCCTTATACCAAGTATTCACAAGTTTTTGTTCAGGATATCGGAACATTTTCGGGAAACAACACGTTTTCGACTATCACCGAGAACATGGTTGATGATTTCGAAACCCATGCCGATTATTTTTACTTATGGGATCTAACTGAAGCCGAAGCACTTGCGCAACAATGGTTTGGCAATGTACTATCTCCTAAAAACTATTCCGATTTTTGGTTAACCAAATCCCTGGCACACTACTTAAACGGCATGTATAACGAATACAAAAACGGGAAAGAAGAATTTCTATTATACCAGTTGGGTTTTGATCAGAATACGTGCCTTACCGATTGGAATTCGGGTTACAAACGGGCAATTCATACTTCTTATTACGAACGACCAACCGATTTAGTAAATGATAATTATACCACATTGCGTGGGGCATTGGTACTTCATATGTTACGCAAAGAAATTGGTGATGAAAAATGGAAAAAAAGTATTCGTTATTTCAATAAAAAACATAAAAATCAGCTGGTGAGCTCCGAAGATTTTTATGCTGTCGTTAATCACATAACCGGTCAAGATATGAATTGGTTTTTTGAACAATGGCTACAAAAATCAGGTCATCCTATTTTCGAAATTTCTAAACAATTCAATGTAACTACAAAAGAGTTACAACTTATTGTGACGCAAAAACAAAAGCCTGAACAAGCTGCTCCATTCAAAGAAAATGAGTACTACAAAGGCAAAGTAACTCTTGAGATTGACAATCAAATCTACACCATACAACTTGAGGCCAAAGAAGTTAATGTATTTACTTTTCCCCTTCCTGCGAGTCCAAAATGGGTCAATTTTGACTATGAAAGCACATGGATAAAAGAGATTATTGCTAAAAAAAGTCCCGAAGAATTACTTTATCAATTTGAGTTATCTTCAGACATTATGGCCAAACAAACGGCTTTGAATGAGTTAATGCGTGCTTACCAAGAGGACAAGCTTTCAACCGAAACAAAGTCAAAAATTAAAACAAGTATTGAAACATCTGTTTTGGGAAATTCCTACTGGAGATTGCGTTTTAACGCTATTTCACTATTCAATAGCTTGGCAAACAATGATACCTTGAGTGCAGCAACACAAGCTATACTCGTACAATGTATTGAACAAAACACCTCTTGGGTAAAAGCCAATGCTATAAGGGTATTGGGAACTACGAGCGACATAAAATATACCAACCTATACCTGAATAATCTGCAAGATAAAAGTAAACGGGTCGTAGCAAGCGCTGCCGCTTCATTGGCCAAAACCAAAAGTCCGTTGGCTTATGAAAACTTATTACTACTCATGGAACAACCTTCTATGAAAAGTCAGAACAGAATTGCGGCTTTAAATGGTTTAGCACTGTTAGGTGACAGTCGTGGATTTGATTGTGCAATGAATGCCCTTTCTGATACTAAATTGCCTCGTTGGCGGTTGGCAACGTCCAATTGGGATTATCGGGTTTTTGCCGCAAAAGTGATTGCGTCTTTGGGTAAGAGTGACCAAGCATTTATACTTATTCAAGAGCGAATAAGTAAGGCTATAGACGAAAATGATATAGATGGACTATTTAATAACCTAGTACTCATCAATGCTTTATCTGACGCAAGAGGAGCTGAAATTTATCAAACCTTAAAAGAACGCTATAAAGACAATCCGACTATAATAAATGCGCTACTTACTTATGAAGTGCAGTTTAACAACAAATAAGTCAAACCTTACTAAATTTACTATATGAAAAAATCAGACATTCGCTTAATGCCCGAGTATTTTGACCGTTATATTAATCTAACCGATGATGTAACCTATTTGGAAGCGCTCGAAATAAGTTTACATGAATTACAAAATGCTCCCATTGAAACTTGGATGGCTTTGGGCGAAACCGTTTATGCCCCCGGCAAATGGACCATCAAAGACATGCTACAACACATGATTGACACCGAACGCGTTTTTGCTTATCGTATGACGGCTTTCGCCCGAAAAGACCCACAACAAATGCTGGGATTTGATGAAGACGCCTATGCACAAAACGCCTTTGCTAACCGAAGAACATTACCCGATTTAATCGAAGAACTACTTCTGGTACGCAAAAACTTAATTGCTTTGTACAAATCATTTACTCCGGAAATGTTGCAGTTAGAGGGAAAAGGATATAACGGTGCTACCTACTCCGTATTGTCGATGGCTTTTTGTATGGCCGGACACCAACGCTGGCATTTCAAAGTGTTAGAACAACGATATTATCCGTTAGTTAATCGATAAAATATTGTTTATCAACAAAATAGAGTTAATTTGGTTATTGCATAACTGATTACTTTCGGTCAATGTAATTGTTCAGAAATGTCTAACCTAACAACTCAAGTTATGAAAAAAACAGTACTTATTTCGGTTTTCATTATACTATCTTTTTTTGGATTCTCACAAGGCGGAGCCGCCGGATGCTGGCG
This sequence comes from Flavobacterium sp., assembly GCA_041917555.1. Classification (GTDB taxonomy): domain Bacteria; phylum Bacteroidota; class Bacteroidia; order Flavobacteriales; family Flavobacteriaceae; genus Flavobacterium. The sequence continues at coordinate 84,320 of JAYRXL010000083.1, read as the reverse complement.
TGATGTATCCGCCGGTCAAAATTTTACGCTTGCTATTAAAACTGACGGAACACTATGGGGCTGGGGACAAAACGGGAATCAATTAGGTTTAGGCTACTTTTCGGCTACCGAAAACCTGCCCATACAAATTGGTACCGCCAATGACTGGATGGCCGTTTCTGCCGGAGCAAATCATGCTTTGGCCGTTAAAACAAACGGTACACTTTGGTCGTGGGGAAATGGTACCTTTGGTCAATTGGGAACCGGTGCATTTAATGTCGCTACATGGACAGTAACGCAGGTGGGTACGGCAACCGATTGGCTTGATGTTTCTGCCGGCACGCAATTTAGTTTAGCACTCAAAAATACCGGAACAATTTGGTCCTGGGGTCAAAATAATGTAGGTCAATTAGGCAATGGTAATTTTGTAGACACCAATACACCCAATCAGGTTGGCTTAGCGTCAAACTGGCAAAGTATAGACGCCGGTCATCAGCACTCGTTAGCCATAAATGCTTTGGGTGATTTGTATTCCTGGGGCGATAATACTTTTGGTCAACTCGGAAGCGGAAATTTCACCTCCGTTAATATTCCTACACAAATTGCAACCGGAACGGTTTGGATAGGCGTCTCTGCAGGATTTGATCACAGCATGATTCTGGACAATAATTTTCTGCTTTATACTTTTGGCGATAATAGCACAGGCGAATTAGGCGATGGTACCAATACTACCTCCAACACTCCGGTAAACATTAGTTTCAGCACGAGTGGAACCGTAAGTAATTACATTGCAATTTCGGCAGGTCAAGGACATTCATTGGTCATTAAAAATGATAATACCCTGTGGTCTACCGGAAACAACAATCAGGGGCAATTGGGATTGGGCAATCTCACAAATACAAATACCTTAAACCAAGTTGGAACCAACAACAATTGGGGCATTATATCAGCCGGATTTGTACATTCACAAGCCATGGATACGTCGACCGATTTATGGTCGGCAGGCCGCGGTTTGGAAGGACAAATGGGTGTAGGAACCAATACTAATTCGACCGTTTTGGTAATGGTAAATTGCCCGGCCTCCCTGCAAACTAATGAGTACCAAGCCAATTCGCAAGGCTTTTTAATACATCCAAACCCTACAACGGGAATGGCAAGTATTACCTATAATTTGAACCAACCCGAAACCGTTACCATGCGCATAACTTCGGTACAAGGCCAGCTGATTAGTGAAACAACTTCAGTTAAATCGAATGCCGTCTCATCCGATTATATCGATTTGTCAAAACAGGCTTCCGGACTTTATTTTGTGACATTTATAACCGAAAAAGGAAGTCAGACGCTAAAAATTTGTAAAGAATAATTTTTAGTTTTTTTGGCAGCACAAAAATAGGGTGTTAAAGTTAAGCAGTCCCGCCTTTCGTCACACATGGTGTTTCCTGCAGTCGGGGCTGTATACACGTGTTTAGTTAAAAAGAATAAAAACCGAAAGGATTACTTAAACACCGTTTCATTCACCCCGTCAAAACTGGCAAAAACCATACTCGGATGCGAATCCTGATGGTATACATTTCCGTTTTTATCAATAGCAATGGCTCCGGCAAAACCATCATAAGGCTTGAGTTCGGTAAAGGTTTTTTCAAAGGCTTTTTCTAAAGAAAAACCATCCGTTACTCGCGTTACAATTTTTGCCGCTACGGCTCCGCTAACAATATCTTCCCCTACTCCGGTCAAACTCACAGCACATTCGCTGTTGGCATAATTTCCGGCAACGGTAGCCGAATCAGAAATACGTCCAGGGATTTCAAATCCTTTTCCGCCAGTTGAAGTTGCGGCAGCCAAATGGCCATTATTGTCTATAGCTACGGCACCAACGGTACCCAATCCGGTTGCTTCGCGCTTGGCTTCATACTCCGCACGGCGCTGTGGTATTTCTGTGGAAAAAACCGGAAATCCGTTAAGGCGTGCAAAAGCAGTAGCACCTTCTCCACCCAAAACCCTATCATCAACCGATAGTAGTTTTTCGGCAACCTGTATCGGATTTTTTACGTCTTCAATATTGATAACACCGCTAAACTTTTGCGAATTGCCATCCATCAGCGAAGCACTCATACGAATTTTTCCGTCGCTTTGAATTTGCGAACCGATACCGGCATTGAACAAAGCGTCATCTTCTAATAAAGAAACAGCATAAACGACTGTTTCCAAAGCGGTATGCGATTGCAAAAATAAATGTGCTGCTTTAGCGATGCGCAACAACGCTTGCTGCTTGGCAATTTTTGTTTCGAGGTTGGTTGAAGATTCAGAAAAGAAACCTCCGTGTATAATTATTTTAGACATGGTACTAAGCGGGTCGGTATTTTTCGAGGTAGTCGTTTTTCAATCGCAAGAATAGGAATTTGCTGCTGAAATCAGCACCAAACATTAGACGTATTGCGAACTTTTGATGGTCATTTTAAACGTATCCAAATCAAACGTATCGTTTTTGCTCATCACATGGGTAACCAAATGATTGATGGATATGGGTTGCCCCAATTCTACTTGCGTAAGATTGGTGTCTTTTACCTCACGACCGTCTACCAAAATGACCAATCCGGAACCTATGGCTTCCATTTGCTTTCCATTGGTTATCAGCAAACCGGTATCTTCTCCTAAACCAATTCCCAATACTTTTGGATTGCCTACAACCGCCTGAAACAAACGTCCGATACGACCGCGTTGTACAAAGTGCGTGTCAATAATCACATCATCAATTAAACCCAATCCGGAAGTTATTTTAACTTCGCCTTTCAACAACGCTTCGCTACTACTTCCTTGGTAAATCATATTATTAGAAGCAGCGGCGGCTCCGGCAGAAGTACCGGCATAAATAAACTCTTCGTTATGGTATTTGTCAATTAAAATATCATCAAAAGGCGTTCCGCCTAAAAAAGAGGTTAAACGCAACTGATCGCCACCGGTAAACATAACAACATCGGCAGCCTTAAGTCGGTTAAGCAATTCCGGATCGCTGGCCTGTTCCCTTTTTTCAATATAGAGTACATCCACATTTTCGGCGCCTAAATAATTGAAAGCCTTAACATATTCGGGACCAATTTGTCGCGGAATTTTAGAAGCTGTAGTTATAACTTCAATTCTGGAGGCTTCTTTATGCTTAGATTCCCTGATAATTCGTTTTAAAATCCCTTCCTCAAAAAAGTTCATGTTCTTGGCGGCATTAACATCCAAATCGGTTTCCGTAAAACTGCCTTTATCAACAGCGCCGCCAATTATTATAAGTTTTCCTTTAATCTTCATGGGGTAAAAATAACCATTTAGTCCAATTTCGCAAACGTTTTTTATACGAAAAGCACTCAACTTATTGACTATTTTGTTAACTAAACTGAGTTCGATATAACGTTACACAAATAAAAAAACCGGCACAAAAGATACCGGTTTTGTTTTATAGCTTGTGGGATAATTAGTCCAAAGAAGGCAACATTACATTGTCTACTAAATGAATCATTCCGTTATAGCATTGGATGTCTTTGAACATTAAATTCGCTAAACGATTATTCGCATCAACTGCTCTGAAATTAGCCGGTGTGCGCTGAATAGATACATTTTGTCCTTGAGAGGTAGTAAGTACATCACCATCTTCCAATGCGGTTGAAAAAGCATTATTAACAGGTATTACATGGTATTTTAAAACCGAAGATAAAACCGAAGGATTGATTGAAGCCAAATTAGGTTGATCAATTTCCGCAAGGAAAGAAGTGAACCCTGAATTAACCGGAGCAAATACCGTGTATGGGCCTTCAGTAACTCCAGATAAGACAGCAACAAAATCAGGTTCCGGAGTACCGTTTAATGTCAATGCATTTACTAAAGTTGATAAATTCGGATTGGCTACTACATGATCTACAATGCTTGGTAATTCCAAAACAGCATCAATTTTATGTATCACCCCATTTGCGGTCAACATATCTTCAGTCAAAACAGTGGCAACACCGTTAAACATAGTTTCTCCATCCACTTTGCGCACATACATACTAAGGAAATTTGTTGAGGAAGCATAGCCATGAGCATTGGTTTTCATATAACCGCTTGGCGATAAGTCCGCAACACGAAATTCGCCTGTAATTAAATGGTTCAACAATATTTCTCTTAAAATATTAGTTGGTACATCATTTACAGAAGCATAACCGTTATCGGTTAAATAGGAAGCAAAGGCTTCGTTGGTTGGCGCTAAAAAAGTATAATCAGATGAGGAGGCTAAAACAGATTCAAAACCGGTTTTAGTGATTGCTGTTGCTAAAGAAGCTAAATCATCATTTTTGGTAATGGTTTCAACCATTGAAAGTTTTTTATGATTAATATCTTCCTCTGTTTCACAAGAAACCAACGAAAATAAAGTCACAAAAAATAGTAGGTAAATTGCATTTTTGAGATTTTTCATGGGTATTGGATTGATAATTAGTGCTCAAAGATATAGTTTTTTGTTAACATTTTACAAAAAAAAACTCCCGACAAATGTCGGGAGTACATAAACCAATAAATAAACAAACTATAAAATAGGTAGTAACACCTTATTTATCACATGTATAGCACCATTTGAACACTGAACGTCAGTAGCAGTTATGGTGGATATTCTATTGTTTGCATCCTTGATGGTTGCACTGCTGCCTAATTGAATGGTAAACGCTTGAGGGGTTTGCAAAGTAGGCACAGATTGGTTGTTTGTTAAGGTTGACGAAAGAATGTTCCCCGACACCACATGATATTGCAATACTTTAGTAAGATTAGCAGCCGACACTGAGGCGATTCCACCCGGTGCCAATTCCGCATTGAGGTCTGTGAAAGCTTGATTGGTTGGGGCAAAAACGGTGTAAGAGGTAGTTCCTGAAAGCACACTTACAAAATCAGGTTGACCCGCAGAAGTTAAAGCGCCTACTAACGAACTGAAATTTGGATTTGCTAAGGCATGCGTTACTATAGTAGGCAAACCGATAACAGCGTCAACAATATGAATCACACCGTTCGAAGCCATAATATCGGGAGAGGTTACATTAGATACCCCATTTAAACGCACACCACTTGTAGTACTGATGTACATGCTCAACGTATTAGTATCTGAAGCAGTACCTTTCGCCAAGGTTTTCACATACATACCGTTCGTTAAATCAGTTGATTTTACAGCACCGCTTACCACATGATTCAGTAAAATCTGTTTAAGCGCCTCTACAGGAACGGCTTCCAAGTTAGCATAGCCATTGTCTTCCAAAAAATCCTCAAAAGCTTCGTTTGAAGGTGCAAAAATGGTGTAAGGACCACCTGATCTTAACGTTTCTTTTAAACCAGCTCTGTCCAGCGCTGCATTTAAGTTTCGCAAAGCGTAACTACCTGATACAATTCCACCTATAGAATTGTCTTTTACTTCTTCATCATCATCACATGAGACAACTGAAAAAGATAAGAAAGCCACAGTAACTACAGACAGAATTTTTAAAAAGTTTGTTTTCATAGTAATTTTGTTTATTGTTAGTTCGACAAAGTTAAACAGTATTTTGTTTAATTTTTTGTTAATTTTGTTAAACAATTTAAAAATAGCTTAACATTAACATTCTTGTTTGACAAAATGGTGAATTTCAGTCTTTTATACTTAAAAACATTAAACAATAATTAAAAAAATTAACAGTAAAAGTTGCTTCATGCAAAATGGAATTATATTTGCAGCAATAAAAAGCATAATTTTTTGTTATCCTGAAAAATACATTTTATGAAATATATTCTTTTGCTGCTTTTAAGTTGTATGAGTGTTTTTGCTCAAGAAGTCAACCAATTGGATGCTAAAGGTTTAAAACACGGTTTGTGGCGTGGGTATCATGAAGCTTCGAAGCGACTTCGCTATGAGGGCACATTTGAACATGGAAAAGAAAAGGGTACTTTTAAATTTTTTGACGATACCAAAGAAAATACTGTTATTGCTACACGCGAATTTGCTCCGGATGGCTCTTGTTATACCATCTTTTACAATCAAAGAGGTTTTAAAGTGAGCGAAGGAAAAGTGGTTAATAAGCAATTTGAAGGCGAATGGAAATACTATCATTTTGATTCCCCTGAACTAATGACCGTTGAATTTTATAAACAAGGGAAATTAGAGGGAGTAAGAAAGGTTTATTACCGAGAGGGAGCGATTGCAGAAGAAACTACCTACAAGAATGGTGTGAAGGAAGGCGCGTACAAAAAATATGCTGAGAACGGTATTGTTATGGAGGAAGGTGTTTATAAGAATGATGTATTAGATGGTCCCTACGTAACCCGAGGTCCCGATAATGTTGTAACCTCTAAAGGCAACTTTGTAAAAGGGAAGAAAGAAGGCAAATGGGAATTTTTTGAAAATGGTAAAATGGTTACGCGCAATATGAGCAAGTACCAACGAAAATTTGTGAAACGCAATCCCAAACCGGAACCCGAATAATATTTTGTTACTTATTCCGGATAAGGACGCACTTGTTTGAGATAAAGTTCACGCCCCTCTCCTTCCAACTTAAATTCGATATCTAAATGGTAAAATGTTTTTCGTTTCCAAATCTTATACATTTTACCTTCTAATTTGCGGCACACTTTATAAAGTCGGTTAATTTCATCTTTGGTTAAGATAGGTTTTCCTTGATTACGATTGGAAAGCGTAACATAATCTACTTCATAATCGGGATTTTCATCAAACAAATCAAAATCATAAACCGTAAACTGCTCGCAAATTTCACCAGTTTCGGGCTTTACAACATCCACATCACCCACTTGAACATTGACTGTAATTCCGGTAAAATTATCGCGATATAAATTTTTTGTAATAACAACACCATTTGCTTTTTCATCCGGAAAAGCCCTATGCACCATAACTCCCATGGCAATCGATTTTTGATCAATGCCATACCATTCCCGCTCAAAATAAGAACTTTCATTCCAAGTAGAAGCCCACACTTGCTTTATAGCCTTTTCAAACGATTGTATCGAATCATTGCGAATTCCGGTTTTAGATTCATACAAACCGGCTCCCGAAAAACCGGGCAAATCTTCGGCATTAGTAGATGACCTAAAGCGAAAACGAGTGTATTCAGATTGCTTCAAACTTCGATTCAGTTCTTCTATCAAAGAGGCATTGATAGGCGCTTTTTTAATTTCATCACGGATACGTTTTAGTTGTTTTTTAATTGCTTGAGTCGAATCTGTTGGTATCACTGATAGTTTATCGATGAGCGGTAGTAGGTTGTTTTGTTTGAGATGCTGATGGTAAAAATAAAAAGGAATTGCGTACGCATTCTCGGGCGTTTTATACTGCAGTTCTTTCGAGAAAGAAATAAGGTAAGCTACATTTTGGGCTTTAGAGCCAATGCTGTTTACTGCACTTTTGGGCATAGCATTAAGGTCTACTAATCGGGTTACCGACAAATCTAAGGGCAATACTCGCTTTATTAGTGGCTTTTCAACGTTTATTTTGGAATTGGATTTTTTGATAGAAAACGTATCCGATTTTACTATCAATTCAACTTTTTGCCCGATTAAATTTTTGATTTTATCATATTCGCTTGCTTTTTTAAAGGCCATTACAGGCACTTTCCGATTGCGCCCTAAAATAACCAAATGACTCAAAGGAGTTTGTAATTCGCCCACAATAATCCCTTTTACACGCGGCAACACTTCGGGAGTTTCATCCAAAATGATAATTTCGTTCTGTAAGGATTTGGCCTTATTTAATTCGGCTGCAGTATAGTATTTTAAAATACCTACCGCTTTCCCCGGAACTACTTCCTGGTATTGCAATTCGTTGAAAATATAATCACTTTTAACACAAGGTATTTTATAAGCTTTCTGTTCAAATAATTCTAATTTTTCACGATTATTCAGAAAAAAAACCAACTTTTGTCCGATAAATGTTGATTGCATAATTGCGTTGTAAAAAAACTCCGTTTGTACCACATTCATATGATCGGAAGCCGCCAACTCCAGTATCCATTTGTCCGTATTTTTAATATGATTCAAATTGCCTAACAAAAACTCTCTTGTTGCGGCATTAGCACTATAATTTAACTTATTAAAGGTGTACAAATCGCCACTGTAATGCAGGCATTCGGTCACAAAATCGAAATGCAAACGGATTTCAGTACTATTAAAATAATAGATCTTCTTACTTTCCAAATCATACACCACTTTTACCGATTCGATATTAGAATATTTATCAGAGAGTGGTTTTCCTTTTAGTTGACTGTATTCGGTTTCAGAAGAAAGTGTGTTGACATACTTTTGCGCACTTACTGTAGTAGTTAGTAAAAAAACAGAAAGAAGTAACTTTGCTAAGTATTTCATGATTTAAAGATAAAAAAAAGAGGTTCAAATGAACCTCTTTAAAACGTATTATTTCTTTTTTTGTTGTGCTTTTTGGGCTTCAGCCTGTTCCATTGCTTCACGCATCTTTTTTTGGAACTTACTTTCTGTTTTAGGCTTGAGTTTATTCTCCTGAATTTGCGCGTGAATTTTATCACTATCAATAAAATAGCGTTTAATTACTAACATAATTCCGATAGTAACAAGGTTTGATATAAAGTTATACAAACTCAAACCTGAACCATAATTATTGAAGAAGATTAACATCATGATTGGCGAAATCCAAATCATCATTTTCATGATTTTACCCATATCCGGCATACCGTCTTGAGGCGGTTGCGCCATACTTTGATCGCCTGAGGTCATTTTCATGTAAAAGAAAATCGCAACGGCAGCTAATAAAGCAAATAAACTTATGTGATTACCATACAAAGGTATATTAAACGGTAACTTTACAATCGAATCAAATGATGACAAGTCATCGGCCCACAAAAAACTTTTTTGACGTAGGTCTACCGAAGTAGGGAAGAACATAAAGGAAGCATACATAAAAGGCAACTGAATCAGAGCCGGAATACAACCCGCCAAAGGATTCACTCCGGCTTTGTTGTATAATGCCATTGTTTCCTGTTGTTTTTTCATTGGGTCTTTACCATACTTTTCATTGATCTCCATCAATTCCGGACGCAACACTTTCATTTTAGCCTGCGAAAGGAACGATTTGAACGTAATGGGCGACATGGCCAACTTGATAAGAATAGTAAATAAAATAATGGCTAAACCATAGGGCAAGAACGAACTTAACAATCCGAATAACGGTACAAAAATTAATTTGTTAATCCAACCGAATATGCCCCAACCCAAGGATACAATTTCATCTAAATTACGGTCATAACTGTTTAAAATTTTATAATCGGCTGGACCAAAAAACCAGTTCATTTTATAATCTAATTCACCATTGGTGTAGGCCAAAGGAGCTACCGTTTTCATTTCTTTTGTAAAAACGGAGTCATTCTTAACCTCTTGGGTTAGATCTTTAGCAGTAAGTTTGGCCGTTTGAAAAGGCGTTTTTGTTAGTAATACAGACGTAAATAAATGCTGTTTGTAGGCCACATAGGTAACCTTTTCCGGCGTTTCCTCTTTTTCAGAACCTTGACTTAGGTAACTGTCTTTTCCGTCTTCATACTCGTAAACCGTTTCAGTGTAGCGGTTTTCATAGGAAATACTCTTTTCATTGCGATAGGTTTTCATATCCCAATTCAAAGCAGCTGGTTTCGACGGATTTAAAACTTTGTTTAAGCCCTGGGAACGGATATCGAAATCCAACATATAATCGTTGTTTTTCAACACATATTTATATTCCAAAAAGGCATTTGGACCTGTTTTTAACTTCATGGAAAGCACCTGTTTATCACCTATTTTAGAAAGTGACGGCTCAAAAAACAAGTCTTTCGTATTCAACGTTCTGTTGTCTGAAGTTTGGAATTCCAAATTAAAATTGGCGTTATTGTTTTTGATTAACGAAACCAACTCACCTGAATTCTTTTTGAACTTTTCAAACTTTTTAAGTACCACTTCTTGAATAGCACCTCCTTTAGTAGAAACCGTAATTTTAAGAAGGTCATTTTCTAATACCGCATCTTTAGCAGAAGGCAAGGTGGCAGAATAGGCAAACGCCCCTAATTTTGCTTGTAGTGATTTTAACTTTGAGGAATCAGAAACGGTACTGTCTGCTGCAACTTCAGCTATTTTTTGACTATCGGTTGCTTTTGATTTTTGTGCTTTTTCCGTTTTTGCTTTGGCAGCTTTTTCCTGAGCTTCTTTTTCAGAAGATTGTTGGCTGTTATACATCATCCACATAACAATCCCAAAAATCAGGACAAAACCAATAATCGAATTTAAATCTAACTTTTTTTCTTCCATTTTTACTATTCCCCGGAAGGGATTCAAATTAACAACACATTAGTCGTTTTAAATGCACTAATGTTTCACTTTTTATTTTTTACACTTGCGGCTACAAAGCTAACAAAAATTGATTGCGGATTGGCAACTGTACTTTTATATTCGGGGTGGTATTGCACTCCCATAAAAAAAGGATGGTTAGCTATTTCCACAATCTCAACCAAACCGGTTTCCGGATTGATTCCCGAGCTTATTAGTCCGGCATTTTCCAGCGATTCGCGATACGCGTTATTGTATTCATATCGATGACGGTGGCGTTCCATGATATGGGATTTTTGGTAAACAGAATAGGCTAAACTATCCGGCTTTATATCACATTTCCAAGCGCCCAAGCGCATTGTACCGCCTTTATCTGTTATACTTTTTTGACTTTCCATTAAATCGATAACCGGATGAGGTGTATCGGGATTCATTTCGGTTGAATTGGCTCCGGTCAATCCCAAAACGTTGCGGGCATATTCGATAACAGCCATTTGCATGCCTAAACAAATTCCGAAAAAAGGAATCTTATTTTCTCGGGCAAAGCGCACGGTTTCAATTTTACCTTCAATACCTCGCTCTCCAAAACCGGGTGCTACTACAATTCCATCCAAACTACCCAGTTTATCGTTTACATTTGCTTCAGTTATATGTTCCGAGTGAATACTAATCACATTAACTTTAGTTTCATTTGCGGCACCTGCGTGTATAAATGCCTCTAATATAGATTTATACGAATCTTGCAGTTCTACATATTTCCCAACTAAACCGATAGTAATTTGGTGCTTCGGATTTTGCAGTCGAAAAAGAAAATCATTCCATTGTGTCAAATCGGGAGCCGCTTTTTCGGGAAGTTCCAATTTTTTTAGAGCCACCACATCCAAGCCTTCTTTTAGCATCAGATTGGGAACTTCATAGATTGTTTTGGCATCGATAGATTGGATTACCGCCTCGCGTTTTACATTACAAAACAGAGCCAATTTTTGTCGTAATTCATCCGATAACTCATGTTCGGTGCGGCACACCAGTATATCAGCCTGAATCCCACTTTCCATGAGTGTTTTCACAGAATGCTGAGTTGGTTTTGTTTTAAGTTCGGCGGCAGCCGATAAATACGGAATTAGTGTAAGATGAACTACAATGCTGTTATTTTCGCCCAATTCCCAAACCAATTGTCGAACCGATTCGATGTAGGGAAGCGATTCGATATCCCCTACTGTTCCTCCGATTTCGGTAATAACAATATCAAAATCACCCGATTTACCCAAAAGCTGCATGCGCTCTTTGATCTCGTTAGTGATATGAGGAACAACTTGTACAGTTTTACCCAAAAACTCACCCCGGCGTTCTTTTTCAATCACCGAAAGGTATACCCTACCGGTGGTAACATTATTGGCCTGCGAGGTTGGTACATTTAAAAAGCGTTCGTAGTGTCCTAAATCCAAATCGGTCTCAGCTCCATCATCAGTCACAAAACATTCTCCATGCTCATAGGGATTTAATGTACCGGGGTCAACATTGATGTAAGGGTCAAATTTTTGTATGGTCACACGGTAGCCTCTGGCTTGCAAAAGTTTAGCCAAAGACGCCGCAATAATCCCTTTTCCCAGAGAAGAAGTCACACCTCCGGTTACAAAAATATACTTTGTTTGATTCATTATTTTAGTGTTGTGTTGTTGTCGGCGCAAAGATAAGCGGATTGTATCAATGTACAAAAGTTAACAGCAAGATTATTATTACGTGAGTTCGATATAAGAATTACTTTGGAAACCGTTTGCGAATATCCCGTAAAAGCGGTTCAAGTCCGTTGAGTTTTAGTTCATAAACCAATTGCAATTGTTCGCCCAATTTTCCTTTTGGAAAACGGTTGTTGTGCAACCACACCATGTAGTATTCCGGAATATCGATTAAGTAATGACCTTCGTATTTACCGTAAGGCATTTTGGCATGAGCCAATTCAACCAACTGAGCCTGATTGGGAGTCATTTGATTACTTATTCCAATGGAAAGTTACTTCCTTTTCGATATCAGGGTGTAAACTGAGAAGCACAGGGCAAGTCATGGCGCTACGCTCTAATATAGTCTTATTTTTTTCTGAGGTTTCGATACTCATGTGCAACACCACTACAATTTTGGCAATTTTACGCGGTTCTGCCTGCATGATTTTGGTAATCGAAACGGTAGAATCTTTTAAATCCAGATCCAAATCTCGTGATTTTATAGCCATAATAGACACCATACAACTGCCCAAGGCCGTTGCCACAAGGTCAGTTGGAGAAAAAGCTTCTCCTTTACCGTGATTGTCAGTGGGAGCATCGGTTAGGATTTGTGTACCCGATTGCAGATGGATACAAATAGTACGCAAGTCGCCTACGTAAGTAATTGTTGATGTGGCCATTAATTCGCTTCTTTTACAGTTAAGTCCGGTTGATAGGTTAGAATATATACCCCTTTATTATTATACCCTCCTGCACTATTTTGCTTGTAATCAAATTTATTTTCAACTTGTTCTGAGGTAAACTCGGCAGCCGTTTGCTCAAATGTTTTTCCTTGAGAAAGGCGCAAAAGTGTATCAAAAACCAAATCAAAACCTCGAGTTGCAAATTGGTTGGGTACTATTTTGTTTTTACGGCGGAACACCCGTTCAAATTTTTGGGCTTCAGGTGATTCATTTTCACGAGTCAACGAAGGATAGGTAAGTTTGAGTTTAACAAGATTGGCAAGTGCTATTTCTTCAAAATCCAACAAATCATTATGTTCGGTTATAACCAATTGCACTTTATACTCTTTCATGGCCGTAAGCATACTCGTTATCGTTGTTTGTGCCGAATTGTACTTGCTTGTTTCGAGAACTACATAGTTCACACGGTCTTTTACAAAATATTTGCGAATACTATCCGCAGTAAAAGTACCTTTAGCACTTAATCCGACCCATTTGGTGCGGCTGCTGTAGCTTTTAATAAATTGCGCGATTTCTGTTTTATCCGGTTCGATTACAGCAATGATATTTCCGTCTTTTTGCGCCATGTAATCAAATACAGCACGGCGTTGTAAAGATAGATCAGTCATCGAATTATAAAGGTTCGTGTAGTTTTTGGTAACCTCTTTGGATAGCGGAGAAATAACCGGAACTTTTTTGGGTTCGAGTTCTTGTGCTACTTTTTCCACATTGGCCTGATAAAAGGGTCCAATAACTACATCCGGTGTAATTCCTTTTTCGGATAAAGTGGTTAAGGCTGTGGTAGTGGTTTTGGTTTCTTCCGAATCAAAAACAGAAACATCAACATTAATGCCTAAGGTTTTAGCAGAATCGATTGCCATTAGTGCACCCGCATAAAAATCGAGTGTCATGTTCAGAAATTTATCATCTTTTAGTTTGGCCGCGATTGGAGTAAGAGAATCCGATTCAATTTTGGCTATGTTAAAAGGAATGAGGAGTACCAATGATTTTCTTTCGGTTGTTAAAAGATTTTTGGGCAGCATTGATTTGGTTGCATTACCTGAAGAACTTACAGATGTTAAATTTGTTGGAACTTTCAGCACCATTCCCTCTTTAAGTCCGTTTACCAATTCCGGATTTAATTGGGTGAGTTCTTCTTGCGAAATCTCAAATAAACGGGAGAGGCTATAGAGCGTTTCACCTGATTTGACCGTGTACTCCATTAGGGGTTTATCTACTGAGGCAATTGCGACTTTTGTAGGTTCTTGTGTGGTGGGTTTTTCTTGTTGGATTGCACCGGTGTTTACACTCTCGGTTGGTTTAGGCTGTTGTTTAATCGGTGTTTCTTTAGGTTTATCTTCGCTCGCTTGTGGCTTGATTTTTAGTTCGAATCCGATAGGTAAATTTTCTTTCACTTCGGGATTTTGGCGTTCTAATTCTTCGACCGAGATACCGTATTTATTGGCAATACCATATTTGGTTTCTTTTGGTTGTACGATATGCGTAATGACCTTATTACCCGCAGTTTTTACAGGATTAGTAGCCGTAACCGGTTGTTTTCCTTTGGCAATAATCAATTCCATATCGGGTTGAAGTCCTTTTTCGCTAAGTACCGGATTATTTTGTTGCAACTCCTCTACCGAAATATTGTATTTTTTGGATAATGCATACAACGTTTCTCCCGGTTTTACGGTATGAATCTTATACCCTTTCCCTTTCGAATCATCATTAGGTTTAGGAGTTTCTGCAGGTTTAGGAGTAATCTTGTCCTTTTCGGGTAGCGGTTGGGTATCCGTTTTTGGCTTGTCTACAACCGGAGTTGACGGGGTAATGGGTACGGTTGATTTTGGGATAACCAAAATCATTCCCGGTTTAATACCGCTTTGTGCATCCGGATTAAGTTTGTAGATATCGAAAGGAGTAACCTTATACTTTTGGGCAATTTTGGATACGGTTTCTCCGTCGGCTACGGTGTGCTTTAGTGATTCTTGAGCAAACAGTAAGCCTGATACCAAGAAAACCATAACAAAAACAAATTTCTTCATAATGTAGTTTGTTTTGTTCCAATTTTGTTATCCCCAAAACGCTATCGGAACGGTTATTCCCACTCGATGGTTGCCGGTGGTTTTGAACTAATATCGTACACCACACGGTTTACCCCTTTAACTTTATTTATAATTTCATTAGAAACTTTCATTAAAAAATCATACGGCAGGTGTACCCAATCGGCAGTCATTCCATCCGTAGATTCAACAGCGCGTAACGCGACAACCTTTTCATAGGTTCGTTCATCGCCCATCACGCCTACGCTATTTACCGGCAACAAAATAGCACCGGCTTGCCATACTTTGTCATACAATCCGTGTTCTTTGAGACCATTAATAAATACCGCATCTACTTCCTGAAGGATACGCACTTTTTCCGGTGTAATATCTCCTAAAATACGAATGGATAAGCCCGGACCCGGGAAAGGGTGTCTACCCAATAATTCCGAATCGATACCTAGAGAAGCCCCTACTTTTCTCACCTCATCTTTAAACAACATGCGGAGCGGTTCTACCACTTTCAGCTTCATAAAATCAGGTAATCCGCCCACGTTGTGGTGTGATTTGATGGTAGCCGAAGGACCTTTTACCGAAACCGACTCGATAACATCGGGGTAAATTGTACCCTGTGCGAGCCATTTAACATCGGTTAACTGATGGGCTTCATCATCAAAAACTTCAATGAACACACGACCAATGATTTTGCGTTTGGTCTCAGGGTCGGCAATGCCTTCGAGTTCTTTCAAAAAACGTGCCGAAGCATCTACTCCTTTTACGTTTAGCCCCATTCCTTTGTATTGTTCGAGTACATTCTCGAACTCATTCTTACGAAGCAGACCGTTATTTACAAATATACAATAAAGATTAGAACCAATAGCCTTATTGAGCAATACGGCAGCTACCGTTGAGTCAACTCCTCCTGACAATCCTAATACAACTTTGTCTTGGCCTAATTTGTGCTGCAATTCGGTTACACAATCCTCTACAAAAGCATTAGGTGTAAAAGACTGCTCAATACCTGCTATTTTGACCAAAAAGTTTTCGAGAATTTGCTTACCATCAGTTGAGTGGTAGACTTCAGGGTGGAATTGAATGGCGTAAGTTGGTTCGCCATCAATACGATAGGCCGCATTTTCGACATCTTTTGTACTGGCTAATCGTATACCGTTTACAGGGAGTTCTTTAATAGTATCACTGTGACTCATCCATACCTGACTGTTTAGGGCAACGTCATCAAAAAAATCTTCATCGTCTTTGATGAAGGTGAGGTTAGCCCTACCGTATTCCCTAATGTTACTTGGAGCTACTTCTCCTCCGCTAAAATGTGCCAGGTATTGAGCGCCATAGCAGACCGCCAGAAGCGGTATTTTGCCTCTGATATTCGACAAATCAGGGTGTGGTGCATCATCGGCCCGAACCGAAAATGGGCTACCCGATAAGATCACCGCTTTAAAATCGGATACTGCATCGGGAATGTGATTGTAAGGGTAAATTTCGCAGAATATATTTAACTCGCGAACGCGGCGTGCAATGAGTTGTGTGTATTGCGAGCCGAAATCTAAAATAAGTACGTTGTGTTGCATGCGCAAAAGTACAATTCCCGTTTGAAAATAAAAATGCTTTATAAAAGTTTTTGAAAGTGAATTTGTGCTATGAATAAACCACAATTGGAAGGTAATTAAAACCAAATACATCATCTAAAAAGAAATCATTACATTTGATTCAAATTTAAAGTTATGCTCAAAACCATACTATTTATAGCCTTAGGCGGGGCGTTGGGAAGTGTGATGCGTTACCTCACTTCGGTATTAGTGAACCGTTTTTGGGCTGAATCGTTTCCGTTGGCCACCTTCATAACCAACATGGCCGGGTGTTTTTTGATTGGCATTTTTACGGGTTGGTTAACCAAGAGTCAGTTACAGGGAACGGCAACGCAATGGTTTTTGATAACCGGATTTTGTGGTGGTTTTACTACCTATTCTACTTTTGGCATGGAAAATATAAATTTACTCCAGAGTCAGCAAACCGGTACGGCCTTTGCCTATATTGCATTAAGTATAGCCGGCGGTTTACTTGGCGTATGGGGTGGATTGACTGTTATAAAATAAGACTTTACGTTGTACCAAAGCTTGACTTTAATTGAGGTATGCATTCAGTATAAGACAAATAGTTTGATCTAAAATGGAATATAAAAAATACTGGTCGATAGCGGATTTAGGGGTAAATTCTTTGAAATCGCATGAAGTATTTTTATTTTTAGCAATCTTATTTTTAATAGCTTTTATTGCAATTAAAAAGTTCAAAAAGTCAGACCGCGATTATGAAAAAAGAATTCTACTCTGGTTTACCGGAGTTCTGTCCGTAATGACATTTTGTGGCTTTATATATATAAAGTTATTTACTGTAGATACAACCAAACAACGAATAGAAGCAATTCTCACATCAGACAATGTCGCTGTGGTCGAAGGTATTATGCGAAATTTTAAAAGCGAAAGGCCAATTTCTAAACGTGGTATAGTAACTGTAGAAAGTTTTATTGTCGATTCTGTCAATTTTTCATATTCTGATGTCCTTTTGGGTCGATTTAATTACTTCTCGAAAACTAACAATGGTGTCTTTACAAATGGTTTGCCTGTGAAAATTACATACGATAAAGCTACTCATGATATCCTAATGGTTGAGATTGGTAAAACTAAATGATTCTTTGACTAAGCTACGTAACTCTCACTCTATTTTTAAAAACAGCTTTTCACTTCATCAATCCCAAAGTTTCCAAAAAATTTTAGTGAATTATATAACTACTCATCCTTAAATTGCACTTCATCAACAAATAACTTTTGCCTCGTTTGGGGGGAAGCCGTTAAGTTTGTCGTAAGAACTTTTTACATCCGATAAGTATTTTGTATTTTCGCATGCTATGAATGAAAATGACTTGATTGCATTGGCTGAACTCTTGGTTGAGCCCAAAAAAATTGCCATAATTCCACACCGCAGCCCCGATGGTGATGCGATGGGATCGACCTTAGGCTTGTCTCATTTCTTAAAAAAAACAAACCACAAACCGGTTGTGATTTCTCCTAATGATTACCCCGGGTTTTTGGCTTGGTTACCCGGAGCGGAGGAAGTGGTGGTTTACGAAGGTAACCAAAGTAAAGCTCAAAAATTGTTACAAGAAGCCGATTTGGTATTTACACTCGATTTCAATGCCTTGCACCGCACCGGTGAGATGGAACATGCGCTGGCCAAACTTAAAGTCCCTTTTGTAATGATAGACCACCACGAATTACCGGATTCCTATGCGCGTTTTCGGTTTTCGGATACGGCCTATGGTTCTACCTGTGAAATGGTGTACCATTTTATCTGCGATTTGGGCAAAAAAGAATTGATTGATAAAACTATGGCTACGTGTTTGTATACCGGAATCATGACCGATTCGGGGCAGTTTCGTTACCCAAAAACAACCGGAACTACCCACCGTATTGTAGCCGAATTTATCGATTTAGGGGTTGAAAATTCCAAAATCCCTAGCTTAATATTTGATAACAACTCTTTTGACCGAATGAAATTATTGGGAAGAGCTTTAGACAATATGAAGGTATTTCCTGAGTTTAAAACTGCCTACACCTATCTAAAACAACGTGATTTGGATGAATTTAACTATGTAAAAGGCGATACGGAAGGAATGGTAAATTATGGTTTAGGGATAAAAGGCATCAATTTTGCAGCAATATTTATTGAACATAAAGATGAAAATATTATTAAAATTTCCTTACGTTCGCAGGGCGATTTTGATGTGAATCTTGTTGCCCGAAAGCATTTTAACGGCGGAGGTCATATAAATGCGGCCGGTGGTAAATGGACAGACACCCTTGAAACCGCAATACAAAAGTTTGAAACAGTACTACAAAACGAACACCCCAGATGAAAAACGTATTCTCTTTTTTAATAATCATACTGCTTTTAGTAAGCTGTAAAGAACCACAGGCCCGACGCCCTGTGTCACATTCCTCCGGAACATTCTTAAAAGAATCGGCTGTGCGCAATAAAACTTTGGTTAAAAATGAAGAAGCCAAAATTGATTCGATTATAAAAAGTAATCCGCAAATTATATACATCGCTTCGCAAAAAGGCTATTGGTACCATTATGAAAAACGTAATGAAACCGATACCCTTCGTCCGCGAAAAGGAGATGTTGCTTTTTTTGTTTACACGGTTAAAGATTTGAACGGAAAAGTTATCTACACCGAAGAGGAAACCAAACCGCAAACCTATTTGGTCGACAAGCAAAACATCATGATGGGATTACGTCATGGCATTAAGTTAATGCGCAAATCAGAGAAAGTTACCTTTTTATTTCCTTCACACATTGCTTACGGTTACCATGGTGACAACCAAAAAATCGGAACCAACGAACCGTTAATATGCACGGTTACACTTAACAATTTTGAACCTTCTAAAAAATTGAATGCCGAATAATATGAAACAGAAATTAGTGGCTTTTGCAGCCCTTGCTTTGCTTTTATTTTCTTGTAAAAATGCTGAATCAACTTCCGATTCTCAAGGTCTTGAAGACGGAATTTATGCTCGTTTTGAAACTGATAAAGGTGAAATTACAGCGCAATTGGATTACACCCAAGTTCCAATGACTGTTGCTAATTTTGTGGCTTTAGCCGAAGGAAATCATCCTTTGGTTGCTGCAGATTACAAAGGAAAACCGTTCTACGACGGACTCACTTTTCACCGTGTGGAGTCGAATTTTATGATTCAGGGTGGAGACCCCTTAGGCAACGGAACCGGTGACGGCGGTTACAAATTCATGGACGAAATCACAAACCTGCGCCACAACAGTCCCGGAATACTCTCAATGGCTAATTCGGGGCCGGGTACCAATGGCACCCAATTTTTCATTACGCATGTTCCCACTCAATGGTTAGACGGGAAACATACGGTATTCGGACATGTAGTCGGCAACGGTATGGAAGTGGTGAATCAAATTGCAGCAAATGACAAAATTCAGTCTGTAAAAATCATACGCATTGGTGCTAAAGCCAAAGCGTTTGATGCACCAAAAGTGTTTGAAACACAGTATAAAAAAGGAGAAAAAGCACTCACGCAAACTTTAGCTATGATTACCGACACCAAAGCTACAGGCACTAAATTACCTTCGGGTGTTATTATCAAAAAGCTACAAACCGGTAGCGGCGTTAAAGCCAAACCCGGTCAAGAAGTGTACATTAAATACGCCGGTTTTTTTGAAAGCGGTATGCTTTTTGACACCAACTATCCCGAATTGGACAAACAATACGGAAAATACATCAAAGAAAAAGAAGAACAAGCCGGATATGCGCCGTTTGCATTTAAAGTCGGCACCAAAGAAGGACTTATTCCAGGCTTTATAGAAGGCATTGAAAACCTTGGTATTGGCGACAAAGCAATGGTGTATATGCCCTTTAATTTAGCCTATGGACCCCAAGGTGACGGTCGGGTGATACCACCTAATTCAAATTTGTATTTTATTATTGAAGTGCAGGGAGAATAAATCCTATTTGTCTTGTCCTCTTTTACAATATAGTATCATTTAGAAAATTAGTTCTCAAAATAATAACTTAAACAACTATATCACATGAGATTATCTTTTTTAGCTGCATTACTTTTAAGTGCTACTTTGGTAGTGGCCCAAGGTAAGAAAAAACCAAGCGGGAAGAAACCGGCTCCATCAAGTAAAACGGTAGCTGCAACTAAACAGCCCGCAGCTCCGGTAATTCTTCCGGTAGTGAATGAAAAAGAAGGGATTTTTGCCGACATTGAAACCTCAAAAGGAAAGATTACCGTTCAATTAGAATACAAACAAACACCGTTGACTGTAGCCAATTTTGTATCGCTTGCCGAAGGAACAAACCCACAAGTAAGTGAGACATTAAAAGGCAAAAAGTTTTATGACGGTTTGAAATTTCACCGCGTGATTAAAGAGTTTATGATACAAGGCGGTGATCCTGACGGTACGGGATCTGGCGGTCCGGGTTATGCGTTTAAAGATGAAATAACCGAGTTAAAACATTACCGTGGCGGGATTTTATCTATGGCTAATGCCGGTCCTAAAACCAACGGTTCACAATTTTTTATCACCCACAAAGAAACGCCTTGGTTAGATGGTAAACACACCGTATTCGGAATCATTGTAAGCGGTATGGACGTTGTAAATGCCATTGAACAGAATGATGTAATTACATCGGTTACCATTACCCGTAAGGGAAAAGACGCTCAAAATTTTGATGCTCCGGCATTGGTAGCGTATTATTTTGCCAACAAAGAAGCTGAAGACAAAAAAGAAGATGAAAAGCAGGCAAAAATTCGTGAAGCCAAAGCGGCTGAAGCCAAAGCTAAGGTCATGAAAGAATTTGCCAATGCCAAAACCACGGCCAGTGGTTTAAAATATATTGTATTGAAAGAAGGCACGGGAAAACAGCCTACAGCCACAAGCAATGTAAAAGTACATTATACGGGAACGATGATAGACGGAAAGGTATTTGACAGTAGTGTGCAACGCGGACAACCGATTGATTTTGGATTAAATCAGGTAATTCCGGGATGGACAGAGGGAGTTCAGTTGATGAAAGAAGGAGCAAAATACAAGTTTTACATTCCGTCGAAGTTGGCTTATGGCGAGCGTGGCGCAGGTGGTGTGATTCCACCAAACACCGATTTGATTTTTGAAGTAGAATTACTCAAAATAAACTAAGAAAAGCCCGGGAGACCGGGTTTTTTGTTCTCGATACTTTTTTGCTTCGCAAAAAAACTTGAACTGAAAAAAATTAAAAATTAAGTGCACACAACTCCATGAACGCATTCAGAATAGCATTACTACTCATTTTTATGCCAACGCTGGCGCAATTCGTTTTAGGGACATTGTCACTACAGCGGAGAATAAAACTCCGATTTGAGTACATCACTATAGCGTGTTGTTTTGGGCAATTGTTATTTATCTATTTGGGGCTGAAACTAATTGCCTATGATGCACAAAAACAAAATATAAACTGCGGAATGCCTCAGGCAGCTTTGTTTTTTGCCGGATTAGTTTTTCTCATTCTAACAACTATCACATTATTGGTACAAATTCTTATTCGACGAAAAATGAATAAGTCGACGAAATAAATCAGCTAAGGTTGTTATGATTACAATTAATACCTTTAATTATAAGACAAAACTACTTAAAAGAAGTGCTTCCCTAATCATGCAATCCTAACTATCTAAATCCGAATCTAGCGATTAATTAGCTAAAAACACAAAACGGGAATACTTGAATTTCGGGTAGTAGACGAAAAAAATTAGACACCTCTTTTGTTAACATTTCTAAATTACAGTTTCGTCGTATAGTTGCAAATCTTTTTTTTCTATCTTTAGATACTTTAATTCCTACTTATGCTAATAAATACCTTTTGGAAAATCGTCTTAAAAATCATAGGTCTTTGGTTGCTTTTCTCCTTAATTACAGTACTTCCGCAATTTATTTCAAGCGTAACCTATAACAATCATTTGGAGGGCACTAATCTTGCGTTTATTATACTGGGAATATTGATCGGAATACTGGTGTACGTCGTGATGATTCGTTTATTTTTATTCCAATCGGAATGGCTAATTACAACTTTAAAACTCGAAAAAAGCTTTAAAGAAGAGCGAATTGACTTGTCTGTAACCAGCAAAACGGCACTAACAATCGCAACAATTGTGATGGGCGGCTTGGCAATTATAGGAGCCTTCCCTAAATTTATATCGTTGCTTTTTGAGTTTTTGCGACAAAGGGAGTCGTTCAAAAATTACCCCGATTCACCTTGGTTGATCATGGATTTTTTGGAACTGTTGTTGGGATACCTCCTTTTAACCAACGGGAAAACTATAGCCGAATATATCCTCAAAAAAAGTGATGCTGGAACAGATTAAGATATATAATAGATAAATTAAATTTGATTATAATAAATGAATAACTTCCGGGTAAAATCTGTTTTTTAGTGATACTCCTTTTTTTACTCACTTTTAGTTGTAAGCCAAGTTCTGAAAAGCAGGATAAAAAACCCCATAAACAAGAAACTATCCAACCTATCCCTGAAAAAAAGTTCTTTGATTATACTACAATCGATTACTACAAAACAACATTAAATGAGTTTGAAGCCTTACACCTTTTTGATAAACAACTCAAAACCAAATTGGATTCCATTCAATTTGGCGTCTTGTTAGGTGCTATACCTTCAACAATTTCAGATACCGCCTTTATTGCAAAGTTGCCACAACTCGGCTATGAAAAATCAATAGTTAAAACCACTAAATTTGACCGCATTGATGCTATTTTTAAAGAGAAAAAATCCACTGAAAGTATCGAAACTGCATGTGTAGAGGTTTACCGTCACCTTCTTGTGTTCAGAAAAAATAATAAGGTGGTTGGAATAGCTAAAATTTGTTTTGGTTGTAGGGCAAATCAAATCAAAGGAACTCAAGCTAATACTGAAAATTTTGGGCAAGATGGAGATTATGAAGCTTTACAAAAAATACTTGAGGAATAAGGATATTATGGCTAAATAGAATAAAAATTGTACCTTTTTCCAATCATTATTTTCACAAGTTAATACTTAATCTGAATAAAATCAGGTTTGAAAAAACTTGATTTTTTAAAAAAACTAATTAAAAACCTAAACTGTACTACTATATTTGTACTTTATCATTAACTATGAACGCCAATTACCCTCCCCTTTTATCCCGCATAAAATCTACTACCATTGATTCGCTGGTGGTAATTGCCGGGATGCTATTGTTTTCCGAAATTCTGAAGTCGTTTGATCCGGTTCCCAATTGGGTTAAAATTGTACTTTTTGCATTACTTTTAACCTATGAACCCTTGTGTACCGCTTTTGGTGCAACAATAGGCAACGATAAAATGAAAATTCGTGTTCGTCAAAACACAGATACTTCCAAACGCATCAATCTGGCACAAGCCTTAGTTCGTTACTTTTTTAAAATTATCTTGGGTTGGTTTTCTTTCATCACAATGTTTTCAACAGAAAAGCGAAGAGCCATTCATGATATCATAAGCGGAAGTGTAGTTATTGAAATCGATTAAAATTAATCCTAACTCCAAAAAAATGACTACTCTCGACACCAACGCCTTGATGGCACTGCTACAAGAACGATTTCTAAAAAATCCGCAACGACACAGGGATATAAATTGGGAAGAGGTGGAAAAAAGAATGAGAGAAAATGCAGATAAACTTACCTCAATTGTTTACATGGAACAAACCGGTGGCGAACCGGATGTAATTGGTAAAGACCCTGAAAGCGGAAAATTTATTTTTTGCGATTGCGCCCCGGAAAGTCCGGCGGGCCGTAGAAGCTTGTGTTACGATAAAAAAGCACTTGATGAGCGTAAAGAACACAAACCTGCTGGCAATGTGTTGGATGCCGCTGCCACTATGGGTATTGAACTTTTAAACGAGAATGATTACCGTTTTTTGCAAAAGAAAGGCGCTTTTGACACTAAAACTTCGAGTTGGATTGCTACACCCGATTCGATTCGAAAATTAGGCGGAGCTTTGTTTGCCGATTACAGATATGGTACTGTTTTTGTCTATCACAACGGGGCTTCATCATATTATGCCGCCAGAGGATTTAGAGGAAAAATTTTAATTTGATAAAAGCATGAAATTTAAGCCTTCAAAATGGGATTTTGTATTTATGATTGTACTTGGTTTGAGTCTGATTGTTTTATCTGAACTCGAAAAAATGGAATGGTTACTTAAATTTCCTTTTATTAGTTTGCTGTTCGTTTATTATATTGGTCGTATAGTAAGTCACGCTAAACCGTAACTTGTAGTAATTTGTAACCCTTAAAACGTGAGTTCAATATAAGAATTTTGTCAGAACGCTATAGAGGAGTGAGATACGAGCCTTACATAGGCAGTAATAGTGGGCTATTTCAATGATGTAAGGCGAAGTAGATGGCTTCTCTAAAGTGTAATTTTTAAAAAAGCTATCCTGAAAAGCACTCGTCTATTTCGTTAAATTTCCTCAAGATAACCGGTTATCTCTCGAAAATTTGCCTTATAGCCAAGCACTTTTAAGAATTCTGACGGTATTATTATATCGAACTCACGTTTAAAAAATATCACCATGAAAACACGTTTTACCTATTTTGCCGTATTGTTTTTTTTCCTGCTGTTACCCATAACCACTTCTGCCCAGGAATTACTAAATCGCGTACCACAGTCGGAATCCGATTACAAAGCCATGGAAAAAAATGTTTTGGCCTCAATCGATTGGATGGATAATACACCAATGGATCAAGAACCGGAAAAACACAAACAGCAATACGAATACCTCATCGCTTGGATTTCGGGCTCGCCGGATATAACTATCGACCTCAAAGCCAATATTGTCAAATTCTCCGAAAAAAATCCGGAACTCCTTATTGTCTTTATGGGTGGATGGGTGCGCTATGCCTTGCAAAACAACTATTCCAACGACACATTTCAAGGCAACTTGGCCGGATTAAAATCGGTTGTAAAAGTCTATAAAACCGGTGTGTTTAAACAAGATAAGGAGACTGCTAAGTTGGTTCAAATGGAACGAAATGGTTTGTTGGAAGACTGGCTCAAAGAGCGCTTGGCCGAAAAATAGTAGTATTCTTTCTTTCAACTGCGCCTATTTTCCCTACTTTTACACCAAATTTAATCTCATGAAATACCTTTTAGCCCTTGCGCTCTCCTTGTTGAGTTTACCGGCAATAAGTCAGACAACTTCTGAAAATGAAGTTAAGGCAACTTTTAGTAACTACAAATCCGCCATTCTCAATCAGAAAGGTGAAGAAGCTGTAAATTGGGTAGACAGCCGCACCCTCAAATACTATGGCGATATGCTTGAGGTGAGCAAAAAAGCCGACTCGTTAGAACTGGATAAATTATCCATTCTTGATAAAATGATGGTTTTAGCCATAAAACACCGAACTCCAACAACTGATATACTGAGCTTCGACGGAAAACAAATGCTTGCCTATGCCGTAAAAAACGGAATGGTTGGAAAAAACAGCGTGGCCAATACTGAAATTGGAGAAATAAAAATTGAAGGTGACTTTGCTCAAGGGCAAATGATTAACAATGGTAATGAAGCCCCGTTTTATTTTCACTTTTATAAAGAAAATGATAGTTGGAAACTGGATCTAACCTCATTATTCAGTATTTCGGCCGTAACCCTCAACAAAGTAGTTGCAGACAGTGGTCAACCGGAAAATGAATTTATAATGTACATCCTTGAAATGGTGAGTGGCAAAAAGGTTAGCAATGCGGTTTGGCATCCTTTGCAATAGATGAAATGGTCTCCTTTCAATAGGATATGAATAGTATTTCGAGAATATCCGTAAAAACTGTTTTTTGGGCAATTCAATCCCTCAAAATAAACGGTTGTTCTCAAAATTTGTCTTAAGCCATACAGCTGACTGTTTTCGTACTTTGAGCTCACATTAGTTACTGTAATGAAAGTCATAAATATCCATACCCGAACAATTCTTCAACCCAAAGCTGAGCTGGAAAAACTGTTTGCTACTTTGGCTTCGGATGACGATAAAATGTTGGCGACGCACAAATGGCCACACATGAAACTCGACAAAGGACTTGCAGTGGGTTCCAAAGGTGGACACGGACCTATTCGATACCATGTAACCGAATTTGAAGCAGGAAATAGAATCCGATTTCAGTTTGATTTACCGGGGTTTAACGGTTTTCATGAATTTTTGCTAAAAGCTACCTCCCCGCAAAGTACCGAATTACGTCATGAAATTCGGATGGAAACCTCAGGAAAAGCAACTCCACAATGGTTCTTGGCTATACGATGGCTCCATGATGCATTCATTGAAGATGCCTTTGATAAAGTTGAAAACCACTTCTCGGATACCAAAAAAAGAACAGAATGGAGTAGCTGGGTTCGCTTGCTGCGAAAAATAATGAAACCTAAATCCAAATAGTGAGTTCAATGAAATACTTATAGCGGACTCACGTTATTTAAAACGCCAAACAAATTCATCTTTTTCATTGATGACGGCTCCCAATTCCACGCGAATTATTGTACCAAATTCGCTTTGTAACGTAAGCCAGTTGGAATCATTAAAATAATTGACCGTTGAGTCAAATGTTTCGGTTTCCCAATTTTTAAAAGGTAATTTTTGAACCAAATCGGTAACCGATTCCTGCATAACCTTGTGGCCTAATAATACCGCCTCAGGATGGGAAGTGATAATATAACCCAATTTAAACTGCTCTTCTTCGTAAAATGTTAGGCGTAAACGCAAGGCGTTGTACAAATAGATGGTATTGTTTTCCTCATCCTGAAATGAAGCATTTGGTTTTCCAAGTACCAACTCCACATCGGATTGTTTCATTCCAAATTCCAAAGGACCAACACCGTTTTTTGGGTCAATTTTCATCAAAAACAAATTTTAATAGTCAAACGTTCCATTCTCACTGCTGATAGTGAGTTTTTTTCCTTCATAGGCTTCTACCCTACCTATGATACGCGCCTCCATATTGAAAGTAGCCGCAATATCGATTAGGGTTTGCGCTACAGAAGCATCCACATACAACTCCATACGATGACCACAATTAAATACTTGATACATCTCTCTCCAATCGGTTCCGGATTGCGCTTGTATAAGTTGAAACAAAGGCGGAACCGGAAACAAATTATCTTTGATAACATGCACATTATTCACAAAATGCAAAACTTTGGTTTGGGCACCACCACTGCAATGCACCATGCCGTTAATCGCTTTTACGCCAATGGTTTCAATTATTTTTTTGATAACCGGCGCATAGGTACGCGTGGGCGATAAAACAAGTTTTCCGGCATCTAACGGCGTATTTTCAACCGCATCTGTTAACCGCACGTTACCGCTGTAAACCAATTCCGCAGGAACCGAAGCATCATAACTCTCCGGATACAATTGCGCTAAATAATTGGCAAACACATCATGACGCGCCGAGGTAAGTCCGTTACTGCCCATACCCCCATTGTATTCTTTTTCGTAAGTAGTTTGCCCAAAAGATGCCAAACCCACAATTACATTGCCGGGTTTTATAGTGGCATTATCAATCACCTCACTGCGTTTCATACGGGCTGTAACGGTAGAATCCACAATGATGGTCCGCACTAAATCGCCCACATCGGCAGTCTCTCCACCGGTGGCATGGATACGAACGCCAAATTTGCCAAGCTCTTCAATGAGTTCTTCCGTACCGTTTATAATGGCTGCAATAACCTCGCCGGGAATCAAATTTTTATTACGCCCGATAGTGGAAGACAACAGAATCGAATCCGTAGCTCCTACACACAATAAATCATCAATATTCATAATCAAAGCATCCTGCGCAATACCCTTCCAAACAGAAATATCGCCGGTTTCTTTCCAATACATATAGGCCAAAGATGATTTTGTCCCGGCACCATCGGCATGCATAATGATACAATAATCCGGATCGCCCGTAAGGTAATCAGGCACTATTTTACAAAATGCTTTGGGAAATAAACCTTTATCAATATTGGCAATGGCTTTGTGCACATCTTCTTTTGACGCCGATACCCCTCTTTGGCTGTACCGTTGGTTGTTTTCGAGACTCATAAGGTTGTGTTGTTGTAGGCAAAGATAGTTTTAATTTGGGAAAGAGGCAATTTTGAAAATACGCAATCACGGCTAAAAATAAATAAGGTGAGTTTGATAAAATTCTACATCAAACTCATGTTAAATAATATGCTGCTTTATTTTTTGGGCGCCTCCCGATGCCATCGGGACCGGGCTATTCGCTGCAAGTCCTCGCCCCTGCTGCGCCTGGGCTGTGGGCTTTCCGCTGCTACAAGCCTGCCTGCGGCAGGTCCCTGGCGCAACAGAAACACTATAATGCTATTTAGACAACACCATAATTTCCACTCTGCGGTTGCGAGCGGCTTCGTAGTCACTTTTTTCGGGTATGGTGTACTTCGGTTTAGACGTTCCAAACCCCTTCACAAAAATGCGTCGCTCACTAATGCCTTCCGAAACCAAAACACGTTTAACCTGACGGGCACGTTCCAAGGACAGATTTTTAACATCTTTATCGACACAGCAAATATGACCCTGAATCTCAATTTTGAGTTTTGGGTATTTGTTCATCACATAAATAAGCTCGTCCATGGCTCGCTTGGAGGTGGGCATCATGGCAAAAGTATTTTGATAAAAATTAATGTCTTCCAAACGTATAAGCGTTCCCGGGCGCGCAAGTTCAATTTTATCGGTTAATTTGGCTCCTTCCGGAAAATGCATTTCCTCTTCTTCTATAGGAACAATCTCGGTAACAACTTCTGCTTTGGGTTCAGGTTTTATCCCTAAAATTTCATTTTCACGGGGAATATCTTTTGCCAAAATATAGTAAATAGTGGCTTTGCGGTTTTCGGCTTTGTTTTTAGATTGTTGAAAATTTTCGCCAAAACTTCTCGACTTATAATCATCTCTGATTTTTATTTTGTCCTTCACTTTTGCAAAAATGGTTTGCACCCTTTTTTGAGAAAGTGTATCGTTATAACCATGAGTACCGTCTTCGTCGGTATACCCATTAATTGCTACAATTTTCACATCCGGATGGGTCTGCATCCAATCGTTGAGTCGTTTCTCCTCGGTAGAGGATAAAGTAAATTTACCGGAATCAAAATAAACCGCAAACTGCTCTTGGGCATTTGCACAAACTCCTAAAAATGCGACTATGATTAAATAGAATAACTTCATCAGAAAATAATTAACACCTGTCGATTAGCGGCAAAAGTAATGCCACTTGCAAAGCTACGCATAAAAAAAACGTTCTCTTATCGGAGAACGCTTTTTTTCAAATTCAATAAAACCAATTTTATCTTGTAAATAATAACTCGCGGTATTTTGTTAAAGTCCACATTTCATCGTCGACCAATAACTCTAATTTATCGCAGTGTTCGCGAATCACATCAAAGTACGGTTTCACTTTTTCGCAATAGGCATCAGCCATTTTCTCGGCAGAGGTCAAGTTGTTGGCTTTTTTGCGCTCTTCAATCATTTCGTCTACATTGTGGTTAATGGCTTCGATATGTGAGGAAATATCTTTGATAAGTGAAATTTGTTCTTTGGCAATTTTTTCAAAGTCTTTGCCAAATATTTCTTTCAATCCTTTTACATTTTCAATCAACATATTTTGATAACGAATCGCAGTAGGTATTACATGATTGCGCGCAATATCGCCAAGTACACGTCCTTCAATTTGGATTTTTTTGGTATATTCTTCCAACTCAATTTCATAGCGTGCTTCAACTTCCACGTGGTTCATTACACCCAATTCTTCATACAACTTGATAGCCTCTTTGGAAATTTTCACTTTTAAGGCTTTAGGTGTCGTTTTATGGTTGCTTAATCCGCGTTTTTTAGCTTCTTTTTCCCATGCCTCGCTATACCCGTCGCCTTCAAAAAGGATTGCTTTCGTTTCCTTGATATATTCGCGCAATACATTAAAAATAGCTTCGTCTTTTTTGAGGCCTTTTTTGTCGATTAGCGCATCAACTTCAACTTTAAAATCTTTAAGCTGCTTGGCCACAATCGAGTTGAGTGTTGTCATGGAAACGGCACAGTTAGCTGAAGAACCCACGGCACGGAATTCAAATTTATTACCGGTAAAAGCGAAAGGTGACGTACGGTTGCGATCGGTGTTATCCAATAATACATCCGGAATTTTACCCACTACATTGAGTTTTAAATCGGTTTTTTCTTCCGGTGATAATTTGCCTTTCGTAACGCCTTCCAATTCTGCCAAAACCTTAGTAAGTTGTTGACCAATGAAAACCGAAATAATTGCCGGCGGAGCTTCATTAGCACCTAAACGGTGGTCGTTACTGGCCGAAGCAATGGACGCGCGCAACAACTCTTCATAGCTATACACGGCTTTAATCGTGTTGATGAAGAACGTTAAAAACTGTAAATTACTCATTGGCGTTTTGCCCGGGCTCAACAAATTGATACCCGTATCCGTCGCCATAGACCAGTTGTTGTGTTTCCCTGACCCATTAACCCCTTGGAATGGTTTTTCGTGTAATAAAACTTTAAAATCATGACGCTCGGCTACTTTAGACATCACATCCATTAAAAGCGAGTTATGATCTACAGCCAAGTTGGTTTCTTCAAAAATTGGCGCCAATTCAAACTGATTTGGTGCTACTTCATTATGACGTGTTTTTACCGGAATTCCTAATAGCATACATTCATGTTCCAACTCCCGCATATAATTTAATACACGTGTCGGTATGGAGCCAAAATAATGGTCTTCCAATTGTTGCCCCTTAGCAGAAGCCTGACCCAAGAGTGTTCTGCCTGTTAAGACCAAATCGGGGCGCGAAGCCGCAAGTGATGCATCTACCAAAAAATATTCTTGTTCCCAACCCAAGGTTGGCGTTACTTTTTTAACGTTTTTATCAAAATAGCGAGCCACATCGGTAGCTGCTTCATCAATGGCGCTTAAGGCACGCAACAAAGGTGTTTTGTTATCTAAGGCTTCGCCGGTATACGATACAAAAACGGTTGGAATACATAATGTAGTACCAAATATAAATGCCGGAGATGTGGGATCCCAAGCGGTATAACCACGTGCTTCAAAAGTATTACGAATACCGCCGTTCGGGAAAGAAGAAGCATCCGGTTCTTGTTGCACCAACTGACTACCGCCAAATTTTTCAACCGGATCACTGCCGTCGAAAGACGTTTCAAAAAACGCATCATGTTTTTCGGCTGTTGTACCGGTTAAAGGTTGAAACCAGTGCGTATAGTGCGTAACACCTTTAGTCAAGGCCCATTCCTTCATACCCATAGCGATATAATCGGCCAATTTCCTGTCGATTTTAGTGCCGTGCTGGACAGCATCTTTTACGCCTTTATAAGCATCCGGAGTTAAAAATTTCCGCATGGCTTTGTCATTAAACACATTGGCTCCGAAAATGGCTGATTTTTTATCAGTCTCTTCAAATTTAATCGGTTTTCTGCCGGCAGCATTTTTTAATGCCTGAAAACGTAAAGTTGACATAGAAATTAGTTTTTAAAGTTATACCCTTTTAATTTGATGCAAATATATACTATTTTTTACATAAAATTAATTTGACCCCTATTTTTTTAGGGGGTATTCAAAAAAATAATAATATATAAATAATTTCACAATTTAAAAAAGGGGGTGTTGTTACCAAACAGCCCCGACCGCAACTAAAAGCCCACAGCCCGAATTGGTAGTTTTACCAAGGACAAAAGGCGACCGACGGAAGCCCTTTTTCCCTTGTGTAAAACAAAAGATTTGGGCGAGGACTTGGCGTGAAGGGCGGGAAATGCTGCCAAAAAGATGAAAAATTTTAACCTCAATTTGTGAAGTTGAATGCCTATATTTGCGATTAAATCATTTGTATGACGGTCTGGATTATTTTTTTAGGATTTATTTTTCTGTTTTTAGCGCTTGATTTAGGGGTTTTCA
The DNA here is from genome assembly GCA_041917555.1 of Flavobacterium sp. Lineage (GTDB taxonomy): Bacteria > Bacteroidota > Bacteroidia > Flavobacteriales > Flavobacteriaceae > Flavobacterium. Next base: position 52,017 of record JAYRXL010000083.1, on the reverse strand, counting down.
ATAAAACACCTCATATTATCAGTTCCAAAGAAGCCGGAATGTGGACCGGAATTTGGGTTAGTCTTTCCTTTTTGTTTTCGGGGGTGATTTATTGGTTGTATCAAAACAATTACATTGCAAATCCCGACCACTACAAACCGGCTGTTGCCTCGATGAAATACATTACCGGATACCTCATTGAGTTGTCGTTGAGTGTGGATAATATTTTTGTAATTGCTGTGATATTTGCCTCGTTTAAGATTCCGCAAAAGTACCAGCATCGGGTTTTGTTTTGGGGGATATTGGGCGCAATTGTGTTTCGCGGATTGATGATTTTCTTTGGCGTAATGCTGATTAATAAATTCAGTTGGATGACCTACTTATTTGGCGCCTTTTTAATTTTTACAGCCGCTAAGATGTTATTTAAAGGCGAGGAAGAAGAATTCAACCCTAAGAAATCATTTGTGTATCGAAGTTTGCGAAAAATAATGCCGGTAACGAGTCATACCGACCGGGAACATTTTTTTGTAAAACGCCGACATATCACCGCGGCTACGCCTTTGTTTGTGGCTTTGATTGTGATTGAAGTGATGGATATGCTTTTTGCTTTGGATAGTGTTCCGGCGATTTTAGCCATTACCTCAGATCCGTTTTTGGTGTTTAGTTCTAATATTTTTGCCATTTTAGGACTGCGTTCCATGTATTTCTTTTTGGCCAATATGCTCGAAAAATTCAGTTACCTGGAATACAGTTTAATTGCGATATTGACTTTTGTGGGTATTAAAATGTTGGTTGTGCATTATTACAAATTTCCGGAATGGGTTTCACTTGGGTTTATAGCCTTATCGCTTGCTGTGGGAATTGCCGTTTCCTTAAAGATGGCTTCACGAGAAATTGAAGAATAAAAAAAGACTGCTTTCCCAAGCAGTCTTCTTAACTAACCAATCAATAAAACTATTCCAATTTTTTAACCTTGTTTGGATCAATGTTGAATTTTTTAAGTGTGGCGTTATAATCGCTGAAATCTTCTGTCGTTTTTTGGTTCGCATTTTTTCCCGAAAAATAACCCGGAATAATTACGATACGAAAAGTTTGATTTTGGGTCCAAGCTGATGAAAGCGTGTTCATATCAAAGTTGGCATCCATAAAAATATTAACATCATAACGTGTGAAATCAAAATTATAATCCAATTCGCCTCCACCATTGAAATAATAGGTTTGTGGCATTAAGCGCCAAACATCCGCTCCGTTTACCACATCATACAAATGGTAAACCAAAATCATATCCGAAGCATAAATAGGCGGATTAATTGTTACCAACCGGCTGAAATTATTACTTTGACCAAACGAAGTGGTAACTTCAAGCACTTCGCTAATTGTGTCATTATCAACGTCATCTCTGACTTCATTCACGGTACAACTTTGTAGGCTTATCATCCCGATAAACGCTAAAACTAGAGTAATTTTTTTCATAATTCCGGTGTTTTTGTGATTAATGATATGAAGCACAATTCAATTGTTGTGCCAAAGATTAGTTTTAACATTTTTTTATATTTGATGCATGGAAAACGAGTACTCACTATTTATGGTCTTAATTGGCTGTACCCCGCAAGGCAGGCTTACAGAGCAGCATGATATTTTTTTTGGAATTGGCACTTCATTACGCGATTTGGTTCCTCAAATGAAAGCCTTTTGGCCGGAAGCAAACGGGAAAATTCATATTGATGCGTGGCGCAAAGTGAATTATGTTGCGGACTATCACATTTCGGTAACATCCGGAAAGAGAGAGGCAAAAGAGCAACAATTATTTTTTATCAACTTGGGAGGTTACAAACCGGGTGAGTTTGAGGAATACCATTATAAAATTTTAGAAGTCGCTTCAGGAATGGGTGAAGCGGTAAAAAAGGCTAAGTCTTCGTTGTTTTACCAACATTTTGATTTTCCCGGTGCCGAGTCACATGTCGATGACAAATATGGCATTGATGTGGACGATGCACATAATGTGAATGATATCTTAGACAATAAGTACAAAGAGCACTACCAACTTCACATCGAAAAAACAACAAACCCGATGACAGACGAACTGCACATCGGGTATGTAAAACTTGATAAGTTATTATAATTTATTCCTTGCAAATTTTAGCACAAAATACACCTTTATCCGAAACAATTTTTAGGAGGTAAATTCCGGAAGCCTGCCCTGATAAATCGGCTTTTGATGAAACTAACTCACCCAACAAATTATAGACTTCCATCGATTTAATTTCGGCATCGCTCTGTATTGAGAACTCCCCTGTCGTTGGATTGGGAATAATCGAGAAGTCGGTAGCGGAAAATCCTCCGTTTCCTAAAGTTGCAAAAGTGTAACAATCAGAAATACTTACACAGCCGTTGGTGGTTAATTGCACTGCATAGTTTCCGTCTTGTGTAGGTGTAAATGTTTGCGAAGTGGCTCCTGCAATTGGTTGATTCCCGGCATTGCAATCTAACCATTGGTAGGTAGTTCCTGCTAAATCCCTATCGGCCGTTAAGGTTGTTGAAGTAACCGTAACTGCAGTTGTAAAGGCATTTTGCGAATCGGTAATGGTAACCGGAATGGTAATTGTGTCTACATTATCGGGGTCACAAAACTGATTGGTAACTGTAAGTGTAACTTCGCGGGTTCCGGGACAGGTAAATACATGAGATGGATTCTCGTTTGTTGAAACTACTGAGCCATCACCAAAATTCCAACTCACCACATCATAATTAGTACTTGTATTAATGAATGTGACAGCGGCATTTCCGGTGGCAGGGTCAAAATCGGCTACCGGTGGAAAAGGGATAAACAATGCATTGGCGTCCAAACAACGTTGAATGTCCATGTAGCGTACAGCTGTTGGCACAAATTGAGATGCTATTTCTTGACCATCAACCTCCAAAACCGGGATTCCATAGGCCGGATCGAACCATGAATAGGTAATCGTAGTTATAGTTTGTTGCTGAGGATCCTGACCATTAAACGAGTAGGTTATTGTGGTTACCAACGTTGTTTTCATCCGAAGTACATTTGCAAAAGACCCAAAAGGAGTTGTCAAACTTCCCCAACCGTCTACTAAATTCGTTCGTATTCCGGTTTGCGAAAGAGAAAGCGGAATACCTAATGATGTCAGATTTAGGCTTAAGGCACTGTTGTTTGTATAATTATCACCGTAATTAATTGGGAACTGATACAATTTATCGGGCGTTTGATACGATGCCGTAAAAGGCAGTGTAACACCGTTTGCCGTAACCTGTGCGCCTATCATTTTATTTTCCAAAGCGGCTGCAGACAACTTGAGATGGTCTACTACATTGGTTAATCCCAACCCTTGCAAAACTAAACCGTCGGTCACGGCCGTAGCATGCGTAAAATTGTTATTGAATTGTGTATTGCAGTTAATAATATAACCATTTTGGAAACACCATACCGTTTTGTAACCCGCATTATTTGGATTGATGTAGGAAGTATTATCCTGACTGGCAGCTTCTAACAGACTGTAGTCCCAATTAAAACTTGTACCGGTTTGCACAAAATCCAAGGTAACAAAATCACCTCCGGCTGTGGTGATAAAAAAAGATTCTCCCACCGCGGCAAAATCGGTTGCGTTATAGGTAGTTTGCGCACTGGAAAATCCAATGCACAAAAGAAGAGCGAGTTGCGTAATTTTTTTCATAAGCTGAATTTTAAGCAAAATAAACACAAAGCTAAACACATCACAAAGGAAGTCGTTAAAATGCACGTTTTTAGGGATGAATGAAAATTGGACATTTTACTTGTTTTGTAATATACTATTTTTTTTTTGTTATGCCAATGAGATTCGAATGGAAAAATGTAAAAACTACCCTGTACTTTTACATCATAATAAGTAGAAACTATAGTTATGAACAGAAAAGAAGTGATTTTAGCTGTTAAAGAAGAATTAGAAAAAAGTATTACGCAATTAGAACATTCCGTAAAACGATACAAAACAGCTTCTGATATGGATGAAGACAACACTTTAGATCCCGAAGATTATTCGCATCAAGGTGAAGCAAAAGATATGCAACTCCGTTTTGAGACCAGACTTTATGAAACCCGTCAACAATACACTAAGCTGTTAAACTTTATGGAACAACCCCATATTGATGTTGAACCCGGTGCGCTTATTGAAACCGATCAGGGTTATTTTTTTATCGGATTAGCCCTTCCTTCTTTTATTGCCGATGGAAAAGAAGTGATTTGTGTATCTGAAAAAGCACCGTTATACCAAGACTTAAAAAATTGTAAATCGGGTGATGTAGTCTCAGTTGGCCAAAAATCATATACAATTATTTCCGTTGGGTAGTAGGAATGTTTCGAATTGTTTTAAAATAGTTTCATAGGGAATTGCACTCGCCGGTGACGTTGAATTTACAATCACACACTGATACACTTTGCCTTTATAGGTAAAATTAAAATGTGAATAAGGCTTATATTGAAAGTTATTTGGATAACTAATGGGTATCTTTTGCAAGTGTAAGTAACGTTCGAAAGCCCGAACAGTACTGTGAGCTGCTGAATAACCGGACAATAGAATTGTATTGAGTTCCGGGTGTTTTGAAAGGATGCCTAAAATATCGTGGTATTCGGTTATCTCGATATGGGTATCTAACGAGCTTTTTCCTTTTCGACAAATTTTATAACCCAAATTTTGAATGCCTACATGAAGTTTTTCCATCATGGCTTTTCGCAAAACAACAGCATCATGAGCCGGAGTCAACTTCGTATCAATTGGAATCTGAGCTAACTCAGCTAGTATTTTCCAGAACCTGTTTTGGCGATTTGGATAATAAAACGGAAAATTTCGCTTGGATTCATGCGGCGGAAAACTGCCTAAGATGAGACGATACATGGGGGTAACCTCATGGTACCAATTGGGATGAATTTCGGTAGTTAGATTATCCTCATTCATTTTTACGAATCGGAATGTAAATCAGTTCTTCAGAATCATCACTGGTGGGATTATACCCTTTTCCGAGGACTTCAAATTGGGGGCGGTTTTCCCATACATATCCTGAACTTGGTAGCCAAACTGTGTAAATTTGTTTGAAAAATGCCGAGGCTTGGCTTGGATTTCCTTTGTAGTGAAAAACAGCATACAATCCTTCTTGGATGTCGAGTACTTCCATTTCTTCTGGCATATAGCCCAACGCTGAAACCGGTCGACAAGCCCATTTTTTGAATGCCGTTTTCGGATTAAAATCATATCCTTCCGGATTTACCTGTACATTAAATAAATCCGTTCCTATAACGTGTTCCATGGCATTGCGTTGGGGCATAAATCGTTGCCACAATTCAAAAATACGATAATCAGAAAACGATAATTCCAGATTATATCCTATAAATTTTGTTTTTGGAAAATGTACAATTTCCGGAACCATTTTGAATTACTTTTTAGACAAGTATTTGAATATCCCTTTGTAGGCAAAAACTGCTATGATAAGGTAAAATAGTCCGGCACCAAGAACCAAATACGATAGCCATTGGTATTCGTGCGAATGAATTTGAGCCTCATAGGCAGAATAAAAAAGCCAAACCAAAATCACTGATATTGCCAATGCCACACCGGTTAAAGTAATTAAAGCCCATTTTTGATCGGCTTTTGTCTTTTTTGTCAGTAAGGTAAAAATCCATACTAAAACACCCAAAATCAATAAAATCAGAGCCCCATTTTGATCTTTAATGGTAAAATACAGTAATGGAAACGACAACATAAGATGAACAATCAAAAAACCAAACGAAACGGTATCAAGTCCGGGCGGATTTTGCTTGATATATGCTTTTAGCTGATTTTTTACTTCCTCTTCGGTATATCCCTCACGTTTTAAATATTCGATAGTCGAAGAATACGTGTAATTCTTAGACATATAATACTCGACTTCTTCTTTTAGTGATTTCATCAATAATGAATTACATATTTCTTCTGTACTGTCCTCCTACTTCAAACAATGCCGCTGTAATTTGCCCCAAAGAGCATACTTTGGCGGCTTCCATCAGGCATTCAAAAATATTTTGATTTTGAATTGCCGCTTCCTGAACCTTTGCCAATTGCTCTTTAACATCATGCGCTTTGGCTTGGGTTAGGTTTTCTAAAGTTGCAATTTGAAACTGTTTTTCTTCTTCGGTGGCACGAATTACTTCAGCAGGAATGATAGTAGGCGAACCTTTTGAACTCAAAAATGTATTTACACCAATGATTGGGTATTCGCCGGTATGTTTTAGTGTTTCATAATAAAGGCTTTCTTCCTGAATTTTACTGCGTTGGTACATGGTTTCCATAGCACCCAAAACGCCGCCACGCTCCGTAATTCGATCAAATTCGGTTAAGACCGCTTCTTCCACTAAATCGGTTAACTCCTCAATAATAAAAGAACCTTGTAACGGATTTTCATTTTTGGCCAATCCTAATTCTTTGTTGATAATCAATTGAATCGCCATAGCTCTACGAACAGATTCCTCGGTAGGTGTTGTTATGGCCTCATCGTAAGCATTGGTGTGCAAAGAATTACAGTTATCATAAATGGCATACAATGCCTGAAGTGTGGTACGTATATCATTAAAATCAATTTCCTGCGCGTGAAGCGAACGCCCCGACGTTTGGATATGGTATTTTAGCATTTGCGCACGCTCATTGGCTCCGTATTTATGCTTAAGTGCTTTGGCCCATATACGGCGAGCCACACGGCCAATAACAGCGTATTCCGGATCTATACCATTCGAGAAAAAGAACGATAAATTCGGCCCAAAGTCGTTAATATTCATACCGCGACTTAAGTAGTATTCCACATAGGTAAAACCATTAGCCAAAGTGAAAGCCAATTGCGTTATCGGGTTGGCACCGGCTTCGGCAATGTGGTAACCGGAAATGGAAACCGAATAAAAGTTTCGAACATTGTTGGTAATAAAATAGTGCTGCACATCACCCATCAAACGCAACGCAAACTCAGTAGAAAAGATGCATGTATTTTGAGCCTGATCTTCTTTCAGAATATCCGCTTGTACCGTACCTCGCACCTGAGAAAGTGTTTTGGCTTTGATCTCGTTGTATACATTAGGTGGCAATACTAAATCGCCGGTTATTCCCAACAAAAGTAAGCCTAAACCATCATTTCCTTCCGGAAGCTCACCATTGTATTTTGGTCGAACCAAACCTTTGGCATCATATACTTCTTTTAGTTTTTCTTCAACCAAATGTTCAAGATTGTTTTCACGGATGTATTTCTCACAATTTTGATCAATGGCAGCATTCATAAAAAAGCCTAAGAGCATCGGTGCCGGCCCATTGATAGTCATAGAAACCGAAGTTGCCGGGTGACTCAAATCAAATCCTGAATATAATTTTTTGGCATCATCCAAACAACAAATTGATACACCGGCATTCCCTATTTTACCATAAATATCGGGTCTGTGGCCGGGATCATTTCCGTACAGCGTAACCGAATCAAATGCCGTTGAAAGTCGTTTGGCTGGCATTCCCAAACTCACATAATGAAAGCGGCGGTTGGTGCGCTCCGGCCCACCTTCACCGGCAAACATCCGCGTTGGGTCTTCACCTTCCCTTTTGAACGGATATAATCCGGAGGTAAATGGAAACTCGCCGGGAACATTTTCCTGCAAACACCATTTCAAAATATCGCCCCAAGCACTGTATTTTGGTAAGGCTACTTTGGGAATTTGACTGTGCGAAAGCGACTCGGTGTGCGTTTGAATTTTAATCTCTTTGTCACGGACTTTAAAACTATAAACCGGATTTTTATACCGAGTTACCTTTTCATTCCAGTTAAGAATAATTTCCCAATTGAACGGATCCAAGTTCATTTTTACGCGATCAAATTCTTTGACCAATAAAAGAACCAACTGCTTTGCATCATCGGCTGACGGAAGTTCGTATTCCAAACCGGAAGTGTTCAAAATTGGGGCTTTACCACTAACCGATTCAATCGTTTTAAAAATACCAAAAAGTTTTTGAGCTACTTCTGCCTGCAAAACCACTTTGCCATCATAACCGCGGTTATTCTCGGATATTTCCGAAAGGTAGCGGGTTCGATGCGGCGGAATCACATATATTTTTTCGCTCATTTCACGCGTAATGGTAAATGTGGATTGCAAGGATGCATTCGTTTTTTCCACAATTTTATCCATAATGGCTTTATAAAGCGCGTTCATACCCGGGTCATTAAATTGCGAAGCAATAGTTCCGTAAACCGGCATGGAATCGGGATCAACATCCCAAAGATTATGGTTGCGTTGGTATTGTTTTTTTACATCGCGAATGGCATCGAGAGCACCGCGTTTGTCAAATTTATTTACTGCGACTAAATCGGCAAAATCGAGCATATCAATTTTTTCGAGTTGGGTTGCGGCACCAAACTCGGGCGTCATTACATAAAGCGAAACATCGGAATGGTCTAAAATTTCGGTATCCGACTGGCCTATACCCGAAGTTTCCAAAATGATTAAATCATAGTGAGCGGCTTTAAGGACTTCAATAGCTTCGGCTACATATTTTGACAAAGCCAAATTGGATTGGCGGGTGGCCAAAGAACGCATATATACCCTTGGGTTATTGATAGCGTTCATCCGAATTCGGTCTCCTAAAAGAGCACCACCGGTTTTGCGTTTGGAGGGGTCTACCGAAATTAAACCTATTGTTTTTTCAGGAAAATCGATTAAAAAACGGCGCACTAACTCATCAACCAACGAGGATTTGCCGGCACCTCCTGTACCGGTGATTCCCAATACAGGAATGGAAGTATTTTTATTATCGGCATGGATTTTTTCCATGGTGCTTTTAGCGGCTTCAGGAAAATTTTCGGCAGCCGAAATCACGCGGGCAATAGCCATAGGGTTTTTCTCAGTCAAATGATTTATCTCCCCGTTCAGCGAATCCCCAACAGGAAAATCTGAACGTTGTACCAAATCGTTTATCATGCCCTGCAACCCCATAGCGCGACCGTCATCCGGTGAATAAATACGGGTAATTCCGTAAGCATGCAACTCTTCAATTTCGGAAGGCAAAATAACACCGCCGCCGCCGCCAAAAATTTTAATATGACCGGCTCCTTTTTCTTGAAGCAAATCATACATATACTTAAAATATTCGTTATGACCACCTTGATACGACGTCATGGCTATGGCATTCGCATCCTCTTGTATGGCGGTATTTACCACCTCTTCAACGCTGCGATCGTGCCCAAGGTGAATGACTTCACAACCGGTTGCTTGGATGATGCGGCGCATGATGTTAATTGAAGCATCATGACCGTCAAAAAGTGATGCAGCAGTTACAATTCTTACTTTATTTTTAGGAATATAGGGTTGTACTTGTTCCATTTTTAATTTCAGCTGTTTTTAAAGGGTGCAATTTACGAATTTAATAAATTTTTGCCCACTATAAAGGCTTTCATTTTTTTGGGAAGATTAAAACTTTTCTTAAAAACAGTTGCGCAACAGCAGAAGTCGCTATTTTTGCTTGTATAGGTAAAAAAACTGATTATGAAAAAACAAATTTTAAGCATGATGTTATTGTTTATGCTTTCTTCGTGTGCCGAATTACAGCAGGTAGCCGGCGATATTATGAACCAAAATAATCCGGATATAGCAGCCGGCCTTCGCGAAGCCTTAGACAATGGGATTTCCAAACAGGTCATTAAACTTACTGCCGTTGACGGGTTTTACAAAAACGAGTTGGTAAAAATAATGCTGCCTGATGAATTACAGAAAGTGGATAAAGCCCTACGGGATGTGGGCATGGGCAAATTGGCAGACGAGGGATTAAAAGTCATTAACCGAGCGGCAGAAGATGCGGTCAAAGAAGCCACCCCTATTTTTGTAGATGCGGTTAAGCAAATTACATTTACCGATGCTAAAAATATACTTTTGGGTACTACTGACGCTGCAACAGTTTACCTGCAAAATGCTACTTCACAAGCTTTGTACGATAAATTTAACCCGGTGATCAAGAACTCGTATACTAAAGTGGGTGCTGATAAAGTATGGACCAGCATTATCACCAAATACAACAATTTACCTTTGGTAAAAAAAGTAAACCCCGATTTAACGGATTACACCACCAAAAAAGCCATGGAAGGGGTTTTTAAAATGATTGCCTTGGAAGAGAAAAACATACGCACAGATTTGAGTGCCAGAACATCCGATTTGTTAAAGAGCGTTTTTGCCCTTCAGGACAAACCTTGATTTTTTTGAATTTTAGATTTCCTAAAATTTTAGCAATCAATAACATAAGAATAACATTCTATTAACAACTTAGGCCAAAAATTAGTCAGATATTTGTATCGTAATAAATGAGAGTTTATTATTTTGTTTGGTTTAGGTTAGTTAGAAAATACCGGTTCTTGTATAGGGCCGGTATTTTTTTGTAGTGGTGGATAGGTTGGTTTTGTGGGGAAGTGTTCTCGATACTTTTTTGCTGCGCAAAAAAACTCGAACTGATGGATTTACTTTTGGCTACGCAAAAAAACGCGAACTGACGGGGTTACTTTTTTTTGCTGCGCAAAAAAACGAGAACTGACGGGTTTTACTTTTTTGCTACGCAAAAAAACTCGAGCTGGCGGGCTCTACTTTTTGGCTACGCAAAAAAACTCGAGCTGGCGGGGTTTACTTTTTGCTGCTCAAAAAAACTCGAACTGACGGGGTTACTTTTTTCTGCTACGCAAAAAAAAAGCGAACTGATGGATTTACTTTTGGCTACACAAAAAAAAACGCGAACTGACGGATTTACTTCTTGGCTACGCAAAAAAAAAAACGCGAACTGACAACGATTCTCTGCTTTTTATCAGCTACTGGTGCGAGCAAGAACTAAAACAAATCTGATAAATTTCTTTGAAAACTGAAAGCTATCTACCGGCAGGTAGGTTACAGGTGTAAAAATAAACGAAAACTGGTGTTATGCCCTGCGTTTATAACTTTATATTGTTTTTCTCTAGTAATTTTAATATTCGATAACTATCATTTTGCCAAATTTTCCTGTGTTTTTTTAGTTTTGCTATTGCTATTTTGGTAAAATTTGTGTCATTACTATTTATTAAAAATTCTATAAGTTCAGCGAAATATTGAGCATCTTCTTCTTTTTTAAAAGTTTCTTTTTGGAAATTATTTTCGAAGTATGATTTTATTTTTTGTTTAGATTGAATCGTGTAATATTTATTTAAGTAAACTAATGCGTATGCATTATTTTGTTCAAATGCTAACTTTTCTATTCTAGGAACGAAAGAATCTTTGTGCTTTCCATTTTCAAAAGCCCTTAAATATAATAACCAATAAACATTTTTTTCAGAATGTATCACTACACTATCAAGTTTCTCCATTACTAAATCAGATTCGAGTCTTTTTTGCATTATTTTTTCCAGTTCACTCTCATCTTTAGAAGTTTCTTTTTCAATGGCTTCCATTCTTATCTTGTTCCAGTATTCATGATAAACTATAGATGAAACTAATTCCAAACCCTTGCTACAACCTTCGTAAGTTAAAACTTCTACATTCTCTTTAAGTTCAAAAACTAAAAAGTCAATTACGGTTTGTTGATTAGGTTGAATTACATCTCTGTAAGCATAGCTTCTTAAAACAGGATTTTTTGCTTTCGTTAAATCAAACAATTCTTTTTCAGAAAGGTAACTTTTAAGTTTTTGAAAATTCAAATATTGTTCTCCTTCATTGCAAAATGAACCAACACAATCAGATTCAACAATGTTAGCTTTTTCAATTGTTTTTAACAACTCTTCTTTTGTTTGTGAAAAACAAATGTTAGTCATAAAAAGAAGCGAGATTAAAATTGTGATTTTCATATAATATCAAGCATAACGGTTCTCGGCTTTATGTCTGTTGCTCTGCAAGCACTACAAAACAAACCTACAATTTTTTTTGAAAACTGGAAGCTATCTACCCGCAGGTAGGTTGCAGGCATAAGGGCAGTAATTGATATATGACTGTTAGCAAACGTTTTTTTTTATCTTTTATAGATAAGAGAATCTTGTATTCCTTTTACTGTTTCGTACCATTCTTGGTCATGTAACATAAACATTTCGAGAGGCAGATCTAACTTTTCACCTTCCATTGAATTTTGAACTGAGTTTATAGATGCTGCCTTTGAATTATCAGTATAAGTATCAAGTACAAAACCAAGCATTAAAATACTTTCATTATTTCGAACCATCGCGTAATGATAAACTTCTTTAATAACACTGACTTTTGAAAAATTAAATTGGAATTTTCTTAATAATTCTCCAGAGATTGGATTAATTGGAGTACCTACTGTAACTTGAGTACTTTCTTGAACGGTTTCTGTTTTTATATTTTCTCGATTTCTTTCAAGAACAAACATAGTAGGCAAGTCGGAGTCAATTACAATTCTATCAATTCTATTGGTTTGGCAAAAGTCAATTACATCTTTTGATTTCATCGCCGTATATTGAGTGGCTTGCTTTGTCCATTCAAGTAACTTTTCAGGTGATGTGAAAGCTCCTAACACCATTAGACCATCTTGATTAAAAACACAAGTCAAATCTAAGCTATATTCTTTTTCAAGCGTTTTCCAACCATCATGAGTCCCTTCATTATTTATTGAACTTAGTATTAAAAATGAATTACCATTAACAATCTCGTCAAATGCTTTTTTATAGTTTTCTGGGCTTTGATCTTTGTTGTATTTTTCAAGTAAGGCAATTAATTTAATGTTATCAGGATTTTTATTTTCATTAGTTTGCTTGTTATTGCCAAAAATTTTATTAAATATTCCCATATTATGATTGTTTCTCTATAATGTTTACTGACGCGAAACTTCACTTCCGATGCGACACCAGCGAAACGTTAAAGGTAACACATTTTGCGTGAAGGACAAACGCTTATTTAGAAATAGCGTATTAATTATACGAGCGCAGCGACTGTGGCATGAATTGTGGTAAGTAAGGATCGGTTTTATTTATCTATACTTAAAAGACAGTACGTTTTTGAATCTTTATTTACACAATCAATGAAACTTTCATCTTCGACAGCTTTATAGACTATAATAAAAAACGATTTTGATGATAAATCAGAATCATCATTAGTGGATTTGAATAGAAGTAAGTTGTTTTTAATTTCATATGTTCCTTTCTCCACACTTCCATTTCCCCAGCCAGAAATGTGACTATATTCATATGTTGAATCACTTTTCAATTCTAATATCCATACATTATCAGGCAAGATTCTTAACCTAAACTTTATATCTAATGTTTGATTATTTATTTTTTCCGAATTATTTAGAATTGATTCGACAGAGTTTAAGTTTTGTTTCTGGTTAATTTCATCATGAACTTGATTAGATTTTAAAAAAGTTAAAATTTTATTGTCCGCTACATAAGCTTCAAATTCTTCCTCTTCTTTCAGTTCTACCTGTTTTCGACTGTTCATAATCCGTTCATAAAATTTCCAAACTACTTCATCCAAAATTTCTATGTCAGCATAAAATATTTTTGATTTTGTTCCTCTAAAAACCTGAATCGCTATTGGATGTCCTTTCACTAAGTGAAAAGGCTTTTTATAACCTAATCTTTTGCTATTATACTTTTCCAATTCAAAAGAAAATGTGTCCCACATTTCTTGCGACGTATTTCCCTTTGATAATGATATATTTTCTCCATACATTTCTGTATAGAAGGAATAACTTAAGGTCGAATCTATTTCAACTATTTCGATAGGACATTCTCCCATGCAACAGGTACAATATCCTGAGCCAAGAATTATTTTAGTTATTTTATTTGTTTTAGTTTGAGCACTAATGTTAAGCGATAATAGAAATATAAAAGAGAATATAATTGATTTCATGGGTTTTTAAATTCACCGATTTTCGAAAAAAATTGTTGCTAACGTTGTGTGAGTATACTAGCAGTTACGTAAATATTTGAAGAATTTTAATGTGAAAGGTGCGTTGGAAGTCTGCCGAGGACTTTCAACGGGTACCTTTTCGCCAGCTATTGCCTCTACCCGCTTATTATATAATGCCATTTTTTAAAAAGTTGTTATAAATGACACCCTAATTGGAATATTTTGAACATCAAAAGCACCATTATCATAGATCATGGGACAAAATGTAATTTTTATCCCATCTTGACCAGAATCACTGCTATTAAATAAATAGGCATAATGTATTTCGCCTAATATACGGTCGTAATTATTTTTCTCCCTAACATTTGAATCGTCACCTGATACAAAAATTTTTGAATAACTTCCTCCGGCTCCAATTTGATGATAATTTGAGAATTTATAAACTAACTCCGTAATAAAATTTAGATGAGTAAAACTAGGAAAAGAACTATTTTGTTGATTTTCATTTTCTTCTTCATGGCTGCCCGGAACATAGCCAAGTTTTGGACCAACATTAAGCGAAATTTTTTCAAAATTCAATATTGACCGACTATATGCTACGTTTAAGAAACCTATATTTCCTAAGGCACCTAATTCAAAATTGTTTTTAAATTCTTGACAATAAGAATGAATAAACATTAAGTTGACTAATAGAAGAAGTGATTTTTTTATGTTCATGTTATTGTCATGTCCTAAAATACGTTGACCGTTTTTGGGTGTTACTTAAATCAAATTTACAGAAATAATTGATATATAGTATGCTGCTTTTTTACTAGGGATATGGGAACATCATTTTTTTTGCCTAAGAGACACAACAACCCCAAGAAAAAATTATATTGACTTTAAATTATTCTCAAAAAAAAAAAGTAAAAATAATATGAATTTTATTTTGAAAATAGCATGGTAATCTCACTAACGCAGAGTCTACCGTTGGAATAACGAAAAATCGTTGTTATAGTAGGTTTTAGTTAAAATTATTTCTATCCACGTATTGAAGTGTTTCTCCACCAAAACAATCATTTTGACCAGTTAATATTCCTCTATTAAATAGCGCATGAGCATAAATCTTAAGAATTTTTCGATCAAATGATCCTTCCCATTTTCTTTCTTGTCTAATTTTTTTCGCAAGTTCTTCGAAATCAATTTTTTTCTCAAATTTTATATATTCAGCTTCAGAATAAGAATCATTTTCTATTGTTTCTATAGCTTCTGAATTTTTGAATTCAAAGTATCGGGATTTATTTTCATTAAGCATTTCATAATATTTTTCAAAACTTTCAGTTGCTCCAAAATCCAAGTTGTTTTCATGCCAATACGCAAACATTAACTGTTCGCCTTCAACACAAATTTCCCTCAAAGAATTTGTATTAAGATTTTTGAATTTTATCACTAAATTTAATTGAAAAGTACTGTTGTTTTTTGCAGCAAAGACATAGTTTAAATACAATTCATCTTCCTCTTGTGAGAAAGACAAAATTGTCATTAAAGAAAAAAATAGTATAAATAATTTATTTTTCATATCTCGCGACCAAAATGCACAATAAAAGTCTGCGGCTTTCTCAGCTACGACCCCAGTGGAACGTATATTTCTATCTAAAGATAAAACGTTTTTGTGAATAGCAAACAGTTATTTAAAATTAACTAACCATTGTGCCATGCTGTTTTTGGCTGCTGCCTTTTATAAATATAATTTTATCTCGCTCATAAAATTCATCAAATACATTCTCAATTGCTGTTTCATTTAAATCAACAATTTGAGTTTCTTCAATATCTTCAGAATATTCTCCGCTCCAACAGACAAACATTTCAGTTTTACTTTGTTCTGTAGTATGAGTTTTAATTAATTCAAAAAGTCTTTCAGATTGTTCAAAATATTTTTTTCTGTTTGAAATCAAATTGTTATGCTTTGAAATTCTATTCTCAATATATTCTTTTTGAGTTCCAAATATCTTTTTAATTCCGGCAAAGATTCCTGATTTAATTTCACTAACATTCAATACATCAAAAACGTTTGTTTTTATCCCAAAGTCGCAACTACAACCTCTGCTTGTTCCAACAAAGTAAATATTTGAATTAGAAAACTTCAACTCAATTCCATAATAGTTATTTTCAACTTTTTCAATGTTGAAATCTGGGTAATTTTTGTCGAATGGAATTTCATTCAATTTATCTTCTGTTGCGATAAATAACATTTTGCACATAATTATAAAAGTAACATGTGAAGGTTGCCGATAAAGTACCGAAGCTTTATATCAGCTACGACCCCAGCGGGACATCTATTTCTATCTAAAGATAAAACATTTTTTGTGAAGAGCAAACTTCAATATTAACATTAACCCGCTGATTAAAGTCAGGAGACACGTTTGGGGCTGGGTTCTCGATACTTTTTTGCTACGCAAAAAAACTCGAACTGACGGGGTTTACTTTTTCGCTTTGCAAAAAAAAAGAGAACTGACTGGAAATACTTTTTTACTACGCAAAAAAAAACTCGAGCTGACGGGCTCTACTTTTTGGCTTTGCAAAAAAACGAGAACTGACTGGAAATACTTTTTTACTACGCAAAAAAAAACTCGAACTGACGGGCCCTACTTTTTGGCTTTGCAAAAAAATACGCGAACTGACGGGGTTTACTTTTGGCTACGCAAAAAAACGCGAACTGACGGGCTCTACTTTTCTGCTACGCAAAAAACGCGAACTGACGGGGTTTACTTTTGGCTACGCAAAAAAAAGCAAAGTGAAGGGGTTTGCCTTTTTGTTAGGCAAAAAAAAAAACTGAACAGTGTAATGCAATGAATAACTAACACAAAACGAGTTAATCAAATTCTAAATGTATAACTGCATTTCTTGTTGCATTTGCAATGCTTCTGCTCGGGCTTTTTCAGCAAAATCGTTACCGTTTGAGGCATAAAGTATTGCTCTTGAAGAATTGATAAGCAAACCTATATCGCTATTTTTTCCGAATTTGCAAACCTCGGCCAAGCTGCCTCCTTGTGCGCCCACCCCGGGAACCAATAAAAAAGCATCCGGAATTAAAGCTCGAATTTGGGATAAATATTCGGCTTTGGTTGCCCCAACAACATACATAAGGTTGTGGGCATTTTTCCAGGATTTTGACACAGAAATAACTTTTTTATACAACTCGGTTCCATTGGTAATAGCCGTTTGGAAATCGAAGGCTCCTTCGTTGGAAGTTAACGCCAACAGAATGGTGTGCTTGTTTTCAAATTCCAAAAACGGTTCCACCGAATCTTTACCCATATAAGGAGCAACAGTAACCGAATCAAAGCCCAAATCGTCAAAAAAAGCCTTGGCATAACGACCCGAAGTGTTTCCGATATCGCCTCGTTTGGCATCGGCTATGGTAAAATGATCGGGATAGTTTTGATTGAGGTAATCGATTGTTTTTTTGAGCGAAGTCCATCCTTGCAATCCATAGGCTTCATAAAAAGCGGTGTTGGGCTTGTAAGAAACGCATAAGTCGTGTGTTGCATCGATTATGGCTTTGTTAAACTCGAAAATCGGGTCTTCGGTTTCCAAGAGATGCTTCGGGATTTTATCCAAGTCTACATCAAGGCCAATACAAAGAAATGATTTTTTTTGGTGAATTTGAAGGATGAGCTGTTCAGTAGTCATGGTTGTTGTTTAACCGCAAACCTGCCTGCCGGCAGGGGCGCAAAGTTTTCGCAAAGTTCGCAAAGTTTTCGCAAAGTTCGCAAAGTTCACTATGATTTTTATACTGATTTTTTAGGTTAGTTGGTTGTTGTTTAACCGCAAACCTGCCTGCCGGCAAGCAGGGGCGCAAAGTTTTCGCAAAGTTCGCAAAGTTTTCGCAAAGTTCGCAAAGTTCACTATGATTTTTATACTGATTTTTTAAAGTTAATTGGTTCTTCCTTAACCGCAAACCTGCCTGCCGGCAGGCAGGGGCGCAAAGTTCGCAAAGTTCGCTATGGAATTGGTTACAAAAATTCAAATAGTTACTATTCTAGCCCTGATTGAGACGATAGCTTGCGAGGAATCGAGCAACTAAAGGCGAAAGCAGGAACATGGATTACTGAAAAAGACCAAGCCAATTGCTACAAAAAAAATGCTAAACAAATCGTTCAGCATCTCTTTTCTGTTCTTTAGGTTCTATTTTCTTAAAAAACTTCACTCTCTTTCAATTTTTCGGTGTTGGAAACCAACTGAAGTTCATCGATAAATTTTTGAATATTGCCGTTCATCACGCCATCCATATCGAAGATATCCATACCAATGCGGTGATCGGTTACGCGTCCTTGCGGATAGTTGTAGGTGCGAATTTTGGCAGAACGGTCACCACTGCTCACCTGTGAGTTACGTTTTTTAGCATCTTCCTCCTGTTTTTTGGCTAATTCCATTTCGTACAAACGCGAGCGCAAAACAGACAAGGCTTTATCTTTGTTTTTGTGTTGGGATTTTTCATCCTGGCATTGTGCCACCAATCCGGTTGGAATGTGAGTCATACGCACAGCCGATTTGGTTGTGTTTACCGATTGACCACCGGGACCTGAGGAGCAAAATAAGTCGATACGCACATCGTTCATGTCGATATGCACATCAAATTCTTCGGCTTCGGGGAGAACCATAACTGTGGCGGCAGAGGTATGAACACGGCCTTGTGTTTCGGTTTTTGGGACACGTTGCACGCGATGCACACCGGCTTCAAACTTGAGCGTTCCGTAGACATCTTCGCCGGTAACTTCAAAAATAATTTCTTTAAATCCGCCGGAAGTCCCTTCATTAAAATCGACTACCGATGTACGCCAACCTTTATTTTCGCAATATTTGGTATACATACGGTACAAATCACCTGCAAAAATAGAGGCCTCGTCGCCACCGGTACCGGCGCGAATTTCGACCATTACGTTTTTGGCATCTTCAGGATCTTTGGGAATCAGCATGAATTTAATTTCTTCCTCTAATTCGGGTAAACGTTCTTTGGCCTCTTCGAGTTGCATTTTGGCCATTTCGACCATTTCGGCATCCGAACCATCTGCAAGAATTTCGTTGGCTTCGCTGATATTATCCGTTAAACGAACATACTCATCGCGTTTGTCTACAAGTGCTTTAAGGTTTTTGTACTCCTGATTTAGTTGCACATAGCGTTTTTGATCGGCAATAACATCCGGTTGAATAATCAAATCGGATACTTCGTCGTAACGTTGTTTTACATATTGCAGGCGGTCTAACATAACATCTCAATTTTAAA
The DNA here is from genome assembly GCA_041917555.1 of Flavobacterium sp. GTDB lineage: Bacteria > Bacteroidota > Bacteroidia > Flavobacteriales > Flavobacteriaceae > Flavobacterium. Next base: position 32,911 of record JAYRXL010000083.1, on the reverse strand, counting down.
GGTGGGCAAAAATACAACATTTTAACGAAAAGAAAATACTTTCGGGTTTGGCTAAATTTTCTTAGTATTGTGAAAAATATTGTGCATGAAATTTGGTAGTTATTTCCCCGCATGGGTTGTGTTCGTTTTGCTGCTTGCTTCTTGTAAAAAAAACACGAACGAAACCACTGTTGTACCCCCTTCAGCATCAAAAAAAGCAATTACACTGGGGCGCTTGAATTGGTTTTTGGGAGCATGGGAAAATACGACGGCTGAAGCCGATATGCGCGAAAATTGGGAAAAAGAAAATGATTCGCTTTATCGTGGTGAAAGTTATGTAACTGTAGGTAAAGACACTGTTTTTCACGAATGGATTGAATTAGCACAACGCAAGGACAGTATTTTTTATATAGTATCGGTAAAAAACCAAAATAAGGAAAAACCGGTATCATTTTATGCGACCAAAGTAAGTTCAACTGAGGTGGTATTTGAAAACCCCAAACACGATTTCCCTAACACGATTTCATATAAAAAAATAACTTCGGATAGTTTGGTCGCAGAAATATCCGGCGTTTTGAAAGGAAAACCGGCTCGGGAACAGTATCCTATGAAAAAAAGTAAAACGTAATTCGGAACATGAAATATTGCTACACCCTACTCCTTGTTTTTGTATTGTTATCCTTTTCATCGTGTAAAAAATACGATGCCTTTGGGAATGAAATTCTTTTTGAAGAGCTTTACAAATCGCATTGGTTGATTGGTTCCTGGCAACTAACGGATAGTTTAGGCGTTTTACAAGAAACTTGGTCGATTCAAGACGACAGCACCTACAGTGGTGTTTCTTATTATATTAAAGAAAAAAAAGACACCATCCATTCAGAGCAAATGACGCTAATGGAAGATAAAGGAGATTTGTTTTACACCACGACCATTACCGGACAGAACGGGAACAACGCTATGGTATTAAAAATGAAATCGGCAACCGACAGCCTTGTTGTTTTTGAAAATACCAAAAACGAACATCCAAGTCAGATTGAATATAAATTTGTAAATGACAGTACTGTTATCTCAAAAATTACCGGTAAGCAAAACGGAAAATTGGATGTAAAAACCTATCAATACCATAAAATCAGTACTCCTAAAAAAGGATAAATGTTAAAATTTCACTTCTAAAAAACAGAATTTCAATACCTTACTTTTTTTATTTATAATTAATCTAAATAAACATTGTATAAAATGTTTTTAGCACTTACATTTGCATTGTTATTTTAAATTAATCTAAATAAATGCTTAAGTTTAACTATTTTCTACCCATTCTTGCGTTCGTATCCATGATAGCCAACGGACAGCAAAAGCCTCATAAAACAAGTAACGACACCACTCAATCGAAAGAAATCATTCGTTTGGATGAAGTCATTGTAACGCCCAATCCCTTTAAAACTCAGGTCACTGTTACCCGAGGCAATATCAAACCCATTGATTTACCACAGGGCATTCAGACCGTAGATAAAACGATTATTTTTCAGCAACAAGCCCAACGTTTAAGCGATGTTATCAAGAATGTAAACGGAGCTTATGTAGGCTCGGCGCGTGGGAGTGCCCAAGAGTCATTTTGGTCGCGTGGTTATGATTTGAGTGCCAACAATATTTTTAAAAACGGTTTTCGCATGAACAGCGGTTCGTTCCCGGAAGTGGCATCTATGGAGCGTGTAGAATTTTTAAAAGGAAATTCTGCGTTATTATTTGGAAATGTAGTTCCCGGCGGCGTAGTGAATTTAGTTACCAAATCGCCACAGTTTACTTTTGGCGGGGAATTTGCGCTTCAGGCAGGAAGTTTTAATTTTTATAAACCAACATTAGACATCTATGGCCCTTTAAGTAAATCGGTGGCATATCGTTTGAATGCTGTTTATGAAAATTCGGAAAGTTTCAGAGATGTCGTCACGCGAGAGCGTGTTTATGTAAATCCGTCATTTTTAATTAAAATTAGCCCAAAAACCGAAATTACCTTACAAGGTGATTATTTAGATGACAAATGGGTACCCGATTTTGGAACAGCAATAATCGGAAAAGAAATTTTAGATTTACCGCGTAACCTGTATATGGGAGCAAAATGGTCAAACGGTACCACTAAACAAATAAGTGCTAACGGTTTGGTAAAACATAGCTTTAACAACCATTGGAAATTAAATTTTTCAACAGCCTATCAGGATTTCCAACGTGAATGGAAGGGGACTGAACGTATCCAACCTCAGGCGAATGGAAATTGGAGCAGACCTTTAGGTCAAGCCAAAAACACCGAACGTATTGTTGCTGACCAACTCAATCTAATAGGTACTTTTAACACATTTGCGTTGAAACACCAAGTATTGACAGGAGTAGATTGGGAAAATTCGTTTACCGAAGCCTACACATTTGCATTTACACCCACAACTTATGGAAGTGGAAATGTATTTAACTTCGACAACTTTGATCAGGGTTCGTCTGTTATTCCAGAAGCGCAAACAACCCGCTTGGTAGAAACTACCACGAGTCGGTTTGGAGCTTACGCACAAGATTTGATTTCTTTTCCAAACTATATTAAACTGTTAATCGGATTGCGTTGGTCCTGGCAACAAACCGAAATCAGTACAACGGATTACACAGCAACTCCGGTTACCGTAAAACAAGATCCCATTCGTTTAGACACCGCCTTTTCGCCAAAAATTGGGTTGGTTATCCAACCCAATGAAAACACTTCACTCTTTGCCAGTTACTCCAATTCATTTACGCCAAATACGGGAACAACGGTAGATTTACAACCAATTGAGCCTTCAATCATTACACAATACGAAGCCGGAGTTAAAAAAGAATTCTTGAAAGAACGGATTTCAGTTGGACTGACAGCCTATCATATTGTAAACGATAATTTAGCGCAAACGGCACAATACAAGGCAGACGGAAGTATAAATGTTGATACATCCATTAAAGTGCTAAGCGGTGAAACCACCAGTAAAGGCGTTGAAATTGATATCACCGCAAACCCTATTAAGAATTGGACTCTTATGGCGGGATATAGTTATAACGATATGCGCTTTACCAAAACAAACATTACACAAGGTGGATTTATCGAAGGAGATCGCTTAACACGAACACCCTATTGTACGGGAAATTTCAGTACAAATTATACATTTACCCGTTTTGTAAAAGGATTGAATTTGGGCACAATGATAAGTTATATGGGGCGTAGACTTGGCGGATGGAATAACGACTATCAAATAAGCAGCGCCGGTGTAGTAACAATTCGCGACCGCGTTATCCCATTGAGTGATTACACAACAATTGATGTAACAGCGGGATATGAATGGAAAAAGTATACACTCTTGGTTAAATTAGCCAACATTACCAATGAAATCAACTATACGGTTCACGAAAATTACAGTGCTAACCCCATTGCGCCTCGTCAAATAACAGCTATTATCCGTTATAAATTTTAAAATATGAACGCACAAAAAATAAGAAGTTTACACCGAGATTTAGGATATTTTTACATCGGATTGATTATTTCGTTTGCCTTTTCAGGAATATTGATGAACCACAGAGAAATGTGGCATCCTGAAAAATATACGGTTCAAACCAAAGCAATTTCTATAAATATTCCAAAAGACACTGAAATTACCGAAAAATACGCTGAGGAATTGGGGGAAAAATTAGGTATTGATGATAAAATTCGCCGTCACAAAGTGAAAGACGATGAATTAAAAATTTCGTTTGAAAAAAACGATGTTGAAATCGATTTAAAAACGGGCAAAGGCGAAATTGTAACCTTTATGAAAACGCCCATCATCAGTCAAACCATGAAATTGCATAAAAACACTTCCAATTGGTGGATTTATTACAGCGATATTTTTGGGTTGTCTTTAATTACTATTGCCATAACCGGTGCCATTATGATACCCGCAGGAAAATTTACGTTTAAAAAGCGTGGTTGGAAATTGGCCGCTGCCGGATTGCTGGTGCCGTTATTGATTTTGATTTTTGTTTAAGGTTAAGAAAGCTCCGAATTAGATTGGAGCTTTTTTATTCAATTAAAAACCTCGCTTATTGCTAAACGAGGTTTACTATTTACTAATTACTATTCACTAGTTCTTTTTCACTGGAATATTCGCCAAAATCTCAAGCAAAAACTTCCAGAATTTTTGCGAAGACGAAATACTGGCTCTTTCATCCGGGCTGTGTGCCCCGTGAATGGTTGGTCCAAACGAAATCATATCCATTCCGGGATAATTCGTTCCTAAAATTCCGCATTCTAAACCCGCATGACAAGCAACTACGTTTGGTTTTGTTCCGTTTTGTTTTTCGTAAATATTTACCAAAACATCTAAAATTTCGGATTTTACATTGGGTGTCCAACCCGGATAACTTCCTGAAAACTCCACTTCGCAACCAAACAATTCATAAGCCGAACGCAAGGCATTGGCCAAATCAAACTTGGAGCTTTCGACAGAAGAACGGGTTAAATTTTGAATCGAAATTTCACCATCTTTAACCAAAACTCGTGCAATGTTATTAGACGTTTCTACCAAATCAGCCATATCGGCACTCATGCGATACACACCGTTGTGCGCTGCATAAATTCCGCGAAGCAAACCTTCTTGAACGCCTAAATCCATGACTTTAGTAGGTAAATCCGACTTCACAATTTCGATGGTCAAATTGGGTTCCATCGTTTTGAATTCCGCTTTGATGTCGTTAATCACTTCCTGCATTTCAAGCGTAAAAGCTTCATTATACATAGTGGCAATAATCACTTTGGCTACACTTTCACGCGGAATTGCATTGCGCAAACTTCCACCCGAAATTTCACTAATTTGAAGTCCGAAGTTCTCGAAACCATCAAACAAAAGGCGGTTCATAATTTTATTAGCATTACCCAAACCTTTGTGAATATCCATACCCGAATGGCCGCCGTTTAAACCTTTTACGGTGATGGTGTAACCTACAGAACCTTCCGGAACCTCTTCTTCATTGTAACTTCTTGTTGCGGTAACATCAACACCTCCGGCACAACCTATATCGATTTCATCGTCTTCCTCGGTATCCAAATTCAAAAGGATTTCACCTTTAAGAATTCCGCCTTTTAGGTTCAAAGCCCCGGTCATTCCGGTTTCTTCGTCAATCGTAAACAGGGCATCAATAGCCGGATGCGGAATGTCTTTGCTTTCCAAAATGGCCATAATTGCAGCAACTCCAAGACCATTATCGGCACCAAGCGTTGTTCCTTTGGCTTTTACCCAATCGCCCTCAACATACATATCAATTCCTTGTGTAAGGAAATCGAAATTGGTATTGTTATTTTTTTGATGCACCATATCAAGGTGCCCTTGCAGCACAATGGGTTTACGGTTTTCCATTCCCGGAGTAGCCGGTTTTCGAATAATAACATTGCGGATTTCGTCTTCAAACGTTTCTAATCCTAAACTGTTACCGAAGTTTTTCATAAACTCAATTACACGTTCTTCCTTTTTTGAGGGACGAGGAACTGCGTTTAAATCGGCAAATTTATTCCAGAGCACTTTGGGCTCGAGGTTTCTGATTTCTTGGCTCATAATTTTGAGTATATTTCTAATATTGTGTTTTTAAATTCAGGCAAATCATATTGAAGAACACTCCAAACTAGAGGAACATCAACGGTAAAGTATTCATGAATAAGTATATTTCGTAAACCAATTATCTGTTTCCATTCCACATTTGAATAACGCAATTTTATATCATCAGAAAGATGGTTAGTAGCTTCACCAACAATCTCCAATTGACGCACAACAGCATCAACTAACATCTTATTGGAAACAAAATTGTCATAAGAAATGTTTTGAATATAATCTTCAATTTGATAAATTGCTTCTAATATATGTTGAATTCTTACTTTATCCTTGGGATTTTGAAACATATATTATCTTTTTTTCTTTATCGACAATAGGTTTTAGATATTTTGACAAACCATTTGTAGAAACTAAATCAACAGGTTTTTTTAAAATATTTTCTAAATCAAATTTCATTTGAACAAATAAAAGCCCAATTCTTTTAGAATAATCTAAATCAACTAAAATATCAATATCACTGGTATCATTAGCTTCATTTCTAACAACTGAACCAAAAACATAAGCTTTTAAAACAGGTTTTGTTTTAAAATATTTATTTATTTCGTTTATTTGTTTATTGCTTAATTGCATAAACAAATATAATTATTCTTTTGTGCAAATAAAAATTGTAAAGCCAAAATACATTCTTCCTTTATTTCTGTTGTTTCAGGTACTTTTTCTGAAAGTGATTGCTTTTTTTCCTGATCTTGTAGAACGTTATTACAGCGATGGATTGTATGTTTTTATTTCAAAAATAAACCGAACTATTTTTGGTTTTTTTAGTTTTTCTGTGGGTGATATTTTGTATGGAATACTCATCATATATGGAATTTATTGGCTGTATAAAAACCGAAAAACACATTGGAAACAAAAAATTATTTCTGTACTTAGCTTTATAAGTGTACTGTATTTTCTGTTTCATTTTTTATGGGCTTTGAATTATTACCGATTGCCTTTGGCAGAAAAAATGAAGTTAAAAACCGAATACACTACGCCTGAATTAGTTGGTTTTACAAAAAAATTGGTTGAGAAAACCAATAAAGTCCATATACAAATTACCCATAATGCAAGCCTACCCGTAACGGTCCCTTATTCGCAAGAAACGATTTTTAAAATGACTTTAAACGGGTATTCCCATTTGGCTCAGGACTATCCTTTTTTTGGCTATGCCATACCCAGTCAGAAAAAATCACTTTACAGTTTGCCATTAACCTATATGGGTTTTGCAGGTTATTTGAATCCTTTTACCGGCGAAGCTCAAGTAAATGACAAGTTACCCTTGTATGGATTTCCCAATGTGATTTGTCATGAAATGGCGCATCAAATTGGTTATGGTAGTGAAAGCGAATGTAATTTTATCGGATTTTTAGCCGCTACCAAAAATGAGGATTTGTACTTTCAATATTCCGCTTATGCGACAGCCCTGCGTTATTGTTTGAACACTTTAACACTTCTGGACGAAAAAGAATCCAATGGGTTACAGCAAAAAATAAATCCCGGAATTTTAGCCAATTACGAAGAAAGCGAAGCTTTTTGGAAACAATACGATACGTTTATTGACCAAGGTTTTCATGCTTTTTACGACCAATACCTAAAATTAAATCAGCAAAAAGACGGCATGGAGAGCTATAGTCGTTATGTGGATTTGTTGGTGAATTATTATAAAAGCAAAAGTTTATAAACTACAGCTCATCACTGGTAAAAGTAATAAAACTTTTCTTTTTAAAAGGCCTTACTATTAATCGGCCTTCGCGATCAAAACGAATGTAATTGTAGACCCAATTCATAAAAACGACGGCTTTGTTTTTGAAACCGATTAACGAAAACAGATGCACCAGCATCCATACAATCCAAGCAAAGAAACCGTTGAAATGGTACTTAGGTAAATCTACTACGGCTAAGTTTCTGCCTATTGTGGCCATCGAACCTTTGTCGTTGTATTCGAAAGGTTTCATAGGTTTTCCATTAACTAAACGCACTAAATTTTCACCTAATAAATTGCCTTGTTGTATTGCAGGTTGGGCCATCATAGGGTGACCTTGCGGAAATTTTTCGCTTTCCATCGAAGCAATATCGCCAATGGCAAAAATGTTGTCGTAACCCACCACTTGATTGAATTGATTGACACGAATACGTTCTACACGTTCTACCAACGATTTAGCGTCTAAACCATGTATAGCGGCGCCTTGAACGCCGGCTGTCCAAATTACTGTAGCTGTTTCAAGAGTGATACCGGCATTGGTCGTTACGGTTCGTCCGTCATAGTTGGTTACTCGCGTGTTTTTTAACACATTGACACCCAAATCCGACAAAAACTTTTCAGAAGCCACAGAAGCTTTTTCCGACATCGTATTGAGAACCCGATCACCGCTTTGAATCAGGTAAATTTGCATTTTCTGAATGTCGAGATCCGGATAGTCTTTTTGAAGAATAGCCTTTTTCATTTCGGCCAACGCTCCTGCCAACTCCACGCCGGTTGGTCCGGCACCCACCAATACAAAATTCATTAAGGCATCGCGCTCAGCCATATCCTTTGTCAGGACAGCTTGTTCAAAATTTTCAAGTATAAGACTTCGGATATTGAGCGACTGTGGAATCGTTTTCATTGACATGGCATTGCGCTCTATCTCGCGATTGCCAAAATAATTCGTCTTGGAACCGGTCGCTATAACTAAATAATCATAATGCAAATCGCCTATTTCGGATATAATTTTTTGATGGACAGTGTCAATTTCTTTAACCGAGGTGAGTCGGAAATAAAAATCAGGAAAACCTTGAATGACTTTACGCAGCGGGTAAGCTATAGAACCTGCTTCAAGTCCGCCGGTTGCAACCTGGTACAATAAGGGTTGGAAGGTGTGGTAATTATGCTTGTCAATAAGAACAACCTGAAGGTTTTTGTTTTTGAGTTTTTTGGCCAAAGCCATACCGGCAAAACCGCCTCCTATGATGACAACTCTTTTTTTATCGGAATGTGGAATATTCATATACTATAGGCAATCCAATGGATTTGCGCTCACAAAAATACAAAATAGAATCTGATTTGGCAGTCTTCTGTGACACACTTCACGATACTATTCATTGGAAAACAATAAAAACAAACTACTTTCTTCAGCCAATTTACTAGTAGCCTTCGCTGAAAAAAATAAAAAAGAGTAAACTTGTAACAAATACTCATATTAAGTTACTAACTCCACATGAGCGAAACGTTAGAACAATCGTTTGTAAAACAACTTAGGGATAATCAGAATATTATCCACAAAATTTGCCGCCTCTACACCAATAATGATGAGGCTCACAACGATTTGTTCCAGGAAATAACCATTCAATTGTGGAAAGCATTTCCAAAGTTTCGCGGGGAAGCCAAGTTTTCAACTTGGGCTTATCGGGTAGCGTTAAATACTGCAATTACACTTTATCGTAAAAGTACGAGAACCATTAAAACGAGTGATTATGAGAAACAAAGTTTTTTCATCAGTCAGGAAGATTACAACCCCGAAGAAGAAGAGCAAATTAAATTGATGTACAAAGCAATACACCAATTAAACGATATTGAAAAGGCTTTAATTTTCATGTACCTGGAAGATAAGGATTACACCGAAATATCGGAAACTTTAGGTATCAGTGAAGTGAACGCCCGTGTAAAAATGAACCGCATTAAAGGAAAACTAAAAAAAATATTAAATCCGTAAAGATGATGACAGACGAACTGGATTTACTCAAAAAAGATTGGAAACGCAGCGATCAGGTGTTTCAACAGATAAGTGAAGTGGATATTTATAAAATGATTCATCGCAAATCTTCATCTATTGTTAAATGGATACTTATCATCAGTATTCTGGAGATTCTACTCTGGACAAGTATAAGTGTATTTTTTAACGCCGATGATTACATCAAAAAGATGCACGGTGAAGAGATGCTGCACTTCCTAAAATTTCTGACCATCTTCAATTATGCCGTCATTGCTGTTTTTATTTATTTCTTCTGGAGAAATTATAAAAATATTTCAACAACAACCTCTACCAAACAACTCATGGGCGATATCCTTAAAACCCGTAAAACCGTTCAATACTATGTTTGGTATAATTTGGGAATGATTGTTGTAAGCTCGGTAATTGGTTTTGTTTGGGCCTTTGCCACCAATCCAAAAATGGACAAAATACTACACAATGCCAAAGCCATGATCATTACAAGTTTGTTGCTGTTGGGTGTCATTGCTGTTTTTGTTGGTGTCTTTTGGGTGTTTTACCGCTTGGTTTATGGTACACTACTCCGTCGCTTATTTAAAAATTACAACGAACTTAAAAAAATAGATTTATAATGAAAAAGTTGTTTCTCTCTTTACTTTTAGCATTGGTTGCTTTTGGTTATTCCCAAAACCAAAAATCACTTTTATGGAAAATCTCCGGCAACGGTTTGGATAAACCATCCTATTTGTTTGGCACAATTCATATCACTTGCGATGCTACTTTATCCGAAAAAGTTAAAAAGGCTATGGATGATACGCAACAACTCTGCTTGGAATTGGATATGGATGACCCTTCCATGCAAGCCCAAATGATGTCGGGTATGATGATGAAAGAAGGTGTAACTATGGAATCTTTGGTTTCTAAGGAAGACTTTAAAGTTGTGGATGCCTTCCTTACTAAAAACTTGGGGTTTTCGGCCAAAATGCTTAACAAATTTAAGCCATTTATGGTCTCGGCTATGCTCTATCCAAAAATGATGGATTGCCCTGTCCAGTCGGTTGAAGGTGAACTTATGAAAATCGCCACTACACAAAAAGAAGAAACCATCGGATTGGAAGAAATTTCAGAACAATTGGCTGTTTTTGATGCCATTCCGTATAAAGTCCAAATGGAAGAACTGGTAAAAACCGCTAAAAGTGATTTGAAACGCGATTCCAAAGAAATCAAAGAAATGCTTGAAATTTATCGTACCGAGGATATTGAAGCCATGCTAAAATTTACGGAGGAATCTGATAATAAATTAACCTCAGAATTTGAAGAGGAACTTTTAATCAAACGCAATCAAAACTGGATTAGCCGCATCCAAAAAATTGCCGGTGACAAACCCACATTTTTTGGAGTTGGTGCAGCACATTTGGGTGGTGAAAATGGTGTTATTACTTTGCTGAAAAAAGCAGGGTTTACAGTAGAACCCATCTTCTAAATCAGATTTTCCACTGACGTAGTCTATGTAACCGTTCTTGTTCCTCTATTTCCTCTGCCGGAATAACTTTTAGGAAAGAAGGATGCTGTTCAATTGCGTATTCTATTTTTTCAACGATTTGATCTATCGTTTCGTTTTCGTAGTCAATATCTAATGGTTCTTTAATAGTAAAAGATTGCAATATATTCTTCTTTTTCAATCGAAGCCCTTTTTTATCAAATGACCGCCGGAAACCATCAATCACAATCGGCACAACCAAAGGTTTATGCTGTTTAATTATGTGCGCCGTCCCTTTTCGAACGGGCTTAAATGATTTGGTAGTTCCCTGCGGAAAAGTAATAACCCAACCGTCCTGAAGCGCAATTTTTATGTTTTCGGTATCGTTAGGGTTAACTTCTTTTTTCTCGGATATGTCTTTGCCTCCGGCTCTCCAGGTACGCTCCACCGAAATAGAACCGGCATAGGCCAATATCCGCGGAAGCAAACCTGATTTCATAGTCTCACTTGCCGCAACATAGTAAAGATTTAATTTGGGATTCCATAAATATCCCACATTTTTAATGGAGTCTATACGCCCTGATAAGCTGGCATTAAACACATGAAACATGGCCACCACATCGGCAAAATAGGTTTGGTGATTGGATATAAAAAGGACATTGGTTTCGGGTAACGAACGAATAATTTCAGAACCGTCGATATGTAATTCATTAAATCCGCGGTATCTTCTGTGGGTAATAACACCCAAAATACGGATTAACCATTTTTTGAGAAAAAGTATATGACCAAAAGGATTTCGTTTGAATAACCCCATACTAATTTTATAAAATCAGAGGGCAAACATACAAAAAAGGCATCATAAAACCATTTTCAATACGTCTTTAAGTTCACTTAACATCATGGCCGTTGCACCCCATATTATCTGACCCTCAATTTCAAAAGCCGGAACCTCAATACTTTTGGCATAAGAGGTTTGCAAGACTTTAGTAACCAATACCGCATCGTCCATCACCTGATGTAGTGGTGCTTCAATGAGTCCGGACACCTCTTCCTCTTGTAGCTTAAACCGGGGTTCATCGACCGTAAATCCGACAAACGGGTGGACTAAAAAGTTACTGGGTGGGATATATACTGTAGTCAAACTCCTGACGACTTGAATGTGGTGCCTCCCAACACCAATTTCTTCCTCGGTTTCCCGCAAGGCTGTGCTTTCAAAACCCACATCGTGAACTTCTACTTTGCCACCGGGAAAAGCAATTTGCGAAGAATGCACTCCGGGATAGGAATTCCGTTTGATAAAAGCCAAATGCGTTTTACCCAACTTGGGATAAAAAAGCATCATCACTGCAGCATTTTTGGCATTGGGTTTGTTAAGACTTAATTCGTCCAAAATCGGTAACCTCTCTGCCGGTGCCATTTTTTTATGCGCATCCAGAGCCGGTAAACTTAGGTTTACTATGTGTTGCAGTTTTCCGGTAAACAATTCATGATTCATAATGCGCTACTATTTTATAAATTTACCAAAATTAATTTACAAACCAAAAAAACAGCAATACCCATGTTCAGTAAAGAAGAAAGTATACAATTAAAGAAAGAATTTTGGAAAACCTTTGCTGATGCCTACCCCCGAAAATGGTTGCTCTATGATACTAAAATCAAAGATGTTTCGTTTAAATTCAACTTGGACAACAAGAACGTAAAAGTAATGCTCGATATTGAATGTCGCGATGAAAATTTACGCACTATTTATTACGAAAAAATCGAATCACTCAAAACTATTTTGCACGATGATTATTTACCCGAGGCGCTATTTGAACGGAATCTGTTTTTGGACAACGGAAAAAAAATCAGTCGGATTTGGGTTGAAATGCAGGGTATCAGTATGAATAATCGGGAAAACTGGGATCGTATTTTTGCTTTTTTTGCCTCCACTATGGAGTTATTTGAGCGTTTTTTTTACGAATATGAAGACTATATTAAAGATTTGGAAACCAATACCTAAAATAAATTATTTTCTTACATAAATTAAAAATAACACTATATTTGAGAAAACTAATAATCCACATGAAAAAACTATTTCTATTGCTGTTTTTGGCCATGACAACTTCGGCTCTGGCCCAAAAAAATTATGCTGAAGTATATGATTACAACACTTTTGTTGAAACCGGAATAAAATACTATGATGAAGGTAAATATGCGGAAGCCATCACGTATTACGACAAAATCTCAGAACTTGATCCAAAATATGTGACCGCGCAATATGAGAAAATCATGGCGCTTATGGGGCTGGAAAAAAGTGACGAAGCGCGTGCCATTTTTGAGAAGCTTCACAAAGAAGGCCGCATGAAAGAGGAACCCAGTTTGTATGTTTTGTATGGTAGTTTCTTGAGCGATGCCAAAGAATACGATAAATCTGAAAGTATTTTCAATGAAGGTGAAAAATATTTGGCGAACTCAACCAACTTTCTTTACAATAAAGCCATCTTATTTGTACGGATGGAAAAAAATCAGCAGGCAGTGGATTTGCTCAAAAAAATACTCACTATAAACCCAAACAGTGCTTCGGCTCATTACCTCTTGGGATTGTATTGCTTTGAAAACGGAAAAATTGCCGAGGGAACTATGGCTTTTATGGCTTATTTAGTAATTGCGCCCAATGGTAGCAAGGCCAGTGACGTTATCAGTAAACTGAACAAAAAATATGGCGAAAACTTCCTCGATAAAAACAAACTCGAATTTTCAAAGTCGGGCGATAACTTCGAAGAACTTGAAACCATTCTTCGCAATCAATTACCGCTTCGAAATGCTTACAAAGTTAAAATTGACATCGATGATGTAATCATTCGTCAGGTTCAGGCTGTAGCCGAATATGCCCAAGAACACAAATCGGGAGACGGCTTCTTTGAAACCATCTACATCCCGTGGTTGAAAGACATGACTGAAAAAAAACAGCTGGAAGGTTATTTGTATTATATGCTACTGAGTTTGGAAGATAACCTTGGTAAAAAACTTACTTCGCATACCAAAACCATAACCGACTTCTACAATAATTACCTTAATAAAGACATGTGGAATGTGTTTGCGTTGCGAAACTTGGAACATTTCGGGAAAGTTGAACCTGTTGTTATTTCAATTGATAATAGCAGACCTTTTCTTATCGGAAAAATTGTCAACGGGAAAAAGGAAGGAAAATACAAAGTTTTGAATGAATACGGGGCTATGATAGCCGAGCTGTCTATCGAAAATGATCAACTTGAAGGTGTACAGAAATATTACAATCGTGAAGGCAAACTAACCGGTGAACGCACTTTTTCTAAAGGTAATTTGAATGGTGTTAAAAAAGAATTTAATGAATCCGGAGAAATTACACTTTTAGAAACCTATAAAGATGATAAACTCGACGGTCTTAGTTATTCGACCTATCCTAACGGAGGCAAAAGCTGCGAAGGAACTTTTGTAAATGATGAACGCGAGGGTAAACTTACCTGCTATTTCCCCGACGGCAAGGTTAAAACTGAAATGAATTACAAAGACGGCAAACTTAACGGTGCTTACAAAGTATTTAATGAAGCCGGTGATTTAGTCTTAGAGAGCAACTACAAAGACGGCAACTTGGATGGCCCGTTTAAAAAGTATTTTGGGAATAAACTCGTAAACATCGAAACAGTTTACGCGGATGGTAAAGTGCAAGGAAGCATAAAAAAATACTATGTTAACGGTAAGTTAGAGGAAGAAACTTTTTTTGAAAACGGTAAGGCTAAAAGCGCAGTCGAATATTATGCCAATGGTTCTAAATCAATAGAAACTGTATATGACGCCGATGAAAACGTACAGTCGTACTCCTATTACAATCCTAAAAATGAACTCTATTATCAGGAATTTTTTAAAGACGGTGATTTGAAATCGGTAAAACAATATTCTCGAAATAACCCAAAACCGGTAGAAGCCAACATTTCTCGTAAAACATTTGATATCAAAAGCTTGGATGGCAAAATTCTCTTAAGCGGAGAATATGATAAAAGCAAACGTAACGGAGAATGGAAATATTACTATTCTAACGGGAATTTAAGAGCAAAACGCGAATGGAAAAAAGGAAAACAAGATGGGTTCCTTTATGAGTACAACCGAAATGGAGATGTAGAGGATATTTATTTTTACAGCAATGACTCGTTGAGCGGCATAGGCGAATCGTACTTTTCGGAAAAATTAACAGGCGTATATCATTATGCAAAAGATGAAAAAAATGGTCCTTTTGTGACTTACTACACAAACGGCTCAAAACGTGTTGAGGGTTATTATACCAACGATAATTTGGAGCATTACCGTTATACCTATTGGCAAAATGGCGCCATCCAACGCAAAGAAAAATACGACGAAGATGAACTCGTTTCCTTTGAATCTTTTAATCCTGAGGGCAAAAAGGAAGCTGAATTTGATTACCGAGGTAAAACCGGAAAATTCTCTTATGCTATAAATAACGGGAATACCATTCATGAATTTAACTTGGTTAACGGAAAATTTCATGGCCGTTATGTGGTGAAAGATAAATCGGGAACTATTGAAATTGAAACCGACTTCGTGAATGGCAATCGTCATGGGAATTACAAAAAATTATCCCCTTTTGGCACTCCTGATTACGAAAATTCGTATCAGTCCGGAATGGCAAACGGCGTTGAAAAAACGTATGATTTGGTAGGAAATATAAGGGTTACAGAAGAAACAATCCTTGGCAAAGAATTTGGTAAAGTCACTCGTTTTTACCACAATAAATCGAAACAACATGAGTACACACAATGGGATGGCGCTATCGAAGGGGATTACATTTATTACAACCAAAAAGGCGAAAAAATAGCCGTACTCGAATACCTAAACAATGCACTAATCAGTTATGCTGTCCTGGATAAAAACGGAGCAATTGGTGCCAAAATACCTATTGTAGATGAAACCGTTACCATAGAATCCAAATATCCAAACGGAAAAACGGCTATGACGTTACCGATTGTAAAAGGCGGAAAAGAAGGAAAATTGCAAATTTTCAGTATGGATGGTAAGCCGGAAATGGAATCCAATTACAAAAAAGATATTCTAAACGGAAGCCGAATTGAATATTATCCAAACGGTAAAATCTACAAAAAAGAAAACTTCGTTATGAACAATTACGAAGGAACGCAAGAGTATTATAAAGAAGACGGAAAATTATTACTTAAAGCCGAATACAAAAACGATGAATTACACGGGAAAACCGAGATTTATACCAACGGAGTAGTAACAGTAACAAAAAAATATGATTCAGATGAATTGGTTGAAGTTATCAAATAAAATAACGCTTTTATTGTTTTTAACAGCTTGTTCCTTATCGGCACAAACATTAGAAGACTATAAAAAGAAATATCCAGATTACAATGAAGTCGTACTCAATGACAATACTACGTATGATATTTCAGTATCAGGGTCTACGCTAAAAATCATTCAACAGTGCTTCTACGAATCGATGATTATGACCGAAAACGGTATTAATAACAATGAAGAAACGTTTACGTATTCCGAATTGGTTCCGTTATTGGAATATGAAGCCTATACTATCATTAACGACAAAGGAAAAGAGCGTAAAATCAAAGTTACCCAATCCAATGAAAAAGAATCGCGTGATGATGCCGTATTTTACAATGGGGTAAAAGAACGCCAACTGATTTTTTCGAACCTTGAACCGGGTGCCAAAAAACAATACAGTTACTCCCGTGAGTACTTGGATTTCTTTTTGCTTCATAAATTTATCTTTGGTAATTCAATTCCCGTAACCAATTCTGTTCTGGAAATAAAAACGGATAAAGAAATCAACCTGGGCTATAAAGTTTTTAACGACCCCGAAAATCGCATCACTTTTTCCAAAACCGAAAAAAAAGGGAGATGGATTTACCGTTGGTCCATGACTACTATTGAGCCGTTAAAATTTGAAAGTAATGCTCCGGGATTTCTTCACATTGTTCCCCATGTAGATATTTACATTCAAGATTACACCGTAGGAAAAAACAAAATTGAAGCTTTGGGCAATGTAGACCAACTTTTTAAATACTACCAGGGGTTTATAAAAGATTTGTTCAAAAACGAAGATAAAGAGTTCAAAGAATTAACCCTTAATGTAATTGAAGGAGCCACTACCGAGGAAGAAAAAGTAAAAAAAATATTTTACTGGGTTAAGGACAACATCAAATATGTTGCGTTTGAAAACGGTTATGAAGGATTTAAACCGCGTGAAGGCAATTTGGTTTTTAATCGAAAATTCGGCGATTGTAAAGACATGGCCAGTATAATCACAACCATGGCTCGCTATGCCGGCATCAAATCGGTAAATCTTGCTTGGATCGGAACGCGAGAAATTCCCTATTCCTACAACGAATTACCCACTCCCGCTGTAGATAATCACATGATTGCCGTTTACAACAACAACGGAAAATACATCTTCTTAGATGCCACCGATAAAGAAACCGTATACGGAATTCCAACAGCTTTCATCCAAGGAAAAGAAGCCTTGGTTAATGAAAATGACAGCTACAAAATTGTAAATGTTCCCGTAGTAAATGCAAAAACTAATGAAGTTACGGATAGCGTTACACTAAAAATTGAAAATGAAAAACTAACCGGTAACGGTCATATTGTATTTAATGGCTACAACCGAAGTCATTTGCTCGCGCAGTTGGGAGATGCGGCTAACAAAAAACGTTTCGAATACATCAAACAAATTGTTCTCAAAGGAAGCAATAAATTCAAATTACTGGAGTACAACGAGAACAACATTACCGATCGTGATAAACCCTACGAGATTAACTATTCATTCGATTTGGATAATTATATCATCAAAATCGATAAAGACATTTATGTAAATCTTTTTATGGATACCAACCTAAGCCAAATGTTGATTGAAAAAGACCGTATTTCTAAATTTGAACTCGATTTTCTCTCAGCCGGTGAAGGGATATATGAACTCGAAATTCCGCAAACACACAAAATAAAATACCTCCCTAAAGACCTTGAAATCAACAATGATTTACTCTCCGGTAGTTTTAAATTTCGTGAAAAAGACAACAAAGTGATACTCACCGCTCGTTTTGACCAGAAAAAAATTCTTTTAGATAAATCCGATTTTGAACTTTGGAACGAAAGCATCAAGAAAATAAAAGCCAACTATGGCGAAACCTTAATTTTAACACAGAAATAAATCCAATGAAAAAGCTTTTACAAATTGTATTGCTTCTTGCAATAACCACAGCTTTTAACACGGCAAAAGCCCAAAACTATTCTTTTAAAGACTACGATTGGGAAAAAAAACCTTCAGCTGTCGAACTTCCCTCAAAATACAAAGATGAACCGGAAGTAATTTTGGAACGCAATCAAAAAGTGGAAATCGCCCTCGAAGGTAAAGATGATGTGGTGCAGTATTTTTTGCTGCACGAAAAAACATACATCAATTCGGATGACGCCATCGAACGCAACAACCGCATTTACATTCCGTTCAGCATGAATGAAAGTGTAATCGAAACCAAAGCACGCGTGGTTTTAAAAAACGGAAAAATCATCAATTTAGATAAAAACGACATCAAAGAGGAAGTGGATGAAGAACGCGGCCTCAAATTGAATTATTTTGCACTGACCGGTGTAGAAAAAGGAGCCGTTATCGAACAGTTTTACGTACTTCGCGAAGTACCCGAACTCGATGGTAATACAATCACTATGCAAGAGGAATACCCTATCGTTAGTTGTACTTTTGAACTCATCCATCCGGATTTTATCGGATTTAAAACCAAATCCTATAACGGTTTGAGCGAAGCAGCAATCGATGACAAAAAATACCCCAATAAAACGCTTTTATCCATCAATGAAAAAGACATACCGGCGCTACACGATGATGAAAAATATTCGAACTGGACTGCGAACTTGAAAATGTTCCGTTATAAACTCTACGAAAATTATAATACAGGAGCCAAAAACATCTACAACTTTAAAAAGTTTGCTACGATGATTTATGAGCGTTTCAATGCCGAATTAGAAAAGAAAGACCAAAAAGCAGTAGATAATTTTTGTGAGTCCATTCCAAAATCGGCCGACGCCTTAGAACAAATTTGGAACATCGAAAATAAAATCAAAAAAACCATCCCATACAATCGCTATTTTGATACGCAAGAAGGTTTAGCCGATGTCATCAAATCAAAACAAGCCAACCAGTCGGATATTTTAAAACTGTACTTAGCGGTTTTCAAGTATTTTGCGATTGATGTTCAAACTGTATTTACCTCAAATCGCTATAAAACACTATTTGACGGCGAGTTTGAAAGCTACGAAAACCTGAGCGAAATTTTATTCTATTTCCCGGCTACCGATAAATTTTTGGCACCAACTTCACTGGAATACCGCACGCCTTTAATTCCGGACGAATTGGGGAACCAAAATGGCTTGTTCATCAAAACAAAAGAATTTGGCGGAGTAAAAATGGGCATCGGCGAAATTCGTCCCGTGGTGATTCCGGGCACCGATATAACCCATGATGTTATGGAAATAACGGTTGATTTCCGTGAGGACTTACAAAACCCGAACATTACAACGAAAATTTCGTTTGGGGGTTATACCGCTGTAAATTTCCAACCAATCAAAGATTTTGTAGATGCCAAACAGTACAATGATATCTTGAAAGATATCGCCAAAAATTACACCATCGACACCGATTATAAAAAACTGTCTACCGAAAATGACGGTTTGGATAACGTGGGCAAAAAACCGTTTGTATTGACACTCGATTTTGAAGGGAAGGATTTAGTACAAAAAGCCGGCGATACCTATTTGTTCTCAGTAGGTAAAATCATTGGATCGCAAATGGAGTTTTACCAAGAAAACAAACGCACACTCCCGGTTGAAATTGATTACCCACACTCCTATTTGCGCAAAATTAAAATCATTTTACCGGATGGCGTAACGGTAAAGAATTTGGATAAATTCAACATGAATTTTAAAACCGATATCGACGGTAAAACCCAAGCCGTTTTTATCAGTAGTTACAACCAAACAAAAAACGAAATCAATGTGGAAAATACCGAGTATTACAAAATACTAAACTACCCATTGGAAAAGTTTGAAGAATATAAAGCGGTAATCAATGCGGCTGCCGATTTTAACAAAATTGTGATTATTCTAAGTAAGTAATCCCAACTGCTTACTATAAAAAAACCTGCCATCAAGGCAGGTTTTTTGCTTTATTTTTTTTGATAACTGATGAAAAAGTATCGAGAACCTTTTTGAATAAACTACTACTTGTTATCAATACGATTGTATACCGAAAATCGAACTGACGTTAAATCTTATACTTTACCTTTTTATCACTCTTCCTCTTTCTTCTCTCCTCCTATGGCATCCGGCGCTTCTTTGGCTAATTTATTTTTAGATTTAAACTTATACGTTACACTAAAACCAAACCTGCGGGTATCGTATTTGTTGCTCATCACCAATGGGGTGTCCACCACTGCGTAACCTTGCTTGTTCGTATTAAACACATCATCAAAGTCTACTGAAACCGTCAACCGATCTTCTAAAAATTTTCGCGATAGATTAAAATCCAAACTGTGGTAAAAACGCTCGGTATTCACAAAATAATAATAATTCCCGTTTTTTGACGAGGTGTTAAACTCGGTAATGCATTTGAGTTTCCAAGGCAATACCAATTGCGACATCAAATTGTAGTTCCAAAAGCCACGGGTATCCAGCCCCGGAATGTCTTGTACCTGATAACCAATGTAGATATATAAAAAATTAATCGTATCCGGATTGAAATCAAATTTCATGGTTTCTTTCAAACCCTTAGTAAATAACATATACGGCAAGGGCAATCCAAAATTAAAACTGTGAATTTTCATCTGATTTAAATTCTCCACCCCATTGTTTACCGTCGTACCGCTCAAAAAAACCCGATTTACCACCTGATTATCAATAGCACTCATCGAATAGCTCACAAAAGCATAATCAAAGGCACTGACTTTCACTTCAAAATTGTTAAACAAAGTAGGCTCTAACAACGGATTGCCCGAAAAACTGATGTTCTGATTTTGATAATTGGTATTGTTGGGGTTGAGCGAAGAGGTACTCGGCAGACTAATCTTTCGGTTGTAATTCAGATTTAGAAAAATTTGCGGCATAAAATTATACTGTACTGTCGCATTCGGAAATAACCGCGATTGCTTAAACGGAATCAAACTCGTGGAACCGGCAGTTCCGGTGATGGCATAATCTTCAGCTCTCACGCCTACGATAAAATCAAACTTTTTATACTTAGTCTGTAACTCTGCATAACCGGCATACGTTCGGCGATCATAGTCCAAATTGGTAACCCCAAAACTATCTGTAACAAACGACAACACATCATAATTAAAACCCATACTCAACTTTCCTTCCTCCAACAAAGCAAGTCCTTGTGAATAATCCGCCTTCGCATTCACAAACTCTTGTTGCGAGGCATTATTGAGAACTGCGGTTTGATTGAGCAACGAATTCAAATCAAAATCGAGGTTATTTCGGGCATAATTAAACCGAAAATCAAGTTTCTTTTCTTTGTCATCAAAACGCTTTTGATAGGTAACCACTGCATCCTGTCGGAATGTTTTTGTTTTAGCCCCATCAAGCGAACTAAAGCCAATTCCGTTAGCCTCAGTTGTATTGGAATTATGCATCCGGTGTAGGTCATAATTCAGCAATAACCGGTCTTTCTTAAAATCGAAAGTAAGTGCCGATTTCGCATAGGTACTTCGGTTTATTCGATCAGCCAACGATGACGATAAGGTTAGGTTTGTAGTTTCGTCAACATTGGCCACATCAGACCATAGTGCGGTTTCCCGGTACGACTGCCCCACATTGAACTGCCAACTGAAATAACGATTACGCGCACTCATCAACAAACTCTGGTTGGTTCGGGCTCTGGTTTTATCGTAAGACGTAAAATATAAATTTCCGGTATAGGTAGCACTCAAATAGTTCTTGGCTCGCTTACTCGTGATAATATTTATAATGGCGCCCCCCGATGTAGCCGGAAATTCGGCTCCGGGTTGTGTAATCACTTCTACTTTTTCAACACTGTTGGCCGGCATGCCTTCTAAAAATGCATTGAGTTCGTTCGAAGATATATTGAGCGGCCTACCGTCCATAAACACATCTAATTGTTTGCCTTGGTACATCATTCCGGCCACATCCGAAACCATCAAACCGGGCAGCTTTTTTAAACCTTCTAACAACGTTCCGCTATTCAAATGTACCTGCTCCGAAAAATCGAAGATGGTGCGATCGGCCTTTTGTTCAACTGCCTTTTTCTTTTTTTCTACTTTAACTTCATCCAATTTTACGGTATCTTTTATCTTTTCTTGAGCCGAAAGACTAAAAAAAGTGGTAAAAAATAAAAGCAGTGTTATTTTTTTCATGAATATAGCTTTACTTTTGTTAGTGGTCAATCGCACACATTAACCGTTACAAATATAAACGAATATACCTATAATGACCCTAAGACCCTGGAAACTCTCCGATGCTGATAATTTGGTAAAATATGCCAACAATCCCAACATTGCCCGCTTTTTAACCAATGCGTTTCCGCATCCTTACACGCGCGAAAATGCCGAAGCCTTTATCCAAATGGTAAGCGCCCAAAATCCGACACAGGTTTTTGCCATCGAGGTAAACGGAGAAGCTGTAGGCAGTATTGGTTTGCATCCGCAACCTGATATTATGTGTAAAAACTTAGAAATGGGTTATTTTGTGGGCGAGCCTTTTTGGGGAAAGGGAATCAGTACCGAAGCCGTAAAACAAATGGTAAACTACGGATTCGAGCATTTTGATGTGGTTCGCATTTTTGCACGCCCGTATGGCAATAACCCTGCTTCACAACGGGTGTTGGAAAAAGCAGGTTTTACAAAAGAAGCCCATATCCAAAAAAACATTTACAAAAACGGAGAATTCTTGGATGAATTAATTTACGCCGTTCGAAAAAAATAAAACCATGACACTGAGCATCGAAACCCCGGCCCTACTCTTTTCGGCTACATCGCTTATCTTATTGGCTTATACCAACCGCTTTTTAACAATTGCACAAATTGTACGCAGTCTGAAAAAAAGTTACGAAGAAAACCAAACCAAAAGCATACTACTCGAAATCCGAAACCTCAACTTGCGTATTTCACTCATTCGGTACATGCAACTTTTTGGCGTTCTGAGCTTATTTTTATCGGTTTTTGCCATGCTTTTGCTTTTTTTTGACCAAAACTTCCCGGCCCTTGTCCTTTTCGGATGTGCCCTACTCTGCCTCCTAATTTCACTGGGAATTTCATTCTGGGAAATCAGCATTTCAGCTCATGCCCTCCGCGTGCATCTCAAAGATATCGTCGACGAAGAATCCGAAAAATAAGGTTTAGGGCAGCTTTTCCTGCCGTCTGCTACAAGTCCGCAGCCATCGCGTCTATTTGCATATCACCCCCGTTGGGGCTTCCGGCGGTCGCCCACCGGAGGCGGCAAATAAGCGCTCCTGCTTTTCGGGCTTTTCGCTCCGTCAGGGCTGCATTACTTAAAAATACAATGATTTAGGTACATATTAATGTCATTTGAACTCACGTTAATTAAACCTTTCTCCATTTTGAAAGTCAAATGCCATAAAAACGACAACACTATGAAACAACTTCTCACAATCGGAATGGCATTGGCATTGGCTTTCCCAAGTTTTGCACAAGAAAATGAAGAAAGTAATGCCGATAACTTTAGCCTTGAAGGCGCCTTGGAACTCTTCAAAAAATCAACTTCTGTAGAAGATTTTGAACAAAAAATTAATGAAGAAAACAACAGTGTCAACAACCTCGATCTCAACAGCGACAGCCAAACCGATTACATCACCGTTACCGATATTGGCGAAGGCAACTTGCGTATATTGGTTTTAAGTACTTTTCTGGCTGAAGAGGACAAGCAGGATATTGCCGTAATTTCAATCGAAAAAACCGGCAATGAAGAAGCGCAAATTGAAATTGTTGGCGACGAAGATTTGTTTGGTGCCGATGCCGTCGCAGAACCAAACGATATGGCCGAAAACATCAAAGGGGGTAAAGGTCCGGATTTGGGAGAGTATACAGCAACTCGAGTGGTTGTTAATGTTTGGCTTTGGCCCAGCGTACGATTTGTGTATGCACCAAACTATGTGGTTTGGCGTTCGCCGTGGCGATGGAGACATTATCCGGTTTGGTGGCGTCCGTGGAGACCCGTAACCGTAACGGTTTTCAGAACCCGTTGTGCTCCGCATGCCGTGTATTACCATCGAACCAATACACGCCGAATTGTGGCTGTAAATCGTATCTACACACCACAACGAAGATCCTCAACTGTAGTGGTAAAAAACCGACGCGGTACCACTGTTGTCCATAAAAACAAAAGAGGAAATGTAAAAGCAGTTAAAGTAAAACGAACACCCTCCAGACGACGATAATAAATAAAGGTTAGTTATAGTAATGTAAAAAGCTCCGAAAAATCGGAGCTTTTTATTCTATAATCCAAAGTAAAACCGGTTTTTCCGATGCTTTTAATTGGGTATCTAATTTTTTCATAAATGCATCCGAAACGGCGGGGCAACCCCAACTCAACGGACTCACATCCGGATAAATTTCTGCCTCTGAAACAGCACTCCACGAGTGTAATACCACCACCCGATTTACTGCCGTGTTATTGGTTGATTCGAGTCCGTGGAGCCAATACTTTACCTTAATTCCCCAACTACTGTAATCGCGTTTCCCAATCTTGTATTTCCCTTTCATGGAGCAATGACTATCATTGCGTTTGTCAAACTTGGCTTTCTCCCATTTATCTGGATTTTCCTGAAACTGATCACAACTCCCGTGTGTGACCAATCCTTTATCAATAGTCTTTTTCTGCTCAAAATTATACACAAAAAACCTATTCTTCCCGGAATGCAAACTCAAATCGACCAAATAATAAAACGATTCATTGTAGCCGTTTGCAGCACAAAAAGCAAGGGCCTCTTTATGGGTAGCGGTATAGTCTTTTGGTGTTTGCACATCTGTATTGCAGTACGCCAATCCAAGTATAAAAAAAAGTAACGAAAAACGCATATTGGGTGTAATTTGAAATAGTATAACTCAATTTACGTTAACTTAGTATAAATAGTAAGTTCGATATATAACTAAAGTCGGAAGCCCGCTATTACAACCTATGTAACGCTCGTGTCTCACTTCGTAACGGCATTCTGAAAAATTCGTATTTCGAACTCAAGTTAAACCAAATTATCATTCTTGGGTCTAAGTTTAAAATCACCGTTATGAACAAAAGCACATTATGGTCACTACGTTTAGGGTTTTCCGGAAAACAGGCTGCTGAAATAGAAAAGTCGGGGTTTCAAAAATTCCTGACTGATTCCTTTCAGGCGCCCTACCATAAAACCTTACCGGCATTTTTAAACGACGAGCCAAAAACCTTAGCTGAACTTCGTGATTACCGCCAAAAAATTCAAAATGCAGATTCGGAGGAGCAAAAAAAATTACTCAAAAAACAACTTCGTAATGCCATGGAAATGAAAAAATGGTGGATTAGCAGCATGCGTTCTGAAAAATACCCGCTACGAGAAAAAATGGTTTGCTTTTGGCACAATCATTTTGTGGCTACGGCACAAAAAGTAAAATCGAATTATTGGCTTTACCAGCACAACCAACTCTTGCGCGAACATGCTTTTGGGAATTT
Source organism: Flavobacterium sp. (assembly GCA_041917555.1). Taxonomy (GTDB): domain Bacteria; phylum Bacteroidota; class Bacteroidia; order Flavobacteriales; family Flavobacteriaceae; genus Flavobacterium. Next base: position 7,388 of record JAYRXL010000083.1, on the reverse strand, counting down.
CAGAGAATTAACTAAAAAGATAATCAAATCGAACGCCATGGTGCGCTATCTCGATAATGTAGACAATCGGAAAGACAAAATAAACGAAAACCTGAGTCGGGAATTGCTGGAACTGTTTACCATCGGGATTGGCAACTATACCGAAAACGACATTAAAAACGGTGCACGTGCTTTGGCCGGTTTAGGGCTGGGACAGGATGAAGCCGTGTACAGACCCGTTTTTGAAGACAATACAGACAAAACCTATTTTGGCAAAACCGGCAATTGGAAATCAGACGATTTAGTGGATATCATTTTTCAGCAAAAAAACACCCCTTATTTGATTACCCGAAAAATCCTGAATTGGTTTATATATGATACGCCAACAGAGGATTTGGTTCAACTGTACGGTGATTTTTTGCGTGACAATAATTATGAAATCAAGCCTCTGTTACAAAAAATATTCACTGACGAATACACGAAAAATAAGTCGGGAACCAAAATAAAAGACCCGCTTCTCTATTGTATTCAGCTAATAGATGAACTAAATTGTAAGGATATACCGGATGGCATGATTGCACTGTTTACAAGGCAACAAGGAATGGATTTGCTCAATCAACCCAATGTTAAAGGCTGGGATGGCGGAAATTCGTGGCTCACATCGCAAATTTACCTACAACGCAATAATACAGCCGATTTATTGTGCAGCGGTCGTAGTATTAATCGAAAAATAATGAATTTCCTGGAGGGAGAACAACCCGAATTTGAGACTGAAAAAATACAGGTATCGGTAACCTTTAATCGAAACGGAACAAACAAAAAGATAATTTCTGAACTCACCGACCGACTTTTATTTCAAGTCGATGAAAATTTGCAAAAAGATATGGAAAACCTTCTGAAATACGATTTTGATCCCAAGGATGCAGGTGCCGAAAATGCGGTGATGCGTTTGTTTAATTATATTGTCAAAACCCCCGAATTTCAACTGATATAACCATGAACAGAAGAAGCTTTTTATCACTTACAGGAACTTTTACCGGGGGCATGCTGGTAGTGCCCGATTTCCTTCATGCTTTTGCACAGCAACCAACATTAATCGTTGGTGAACCCTGTGTTGTATTCATCCAGTTGAATGGCGGAAACGATGGGTTAAATACTTTTATTCCTTTTGAGAATCCGGCTTATTATACCTTTCGTCCCAAAATAGCCATCGCCAAAAACGAGGTCATAGGCAAAAATCAAGGCATGGGATTCCATCCTGCCTTATCGGGTTTAGCGCAAATACAGCAAAACGGTGATCTAACGGTAATCCAAAATGTGGGATACCCGGAACCAAATCGCTCTCATTTTCGCAGTCAGGAAATTTGGCAAACGGCAACTCCATCAAATGAATATGCAACTGAAGGTTGGTTGGGTCGTTATTTGGATTTACAATGTAAAGATCACAACCCCACAGCGGCTATAAATATTGATTCTATAGATAATTTAGCCCTCAAAGGAAAAGAGCCCAATACGATAACGGTGAAAGACCCCAATCGTTTTAAAGTACGTACAGATAAAGAAACCGCTGCCAAACTATCGGATAATCCACAACTGGATTTTGTGCGCAAAATTGCTGATTCGGTAACCGAAGGTTCGGACGAAATACAAAAAGCATTGAGCAAAACTTCGGCAGATACATCCTACCCCAAAACGGGTCTTGCAAAAAATTTAGAATGGATTTCCCGGTTGATTAAAGGGAACTTAAACTCAAAAGTATACTACACTTCGTTAAATGGTTTTGATACCCATGATAATCAGCTCGAAATACACCAACGTAAATTACAAGAAGTAAACGATGCTGTTTATAGTTTTTACTCCGATTTGAAAAAGGCGGGCTTGTTGCAACAGGTCACAATTGTAATCTTCTCCGAGTTTGGCCGAAGAGTAAAAGATAATGGCAACGGAACCGATCATGGAACTGCTGCTCCGTTGTTTGTCATAGGAGGACAAAACAAAGGGCAAATTATTGGCCAAAACCCTAATCTATCCGATTTGGACAATGGAGATTTAAAATTTGAAACCGATTTTCGCAGTGTATATGCTTCACTACTTCAACAAAAATTTCAATTTGACCCGTTACAAATCGGTATAAAAAATAAAGCCCTTACCGGTATTTTTTAAAATTATAATGGAAGGAAGTCTGTTGTTATTGCAATAAAAAACTATCTTTGCCGGCTTAATTTTTTGAAACGATGTTTGGAAATAAAGTCCTTAAAGGAGTTTTTTTAGTAGGCTTGGGAGCTACCAGTTACGGCATGTTAGCCACTTTTGTCAAATTAGCTTATCACGAAAATTTTACCACTGCCGAAGTTACAACATCGCAATTTATTTTAGGTATTGCCGGTATTGTACTGATTAACCTTTTCAAAAAAGCCAAGGCCAAAGGCGAAGTGACAAAAGCCACTCCCCGAAATATTTTCCACCTAATGTTGGCCGGAACATCACTTGGAATGACCAGTGTGTTTTATTATTTGTGTGTCCGTTATATCAATGTTTCTATTGCCATTGTGCTCCTGATGCAAACCGTTTGGATGGGTGTATTGTTGGAATGGATATTGGATAAAACAGCTCCTTCCGGCAGAAAAATTATTTCGGTACTTATTGTATTGACGGGTACTGTTTTGGCTACTAAATTGTATGAAGCTGATCTAAAAATTGACTGGCGCGGTATTTTTTGGGGATTGTTGGCGGCCGCATCATTTACCACAACAATGTTTACTGCGAATAAAATTGCTTTAGGCATATCATCGGCGCAGCGTAGTTTGTACATGTTATTGGGTGGAGCCGTTATTGTGTTTGGCTTTGCGTTTTACACACAACAAACTCCCTTTAATATGACCATTTTTTACCGTTGGGGAATACTGCTTGCCTTGTTCGGAACCATCATACCACCCTTACTTCTAAATGCCGGTTTTCCGCATACGGGAATTGGTTTAGGCAGTATTGTTTCATCACTGGAATTGCCTGTCTCGGTCATGATGGCCTATCTGATTCTAAATGAAAATGTTACTCTTACCCAGTGGATTGGTATACTACTGATACTCGTTGCTATTATCATTATGAATCTCAAGCAACGATTGGGTTAATCCTTATTTTTTTGTTGTAGAATGAATTCTACAAATTGAATTTCATACGTTTTTTCTATCTAAATTAGTAGAAAAAAGTATCTATGGAATACCCGTGGCACCTGATTTTGATGGCAGTTTTGTATATAATTGCCGGGGCGAATCATTTCAGAGTTCCTGAAACCTATTATAAAATTATACCCGACTTTTTGGTGTACAAAGATTTCTTGAATTTTATGGCAGGAATTTTGGAAATTCTCTTTGGCATTAGTTTACTTATTCCAATTTATACCTCTGTAGCTGCTTCTTCAATTATCATATTGCTTATTGCTGTTTTCCCATCAAACATCTATATGGTTGTTAATCCTAAAGCCCGACTGGGATTACCTTTATGGCTTTTGATCCTGCGTTTGCCATTACAGTTTTTACTGATATGGTGGGCAAGTTTATATATGTAACCACAAAAAACTATAAATATGAAAAAATTATTTGCAGAATTTTTCGGAACCTTTTGGTTAGTTTTCGGAGGATGCGGTAGCGCTATTTTTGCGGCCGGAATTAAAGACTTAGGAATCGGATTTGTTGGTGTCTCTTTGGCTTTCGGATTAACGGTATTAACTATGGCGTATGCTGTGGGGCATATATCCGGAGGACATTTTAACCCAGCCGTGTCATTTGGCCTTTGGGCCGGTGGGCGCTTTGAAGCTAAAAACTTGTTCCCTTACATTGGTTCACAATGTTTGGGTGCTGTTACCGCCGCTGCCGCTTTATTTTTCATTTGGACCGGAAAAAGCGGCAACGTAATTGATGCCTCGAAACCCGGAGCATTTGCCACAAACGGTTATGGCACATTTTCTCCTGACGGGTATTCGTTAGCTTCCGCTTTTGGTATTGAATTTATATTAACCTTGTTTTTCATATTGGTAATCTTGGGTGCTACCGATAAAAATGCAAATAAAAAATTTGCAGGAGTTGCCATCGGATTGGCGCTAACTTTAATCCATTTAATCAGTATACCTGTTACCAATACTTCGGTTAATCCTGCACGCTCACTTTCGCAGGCCATTTTCACTTTGGGAGAGCCTTTATCACAATTGTGGCTGTTTTGGATTGCGCCTATTGCAGGAGCTTTAGTCGGTGGATTTATTTACCGTTCCGTTTTACAAAAAGACAATGATTGATGTTTAATTTTGGTTAGATGTGCCCAATTTCGGCTATTAAAGTGAAATCGATAAGCGACTGTATTGGTTAAACAATACTTTAATTAGCACCTGAATTGGGTTTGTAAAATACGGCAACTTTTGTTGTCGTATTTTTTTTATTCTCCTAATTTTACAACATGAATCTATTCCCCGCAGAAAAAATTGATTTTAAACTACCCAACGCTGAAATTAGCTATTGGCCTCAATTTTTTTCTACAGAAAAAGCCGAAGCGTTATTTACCTTACTTTATGAAAAAACACCTTGGCAACAAGACACTATTCAAGTGTTTGGCAAAACATACCCACAACCCCGTTTAACATGCCTATATGGTAATGAAGGAAAACCTTATGGCTATTCCGGAATTGTAATGCAACCGCATAAATGGAATCCGGTTTTGATGTATATCAAAAATGAAGTAGAACAGGTTTGCAATGCAATGTTTACTACTGTGCTTTTAAATTTGTACCGAAATGGTCAAGACAGTAATGGTTGGCACGCAGATAATGAGCGCGAATTGGGTCGAAATCCGTTAATTGCCTCGGTGAGTTTTGGTGCAACCCGCATGTTCCAATTACAACACAACAGTATCAAAGAGGCCCGACATAAACTGATGCTTGAAAATGGTAGTCTTTTAATAATGGGTGGCGAAAGCCAACATTTTTGGAAACATCAAATACCCAAAACAAACAAGCCGGTTGGCCCTAGAATTAACCTCACATTCCGAATCATTCGATAATTTTGTACATTTGATATAAAACGAAAAAAATGGAAACTCTTATTCACTATTTTGAAGCTATTCCCTCGTCTCACCGTGCGCTAATTATAGCCGGCGGTATAGCCTTGTTCTGGATAATTGAAAATGCCTTTCCTTTTTTTCATTTTAAATACAACAAATGGCAACATGCCGGCATAAATATCTTTTTTACCTTTACTACCATAGTCGTAAATTTCCTTTTGGCCTTCATTCTTGTCCAATCGGTTGATTTTGTATCCCAAAAACAATTTGGTATTTTAAATTGGTTGCCGCACATGCCAGCACTTCTTTTTACCATTGTTGGGTTATTACTCATGGATTTTATTGGGGCTTATCTTCCGCATTACGTAGAGCATAAAACAAAACTATTGTGGCGATTTCATTTAATTCATCATACCGATACTTGGATTGATACTACTTCGGCAAACCGTCATCACCCCGGCGAAAGTGTAATTCGATTTGTTTTTACCGCCTTGGGCGTTATCATTACAGGAGCTCCTCTTTGGTTGGTATTTATGTATCAGTCGCTCTCGGTTGTTTTCTCACAATTTAATCATGCCAATATTTGTTTACCCAAAAAAACAGACAAATTGATAAGCTATTTTATAGTTTCACCGGATATGCACAAAGTACACCACCATTACAAATTACCGTATACCGACAGTAACTATGGAAATATTTTTTCCGTTTGGGATCGCCTTTTTGGAACGTATTTATATTTGGAACGCGAACAACTAATTTATGGTGTTGATACGCACATGGATGAAAATGAACATAACCAGTTGGGAAGTTTGATGAAGATACCGTTTCAGAAGACTCGAAAACCTACAGAATAATTTTGGGCACATCATGCTGTCGAAATGATTTTTTTTGTAATATTGAAATACCAATAACAATTTTCGTATTAAATTTTTGCACTTTAACTAATGAAAAAAAGTAGAAGAGTAGAACTTGACAGCGAACAAACAGAGCGCGTTGTCAGTATGGCGCAGGAGGAACGAAAACCCTTTGAAGTATTAAAAGCCGAGTTTGGTATTTCTGAAAATGAAGTAACCGAAATCATGAGAAAACACTTATCTAAGGATAATTTTGAACTCTGGAAAAAAAAGGTGTCGGCTGCAAAACCCAAACCCAAACCTGTACGTGATTTCGATGAAGATGAAGATGACTTGGACAGCAAATATTATATCAAGAATAAATTTGATTAAGCGATTACCGATATAAAGACACTATTCTTGTAAACGTATTTTTCCAAAATACAAACTATAGCTGAGTAAGGTTCTTAACCTATTCCTTTCAGCTATGGTTATTTTTTCTTTATTTTGCGGCAAATTTGAAATCATGTTTAAACGTTTACTAGTAATTATTATTGCCGTTTTTGCGGTTTCCTGCGGAGAAAAGAAATCAACCAAAGCATTGGAAATTAATGGATATATAAAAGGGCTTAAAAAAGGAACTATTTATATTCAACGCATCAAGGATACTGTGTTGGTTGCTATTGACACTATAAAAATTAATGGTGACTCACACTTTACAAGTGAATTGGATCTTAAAGAACCGGAGATGTTGTATTTGTTTTTAGACAGAGGTGTAACCAATTCATTGGATAATAACATCGCTTTTTTTGCCGAACCCGGAAAACTTACTCTGGAAACCAACCTTGATTATTTTACAGCCGATGTCAAAATAAGCGGTTCGGAAAATCATAAGCTATATGAAGAATATAAAAAAGTAGTGTCGCGCTATGTGGACAAAGACCTCGAATTAATCAAAAAAAAGTTGCTTACCCCAAAAGACAAACAAGCCATACATGACAAAATTGAGGAAGACCGCAAAGCCATACAACGGTCAAAATACCTTTACACTACAAATTTTGCGGTAAACAACCACGACCATGAAGTAGCTCCTTATGTAGCCCTTGCTGAAATTTACGATATCAATTTAAAGTTTTTAGATACCATCCAAAAATCGCTCACTCCTAAAATTGCCAAATCACGTTATGGCAAACAACTCAAAGCCTATGTGGAAGAGCGCCGGCAATTGGAAGCGGAACTGAACCAATAAAAAAAGGAAAGCTTTCGCTTTCCTTTTTTGAGCCGATAGAGGAACTCCCCGATTGTTTTTTCAATACAGTTTAATTTCCATTAAACTGCTTTCAAAATGCATCGGGATAAACTTCTCGTCCCTTAGTAATAAAAAAAGGAAAGCTTTCGCTTTCCTTTTTTGAGCCGATAGAGGGACTCCCCGATTGTTTTTTCAATGCAGTTTAATTTTCCATTAAACTGCTTTCAAAATGCATCGGGATAAACTTCTCGTCCCTTAGTAATAAAAAAAGGAAAGCTTTC
>JAYRXL010000082.1:0-7428 GCA_041917555.1 Flavobacterium sp. | reverse complement strand
TATTCTCAAGAAGAATGTGGTGATCCCCTGTTTGATATTCGAAAATTTAATGAGCAGCGTCTTGAAGTAAAATCCAAAGCGGACATAAAGCCAAATAAGAAGATGAGCATTTGGGCACGGTTTTTTAAATGGCTAGGTGCTCAGAGTTCATAAACAATTTTGCTGGCCATTTAATGTTTCTGGTGCAGGGTGGAGAAGGAAATCTCCAAGCCCCTGCCGCAATCCAAATGGCGTTAATTTGTTCGTGGGTTCATAGGGGTGCGAAAAGCCCTTTTGTCGGGGGTGTCCAGAGGGGCGGCGATGCGCCCTTATGGTCTCCATGAAGTGGCGGCATCCAAACGGCGGACGGTAGGTCTCTCGGATAGAGGCAGCGAATACAAAGGGGCAGGCACGCCCTTTTGTTCGTGGTCAAGCAGCGAAAGGCTTGTGCGTATCCAAACCGCATAGGGTTGGTCGATGGGGTTTGGGGAGAGCGAAGTCTCCCCATTTGGTGCGATAAGGCTCAATGCCTTTGATGCGCCAGCTGCCAAGAGGGATGCAACGGGAGAAGTGCCGCATGAAATGCAAAACGTTCTCCCTTGCCAAGATAGCCCATGTTTCAAATTTTGCGCATGCAAATTTGTAATACAGGGGACATCTTGCAATCGGCATAAGCCGATAGTTTTGGAAAAATTTAGGAAAAGCGCGTCGGCTCAATTTATGCGCGTTCGCGGGGTGTAATTCAAAGCTGCACCAAGAAATGTGACCAATTTCTGCAATGAATTACGATGTAAACCAGCAAAAGATTTAGAACATAAATAGACAGAAAGCAAATGCAAAATGCCTTTAATTTTTGAAACATTCCCCCACAATAATTTTTGGGTTAGGTAATTTGCAAGGGAAAGGTAAGCCCGAAACGGGCTAAATTTACACCATGAAAAAGTGCAAATTACGCGGGTTATCGTCTATGAAGGGTGGCGAATTATTGTTAACAATTGAAAACCTTGGTCGCGGGGAAATTCATTTCAAAGTGATCCAGGAGGGCTAATTCCTTTTAGCAATATGATTCTAAATATTTGCTTTGTGTTTGAAGTTTTAATGCTATAAAAACTGAAATTAATACTTTTATTGAATTGTTACTTTGCATGTACATTGAACAAATTAAGATATTTATTAGAGAAAAAGCATCAGAGTTTGGTGCAAAGAATGACGTTGAATTCAATAAACCATTTGTTGAAAGAAACAACACTGGAGTAGATGCTCTTAAAGATAATGGTGCGTATTTTGGCTTTATTCATCCTGAAGAAGAGGCAGTGGGTCCATTCCATGATTTTTCTTTTACAATATTTCCAACCGACCAAGCAAAGTCGTGGTTGGTTTGCCTCGGTATTGGTTCAAATGGATTTAAGAATGACTATGAGCTAGCTACTTATCCTGGTCTTAGAAGATTGTTTTCAACTCTTGTAAATGAAGAAGGTTATTGTAAGTCAGATTTTTCTGATATTGAAACTAATTTGCCAAAATCAATACTTGGCAATTCTAAATTACAACACATAAAAAACACTATTAAAACTTATGCTAAAGTGCTGCCGGTTTGCCAAATTGTTGATGACCCTACTAGCGATAACGGCAAAGCAATTATTTCCGCCTTTTTGGCAGCCTATGCAACTCTTAGAGACTGGCCTACAAATAAGGAGCATAGAACAGCAGTTGAAAAGGCGTTAGTGCCATTTTCAATTAGTGTAAAAGCGGACCCAATAAGTGAGGTTGAAGAACTTTTAAAAGAACGAAGATTTGTCGTAATACAAGGCCCTCCAGGTACTGGCAAAACTAGAACAGCAAAGCGCGTCGCCGAGAAAATTGCGGAGAAGTTATTCTTTACCCAATTTCACGCCGAAACAAGTTTTTCAGACTTCATTTATGGAATTAGGCCCAGTACTGATAGCCATGAGCTAAGTTATAAAGAACATCTTGGAACTTTTGCGCATGCTGTGAAATATGCATTTGATAATAAACTTGAAAGAGTCGTTCTAATAATTGACGAAATAAACAGAGCAAATCTATCTAATGTTTTGGGGCCAATATTTTATTTGTTTGAGCATAAAATGGAACCATCCAATGTAGAAATTGAAATATTCCTCGGATTCAAAATATCAACGCTTCCAGAAAATTTGAGTGTAATTGCAACTATGAACACAGCTGATAGAAGTTTGGCTGTTGTGGATTTCGCATTAAGGCGACGGTTTGCTTGGTATAATCTTAAGCCAATAACCATAGAAATAGAAACAAACAGCTCTCAAAAGTTTTTTAAAGATGATTTCTCAAAGATTAACAAAATATTCAATTGGTATGCAACTAGTGCAGAGCTAATGCTTCAGCCAGGTCAAGGATATTTTATAGCCGAAAATGATGATGAAATGAAAAACCGTATTAGGTATGAAATTTTGCCTCTAATCAAGGAATATTTGCAAGAAGGAATATTACGGAGCGCAATAGAAGAATTTAATAATTATTTTTTCACACGAATAAATGAAACTCTTTTTGAATGACAAAAAATCTTGACGTGTTTTGCGAGATTCCTTGCCTGACGGAAGTATCAAAACATTTGGCTGGTTTAAATTTACAAAAAAAATGGTTTAAATCCGCGGATAAAAGAATAATAGGTCAGTATCTTCAAAAATTTATTTATTATAATTCGGAGCAATTTAAATTTCTCGGTGTCGAGCCTAAACTTATAGGTACTGACCAAAGCTCTGGTATTGTATTTAACACTTCACATTTTATTGGCGCTGTACCTCTTCGGTCACCCGACACAGGAAAACAGATTGGAGATTTCATAGTCACTCCAAGATTTGCCAACGCAAACCGATATCAGGATTATATTGAAATATTGAACATTCTTGGTAATTCGATTAACCCTGAAATAATTGACAGCTTGCCACTAGCCTCTGGAAGAAATTTTCGACCGCCCTTATATTTAGAAGCTGTGAAATTTATCTCGCTATTAGAAAATTTGCTCAGAACTGATTGGCGGAAATTTGATTGCATTGAAAAAATTACAAACGATGCAAGCAGCCAAATAAATTGGAAGAAATATATTAATGATGCATATAAAGTTGAGAATAGATTAAAATTCCCTTCAAGGAAAAACATTCTTAGCTCTATTCACTCAGAATATTCTAACATCAGATATGTATTTGATTTTTGCAAATTTGAGCTGCTTTCAGGGGCGACACCAACAAGGGTGAAATTTGCACTAAGAAACAAATTAGATTTTATTGAGGAAAAATTATACCTTCATCGGCCTAAAATTACTGACCAGCTTAAAATTCATTTCTCAGATAGTTCGACAGTAAAAGTTTGCAAAGAACAAGCAAATAAAATTCTTAGCTTTAATCTAGTCGATAGCACTGCGTGGCGTGTTGATTTCTCAGATGTATTTGAAAAATTCGTACAATTTATTTTTAGGGAATTAGCAAACGAAATAGGCGGTAAAGTACACGCTAATTTCCAATTTAATTCTAAAACCCAATTACGATATTCATGGGAACTTCAAAATCTGGAGCCCGATATAATATTTCAAAAAGGCGAACTCTTGGTTATCGCTGAGGCTAAATATAAATCTAATCTATATAATAAATTTAATCAAAGTGAAGTTATCAAAGAACGTCACCGCCACGACCTGCATCAAATTATTTCCTATGCTTCATTTAGTAAAACTGACTTAAAACATGGTTTTTTGTGTTACCCTTCTGACAAAGTTGAGATCAAGCGGATAAAATACGCAAATGGTCTAAATAATGCGGCAATATGGATTTACGTCTTGGGAATCCCACTAAATAAAACTATTATTTCAGAAGCTAAGAATCTTATTAGAAGCGTAATATATGGGAAGGTTTGACCTGATTAGATCTAATTATCTTACAATCTTAAACTTGGTAAAGAACTTTGTGATATTACGAAGAAGCATTGTTTTTTAAAACTGTTGCTGCCTAGTTACCCAACTTAAATTCAGTTACATAAAACCAATGTGGTTGCGCCATTGGTAATTTTAAACACTAATGTTGCGATTGAACGAATCGCAAATGCCAAAGGTAAAATTCGCACGACCTTTATTTTAGACGAATTTCCGCAAATGCCGCCCGCGCCCGCCATATTAAAGGCATTGCGCCTTTATCGCGGCAAACTTATCCAGCTTTGGATATTCGCCCAATCGCGCTTTTCACTTCATGGCAAATGGTCAAAAGAAAACGTCAAAGAATTTGAAGACCAAGCGGGCGTTGTTACCTATAAGGCAGTTACTGAACCCGAATTGCTTCGTGACCTTTCTTACCTATCAGGCAAAACAACCATACTTTCGCGCGGGGCTTCGCACAATGGAGGGGTGATTGAAAATGCCTCCAATAATTTGGGTGAAATAAGCCGCGATGTCCTACAAGCCGAAGACATTATGGGCTTAGGCGGGTCGCAACAAATCATAAAAATAGCTGGACTGCCGCACTTGGCGGTTTCAGATGTAATACTTTATTTCATCATTCCCGCTTGGAATAATTCTATAAAAGACGTGCGTAATTGGCACTCTGGTTTGGGGGAATAATGAATGAAAGAACCCCAAAAGATTGCCCCAAATTATAACAGGGAAGTTAAAAAGACTGCCTATGAAATCCGCGTTCGCGAAAAACAAGAACGCGTTTCCAATTTTACCAATCAATATTTTGAACGAAATTTTGATCGGTTTTCCGCAAAGGCCATGGACACGTTCATAAAAAATCCGCACCCGCACCATCATTGCAACCAAGTGGTATGGGTCAACCTCAAAAACCATCATTAAGTCGCACAGCAACTCAGTTAGTTAAAATGCAAGAAAAAGCGATGCTGACCAAAATCAAAAAGACGGCTTATAGAATGATAAATGGCAAAGATAGAGGGTTAGAACGATAAAATGGCGGAAAATCGCCATTTTTCTTGCTTTTTCGGCCTGAAACATGATATTCTAAAATTAGGTAAATAATTTCGGGCTGGGCTTAGATACCCCCAAAATTATTTTGGAACAATCTAAAATGCCTTCAATCGAGCAATGCGCTCTTTGAAGTGAGATTGTATGAAAACATTACATGAAACATTTATGGAGAATTTAGAATCCTATCGGGAACTTGTTGCCGATATTGATGGGTATAGCGCGTCTGAAAAGGACGAAGCGATTAAAATCATATTCTATAATATTAATGCAGTGATTGAGCATTCATGGGGTATCCATGCCGCGCAATTTAGCACTGCATGAAAAGTTCAAAACCGCTTCACAAAAAGCGTTCGAATATGATAGTATTGCCTCTCTCGCTAATGCTGAGCCTGTAGACCTCAAGATTGAGGGCGCGATTTTAACTTCCGCACAATCTAACCAAAAAGAGGACTACACGCCATGATACAAAAAGTGCCTAAAAAGGCTGTTATATATTGTCGAGTTTAATCAACACACCAAGTTAAAAGGGGCGATGGATTAAGTTCACAAGAATCTCGAAACCGTGATTACTGCAAACATATTGGTCATGAAGTTGTCAAAGTATTCAAAGACGATTTCACTGGTCAATTTGCAAGTCGTCCCGCGATGGACGAAATGATGAAATATCTAAAGAAGACACCGCGTGGAAGCCATGTGGTTGTGATTGATGACATCAATCGTTTCGCACGCGGACTTGAAGCGCATTTGTCGCTTCGCGCGACCTTAGATGCAATCGGTGTTGGGCTTGAATCACCAAGCATTGAATTTGGCGATGATAGTGATAGCCGTCTCATTGAACATTTGCTTGCAAGCGTTAGCCAGCACGCACGACAAAAAATCCAAGAAACAACCCTTCACAGAATGCAAGAACGCGTAAAGGCAGGCTACTGGGTTTTTCAAGCCCCGTGGGGATATAGATATGCGCCTTGCCCTACGGGTGGTAAAATGCTTGTGCGCGATGAACCGATGGCTTCAATTATTCAAGAAGCTATGGAAGGATTTGCAACTGGTCGTTTTGGGAGTCAAGTCGAGGTAAAGCGGTTTTTAGAAACATTTCCGCAAATTCCAAATAAGAATGGCCTAATGGAACATGAACGCCTTCATCAAATTATGACCCAAATTATTTATGCGGGTTATGTAGCCGTACCAAGTTGGGGTATTGCACCAAGAATTGGGAAACACGAACCCCTAATTAGTTTGGAGATGTTTAATACAATCCAAGAACGATTATTGGGTAAGCGGCGTGCGCCAATTCGCACCGATATAAACGCAGACTTTCCTTTACGTGGTCATGTGTGCTGTGCAAGCTGTGGGCATAACCTGACTGCAAATTGGAGCAAGGGAACGCACAAAGCCTACCCTTATTATATTTGCCGAACCAAAGGTTGCCCCGAAAGTGGCAAATCAATTCCTAGAGCAAAAATCGAAGGTGATTTTGAAAAATTGCTTCAATCGTTAGAACCATCACCATCTCTTATAAAACTGGCGGAAAAGGTATTTCGTGATCTGTGGGAACACCAAACTGACAAAGCTAGAGTTAAGAAGGTTGAGATTAAGCAACAAATTGCAGAGCTTGATAAAGAAACAGCACAATTATTGAAACGCCTGATTGAATCAGATGTGAAGGCAGTTGTTAAAACTTATGAAAGCCGCATTGCCGAAATTGAAATGCAAAAGAATTTATTGGTCGAAAAGCTCGAAAAACGCGACATGCCAATAAAAAGCTTTGAAGAGAGTTTTCGAACGGCGGTCGCCTTCTTGCTAAACCCTTGTATTCTTTGGAAAAGTGATAAATTAGAGGAGAAGAAAATGGCGATAAATCTGACCTTCCCATCACAGGTATTATACGATAGGAACGAAGGTGTTCGAACGGCGGAACTTTCTTTACCTTTCAAGGTGTTAGGCGAATTTTTTGGGCTGAAAAAAGAAATGGCGCACCCGAGACGATTCGAACGTCCGACCAACGCCTTCGGAGGGCGCTACTCTATCCAGCTGAGCTACGGGTGCGTTGTCGGTTAAATAAATGAAACCAAAATTTAGGGCAAGTCTTAGTCCTGCGACTTTATTTAGATTAATTCAATATTATTAGGCTTGGCAAAGTATCGCAGGTATAAATAGCCCAGAAGCCCAGAGCACAATGAACCCAGAAGCACCCCCAATTTAACTTCGGTTTCAATAAGTGTGTTTCCGGCGAAAGCAAGATTGCCGACAAATAGGCTCATAGTGAAACCGATCCCAGTCAACACGCAAACACCGAAAAACATTTTAAAATTTGCGCCTTCGGGCATTTTGGCAAATCCAGATTTAATCAATAGAAAAACTGTAAGAAAAACCCCAAATTGTTTTCCTAAAAAGAGCCCAAGCCAAATTCCGAGTGTTACACCTGAACCCAATTCATTCAGTCCAACCCCTGACAATGAGACACCCGCATTGGCGAAACCAAATAGAGG
>JAYRXL010000081.1:0-2423 GCA_041917555.1 Flavobacterium sp. | reverse complement strand
TGAAAAAGGTGCAAAGCTTAAGATTAAAGTTAATTCCCCCGATGGATCGGGAATGAAGCTAACGCTTTTTCCAAAAATAAATGTGTTCGAAGATGGTAAGATGCTTGCTTGGCGTGGCAATTTGTATGTGCCGGGCCTTTTTGACGGATGTCATTATTTTCGTCTTGATAAAGCAGGCAATGGCACTTTGCTTACACATGGCGAGAGTTTTTCCGGGGTTTTAACAGGGCTTTTGCGCAAAAAAGTTTTAGGCAAATATCCAAAAGGCTATGAAGCCCTAAACATCGCACTTGCAAAACGCGCGGATGAATTGAAATAATTGTAAATCGCCCAAGGTATGATATAATCCGATTTTATCCTACTTTATCGGGTGTAATCATGGCAGCAACAGAAAAAATTTCAATTACTTTGACTAAACAAATGAAAGCGGCACTTGATGCCCGTGTTGCATCGGGCGAGTATGCTTCTATAAGCGAAATAATTCGCGAATCTATTCGTAAATGGCAAGACGACAGATGGGAAACCCCCGAACAAATCGCCTATATGAAACGCAAAATCCAAGAAGCACTAGATGACCCAAGGCCGTCAATTCCGGCGGAAGAGGTGTGGGCTGAGTTAGAGGCACGGATGGCGGCAGATATTGAAAATAGCAAGGTTGCCGCTCAATGAGATTGTTTTTTCGGCCCGAGGCTAAAGCCGACATGAACGGAATTTATGATTATTTATTAGAGGTTTCCGAAAGCATTCAAGCTGCTCACAATGTAATCAATAAGATAAGAAAATCATGCGATATTCTTGAGGTGTTTCCTTTTGCAGGACGGGCAACGGAACACTTAGCAGGAGATGTTAGGGTTTTGATCAGTGCGGATTTAGCCACGATTTTCTATTCACTAGAGAATGATACTGTCGAAATCCTCCGCGTTTTTTACAAAGGGCGGGATTTTTAAGAAGGCTTCCAACGCCAGGCGCGTCGAAATCCTGCATCTTCTGCTTCCTGGCAAGTTTTGGCGTAAAACTCACCTTTATGCTTTTCAATTTTGACTTTGTCATATTGTTGGTCAAAAGGAAGGTGATAAATTTTCTCACCGTCTTTGCCAATGTTGCATTTTATTCTCGGATAGTCAAAATTCATTTCTTCAATGAGTTCCACTTCGACATTAAGCATATTTGCTGCTTTTTGCGCTCTATCGGACAGCTTTGTTGTTGAAACAAATTTCGCTTTTATATCTTTGAAAACCGTATCACCTGCAAACAATTCGCCTTGTTTTTTTCCGGGGCGAATATTCTTGTCAATTTTATAGTCGCAAAAAGAACCATACAATTGATAAATATGTTTCTCATGGATAGTCTTATGCTTTGCCCAATATTTGCATTGAATTATAAAGGTCTCTTTTCCTTTTTCCGCAATTAAATCTCTGCCCAAATCTTCCAAAGCTTCGGTCGCACCATAATAAGTAACATCGAAGCCTTTATTCTCTAGGAAATACCCATAATACCTTTCGAATTCTCGTCCAACTTGCCATGCGGATTTATTTCGATTTCTTAACCATCTGTCTAATGCTAGTTGGTTTCTTTGCGGTGGACTAAGCTTTTGGTATTCAGGCTTTGTAATTAGATTATTTTTCAAAATTGGGTCTTCAACGTCAGATTCCGAAATCTCTCCAGACTGCTGTTCTTTCTCTAATAAAAGACTTGTGATGTCTTCATCCGTAAAATCCGCTAGCCAAGGGAACAACGACTCTAAATAGCGAAGCCGAAATTCTAAGAGATGCATTAATTTCTTTTGCTCGCGCGCCTCCTTTCGAACTAAACTTACGTTTTGCGCGGATTTGTTTGGCCCATATTTGCCCCATTTGAACATATTCAGCGCCGCTTTGGTATCTCTATCAAACATTTGCAATTTTGCTTCAAGTAGTATCGGAAAAAAATGCGCGCGCTGCTGGTATAATGCAACAATCTTGTTCGAATGTTCTTCATAAAGTGCCCTGGATTTAAGCGCTAATTCAACTTCAGCTTTCGCATTGGCAACTTCCGTCTTGGCGTTCTTCTTAATCTCAGACACTTCATTTGCTATTTTGTAATATCGATTTGAATTAATATCCGCCTCTTGCGCTTTGCTTCTGTAAAGGAAAAAAAGAATTACAGAAACGCCCGCCAAGACAAAATGCCAATGATCAAAATTTTCCATTTTAAGAATCCAAAGCTGCTCTTGAACAAGTGTATTACAATCAATAATTGTTGAACATATATGTTATTATGTAAATCGCAATCCATATGCCCCTTTTGTCACAAACCTGTCGTGACTCTTTGAAAAAATTGTCTAAATATGTTCTGCCCGATTCCAAACGGGCGTGGGTGGCAAAGATCACCCGACTTGGTATGGGGCGATAATGGCAAAAACGGTTCTTGAGGCCAAAAATCTG
>JAYRXL010000080.1:0-2721 GCA_041917555.1 Flavobacterium sp. | reverse complement strand
TAATTTGGTCAATGATGGAAAGTTTGAGATCAAAGCTAACTTTTTGATACTCATTTTTTCGACAGGTTTGTTTTTTTTGTGTTTCCATAGGTTACTAAAAGTGTTTAATTTTTAGTCAACCTATTTTAGGACGATGCATTTTTTAAAATTGCTGGTAACGTTCTGCGGCTTTGCGTAGTGGCAGTATTTTAGCACTGCCGTTGATTAGAAGTACTATTGTTCAATTTAGCACAAATGTTCAATAGAAATCCGTCACCCGCCAGTACGCAAAACCGATGTTGGCGGTAGTACATTTCATTATCGTCTTAAATTTTCATTCAATACTTCAACCAATTCGTAAACTTTAGTAATTGGGTTTTGTTCGTGATATGTAAGATGTTTTTGTTCTTCAAACAAAGCCTTTGCTCTGTCAATAGCATTTTGTTGTGAGGAATTAATGTCTTTGTTTAGAATTGAATATATCTGTATGCAAAAGTTGTACTTCTTACCATCTCTGACATAATTTATTCCAAACCTTTTACCAAGTTCAGTGTAGTAAAATGTCCGTAATTGTTGAGCATTTGTGAGATTGTAGTGTAGATAAAACCATAATTCAAAAGCGTCATTTGAATATGCAGCTTTGTAGCCTAAGTCTAAAGCCTTATTTATAGCATTGTCAAAGTCAGCGAACTCATCAGCACCACGTCTTACGTCCATATCAAATACACACCAAACTTCATTATATTCCTCGTCTGTGGAATCAACGATTTCTTTTGTTGATTCTATTAATTTTAGTTTGGATTGTCCTTTTAGGTCAATAGCTTTTATTTTGACACCTAACACGGGGAAAGATTCAAAATAGAGTTTTTCAGTTTGTCCTTCGCAAACTATTAGAATAGTCTTGTTTATTGGAATTGTATCTATTCTATAACCACTTGGTTTTGGTTTCTTATTCCAAGCTTTATTTTGGTCTGTAACTTTAATAGCTCTTGTACTTTTGGGCATTATTCAAAAGATATTAAGTTAGTAAAATCTCCCAAAAATGGAATAGCCCCATATTTGCCTTGAATGTAGTCCTTTTCAAAAGAAGCATCATTGCGAACACCTTTAATTTCAACCAAAGTATAAAGATGGCTCGCCCCATATTTATCTTTTTCAACGAAGTCAATTTGGTCTCGTCTTAATAATTCAGGCGATAACAAATTAGTGTCGTGAGTTGTAAAAATAAGTTGAGACTTTTTATTTTCAGATGAATTATAAAGTTCAACAATTTTTTTAGTCAATAAAGGGTGAAACCTTGAATCAAATTCATCAATAACTAAAGGAACACCGTCTTTTAGAGAACGGTAGATAAATGGACTTAATTCAAACATTTTCTTTGTTCCTTCTGATTCTTGATTACCAAAAGAAAATTCGCTTTTCCCTACTGCTTTAAGATTTGAATCAAATTGAGTTCTACTGGAAACAATAATTTTTCCCTTTTTTAATTCTTGTTTTACTTCTTCTTCCACATTTTCGGGCAAATTTTCGTTAGTAATTTCAACTGTTTCCAAATCGTCAATTCCAACATCTGCCTTTTTTAGAAAATCTAAAATAAATTTCTTTTTAATAGCATCACTTAATGATTCTCCCGCAATACTGTACATTCCTCTATGCCCTAAACCACTAATGATTGTAATAGAAGAAATTGTTTGGAAAATCTGTTTGGAAAGTTTGGCAAATCCAATTGAATTTAGATGTGTCAAAAACAAAGATGTATCTGTGAAAACTTGGTCTTTTGAATTTTCAAGTAATTTTTGATACAAAACTCCCTCTTCAAAATGAGTTTGGTTAATTTCTATAATCTCATTTTTTTCTCTGATAAATAAGGGTTGTTCTCGTTTGCTTGGTGTTGAGAATAACCATTCGCTTTTGATAGATTTATCGTCAGCTTCAAAACCATATCTATATCTTGTTTTTCCAACTCTAAAAATTAGTTGAAAAAAAGTTGGTTGTGGAACTGTTTCTGTAGATAGTTGGAAAGAGTCAATTAAACTCAACGCTTTTTCTTCTTTGGCAGAATCTCTGATGATTCTAATAAAAGTTACCAAAGCCTTTACTACATTACTTTTCCCACTTGCATTTGCCCCATAAATTGCTTTAGACTTGATTAAACTCAATTCTTTATTTAAAGGGAATACGTTATTCGTGTCAAGCAAAGCGTTTTTTGACTTAATCTTTGCTGCGGTCATATTCAAAGTCTGAATGTCCTTGAACGACCAAAAGTTGCCAAAACTAAATTCTTCAATCATTTCTTATTTCAATATTTGAAATTATTCTGCAAATATACAAATAAGAAATGAAGCGTTGTGTTTTTAGTGTGGTTTTTTTCTTGAAGTGGGGTCTTGCTGTATTACCGCCAACGTGTGGCGGCTTGCTGAAGTGGCGACTTCGTAACCGCTAATTTTCTACTAAAATACAATTTCTTGCGAAAAGTGAACGTGAATTAAAAGAAAAATTCGCCATTTTAGCAAACCGCTGTTAACCGCAGGCAAAGTTTATCACGATTCAGTTTTTTATCGATAGTATTTTCCGCAAAGTTTTTCTCATCCCAATTTTCCAAGTTCAGTGATTTTCCGCAAAGTTTTTCTCATTTCAATTTTCCGAGTTCAGAGATTTTCCGGAAAGCTTTTCACGATTCAGTTTTTAAAGCTCAGTATTTCGCGCAAAACTTTTTACGATTCGGTTTTCTGCGTTCAGTAT
>JAYRXL010000079.1:0-3574 GCA_041917555.1 Flavobacterium sp. | reverse complement strand
GTCCGAAGCTGTTCAAGGAAACCACTACCAAAAGCCAAGTTGAAAATAAACGAAAAGAATGATTTATAAGTTTCATGATGCATCAAATTAAGGTTTGTAGTGGTATTGATTTTCAGAAAGCGTGTTGTTGTCTTTGTCTTTTACAGACTGGAGTCGGCCAAAACTATCGTAGGTATAGGTAATTTTGTCCCCTTTAGGGTCGGTAATGGTACTCACACCAACGAGCGGGTAACTCAGTAGGTTTATTGTTGATGGTGTGGAAGAGCTCTTAGCGGTTAGCTTTTTTTTAGCTGTTTCCTGCTATCCGTTGCAAGTCCTCAGGCTAAAAAAGTGTTTTTTTATGGCTTTCAAAAGCTTCCTTTGGTCGCTTTGGTCTGCCTACAAAAACTACTTTTTAGTCTTGCGGGCTTTACACTGCTATCAGGGCTAAGGCATTTGTTCGCTCAAGAACTTTGCATTGATAAAAACTAAACCGTTATTAAAGTTGCCGCAAATAGTGTCTAACTTTTTGGGGCAAGTTCAATGGTTGATGTAGTTTTTTGTTTTAAAATTCAATAGTTCCGCAAAGTCGGGAGACTGTTGCGGAACTTTTTATAGGTACATTTTGCGCAGCTGGGGGCATAGTGCATAAAATGAACACTTTGCGGAGCTGGGGGAAATTGTTACTGATTTAAAAAAAGATAAACTTCCGGAAAAGCTTGTTTGATAGTTCGTCCTTTCAAGTTAGAGTTACCGTATTCTAAACCAACATCAAGATAAGACTCTATTTTAATCATCTCACTTTTATTTATACCTTGTAATGCATCTAAAAATTCTTTTTCGCCAATTTGAAGAACTAATTTCACTACTACTTCTCCATGCTCGTAACCAGCAGAATTTTCAAAATTTAGTAAACTTAATTGTTTTACAGCTTTGGTGTTATGATTGAAACTTTTTTCAACAAGTTCGCAATAATTGACTCCTTGCTTTTCAGCATTTGAAATTAATAGAGATCCAATTTCTAAACCATTGATATTGCATTTTTTTTCGCATGATATACTGCAAAGGCAAATAAAAAAAATACTTAAAAAAAATTTAAATTTATTCATTTTTTTTCTTTTATAGTATCTTCTCCTATTACAGTTAAAGTACCAAATTTTGTTAGCCAAGAAAATGGATTCCATCCTTGATTACCCCTTTTTTCTGGAACAGTTTCTTTAGTTGTGGAATTCAAAATGTTTATTATCACATTCCATTCTTCAGTTCTATCATCTTTAGAAACATCACATGTGACACATCCCCAACTTTCAGTACCTAAATGAAATCTAAATCCATCTCTACCACTAAGATCATCTTTATCATTATAAGGTTCAAAATCTTGTTTATCAAGTCTGAACCAGCCACTATGTTTCGTGTCAGCATTGTTATCTAATATATCATACGTCCCATTCGGAATAGGCTGTTGTTGTGGTCTATCTGGATCCCGTTCGACTACACCATCAGTAGCTTTTCCACCTGTAAATACGTTTTTAACAACGACAAGTTGATTAAATCTTGTTTCCTTTGGATTATATTGCAATGCACTAACACTTTTAGTTGGTAGATTTGGATTCCATTTACTCTTGTCAGGTGTTATTCTAAGAGTATGGGTAGACTTATTAAATAATATTTCTGCTTCTAAACCTTCCAATTCTCTAGCATCAATTACCCTGTTTTCAGAAAAGTTATAATGCGACTGATACGCATATTTTTCAGATAATGGGTCAATACTCATAAATCTTCCTATTGCGTAGTCATAATTCCGCCATTTAAAACTGTCCCAATTAAGTCCTAACTCGTCTTGGCGTTCCTGACCTTGGAATTTATACTTATACGCCACCAAATCCATTGGTTGTACCGGTGCAATTTTAGACAAGGTTTGCAATTCTTCTTCGTCGTATTTGCCCTTGTCCATGTTGTAGTTCATGTGCTTTAAACCAAAAGGATAATAATTGTTTTCCTCCATG
Source organism: Flavobacterium sp. (assembly GCA_041917555.1). Lineage (GTDB taxonomy): Bacteria > Bacteroidota > Bacteroidia > Flavobacteriales > Flavobacteriaceae > Flavobacterium. The sequence continues at coordinate 1,589 of JAYRXL010000079.1, read as the reverse complement.
ATTTTTACCGCCTGCTCGGTTTCGTCGTAGCCGTAGTTCATACGGATGTTGCCCAAATGGTCTTTGTATTGAAATACATAATTAAAATGTGGGCTTTGTTGCGCTTCGAGGGTGCAGTTGCTACAATACCGCACGTTTACATAACCCTCGGCATGTGGGAAAAAGCTGAGCTTGTTATTGGTATACTGATGCCCTGCCAAATAATCGGTTATTACCTGTGTGTTGTTTTCTTCCACAATCTTGCCCACTTTTATACCTGCGGCAGTGTAAATATAACGAATAAATGCGCCACTTCCAAAATCGATTCGTGTGGGTAAATTCAAATGGTTATAGGTAATAGCTGTAATGTTTTTGTTGGCATCGGTAATCATATTGCCGTTGGCGTCGTAGGTGTAATCTTCGTTGGAGGTATTGGTGTCGTCAAAACCTATAGGACTGCCGGTGCTGTCTTCCACACCTTTTAACAGGTTGGTTCCCATACTGTAATCGTAGGTCAGGTTGTCTATAACCGGCACCACGTACTGACTTTCAATATAACCCGTGCGCAACAAGCTCATGATGTTCCCGTTTTTGTCGTAGGTAAGGGTTTCGTCAAAACTATTGTACAAGGTGTTGTCTTTATAAAAAGTAGCATTGGTAAGTCGGTTTAAGGCATCGTAGGCATAACCGTATTTACGGATAATATCATCGTTATCGCTATGCCAGAGGGTTTGCGCAATGTTGCCGTTGTACAACCCGGTCGTTGTTTCGCCATCCGACAAATCAGGGGCTTCGTACTGAATCTGAAACGAAAACAAATCCCGCGGACCATCCATATCGTTTAAGTCGGCTATGTTGTTAATTTGGGTAAGCCAACCGCGTATGTTGTATTGGTAATCGACTTTTTGTAGGCCTAAAAACGTACTTATATCGGTACCGCCCACTTGTTTGGAAACCAATTGCCCTAATTCGTCGTACTCGTTTTTGGCAATCAGTTGGGGTTGTAGGGTGCCAATTTGTTGAATGTGGCTATCAAGTCTGCCTTGGTCGGTGTAGGTAAAGGTATCTTTATAATTAATCTCGTCTAAAGCAGTATTGTATTTATGAAAGGTATTGGTTTCCATTACCTTGCCTTCAAAATCATAAATGGTTTTTACCAGTGTATGTCCATGGGTGTGGTGTCTGGTAAGCGCATAGGCAACACGGTATTTTTTATCATAAAACAATATGGTGGTTTCGGCAGCGGTGGTGCCGGGATCTGTAAATACACGTGTCCACGTACCGGTGGTCAGACTTTTGGCGGTTGTGATGTAATCCGGATTTGGCGAAGGAATGGCATGCGGAAAATCATAATCGTCATAATAGGTTACCGTAAGCAACATAAAACTTGTAGGAGCCACTGCATTGGTATACTTTGTTTGTACATTATTAATAGTAACGGGACTATTACTGCGTGCTTCATTAAGCAAATTGGCATTGTTTTGCAATTCCTGCTCCGATTTACGGGCGGCGCTACTAAAGGTACCTTGCACCCAACCGGTATACACCGGACGGTTAAGCGCATCGTATTTGGTTATCATCCAACCTTGGTCGGAACCCCCAAAGGGGTT
>JAYRXL010000078.1:0-1734 GCA_041917555.1 Flavobacterium sp. | reverse complement strand
TGTGCTTGTTGCACAACTTGTTTCTGCAAAACTACAAAAGAGAAATGAGATAACAATACAATACAATCATTTATCGTCTAAATCTGTGTAATTCAATATGATAAAGTTTATTTTTCTTCTTCAAACGTGCATGTTATGCAAGGACGTAAAACCTTTCAAACTAAAATGCTCACACAAGTCAATTTAGATGACCTTGTGCCTAAGAATAATTTCTACCGTATTCTCTTGCAAACACTTGATTTGCAATTCCTGTATGCCGCTACTGCCCGCTATTATGGTAGCGAAGGTAATCCAAGTATTGATCCTGTCGTATTTTTCAAGATATGTTTAGTCGGCTATCTCAATAATATTACTTCCGATCGCCGTTTGCTTGATTATTGTTCCAATTGTTTAGATATTCGTTTTTATTTGGGTTATGACCTTGATGAGTCCTTGCCATGGCATTCGACAATTTCGCGTACACGTCAATTATATGGCGAAGAAGTATTTTTAGAATTATTCAAAAAGATATTATCCCTTTGCATAAAAAAAGGTATGGTACGCGGTCGCCGACAAGCCATAGACAGTGCTTATATTAAAGCTAATGCAAGTATGGATAGTTTGGTCGAAAAAGAAATACTCGATGATATAGAACAATACCATAAAGAAATATCAGAAAGTGATGATAATAAAGTATTATTAAGTACAAAAAAAGCAGTAGAACGACATCATGCTTGGAAAGCCAAAGAATATAAAGGTATGCCGGGTCATGTAGATACCCCACATCAAGTGGATGAACAAGGTAATATAATCCGCCCGAAATATTTAAGCAATCACACCCATTATTCGCCAACCGATCCTGATGCGAAAATAAGCACCAAACCGGGCAAACCAAGACAGTTGAATTATTCGGGACAAATATCGGTAGATGATAAACATCATGTCATTACGGGAGCCTGTGCGAGCAGTGCGGGGAAAAAAGACAGTCAGAATTTAGCAGAGATACTCGGACAAACGATAGATAATTTATTATCGAATGACATACAAATAGAACAAATAATAGCGGATGCGGGTTATAGCAGTGGTGAGTCATTATCCTATTGCGAGTCACACAATATAGATGCTTATATACCTAATTTTGGACAATATAAATCGGAGCGTGAAGGTTTTACTTATGTAGCGATAGGAAATTATTATGTATGCACACATGAGGGCGGCAAGCATGCACAAATACGTTATAAAGGAATAAAAACAGACAGTAAAGGATATAGTAAAAAGAGTTATCGGAGCAGTGAAAGTGATTGTAAAGACTGTCCATTGCGTAAACAATGTTGTGGAGAAAAAACAAAATTCAAAAAGATAGAAGACAGCATAGACAAGCCATATTATGACAGGATGCACCAAAAATATACATCGAAGCCACGATATGCCAAACGATTAAGCCGTATTCGCAGTAGCACCGTAGAGCCGGTTTTGGGCACATTACAAAATTATCTGGGTATGCGTCGATTGCATACGCGGGGAATGTCAAGTGCGAATAAACATGTTTTACTGAGTGCAATGTGTTACAATCTAAAAAAACTGTTGAAATGTATGCGCCAAAATCGTCAAATCCAAATAAAAGAGAAAGCAATACTCGCAGAATTATTGATAGATGTACAAAAAGAGCAAATACAGAATAAATTGATGATAACAACCGCTTCAATAAACCCTACAATCCGTCAAAATATAAAATATTCATTGCTGTAGTATCCG
>JAYRXL010000077.1:0-30239 GCA_041917555.1 Flavobacterium sp. | reverse complement strand
AGCATAAAAACTTAAGGTGGTTATTGCGGCGGGGCTCACCTCTTCCCATCCCGAACAGAGAAGTTAAGCCCGCCTGCGCAGATGGTACTGCATTTTGTGGGAGAGTATGTCGCCGCCTTCTTTTGGAAAGCCTGTCTATTTAGACAGGCTTTTTTGTTTTATATAAATTTTTATTACTATCAAATGTAGGGCGTACTTCTTCCCATCCCGAAGCCCGCCTGCGCAGATGGTACTGTCCGCCTAGGCGGATGGGAAAGTATGTCGCCGCCCCTGCCTGCCGGCAGGCAAGCCTGCCTGCCGAAGGCAGGTTCTTTTAGTGAGTCCCGATGAAAATCGGGACTCATTTTTTTTATAGGTGCGGCGCAGTTCCCCGCCACGGCGGGTCGTGTTGCTGATGTTTGTGTTTGTTGTTTATAGTTCCTTGTTCTTTTCTCTTTCTTCTTTCTTCTTTCTTCTTTCTTCTTTCGCGTGAGGGATAGCAGCGGCATCCTGTCATTGCGAGGCACGAAGCAATCTGACAGATATAGCGGAAAGCCCGATCCCGATGGATAAAAACAAGTCTGCAAGACGTAGTTTTTACCAATCGGGGCACGCCATCAAATAAAAAACCTGCTCACTTTCGTAAACAGGTCTTTACTCTTTTTCTATGTTTGATTCTCTTATTTAATCAACTCAAAACTTCGTTTTACGAAAGCGGTAAGTTCTTCTCCTTTAAGCAGCCCTTGCGCTATTTTTGCAAGATCGAGGGCTTGTTTTATGGTTTTTTCTCGATTGGTGTCATCGGATGAATTCAGGATAGTGTTAGCCAAATCCGAATTAGTATTGACCACCAAATTGTACATTTCGGGGAAATTGCCCATACCAAACATGCCTCCACCGGTTTGGCTCATTTCTTTCATACGTCGCATGAATTCGGGTTGCGTTATCATAAACGGAGCCGCATTGCTATCCATTGCTTCCATCTGTACGGTGTAGGTCGTTTTTGGAATCACTTCTTCGAGTAGGTTTTTGAGTTTTTCTTTTTCGTCATCCGAAAGTTTGGATATTTGTGTTTCCTCTTTCTGAATCAGTTTATCGATATGATCTGCATCAACGCGAGTAAAAGTCAGTTTTTCGTTATCGGCTTCCAGTTTTTGGATTACATGTGCCACAATTGGAGAGTCGAGAAGCAGGACTTCGTATCCTTTTTCTTTGGCAATATCAATATAACTGTGTTGTGTTTCTTTATTTGAGGCATATAAAACTACCAATTTACCGTCTTTATCCGTTTGGTTGGCTTGTAAAGCTTCTTTTAATTCGGTAAGTGTGTAATATTTTCCGTCTACAGTAGGGTAAAGAACAAAATCACCGGCCTTTTCATAGAATTTAGGTTCAGTAAGCATACCATATTCCAGTACAATTTTGATATCATTCCATTTTTGTTCAAAATCTTCACGATTTTCTGTAAAGAGTGATTTGAGTTTATCGGAAACCTTGCGCGTAATATAATTGGCTATTTTTTTAACATTTCCATCAGCTTGAAGGTACGATCTTGAGACATTTAGCGGAATATCGGGTGAGTCAATCACACCACGCAGCATTACCAGAAATTCAGGAACAATGCCTTCCACATTATCGGTAACAAATACTTGGTTTTGATACAATTGAATTTTATCCTTTTGTACCTGTAGGTTGCTGTCTAATTTAGGAAAGTACAAAATTCCGGTTAAGTTAAAAGGGTAGTCAACATTGAGATGTATGTTGAATAACGGCTCCTCGAATTGCATTGGATAGAGCTCACGGTAGAAGTTTTTATAGTCATCATCGGTCAAATCAACCGGTTGTTTTGTCCATGCCGGATTAGGATTATTGATAATGTTATCAACGTCGATGTATTCGGTTTTGTAATCTTCAGGAGCATCTTCGGGTTTGGCTTCGCCCTGTTCGCCTTCGGCTCGGGTAGGAAGTGCTTCTTTTTTGGTACCGAATTTTATGGGTACCGGCATAAATTTGTTGTATTTGAGCAGTAATTCGCGAATACGGGATTCTTCCAAAAACTCCAGTGAATCCTCAGCAATATGAAGAACGATTTCGGTTCCGCGCTCTGATTTATCGTGAGGTGTCATTGTAAATTCCGGACTTCCGTCGCATATCCAATGGGCGGCAGGCTCATCTTTAAAAGATTTGGTAATAATTTCTACCTTTTCGGCGACCATGAAGGACGAATAAAAGCCAAGTCCAAAATGACCAATTATACCGGTGTCTTTAGCCGAATCTTTATATTTTTCAAGGAATTCCTCTGCTCCGGAGAAGGCAACTTGGTTGATGTATTTTTCAACTTCCTCGGCAGTCATCCCAATTCCTTGGTCAATGATATGGAGTTTTTTACCCTCTTTGTCAATTTTAACTTCGATGATAGGGTTGCCGTATTCTACCTTAGCTTCACCGATACCGGTTAAGTGTTTTAGTTTGGTTGTGGCATCTGTAGCGTTTGATATTAATTCACGAAGAAATATCTCGTGATCGCTGTAAAGAAATTTTTTGATTAACGGGAAGATGTTCTCTACTGAAACATTAATTTTTCCGGTTGACATAACGTAATTTTTTGATTAAACACTTACATGACAGTCAAAAAAAATACCAAAGTTTTTTTGCTGACAAATTGTCCTGAAACACATTAAAAAAGCTGCCTAAAAAGACAGCTTTGATTTTTATTTTGTAGGACGAGCCACTTTAGCGGTTTCGGTGTCTACTTTTTCTTCTTTTGGTCTATCCCATCGAATTTGAGTTCCGTCCCACCAAAGACTCTGCGGTGTATCAACGGTATTGTTATCATTAAACATTACCCCATCCATTTTAGCATCAAAATCTGTTGCTAATAATTCTTTAGGAACAGTTGGGTTTTCCTCACCTTTGATTTTAGTGATAGCAATCCAAGCTATTTTGGTATTAGAAGTTCCGTCATTATTTTCATAAATCCAGAATCCTTCTTTACTGATTTGATCAATATAAACACCATTTGATTTTCCTTGTGGAGAGGCTGTAATAATTACATCCTCGATATTTGAAATGATGCGCTGGAATGCGGGTTCAAAAGGGACAAATATTTTTCCGTTCTCTAAAGTTACTTTGCCGTTTACAGTTACTTCAGGTTGTAATGAAGTACTCATATAGCTTGCTGTTTTTGTTTGGGCGTCGGTTGAGATTAAATAAGCTAAAGGTTTATTGGTATAACCGCTTCCATCAACATATAAGCTGTATGTTTCACCTTTGGTATGGAATCCGAATTTCAATCCGCGAACCCAGCCACCCATTACACCTCCATAAATTCCAAGTCCGATGGTAGTATCTTTTTGGTTGAAGGGGTTCGATAATCTTCCACCGGCAACTCCTGTTTGGTAGGCTTGCCCAAAACCGTAAACACCGTAGTCTACCGCACTATTAGCATAATAACCTAATGCACCATAGGAAATACCGTAATCATAACCCATTACCCCCCCTGATCGAGTTGAAGTACCTCCACTACCGTATACCCCAAATTTGTAACTACCTGATGTTGTTCCTTGCCCATTTACTCCGGTATGTGTTGCTCCAAAACTTGTACCAGCAGTTCCTGTAAGTGCTATACCTCTTACACCGGCACCTTGCGCATTGGTTCCGTTGTATTCGCCTTGAACTGCTCCAAAAATTGTTGTACCAGCCGTAACTTGTCCGTACACACCCGAACCATTTTGGTCAGAATATCCGTTGGCGGCCCATGGAAATGTTGCATTTGACACGAAATTTGCCAAATCACCTGTGATAATAGTGTTTAGAGTTCCTACAAAAAACTCTCCCAAGTTACTAAAACGTGCTCTATAGATGTTATTCGTTCTGATATCAATATTTTGGTTATCGGTAGTCCCGATGAAGTTGGTTCCTGCTGTGGTTGTATTTCCTCCAACTGTTCCGGCATTCCCAGTTGTAAGCCAAGCAAAATTACCCGGATTTTGCCAAGTAACATTGCCAAGCGCATCAGTTCGCATAATTTGTCCATTAGTACCACGAGATGGAGGCATAATATATATGTTTCCTCCTGTGGTTCCAATGCCGACATTCCCCAAGAAATAACCTGCAAAATTGGTGCTTCCCGGTTTTAAAACTTCAGAATAAATGCCGTAATGTGTGCCTCCGGCACCGGGTGCTATATAGGAATAGATACCCGTTTTGAGACCTGATCCGGTACCGGAAAGAGTGGAAAGAACCCCAGTATGCGCAAAGGTATTATTGACAGTAATTTCATTATAACTACCAACACGTGTACCCGTACCACTTCCGGTGAATATATTGTAGGTACCAAATTGACTACCATTGCCTGACAATTCGTTTCTGACACCATATTTTAGACCTGTTCCCGTTCCACTCATCGTATTTAGCATTCCGTAATGAATACCATTTCCACTATTTATTACATTATTTTTAGTTCCATAAATAGTACCGTCCCCAGTTCCGGTAAAATCAGATGTGGTTCCGTAATATCCAGTAGTGGCAGAAGCTGTAATTTGGTTATCAATACCTTTTATTCCTCCTATACCTCCTGTAAATAGCTGATTTAATAGCCCGGTAGTAGTATTTGTGGTGATATCTCCAAAAATTAAGTTGCTAATACCATATCTATCACCGGCACTATTTCCTGTAATTGAATTATTTACTCCTATTTTTATGTTAAGTCCGTTATTGGTTATTTCATTAGTGGTACCTGTTATTATGTTTCCTCCGGAGCCACTTAACAGATTATGAGTGCCTGTTTGGTTTCCGTTAGCGCTAAGTTCGTTTCTAACACCATATTTTTGGCCAATACCTGTTCCACTCAATATGTTCCTTGTGCCATAATGTATAGCATCTCCACCATTTCCGATATTAGTATGAACTCCAGTTTGAACACCAGTACCAGAGGCACTATTCAAATCATTGTAAACACCAGTGTTGAATCCAGAACCAGTAAACCCGAAAGTGTTATAAACACCATATTTGTCGGCATTACTTGGATTAACGATATTATTATAAGTGGCATATTGTGTTCCTGCAGTTGAGTTCATCATGGAATTATGTATGCCAAATTTTGAATTTGTACTAGAACTAGAGTTAGCATGATAAATAGTTGTATCATTATTTGGATTTAAAATCTGTAACGACATATTGGGTGTTAATGAACTAATCCCAATACCCACATTTCCCATGTGATACATGTTATCGTTAATGTTGTTAGGTGCACTGGTTGTTGCTGATTCATACCAATCATGATCGCCGTTGGCTGTGGAACTTAAACCAATCCAATCCGAAGTTGGATTGTTCCAATAATAAAAACCGGGCTGCCTTGTGGTGGCTAAAAAAGTGGTTGAAGTAGTTAAATAAACCAACATACCTTGTTGTGCAGCTGTTGGGTTTGTAGCGGGGAATGTGTCTACTTTTGGGATTAAAATCCCATCATTATTGGCCGGAGTTGCTTGGTTTGATGAGCGAATGTCCAATTGGGAATCCGGTGATGTAGTTCCAATTCCTACCTGTGCATTTCCGATTGAAAAACAGAAAAGCAATGCTGAAATAAGTAATAATTGTTTCATAACCAATCAATTTTCTATAAAATTACTTAAAAAAATAAAATAAACATATCTTTTACTGTTAAAACAGTAAAAAACCGATAAACAGTATTTATAATCATCTTAAAGCCAAACATTTTTTCAGACCTTTGTCGTAAATCAATATTGATGTTAGAAGTCTCTGATTTGTATTTTTCCTATTCCGAGCGCACCGTATTGCGTTCCGTTTCCCTGACTTTGGATGAAGGGAAAAATATGGCTATTATCGGTGAAAGTGGTTGTGGAAAAAGCACACTTTTAAAGTTAATCTACGGACTTTTTGATGCGGATAAAGGTGATATTAAGTTTCAGGGTGAAAAAGTTACCGGTCCAAAGTACAACTTAATACCGGGTATGGAAATGATGAAATACCTTGCCCAAGATTTTGATTTGATGCCATATATTACTGTTGGCGAGAATGTAGGCAAATACCTGTCGAATTTTTATCCTGCTGAAAAACAGACCCGAATTGATGAACTATTGGAAACCGTCGAGATGTCTGATTTTAAAAATGTAAAAGCCAAAAATTTAAGTGGAGGACAAATGCAGCGTGTCGCAATTGCACGTGTTTTAGCTTTGGAACCTAAGTTGTTACTTTTGGATGAGCCTTTTAGCCACATAGATAATTTTAGAAAGAATGCATTAAGACGAAAGTTATTTGCTTACTTAAAGTCTAAAGGAATAAGTTGTATTATAGCCACACATGACAGTACCGATATGTTGTCTTTTACCGATGAAGTTGTGGTGATGAAAGAAGGCGAAATTGTAGCCAAAGGGACTCCTCAATCGGTTTATGCTACTCCGCAGAGTTATTATGTTGCCTCTTTGTTTGGCGATGTAAATACTTTGGTTTTAGATGGTGAAAAACGATTTTTGTATCCCAACCAATTGCAAATTTCCGCTTCGGGAGTTATAAAAGCCGAAGTGGTAAATTCATACTTCAAAGGAAGTCATTATCTTATTGAAGTCAATGATGGGAATCAAATTTTATTTATTGAACATTCTGCTGTTTTGCCAAAGGGTTCTCAAGTTTATATTACAACAAAGGGCTCTTAATCTAAAAGCCCTTTGTTACAGGAAAAACTAAAAATTAATTTTTCAGGTATTTTTCTAAAAATTGATCTTGTTCCCAAAGCAAATGGAATATGTTTTCTTTGGCTACATAGCCATGTGCTTCTTTTGGTAGAATCACCATACGAACCGGAGCTCCTAAATTCTTCAATGCCTGAAAATAGCGTTCGGTTTGCAGCGTGAAAGTCCCCGGATTATTATCGGCTTCGCCATGAACCAGAAGCAGCGGTGTTTTCATTTTATCGGCATTCATAAAGGGAGACATTTCGTTATAGATATTGGGTACATCCCAATAATTACGTTGCTCACTTTGAAAGCCAAAAGGTGTAAGGGTTCGATTATAAGCTCCGCTTCGCGCAATTCCGCAGGCAAATAAATTTGAATGCGTAAGTAAGTTTGCTGTCATGAATGCTCCGTAGGAATGTCCGCCAACAGCCACTTTTTTCGGATTGATATAACCTAATTGATCGACGGCATTAATTGCTGCTTCTCCGTTAGCAACCAGTTGCGTTATAAAGGTATCATTAGGTTCCTGAGTTCCTTCTCCAATAATAGGAAATGAAGCGTCATCCAAAACTGCATACCCTTTGGTAACCCAATACACAAACGAACCATAATTAGGGAATGTAAATTCGTTCGGGTTTTTATTATTTTGGCCGGCCGAATTTTTGTCTTTGAATTCTTCCGGATAAGCCCAAATTAATAGGGGCAATTTTTCGGCTTTTTTTAAACGATCGTATCCTGCTGGAAGATAAAGCGTTCCAGAGAGTTCCACACCATCATTTCGTTTGTATTTGATGACTTCTTTGTATACATTTTTCAAACTTTCAAAAGGATTTGTGAAAAATGTAATTTGAGTCAGTTTATTTTTTGATTTAACATTACGTAGGTAATAATTGGGATACTCCGTTGGCGATTGAATCATAACTAATACATCACCGGTTTTAAAATTTTCAATAGAGAGTAAATCTTCTTTTTTGTCTTTATAGATAGAGGTGTATAGCCTTTTGGTTTTGTGTGTTTTTAAATTGAATTCATCTATAAAAGGGAATTGCCCTTCTTTGGTATAACCATCCCCAATTCGGTAAGCATTATCATTTTCTATAGCCAATACGTAGCGGTTGTATTGGTTGCGTTTGGTTTCAAAATTTCCGGGATCTGAATAGATATCCTGTGAGTTACGGTCGCTAATAATTATTGGGTTTTGTGACGGATTAGACGGATTGAATAAATACGTTTTTTCATTTCGGGTGTCATACCAAGAATCATAAGCTATGGACGTGGTTTCATTTCCCCAAATAATTCCTGCGTAGCGCTGTTGTGTTTTAAGTAATGACACCGGACTTGTGGTAAAAGGGGCGTCCCAAGTAAAAACTTCATCGCGGTAGTCTACTTTATTGGCTTGGTCGCCACCATCCAAAGCCTCAACATAGTAAAGCGAGGCCGCTTTATCGCTTCTCCAGTTCACACTTCTTTTTCCTTTGCGCACAGAGGAAAAACCTTTTGGCATCACTTCGTTCAACGGAACTTCATTAACTACTTTTATCTCAATCCCGTTTTTATCGTAAATAGTCGTTTTTTGTGGAAAACGGTTTAGCGGAACAATATAAGAATATGGTCTGCTTATAGTAGTGAGCATTAAATAATTCCCATCAGGAGAGAAACTTTCGCCGGCATAGATAGCAGCCGGTTTAAACAGTTCTGCCTTTCCGTCGAGGGTAATTTTATACAATTCTGAAGTCGCCAATATGTCGAAGTTGGCTTCATCTGTCGGGTTTTTTAGCAAATCCTGAAATGTTCTGTTTTGCGATTTGGTTCCGTCACCGGAGGAAACGGTTGGTCCTTTCGGTAAATCTTTTTTGGTATCTATAAGTGTTGGTCTATTTTTGGGTAATACTTTAACAAGCAAGGTATTGTTATCGTTCATCCAGTTAAACGGACTCCCAAGGTTGGCATTAAGATTATCGGAGGTTATTTTTTTTGCAGTAGCAGAAACCACGTCAAGAATCCAAAGTTCTACTCCTTTTGAAGTCGTATTAGTGAAAGCAATTTTTGTTTCGTTGGGCGACCAAGATACATTGGCCATACGTGCATTTTCGGGTAAACCGGTAACTTGGATTTCATTTTTATCTTTAATTTTTCTGATTTTTAAATTATTGATATAGGTCACCGTACTCGAGATATTGGTTATCGGGTTTATTCGTAAACCGGCCAACTTTATTTCATCCTGATTTAAATCGTCAAGCGATTTGTACGTATTTCTGTAGGTTAAAAGCATGTACTCTTTTTTGGAATCCATACTCACCGACGGAGCCCTTTCATAATCGGCCAACGTCAATATGGAAGCAGATGGCTTTTGATAGGTAATGTTCTCTTGTGCCAATAAAATACCTGAGAAAGGTAAAATGAAAGCAATAATGTAAATTAGTTTTAATTTCATAACCTTATATTTAGTTTCTTTTATTGGTCTAAGTTAACTGAAAGCTGTTACATTTTTATTAAAATAACGTGAGTTCGACATAAGAATTTTGTCAGAACGCTTTAGAGGAGTGAGATACGAGCCTTACATAGGCAGTAATAGCGGGCTATTTCAATGATGTAAAGCGAAGTAGATTGCTTCTCTAAAGTGTAAATTTAAAAAAAGTTAGCCTAAAAAGCACTCGTCTATTTCGTTAAATTTCCTCAAGATAACCGGTTATCTCTCGAAAATTTGCCTTATAGCCAAGCACTTTTAAGAATTCTGACTTTATTATTATGTCGAAATCACGTTAAAATATACTATTTTAACGCATTTTTAAGTTACTAACGGGGAAGGGATTTGTAAAATTTGTAACTTTGATAGAAATTGAATTTTATTTATTACTTAAAACTTACTACACATGGGAAAATTTGTTATTACTACCCGTAAAAACGGTGAATATCAGTTTAGCTTAAAAGCCGGTAACGGACAAGAAATTTTGGGAAGCGAAGGGTATTCTACCAAAGCTGCTTGTTTAAACGGAGCAGAATCTGTTAAAAAAAATTCGCAAGATGATGCGCGTTTTGACCGATTAGAATCTAAAAACGGAAAATTTTATTTTACCTTGAAAGCCGGTAACGGACAAATAATCGGTACCAGCGAAATGTATGAAACAGCAGCTTCGCGCGATAATGGTATTGAATCTGTTAAGAAAAATGCTGAAGATGCTACTATTGATGACCAAACGGCTTAGATTGAATTTTATATTTATAAAAAAAGGCTGACTTTTAAGTCGGCCTTTTTTATGCTTATGATTTATTTACCACTAAAAAGTAACGGTGTTCGTGGTTGCCGTTCCTGAAGTTGTAAAGGTCGATTTTAAAGTTCCGCCAGTGGTAGAATAGGTTCCTCCGGTGTACAATCCCCATCCACTGCTGTTACCCACAAAACTTCCTCCGGTGTAACTTCCACCAAAATAAACTTGGTATTGCGTGCTAGCCGCTACATTTGGACTGGAGAAATGAAAATAATACACATTGTTTTTTGGCTTAAATGTAACCATTTCTGTTCCGGATGCATTGCGTATGTGTAACAATGAAGTTGAGGCCAATGCCGCACTCGATTTTAAATACATAGTACGTTGGGTTGACGTAGAACTGAAATTTTTAGTCATAGGCGAATTCGAACCTGCACAAATGATGTAGCCTCCATTCATGTTAAAAGCGCCGTTGAAGTCTAATCCTTCTTCAGGACCATTGGTCACACCACATACGATAGTAGTTCCTCCCGAAATGGTGATATTTCCATTGCTGTCGATGGCATCTTTTCCGGCAACAATCACAATTCCTCCCGAAATATAAAGGTGGCTGTTATCATTACTTTCTGTTCCACCGCTAACCGTGCCGTAAGTGGCATTAATGCCATCATTGGAAGCCGTGATATTGGTAACACCCCCAGTAAAATAAAGTAAAGGGGCTTCTATTCCTTCACCCATGGACGTCACGGTTGAGTTTGCAGTTAAAAGCGTTGTCCCTCCGTTTACTGTAACAGACGTATCGGAATGAATGCCATCGTCTGTAGACGTAATGGTCAAATTACCACTATTAATTGTTACAGCTCCGGCAGCCACAATTGTTTTTGGATGGTTATAATCGGAACCGGAAACTAAAAAGCGAGCTCCTGTAGTAGTGCAACTCAAGGTTGGGTTAGTTGAGCCGGAACCTACAGTAATAGTACCATCTGCTTTGAGTCCTTTTCCACCTGTACCGGAACAACTGGTTGTGACACTTCCTCCCAATATCGAAAGGGTTGTATCGCTCGATAGCGCAGCCGCGGCATAGGAGTCGGTTGTACCGGTTGAATTAGTATAAACGGCACCATTACCGGCTAATGTTACAGTAACAGTACCACCGTTGATTGTTATTCCGCTATCGGAAGAGAGGCCTCTGGCACCGGTAGCTGCACTTGTGCCTTGTATGGTTATAGTACCAGCATTTACTGTGAGAGCTCCGGCTGATTTTAGTCCGCAAGGGTAGGAAGGATTGAATCCGGAACCGGATGAAGCAAGAACAGTAGCACCTGATAAATTAATTGAAACTATACCATTTTCAACAGTAAGCAACCCATCAGCTTTAACCGCTTTTCCTGAAGCTCCAGAATTGGTAATGTTTACAGTGCCTCCGGATAGAATTACATTTCCATCAGCCGTAATGCCTTTCCCATCAGAACCCGAATTACTTAGATTAAATGTACCTCCGCTGATGTTTATATTGGTATCAGTCGAAAACGAAGCCGATGAATAAGAGTCTGCTACCCCAAGAATATTCGTAAAATTACCGCCATTTCCGGCAGTTGAAACGGTAAAATTCCCATTGGTTATTGTAATGTCACTTGCGGCAGAAAAGCCTTTACCGCCATTGGCAGTTGAAGAAGCTTGGATAACAAAAGTTCCACCATTTATATTGATTTGAGCATCACTTTTGATACCTGTACAATACGATGGATCAAATCCGCTTCCTGAGGCTGTTAACACAGCAGCTCCGGATAAGGTAAGGTTAAATGTACCATTGGATATGCTTATATTTCCTTTTGCACTTATGGCTTTCGATTGGGCACCGGAAACACTAATTGAGATTGATCCACCTGTGATAGTGATAGTATTTGTTCCCGTTTTAATTCCTTTTACATCAGCCGAAGTTGAAGCAATAGTAATGGTTCCGCCACTAATTACGACCGCATTATCTCCGGCATCAATTCCATCACCAACTGACGAATTTACAGCCAACGAGCCCCCGCTCATGTTGAACCCTTCGGAATGTAAACCATCAGTAGCCGCAGCATTAATAACTGTACTTCCATTTGTAATCGTAATCGAAGCAGATGTATTGATTCCGTGTTTTTTTATTCCTGTTAGTATTAAATTACCGGTACCGTTGATTACAACAGGGCCATTGGTTGTTATGGTGCCGTTTTTGGTACTTGCAGCACCGTCAGAGAGTATATTTGTTGAACCCGGTGTGAGATAAATAGTGGTAGTTTGAGCACCCGAAACAGCAAAAGCCGCACCCGAAGGATTGGTAAGTGTGAGGTTATTCAAAACAAAGTTTACCGGTTTATCGGTAGTGAGTGTTAAACTCCCGTTGGTACTCGATCCCAAAATAGTATAGTCAATATTGTCAATCCCGGAAGCCGCAGTTCCAACAACAGTTCCACCGGTTGCTGTGATTGTTATCCCTTGGTTTGCATAAGGATTTATAATTGTAGCATCATCATTTCCGTTATAAATGATGTAGATTTTATCTAATAGTACATTTTCTGTTGTAAATGTGATGCTGTCAATTACCGGCTTCTGAATGTTTAATGTATTTGAGGCATCACTGGTTTTAATGCGGGCATAGGTGTTATCCAATTTAATACTGTCAATTTCAGAAATAGCTTTGGCATACATTACATTACCCGAATTATGTACTCGCATTTTTTGCTGGGCAACACTAAGTTGGTATGACGCAACAATCAGCAATAAGGCAAAATAGAACTTTCTCATTTTTTACTGAATTTTAGCGTTACACCATTGGTTTGAACTAAGTATAAACCTGAAGCAAGTTGCGAAACATCTATTGCTTCATCCGGTTGGTAATTTCCTGAAAAAATGAGTTGACCATTGAGCGAATAAATTTTTACCTCAAGTTTTTCGTTATAATCGGAATGAATTCGAATGATGTCGGCTCCGGGATTAGGAAATATTGCAAGCTGATTTTTGTTTTCACCAATAGCTGCATTGGATAAGGTTGAACCAAATGTTATTTTGCGAATAATACCAACCGGTATGGTAGTTGGTGTGGTGTTGCTGTCTGTTTTGATATTTAAATTATCATCAGCAAAATAAAGTTTTCCGGTAGCTGCAACAGTAAATTCCTGTGCAGAACCGTTATAATACATTACAGTGACATTGGTTTGAGCTTTGACTGAGTATATAGTCAACAGCAAAAACAAACCTGCCAATTTTAACAGTTGTTTCATAAGAGTTGTATTAATAAATGGTTAAGCAAATGAAAACATAAAACATCATTAACCCAAAAAAATGAGGTAAATACCTTTTAATGAGAGGTAAACAGCTTAGCTTAAAATTACCCTAAATTCTTTTGCTAACGATTTGATTTTTTTGAGTTTGAATTGTT
Source organism: Flavobacterium sp. (assembly GCA_041917555.1). Classification (GTDB taxonomy): domain Bacteria; phylum Bacteroidota; class Bacteroidia; order Flavobacteriales; family Flavobacteriaceae; genus Flavobacterium. The sequence continues at coordinate 16,935 of JAYRXL010000077.1, read as the reverse complement.
GATTTTAGTATATTTGCATGCAATTTAACTACAACAACTAAATTGCACATGAACGCACACAACTCCAAAATCATCGGTGAGGGCTTAACTTATGATGATGTACTTTTAATCCCCAATTTTTCGGAAGTATTACCACGCGAAGTGGACATACGTTCTCGTTTTTCAAAAAATATATCCTTAAATGTTCCCGTTGTTTCGGCAGCCATGGACACTGTGACCGAAAGTGCTATGGCAATAGCTATGGCGCAAGAGGGTGGCATTGGTGTATTGCACAAAAATATGACCATCGAACAGCAAGCTGCCAAAGTCAGAAAAGTAAAACGTGCCGAAAGCGGTATGATCATCGATCCGGTTACATTGCCTTTAACGGCTTTGGTAAAAGATGCGAAAGCAGCCATGAAAGAATATGGTATTGGAGGAATTCCGGTGGTTGATGAAAACGGAATATTAAAAGGAATTGTGACCAACAGGGATTTGCGTTTCGAAAAAAATAACCTGCGTTCCATCACTGAAATCATGACTTCAGAAAATTTGGTTACGGCAGCAGAGGGAACTACTTTATTGGAAGCCGAAAGTATTTTACAGGAAAATAAAATAGAAAAACTACCGGTAGTTGATGAAAATAATAAATTAGTTGGTCTAATTACATTTCGCGATATTACCAAATTAGCTCAGAAACCTATTGCAAACAAAGATCGTTTTGGTAGGTTACGAGTTGCAGCTGCTATTGGTGTTACGGCTGATGCAGTTGATCGTGCTTCGGCCTTGGTTAATGCCGGCGTAGATGCTATAGTTATTGATACAGCGCATGGTCATTCAAAAGGGGTAGTGGGTGTGCTTAAAGAAATAAAATCTCGTTTTCCGCAGTTGGATGTGGTTGTTGGAAATATTGCTACACCGGAAGCGGCTTTGTATTTGGTTGAAAATGGTGCCGACGCAGTTAAAGTTGGTATTGGTCCGGGTTCAATATGTACAACACGTGTGGTAGCCGGTGTAGGTTTTCCTCAGTTTTCAGCTGTATTAGAAGTTGCCGCTGCGCTCAAAGGAACAGGTGTTCCGGTAATTGCCGATGGTGGTATTCGATACACCGGGGATATTCCTAAGGCGATAGCCGCAGGAGCTGATTCGGTAATGTTAGGTTCACTTTTAGCCGGGACAAAAGAATCTCCGGGCGAGACAATTATATTTGAAGGACGAAAATTTAAGTCGTATCGCGGGATGGGTTCTGTTGAAGCGATGCAGGAAGGTTCAAAAGACCGTTATTTTCAAGATGTGGAGGATGATGTGAAAAAACTGGTTCCGGAGGGAATTGTTGGGCGAGTACCTTACAAAGGCGAGTTGAACGAAAGTATGCAACAATTCATTGGCGGACTACGTGCCGGAATGGGATATTGTGGCTCTAAAGACATTCATACCCTTCAAGAAACCAGTCGGTTTATTCGTATAACCACCAGTGGAATAGGGGAAAGTCACCCCCACAATGTCACGATTACAAAAGAGGCACCCAATTATTCCCGATAACATACAAAATTGCCATTTCAGTTTAACCGAAATGGCAATTTTCAATTTAGGTCAGTTCTAGGTTATGGTAGGGATGAATAGCCGTTTTTTGTTTTCCAAAGGAAGTATTTTTCCAAAATTATTTTGCTGAAATCATAAATCACATTAGGAAGCATAATCGCAAATGTTCTTGGTTTGAACAAGTGGTTTGAAAAAATGATAACTTCTTTTTTACCGGCATCCATAATACAAACTCCGGGTATTTTTCCCCATGCTTTTTCTTTCAGTTTGGTTTTTCCGGCTGCCACGCGAATGATGTTTTCGGCCACAATTTTTCCGGTTTCATCAGAAGGATAACCTGTTTTTGGTGATGCAAACGGAACTGTTTTTGGCGTAAAAGGAAGTTTTACGTCTACTGCAATACCTGCGGCCCATACAGTTGGAATTTCATGATGTCTGTAATCATCTCCAACCGGAATGTACCCATTTGGAGTCGCTTGTAAGCTGGGAGAATTTGTGACAAAATCAACCCCAATAAAAGGAGGCATTAACATGGTAAAATGACTTGGTAACTCTTCTCCGGTCGTTAAAATCACTTTGTTTTCTAAGGCTTCTTTCACACCCACCTGCGTGCGATAATGTATGTTAAACATTTTCATGAAACCTTTGAGCATAGTCTCTCCTAAAGGCATACCATCTATGCCAAAATGGCCCAAATAATCTTCGGGGGTAATCCAATATAAGTCGACTTTTTTACGAATGTTTTGTTCACGAAGCCATTTTTCAACATTGAATAAAAACTCATAAGCGGCTCCCATACACCCTGCATTTTGAGTGGCTCCAATAACAATGGGTCCGGGATTTTTCTTGAATTCTTCCAAGGCTTTGCGCGCTTTCATGGCTCCGTTAGGTGTTCCGATGTAATGGGTATGTTCAGCCACTCCGGGTGCAACATCATATTTTACTTTAGGACCTGTAGCAATGACCAAATGATCGTATTTGAAGTCACCGGCATCCGTGTGTACTGTTTGAGATTGTGTATCAACAGTTAAGGCTTCCGCGTGAACAAAATCAACGCCTTTTTTGCGTAAAATGTTTTCTTTTCTAAAGGAAATATCTTTGATGTCTCTTCTGCCAAAAGGCACCCAAATTAATGAGGGTATAAATAGAAATAATGGTGATTTGTCAATCAGAATTACTTTATGTTGCTCTTTCCCTTTTCGTTTCAATTCGAGGGCAGCTGTCATTCCGGCAAAACTTCCCCCAATTATTACAGTTGTAGTCATGATGGTTGAATTTTTCATACCAAAGGTAAACCCAACAGTTAGACTGCACAGTAGCAATTGTTACATAGCACAAAAAAAAACCGAAGTTTTTAACTTCGGCTTTTTAGTTAAAATAATTTACTTTTTAAAGGTGATTTAGAATTTCGGATTTTAAGCGATCATATTCGCCTTGAAGAATTAATCCGTTGTCTAATAGCTTTTTATAGTTTTGTAACTTGTCAAAGAGTTCTTCTTTACTGAGGTCACTGAGTTTTTTTTCGCCCATTGTTGCGGCTTGGGTTTCCGTTGCGGATTCGGCAACCGGAACAGAAGGTAAAATTTCGGCAAAATCGGTTACTTCTTCAGCAACAACTTCCTCGATTTCTTCAAGCGGTTCAATAGTTTCTGCTACCGGTTCCGGTTGAGGTGTTGTAGGAGCAAAAGCTTGACTTTCGGTACTTGTTGTTTTAGGCGATTTTAATAAATCAAGCTGTTCTTTGGCATAAGTATACAACTTTCGCGCCTGATTTTTAGGTAAATAATCGACAGTATGTGTAAGATCTGATTTTGTCGAAAACGTAAAATCAGAACCCAATATTCCTTCTTTAACAAAAGAACCCGCAATATCATCCCAATCATAATCGATAAATTCCATTGATAAACCTAAATTTTTAGGCTTACAAAGAATAATTCGTTTGTTGGTTACAACAATACTATCGGGTAAAATGGTTACTGCCGGTTTTTTCTGCACGGCTATATAGCCTACTTCCTCATTAGACATAAGAAGATTGCCCAATTTGGCTGTAATTTTTTCAATCGCTTTGGGATCTTGATCTTCGTTTAGTATTTTTTTTAGATTATCTATCATGGCTGTTTGTTTTTAAACCTCTAAGGTGTCACAAAAGTAATGCCTAAATTATGAATTTAAAACTTCGGCCTGCATTTTTTTGGTCAATCCTTTGAATACCAAATCATACGAATGATTGATTAACTCACAAATCATTTTATCAGAAACATCTCCGTTAAAGTCAACTGTATTCCAATTGGTTTTACTCATGTGAAATCCGGGACGAATCGAATTGTATTCAGCACGTAACTCTTCAGCCCGCTCAGGATCACATTTTAAATTAAGCGCAGGTGTTCCTTTTTCCCATTCTTTGAGCGATGTAAGGCAAAACATTTTTCCGCCAACTTTAAACACCAAAGTATCTTCATCAAAAGGGAAATGTTCCGTAGCACCTTGTTTAGAGAGACAAAATTCGTAGAGTTGTTGAATGTTCATGGGATTTACGATTTACGATTTGCGATTTACGATTTACGATTTACGATTTATAATTTCTAACAGCAAAAGCTAACAGCTAACAGCTAACAGATAAAAGCTTATTAAGAGGATATAACGATTTTTTCCATCATTTTCTCGGGATGGGCTAAGGGTTTGAATCCGAATTTTTGATACAGAAAATGGGCATCTGTTGTGGCTAAACGCCAAATTTTAACCTCCTGCAATTGCGGTTCGTTCATCATGGCGTCAATCAAAAGAGACGAATAACCTTTTCCGCGGTGCTTTTCATCAATAAAAACATCCATCAAATAGGCAAAAACCACATAATCGGTAATGACACGCGCAAAACCAATTTGTTTACCGTTCAAATAAATACCGAAACAAAACGAAGCATCAATCGTAATTTGAACTTCTTCTATTGTACGACCGGCAGCCCAATAAATATCTTTTAAAAAATTTTGTATGAACGGAACATCGAGTTGCGATTTATCAGTAGAAATAGATATCATGACTATTTTTGAATACAAATTTTAAAGTAGCTCATAAAGTATCGGTTTGGAGGGCGAAGCATCATTTTCAAACGGCGCTATTTGCAAATTGAGCAAGTAATTTCCGTCTTTTACAGGGTCATCTACATAGATCATTTCTGTAATTGTACAATGCAAACGTGCGTCATCATTGAGTTGGTTAACATCTTTAAGATTCCAAAATGCTTTGTGTGCGAGTAATTTTCCTTCGTCTTCCTCTCTGTCCACGCTGGGCAAATCGATAAGCAAATGTTCAATTCCGATTTCTCGAATATAAATAGCGGCATCCTCAGCTAAGTAAGGCGGATTGGTGTGTGAGTAGTTTTTGTGCTTTTTGGATTCTAAATTGGGCAACGTTCTGATGATTAAAGCTTGTAGTTGATCAGTTGATTTCGCTTTCGCCGAACTGACAAGCTGTTGGTGAATTTGTTCTTTAGTAATAATCAAATCCTCGTTTACTTGCTCAGGTTCAACACTAATCAGAAGGGCTTCAAAAAAGAATGTTTTCAAGCATTGATTAATACTGTAAAATTCACGTGTGATGTGACCCAAACATTCTGTGTGCGTTCCATGACCGTGCGGATTGAAGAAAATGTTATTAAAGTTGGTGGAACTCCCTTCAGAGACCTTTCCAATCCATTCGCCAAAACGAACCGGCTCAATTTGTGGTTTTTCGATGTACCAGGCAATCGGGTTTTCGTCGGAATTGGTTAACGGAATTGAAATATCAATAGGTTTTGATAAGTCGATGGTGAAGTGGTTTGTGTTGAGTTTCATGATTTTAACCGCAAACCTGCCTGCCAGCAGTCAGGAACGCAATGATTTGCGCAAGGTTCGCTACGATTTTTAAAGATTATTAACTACGCGTTTTATTCCGTTTTTTATCAAATTAACATTGAAATTTATGAGCATACCCAGCTTACAATTGGTTAGTTTTAAATAGGTTAAAAGTTGTGCAAAATGAACATCATTCAAATTTTCAACCGACTTTATTTCGACTATCAATTTATTTTCAATTAATATATCAATCCTGTATCCGATGTCCAACTTAACTTCCTCATAGACTAAAGGTAAGGGTTTTTGTTTTTCAATAAGTAAGCCGGTCTTCTTCAACTCATAAAACAAGCATTCTTCATAAGCACTTTCCAGCAAACCTGGACCTAAATTTTGATGTACTTTTAAGGCACAATCAAAAGTAACTCTTGATAATTCATTTTCGTTCATATACAAATCATTTTGGCTTTACATAAATATACCCACAAAAAAGACATTGCGTTACTTTGCGCGTTTCTTTGCGACCTGCCTGTAGGCAGGTTTGCGGTTAAATCATTCCAAATTTAACAAAAATAAGTCTGAAGCAATTCCGTCACTCAAAAACTTTCCTTTTTGGGTGGTTCGTAGAATAGCATCATCTGTAGAAAGCAAATGGTCATCAATATATTTTTGGGCTTGTTGATTGAGATAATCTAAGTAAGTTGTACCAAATTCGTGTTCAATTCGTTCCAAAGAAACGCCCCACATGGTTCGTAAACCGGTCATAATATATTCGTTGTAGCGATCTGTTTTTGATAAAACTTCAGTCTCGATAGGCAGTCTCCCTTCTTGAATGGACTGAATATAAAGCGAATTGTTTGCTACATTCCAGCCGCGTTTTTCACCATCATAGCTATGTGCTGAGGGGCCAATGCCGAGGTATTTTTTGCCCAACCAATAACTGGAGTTGTTTTTAGAAAAGTAGTTTTCCTTACCAAAATTCGACAATTCGTAATGGATGAAGTTGTTTTGAGTAAGTATTTCAACCAAAATTTGGAAATGATTATGAGCCACTTCGTCGTTTGGTTTATCAATGATTCCTTTTTTGATAAAGGTATTTAGAGCTGTTTTGGGCTCAACAGTCAAAGCGTAACTCGAAATATGTTGAATGGTAAAGGATAAAGCGGTTTCGATATTTTGTTTCCATTTTTCAAGGGTCATTCCCGGAATTCCGTAGATCAAATCGATAGAAATATTGTCGAAGTAGTGTGTGGCCATTTCCAAGCATTTTTTGGCTTCGTCGGCGTTGTGCGCACGATTCATGAGTTGTAAATCATCTTCAAAAAATGATTGAATACCAATTGATAGTCGATTAATTCCTATGGATTTTAATTCCTTTAGATAATTTTCAGAAAGGTCGTCCGGATTGGCTTCTAAGGTAATCTCCGGATATTTGGCAACAGTATAATTTTTATAAACTTCCTCAATCAACAATCTCAAATCTGCAATCAGCAATCTACTCGGTGTTCCTCCGCCAAAATAAAGAGTTTCTACAACTTCATTTTCAAACTCGCTTTTTCGCATTTCCATTTCTTTTACCAATGCTGAAACCATTTCGTCTTTCTTTTTCATGGAGGTTGAAAAATGAAAGTCGCAATAGTGGCACGCTTGTTTGCAAAAAGGAATATGGATGTAGAGGCCTGACATTAATGTGTTGATGTGTCAATGTGTCAATGTGTCAATGTGTCGATGTGTCAATTGATGTGTCAATTTTTTGATTGGTTAATTAATAATACTTATTGTAAATTTCCTAATTGTCAAATTGTCTCATTGTCAAATTGTCAAATTGCCTAATTGCCACATTGTCAAATTGTCAAATTGCCTAATTGCCACATTGTCAAATTGTCTCATTGTCAAATTGTCTCATTGCCACATTGGCAAATTGTCTCATTGGCAAATTGTCTCATTGGCAAATTGTCTCATTTACTGATTTTATCTTCATTCTGTTTCACAAACGCATCCCAACCCGAATAACTTTTGCCCGCTGAAATTTTTCCGGAATTAAAAAAATGGCAAACGGCCGCTGCCAAACCATCTGTTGAATCGAGATTTTTAGGGAGTTCTTTTAATCCCAACAGTTGTTGCAGCATTTTGGCTACCTGTTCTTTACTGGCGTTTCCGTTTCCGGTGATGGCCATTTTTATTTTTTTAGGTTCGTATTCGGTAATCGGAATTTGACGCGACAAACCGGCTGCCATAGCTACCCCTTGCGCACGCCCTAATTTGAGCATAGATTGCACATTCTTGCCAAAAAAAGGCGCTTCAATGGCAATTTCATCGGGATTGTAAGTGTCGATTAACTCGATGGTTCGTTCAAATATTTTCTTGAGTTTTAGGTAATGGTCATCATATTTACTCAAAAGTAATTCGTTGAGTTGTATGAATTCCATTTTTTTGTTTACCACCCGAATAAGCCCAAACCCCATCACTGTTGTTCCCGGATCAATACCTAATATGATTCTTTCGTTTGCCAATAAAACAGATTTTAGATTTTTACTTGGCGTTTGTTTTTATCCAAAGCGCCTGAGGTTAGGTTTCAAGGGCAAAGTTTTGTTTCTTTGCACCCATGATTACGCTATCCCACAAAGCTACACAATTCCTTGTATTTTTAGTCAAACTTTTATTAGTGGGAGCTGCTTTTTATTTCATTTATTATAAACTTACGCATGATCCCAATTTGAATATTGGTGCTTTTTGGCAAGAAATTCAACGCAAATCTACCATTGCTAATGTTGCTCTTATGCTTTTTTTAAGCTTTTTGAATCGCTACCTTGAAATTGTAAAATGGCAAAATTTGGGTTCGATGGTACGACTTTTATCACTGCGTGAGTCGGCTAAGCAGGTTTTAGGAGCACTTACAGCCGGTTTGTTTACACCTAACGGAGTGGGAGAATACGCCGGGAAGGCACTTTATTTTGAGAAGAGTCAGGCGGGAAGGATTGTCTTTTTAAACCTGATTTGCAACGGGATTCAAATGATTTTGAGTATCGTTTTCGGATTGATTGGGTTACTCTATTTACAGTATTTCACTTTCACGCTTTGGAGTTTAGGAATTGCCTTGGCAGTAGTGGCAGTGTTTTGGATGCTAAAAGGTATTCGTGTTAAAGGTTATTCTCTCGAGGCCTTACTCCACGGAATTCATGCTATTCCACAACGGGTGCATTCCAAAAACATGATTCTGGCTCTATTGCGTTACCTTACTTTTTCGCATCAGTACTTTATACTGTTTCGTATATTTGATGTGGATTTGCCGTATCCTACACTTATGGCGGCTATTGCAGCAACCTATTTTTTGGCATCCTCGTTGCCCAATTTTCAGTTTTTGGATTTTGCGGTGAAAGGCAGTGTAGGGCTGTTTTTTTTCGGCGAGTTAGGGATTTCGGCGCAGGTAGTGGTTTTTATCAGTACTTTGATGTGGATTTTAAATCTTGTTTTGCCGGTGCTGTTAGGAAGTTATTTTGTCATGAAATTTAGACCAAAATGGAGTTAGGTATTGCTTTAGTGATTTTTGCGGTGGTGTATTTGTTTTTTATGCAGCACTTGTTTTTGGGTTTTGAAAAAGAAAAGGAGACAACGTTGAACGATGTATTGCCTAAAACCGCTTTTTCAATTATTGTTCCGTTTCGGAATGAAGCGAAAAACTTGAAAAAGCTCTTAGAATCTGTTTCACGCCAGAAGTATCCGCAGTCGCTTTTTGAGATTATTGTGGTAGATGATTTTTCAGAAGACCATTCGCAACGGGTATTTAACCAATGGCGTATGGAAAACGGATTGATAGAAACGACACTTTTAGACAACCTCCGACTAACCGCTTCTCCCAAAAAAGATGCAATAGCCCGAGCCTTACCCATAGTAAAACATCCTTGGATTATTACCACCGATGCCGATTGTATCCTTCCCGAAAATTGGCTCAGTATCTACGACCAATTCATACAAGAGTCGGATGCCGAAATGATAGCCGGTCCGGTAAAATTAAACGTGAAGAACAACTGGTTTCACCAGTTTCAGTTTTTTGAATTGTTAGGCTTGCAGGCGACCACAATTGGGAGTTTTGGTCAGGGAAAACCGTTTATGTGTAACGGAGCCAATTTTGCGTATACCAAATCATTTTTTACCGAATTAGGTGGCTTTAACGGCATGAAACCCACAGCCGGAGGCGATGATGTATTATTGCTTCAAAAGGCGGTTTTGCAAGCTCCTGATAAGGTAGCGTATTTAAAAAGTCGCGATGCGATTGTGAGCACGAAACCGGAAAACGATTTGTTTGCTCTTTTTATGCAACGGGTGCGTTGGGCTTCAAAATCGACCGGCTACAAAAACAATTATGCCAAAATACTGGCTTTGGTTGTTTTGCTGATGAATTTGGCGGTAACGCTTGGTTTTGTTGCGGCACTGTTGGGTTGGATGCCTTGGATTTGGTTGGCTGTTGGTTTCGGAATAAAATATGTGTCTGATTGGGCTTTGATGTTAAAAGCAGGCGCATTTTTGTATTCAAGAAAGTTGGTTTTACCCTTGGCATCGGCTATATTGTACCCTGTTTTTGCCGTAACCGTGGGTATATATTCCCTATTTGGTTCATTTACTTGGAAAGACAGGAAGTTTAGGAAATAGCCCTAGCCCTGATGGAGGTATTGTTGGAGCCCCCGATAACCAGCGGGGCGACTACCGACAGCAGGAAAAAGCTCCAAAAAAAATCAACGTTTTTTAATGATAACCGGTAAAATGAACTGCGTTTTAACGGGAATGCCGCTTTTGACGGCTGGGTTAATTTTGGGAAAATCGGCCAAACGAGTGCGCAAAATACTGTCTATTTTGATGGTGTCGTAGGCCACGCTGTCTTTAGAAAATTCGGGTTCAAACTGCACCGAAGCATCGGGCATGACTGTAACGCGGACTTCGATTGTATCCAGATTAGGGTAGAGAACGCGCAGCGGTGTGATGGTATCCAACTTTTGTTGGATGTTGGCCGTGAGGTAGTCAAAAAAGCATTGTTTGCGCATTTCAGGATCAGAAAGACTGTCGCAATCGGGTACCGAAGGATATTGATCCACGTTTTTCCAATCAATTTCTTTGAGGCGTTTGTCGAGTAATTCCTTTTCGTTGGGAACATTTTTTTCGAAATAGTGACAAGAAGCCAAAGTGAGTAGTAAAAGGGCAGGAACTATCTTTTTCACGTTTATTTTTTTGAATTAAGGTATTCCTGATAACTGCGGTCAAACCATTCTTTTTTAGCGCGTTGGGCTTCTTCTTTTTGCGATTTATAAAGAACACCCTGCTTTTCGGAATAAATGGCTATTTTAATTGTATAGGTATAAAATTCTTCTTTGGTAAGAATTTTGCTGTCGGATTGTACTTGGAAAAATTCCATAAAGAGCTTATCAAACGCATTACGGTCGTAAGCCATTACTTCTTTTTTGAACTTGGCATAGAGCGACTCTTTGAGTTGTGCGTCGGGGTCGTTTGTAGCTTCTTGGGCTTGCATAGTGGTACTAAAAAAGCAAAAGAAGAAAGCGACTATGTAAAGAATTTTTCTCATATTCGTTTCAAAAATACTAAAATTTTAAAAGATGGACGTGGTATTGGCTATTATCGGATTAATTTGTTGTGTGATTGGGGTATTGGGCAGCTTTTTGCCGGTATTACCCGGCCCGATTTTAAGTTGGGTAGGGTTGTTGTTATTGTACCTTACGCAACGGGTAGAAAATAATTATTGGGTTTTGGGATTTACCTTAGTAATAACACTTGTAATCAGTGTTTTGGATTATGTGATTCCGGCCAAAGGGACAAAACATTTTGGCGGAACTAAATACGGAATTTGGGGAACAAATATTGGTTTGATAGTAGGGTTGTTTTTTCCGCCATTGGGTTTTATAATTGGCCCTTTTGTGGGTGCTTTTGTAGGCGAAATGATTTATAATTCACAAGACAAGAATGCAGCATTCAAGGCAGCATTAGGTTCGTTTATTGGGTTTTTGGCTTCTACTTTTATGAAATTTATGGTTTGTTTGTCATTTTTAATTGTATATCTATTTATCGCTTTTAAAAATTTCATTTGATAAGAATTGATAAAATAAAACAGCCCATGGTGAAAACCATGGGCTGTTTCGTTTACGGAAAATCCGTTGTGTGTTATTTTTTAATTAGTTTGCGTACGGCTTTTTCACCATTGGTGTTGGTGACCGTAACTAAATATATACCTGATTGGAGGTTGCTAACATCTAAAGTTTGAGAATCAGAACCCTGTAAAGCGGCAGCTAATACTTTTTTACCGGTAACATCCGAAATTTCAACAGATCCAATGGTCCCTATATTCGCACTAAAAGCAAGCGTTAAGGAGTCGCCGGCCGGATTAGGGAATAACATAAAGTCATTTGCACTAAATGTAGGATTGGACAGCGGAGCTACAAATTCTGTTAAGGTTGTATTGGTTACAATTGCCGGATTGAAATCGAAGTAAATCGAAGCCGTATTCGGAATGATATCGCCTACGGCATAACCGGCTTTTGGTTTTATTTTAAATGTAATATAGCCTTTTCCGATGCTTGTGTTTGCTACAGATACCGGAAGGAAAATAGCATCAAATCGCCAGTTTACACTTGAGCCAACGCGATCCATTACATACGAATGGCTGGAAGAAACCATCATTAAAGAACCTTCATCCAATTTACTGTCGAGCACGTCATTTATGCGCACATTGATGGCACTGGCATTACCTGTGTTTTCAAAACGAATGGTGTAATATAAATAATCGTCTGAAGTAAATGTAGCATGAACAATTTCGCGGCCGTGCGATTCGGTTTTATCATTAGGGTCATACGAGTTAATAACCAATTGTGTCAAGGCAAAGTCATTGTTTTCAGGGACTACATCTCCGGATAATGGCTCAATATGAGCCGTATTAGTTAAGTAATCGCCGGCATTGACAGTTGGTGGAACAGGCACCAGCATAGTAACATCAAAACTTCTGGTTTCGAAAGGCAATAAATTGGTATAATTGTAATCAAAACCTGTAGGTGTCAAGGGTACAGCAACGGGTTGAACACTGGTTATAGTCACGTTGGTATCTTTGGTAAAAGTAATGGTTCCGCTGGCAACAGTTTGGTTTCCGTTGTTGGAGTAAACTACACGGTTGGTATAGCTAAATCCGGGTCTTGGTGCACTCATTGGGATAATGGATACTGATACATCTGTATACGGTTGCACTACAGTAACAGGGAAGTAGTAATTTGCTGTACCTCCACCGGAAACCACAGATAAATCAGAATAAGAGTTCGGACTAACATTGTACATTGACGCATACAATGGGTTTACACTATAACTCACATCATAGGTATTCGAACTGTTTAAATCATATAAAGTAAGGAATCCTAAAGGGCTAATGCTGTTATGTATGATTCCGTTGTTGTTCTGCTCGTAGGTAAACTGCCCTAATGGGAAATAACTTTCTCCCGTTTCTTTTGTGCCATTATTGTTACTGTCAAGAAAAGCATGAAAACGCATTCCGGAGCAGTCTAAAGTAGCTTGACCGGAACCCAAATCAGAAATTTTAATATAACCGGATTGGTTACTAAAATTGGTTACCATAATGAGGTAATATTGTCCTGCTTGCGCATTGGAAATAACCGGAAACTCTACCGGTGCAGCAGAATAGCTACAACTTACGATAGTACTTGGTGATACTTGTGAACACGCCGATAGCGGATCAGTAAAAGGACCGTATATGGCATAATCCACGTCGAGATTTGCAACACTAAAGTTGATATCAAAGCTCTGTTCAATTTTTAAATTGATGTTACCGGGTTGGCTAACCGGCATAAAAAACCAAGTAGGGTTTGGTGTAGTGCCCAAACATCCTGAACTTCCGCCGGAAGCTACATTTATTGTGTTTTGAAACGGTATGCCCAAACTTCCACAAAGCGAATTGGCTCCCTGACAGTTTGAAGCAACGTTACAATTGCTAAATGTTCTTAGCGAAAACAGGTGAATGGTATCGCAATCGTTTGGAACAATCTCACGAATAAAAATCGGAATAGAGGTTCCTTGCACATTCACAGAAAAGGCAGCCGGATTAGCAATGCCGTTTTGCTGTGTTTCAGCATTGGTAACCGAAGTATAAAATTCAACCGAATTGGTTGTGCTTAATTGCGCCACAAGCGTAGTTAAATCAAATGTCACAATACCGTTATTGTCATTATCGCACTGGGCATATTCAGGGTGAATGGTATTGTTATAATGATAGGTTTCTACGTTGATAAAAATTGCAGATGTAAAGAAGAAACTGCCGTCGTTTTTAGCTACTCGAGCAAAAACAGTAGTTTGACCCGGGCCAACACAATACGGACTGCTAAGTGGGTTTTGATTGGCTTCTGCTTCCGATGGTGAAGCATGATAGGTTATGGTATGTTCAGCCGGATTTTGGGTGCCGATAAGATAAATGTCATTATCAGTTAAATTAAAACAAGCTGTGTTAGCACCGTCTACACACGCATGAAACGATTGGGGTTGACCGTATTGTGGTCCGCACCCTTGCGTAAGAAAATATTGTGGAACACTCCATTGGCTGACATTGTAGGGCTCATAACTACAAATAGAACGAACATATACTTCATAGGATGTACCACAATATAATCCTGTTATACTATACAAATTAGTAGTAATCGGTACAAATACCCCTTGATTTGGCGGAGGACCTCCGGAAGGTTGATAAACTACTTCCCAACCCGCTATGTTTGGTTGATTACTGGCATCTAAAATAACTTCGGCGGTTGATTGTGTCACTGTAGCGATACCGGTTGCTGGAAGCTCGCAGTTGGAACAGTTGATAATGGTCAAATTGACTATCCCTATTGAACGACAACCTGTTGCTATATTTGTAGATGTGTAGTAAATCGGAGGTTGCGTGGGTGCTGCAACCGGGCTGATGTAACAACCTGTGTTAGCAATTTGATTAGAAGCAGTGGCTGCGTCAGTTTGTGTTTGATAAAATGCTACAGTTAACAATTGATTGTTTTGGGTAATGGACGGTATGATGCTGTCTAAATTCCAACAAGGGAATGAGGTAATCACTGAAGAACAATTCGTTAGGGTTACCGTCGGATTTTGAGGTGATTCATCCAAAACCAACTCCATTGTGGTTAGTTGGTAATTATCGAAGTTACTGTTGTCGGTTACCCGAATATAGACTATTTGAGTAGTAGTGTAAACAGTATAATCAATAGGAAGAGGATTAATTCCTGCAACGGCATCCGTTTGTGTCAAATGAAAGGTTAGTGTATAATCATTTGGCGACAGGGTTCCCAATATTTGGCTTTGACTTATGGGCAAATAAAAGGTTTCTGTCCCATCATTATTGATGTCGCATACATGTTCTGGAGCGGGTTGGTTAATCGTGAATTGTGCTTGGACACTGAACGAAACAAGCATAATCGCAAAAAGAAGTGATAGTTTTCTTTTCATAGGTTTGGTTTGTTTTGATTGAATAACCTCGCAATTTACAAAAAAGCTCGACTATTTTGGTTCAATTGATTAATATTTTATTGTGAATGAGTGATTTGCTGTTTTGAATTAGTATTTGAACGAATTGATTTGTTACAACTGACACATCTTCACTTTAAAATGGATTTAAAGTGAAACCAACTAAGTCGTATTTTTTTATCTTCGTTTTTTTAACTAATCTTACATAGTGTAATCAGTTGTCTATGTTGAGAAACTTCTCTTTTTTGGTATTAATTATAGTTTTGAACAGTTGCAAAACCCATTATTTTTTACCCGCTAAAGGGGAAAGTAAAAAGACTTTGTATACCTATTATTGCCATGATAGTTTAGGGATTTATTCCAAGTTTTTTGGCGATTTTAGTCAGGCGCAAATGTGTAACCCTTTACTTTCTCAGGTAGAGAAAAGTATTTTGCGTAAGATAGGTTTTCAAAAAAACGCAGATTTTGTATTGTTTCATTCGCAAACCAATTTGGCTCCGTATTATAATGTAATTGGTATCCTTAAAAAGGAAGCGAATTTATCTGCTTTTCAAAAATCGTCTTATAACAATTCAACGTATTACCATAAAACTACCTTCGATTTATATACAACATACGAAATACTTATCCCTATCCATGCTGATTTCTTCAGTATTGTCTTTTTTGAAAAAAACGAAACCAAGTCGAATCGCCTGCAAAATGAAATTGACTACCAACAAATGACGGAACTCACCTTGGATGCTATCCAACAAAAAGAATGTGGGAAAGAAAATATTCTTGCTGTTGCGGATGCGTTTTTTAATGAAGAAAAAGCCGGAAATTACTTGGCTTTTAAGAAAATAAAGCAAGTAGCGCCTAATTATATAGGAACAAAAGACGAGGGCTTTTACCGTCAAATTGTAGCAACTTATTTGAGTTTAGCTCAGGAAAATGCGGAAGCCGAACAGGAATTCGCTAACTACAGCGGAAAGGAAAACCTCGATTTTAGGTCGGTTCCACTCACTATCAACGCTTTGACAGATTCCATTAAAAACCATCAATTCGTTTTATTTAATGAAGCACACCATAAACCCAAACACCGTTATTTAGTAGGGAGTTTGTTAAAATCATTGTATGATGCCGGATTTCGCTACCTCGGCTTGGAAGCTTTTTATGAGGAAAAGTTACTTCAAAAAAACACATTTCCTACGTTGGAAAATGGATTTTATGTACGCGAATCAACAATGGCTAATCTAATTCGGGAAGCCCACCAAATGGGTTTTACCGTTTTTGAATACGATTCTGATGGAGCACAAAGAGAGCCTAATCAGGCAGCCGTCATTTATGAAAAAACCCTGAAAAAAGACCCTAATGCCAAAGTAGTTCTATTGGCAGGCTACAGTCATATTGATGAGAAAGAGGGTTGGATGGCCGAGCAACTTCATACCAAGTTTGGCATAAATCCGTTTACGATTAATCAAACGGTTTTTTCTACCGATGTGCGTTCGTCAAAGCAGCCCTTAGAGTGGGTTTTGGACAAAAGTCCCAATTTTAGGAATGATGTTTTTTTATACAATAACCTCAGCATTACAAACAATTGTTTTGACACCCGAAAAAGCAAACAACTTACAATTCCGTTTGAAACCTTACAATCCGAAAACGGGATACTATTGGTTTACAATGCCAATGAATACGAAAAAGTTGAAAACCCAATTCCGGTTTTTGTCAAGGTTTTGAAAAAAAATCAATCCAACCTCACAACCAATTTATGTACGGGAAATTACAAAGTGGTTGTAAAAAATGGTTATAATGGGATTGTATTTGAGTCGGAGTTGGAGGTGGAATAATAGGTTGTTTTTTTAAATTAATCCCTTTAAAAGCCCAAACTTTGTTTGCGCTTTTTGTGCGGGTGATAGGCCTTCCCGATTCACTTCGTTCTCGGGATAAACTTCTCGTCCTATGGCCACAAAAAAAGCCCAAACTTTGTTTGCGCTTTTAGTGCGGGTGATAGGCCTTCCCGATTCACTTCGTTCTCGGGATAAACTTCTCGTCCTATGGCCACAAAAAAAGCCCAAACTTTGTTTGCGCTTTTAGT
>JAYRXL010000076.1:0-1744 GCA_041917555.1 Flavobacterium sp. | reverse complement strand
AATATTCTGTATATAGGTGGCATCAGTTTTTGGAATAAAACGGAATTTAACCAAATGGTATCAGATTTCGTAACGATGGTAAGAACGAAATCGCCAAAAGCAAAAGAAGCGTTTTATGATTCAGTTCTAACATTGTATGAAAATATCGAGCATGAATCAGCCTCCTTACTTGAACCCATAATTGAAAGTAAAAAACAAATCGACCAAATATTTAAAGGCTTGCATAAATATTCTGTAGATCCAACTTTGCCTGCCTTTACTATTCTTTGTGATCAATGGTACAAAGAATTGAAATGCGATTTTGACATCTTACATGATGATTCAAAGCAAATAAAATTTTGGAATGAATTAATATCTTTTCTTTCAGATAAAACCAAAATGGAAGATATGGAAGTAGGTTTTGACAGTAGGACAATGGTGTATCCATTGAGAATAAATGAGTTAATGCTAATTGATTCAAAAAGTCATAGAGGTGCACAAGTTGCAGATTTGATTGCAAGTTCTTTGGCTTATGTAGCAAAAGAAAATAGAAAAGGAAATGTGAGCAATTTTATTGATAAAGCAATACATAGTAAATTATTCGAAATGCATCATCATGCAATTGTGCCTTCTGCAAATGTTACACCAGAACAATTGGGAATGGCAGATGGGAAGGGAGTCGACTCACTTGATTATTTGGTTGCAATGGGTATGAAGCATAAAAGCGAATATCAAAACATTATGGATAAATTGAAATAGAAAGAACTCTGCGTGGCTGTCAACCGCCCGCCAAACGCAGCGTTTTGACAGTCACGCTCACGTTAGCGGAAAAAATAATTTTAAACGATGGATCAAAAAATTGAACAATACCTTGCAAGCATACCTAATATTATAGATCCGCCAGTAGAAATGCGTGAGGCCAATCAACCAGTCACCATATATGAAGGCGATTTTGCATTGATTGTAAATGGCGGACCTATCAAAATAGATGGAAAAATTTACTTTGATTGGTTTCCTGTAATTGGAGCAAAATTTTCAGGTAAAATACTTGACAATAAGGTAGTGTCAACTTATGAGTGAAGCATTGTAATTGTAAATGAATAATTTGAGGTATAATTGATGCATTTCATCGCTTTTAGAAAAGGATAGTGTTTTGCGGACAAACCGACAAATGCGCTGCCGTAAGGTACAATTCCAACGCTCTACATGACAGGTTTCACCACTTTCCTTTCCTACACTTTGATGTTTGCCATTATCAATAACCGCTATATAAGCCTCCCAAAAATCAGAAAACGTAAAAGACTTCTTGTAATCCTTTGGTACCCAATCCCAAAACTGCTGGCAACTATCTATGCTACGTTCACCTACGAAATAAGAAACTACCTGGCGAGTTCGACGGCATAAAGCGATCCAAATCCAGCGTTTAAAGGCTTTGCAATAGACAAATGACCACAATTCATCTAACTCTAATACATCCCCTTTGCGCCATGGAAGCAGGGTTGTTATGATGTCGGGGAGTCTTTCCGCTTTTTTTTAATCCAGTTCAGAGCCGTTTGATGAGAGATTCCAAATGTACGGCTTAACCCTCTAGACGAGGAGCGCTCCTGTGCCGCCCGAATCACCGTCTCTTTGAATTCCTCCGAAGGAAGTCTGCTTTGAAAAACACCACCAAATCCACAAGATTTGCACTTATATTTGGGATTGCCTACGCCGTTTGTACCGTTTTTGACGATCTGATTTGACCCGCATTTGTGACAACATTTTT
>JAYRXL010000075.1:0-133720 GCA_041917555.1 Flavobacterium sp. | reverse complement strand
CGGCAGTCTTGAAAAGATTGAACTCTATAACATATTGGAGAAATGGCAGAGTGGTCTCCCGAAGCGTCGGGAGCGGCAGTCTTGAAAAGATTGAACTCTATAACATATTGGAGAAATGGCAGAGTGGTCGATTGCGGCAGTCTTGAAAACTGTTGACTGTAACAGGTCCGGGGGTTCGAATCCCTCTTTCTCCGCCAGTAGAAATACAAACGGTACTAAAACCCACTAAATTCAACAATTTAGTGGGTTTTTTCATTTAGGGCAATATCAAATTATTCATTAAATCTCAAAGTTTAGGTGTCTTTCGAGGTGTCACTAAAAAATTAAAATTCTAGTGACACCTCGCAACGGAAACACCACTACTACAAGGTGTTCAACAACATATTCAAAAAATGTACATCTTGTGAGTAGTTATTAAATCGAATAAATTTAATACTAACTTTAAGGTCACCAACAATGAACACATCAGTATCCATTCTCTTCTATATCAAGAGAGCAAAAGCCAATAATTTAGGAGTTTGTCCAATCTACACTAGAGTTACAGTTAATGCTAAAAGATTTGAGTTTAGTGGCAACAAATACATCAATCCTGATAAATGGTCCTCAGAAGGCAACAAAGTTAAAGGCACTTCAGAAGAAGCTAGAACAATCAATAGTCACCTTGATTATCTAAAAAATCAAGTTTTAGAAGCAGAAAAGAAACTTTTCAAAAAAGACATTAGCGTTACCTCTGAGAATTTAAAAAATGAATTGTTTGGTTTATCAGAAACCAAACGAATGCTTGTTCCTATATTCCAAGACCACAACAATAAAATAAAAGAATTGGTTGGCAAAGAATACGCTCCAGGAACATTAGAACGCTACACTACTTCACTCAAGCATACTATCGAATTTATGCAATGGAAATACAATGTTTCCGATATCGATATCACAAAAATTGATCATGCCTTTATAACCGATTACGAGTTTTGGTTAAGAAGCGTTAGAAACTGTGCTAATAATACAGCGGTCAAATACCTTAAAAACTTCAATAAAATAATTAAACTTTGCTTGGCTAATGACTGGTTAGAAAAAAATCCTTTTGCCAATTACAAATCAAAAATTAAAGAAGTTGAACGAGTTTATTTAACTGAAACTGAAATCCAATCCATAATCGAAAAAGATTTCAAAACAGAAAGACTTTCGTTAGTTCGCGATATTTTCCTTTTTAGCTGCTTTACAGGTTTAGCATACATTGATGTAAAAAACCTAACAAAGTCGCATATAAGCTTCGGTATTGATGGTGAGAAATGGATATTCACTCACAGACAGAAAACTGAAAGTGCATCCAAAATTCCAATCCTTCCAGTTACACAAATGATAATTGATAAATACGAAAATCATCCGCAATGTATCAATGAAGACAAACTACTTCCTATCCTATCCAATCAAAAAATGAATGCGTATTTAAAAGAAATAGCCGGAGTTTGTGAAATTGAAAAAGAACTAACATTCCACATTGCTCGACATACTTTTGCTACTACTGTGACACTTACCAATGGCGTTCCAATTGAAAGCGTGAGCAAAATGCTTGGGCATAAAAATTTAAGAACTACACAACATTATGCTAAAGTTTTAGATAGAAAAGTTAGTGATGATATGAAGATTTTAAAAGATAAATTTTCAATTTTAGACAATAATATATTGAAAAAATCTTCAGTCACAAGCTAAACATTTCTAGTAATCAATGCTATTTAAAGCTATTAAGACTTTATTATTTGTTAAAAAAAGCATAAACACCATTTTAGTAACTTTATTTTAGTAATTTTGTTAACCAAATAGTTAAACTATATAATTAAACAATATGGATAAAATTAAAACTGAAAATACTGAAACTGAAATATTAATTGCTGCAAAAGAAATCTTTCAGCAAAAAGGAATGGCAGGTGCAAGAATGCAAGAAATAGCAGATAAAGCAAAAATTAATAAAGCATTATTGCATTATTATTATAGAAGCAAACAATTATTATTTGAAGCTGTTTTCAAAAGTGCTTTTTCGCTTTTAGCACCACAATTAAATAAAGTGCTAAATGATGATAGTGACTTATTTGAAAAAATACGAAAGTTCACTGAAAATTATGTTTCGTTTGTAATCAAACATCCCTATTTACCAAATTTTGTAATACAAGAATTAAATAAAAACCCAGAATTTGTTCAAAAGCTTCGCTCTGAAAAAAATTTTCCTTCCATTGAAAAATTTAAACTTCAAGTAAGTGATGCTATAAATCAAGGAATTATTAAACCAATCGAAGCCGAACAGTTATTTATCAATATTATCTCTTTAAATATTTTTCCTTTTATCGGAGAACCGCTATTGATGGCGCTTGTTAATGTGGATAAAGAAAGCTACAATAAAATACTAGAAAATAGAAAAACGGAAGTGGCTGAGTTTATCATTAATTCAATAAAAATATAAATTATGAAAATTAAGTTAATCATACTGATAGTATTGTTTATATCAATATATGCAAATGCACAACAGACTTTAACCTTGGAAGATTGTTACTCATTAGCTACAAAAAATTATCCTTTATCAAAACAAACAGGTTTATTAGAACAGAAATCAAGTTATGAAATTGACGCATTAAGCAAAGGAAAATTACCAAAAATCGATGTAAACGCACAAGCAACTTATCAATCTGATGTGATTGGATTACCTACTTCACTTCCAGGGGTTCAATCTTTAAATAAAGATCAATATAGAGCAACTTTAGATGTAAATCAATTAGTGTACAATGGTGGAATAATTGATGCAAATGCAAAATTAAAAGAGGCACAAACCAAAACACAACAACAACTAATAGAAGTTAGTTTATACCAAATAAAAACTCGAATCAGTCAATATTTCTTTTCTATTTTGTTACTTCAAGAAAAAAAAGCACTACTATCTTCAAAAAAAGAGTTATTAATTTCCAAAGTTAAGGAAGTGAAATCGGGAGTCAAATTTGGAGCAATTCTTCCATCATCAGAACAGGTTTTAGAAGCAGAAATTATTAAAATAAACCAGCAATTAACCGAAATTAAATTTGAAAACATCAAATTATTAAATAACCTATCAGAATTAACTTTTTCAGATATTGATGCCGAAACAACTTTAATACAACCAGTATCATATCCAAATAGCACTAATATAACAAGACCTGAAATTGCTTTTTATGATTTACAAAATCAGCAATTAGAGTTCTCGAAAAGTGTACTATCTAAATCAAATCTTCCAAAAATAAATGCTTTTGGTCAAGCGGGTTATGGTAATCCCGGATTAAACATGTTAGACAATTCTTTTCAAACATTTTATGTTGTTGGCTTAAAAGCGAATTGGAATATTTTTGATTGGGGCAAAACCAAAACTGATAAAAAAGCATTGGATATATCTAAAGAAATAGTAACATCTGAGAAAGAAACATTTGAATTAAATAACAAAATACAATTAGAAGAGCAAGATTTTGAAATTAAAAAATTAGAACAACTGCTCCTTTCTGATACCGAAATAATTCAAATACGTGAAAAAGTTATTAAATCCTCAGATGCTCAATTAAAAAATGGTGTGATAACATCGTCTGAATATCTTATAGAATTAACCAATTTATTTGAAGCAAAAAATATTTTGAAAACACATGAAGTTCAATTAGCAGCTGCTAAATCAAATTACGAAATAATTAAAGGAAAATAAAATAGTACCCGAAAAATTTAAAAAAATGAAAAAAATAAGCATAATAATTTTAGCAACAATAGGGTTAATTTCTTGTAACAAAAATAACGACAAAGCTGATGGTTATGGGAATTTTGAAGCAACTGAAATAACTATTTCTTCAGAAGCTAACGGTAAAATAGAGTTTTTAAAAGTCGAAGAAGGAGATGAATTAAAATCTCAATTACAAGTAGGATTAGTTGATACATTACAATTACATTTTGCGAAACAACAATTAATTGCCTCTAAAAGCACCGTGTCGTCAAAATCCGCAAATATAATATCACAAAAAAGCGTCTTAAATGAACAATTAAAAACAGCTAAATTAGAGAAAAACCGAATCTGTAATATGTATGCTGAAAATGCTGCAACTAAACGACAAGTAGATGAAATTGAAGGAAAGGTAAAAGTTATCGAAGAGCAAATAAAAAGTGTCGGAACTCAAAATGCACCTATTTTAAATGACTTAAAATCGATAGATGTACAAATTGCTAAAATCAATGATCAAATAGCAAAAAGTAAAATTATTAATCCTATTAATGGAACTGTTTTAACTAAGTATGCTGAACCAGGCGAAATAACTGCATTCGGAAAACCACTATACAAGGTAGCTGATATTTCTGAAATGACTTTGCGAATCTATGTAAGCGAAACACAGTTGTCAAAAATAAAAGTTGGACAAAATGTATCGGTAAAAATTGATGCTGAAAAAGATATGAAATCATATCAAGGAAATATTTCATGGATTGCATCTTCGGCAGAGTTTACTCCTAAAATTATTCAAACAAAAGAAGAACGAGTAAATCTCGTTTATGCCGTAAAGGTAAAAGTAAAAAATGATGGCAGACTAAAAATCGGAATGCCAGCAGAAATGTGGATTAAATATTAATTAAAAAATTATAGAACATGTTAAAAATAAAAATTGCCCTTTTAGCTACATTTAGTTTACTTCTTTTCTCTTGTAATACGAAATCGAAAGAAGAAAAAGCTACTGAAATTAAAACTGAAGAACACCAACATTCTGAAAGCGAAACAATTCAATTAAACAATGGTGAAAAATGGAAGGTAGATGATAATATGATGATACACATTCGTAATATGGAAAAAGAGGTAGTACATTTTGACCAAGAAAAAAGCACAAATTATTCATTATTAGCTGATAAATTAAAAACAAATATTGATATACTAACATCAAATTGTACCATGAAAGGACAAGCTCATGACGAACTTCACAAATGGTTAGTTCCATATATAGAATTAGTCGATTTGTTTTCTAAAGAAAAATCAGCAAATCAGTTTACAGAAATTCAAAATTCGTTTAAAACATTTAATCAATATTTCCAATGATTTTAAAAAACTTACATACCGAAAATAAACCCGTTCAAACACAATTATTATTTGAACCAAAAGACGCTAAAGTAATTTCATTGCAAATAGCAAAAGGTGAAACACTTAAAGAGCACGTTTCAAAAATACCTGCATTGTTAGTTTGCATTTCAGGAAATGCTGTTTTTACTGATGATAAAGGAACAGTCGTTAATCTCAATTCAGGCACTTATGTAATGATTGAAGAAAATGTAAAACACGCAATAAAAGCAATTGATGAAAGTAATTTCTTATTGATTAAATAATGAGTATTGCAGTAAACAACATATCAAAATCTTACAAAAAGTTAAAAGCAGTCGAAAACATTACTTTTAATGTGAATGAGGGAGAATTATTTGGTTTAATTGGACCTGATGGCGCAGGAAAAACAACTATTTTCAGAATACTTACTACGCTTTTAGTTGCCAATGAAGGTAGTGCTGAAGTAGCAGGTTTTGACGTAGTCAAACAACTCAAAGAAATCAGAAACTCTGTTGGCTATATGCCAGGAAAATTCTCGCTATATCAAGATTTAACTGTTGAAGAAAACTTACATTTTTTTGCCACTATTTTCGGAACCACAATTGAGGAAAATTATGATTTAATTAAAGACATATACATTCAAATTGAACCATTCAAAGACAGAAGAGCAGGTGCTCTTTCGGGTGGAATGAAACAAAAATTAGCATTATGTTGTGCGTTAATTCATGCTCCAAAAGTATTATTTCTTGACGAACCAACTACAGGAGTTGATCCCGTTTCTCGAAAAGAATTTTGGATAATGCTAAAAAGATTACAACAAAAAGGCATTACAATATTAGTTTCAACACCCTATATGGATGAAGCTTCTCTTTGCGATAGAATTGCATTAATTCAAAAAGGCAAAATTTTAAAAATAGAAACACCTGAAAATATCATTAACAACTACGAAAAAGTAATTTATGATGTACAAGCAAAAAACACACACGGATTGATTCACGATTTAAAAAATTATCCTAATCAATACAGTGTTTATGCTTTTGGGGAGTTTGTACATTACATAGATAAAAATGCAACTTTCAATCCAAACGATTTACAAACCTATTTGAAAAATAAAAATCATACGGATATAATTATTAAACCTGCTACAATAACCATTGAAGATGTTTTCATGGACTTATAAACAAAAAAATGGAAAGAGAAAAAATAATATCTGTAAAAAATTTAACGAAAGAGTTTGGTCATTTTACTGCTGTAAAAGGCATTTCATTTGATGTTTATAAAGGAGAAATATTTGGTTTTTTAGGAGCTAATGGAGCAGGAAAAACAACAGCAATGAAAATGTTGATTGGAATTTCAAATCCTACTTCAGGTGAAGCCAATGTTGCAGGTTTTGATGTTCACTCACAAGCCGATATGGTAAAAAAAAGTATTGGTTATATGAGCCAAAAATTCTCAATGTATGATGATTTAACTATTAAAGAAAACATTACTTTTTTTGGTGGAATTTATGGATTATCAAGAATACAAATCAGACAAAAAATCGCACAATTAATAGAAGAATTAGAACTTCAAGAAGTAGCCAATAATTTAGTAGGTTCGTTACCATTGGGTTGGAAACAAAAATTGTCGTTTTCAGTTGCATTACTGCACGAGCCAAAAATTGTTTTTCTCGATGAGCCAACAGGAGGCGTTGACCCAATAACCCGAAGACAATTTTGGGAAATGATTTATACACAAGCTTATAAAGGTACTACCATTTTTGTAACCACACATTACATGGATGAAGCAGAATATTGTGACCGAGTTTCTATTATGGTTGACGGCTCTATTGAAGCTTTAGACACACCAAAAAATTTAAAACAACAATTCAAAGTAGATTCTATGAATGAAGTTTTTTTAAAATTAGCAAGGAATATAGAATAATAAATCACTACAACACTTGAAACTTAAACTAGAAACAAAAAACAAATGAAAAGATTTATCGGATTTGTAAAAAAAGAATTCTACCATATTTTTAGAGATAAACGTTCTTTGTTTATTCTGTTTGGTATGCCGATTGCCCAAATTTTATTGTTTGGTTTTGCCATAACAAATGAAATTAACAATGTTGACATTGCCATTTTAGACCAATCAAACGATATAGAAACACAAAAAATTATCTATAAAATAAAAGCATCACCCTATTTTAATGTTGAAAACCAAATTGAAAAAGAAAGCGACATAGAATCAGAATTTAAAAAAGGAAAAATCAAGGCAGTTCTTATTTTCGAACCAAATTTTAGTAAAAATCTAGAAACCAAAAAAGTAGCAGTAGTTCAAGCAATTACCGATGCGACCGAACCTAATGTTGCCAACACAATAGCAAATTATACCTCAGCAATTATACAAAATTATCAATCGCAAAAAAAACAATCCAATAGTAATTCGGTAAAGGTTGAAGTACAATCGAGAATGTTTTATAATCCTGAACTCAAAAGTGTTTTTAATTTTGTTCCAGGTGTAATGACCGTTATTCTAATGCTTGTTTCAGCTATGATGACCTCTATTTCTATCACACGAGAAAAAGAATTAGGCACTATGGAAATTCTTTTAGTTTCTCCATTAAAACCATTTCAAGTAATTATTGGAAAAGTATTTCCTTATATTTTCCTTTCCATTATCAATGCAATCGTAATATTAACATTAGGCTATTTTGTGTTCAAAATGCCTATAAATGGAAGCATCTTTTTGTTAGCTTTTGAAAGTATATTATTTATCATTTCTGCTCTTTCATTGGGGATATTAATTTCTACCGTTTCTAATTCTCAACAAACCGCAATGATGTTATCATTAATGGGTTTGATGCTACCAGTAATTATTCTATCAGGATTTATATTTCCTATAAATAGTATGCCTTTACCCATGCAAGTAATCAGTAACATCATACCTGCAAAATGGTTCATTATTATTGTAAAAGCCATTATGCTCAAGGGAGTCGGAATTCAATATATATGGAAAGAAACCCTTATATTAATTGGAATGACCGTGTTTTTTATAACATTAAGTATCAAAAAATATAAAATTAGATTAGAATAATTTTTAGGAGCTATTTCCTGCTTTCCGCTCCAATCTTTTCTTTTTTAAAGAAAAAAAGAAAAGGATTTCCACTTCAATCAGGGCTAAAAATCACACAATGAAAACAATATTATTCATCATACAAAAAGAATTCAAGCAAATTTTTAGAGATAAAAGCATGCTTCAACTTATATTTATATTACCCATTTTGCAATTATTAATTTTGTCAAATGCAGCTACATTCGATGTTAAAAATATTGCAATAACCTTTGTTGACAATGACCAAAGTAGAGAATCAAGAGATTTAATAAATGCTTTTAAAGCCTCAACCTATTTTAAAGTTACAGAACCCTATTTTTCTGAAAAAGAAGCTATCCAAGAAATGCAAAAAGGAAAAACCGACATTATTGTAAATATTCCAATTCACTTCAATCGTGACCTTCAAAAATACCAAAAAACAAGTATTTCAGTAAGTATTAATGCTATAGATGCTGCAACAGCAGGTGTTGAAAATGTATATGTAACACAAATTATAAATACATACAATCAAAACATTCAAATGCAGTCCAACTATTTTTCAGGAAACAAAGAAATACATCAAAATATTATAGTTATACCGTCTTTTTGGTACAACAAAACCTTAAACTACAAAACCTTTATGGTTCCAGGTATCTTGGTTTTATTGGTTACTATGCTTACTTTATTTCTGTCATCAATGAATATAGTTAGAGAAAAAGAGTTAGGTACATTGGAGCAAATTAATGTAACACCAATAAAAAAATATCAGTTTATAGTTGGAAAATTATTTCCATTTTGGGTGCTTGGCTTGATGATTTTGACTGTTGGTTTGCTTATAGCTAAAGTTGTTTTTAATGTTCCCATGCTAGGTAATATTTTCCTTGTTTATGGTTTCACATCAGTGTATTTGCTATTAATTTTAGGATTCGGACTATACATATCTAATCATACCGAAACCCAACAACAAGCAATGTTTATTGCGTGGTTCTTTATGGTGATTTTCATATTAATGAGTGGTTTATTTACACCTATCGAAAGTATGCCAAAATGGGCGCAAAGCTTAACATTGTTAAACCCTATTCGATACTTTGTAGAGTTCATAAGAATGGTTCTACTAAAAGGATCCGGATTTTATAAAGTATTGCCAAACCTATTAATTGTTACCGGATTTGCAGTATTTGTAAACGGCATGGCGGTTTGGAGTTATAAAAAATCAAATTAGAAGTTTAAGTTTTTAAAAGGTATTAAAAATGAATGGTAATAAATTAGTTACGAATGAATCTTTATTCTTTCGAGGTCCGCTATCGAGATTTAAAGAGCTAATGTTCACATTTAGGGTTCAAATTAATTTTATAAGAGCATTTAGAAAATTACATTTCCTTGGTCCATGCGTAACTATTTTTGGTTCGGCTCGGTTTACACCAGAATCAGAACATTATAAAAATGCTGAAAAAATTGGTGCAGAAATTTCTAAATTAGGTTTTACAATAATGACAGGTGGCGGACCAGGAATAATGGAAGCCGCAAATAAAGGAGCATTTGAAAATGATGGTTATTCTGTTGGTTGCAATATTGTATTGCCAAGAGAACAAAAACCAAATCCATATTTACATAAATGGATAGATATTCCTTATTTTTTTGTTCGTAAAGTTGTTTTGATAAAATATTCGTATGCCTTTGTAGTGATGCCAGGTGGAGTTGGTACTTTAGATGAATTATTTGAAGCACTTACATTGATACAAACTAAAGTAATTAAAAACTTTCCGATAATTATTTTTGATTCAGATTATCATAAAGAACTTTGTCATCATATTAAAATTATGCTTGAAAATGAAAGCATCAGTCCAGAAGATATGAAGCTCCTTTTTGTAACTGATTCTATTCCTGATTTAATTACACATCTTGAAACGCATTCAATCAAAAAATTTGGGTTAGTAAATAAACAATATAAACCAAAATGGTGGTTTTTAGAAAATTAAAACAATTCTTGTCTATGTCTTTTTTAATTAATACTAAAATGTAGAAAAATATTATTTTCTTTCTTGTAAAATATCTGAAAATATAGACGAATTAGCAATAAAATATGAAAAAGAATATAGTATTAGTTTTTATTATTGTAATAACGACCATAACTTCAGCTCAAACTAAAGTAGATACAACAGCAATTCTATCTTTAGATAAAATAGCACAAGTTAACCAAGGAGAAAGTCATGTTACATTTCCTTTTGATATTGGTAATTTAGAACCCTTACTATTTGAAGCAAATGTTAGTCCTAATTTTAAAATTCGAGAACGTAAAGATTCAAGATTAATGGCAGTACTTACCTCTCAAATCATTATAAGAATGTTTGATGAATATTCATATCCTGTAAAAACACCCAGTTATATTCCTCAAATAGCATTTTATTTTCTAACAGGACATAAAGAATCAGCCAATAAATTAACACTTTTTGGTAAAATTGCACATCATTCGAATGGTCAAAACGGAAATTTCTATACCGAAAATGGAGATGTCAATTTACAATCCGGAAATTTTGCAACAAATTATATAGAAATTGGATTTTTAAAATCATCTTACAGTAACCAACTCAATGCCTTCAAATTTATTAAAAGCTCTATTGAAATTCATCCAAAAAAATGGATGTTAGAAGAACTTCAAGGTCAATATAGTGGACTTCGATGGCACAATACCTTTTTAGCCTACAAGCTTCCTATGAAAAGTAATCTAATAAAAAACAAAGAGCAAAAAGCAAACTTTTCTGTAAAAGCTGAAACTACTTTGATGCTTGATAATATGAATAATTGGGATACTTTTAATATAGACCGACTTAATACAAGTTTAATTGTTTATTATCATCCAAAATTTTTAGAAGATATTGGATTCTATGTTCAATTCTATCACGGTATGGATTACTATAACATTTATTTTCAACACCAAGTCAATACAATCCGTTTTGGTATTATGACAGAGGTTTTACGTTTTTAAAATATTTTAGAATTGAATTTAAAAATAAACACATTACTTTCAGACTTAAATGAACAGCTGAATTTTATAGATATAGAATTTGATGATACAATTAATCGATGCGAAAAAGCAATTGAAATTATTATAGTTTCAATTCAAAAACTTAAAATTTTGTTTCTCAAAGAAAAATTTAAAAATCAAGAACAAGAAATAGATTTTTTCAAAAATATAAAACCAAAGTTTACTTCAAAACTAATATATTACAATGTAATTTTCAAAATTGAAACCAAAAAACCACATGGTGGCGAACGTATTTTAAAAAAATATCTAAACAATGAATTAGATAAGTTAAAACGTTACTTCGATAACAATTTAGATTTTTACAGATATTATCGCACAGGAAGTAATTACTTAGATATCAAATATTTCACGAGAGGAAAATTTGATATTAAGATGGCATTAGATAGTTTTTATTTCGAAGCAGACCACACATTTTCAACATCTCATGATTTTAAAGTGGCAAAAATTTTGGCGCATGATTTAATCCAAGTTTATCTTGAAGACAAGTTATTAATTATGGAAAATAGAGATCCAAAAGAAAAGTCACAAGTCAATCCCAAGGTCAAGCAAAATTGGACAGGTTCTAAGGTCGCGTTAATAGAACTTTTATATGCTTTGCATACCGAAGGTGTGTTCAATAATGGTGCATCAGATTTGAAAGATATTGCAGAATATTTCGAAAATGTGTTCAATATCGATTTAGGTCAGTATCATAGAGCTTTCCTTGAAATTAGAATGCGAAAATCCGACAAAACAAAGTTCCTCAATACACTAAAAGAAAAATTAGTAAAACGAATGGAAAACACAGACGACTTGCATTAATACTAATAAATACAATACTTTACATAAAAATCTATCACAACTTGTGATTGACTTGTGAAATAAAACTATTCAAATACTACAATTTTGTACCATAACAATCTAAAATATACGTTATGGCAATCGAAGTAATTACTCGCGAAGACTTAAACGAATTCAGAAGTCTTCTTTTGAACGATTTAAAAGAAATCATTCTATCCAAACCACAACAAACAAAACAGTGGCTCAAATCCAATGAAGTCCGCAAACTGTTAAACATCTCACCAGGTACTTTACAAAATCTCCGTATCAATGGAACACTAACCTATACCAAAATAGGCGGCATAATGTATTATGACAATTCAGATATTGATAAGTTATTAAATGGAAATAAGGTAAATGCTTTGCCTACTCTGTTCAAATAATTACAATCGAAATGAATTACATAAAACACCTAACAGGTTTCTTTGAAAAAGTAGCCATTGATAAAACGTTGAACCCTACACACGTTAGCTTATACATTGCTTTATTCCAATTTTGGAATTGTAATCGCTTCAAAAATCCTATAAGTATCAATCGCGATGAGGTAATGCGAATAAGCAAAATTAGTTCCAAAGCAACCTATCATAAATGCCTGAAGAACTTGCATAGTTTGGGTTACATCAATTACGAACCATCCTACAATCCATTTAAAGGCAGTCATGTCATTTTATTCAACTTTTCAGAAGATTTAAAACCGCTACCAAAATCCGAAAGAAAACCAAAAAATGAACCACTTATTGAACTTGTTTCTGAACAAGCTTTGAACAAGTCTTGTACTAGTAGTGAAACAGGTACTGAACAAGCAGTAGTACCTTCTATAAACTATATAAACAATACAAACATTTTAAACGATAAAAAAGTTTCAAACTTGGAAAAGCTCACAAAAAATTTTGAAGAAATAAATAATTCCAATTTAGAAAATGAAAATTCAAAAGAAGAAAAAAGTTCCGCGAAAAAAGAAGAAAAGTTACATCCGTTAATCGAAGAAGTTAAAACCTATTTCCAAGAAAATAACTTTCCGGAACAAGAAGCTCAAAAATTCTTCAACTATTTCAAAAGTGTTGGTTGGTTAGTCGGAGGCAAAATACCAATGGTCGATTGGCAAGCAGCAGCACAAAATTGGATGATTAACGCACCAAAATTTATTTCAAATGCAGAACAACCCAACAGAGCAAAACAACTCAACACAACAACCGACAAAGACTATTCAGAGCCATTATAGCTATGATGAGGTTATCATTTGGTTAGAAAACAAAGGAGTTGAACTATACGGCAATCATTTCAAAATCATTGAAACCGATTATTCAATAGTTTACAAGCTAATTGCGTATTTCTTAAAAGACGAACCAACATGTTTTCAATACGGTATAAACCTCAACAAGGGAATTCTATTAACCGGACCAATCGGCTGCGGAAAAACATCATTGATGAACTTAATGAAATACCTAACAGCAACAGAACATAAATTTTTCGTAAAACCGTGTCGAGACATAAGCTTTGAATTTATCCAGGACGGCTACCAAATAATCCACAAATACAGCATCGGCAAACTATATCAATCAGAACCAAGAACCTACTGCTTTGACGATTTAGGAACAGAAAACAACCTAAAGTATTTCGGCAACGAATGCAATGTAATGGCAGAAATTCTATTAAGCCGATACGATCTATTCATCTCTAA
The DNA here is from genome assembly GCA_041917555.1 of Flavobacterium sp. Taxonomy (GTDB): domain Bacteria; phylum Bacteroidota; class Bacteroidia; order Flavobacteriales; family Flavobacteriaceae; genus Flavobacterium. Next base: position 120,028 of record JAYRXL010000075.1, on the reverse strand, counting down.
AAAACTCCAAACCCACATAACCACAAACCTATCAGCCACAGAAATAGAAAAACATTACGGCAACCGAGTTCGCTCAAGATTACGAGAGATGGTAAATCTAATTGCCTATGATAAATCAACACCTGACAAACGCTAACGTCAGTTCGAGTGTTCTAATAAAATTGCGACTAGCTATTTTATTAGAATGACCCGAGGCTATAGCCGAACTGAGCGTAGCTAATCGAGAACCTTTAAAAGATAAAAATCCGTATAAATCCGCGTTGCGAAGCATCCGTTTCATCCGCGTTCCAACAACCTGAAACTTGAAACCTGAAACAAAATGAACACAATAACCAACTTTTGGAACCACTTCCAACAAAACAACTTCGTTTTCCTACTCCTAAACGAAATCTCAAAAAACGAACTAAAAATCCATTTCGATAAACTACTCGAAATACTACATCAATACAACAAAGACCTAGACCTCATTATCAAGAATAAAACTAAAGGCGGCGAATTAATCATCACAGCAAACGGAAATCCCTACCTATTCAAAGAAGTAGAATTACTAGTTCATCATGCACCAGTTGTAGAACGTTGGAAAATAACCGCATTCCTCCAACCCGAAATGAACATAGAAAAATACGAAAAAGGCACCGACAAACCACTAGAGTATTACGGCATCACTTTACGAATAAGCGAAATGTATTTCATCCCATTAGAAAACCCAAACAAACCAACTGACTTAGCTATAAAAGTGTTACTCAAAAACTACATCGTCCACAAAGACAACCCAAGACTTCGCGAAGCAGTTTACGTTCATATCGAACATCTAATTGGAGAAAAATCCTTTGCAAATGATATTGCATTTATTGAGATTGGACAATTAAAAGGAGATGATGAAAACCAAATTGAGTTATACAATTTAAAATCATATATCGATATTGAAATGAACAATTAACTTTCGGCAATAAACTCTATTTACTGCCAAAACTTAACAAATATTTTATTTGCAAAACACTACACAATCTGTAGTAAATCGCAAATGAAATAGCACAGACTTTGTCCCAAATATGGCAAATAATTGGGACAAAAAATCCAAATAAAACTATAGATAAAGAAATAGTAAATAAAATAGATGGTAATAGTGCAAATAAAAATAAAATTAAAAATGTTTGTTATTATGAACAAAAAAACTAATTTTGTTCATAGTAATGTACATTAGCAAAATGAGTAGAAAAAAACAAACCCTATTTCCTAAGCATCTAATACTATTAGAACAGATGGGAGAAAATATAAAGTTAGCAAGAAAAAGAAGAAAATTAACAGCTATACAAGTAGCTGAAAGAGCAGATATTGTGAGAACTACTTTATACCAAATAGAAAAAGGTAATCCTAGTGTAGCTATTGGTGCTTATTTTAATGTATTAAGGGTATTAGGACTTCAAGATGATTTTCTAAAATTAGCAGCAGATGATGAATTAGGAAGAAAATTACAAGACCTAGAACTTCTAAAATAACTGTAAATTATAAATGAAGCGTCAGTTCGAGTGATTTTCACGCAATGCAATGGAATGAAAATTATATCGAGAACCTTTTAAATTAAAAAATCCAACCATCTAAAATGTCCACAAAAACTGATATATACGTTTACGCACATTGGAAAGGAATGCCAGAACCTAAAATAATTGGCACGCTCTCAGCACACTTTGCAAAAGCAAAAAAAGCTTTTAGCTTTGAGTACAGTGACGATTGGTTAAAAAGCGAACAAAAGTTCCTGTTAGATCCAGATATTCAATTATACAAAGGAACTCAATTCCCAAACGGTAAAGAAAATTTTGGAGTATTCTTAGACAGTATGCCCGATACTTGGGGACGTACTTTAATGAAAAGAAGAGCTGCACAACAAGCCAAAGCGAAAAATGAAAAAACGCCAACTTTATATGATATAGACTATTTACTAGGCGTGTACGATGAAAGTCGCATGGGAGCTTTACGATTCAAAACAGAGCTTAATGGACCTTTTCTAGACAATAACAACGAAGCTCCTACTCCTCCATGGTCGTCAATTCGCGAATTACAACATGCGGCCAATAGTTTTGAAAATGACGAAAATAATGATGAAGTAAAAAAATGGTTGGCAATTTTAATGGCACCAGGTTCATCATTAGGTGGTGCAAGACCAAAAGCCAATATTTTAGATGAAAATAAAGAACTTTGGATTGCAAAATTTCCTTCCAAAAACGATACCATAGACAAAGCCGCTTGGGAATATTTAGCTTATCTATTAGCTTGCGATGCAGGGATTACCATGGCACCATGCAGAATGGAAAAAATTTCAGGCAATTACAATACATTTTTTACCAAACGCTTTGACCGTGAAAACGGAGAAAGAATTCACTTTGCATCTGCAATGACAATGACTGCAAACAACGAAGATACCATTCGTGACAATCCAGCTAGTTATTTAGATTTAGCAGAATTCATAAGCAATTATGGCGCAAACATTGAAGAAAACCTACACCAATTGTGGAGAAGAATAGTATTTAATATCGCTATATCCAACACAGACGACCATTTGCGAAACCATGGTTTCATTCTCACCAAAGATGGTTGGATTTTATCTCCTGCCTACGACCTCAACCCATCAATAGACAAAGACGGTTTAGCATTAAACATCGATATGGATAATAATGCCTTAGATTTTGAACTAGCTAAGACAGTTGGTGAATATTTTAGATTAGACAACAAACAAATGGAAGCTATAATCCACGAAGTACTAGAAAGTGTAAGCCAATGGAAAAAAATAGCAAAAGAGATTGGAATTGCAAGAAGTGAACAGGAAATAATGGGGAAAGCATTTAAATAGTAAAATTAATTACTCTAAGTTTAAGAAAAAGTATGAAAAAAGGAGGAGATTTAGAAATATTAGCTATTGAATTTCTTGAATTGATTTTTAGGGAATTAAAATACACAGTTGTACGCAAAAGAATCCAAGTTTCAGGTTCTCAAGATGGGTATGATAATGCAATTGAAATAATTGATAACAAATATTTAAGTAAAGTAATTTATAGTGAATGTAAAGATTATACAACAGAATTAAATTATACTGATGCAATAATTAAATTACCTCAAATCGCTACAACACATGAAAATATAGATTTAGTACTTTTCATATCTCCAAAACGGAACTTCACAAATATTTTTGAAGAAACTAGAAACAAACCTTTTTTAGAAAGTCTTGCAAACAATAATTTTAAAGTTGCTTTTTTAAGTCCGGAAACAGAAATTCACAAATATTTTTCTCTTTACCCTGAAATCTACAAAAAAGCATATTTAAAAGGTGCTCCAGTAATAGATAACAATGAAAGAGTAGATATACTAAACCAATTTGATAAATATATTTTTTCAAACAAAAACTTACAGAAAATAGTTATTGATGAACAAGATAAAGAAAAATATATTGGCAATATTGATGTTGACAAGTTTCATATCAAAAGATCTGTTAGAGAAAATCAAAAAAGAGAATATGAATATTACTTCCCAATTTCATATAAAAAAACAGTTCTTTCAGTAATTAAATCTAATAGTTTTGGCATTATTCTATTAGGCAATCCAGGTTTTGGAAAAACTTCTGAATTAAAAAGACTTGCAATAAAATTATGGAAAGTTAGGGATAAAATAAACATCATACCTACTTTTAAAATTCTTAAAAACTTTACAGTAACTTCTAGAATTGAAGATTTCCTACCAATTAACTTTAAGTTAATTCCTAATCAAATAATAATTTTTGATGGTATTGATGAAATTGAAAACATCATAGATTTTAGTAATAAGTTAAGGCTTTTTACAACCGATAATGCAGAATTATTTGAAAATAATAAATTCAAATTTATACTTAGTTGTAGAACTAACATTTACAACAAATATATCAAAGAGATTAGTAACTTCGATACCTATTTTTTAAATGAGATTAGTATTTCTAAAGGTTTACAGTTTCTTAAAAATAAATTTGATTTGAATTTAAAAGATAATAAAACATTTGATACTTATAAAAATAGAGATATTTTAGAAAATCCATTTTATTTAGAATTAATAGGAAATTATTTTATTAAGAATAATCAAGTTTTAACTAACAAAGCAATACTTATTCAAGAATTTGTAAATTCTAGATTGAATCATGATAAACTAAATAAATTTAGTAATGATATAGAATTTGATAAAGATAGAATTATTAGTTATACTCAAAAAATTGCATTTGCTTTAGAATCAATGCAAAAACCTTTTTTGACAGCTTCAGAAATTAAAAGAGTAGCGAATGTTGATGAAATAAGTTTGGCAAAGAATTCATTTTTGGAAGAGAACTTATCTGAAAATTGGAGTTTTGTTCTTAAAAATATTCAAGAATATTTTGTTGCAAAAATAGTATCCGAATTAAGTTTTGATGAAATTATAAAATTACTTAGAATTGACAATAATATAAATAAAGTTCATCCTACATGGTATAATGTTGTAAGCTTTATGTTGAACCTTATTTCAGATGAAACTATATATAATTCCTTAATCAATTGGCTTCTTTCAAATGATTACGAAATACTTTTTAATGCAGACTCGGATAGAATTACAGAAGATATAAAATCTAAAGTTCTGATTAGTTTGTTTACAAAAAATTGCATTGAAGACAATTTATGGATTAACGATGCTAAAGGCATTGCTTCATTTAGTGAATGTAATTCAAACATAGAATATTTAATCTCTAATATGAAAGATACAAAAATTCATAGAAGAGCTAGAATGTCAGCAATAAAGCTTCTTTCTTATATGAATGTTCCAGAAATGTTTTTCGAGGAATTAAAAATGAATATTATTAATATAATTAAAGAAAGTGACGATGATGATGTAAATTATGTTTACTTAATTCAGGATGCAATAATGCTCTCTAAAAGTTTAAATATTAATAGTGACATAATATTCTTTAATAAGATTATAGAATTGCTTTATGAAAGAGACGATAAAGAAATAATTAGTTCAATAATATATTCAGTTCCTATTCAATCAGTAATTAAAAACATTAATTATTTCTTAGAAATATTAGAAAAATCAATTGGAAATAAAAAATGGAAAACTGTATCAAAATACAATTCAATAACTTCAACTAAAGACAATATTTTTAATTTATTTACAAAAATAAATGATGGCAATATATTATTATTGATATACGAATTTTCTATTGAAAATCAAAAAAATTATCAATTCAAAGAAAGCATAATAAAAGAGTTTCTATCACATATAAACGAGTTTTTCAAGAATAAACCTGAGTTTCATGACTACTTAATAAAGTTAATATCCGATGCTGTAATAAATGATAAAGCTAATTACTATGAAGATAAGTTACTTTTAGAAGTTGCAAAATCATGTGGAATAGAAAAACAACTTTTTGATATAATAATTGAATCAATAGTTGGTAATTCTGATCGAAAACATTTTTTAGCCGAAATTACAACACATGACGAATTTGATATAATCCTAAGAAAATATGTTAATGGAATTTTAAATGAGGAATTTTTGCAGCAATTTAGAAATGTATTAAGCCACCGAAATTTTTTATTAAGTAAAGATTTTGAAGAATATATTGAATCTAATTCTAAATATATTTTTAAAGACAAATTTAGTCAAGATGATAGAAACGACAGAAACAGATTTTGGAGTGAAAGAAATCAGAAAAATTTTGACGTTTTATTTGATAAAAAAGAAATCACAAATCAAATTATTATACTTTATGAATATTTAAATAAAAATGATTTAAGCTTTGATGATATTGATAAGTTTTACCATAGATACTATGATGATTTCGAATTGCAAAAAAAAGTAACTGAAAATGCAAAACATCTTTTATATGAAATTTTAAGAGATAATTACCCAAAAGGAAAAAAGCTGAACAAAAAAAATGTGCACAATGAAATAGTAAATTCAAATCTCAATATAATTTTTGATATAGTTAACAATCTACCGAAAGAAGAAAAAGGGAAGAAAATCATAATATCAGATATTCAAAAAGATTATATTAAAAATTGGTGTGAAGAAAACACTACTCTAGCGAAAGAATATTATATTAATCACTTATCAATTAATGAAACCTATGATTATGATAAGTATTATTTATTTGAAGCAATTTATAAATTCCAGAAATATTTTAAATTTAGTCTTGATGAGGAATTACTTTTAGATTTATTGTGGTTCAACACGATTGAACAAGGTATAAATACAGAATATTTAGATGGTATTGTAAATATAGAAAACATTAATAATCGTATTTTAAATAATCTAAATAGAAATAATCTCAGTCCTTCAAGTTTTTGTAATCATCTAAAATATTGCATAGAAAATAATATTAGAATTGATTACTTAAATTTAGATTTAAAGTCTAAAATTTATCTTTTTTTAGATAATGGTAATTACTATTATGCAGGAGAAATAATCGAGAATTTTTATAGTAATGACATTTTAATTCTAAAAGAGCTTTTAAATTATTCGTCTGTAACTAATGATGAAACCTATAGATTTTTATATAATTGTATTTTTCAGTTAATATCTAAACAAAATCAAAATGATATTATTATTGATTTTATAATAAACAAACAATCCGAATTAATAGCTAATAATATATTCACAGAAAAGGAAATTATACGAAAACTAATTAGCTTAAATTATGAATTTGCTTTTGATAGGTATTATACAATTATAAAAAATCAAATAGATAACAATTTAAGTAGCGAATTTGAATTTAGAAATGATGATTGGAAAAATTTCACAAACTCAAAAGCAATTGACACATTAGTCAAAACTTTTGAATTATGCCTTCCATTGAAAAATTTGGAAGATTTATTTGGTAGTCATTATTCCCCATTGAGAATATCGTATGAGGCTATAATAAATATATGTAAATCCAATGATGAATTAATATGTTCTCAAACTATAGATTCAATAAACAAATTTAAAATTAATGAACTTAAAGCTGTAAATGTTGATTTGTTTTATTTAAATAAACTAAAAAATGATGTTCAAGAAATATATTACAATCATAAATCAAAACCATATAAAATAAATGAAGTATTAAAAATATTAGATACAAACAAGTTTTTATTTATCAATTAAGAACTTGGAATGTAATAATATTAATTGTTTTTCATTAGCTGTAAAAATGAATAAAGATGAAACTAACTTTAAATAAAATAATTGAAGATATTTTTTTTAATGATACTCAAATTGCAATTGATAAACTTCGAGAATATAATCTATATGATATAATTGAAAAACATATAGACTCAATTAATGCTGATTTAAATAACTTTAATACAATAGCAACTTCACTTATTAGTTCAGTAAACTCAATCTTAAGAAATGTTAGTAATTTAGAGGAAAAAGCTTATTTAGAGTATTTAATTTCCGATATCGCAAATTTTATTATAAAAAAGTTTTTCAGTGAAGGCACTATAAATCATAATGAAATTGCCTCACTTGATGAACAAATCAAAACAATCTGTAATCTTAATGGCTATAATTATGTTGATTTTCAAAAATTAATTCCATTAAAGAAAATAAGTGAATATATTGCAATTAATCAAAGTCGAAAGGAAAACAACAAACTTGTATACTACTATTGGAATACAAAAAATTACATTCTCGATGAGCTAGCTAAAAATTTAAAGTCTGAACAAATTATTTATTCAATCAAGGATTTTAAAAAATTATTTTCTTCAGAACCTATTGAAGTTGTTTTCAATAAGGAAAAAGTAAATTTTATCATCATCCTTTTTGATGAACTATATCATTTGGATTTTATAAAACCTAAAATTAAAAAAGGTCATTTCATTGCTTTAAAACAGTATAGTATTGACCAAGACAAAAATTCTTTATTTGAAAAAGAAATAAAACACTTAAATTATTCTATTAAAAAAAATGCAACGGAGTATAATAAAATAAAGTCTAAGATTAAAAATTGGCTTGATTTAAAGTAATTATAATAATAACTTTCAGTTGACTTTTGCGAAAGTCAAATATTTTAAATCACATTCAAACTTAACTTTGTCAAAAAAATAATTTATTATGAATATATATCAGTTTATAGAATCAAACAAGTTACAACCAGCTGATGCAATTGTGTTGAGAAAAAAATTTATGGGTATGGTAGATCATTTTGCAATTTATTTAGGTAAAAATGAATTCAACCAACCTCAATTTGTTGCAAACTTTACTAAAGGAATACAAATTATTCCTCAGAAAGAAATTGAAGAACAATTAAAAAAGTATAACCCTGAAAGAATTGAAAAATTCAAAGGCAATTTTATAGAACGAAGAAGTGCTATTGAAAGAGCATTTTCAAAAATTGGAGAAAACAGTTATGGTCTTTTCTCTAATAATTGTGAACACTTTAAAAATTGGGTTCATTTAGGTCGAGAAGTTAGTGAGCAAGTTGACAAATTTGGCAATCTATTAACTTTAAGTGGAACTGTTCTTGCTCTTGATGGTTTTAGTTCTTCAAATAAGAAAACACGAAATTGGGGTATTGGTATTTTGGCATTTGGTTTGATTTTAAAAGGACTATCTGAAAAAAAATAAATACTTACATAAAATGTAATGAAGCAAAATATAAACATAACGACAATATTCCCAAAACACTTATTTTGGGATATGGATTATAGCAAACTTAATCTCAAAACAGATTTAGATAGTATAATTCCTAGAGCTATGTATGCAACAACTAAAGATACATTTGATCAAGACATCGAAAAATTAGAACAGTTATATACAAAAGAGCAAATTATTGAGCATTTGAAAAATACAAAAGAATTAATTAGTAATCAAGTTTGTGTTTTAGTAAGCAAAAGATATAATGTTGAACAGTTTTACAGATTCAAATTATAAATCAAACATGGAAAATAACAAATCACATTGGGAAAACGTTTTTGCAACAAAAAACCCAAACGAAGTAAGTTGGACACAAACATATCCTACAACTTCAATGAAGTATATTGAAAGTCTACAACTTTCAAAATCCGCAAATATAATTGACATCGGTGGTGGCGACAGTAACTTAGTAGATGCTTTGTTAGAAAATGGATATGAAAATATTTGGGTTTTAGACATATCAGAATTTGCACTTGAAAGAGCTAAAAAACGTCTAGGTAAAAAGGCAAATAAAGTGCATTGGATAGTTTCTGATATTACAGAATTTGAAACAAACATCAAATTTGATTTTTGGCATGATAGAGCTGTTTTTCACTTCTTAACCGAAGAAGAAAATATAGATAAATATGTAGCATTAGTCAATAAAAATACTTCAAATAACGGGAACTTTCTACTAGGAACTTTTTCAGAAAACGGCCCACTAAAATGCAGCGGATTAGAAATAAAACAATATTCAGAAAATATAATGAAACAAACATTTAAAGATAGCTTTGAAGCGGTTAATTGTTTTACTGAAGATCACACTACTCCATTCAATACAATTCAAAATTTTCAGTTTTGTGGTTTCAAAAAGAAATAAAATGAAATCGCCATTAACAATGAGTTTGTGCAAACAAACACCAATAAATAAAAAAGCGATACCATATATGACCGCTTACAAATAAATTTTACATATATGAAAACGAAATAATAGTATAAAATGTTTGTCTTTTAGGGCAAACATTTTTTTTTTGCCTTAAATGCATTTAAACAAAATAGAGTTTTTATTTGTATTTAATAATTTAAAATCTTTGTTCCAAGTCTATTAATAATTTGAAGGGCAAACCCTTTACTTGAAATATACCTTATAAATATAAAGCAAAATTTACTATTGCCTTATACTCCCATTCTTTTTTACAAAAAAAACACTGTAAAAAACTATCTCCTTTATGATTGCAGTCATAAAATTTAACTCCATTCAATTCAGAACTTTGGGGTATTATTTTAAACTAAAACAATATGAAAAAATTAGTAGTGTTAATCACAACAGCCGTAATGTTATTTTCATGTGGCAAAAAAGAAAAAGAAGGAGAAGATTACAATCCTTCAAAACCCAATACTGAATCTACGCCTTCTGATCCATCTTCTTACGACCCTAAAAGAGGTGAAGGTAAATTTACAACCGTTGAACTAGGAGCTGCTTTAGATCAAGCTATGGCTACCAAAGGAGAAGAAGTTGCAGGAGTAAAATGTACCTCTTGTCATAAACCAACTGATGAAAAACTGGTTGGCCCAGGATGGAAAGGTGTAACCGAAAGGAGAAAACCTGAATGGATTATGAACTTTATTACCAATCCAGATCCAATGATTGATAAAGATCCAGAAGTTCAAGCACAATTGGAAATTTGCCTTGTTCGAATGCCAAATCAAGGATTATCAGATGATGATGCACGAAATATTCTTGAATATATGCGAAAAATTGACGGTGTAAAATAATAAAATAACAAATGCATCTTATTGAGTGAAAGTAATAAGATGAATTTTAATTTCAAAAACATGAAAAATAAATTTGTAATAGCAGCTTTTACTGTTGCTATATTTAGTGCTTTGTTTACATCATGTAAACCAAAAAATACAGGTAACGCTGTTGCTGGAAATGCTGAGAAAGCATATGTAGCACCAGGAAAATATGATGAGTTTTATAACTTCGTATCTGGAGGTTTTAGTGGACAATTGAGTGTTTATGGTCTTCCGAGTGGAAGATTATTCAGAGTAATTCCTGTTTTTTCTGTAGATCCTGAAAAAGGTTGGGGTTATAGCGAAGAAACTAAGCCTATGTTGAACACTTCACAAGGATTTGTTCCTTGGGATGATTTGCATCATACTGAACTTTCTCAAACTAATGGCGAAGTTGATGGTCGATGGGTTTTTGGTAATGCCAACAATACACCTCGTATTGCTCGTATTGACCTAAAAACTTTTAAAACAGCAGAAATTATTGAATTGCCAAACAGTGGAGGAAATCACTCTTCTCCATTCATCACAGAGAATACTGAATATGTTGTTGCAGGAACACGTTTTAGTGTTCCAGCAGATTATTCAAATGGTGATGTGGCAATCAACACCTATAAAGAAAATTTTAAAGGTCATATTAGTTTTGTAAAAGTAGGAAAAGAAGGCGAAATGGATTTAGCATTTCAAATTGTAACTCCAGGTGTAAACTTTGACCTTTCACATGCAGGAAAAGGGAAGTCACATGGTTGGTTTTTCTTCTCTTGTTATAATACTGAACAAGCAAATACTTTATTAGAAGTAAATGCTTCTCAAAAAGACAAAGATTTTATTATGGCTGTCAATTGGAAAAAAGCCGAAGAATATCTAAAATCTGGAAAGGCAAAAAAACAAGTCGTAAAATACGCACACAACAAATGGAATGAAAAAACACATACTGCAACTTCTGAGATTAAAAACGAAGTTATGGTGCTTGATGCAGCAGAACTAAAAGATATTTGCTACATGATACCATGTCCAAAATCACCACATGGTTGTGATGTTGACCCAACTGGAGAATATATTGTTGGTTCTGGAAAATTAGCAGCATTAATCCCTGTGTTTAGTTTTGATAAACTACAAGATGCAATCAAAAACAAAAAATTTGATGGAAATTATGGAGGAATTAATGTAATAAAATATGAAGCTGCTCTTCATGGAGAAGTTCAAAAACCAGGTTTAGGCCCATTACACACCGAATTTGATGGAAAAGGAAATGCATATACTACCTTTTTTGTTTCTTCTGAGGTGGTAAAATGGGATATAAAATCTTTGAAAGTTTTGGATAGAGTTCCAACATATTATTCTGTTGGGCATTTGTGTATTCCTGGTGGCGATTCTAAAAAACCGTTTGGAAAATATCTAATTGCTTATAACAAGATTACTAAAGACAGATATTTGCCCACTGGACCAGAATTAGCACAATCTGCTCAAATATTTGACATAAGTGGTGATAAAATGGAATTAGTATTAGACTTCCCAACAATTGGAGAACCACATTATGCTCAAGCTGCTCCAGCAGATTTGATTAGAAATAATGGTCAATTGAAATTCTATAAAATTGCCGATAACAATCATCCATTTGTAACAAAAGGGGAAAAAGAAGCAAAAGTTGTTCGACAAGGAAATCAAGTACATGTTTATATGACTTCTATTCGATCTCACTTTGCACCAGATAATATTGAAGGTGTGAAATTGGGCGACGAAGTCTATTTCCATGTAACTAATCTTGAACAGGATTGGGATGTTCCACACGGTTTTGCTATAAAAGGTGCCGATAATGGAGAACTACTAATCATGCCAGGTGAAACAGCAACACTTAAATGGAAACCAAATAGAGTAGGTATTTTCCCTATGTATTGTACCGATTTTTGTAGTGCTTTACACCAAGAAATGCAAGGATATGTGAGAGTCTCTCCAGCAGGAAGTGCAGTTCCACTTACATGGAGTGTTGGTACTAATTTACCAGCTGCTACAAAATAAAGATAAGTGATTAGTGACTTGAAATTAGCGAATAGTACGAATGCTAATCACTAATTTCTAGTCACTAATTCTTTTTAAAACAAATCAAAATGAAAAAATCAAAAATTTCAATGGTATCAAAACTGATATTGTTGATAATAGCAACGTTATTTATAGGTTCGCTTTTTTTTCCAATGTGGCAAATTGAATTAGAAGCGCCACAATATCCCGAAGGGTTAGTGTTAAAATTACATGCTAATAAAATTGGTGGTGATGTAGAAATCATCAACGGTTTAAATCATTACATCGGAATGGCAACTTTGCATACCGAAAACTTTTTCGAATTCACCGTATTGCCTTATATTTTTGGAGGTTTTGCTGTAATTTCTTTGTTGCTAATTTTTGTAGCAAAAAGAAAAGCAGTTTTAGCATTCTTTATTTCTTACATTCTTTTTGTGATTTTGGCCGCAATAGATTTCTACAGATGGAATTACGAATACGGACATAATTTAGATCCTAATGCAGCCATAAAAGTACCAGGAATGGCCTATCAACCGCCTTTAATAGGGTATAAACAATTATTAAATTTTGGAGCCTATTCTATTCCAGATATTGGTGGTTGGATGCTGACTGCCTGTGGTCTTTTATTGTTTTTTATTATTTTTAAAGAATATAAATTATACGCTAAAAAAGACAAATTATGAAATCACTTTTTATAGTATTAATAGCATTTCTTATGGTTTCTTGTGGTTCAAATGAACCAAAACCAATTAACCTAAATACTGATATGTGCGATTTCTGTAAAATGACCATAGCTAATGGAAAATTCGGATCTGAATTAATCACTACAAAAGGTAGATATTACAAATTTGATGATGTTGCTTGCATGATTCAATTTGCAAAATCAAATCAAACTCCAGTAAATCATTTTTTTGTGAATGATTATTTGAAAGAAAATGAATTGTTTCCAGCAGAAAAATGCTATTACTTAAAAGGAGGTACAATTAATTCTCCAATGCGAGGAAATCTTGCCGCATTTTCATCTGATAAAGAACAAAAAGAATTCCAAACCAAATTAAATGCTGATCCAATGACTTGGAAACAAATTTATGATTCGTATAAATGAAAAATTTAATCTGCATATTATTTTCTCTCTTAATTTCTATTTCAAATGCTAAGACCATTCAAGTAGGAAGCAGCTACCCTGTCAAAAAAATCAAGCAAGCACTTCAATTGGCTGCCGATGGTGATACTGTTATTGTGAATAGTGGAGTTTATAAAGAAGGTAATATTCTAATCAACAAAAAAATAATTTTTCTTGGTAAAAATTTCCCAATTTTGGATGGACAAAATAAGTTTGAAGTAGTTTCTATCAATGCAGATAATGTAGTAATAAAAGGATTTAAAATAATCAATTCAGGATATGCTTCACTAGAAGATCCATGTGGAATCAAAGTGTATGATAAATCTTTTGTCAAAATCGAGAACAATGTTCTTGATAATAATTTTTTCGGAATCTATCTTCAGAATTCTAAAAATTGCCTGATCAAAAACAATAAAATTACCGCTTATGGGAAACAAGAACAACTTATTGGAAATGGTATTCATTGTTGGAAAAGCGATAATCTTCAAATAATTGCGAATAAAATTTCGGGACATCGCGATGGAATTTATTTTGAATTTGTAACACAATCTATCATTTGGAGAAATATTTCTAATAAAAACATTCGTTATGGCTTGCATTTTATGTTTTCTAACGATGATGCTTACATAACGAATGTTTTTAAAAATAATGGTGCTGGTGTCGCCGTGATGTTTACTAAAAATGTAAAAATGTATAACAATTATTTTGAAGAAAACTGGGGCGATTCTGCTTATGGTTTATTGCTTAAAGAAATTGCTGATAGCTATATCTTCAATAACAAGTTTGCCCGAAACACATCGGGAATTTACATGGAAGGTACTTCAAGAATCAAGGTTGAAAAAAACGTTTTTGAATCGAATGGTTGGGGAATGAAAATTCAAGCAAGTTGCATGGATAACGAAGTTGTAAACAATAATTATCTAAAAAATACTTTTGACATAAGCACTAACGGAAGCCTAGTTTTAAATACTTTCAACAGTAACTATTGGGACAAATACGAAGGATACGATTTAGACAAAAATGGAATTGGCGATGTTCCCTATCATCCACTGAGTTTATTTGCGGTTTTGACTGAAAAAACGCCTTCGTCTATGTTATTGTACAGAAGTTTTATGATTACGCTTTTAGACAAATCTGAAAAAGTTTTACCAAGCATAACTCCCGATAATTTTATAGACAATGCGCCTTTAATGAAATCGTTGCCATTATGATTGAAATACAAAATATAAGTAAAAAATTCGGAAAGTTAGAAGTGCTAAAAGGCGTAAATCTTCTTTGCAAAAAAGGCGAATGTATTGCACTAATCGGTCCCAACGGCTGTGGCAAAACAACACTAATAAAATCCATTTTAGGAATGGTTTTACCTGATAAAGGTTCGATTGTTTTTAACGGCAAATCGGTAGTTGGAGAATACGTTTACCGTGAAAAAATTGGGTATATGCCTCAAATTGGTCGTTATCCAGATAACATGACAATTGGTCAAATCATCGAAATGATTAAAAAAATCAGGAATTCTAATCATGAATTAGATGAAGATTTATTAAATGCATTTGAATTAGAAAAAATGTTCGACAAGCAAATGCGAACACTTTCGGGTGGAACAACTCAAAAAGTGAGTGCCGTTTTAGCATTTCTATTCAATCCAGAAGTACTGATTTTAGATGAACCAACGGCAGGTTTAGATCCATTGGCATCCGAAATTTTGAAAGAAAAAATCATTAAAGAAAAAGAAAAAGGGAAACTCATCTTTATAACATCACATCTCTTGAGTGAATTAGACGATTTGATTACCGAAATTATTTTCATGCAAGAAGGAGAAGTTCATTTTCATAAAAAAGTGGATGATTTAAAAGCAGAAACTAACGAAACTAAAATTTCAAAAGCTATTGCCAGTATTCTAAAACAAAAGCAACCCGAAACTCAAAACCCGAAACTCGAAACTGCATCATGAACAGAATTATAAAAATCATATTGCTCGACATTCTAAAAAGTAAAATAGTTTTGGCATACACTATTATTTTGGGGATTTTATCATGGAGTTCGTTTGCTTTAGAAGACAATTCAGCCAAAGGTCTTCTAACCGTTTTGAATGTAATTCTATTTACGGTTCCATTGGTTTCCATACTTTTTGCAACGATTTATTTATATAATAGCTCTGAATTTATTGAACTTTTGCTAAGTCAACCTATCAAAAGAAGAAAAATTTGGATAAGTTTATTTTTTGGACTTTCTCTATCACTGATTTTAGCTTTTTTCATTGGCGCAGGAATTCCATTGTTAATTAATTCTCCCGATAGTGTTGGTTTTATGATGTTGTTTAATGGTTGTTTGATAACCGTAATTTTTACTGCATTAGCTTTTTTAAGCTCTATTTTAACAAGAGATAAAGCCAAAGGAATTGGAATTGCAATTATGACTTGGTTGTTTTTTGCTTTACTTTTTGATGGTATAGTTTTGTTTCTCTTATTTCAGTTTCAAGATTATCCAATAGAAAATGCTATGGTAGGAATTACTGCTTTTAGCCCAATTGATTTAGCTAGAATTCAAATTCTGTTGCATCTTGATGTTTCTGCAATGATGGGTTATACCGGCGCTATTTTTAAAGACTTCTTTGGAACTTCAACAGGATTAATAGTTTCTTTTTTATTATTAAGCCTATGGGCAATTATTCCCTTTATTATCTCATTAAAAAAGTTTAATAAAAAAGATTTGTAAAATGAAAACAGATATAAGAAATAGAAAAGACATTGAAAAGTTAGTAAACACTTTCTACGATAAAATAAAAACAGATGCGGTCATCGGTTATTTGTTTAATGATGTAGCAAAAGTAAATTGGGAAAAACATTTGCCTAAGATGTATGATTTTTGGGAAAACATCCTTTTTTACACTGCTGACTATGATGGAAATCCAATGGAAAAACACAAAGAATTACACCAAAAAAGCCCATTAAACCCCAGCCATTTTAATCACTGGAATATGCTTTTCACCAAAACCGTTGATGAAATATTTGAAGGGAAAAAAGCAGATGAAATAAAAAATAGAGCATTAAATATTTCAGCTGCAATGATGTATAAAACATTAATGTGATGAAACATCAAATAGTGCTTATCATTCATCTATTAGCCGCAACTATTTGGATTGGAGGGCATTTGATTTTACTACTCAGGTACGTTCCAAAGTCCATTAAAAATAAATCGCTAAATGAGATAAATCTTTTTAGAAAAAATTTTGAGCCTATAGGAATTCCATCGTTGTTACTATTACTCACCACAGGAATCATTATGGCTTATAATTATGATGTTTCAGTAGATAAATGGTTTTCTTTTGAAAGCTCAGTTGAAAAAATAGTAAACCTAAAATTAATTCTCTTTTTCTGTACAATACTTTTAGCATTCACAGCGGCTAAATTTCTTTTCCCAAAACTTCAAAATAAGCATTCATATATTGTATGGATATTCATTTTTTTGGTTACTTCAATTGCTGTTACAATGTTGATTTTGGGAAGCTTAATCAGAATTGGCGGTTTTTAAAGTATTAACTTTCATAAATCCTCCTCGATTTTCATTTCGCTCAATTGATCCTCTTACAATTAAAAGAGCAACTTCAATCATATTTCTTAGTTCATAAAATTCTTTGGTAACTCTATATTTTTTTTGAATATTGATGCATTCGGCATTCCATGATTCAATCTGTTTTTTGGCTTCAATCAAATCACTATCATTTCGAACAATTCCAATCTTTTTTTGCATCAAAATTTGTAATTGTGTTTTCATTTTTATGACAATAGTCTGATCTACATTTTCAGAGTTACAATCTTTCCATTTTGGAAAAACCTTACTTTTTGTTCTTTCTAAAAGTGGTAAACTTGCTAGATAATTATATATTCTATTTGAGAACACTAATGCTTCTAAAAGAGAATTAGAAGCCAATCTATTTGCTCCGTGTAAGCCTGTACGTGAACATTCACCACATGCAAACAAATTGTTTACTGACGTTTGACCATTTGTATTAACTGAAATTCCACCGCATAAATAATGTTGGGCAGGAAGAACAGGAATCCATTGTTTTTCTATATCAATTCCAATAGCCTTACAACTGCTATAAATCAGAGGGAAATGTTGTGTGAATGAAAGTATATTCAAGTGGGTACAATCCAAATATACACACTCATCTCCAGATTTTTTCAACTCAATATCAATGCTTTGCGATACAATATCTCTAGAAGCTAAATCACCTCTTTTGTCATAGTTCATCATAAAACGCTCCCCATCTTTAGTGCGCAAATATCCGCCAAATCCTCTTACAGCTTCTGAAATCAAAAATGTTGAAGTGAACGATTTATTGTATAGTGCCGTTGGATGAAATTGAATAAATTCCATTTCTTTTGTTGTCGCCATTATTCTATTGGCCATCGCAATTCCATCTCCAGTAGCAATTGATGGATTTGTTGTATGACCATAAACTTGACCAATGCCTCCTGTAGCCAAAAGAGTAAAATCGGCTTGAAAAATTGAAATTTCACTTGTCTTTTCGTTCAGAACATAGGCTCCATAACAGCAATTATTTTCTGAAATTAACTCAAGGGCAAAATGAAAATCGAAAATTTTAATGTTATTTTGACGATGAGCTTGTTTTAAAATAGCCCGTTCTATTTCGTAACCTGTTTGATCTTTATGATGAACAATTCTGTTATTAGAATGACCTCCTTCTCTTCCTAAATCAAATGCTCCTTCATTGTTTTGGTCAAACTTGGCTCCCCAATCAATTAACTCTTTTAATCGCTTTGGCCCATCTGTAACAACCATTTCAACTACTTCCTTATTACATAGTCCGTCTCCACAAATAAGAGTATCTTCAATATGTTTTCTAAAATTGTCATCTATTTTGTTCAAGACAACAGCAATTCCTCCTTGAGCATATTTCGTGTTCGACTCTTCCTCATTAGACTTAGTAACTATTGTCACCATTTTAAGTGGAAATTTTTCAGCAATTTTTATTGCAAAAGTTAATCCCGCAACACCAGAACCTATGATTAAATAATCGCTATGTTTCATTATCAGGATAATTCAAGCATTCGTTCAATAGGAATTAGTGCTTTTGTTCTAATCTCCTCAGAAATGGTAATTTCGGGAGCTTCATTTCGTAAACAATCATATACTTTTTGTAAAGTATTCATTTTCATAAAACCACATTCGCTACAAGCACAAGTATTGTCTTCTTGTGAAGGTGCGGGAATCAATATCTTATTAGGAACTTCTTGTTGCATTTTATACAAAATACCAGCTTCAGTAGCCACAATGAATTTATTACTCGAACTAATTTTTACATAATTAATCATTCCCGATGTCGAACCTATATAGCTCGCAGTTTCAAGAATATGAGTTTCAGATTCAGGATGAGCTATTATTTTTGCATCAGGGTGTTTTTTATGAAGTTCAATTAATTTATCTAAAGAAAAAGCTTCATGAACCACACAAGAACCATCCCAAAGAAGCATTTCTCTTCCTGTTTTCTGAATAATATAGTTACCAAGATTTTTATCAGGTGCAAAAATAATTGACCTATTTTTAGGAACAGATTCAACAATTTTTAATGCATTAGAAGAAGTGCAAACTATATCACTTAGAGACTTTATTTCTGCTGAGCAATTCACATAGGTAATAGCAATATGATTTGGGTGAGTTTCAATAAATTTCTTAAAAAGATGTGGTGGACATGAAGCTGCTAATGAGCAACCTGCTTCTAAATCAGGAAGTATGACCTTTTTTGTTGGATTTAAAATCTTAGCTGTTTCTGCCATAAAATGAACACCAGCAAATACTATTATTTCAGCCTCAACTTTAGTTGCTTCTTGTGACAAACCCAAACTATCTCCAACATAATCGGCAATTTCTTGAATTTCTGAATCTTGATAATAGTGTGCTAAAATAACAGCATTCTTCTCCTTTTTTAATTTAAGTATTTTATCTTTTAGAGTGATCATTGTTTTTATTTACCATTAAGTACTAAAATCATTTATAATCTCGAAGATTTTATAACAAAGAAAAGATTGAAAATAATAACATAGTATGATTTTAGTCATAAAACAAAGAAGGCTTTGTTTTGTAATATTGAAATATAAAAATATTCACATGAAAACATTACAAAAACACACAATTGGTGAGTATGTAGCTCAAGACTTCCGAACTGCTACACTATTCTCAAAATATAAAATTGATTTTTGCTGTAAGGGGAATAAAACTTTAGAAGAAGTTTGCCAAGCAAAAGGTTTGGATACTACTCAAATTGAAAATGAAATTAATTCTGTATTAAATTCAGGCTCTTCAACAGAAATGGATTTTAAAACATTTTCTCCCAATCTATTAATTGATTATATTTTAGAAACTCATCACGAATACATTCAAGAAAAAACACCTATTTTATTGATGTACTTGGATAAGTTATGTAAAGTTCACGGCGAAAGACATCCTGAATTATTTGAAATCAATAATTTATTCCAAATCAGTGCGAATGAACTACTAAATCACCTTCAAAAAGAGGAAATTGTTTTATTCCCTTTCATTAAAACAATGACTAATGCTATAAAAAACAACGAGACCATTCAACAACCAGGTTTTGGAACGGTTGAAAATCCTATTGCCATGCTAAAACATGATCATGAAACGGAAGGCGATTTGTTTGCTAAAATTTCTGAATTGACTAATGAATACAATCCGCCATCTGATTCATGTCAAACCTACAAAGTGACTTTTGCAATGCTCAAAGAATACGAACAAGATTTGCACAAGCATATTCATTTGGAAAACAACATTTTATTTAAAAAGGCAATCGAATTAGAGGAAAAGTTCAATGTCCTAGGATAAATAACCATTTATAAATATGTATTTATGGAAAAATTTGTGATTAAACGAAATGGTGATTACAAATCATTTGAATCGTACAAAATAAAAGATGCTATTGAGAAAAGTTTTGAAAGTGTCTGTATTCCTTTTGACGAAAGTATATTCAATAGCGTTATTTCTTCCATAGAGATTAAAGATACTTGGGCTGTAGAAGAAATTCAAGATATGATTGAAAAAGCACTGTTTAAAAAAGAGTATTTTACAGTGATGCGCTCCTTTATGCTCTACCGTCATACAAGAAAATTACAAAGAGAACATATAGCAGGATTAAATGATGATACAACCTATGTTGACAGCACACAAACCATTGAAGAATACATTTCACAAACCGATTGGAGAATTAACGCTAATGCAAACACATCATATTCTAATGCCGGTTTAGTAAATAATGTGGCAGGTAAAATTATTGCAAATTATTGGTTAGATAAAGTATATTCGAAAGAAGAAGGTTATGCCCATCGGAACGGCGATATTCACATTCATGATTTGGATTGTTTAACAGGCTATTGTGCAGGTTGGAGTTTAAGAGTTTTGTTAAACGATGGCTTTAATGGTGTTCGTGGTCGAGTTGAAAGCAAACCTCCTTCTCATTTTAGAGAAGCATTGGGACAAATGGCAAACTTTCTCGGAATTTTACAAAGTGAATGGGCAGGTGCACAAGCATTTAGCTCATTTGATACTTATTTAGCTCCATACGTATTTAAAGATAATTTGACTTTTGATGAAGTGTTGAAAGCTATTCGCAGTTTTGTTTATAATTTGAATGTTCCTGCACGTTGGGGGCAATCTCCTTTTACCAATATAACATTAGATTGGGTTGTTCCTAACGATTTAAAAATCCAAATCCCAACTAAAAACAACCATCATTTCTTTGAAGGTAATTTCAATCATGATTTAGTAGTAAAAGCCAATGAGCGTGGAGTTGATAAACCAACCGATTTACGTTACGAGCATTTTCAGGAAGAAATGAATTTGATTAACAAAGCCTATTATACTGTAATGACCGAAGGGGATGCCAATGGTCAACCATTTACTTTTCCAATTCCAACAGTAAATATTACCGAAGATTTTGATTGGAATGGCGAAAACACCGAAATTCTTTTTGAAAACACTGCAAAAATTGGTTCTTCTTATTTCCAAAATTTTATTGGAAGCCAATACATATTAGATGAAAAAGGCAATAAAGTTGAAAACGAAAGTGCCTATAAACCAAATGCCGTTCGTAGTATGTGTTGCCGTTTGCAGCTTGATTTAAGAGAATTATTAAAACGAGGTAACGGGCTTTTTGGAAGTGCCGAAATGACAGGAAGCATTGGAGTTGTTACTATCAACATGGCTCGATTAGGTTATTTATATGAAGGTAATAAAGAAGTATTTTTTGAGCAATTAGATAAATTAATGGAAATTGCTAAATCAACATTAGAGAAAAAAAGGCTTTTTATTCAAGAGATGTATGATAGAGGTTTATTTCCGTATACGAAAAGGTATTTACCTCATTTTAGAAATCATTTTTCTACCATTGGTGTTAACGGAATGAACGAAATGGTTCGCAATTTCACAAATGATAAAGAGGATATTACTACTACTTTTGGAAATGATTTTTGTATTGAAATTTTAGATTATATCAGAAATAGAATGAAAGAATTTCAAGAACAAACAGGCAATCTTTACAATCTTGAAGCCACTCCAGCTGAAGGAACAACGTATCGTTTTGCCAAAGAAGATAAAAAACGATTTCCAGCTATTCTTCAAGCAGGTCAAGGAGAAAATATTTACTACACTAACAGTTCCCAAATTCCTGTAGATTTTACGCAAGATCCTTTTGAAGCGTTAATGATACAAGACGAATTACAATGCAAATATACAGGTGGAACCGTGCTACACTTATATATGAATGAAAGGATTAGCTCACCTGAAGCTTGTAAAAACTTTGTAAAAACGGTTTTAACCAAGTTCAGATTACCTTACATAACTGTAACTCCTGTATTTAGTGTTTGTCCAGTGCATGGCTACTTGAATGGAGAACATGAATATTGTCCGAAGTGTGATGAAGTCATCATTGAAAACCAAAATAATCTACTATATGATCACAAAAACTAACGAAGTTTTAGAACAAAATCAACATTTAAGAACTAAATGTTTGGTTTACACACGAGTAATGGGATATCATCGCCCAGTTGAGAGTTTTAATATTGGTAAAAAAGGAGAGCATAAGCAGCGTGTACATTTTAGAGAAAACCCGTGTTAGCCAAACCCATTTGCAATATTACTCCATTTACATTATTAGATTATCCCAATAAATCAGCTTGCATTTTATGGTATGCAGGTTGTAATATGCGTTGCTTATATTGTTATAATCCCGAAATTGTTTTAGGAAAAGGAGCCATTACTTTTTCTGAAACAATTTCTTTTTTAAAAAAACGTAAAGGATTACTCGATGCTGTAGTTTTTAGCGGTGGTGAGTGCTTAATTCATAAAAATATTGTCGAGCAAATTAAAGAAGTGAAAGCATTAGGTTTTTTAGTCAAAATAGATACTAACGGATCGAACTCAAAAGTAGTAAAGCAATTACTCGATAATAATTTAATTGATTATGTCGCATTAGATTTTAAAGCATTAAAGCCTAATTACAATGCTATTACAAAGTCTAATTTGTTTGATGAATTTGAAGAAACTCTTGACCTTCTTTTAGTCTGTTCAATCCCTTTTGAGGTAAGAACTACTTATCATTCCGAATTGATTTCAGATGTTGAATTAAACCAAATGATACATTTTCTTGAAGACAAAAATTACAAAGGAAACTATTATATTCAGTATTTTAGAAACAATGTTGATACTATTGAAAAGTTACCCATTTCAAAAAATAAAATAACAGTTTTGCCTATAACACAAAATTTAAAAGTTATTATTCGCTAATCTGTATAGTTTAAATTTCAATTTGACTAACTTGTAGTTTATACGATTTGAGTTGTTTTTGAATAGTAACTCTTTCATTTAAAAAATAAGAAGTATCGTTGAACAAATCTTGATAATATTCAATTCCTTTTATCAAATTTGCTTTAAAAGTAGCCCACTTTTTTTGTTGCATTGAAGTAATTGTTTCACTATAGTTTTCAATTTCTTTTTTCAAATGCTCAACGTATAGTCCAAGTTCTTTTACAAAAACATTTGGTCTATTATTAGTTGGAAGAACATCAATTGACCCATAAATATGTTTAACCATATCTGCTAATGAAACCGTTTTATTAAAGTAAGCTAAATTTGGCCCTGGACAAATTACTACTCCTTGTTGTTGTCCTTTAATCTCTATTTTGTTCTCGATATAAGACGAATTTGCAAGTCCAACACAAAGACATGCCTTTTCTACAATTTTCTTTTTTAATTTAATATAAGCTTCATCTTTTAATTCGCTTTTTAATTTCTCTAGTTCTGTTAACTTAATGTCTTGATATTTTTTAGAAGCCGTACACATACCGTGCAAATCATACTCTTTATTTAATGCCAAAAACTTTTTGGGGCAAGAACTACCCGCTTTGTTATCATTAATTCTTTTTTGCTTCCAAAAATCATTACTTATACCTTTTACAGTATTAAAAGGAACTCCAAGAGGAGAAATATTGCTTAAATAATAATCTTCCTCATTAGCGTTTGCTAATAAATTTCGGGTTTCATCATCAAGAGATGTTGCTTCTGGAACCAATAAGAATGGTGAACCCCAACCTACCGAATCTAAACAGTAATTTTGCAACAAAAACTCATGCTCCTCGGCAGTTCCAACGCCACCTTGAGCAGTTATCTTTAGTTCTAATGGTTCAGTTGGAATAGGTAAGTTTTTAGCTTCCAACGCTTTTATTAGCATTTCATGCGTAGTTTGTATAAGCTGCTCTCTTTTAGTTTTAAACTCTTCTAAAATTGATCCTAATAAAAATCCATCTGTAGCAAAGGCATGTCCTCCACAGTTTAAGCCAGATTCTATTCGATATTCAGAAACCCAAAGTCCTTTTTTGGCTAAAAAATTCCCTTGTATAATGGCAGAACGAAAATCACTAACCTTTAAAACAATTTTCTTTTTTAATATTCCATCTTTATCAGGGAAAAAATCTGTAAATTGTTCAAAATATCCATACAATCTAGGATTCATCCCTGCTGATAGGACTACAGAGGAATTTAATTCACTTTTAGCAAATCCACGTAAAGAAGCATGTGCATCATTAAATTCAATTGGGAGTTGCTCATTTCCATTAAAATTCTCCTTATCAACCTTGGTCATAATATTAACATCTATCTCACCCTTAACAAAGTTTTTTTCAATAAATTGACTTAAGCTTTCTCTTTTAGAAATGCCTATGTTTATGAACTCTTGCAAATTTTTTCTTAAATCAGATTTATTTGGTAAAATTGAAATAAAATTTTCTAAAGCTTTTTTGCTTTCTATCAATTCTAACTTAAAATACTTAATCTTTTCGTTCACAATAGTATTCATTAGATTCAAATAATGAGTAATTCTTTCAGCTCTATAATCATACGCTTTTGTTGTAATCTCCTGATAAGGAATTCCAAATTTCTTGCTGTATAGAGCCCTCATTTTTTCTATTAGCTCATCGTCTGTAATTGAAATAACTGATGAAATTCCGAATTGTGCCACTCTGATAGGAGTATCAATGGTAAAAGCTAATCCCATAACAGGTATGTGAAAAGTATGAATGCTGTTATTATTTTGCATTGTAAACTATGTTTTTTATGAATGTGAAAATGATTATTGATAATCCAACGATGATACCGAGTCCAAAAATGACAAACAAAATGTAAACCCAATGCAAAGAATCCTGTAATTGACTAAAGGATTCATGCTTACTAAAGAAAGTCCAATATCCTTTTTTAATTCCCATAATTAGTAAACTTATCCAAAATAAAAGGAATGAAACATTGAAAATTTTGATTCCTAGAGCAATTCTTTTTTCAGAGACTAGAGTAAATTTGTTTTCAGAATCGATAATAAAAGCTATTGATGATAGTAATATCAAAGTGTTAATTCCGATAGTCGTACCCATCGAATGTGCTACTGTAATATGTGTTCCGTGAGTGAATAAGTTGATAGATGGAATAGAAATTAATAATGCCAAAATGATGTTTAAAAACACCCAGAAATCTGCCAATATCATCAATCTATATGCTAATAAAAATTTGGTTTGCTTTTCTTTAGATAGATTTTTTTTCCAATCATAAATTATCGAAAATAAAATAATCCATTCGGTCATGCTGATCGCATAAGCCAAATATCGAATCCATGGAGCCGTTGGAATAATATAAACATGATGTGCCCAACCAAACATTAAATTGGTTAATCCTAAAAAATAAAAAAAGAATGCTTTTTTTGATTTTGCATAACTATCGTCATTACTTATTTTAGACATTACAAACAATGATGTCCCATAAACCAGCATATTCCATGAGCCTACATAAGAACCTCCAGATTTCCATTGTAGTGAAATGTTTTGAATAAAATGATCTCTGAAATAAGGCAACAACCATAAATGAGCTTCTGTAAAATGATATATCATAAATACAATTCCGGTTGCCCACATCCAAAAATAAACAGGCCAATATTTAAATGATGGTAGCATGGTTTTATAATAATTGATGCCAAATAAAATCCATCCTACTACAATTGGAAAATAAAAGTAACTAGGAAATTCTAAATACTCTTTTCCTGCAAAATTTTTAGTTAAATAAGAAACTATTATTCCTATTCCTGTTATTATAAAAAGCCAAAAATGAATTCTTAATAGGCTATGACTTTTGGGTTTTATGTAATAATAAATTCCTCCAATAGCACCTAGTAATATCCAGGAAACAGAAAAAAGTGTATGAAGCGGACGCAGTGCATTGAAAGGCAAAATATCTTTAATAAAATTTGGCATTATATATTGAAATCCCGCTAGTAATCCGCAAAGAAGCCCAAAAAGAAGTGAAATTAAACCGATGTAAATAAAATAAAGCGGGTATTTATCTGTTTTCATGTTACTTGTTTTTTATTTCAACCCAACCGTTATTTTCAATACCTGCTTCTTTGTTTGGATAATAACCTGTTAGGTCAACTTCTTTCAAAAATTGAATTAAAGCTTCTTTTTCATCTTCATTAAAACTAAATTTTGGCATGGCATTTACACCACTAGTTAGCATCGTTTTTATATTGGCTTCATCTCTTTTGGAATAAATATTTGTGAGATCAGGACCAAGATAACCACCCAAACCGTAGAATTGATGACAAGAATTGCAATTATTTTCTAACCAAATGGTTTCACCTTGTAATGCTTTTTCGGAAAGATGAATTGTTCCATAGTCCTCTTTTGAAGTATAAATAATAAAGTTATACACTAAAAAAAGACTAACTAGCAGAGATAAAAAAAGCAAGTATTTTTTGGTTGTCACCATTACTATTTATTAGTTTTCAATATTGATTGTTGGTTTCAATATAACCTCACTTTTGATTGAATTTGAAATCAAACATGCTTTTTCAGATAATTCTAAAACACGTTGCGCTTTCTCTATTTTATTTAAGTCGGCTATTGTCAATATTGGTTTTACAATAATTTTGGTCATTAAGTATTTACCCTCTATTTTTTCAAGAATACCATCAGAACTACATTCAAATGAAATAAAATCTAATTTTGAATATTCAGAAATTGCCAAAAAAGTAGTCATAAAACAACTCAATACAGAAGCCGTAAATAAGTGTTCAGGAGACCAAATGTTGGGCATTCCTTTGTCAAATTCAGGAGGAGTTGCCACTTCAATTGTTGTTGGTAATTCGGGAGATGAAATAAGTCCTTTTCTGTCGCTTACCCATTTTAAATTTACATTATAAATATGATTTTCCATTTTTTTAAATTTATTTGCAAAGTGCTATTTTTTTGTTCTCTAATTTTATGATTTCAATCATGGTTTTATTTTTTATGAAATAATTATAATCAAATTGATAATGATTAAAATTGTTATTGTTGAAATTTTCCAAAATGAATGCGCTTTTTTAAGCTCCATGAACTGAAATGCAACTAATAAAAATTTTACAGAGAATAGTGCTAGAATTAAGCATTTTTTAATGAAATAATCTAAGGGTAGATTGACTATTAAAAAAGTAGCAAATGTCAACAATAGTAATAATGCGAAGGTATATGTTAGTTCCTTTTTCATAGTTAGAAAATTAGATATAAAACAGGAAAAAGCAGTAACCAAATCAAGTCGCACATATGCCAAAATGCTGCTGAAGCTTCGACGTCTTCAATAGCTTTAGTTTTTAGATTTCTGTTTAGCATAAATAAAATCACCAATCCAACAACAACATGAATTATATGAAACCCAGTTAAAAGCCAATAAAATGTAAAGAAACTATTGGTATCTAACAAATAACCAGCTTCAATTTTTATATAATATTCAATACTTTTTAACACAATAAAAAGCAAACCTCCAAGCATCGCAATTTTAAGTTGAAAAGAGGCTTTATAGAAATTACGTTCTTTAAAATTATACACTGCATTTGCTACAAAAAAACCACTTGTAAGTAAGAAAATCGTATTAATCGTTCCAAAAGTTCTATTAAGATGTAAACTCGATTCGTGAAAAAGTTGTGGATTTTCTTTAGCACTAAAAGCCAAAGAAACTAGAGCTATTCCAAAGGTCATTAGCTCTAGAAAAATTATAATCCAAAGTAAAATTCCTCCAGGAGGATAATAGAAATTTTTGTGATTTATTTTTATATCTTTTAGTTCCATTCTAGCAATCTTCTTTCTCCATTAATTTGTTTAATATCGGTTATGTCTTGTGACATTTCAATAACTCCTTTGTATTCTTTTTCTGAATTGCGAACAGCAAAATAGCGGATGTATATTAATCTTTCTTTATAATTTATCCAAAAAGAAGCCTCGTTTTGTTCTCCTTTTCTGAAAGCTTCTAAAATTTTTAAAACTGTATCAACACTTTTTGGAGGGTGACAAAAGCGAACTTCTCTTCCAATAATCCCAGCACTTCTTGGGAAAACTCTTTCTTCACCTCGGTTATAAAAAATCACCTTATCATTTTCATCTACATAGGTTAAATCAATAGGTAAAGTTTTAAAAAGTAAGTTTACTTGTTCAACAGTCATATACCCTTCATCATAATGTGCTGCTTTTTCATCAAAAACCACGTCAGTTCTTTTTTCAGTATCTTGTGATGGATGAATGTACTCAGGTTCGTTCGGATAGTTTGGTGGAACATCGGCTAACATCCAACCGATTTCGTCTTCTCCTTTTCGCATTACTTTCCAATCATCATCAGATAAAATTTCTAATGCATAAGGAAACAAAACGGTTTCTTCTACTTCTAATAATCGGTTTATATTTTGAATGATTAATGAAGTATTATGTTTTGCAGAAAAGAAATCTTGTTCTTCGATGTTTTGTCTAACAATCCTAAAAATCTGTCTGATTGTATCATGAAAAGACCACATATTTCGTGATGGTCCAGTCCAACCTTTTTGTTCAAGAAATGGGAAAAGTTGATTTTCTTTACGCTCAAAACGCTTTTCAATTGTTGCCAGTTGGTTGAATAAATTATAAAACTTTTGATAGTCATTATTGATGTCAATTTGAATAAAGTCATCTGCAATAGAACGAATTAGAAGTGTTTCATCTAAATAATTTTGAATTGGATGTCCTTTTTCTAATTTTTTATTTTGGAATTCTGTTGTCATTTTAATTTTGTTTTATTTTTTCATACAACTTTACCATTGATTGTAGTAATTCTGTTGGTGTTGTTAGAATTTGATAATGATTTTGCCCAAACATTTGAGGCAAATAATATTTGGCTTGTGCTTCTATTGCCAAAGCATAAGAATTGATATCTCTTTGATTTAATTCGCGTAAGGCTTGTTTTACGTCGTTAATTCCGTATTTGCCTTCATACTTATCATAGTCGTTTGGTTTACCATCAGAAATTAGAATAATCCATTTGTTTTTGGTTTTTCGAGTGTCTAATCTTGCACCAGCATGACGCAAAGCAGCACCAACTCGTGTATAGCCTGATGGTTCAATAGCGCCCACTTTGTTTTTGGCAATAGCCCAATTTTCATCAAAATCTTTAACCGTTAGATAAGTCGAAAAATTACGTGTTTTAGAATAAAAACTATCAATAGAAAAATCGATGTTAAATTCGTTTAAAATTTCTCCAAACAAAATAGAAACTTGTTTTTCTACATCAATAACCCGATTTCCAGCCGCATAACTATCACTTGATAGACTAATGTCTAAGAGTAATAAAATGGATAAATCTTTTTCTTTTTTTCGATTAGAAAGATAAATTTTATCTGAAGGTGTTTTTTTCGAGTGAACATCTACATACAAATCTGTAATAGCATCAATTTCAAATTCTTCACCTTTATTTTGACGCTTTTGTTTTTGCATTTTGTTGTTCAAATTGGTCAAAATTTTTCTTAAATTTAATAGCGTTGCATTGTTCTTTAAGATTGTATTTTGATAGTAATTTGCATCTGTTTTTAGTTGAATTTTTGGATATACTTTGCAGAAATATTCTTTGTATTTTCTTTTTTCAAAATCCCACTCGTCATAAGTAAGATGAAAACCTTTGGAATCGATTTCGGCACTTTCAGAGATGGAAGTGTTTTCAGTAAACTCAGCTTGATAG
This sequence comes from Flavobacterium sp., assembly GCA_041917555.1. Lineage (GTDB taxonomy): Bacteria > Bacteroidota > Bacteroidia > Flavobacteriales > Flavobacteriaceae > Flavobacterium. Next base: position 89,862 of record JAYRXL010000075.1, on the reverse strand, counting down.
ACCGAATGTGCAGTATCATCTACACGAACAGTGAATTTCATATTAAGATCTTCAATAGCGTTTTCGTGTTTTTCTAAATCGTCTGAACCATCAAAATCACGCCAATTCCCGTTGAACTCTTCGGCAGTTTCTACTTTTTCAAAACTATGAAGCAATACATAATCTTCTTGCTGTTTTTTGTCAATTTCTATCGTAGTTATTTCTTCAACAGCTTTTGCGTGTAATGTTGTTGTAATTTGTTCTGAATTAGATTTTTTCACAAAATCTGAAAAATTTTCTAAAAAAGTTGCAGTGTTTTCTTCACTATCATTTTGCATCAACTTGCCATAAATCCAGGAATAATCGGTTGCGCTTTTTGGAGTCGTTTTAGCTTCAAAATGCGATTTTAAGTTTTGATAAATGATTTTAGAATTCGGATATTTTTGAAATAATAAAGTTAATATTTCCGTTTTATTTTGTTCCGATAAGACTTCATCAATCGTTAAATTTATTTTCAATTCAGATTGAACACTCAGGAACAGTATTCTAAAAAAGTAAAAACCTAAATTAGCCTCTTTTGAAGCAAATTCATTAAAATAAATAGGAAGAAAAAAGTTGTTGTTTTTATAACCACCTTCTCGTTCAGCTGGAAAAAGTTCAATTGCTTTTCCAGTAATTGCTCTTGCTAAAATAGTTAAACGAGGTTTCACATCCTTTAAGAAAACAGCATTGCTATCTAAAAGAATTTTATTCTTGTTTCTTTTCTTGAAATATTTAGAAACGGTTCCAAAAAGTAGCTCGTCTAAATCCATATTTAGTTACTAAATCATCAAATCACATAAATCTTTCAATGATTGAACGGTTTGCAAATCATCAGTTAATGGTTCTACTATTGCAATGTGTGTTGAAAGTCTTTTAGTTAATCCGCTTTTGATTAGAGTGGCTGCATTTACTAAAAGACGTGTCGAAACAGTTTCGGTTAATCCAAGTTCGGTTAGGTTTCTTATTTTTGAACCTATCGCAACTAGTTTTTTAGCATTTTCAGCATCAATTCCAGTTTCGTTAATAAGGATTTCTATTTCTTGTTTGGTTTCAGGATAATTGAATGAAAGAGCTGAAAAACGTTGTTTTGTTGAGGGTTTTAATTCTTTAAACCCACGCTGATAGCCAGGATTGAATGAGGCCACCAGCATGAAATCTTCATGTGCTTTTACCGTAATCCCCAATTTATCAATAAACAACTCTCTACGATGGTCAGTAAGTGAGTGGATTGCAACTATAACATCTGGTCTTGCTTCGGCAATTTCATCTAAATAAATGATTGCTCCTTCTTTTACAGCTGTAGTCATTGGTCCATCAACCCAAATAGTTTCGGCTCCTTTTATAATATACCTTCCTATTAAGTCGGTTGATGAAGTTTCTTCATGGCAAGCTATTGTAATAAGTTTTTTATCCAATTTATGCACCATATATTCAATAAAACGCGATTTTCCAGTTCCAGTTGGACCTTTCAAGAGCAATGGAATTTTATTAGAATAGGCATGTGAAAAAATTTCTTCTTCTTTTCCTATAGAAAAATAATATGGTATTAATGAAGCCATTTTTAGAGAATTATTATGGTTTTATTTCAGATTTGTAATTAAAAAGATTTGGGTTTATTTTTATTGAAATAAAAGCCCAATTATTGCCTGCATTCTTATTTCCACTTTTTAAAACTTCCATTGATGTCGTTGCAAACATTTGGGATAAACCTGCATCAATAGTTACATAGTCGTACATTTTGTATGCTAAAGTAAAGTCTAATTCGGTTCCTAAATGACTGTTTTGCTTTTCTCCAGCTTTATAAATTGTTGCAGCAGAAGCAAAGTAGTGCGGTGTTAGTTTAGCAGAAAATTTATTTTTTTCATATCCTAATGTTGCGTAAACATCGGTTAATCCAACAGAATTAGCGTGGTTTCCAACATAGAAATAATCCATATAACCATTAAACTTATGATTAGTTCCGTATAATGGATTAAACGATTTCACATCGGTTGAAGTATCATTTTGGTCTTTCCCAGAAAGTCTTTCAAAACCAATATTTGTGTTGAAATGTGTTGATGCTTTGTAATTAATATTTGCAGAAAAATAATTGGCATTTACAGTATTATCGGCTAATTTTCCTGTTTGTAAATAAGCTGCTCCATCGATATTTAAGTTTCCTTTTTTGTAAACCAATCGTGAACCTAATGTTTGACTATAATCCACTTTTTCTTCTGTCCCGACTAAATATGGCATTCCGTTGTTAAGCAACAAGGCACTTACCGTAAATTGTTTAAAAACTCCGTTATACCAAACATATTGCAATGATTTGTATTGATTTAAGGCGTAGATTTCTTCGAAGTTGGTTTCTTTGTTTGCATTATATGCTACACCAAAATGAATTTTATTTGAAGCGTTTGGTGTAAATTTTAATAAAAACGCATCATGACTTCTGGCTTGCATTGCCCAATCGACATTACCAAAAATTCTTGCATCATCATAATTAATTTCTTGACGCCCAACTTTAAAAGCAAATTTTTCATTCATTGTAATCTCTCCAAAAGCTTCATGAAACGAAGACCCAATATCATCTTTAGAATTTGTTAATACATCTCCCCATGTTCTAACATTTTGAGGAGAAACAACTAACTTTAAGTTTTTGAATGAATAATTAAAAATCAATCGGGTTCTTTGCGAAATAAATGAAGCTGCTCTTTCGGCATCAGGCTTTAATGTCCCGTATCCATTTCTGTTTTCAAATCTGGCGCGAAGGTCAGCATTTATGTCAAATTGTTGGGCTTTAGCTATTACTCCTAGCAATAAAGCAATTAAGATTAAGCACTTTTTCATTTCGTCATTCATTAACTGTTTCTATAATTTTATTTACGGTTTCTTTATTATTTACTCCTAAACCTTCTTGCTGATGAATTAATATACCTTCCTTATCAAAAACACTGATAATGTTGGAGTGTGAAAAATCCATTGGTGCAATTTGTTTATACTTCACTGCTAGAACATTGGCAAACTCTTGTACTGTTGTTTTTGTTCCTTGAAGAAATGTCCAATGTGGAGCATCCATAAAATTGGCTTTTGCAAAAGATTTTAATCTTTCAGGAGTATCAACTTCGGGATCAATGCTTACTAAAACAAAATTTATTTCTGAAAGTTTGTCTTTTGGCATCTTAGACTCAATATCTCGCATATCGGCAACCAATCTTGGGCAAGCAGCTTTGCAACTGGTGTATATCATTACCATTACGGTAACTTTCCCTTTAAAATCTTTAATCTCAATGGTTTTATTATCTTGAGTTTTCCATTTACTGGTTAAATTAAAAATGGATTCGTCAGAAATAGAATTATGGTTTATTTCGGAATTTTTTTTACAACCAAAAAGTGATATGGCAATAAAAAAGAGGATTATTTTTTTCATGGTTTCTTTGTATTTAAAGTGTCTTTGACACATCTAAAACCTAAATTTTTCACTGCATAATTTGCTTTTACACTTCCTCGAAAAGCGTATCTAATGAATGCAGCATAATTCATTAAATCGGAGGCGTTTAGTGAACCACTACCACAGAATAAGTTTTTATCTGTAGTTACATCACTTCGAGATTCGCCAGTTAATAAAATAGAATTAAAATCAGATGTCCATTCCCAAACTAAACCATGTAAATCATAAACACCATAATAGTTTTTGAAAGTTTTTCCAATTTCGTTGTTAAACGTTTTTGGTTTTTCATACCAATCTAAAATGTATTGATTGTATTCTTCTATTTTTCTTGCATCAGCAACATTTTCATTGGCCATTGCTACAAATTCCCATTCATCAACAGTTGCTAATCTTTTGCCTTGACATTCGCAATAAGCGTTTGCTGCATACCATGAAACATTTGTAATAGGGCTATTTGGTTTTACACTTGAGGGTAAAATGGTGTCGTTCTTCCAATTATTTAGATAATTACCATCTGCAAAAAGTCTTTTTATTTGTGATTTTCTCCATCTTTTATTTTGCTTTACAAAGGCTAAAAAGTTTTCGCTTGAAACAGGATAGACATCAATAAGTAGATTATTTACCTCTACTTCTTTATTTTTTCCTCCGTAAAGAGGAATATATTTTCCTCCTTTTACAGAAACCATCGGTGTTTCTACTCCAAACGGTTTATCATTTGGAGTAGAAACTGATGGAATAGTTATACTTTCTAAAGTATTTATCTCTTTATCTTTCGAGCAAGAAATAAACACAATTACGACAAACAGAAAATATAACCTTTTCATGGAATTAACAATTTACTTTTTACTTCTAACTGCTTTAACCATAGCAGGAGTAACCTCTTTTTTAGAATTGCCCCAAGTGCTATAAACATAAGTTAATACATTTGCAACTTCATCATCGGTTAGCGTTTGAGCGGTCATAACACTGTTGTATTTTTTACCATTCACAACAACTTCGCCAGTTTTTCCTTTAAGTACAATCTCGATAGCTCTATTCACATCAGCATTTAAATAATCTGACTTAGCTAAAGGAGGAAATGCATTTGGCAAACCTTCACCAGTTGCTTGATGACATGCAAAACATGTTTTGGCATAAATTGATTTTCCATCTGCAATTCGTTCAACAAGTGTTACTGCTTTAGGAGCTTTTGCTCCTGTCTCATTTGGCATGGTTTGAATGGTGCTGCCTTCAGGATGGTAAACCTCATCCGATTGAGTTCCTGAATAGATTGTTTTGTTTTCGTCTCCACTAACATTTATTAAACCTAAACTACCTTTGTTAAAAGTTCTAAAAATAGAATGGTCTACTATCACTAATGATCCAGGAACATCAACTTTAAAGTCAACAATTGCAGCTCCACCAGCAGGAACAAGCGTTGTTTGTACATCATGATTTACGAGTGAACCACCTTCTACATGAACATTGTCAAAAATTTCTCCAATAACATGGAATGAAGAGACTAAATTAGGACCACCATTTCCAACAAATAGACGAATAGTTTCACCAACTTTAGCTGTAAGTGCATTATCACCAGTTAACGAACCTGTTTTCCCATTAAATACTACATAATCTGGTTCTTCTTTAACGGCTTTTGCCATGTCAAAAGGTTGTAGTCCTTTTTCTCCGTTAGCTCCTTTAGTATAAAAATCACCTTGCATAACATAGTATTCTTTATCAACAGGAGGCAAACCTCCTTCGGGTTCAACCAAGATAAGTCCATACATTCCATTAGCAATGTGCATACCTACAGGTGCAGTTGCACAATGGTAAACATACAATCCTTGATTCAATACCTTAAAAGAAAAGGTTACTTCATGTCCAGGTGCAACAAATGAGGATTTTGCGCCACCACCAGGGCCAGTTACTGCATGTAAATCAATGTTGTGAGGCAGTTTATTATCGGGATGGTTTTTTAAATGAAATTCTACTTCATCACCAATTCTAGTTCTGATAAAACTTCCAGGTACAGAACCTCCAAAGGTCCAATAAACATATTTTACTCCATCTGCCATTTCACCTTCTTTCTCAATAATTTCCATATTGACAATTAGTTTTTTGGCCGGTCTATCTCCAACTGGTTTTGGCACAAATGGCGGAGCTGTTAATTCGGCATTCATACTTCCTTCAACTTTTATTTGTGATGCATCTACTTTTTTGTATTCATCATTTTGTTTGCATCCGATAAATGCAACTGAAGCAAAAATCAGAGTAAATATTTTTTTCATTTCTTTTAATTTTAATTATTTTCTATTTCTAAAGCTTCATCTGTGGGTTTTCCATATTTAATAAAATCATATATAAATAGACTTATACCAACTGTAAACATTGTTGCGCAAATAAGTAACACAACAAAATGAATTTCAGTTTCTTTTTGAACCTCCATAAATTCCATTTTTAGTTTGCGCTCCATATATACTTGAGCAACACCAGCAACACCAAACGCAACAGTCATTCCAAGAATTCCAATATTTGACAGCCAAAACGCAGCATTTCCTTGTGCACTATTATAACGTTTTCTACCAGTTAAATTTGGCAAAGCATAACTAATAATTGCTAAAACAATCATGGCATAAGCACCCCAAAAAGCATAGTGACCATGCATTGCAGTGACTAATGTTCCGTGTGTGTATAAATTTGTTTGTGGCAATGTATGAGCAAATCCTAATAATCCTGCACCAATAAAAGATACAATTGCAGAACCAATAGTCCAGAATAGTGCAATTTTGTTTGGATGACTTTTTTCACCTTTTCTATACATATTTACAGCAAATAATGCCATCGCAAGGAAAGCCAGTGGTTCAAGAGCAGAGAAAATTCCACCCACAATTAACCAAATTTTGTTTACTCCAATATAATAATAGTGATGCCCAGTTCCTAAAACACCAGACAAGAAAGTTAAACCAATGATTACATACAACCATTTTTCAATAACTTCTCTGTCAACTCCCGTTAGTTTTATTAATAAATAGGATAAAATACCACCCATTATTAATTCCCAAACACCTTCAACCCATAGGTGAACAACCCACCAACGGAAAAATGAATCCATTACTTGACTATCAAACCAAATCATTCCAGGCAAGTATAGCAATGCTGCAAATAATAATCCCATTGATAAAACCAAGGCAGTTGTTGTTTTGCGTTTCCCTTTTAATAGAGTTCCTAAAATAAGTCCTAAAAACAATAATACATTTACAACAACCAGAAAGTCTAATTCTCTAGGAATTTCAAGGAATTTTCTACCTTCCCAATGGTTCAAGTGAAATCCAATTATAGCTACAACACCTACAACGGCAAGAGAAATAAGTTGCACGTAAGCCAATTTTATATTAATTAGTTCTCGTTGAGCTTCTTCTGGAATAATATAATAAGCTGCACCCATGAATCCTGTTAATAACCAAACTACTAATAAGTTGGTATGTACTGCTCTAGCAGTATTAAATGGAATGATGTCATGCAGACCTTGCAATCCAATTCTATCAAAGCCCATGATAAAGCCGTATATTATTTGTAATGAAAACAATAACATGCATAAGGCAAAAAACCAATAGGCTATTTTTTGTGATTTATATTTCATTTTTGTTAGTTTTATTGTTTGTCTTTCGCTAATGGTGAAACTACCCTATCAAATCCATTCAAATCGATTTTTCCAATCCATTTAAAGTATGCAATTACGGCATCTGCTTCTTCATCGGTCATTGCATAAGCAACCATTTTTCTACCTCGAGGCTGCCAAGGTTCTTTAGACATAAGAACAGCTTTTACATAAGCATCTCCTCTTCGGTCTATAACTTTTGTTAATTCAGGGGCATAATAAGCTCCTTCTCCAAGGATAGTATGACAACCCATACAATTGTTGGATTCCCAAATTTCCTTGCCTCTTACAACTTGTGCATCAATTTTGCCATAGTTGGTTTGGTCATTTTTTGGCATGAACGAATAGATAGTTAGCCCTATGAAGACTAAAAATGTAACTAATGTTCCTCCTAGAAAAAATGCCCTTGCTTGTGATTTTGATAGCATAAATTTTAGTTTTAGTTAATTAATTCTAATAAAGGACAATGTTATCCTTTATTAATTTTTAACAAAATTCCGAATAGATGTTCTTATAAAACATGATAAAAATCATAATTGTTAAATAAAAGACAAACGCATCTGAAATTGAAATGATTTTATATTTTTGTCATAAAAAAATGTTTTCAAAGAGTTGTGAATATGCCATCAGAGCAACAATTTTTATTGCAACACATTGTTGTAAAGAGGGGAAAGTAGGGTTGAAAGAAATTGCTAATGAAATAGATTCTCCTGCTGCTTTTACCGCAAAAATTTTACAAATGCTAGTTAAAAACAACATTATAAAATCAAGTAAAGGTGTTGGAGGAGGGTTTATGATTTTAAAAGATGATCTGAAAAGCATTAGCCTTTCAGACATTGTAATGGCAATAGATGGTGATTCTGTTTTTTTAAGATGCGGATTAGGTTTAAGTAATTGTTCCGAAGAGCACCCTTGCCCTGTTCATGAAAAATTTAAGTTTGTAAAAAAAGATTTAATTTACATGTTAGAGCATACAACTCTTGAAGAACTATCCTTGGGTATAAAAAAGGGGCAAACTTTTTTGAAATATTAAAAATAAAAAAGGCGTGAATTACGACAATTCACGCCTTTCTTTTTTAAAAGAAAAACAATAGTTGAATTAATAATTGATTTTATTTTGGTAAAAGTACATCTCCGATAACATGGATTATTCCATTTCCTGTTTCGATTGAAGCTAGTATTTCTGAACCATTTACAAAAGTTTTGCCGTCTTTTTTAGTAATTTTTACTTTTCCGCCAAAAACCATATCAAATTCTTGACCGTCTTGCATATATTCAGTTTTTAGCGTTCCTACATAAGTATGATAACCTAAAATATTTTCTAAATCACCTTTTTTCTCTGGTTTTAATAAACCTTCAACTGTTCCAGCAGGTAATTTATCGAATGCAGCATTGGTTGGAGCAAAAACTGTAAAAGGCCCAGCATTACTCAACGAAGTTACTAATCCTGCTGCTTTTACAGCTGTAACCAAAGTAGTGTGATCTTTGCTTCCAACAGCAGTTTGCACAATGTTTGGAACAGAAGTTTCATCTACTACATTTTCTTGTCCGCCAGATTGAACTTCTGTTGTTTCCGAAGTTAATTCTGATGTTGCTTGTTCGTTTTGTTTGCAACCTATGGCAATAAATAAACTTGCCAATAACAATGTTTTAATTGATTTTTTCATAATAAATACTTTTTTTTATACTTTCAAATTATATAGACAAAGTACCTAATTATGAATTAGTTATTTTATGAGTGCAATCATAATAAAGGAAGATTTTTAACTTTTTTTATAGAATAAAAAGCAGTAATTCCAATTCCAGAAACTAGAATAATTGCAGCTCCAAAGAGCATTTCATTTGCAAATGGAATTATGGTGTAACTAAACGATGCAATTCCTTGTATAGCAAGAATAATTTCGTTTAATAAAACACCTATAGAAAAAATTATTACTCCTCGTTTTATTTGATTATTGAATTGAATTAAGTGATTAGCATAGATATAAAAAAGCAAAAATAAACTAATGATTGCTAGCAAAACCAGATGCAAATAGGCAATCACAATTGGTCGAAATCCAAACGCTAATTTACTTAAAACGGGAATTGTTGAACCTAATTGAAGCAGGAATTTCACACTTAAGGCAAAACCAACGAAAAGTAATATATAACGCAGAAAGAAAGGAAAATTTTCTAAAAACTCTTTTTTTGTCTTAACAATAATAATTAAAAATCTAAACCAAGTATAAACTTGAACAAACGCTGCAATTACGGTTATAAGGTAAATCCAAATCGGTAAATCCAACCAAAGAGTAGAAAGGAAATAAGCGGGTATACAGGATGCAAAAAACAGCCAAAAGGTTTTCTTGAAAAATAGGTTTTCAGATGATTTTAAATTTAGAAAAGAAAACAACAATCCCATACAGGCAAAGAAAAACCAACCGTTATATTGAAAATGTAAATAATAGTAAATAGAAGCTAAATATTCGTTTTGATGGATGTTTTTTGTAACCATCATGTAGGCCAAAGCGAATGTCCCTAATGAAGAGATAACATTAAAAAAAAGCGCCGCTTTAAACCAATTTTTTGTTAATACTTCATCAGAAATTAATTTCAAATCTTTCACGAAATAATAGGCAAAAACACATGAAACTACAATCGAAGCTGTAGAAAAAATTATAGAAAACAATCCATAACCTTGAATGATGAAAAAAACCAACATTCCATAGGCACAAATCAGATTAGCAGTTAAAAGCGAATTGTATTTTTTGAAAAAACTATGCTCTATTTTCTTTGTTCTATTCTCTAAAAAAACAATCATCAACACCATCAAAGTATGAGTAATCCACCCCGAAAAAGCAAAATGAGAATGAGAATGTTGCAAATGTTTTTGGTCCAAGTAAGGGAACTCAAATCCAATTTTGTAACGCATTAAAAGCCCAATAAGAGCTACAATTAATAAATTTAATAATGAAAATTTTAACCACCGGTTGCTATTAAAAAGCATTAGAAATAGATTTTATGATTAACAACATCAATTTTTTTGTTAGCCTTCATTTTGCTAATAACTCTAATAACGGTTTCTACCCGTAATCCTGTAAAATTAGCAATCTCTTGCCTAGTAAAAGGAACCAATTCCTTATGATCACCGTATCCTTTTTTATTGGCATTTAAAAAAGCTAAAATTCTAAATTCAGGTTTCTGATTGATGATATCCTTGGAAGTTTTTGCCTTTGAATGAATTCTATGCGCCATCAAGTTCAAAAATTTCTTTTGTATGGAAGGATACTCGTCCAAAATCTTCAGAAATTTCTCTTTTGAAAGTTTAATTATCTTAGAATCTTGAAAAGCAACAGCAGTTGCTGGATATCGCTCATTAATAAATAAAGGCGGTTCACCAAAACTTTGTCCATTGCAAAAATAGCCTTGAGTAAACTCTTTACCATCGTCATTAGAGTTGAACATTCTTACACAACCTTCAACAACCTGATAATAAAAATGAGCTACTTCATCTTCACTAATAATAACATCATTCTTCTTGAATTCTTTTGAAATTGCGCCCCAAGTATATAGTAAATCTAAATCTATTTGCATGATTGAAACGGTGTGTTTTAAGGAGAAAACTTTTTTATTTAAGCAAGTTCACAACTTAAGGTTACAAAATTACTTTTTATAAAGTTACTAAAAATATGACTATAATCATATAAAATTGGTTTTCCCTTATTGTAAATTTGCCTTGTGAAAAAAATTATAATCATAGTAGTCTTTTCCATTCTTCTAAAACCAATTCTTCCGGTTGTAGATTATATTATTAATTATGATTATATTTCAAAAGTCCTCTGCGAGAACAAGACCAAACCCGAACTTAAGTGTAATGGTAAGTGTCATTTGATAAAAGAACTAGCTAAAGTAGCTGATAATGAAAAACCTATTAGTTCTGATAAAAAAACCTACTCATCTCAACAAATCGAACTTTTATTCTGTAATGAAATAACTGAAATATCCTTTAGACAAATTTATTTTCATAATAAAACTTCTATTGGTGACAACTATGCCAACTTATACTTTCACTCGGTAAGTTGTTCCGTTTTTCATCCGCCCTCAATTATTTCTTAAAATCAATTGAGAAATAAAGTATACGAGTAAAATGAACTTCATATAAGCCAACCTCTAAATCAAGTTGTTTCTAAATCAAGTTCTATTTTCAATTCATAAAAATGAATTGATAGGATTCTTATACCCTAAATTGACATAAAAATCTTTCAAAAGCATAATTAAATAAACTTCAAGTTAAAAAAAATGAAAACTCTTTCAAAAAAAATATTTGCCATTTTTGTTATGGCATTAGCAATCACCTCATGTTCAAATGATGACGAAACTACAACTCCAACAGTTAATGAACTAGAAGGCTTAACTAAATTCAAAGAAATTACAAATACTACACATACAATTGAGCTATATTCTCACACAGGATCAACTGTTCAAGGCTATAATGAAATCAAATTAAGAATTAAAAACAATGCTAACAATCAATATGTAAAAAATGCAGAGGTTACTTGGATGCCTATCATGCACATGGCTATGACGAACCATTCTTGCCCAAATTCTGAAGTTGAAAAAATTACGTCTGATGGAACATTATATGAAGGTTACATTATGTTTCAAATGGCTCAAAATGAAACAGAATATTGGGATTTAAAAATCGATTATACTATTGATGATGTTCAATACACCATGACTTCTGTAATTGATGTTCCTGCTTCTGCAAAAAGAACAGTTAATACTTTTACAGGATCTGATGGTGTGAAATATTTGGTGGCTTATGTTGATCCCCATCACCCAAAAGTGGCAGTAAATGATTTAGTTGTTGGTGTTTGGAAAATGCAAGACATGATGACATTCCCAGTAGTTGATGGCTACACCGTAAAAATAGACCCAAGAATGCCTAGTATGGGAAATCATAGTTCACCTAATAATGTTAATGCTACACAAACAACTGCTGGTAATTTATACAATGGAAAATTATCACTAACAATGACAGGCTATTGGAAAATAAACCTTCAATTGGCAAAACCTGATGGCACAATTGTTAAAGGTGAAGAAATTACAGAAGCGGTTACATCCAGCAGTATTTATTTTGAAATAGAATTCTAATTGAATTATTATAAAAAAGTCAAATTCAATTCTTTTTTTGACTTTTTTAATTTTTACTCTAATGAAAAAATTACTCCTTTCAACTTTTTTAATGCTTCTTCCCTCAATTATTTCTGCTCAAGACACAAATAATAGCATAATAAAAGAGCAATCAAAAAAAGATACCATAAAACCAATTCAAATGCAAGAAGTGATAGTAATTGGAAAAAAAGCACAACTATCAGATAAGCAATCAAAAACATTAACTTCAATAGACGACTATTTACAAAAATCTGCAAAAGTTGACATGATAAAGCGAGGTGCTTACGCTTGGGAACCAATTATCAATTCTATGCCTACTGAACGTACTCTTGTAACCATAGACGGAATGAGAATTTTTGGTGCTTGTACAGACAAAATGGATCCAATAACATCTTATGTAGAAGTATCTAATCTATCTGAAGCTACTATTTGTTCAGGTCAAGAAGGGGCTTGTTTTGGAAGTACAATTGGAGGTTCGATTGACTTAAAAAGAAACCAAAATAACTTCGGAAATAAAAAATGGAATTTTAATTTAAATTCAGGTTTTGAAACCAACAATCAACAAAAAATCATTGGAACAGTCCTAAATTATTCTGATAGTTTATTTTATGTTGATACTGATATTATGTTGCGTGATGCCGAAAATTACAAAGCTGGAAATAATAAAGAAGTTTTGTTTTCACAATTCAAAAAATTGAATTTTTCATTTACTTCAGGATTTAAATTAAGTAAAAACAAGTTGGTTGAAGGCTCATTAATTTATGACAAAGCTACCGATGTTGGTTATCCTGCTTTACCCATGGATGTTTCTATTGCTGAGGCAATTATAACATCTTTAAAGTATGAATATATGCCTTTAAACTCGATTGTAGTCAATTGGGAAACAAAATTATATTTCAATACCATTATGCACAAAATGGATGATACAAAACGTCCATTTGTTCCAATTCACATGGACATGCCTGGTTGGAACAAAACCTATGGATACTATTCAAAAGTTAAAGTTAAATATAATAAACATAACCTATTGATTAACTTGAATTCGTTTTATAACAGATCACTTGCCGAAATGACCATGTATCCAGCTGACCCAAATGAAAATCTAATGTTTATGCTAACTTGGCCTGATGTCATCACTTTTTATAACGGATTGTTTGTTGAAGATAATTATGCTTTAAACTGTCATTCAAGTATAAAAGTTTCAGCTTCAATTGGTAATCATTATAATAAAATAGAAAGTGAACTTGGATTAAATAGTTTGCAAATTCTTTATCCTGAAATGGAAGCACAAAACAGCCGATTTTTAAAAAGTTTTTCAGCAAATTATAACTCTTCCAAAAATGGACTTGAGTTTGGATTTGGTGCAGCTTATGGAGAAAGAGCACCTTCTATAACAGAGGCTTATGGCTTTTACTTGTTTAACAGTTTTGAAAATTATGACAACATTGGAAGCCCAAATTTAAAAAATGAAACTTCTTTAGAAGGAAATGTATTTATAGGTTTGAAAAAAGAAAAAATAACCCTAAAAATGGCATCATCCTATTTTCGTATTTCCAATTATATTGTCGGAAAACCTGATACTAGCTTAATCCCAATGACAATTGGCGCAACAGGTGTAAAAATTTATACATCACTTGATTATGCTTCCATTTTCAATATAAGTTTTACTTCTGAAATCAAGTTTTCTAGAGAATTAAAATGGAATATACAGTTAGTTTACGGCAGAGGGAAAGATTTTAATAATGTGAATTTACCATTTATTTCTCCAATAAGTTATTCAACATCAATAGCTTATTCTAAAGAAAAATTTTCGTCAGAAATTGTAATTCAAGGAAATGCAAAACACACCAATTTTGGAGCCATTTACGGTGAAGACAAAACACCAGACTATGCAATAATTAATGCTAATTTAGGATATAAATTCAATATCAATAAAAGCAAATTAATCACAAAATTTGGAATTGAAAACATCCTTGACACCTATTATTCAACTTATTCAGATTGGAATAATTTTCCACGACAAGGAAGAAACTTTTTTGTGAACTTATCAATAATTCTCTAAATAATTGCATGTGTATTTTTTATGAAATTCTTATACTTCGTAAGTATTTTATCAATAGCAAAATAAAAATTTTAGTTCTGTACTAAATTGACGTTTTAGGTTTCCAGTTGCCACTCCTTCCCAACGCTCAAAAAAAAATCACTGTCTTGGTTTTTGTGTCAAAAACACGTACGCTTCGCAACTCATGCCAGCAATTTTTTTCCCCCAAGCTTAGTTACATAATGTGGCATTATAGTGCATAAAGAACTATCCTGCTACTAATCAAAATCTCGGATGCACTATAATAACATTATGTAAAAAAGCCGCCACACCCAACGCGCTAGCCAGTGGCTCCAGGACAACATTTTTTGCAGCTCCCATCGCATCACCCAGCTACAAAAAACACAGTCCTTCGCCACTGTCTTTAACAACGTTCGCCATTTCATAGGAAGCATTACGGTTATCATTGTTTTTAAAAACGTTCGCGTTAACTGTTTTATCAACTTTGTGGTTAAATCGGTAGTGTTTTCATTGCTTTTGTAAGTAATAAAATGGCTTTGGAATTCAGTTAATTTGCCGATAGTAAAAGCCATTTTATTACCCACAAAACCAAAATTCCCAGTAAGAGTATCATTTTTTATTTGCCACAACGCAAAAAAATAATTGCTTTCACGATAGCTGATACCATACCGTTACTAAATACAATTCTACTAAAAACTGTGACTGCGACTGTCACTCATTTAGTGGTACCAGCTATCCATAAGAGCAATCAGAAACATCCCAGTAAGCAAATAAAAAATGATACACTTACTTGCGCTACTGCCACATCGCACTCGGTAGTATAATGCATTGTTTTTTGAAGATGCTTCCCATTTTCAAAAGACATTTTTCTGCAAACTGAATACTGCGACTGCCAACTGACCTTCAGGCATCCTCAAAAATCAAAACAAAAAGAAAGAGTATCAAATTCCTTGGCCAAATGAATAGCTTTTTTATTTTATGACATGGTTTATTCATCCATCCAAAGAATTTGATACCCTTTCCGAAGACGTCTATCCTTCAAATCAAAACCCATTCTTTCAAACAAATTCCGATTATACGATGTCGTTAATAATTTGAAATCAAAACAAAAAATAAAAAAAAGAGAGCAAAGGTAAGTTCCAGGTATTCAAAAAAGCAAGTTCAAGCCCTGCGGGTTTCAGAAAAAATCTCCACCCAAAAAGTTTCAAAAGACATTTCACTTCTGATTAGACGCTGACGATTTCAATCACGTATCGGGTAGTATTTTTTCTGAAAAACTTGCTTTTTTGAAACCTTCCACTTGGATGAATGGCTTTCTTTTTTTCTTTTTTTTCTTTTGAAAAATTTTAATGGGCGGAGCGTAGCGAGGCACACCTGCATTCATCAGAAACTCAATAGAAAATTAGAAGAAAACCTAATTTTTAAATCCGAAGCCATGATGAATTTTATCGTTAAAGCCCACAAGAAGAACACCATTTACAACAAACCGCACTTTTTTGTATTAAACAAAGGAATGAATAGCGGAAAGCCACAAAATGAACCATTCACAAATAGTTTCGTAATCATATTTGATAGTGAAACTGATTGCGATAACGTTTTCTGGATAGCTTATAGCTTGTGGATATCTAAATTTTGGTATCAGCATTTAGTTGGCTCTGTAATTTCGTTTTTGCGTCTTAATGATTTTAAAAAAGAGTTTTTTCCAAAATCAAAACTCTTGATGGATGAACACGAAGCACATTTGAAGCATGTTGAAGCTTTAAAACTTCTTGAACTAAAAGAAAAACAATTTCACGAAAACATCAATTTAATCAACGATATCCGTAGAGTTATCGTGCATCGCTATTGTAACAGATAATTTATTTATAACCCTTAAAATCAATTCTATGAGTGTGTTTCTATTATTTCAAACCGATAGTTGGAAGTCAAAAGCATCAAGAGTTTTCTTTGGAGCTTTTGATAGCAGAGCAAAAGCATTAGATTTTGCAAAATACAATGATTTGTATTGGTATAATTCAGAAGTTGTAGTAGTTGAGGTGATACTCAATCAATTTGGAGAAGTTTAATATTGAAAATGCCTAGTTTTTAGCTAGGCACTTTGTCTTTTTATACATTTATAAAAATTAAATCGCTTTTTAAATTTAATTTCCAAGTAAACCAAGATGTTTGAAACCAACTTCCTTTTTTTTCTTTGATGAAATTAAATCGTTTACTTGGTATCAAAACCTGGACTTTGTGTTGCTGGAACATTTCGCTTCGCTTTTTGCCTTCCAGAGTTGTTATAGGGAGCAACATCATAAAAGTTTTGTCCAATTCAAATGCTCTTTTTAAGAATTGATCTTTCAAAGAATAAGGAGGATTGGTTATAATCAAATCATAATGCTGAGGTTCATATTCAAAAAAATCTAAACCATCTTTCAGATGGGATTTTATAACTTTAAAACCATTCGCTTCTAAAACAGTGACTATTTCACTATTCTCAATTGCGGTGCATTCCCAGATAATTTTAATAGTATTTGGAATGAAGGGAAGAATGCATTCTACAGCTTCTTTAGGTGTATACAATTCATCAAAAGCACCTCTTTTTACATAATCAATTTTGTTTTGTATCATAACTGTTATTTTTAAATAAAAAAGCCCATTCCTTTCGGTTTGGGCTTTCATTTTGTTTAACCCAAAGGTCATCACTCCCGAAGCTTCGGGATAGAGTTAAACTTATTTTTTGTGCTTCTTACAGAGGTATTTGAGCAACACCGAAATTGAAAAACTCACCATAGCTCCAACAGTTGCTAAAATCACTGTCTTAATCAAATCTTCTGAGTTCAAATTCGGGACTATACTCAAAAAAGTACCTCCTGCAGTTCCAACTATAGTTGAATTACTGTGGCTGTTCATTCTTCTCAACTGTCAGCTGACTTACAGCTGAAATAACACCACCAGCTACTGCTACATAACCACCAAGGGTTGTTACAATGACAGGTAAAGCGATGGGAGCAGCTAAAATAGTTCCACCAACGGCAGCTAATGCCAAACCAATAGTTCGAAGCACTTTGAAAAACTTTGGTGTGGGAGCTTTTGCTCTCTTAATTAAGTTCATAATCTTAGTTTCTAAATTCAACAAAAATTACTGACCAATAGTTGTACTTTTTCCACCGACTTCTAAACTATCTCGATTGGCCTCTCTTTTGATAATGACATTGTCTTTTGAACCACCAATATCTCTTGAACTATAATTTCCAGTTGAGGTAGTGTTTCTTCCGCCAATTTCATTAGTTTCTGAAGAAGTTCTTTGAAGTGTTCCGCTCGAATTTTTTCCACCACCAACGCTATCGCGAGAAAAGATCGTACACTCACCTTTAATACCTTTGCATCCTCCAATTTCTCCATCAGTACTCAATCCACAGGAACATTTTGAGAAATTTTCATTTGTTTCTGCGTCATTAAAAAAATCAGTTTTTAAATTGATTTCACTTTTTGGCAAAACATCTGAATTGGATTGATCTTCACAACTTACAAAGCCAATTGTTGCAAATAAAACAAGCATAAGCACTCTAATGCTTTTAATAATACTGTTTTTTGGAGTTGAAACTCCTAATAAATTTTTCATAATTCTTATGATTTAATAATTAATAAAACTGCTTCTGTGCTATCTAAAGCACGGTAAACCAAGTTTTTCAACTTGATAAAAGCCTTTCTCGACATCAAGCCTAAACCAGGTCCAGAAAGTTTTGTAACTGGAGCAATACAACCCTGCAATTCCTTTTGAGCATTGTTAGCAGGATGAAATAGAATAAATTTTCTATTCGGTACATCCACCAATTCTAAATGCCATTTGTATTTTGCACTGTATCGCTTTCTAATAAAATATTTCCCTTCCGGAACACAGGAAACCTTCGTTTCGTTCATCTTCCAAGGCAATTCAATGGTGTTACAAATCAATTTGCCTTCGCATTCGAGTTTACCATTCGTTCCTTCAGGGAAATAAGTTCTAGTTAACCAAATAACCATTACACACCGCTATCAACTTTCGCAATCGACAAAGGGTTAAAAGCACCATTTTTCAACGGATACATTTGCCCATTTATCTCTTGATAGAACTCAACACCTAAAGCCAAAAACAATGGCTTAGTTGAGTTAGCAGTAACCGCATTCACTTGACTAATTGGAGCTGTAGCAGTTCCATCCCAAGGCAAAATTGCCGTTTCAGAAGTAGCAACCACATACGTTTCAGCTTCAAAATCAATTTCAGCTCCACCAGAAATAATTTTGAAGTGAGTAGTTCCACTTGGTGCAGCAATCATATTCGCAGGAATAAATGATGCCAAATCCACAGTAATTTCACCTGCTACACGGTCAATAGTTGCCACAAATGGAGCAAACAAAGTTGTACCAAGCTTACCACGAATATTGAATTCAAAACCAAATAGCAATTCAGCTTCTCCATCAATCACATTACGTAAACCACGTTCACTAACAGTGTCAGCTTGGATAACTTTAACCATCGCTTGTGTCAAACGGCTCACCATTCTACCATCAGCAGAATTAATAAGCAATGGTCTTAAAGCTGTGCGCAAAAGCTTCCCAGCTTTTCCGGCTCTACCAAACTCGGAGCCATTCTCACGAGTTCTTTGAAACGCGGGATCACTTGCAATTCTACTAGCATCAATGCCACCTTTTTCTCTTGCCAAGTGTCCATCTTGAGTTTTGTAAAAAGTAATATCTCCTATAGTACCTTTCAGTTTAATTATGCCTTTCTGTCTAGCCATAACTTCAAAAATTTGTTAAACATTCATCTAAAATCTCCTTCATTCTGTCAATCAGTTGCAACCACATTTTGAATGATTAAAGCAAAGTTTACAGAGCATATCGGTAAAGAAAAAGTCACAGGTGTACCATATGTCCAAAATCGACACAAGTGTCTTAAATGAACATAAAAACCTAATAAATAAGTATGAAAATTTTTAACTAAATTGCAAAAGATTTTCTGCACGTCAGTAGTATAGCATAGCTATATCAAAGGTATAGATAAAGTATGAAATTGAATAATCAGAGGGTATGTATCTATCCAAAGGACATACAGCGAATAACAGGCAAGAGTTATCGTCAAAGTACTAGATTGATGCAAAAGATAAAAAAAGACCTCAATAAGCTCGAAAATGAGTTTCTAACGATTGAAGAGTTCTGTACATATAGTGGCATAAAATATGAACAAGTAACTCACTTGATTTTTGGTTAAAATAGAAGAATTGCTAAAACAAATTTTAATCAAGAAAAGTACCTATAAACGCTTAAATAACTAGTTCAATTTTTAGTCTTGATGCTTTAATATTCAAATATTTATCCTTATATTTGACTACTTTGAATTTAGAATAATAGTAACCTTATAAAAGAGGTGTCAGTCGAGGTGTCACTTAAATTTAATGCTTTACGAAGTATCGATTTTATTGGTGGCTTTTGTAGCAGACAAATCCCTCTTTCTCCGCATAAAAAATCCCAAAATCGTACGATTTTGGGATTTTTTTTATATGGCTGATTCGTTAATAATCAATAACTCACATACTCCACAATCTCCAAGCCATATCCAATCATACCCACACGTTTGGCCTGCTCGGAGTTGGATAAAAGACGAATTTTGCAAATGTCTAAATCGTGTAATATTTGGGCACCAATTCCAAAATCTTTAGCATCCATGCGTATTTGTGGCGCTTTGTTGATGCCTTGTTCTTGCAGTGATTTTAGTTCTTTGAGTCGGTTTAATAAATCCAACGATTGGATTTCCTGATTGATAAAGATAACAGCGCCTTTGCCTTCTTCAGTAATCAAACGGAACATATCGTCCAGCTTCTTGTCGGCATTGTGGGTAAGCGTTCCTAAAATATCATTGTTGATTTGCGTCGAATTAATTCGGGTTAAAACCGATTCACCACTGCTCCAGCTGCCTTTGGTCAGCGCAATATGAACTTGCTTATTGGTGGTTTGTAAATAGGCTCGAAGTCTGAATTGTCCAAAACGTGTTGCCACATCAAAGTCTTCTTTTTTAACAATCAAACTGTCGTGTTGCATGCGATAGGCCACTAAATCTTCAATAGAAACTATCTTTAAATCAAACTTTTGGGCCACTTCAAAAAGTTGGGGTAAACGCGCCATGGTGCCATCTTCATTCATAATCTCTACAATGATTCCGGCGGGTTTAAAACCGGCTAAACGCGCAAAATCAATAGCTGCTTCGGTATGCCCCGTTCTACGCAATACACCTCCTTGTTTGGCTATCAATGGGAAAATATGTCCGGGACGCCCTAATTCGTGTGGTTTGGTATCCGGATTTACTAAAGCCAATACGGTTTTAGCTCTGTCGGATGCCGAGATGCCGGTTGTTACACCGTGTCCTCTCAAATCGACCGAAACCGTGAAAGCTGTACCCATAATATCGGTATTATTGGTTACCATGGGATGTAGCTCTAATTCTTTACACCGACTTTCGGTTAGCGGCGCACAAATAAGTCCGCGACCGTGAGTAGCCATAAAGTTGATCATATCCGGTGTTACTTTTTCGGCTGCGGCCAAAAAGTCACCTTCATTCTCACGATCTTCGTCATCCACCACTATAATTACCTTTCCCTGACGGATGTCTTCTATAGCATCTTCAATGGTGTTGAGTTTGAGTGTTGACATAGGATGTTATTTTTGCTGCGAATTGATTTTTTTTAGCTCCTTGCAGTTGTACAAATGTAACAGAAAGAAAAACGGAAATGCCGTAACAACGCCAACACCAATTCCGGGTTCAATTACAGTTGAATTAGTAGTAGCGATTTGCTGAATGGCTTTTTGAGCCCGATAGGTAAAATATAGTAAAGCTCCCGTGAGGACAACTTGAACAATATCCAAAATAATGATACTCGGATTGTTTTGGGTTACTGCAAATAAGCCCACTGAAATTAAGTTTAGTACCAATGCTACTTTAGCTTCCTTATGATAAAGTGTAGTAGTGGTAATGGCATTCGGTTTAATTTCGTAGGTTTCTTTATGAGGTATTTCTACATGGTTTTCCTCAACGCGTTTCGCAATTTCTTTAGCTTCATGATCGTCTTCGGGAGTATCATCTTCTTTGGTTGGGAAAAGTTTTCGAAACGGATTTGTAATGTTTTCAAAAATCATCATACCGCCGATGTCATTCATAGCCCTGTAGGTCAAAAATACGGCTAACGGGGCTAAAACAAATGTGGACATCCAAGTACCTAAAAAGGGCGTGATTCCGTTTTCCTGCGCCACTTTTTTACCAAAAGTATTGATAAAGTGAAATACGATAAAAATCCCTACTGCAAAAACAATCGGCAGTCCAAGTCCACCTTTGCGAATAATAGCGCCCAAAGGTGCACCAATGAAAAACATCAAAATACATGAAAAAGCAATTACAAATTTTTCATACAATGCAATCCAATGCAGGTTGATGTTTTTTTGTTTTTCTTCCATCTCAAATTTGGAACTGTCAATGGTGAAAATGGTACTTTCGGCATTATTTTTTGCCACATTAAAAACCATGGCTTGTGTTCCGGTAGGTAAGCTTGCAATGTGCGTATTGATATCGGTTACTTTAGCACCCGAATTGGCGTATCGGGGATAGCCTGTCGCATTATTTACACGTTGGTAAATGTTCTCGGCATACGATTTAATATCTTTTTTGTAATTGGTAGTGAGTGAATCTAAAGTATACTTGAGTTCACTTATATTAAGCATGTTGTTCGTATTGGTAATTTCGCCCGATTCAGATTCTTTATTCAATTTGGATAAATCAATGTTGATTATATCTTTTTTGAATGAGGCTTTTGCAAAAGGCAATCGCTGACGCTCTTCGTATTTTTTTGGAGTAATATCTTCATAATAAAACCCGTCAAACAAAATGAGCTTCAGTATATTCGACGATTCACTACTGATGAGTTCACCACGCTTGGCTTGAATCACCGTTTTAACACCGCCTTCAGTGGGAGATTTAATATGAATTAATACATCGGTAAGATGATTTCCTTTTTCCCCCGATTTTTTGCCTACTTTTATGGTATATGTTCCTATTTCGCTGAATTGTCCTTCGGCAATAGCCATCGCCGGACTTAATTGGGCTATGTTGCGACGGAAATTGATAAACTTATACTCGGCATAAGGAATTACGTTATTGGCAAAAAAGAAGGAAACAATGCTTAGTAAAACTATAAAAACAGTAAGGGAATACATGGTGCGTTTTAGCGAAATTCCCGCCGATTTCATCGCCGCAAATTCATAGTTTTCAGACAAACCACCAAAAGTCATAATCGAGGCTAATAGCACCGATAACGGAAGTACCAGAGGGACGATTTTCGGCATGGCAAAAATTAAGAACTTAGTAATCATCACAAAACCAAGGTCTTTTCCGGCCAGCTCAGATATATAAAGCCAAACCGTTTGAAGTATAAATATGAAAAACAGGATTACAAATACCGTAGCAAATGTAACCAGGAATGACTTTAATAAATACCTGTCAATTATTTTCACAAATTCTAATCGAGTTTATTGATATAGTAATTCGGATATTTTGAAGGTACAAATGTAAATTGATTTTTTGATAATGGCTGATTGGTTTTAAAAGAATTAACAGTCAGTGTTGTTTTTGAACCGTTTTTACCTACTTCAATCAGGTTGTAAATATGTTTAGTTTGTACATCAATTCCCAACAGAACTTCTTTGCGTTGGTCTTTAGCATTATTTGGTACTAACTTAATATACTGGATTTTTCTACCCTTAACATTTTGTACAATATC
This sequence comes from Flavobacterium sp., assembly GCA_041917555.1. GTDB lineage: Bacteria > Bacteroidota > Bacteroidia > Flavobacteriales > Flavobacteriaceae > Flavobacterium. The sequence goes on along the minus strand of JAYRXL010000075.1, from coordinate 66,769 downwards.
CATCGAATATTTATAACCCGAGTTAAAGAATGTCAGCATTTTATTGGGTGTAATTGATTTTTCATCATTCTCATTGGATGATGAAATAGTTACTTCCTCATCTTCAGGGACAATAGTATAGGTTTTTTTACCGTCAAATATTTTGGTAGCCCCCATAAAATTGAGCACATATTTATTGCCGGAAATGGTAACATTACCCTTGCTTTCCTGATTGATGTTTTCTTTTGTATTGGTTAAGGAGTACTTAAAATCTATTACGATATTATCATAACTTTTGATTTTTGCAGTTACTTCATCCAATAATTCTTTTGCTTTTTTATCTTGCGCTTGAATTGTTAAAGTAGTTAGCAGTAAAAAAACAACAGAAAAAAGTCTATTCATTGTCTAAATTGTTTTGTTCGTTATTAAAAAATTGTTCCAAAGAGGCTAAATCAGGTATGTTTACCGATCGGGCTTTACTGCCTTCAAACGGCCCCACAATTCCGGCAGCTTCCAGTTGATCTATCAAACGTCCGGCTCTGTTGTACCCCAGTTTCAGCTTCCTTTGCAATAATGATGCCGAACCTTGTTGTGCCGTCACAATTATTTCTGCCGCTTCACGGAACATTGAATCTCGTTCTGAAATATCGATATCCAAACTCACACCCGGGCCTTCTTCGCCAAAGTATTCCGGTAGCATGTACGCAGTCGCATAGGCTTTTTGAGAACCGATAAAGTCTACTATTTTATCTACTTCGGGTGTATCTACAAAAGCACATTGAACCCGAATTAAATCGTTACCATTTGAGTAAAGTAAATCCCCGCGGCCAATGAGTTGTTCGGCTCCCTGAGAATCTAAAATGGTTCTGGAGTCTATTTTTGAGGTAACCCGAAAGGCAATTCGCGCCGGGAAGTTGGCTTTAATAATCCCGGTAATCACATTCACCGATGGGCGTTGCGTTGCTATAATCAAATGGATACCAATAGCACGTGCTAATTGCGCCAAACGGGCAATAGGAGTTTCTACTTCTTTGCCTGCAGTCATAATCAGGTCGGCAAACTCATCTACCACCAATACAATATACGGCAAAAAGCGATGTCCGGCTTCCGGATTTAGTTTACGCTGTTTGAATTTTTCGTTGTATTCTTTGATGTTCCGTACCATGGCATCCTTCAGGAGCGAGTAACGGTTATCCATTTCGATACACAACGAATTGAGGGTGTTGATGACTTTGGTGTTATCCGTGATAATCGCATCTTCCGTATCCGGTAACTTGGCGAGATAGTGGCGCTCAATTTTATTAAAGAGTGTTAACTCTACTTTTTTGGGATCTACCAAAACAAATTTAACTTCAGCCGGGTGTTTTTTGTAAAGAAGCGAAGTAAGTACGGCATTCAAACCAACCGATTTTCCTTGCCCCGTAGCACCTGCCATAAGCAAATGGGGCATTTTAGCCAAATCCACCACAAAGGTTTCATTCGAAATGGTTTTACCCAAAGCAATCGGTAACTCCATTTCGGCTTCCTGAAATTTAGCCGCCGAAATTACCGTTTTCATTGGCACCATAGTCGGCGCTTTATTAGGTACTTCAATACCAATGGTTCCTTTACCCGGAATAGGAGCAATAATACGAATACCTAAGGCAGCAAGCGATAACGCAATGTCATCTTCCAAACTCTTAATTTTTGAAATTCGGATACCGGCCTCAGGAACAATTTCATATAATGTAACAGAGGGACCCACAGTGGCTTTAATCTGGGCGATATCTATTTTATAGTTACGTAAAGTTTCTACAATACGGTTCTTGTTTTCTTCAAGTTCTTCCTGATTGATGGTAATGCCCACACTGGAATATTCTTTGAGTAAATCAATGGTGGGAAATTTATAATTGGAAAGTTCCAAGGTGGGATCAAATTCCCCAAAATCAGCTACAATTTTAGCGGCTAAATTTTCAGCCAAAGTGTCTTCATCCTGCGCTTTTTCAATAACAAACGCTTCATCAGTAGTTTTAATAACTTCAGGCTCTGACGGTTTAACTACAGGTGTTGAAACCGACACAGGTGTACTTTCTGTTACGGGTTGGGTTTTAAGCGTAGGCTCCAACTCAATTTCCGAATAGCTCGAAATAGTTGGTTTTAACTCCTCTTTATTAATTTCAAAGCGCGAAGAAGTGGTGGGTTGCAAGACTTCCTCGATATCATAATCTACTAATGAATCGTCATCATTTACGGCATATTCTTCCAAATTGTAATCATTACCCGGCTCGGCTACTGCGCCTCCTTTTAGGTCTTCTTTAATTTCGGCCGATTTACGCTCAAAGAACGATGCCACGCTCTCGGGTGAAATTTTTAGTTTGAAAAGCAGGTAAATGATAAGTCCGGCCAATAATACCAAAACTGTTCCGATTTTACCTATAAAATCTTGTAGAAATAAGTTCATTTCATACCCGATGACGCCTCCTAATTGGGGCATTTTTTCACCGAAAAAGCCCAGTAATACCGAGAGAATAACCATCACAAACAAATCCCAAAACCAAATACTTTTGAGTTTGCGCAACGGTAATCCAAGTACCAAATAAGCACCGGTGAGGAAAAATAACTTAACAAACAAAAACGAAGCGGCTCCAAAACCACGGTACAAAAAGAAGTCGGATAACCAAGCCCCGCCTTTCCCTAACCAATTTTGTGCTTTTTCATTTCGGTTAGCAATTTCTCCAAGGATACTCTGATCACTCGCATAACCATTCAGGAAATAGGAAATAAATGCCGTGAGCAGGCCTATAGCAAAAAGCACCAGCAGACTTCCAAAAAGAACTCTGTAGCGGAGCGCTATTTTCAAAGGCGATTTTTCCTCAGGTAATCCGTCTTTGGCAACTTTTTCTTTTTTTGTGGTTTTAGCCATATTTTGTATTGAGATTTACCTAACGAAAGTATTAAATTTTTGGGATGTAAATGATACAGCCAACCGTAATTGCTGTAATTGCAGCAAAAAATACGGCACCGGCAGCGATATCTTTGATAAACCCGATTTTAGAATGAAACTCCGGATGAATAAAATCGGCTATTTTCTCAACGGCTGTATTTAACCCTTCTACGGCAACTACTAATCCGATAGCCAAGGTTTGAAACAGCCATTCTTCGTGCGAAATCTTAAAATAAAATCCGGCTACAATCATCACTAATCCTATTGATAATTGTACCATAACACTATGTTCGGTAGTAGCCAACTTGTATGCGCCTTTAACAGCATACACCATACTTTTTAGGCGCCCTGTTACAAATGTGGTATCGCGTTCAAAATCCATATTACTTATAAAGCAGCCAAAGCGGCTTCGTAATTAGGTTCGTTAGCAATTTCGGGCACTTGTTCAGTATAAACCACGGTACCTTTTTCATCCAGCACAACCACCACACGTGAATGTAAACCGGAGAGTGGACCGTCAATAATTTCAAGTCCATAAGCTTTTCCGAAAGCACCGGTTTTAAAATCAGACAAGTTAATTACGTTGTCTAAACCTTCAGCACCACAAAAGCGTTTTTGTGCAAACGGCAAATCACGCGAAATACACAACACTTTGGTATTTGGTAACGACGATGCTTTCGCATTAAATGTACGCACCGAGGTAGCGCATGTTCCGGTGTCAATGCTCGGGAAAATATTCAGTACTACTTTCGAACCGGCAAAATCAGCTAACGAAGCAGTCGATAAATCGGTTTTGGTTAGTGTAAAATCGGGTGCAACATTACCCACAACAGGTAGCTCACCAATGGTATTTACAGGGTTTCCGCCCAACGTTATTTTAGCCATGTGTATTGGTTTTTTGAATGCGTCAAAAATAGGGAAATATTTTGAAAAAGGGAAACGCAATCCGAGTATTTCAAGGGATTTGTATATCGTGTTCAGCGTAACTTTTTTCAGGAGCTTTTTCCGGCCATTCGCTCCAGTCTGTTGGCCTGCCTCGTGTGGATGTAGTACCGCCGCAGCGCTTCCAAGGTCGCGTTTGGCGGTTACACCACAATCTCGGCAGTCGGCACAGTACTTTTACTGCTGTCCGGGCTATGGAATTTTGTACTCTGAAAGAGATCACCCATATTTGTAGTATCAAATACAGTAAGATGACAGCCAAAAAAGACCATTGGGAACAGGTGTTTGCCACCAAGCAGGAACAGGAAGTGAGTTGGTACCAATCCAAACCGGAAACCTCCTTGCGTTTTTTTTCAGAATTTGAAGTCCCTAAAAATGCCGCTATTATTGATGTGGGCGGAGGTGACAGTTATTTAATAGACGGCCTCTTAGAAGCAGGTTATAGCCAACTTACGTTGCTCGATATTTCGGAAAATGCAATTAAGCGTGCCCAAAAGCGCTTGGCTGAACACGCAACTCATGTACGTTTTTTGGTCTCCGACAGTGTTGAATTTAAAAGTGATGCCTCGTTTGAGGTGTGGCACGACCGCGCCAGTTTTCATTTTTTAACCTCAGAAGACGCTATTGAACGCTATCGCAACAATGTGATAGATTCTTTACGGGCCAAGGGTTTGTTTATAGTGGGTACTTTCTCAGAAAAAGGGCCACTGAAGTGTAGTGGTTTGGACATTACCCAATATTCGGAGGCCAAATTGAAGGCCGTTTTTGAACCCGAATTGGAATTATTAACCTGTTTTACCGAGGAACATACTACGCCTTTCAATACAGTGCAGGATTTTATTTTTGCCGTATTTCGGAAGCGATAAATTGGGTGAGGGCGGAGGTGAAAATGGCGCCGGTGGTTGTGCCTTTTTTGCCGGCTGGGCGGGGCGACAGTAGGAGCCATCGGCTTGACGGAGCAAAAAGTGCATAAAAACCAAGGCATTGCAACCGTAGACCGACCCGCAGGGACACCCCATTATCCAAAGACTGAAAATAAATTATTTATCAATTGAGCCTAAAACCCGCTTCATGAAATCGTTCAGGGCGGTTTTTTTGTCTTTGCCTTCTTTGATCATTTTTTGGACTTCTAACGCGCCATACATGTTCGAAATCAGTTCGCCGATTACATCGAGTTCCTCGTCTTTAAGTGATTCGAGTTCGGTCAGATTTTCTAAAACTTCGATGGTTTCGATAAGGTAATCCTGATCGTTTTGTTCGACAAATTGCGTGAGGTGTTTGATGACAGGGAGTTTCATGTATTTTGTTGTTTTAGTACGGTGTACTGTGGTAAATTTTAAGCCTGCCTATGACAGACAGGCTTAAAACAGGAATTTATAGTACTTCATTAATGAGTTCAGCCAATACTTCGGCTTTGTTGGTTTGGGTTTGGTTAACCAATACGCCGTTTTTAAAGGTTGCAAAGGTAGGCAGGTTATCGACTTTTGCCATTTTACGCGATTCCGGGAACTGTTCGGCATCTACAATAAGAAAGGGAACCGACTCGTGTTGCGTTGCCAACATTTTGAATTTTGGTTTCATGATACGGCAATTGCCACACCACGACGCAGCATATTGTACCACAACGGTTTCGTTATTGGCTACAATTTCGGCCAAATTATCTTGTTCTAATTCTGAAAACATGGATGTATTTTTTAGTGATTTAAGCTTGCCTGTTGGTTTCAAGTTTCAAGTTTCAGGTATAAAAAATAGAATCAACCTGAAACCTGAAACAAAGTTATTAATGAGATGCCAAATATGCAGCAGTGCTGTTGCGGTCGGCGTTCATAGCATCTTTTCCTTCTTCCCAGTTGGCAGGACATACTTCACCTTTGGTTTGAACGTGAGTATACGCATCGATAAGGCGAAGGTATTCGTTAACATTACGACCAAGCGGCATATCGTTTACACTTTCGTGGAAAATTTTTCCTTCTTCATCGATAAGGTAAGTAGCACGGTAGGTAACATTTGATCCCTCTAACAATACAGTATCGGTATCGTCATTGTATTCGCCTGCTTCGATGTCTAAAATACCCAAAGCCGATGATAGATTGCGGGTAGTATCGGCTAAAAGCGGATAGGTAACCCCCTCAATACCGCCATTATTTTTGGCTGTATTTAACCAGGCAAAGTGTACTTCGTTGGTATCGCAAGAGGCACCGATTACCATTGTATTTCTTTTTTCAAACTCTTGAAGAGCAGCCTGAAATGCGTGTAACTCAGTTGGGCACACAAAAGTAAAATCTTTTGGATACCAAAAAAGAACCACTTTTTTCTTGTTGTTTACAGCTTCTTCAAGCACATTGATACGTAGATTATCACCCATAAAAGAGATGGCATCAACGGTAATGTTTGGGAATTTTTTTCCTACTAATGACATAGTATACATTTATTAAGAGTTAGTAAATTATTTTAACAGTGCAAAAATACGGCATAGTTGGGGAAATAAGTATTAATTCTGATTATAATTTTTTATTAATTAATAAGTTTTTGTTATTGTTTATCCAACATCGATTATTGTGTTATATTTGTTTTTTATCAAAAAATAGAACTTCATGGCATTTATAGACCTTTTTCGTAGAAAATCAACCAAAGTAATTTTACAACAAGGCGGTGATGGTGAGTCGCATGGCGGATTGCATAAAGTTTTAAATGTTAGGGATTTAACTTTTTTTGGCGTCGCAGCGATTATTGGCGGAGGAACGTTCAGTGCTATAGGAAATGCTTGTTTTTCAGGAGGTCCCGGCGTGATATTGTTGTATATTATTTGCGGAATTGCCTGTGGGTTTACAGCGATGTGTTATGCTGAATTTGCTTCGCGTGTACCCGTTTCGGGTAGTGCCTATACTTATGCCTATGTGTCGTTTGGTGAACTATTTGCTTGGATTATCGGTTGGGCTTTGATTATGGAGTACTCTATTGGTAACATCTATATTGCTTTTTCATGGAGTGGTTATTTCACTAATCTTTTGGAAAGTTTTCATATCCATTTACCGGATTGGTTGACGATAAATTATAAGTCGGCTCAAGATGCGTTTTTAGCCAACAAAGCCGGCGAAGGACTCACAGCATGGAACACGGCGCCTGTTATTGGTGGATTACGCATTATTTTTGACATGCCCGCCTTTGTGATGAATGCTCTGATAACCTATTTGGTTTACAGGGGAACTAAAGAATCAAAAAACTTCAGCAATGCCATGGTGATAATCAAATTGGTAATTATTACATTGGTTATAGTGGTGGGTGTTTTTTATGTAGATATTAACAACTGGAAGCCTTTTATGCCTCATGGTTTTGGAGGTGTTATGGCTGGGGTTTCGGCTGTATTTTTTGCTTATATTGGTTTTGATGCTGTTTCCACCTTAGCAGAAGAAAGTAAAAACCCGCAACGTGATTTGCCGCGCGGCATGATTTATTCGTTGGTAATCTGCACGGTGATTTATATTATTTTAGCTTTGGTACTCACCGGAATGGTTTCGTACGAAAAGTTAGGGGTAAGCGATCCTTTGGCTGAAATTTTTGCCCTGAAAGGCGTAAAATGGATGCTGTTTATTGTATCTATTGCCGCTGTGGTAGCGATGACCAGTGTAATGTTGGTTTTTCAAATGGGTCAACCAAGAATCTGGATGACCATGAGTAGGGACGGTTTAATGCCCAAAAAGTTTTCTGAAATTCACCCAAAACATAAAACCCCGGGGTTTGCTACGATTGTTACAGGTTTGGTAGTAGGTTTACCAATTTTCTTTACCGATGAGAATTTTGTATTGGACTTTACCAGTATAGGGACATTGTTTGCGTTTGTATTGGTTTGCGGTGGTGTATTACTGTTGTCTCCCCAAAGTGAGGAAGAAATGGCCGAACGCAAAGCAGCGGGCAAGTTCAGGATTCCGTATATCAACTCAAAGTATATTTTCCCGGGATTATTGTTAGTATCGGCAATACTAATTTATAAGTTTGTTCCCGGTTTTTTTTCCGGTACATTCAATTTAGCGCCGGAACATCTTGCGACCAATATTTCGATGATAGTGTTTTTTGTACTTTGTATCGTTATGGCTTTCTTGGCTTTTATTAAAAACCTATCGCTAATTCCGTTGCTGGGTCTGATTTCGTGTTGCTATTTGCTTACCGGTATGGCGGTATCCAATTGGAAATGGTTTGGTTTATGGCTGGTGATTGGATTGGTTTTTTACTTTTCGTATGGTTATCGGAAAAGTAAATTAAATGTGTCACACTAATTTTCAACAACTGCTTTCGGTTTAATTAAGGTTCAATGGAATAAACAGAATTTGCAGCATTATTAAAAAAATAAGGCAAATCAGAATTATCTACTGCGCCATCGCCGTTTAAATCACTGCTCATAATTCCGTAGGCTGAATTTTCAATATCGTTATACAATGAAGGAAGGTCAGACCCGTCAATCACCCCGTCTTGGTTAATATCGCCTGAATAAAGACCATATACACCTCCTAAATTAACCATGTTGTTGCCATAGGCCTTTGTGGCCAAGTTGGTAAAATCATAGGTTAAAGGAGTTGTGCCAAGGAGTTGGGGTGTTGCGCTCCATGTGCGAACCGAATTAGAGCTTTTTACACCTATATAATAGGAACCCGAAACAAGGTTATTGAAAAGGCAAACGGCTGTTCCGTCAGTTTTTAATTTTGCGGTTGTGGCAGCTATAAAATTTCCGGAAGTATTTCGTAATTCTACATCCAAAGTTTCTACTTCATTGTAAGGCGAATTTGCATCTTGGTTGTATTTTACCGGTCTCATTTGGTTATTGGATGCATCATAATAACCTTGAACATGTAACTTTAGGTTTAGTACAGAAGGGGGGGAACAGGATGTACATGATGTGGAAAAGGCAATTGCATTAACAGCCCAAGAATCCAAACCTTGCAGAACAGCATTGTACTCGCCATTGTCATAGCAAACACTTGTCAGTAAAGGTGTATTATTAAATGAAAAACTAAATAAAGGAGGCGGAGCACCCGGGTTTCCATAGTTAGCAGCCTGACTGATTACATTATTTTTAAGCTTTAAACTAGTGAGAAAAGGGCATGAAATACACCATAATGAATGAATTTTTGTACCACAAATATCAAGTTGGGTTACTTTAGTGCCAGAGCAATATAATCTTTCTAAAAGCGATAAATTTGAAATATTTAATGCGCTTAAAGGATTGTTCTCAACATCTAAGATTGTGAGGTTTATTAAATTTTCAATTTCAGACAGCGATGTTATTTGGTTATTAGAACAATATAAACTTGCTAAATGGGTTAAATTCGATAGGGGTAAATAGGTAAGATTATTATAAGCGCAATTTAAATAGTTTAGGTTAGTAAAATTTTCAATACCTCCCAGTGAATTTAGGTTAGCAAAATATAGATTTAGCGAATAAACAGAAAGGGCTTCAGCATATTGAATTTGCCCGTCTGAATTTTGATCGATTTTGATCGAAATACCCGCACTGTTTTTAGCAATTCCATTCGAAGTTGTGGCACTCAATAACTTAGCCTTAAAATTTGAATCCTGAAAGGTGATAATTTGAGCAAAGGTGAACTGAAATCCAAATAAGCAGAAAAGTGTATAAAAGTGTCGCATAAGGATAGGGTTTGCAACAAATATAAAAAAAACCGACTGAATATCAGTCGGTTTTCTACTTAAAAATTACAAAACTCCTAACGAAACCATGCATTCTTTCATCTTGTTGTAGGTGCGTTCGATATCATTATCGAGACCAATTGAAAATCGGATTAACCCATCCGAAAGTCCCATTTCTTTTTGCTCTTCTAAAGGTATTTCACTCGAAGTAGAAGTGCCCGGTGCACTAAATAAAGTTTTGTAAAAGCCCAAACTTACGGCCAAATAGCCCAAATTACGGTGTTGCATGAGTTCCATCAAGGCGTTTGCTTTATCCAAACTCCCAACATCTAGGGTTAACATTCCACCGTATCCGTATTCCGAATTCATAAGTTTAGTTAATGTAGTATGTCCGGGGTGATTTTTTAGTCCGGGATAGACTACTTTTAAACCGTCATTTTGAAATTTTTCAGCCAAATAGTGCGCATTTCGACTGTGTTGCTTCATGCGGATGTGTAAGGTTCTGAGGTTTTTTAAAATACTCGCCGAACGTAAACTATCCATCGTAGGTCCTAAAAGCATCATAGCTCCGTCGTTAACATCTTTTAAGGCATTTATAAAATCTTGCGAAGCACATACCACACCGCCAACCGTATCACTACTACCGTTTATAAACTTCGTAAGACTGTGAATCACAACATCGGCACCTAATAAAGCCGGCGCCACAGTTAAAGGAGAAAATGTATTGTCTACCACAAGTTTAATCTTGTGTTTTTTGGCAATTGCGGCCAGTAATTCTATGTCGGCTACTTCCAGAAGCGGGTTGCTTACGGTTTCGCAATACAAAACCTTGGTGTTTGCAGTAATAGCCGCTTCAACAAGTTCCGGTTTGGTAATATCGACAAAATGAGTCTCTATATTCCATTTTGGCAACATGTTTTTCATAAAAGCATAGGTACCGCCATAGATGGTTCTACTCGATACGATAGCATCACCGGCACTACACAATTGCATCAATACCGAAGTAATAGCTCCCATACCGGAGGCTGCTACATTGGCACTTTCAGTACCTTCCATAGCTGCAAGTGCTTTTCCCAGGTACAAGTTCATCGGCGATGAATGACGCGAATACAAATAACATCCTTCTGTATTTCCTTCAAAGGTGTCAAACATAGTTTTAGCAGAGAGGAAAGTATACGTAGACGAGTCGGATATCGAAGGGTTAACCTCTCCAAATTCTCCAAAATATTGCAAATCTTGTATGGTATCGGCAGGATGGAAGTCTTTCATAAAAAATAGATTATATTATATCATCAAAAATCAATATAATCAAACACTTATTCAATATAAAAATCAATAAAATGAAAATAAATCTATAATTATAGTTTAATGTAGATTAATTGTTTTTTTTAACCTTGAATTTAGTACAGCTGTTAGTTTTTTTTTCAAAGTAGGTATTTGCCTATAGTTGAAATCTAACCCAAAAAAGGGTGTTTTTCCCCTTTTTTGCTTTTGTTTTTCTCCGTACATTCGGAAAATAATTGTTTGTAAGCGATTATACATTGCTAATAAACAATAAATTAAACTTTTTGTTTCACTTAAATCTGAATTATGTTTCCAGCTATACTCGAAGTTGCCATTTCTATAATTGTAGTTTATTTTCTCATGAGTACTCTTGTTTCTTTTATCAAAGAAATGATTGCAATGGTTTTGAATAATAGAGGAAGAATGCTCTATAAATCGCTGAAAAATCTTTTTAATGAAAGTGAAAAAGCTACAGATACATTGGTAGATAAAATTTATGAATCAAGTTATTTGAATAACTTGGCCTCAAAATTTGGAATTACAAAATACCTAAACAAGCGCCCGAGTTATATTCACAATGCAAACTTCACTGAGGCACTTTTGGATGAAATTCGTAAACACGGTACTGCAGTTGACTTTATGTCATTTACAGATATTAAAAATAAGATTAACACCCTACCGGACTCTTTTGTAAAAACAAAACTCATAAGTATTATGCATGAATTGGAGGATGCCGGAAAAGGTACTATAGCCAATGTTAAGCATAAAATTAGCGAATGGTTTGACAGTTATATGCTTACGGTGACAGAGGTGTATAAAAACTATGTCACGGTTTGGGTATTTTTTATTAGTTTACTTGTTTCCTTTTGCATGAATTTGGATACAATAGCATTGGCAAAATATTTTTATGAAAATAAAGAACAACGAGAATTGGTATTGCGTTACGCTGAAAATCTGAAGCAGGAAGATTTAGTTATAGATCCAAATGTGATCGGAGCAGAAAGAGAAAAGCAAGTCAAAGCTAAAACGGATCAAGTCAAAACAGCACTGTATTCGTTCAATTTGCCATTAGGCTGGGAAAATTTTGAAGTAAATATTGATCTTAAAAAATTCATCGGTCTTTTTTTAACAACAATATCCTTAACACTGGGTGCTCCTTTTTGGTATCAAATAATGATTAATTTGCTCAATATCAGAAAAAATGTCAATGCCAAAAAATGATATGATGATGGATAAAAAAACAATCACAGAAAAGGCAGAATCTTTTCTGGGTATGGAAAATATTGAAGATGTAAACGAAGTACTTGAGCTTATTGAACAGGCTGCTTCACAGGATATGTTCTATTACGCACGTAATTTATTGCAACGCGTTTTTGCCCATGAGGATTATACACCGGATATTCGTGACAGGCAAAATATGGCAATGTATTATTACAAAGATACGAGCCTTTCATCCGATTATAAATTTGACAAAGCGTTGACCTATTTAAGGGATGATGCCAAAAATGTAAATGAAATTGTAAACTGCGATACGGCAGGCATATTGGGCTCTATATACAAAAGAAAATGGTACTTTAACCGTGACATTCTTAACTTGCGTATCTCTCAAAAATTTTACGAGAAGGGGTATGAAATTTGGTGCGAAAATGAATTACATTACGATGCTTACTTTAGCCAACAAAATGACTTTGGGTATGCTGCAGATAGTTTGGCCTACATCAATATTCAATTGGCACTCGAAAAAGCGAGCTTACGGCAGAAAATTAATGCGGATTGTACTATAGCGGAAATCACGAATTTGTTACATGAAGCCGAAGCAATTTGGAAAAAAATAGTAGCATCCATGTATGATACTTCTGAAGCCAAATTAAAAAAAGAGTTGCTGAATTGGTTTGAAGAAAAGCAAAATGACACCAAAATTAAGGCCTCAGAATTACCGGATTTACAATTTCTGTATGCTACAGTAATCGAAGCGCTTTTGGGTTTACGACAGTATGACGAGGTTACAAAAGTGCTTCCCGAGTATTTGCTTTATGCACAAAGTTCGAACTGGAAGAAGCGAACTACAGTGGAACAAATTCACTTTTTAATAGGGGTGCAGCAAAAATTAGTTGCCATAAACCCTATCTTATGTCCAAGTTTTGACGCAGCCTCATTTACAGCGTGTTTAAACACAATCTATAATAAACCCTCAAAAACAAACTATCCGGATAATCAATCTAAAACCGGTTTGGCGCTATCCGGTGGCGGATTCAGAGCTTCGTATTTTCACATTGGCGTTTTAGCCGCATTGGCAGAAAACGGTAAACTTAAAGATATTGAAGTTATATCTTGTGTTTCGGGAGGATCAATCTTAGGCGCTTATTACTACTTAAAAGTTAAAAAAATCTTGGAAACCAAAGCCGAACATCAACTGGATGATTCGGATTACGTAGACGTAGTTGAACAAATGATTACCGATTTTCATAAAGGGGTTCAAAATAACCTGCGTGTGCGATGGTTTACTAACTTTTTTACAAACCTGAAAATTGCTACGCTCAACAATTATAGTCGCACCAACCGCATGGCCGAGTTATACGATTTTTATTTTTATGGTAATCGCAAAATTCCGCTTCGTGAAACTACTGTTTCGCTCCCTAATTTTGATATACACAATAACAATTACGAGCGCTTATTTAAAGTGCCTCAGCTTATTTTAAATACGACGGCTCTTAATACCGGTCATAATTTTCAGTTTGCTTCTACTTGGATGGGCGAATCTCCAATTTTAATTAACCGAGAAACCGATCCCAAAAAGCGATTACGCCGTATTTATTATGATTTTATTGAAAATAAAACCTACAGGGATTATCCGCTTTGTAATGCTGTTGGTGCATCTTCATGCGTTCCGGCGCTATTTATTGGGTTGGTTTTGAAAGATTTGTATGAAGGTGTTGAGTTAAAGTTAGTCGATGGTGGCGTTCACGATAACCAAGGATTAGCGGCTTTAATGGAAAACGAATGTAAGCATATTTATATAAGTGATGCCAGCGGACAATTACAGTCCGAGGAGTATGCCGTGGTTAGCCCGATAACCGAATTGTTTCGTTCAACAAATGTTTCAGCCGAACATATTCGCGATATTCAGTTAAATGACCAACTGCTGAAACACAAAGAAAATTTTTACGATTCTCTTCATCTGATGCACCTCAAAAAAGATATCAATGAAGGCGATGTACATGTAAAAGGAACCAAATATGCGAATCGCGCCTATAATCCTTCGGCGCAATATAAAATTACAAGCTATGGTGTTTCCAAAGATTTACAGGAATCAATCTCAAAAATCCGAACCGATTTGGACTCGTTTACCGATGCAGAAGCCTATTCGCTCATGTATAGCGGTTACCTTCAAACAATCAATTCGTTAAATCAACATACTGTTAAGACCAATAGAAATTGGAAATTCAAATGCATGGATAAGGAATTTGAGAACCCGGATAATTTAATTCAGGAACTTAATGTGAGTTCCGGGATGACATTTAAATGGTGGCCGTTGCTCAACACCAAATTCAAATCCACTGCGCTATCTGTAAAAGTAATCTTGATTACGCTTGTGGCATTATTGCTCTATTTTGGTTTTAACAATTTCTCACTCTCCAACTATGTGTGTGCGTTTTTGGAAAGCACCTATAAAGTTTCCCTAAACTTAGGCACTTTTGTTTGGTCTCCAACAACCAAAATTGTAATTCTGCTGCTCTTCCTTTTGGAGTTTTTTGGGCGTAATTTATGTAAACGAATTGGGTTTAAATCTACACCAGTCAGAATGGCGATATATTTTTGTTTGCTCACTGTTGCTTTTATCTTTTCGTGGGTATACCTGCTCACGTTTAGTCGATTATACAATTACATGGGAGCAAGGCGATGAGTGACAAGTTCTTACATTTTTAAATAAATAATAACCAATTAAATCAGAATACTATGAAATATCCGGGACATTATGTAAAAAAAGGGGAAACCGATAAAGCAATAGTTAAAGCGGTTCAAAAACAATTAAATACGAAGGGTTACGGCATCATTGATGTTGACGGCGATTTTGGCGGTAAAACAGTTAGTGCTGTTAAATTGTTTCAAACGCAAAACACCGACCAAAACGGGAACTTATTAACCGTAGACGGAGTACTAGGTCCTATTTCTTGGGCTATACTATTTGGGGAAAACAATGTTCCACACGCAGATGTAGTTACCAAAAAACTGGCAGACAAAGCGATAGAATTTGCACAATCGCAACTCGGCGTTCGAGAAACAGGCGGGCCTAATTGCGGACCTGATGTTGAAAAATACTTAGCCAGAGTGGGCTTGGGTAAAGGCTATTCTTGGTGTATGGCATTTGTATATTGGAGTTTTGATGAAGCTGCCAAATCACTGCAACAAGCCAATCCTTTGGTTAAAACCGGAGGGGTTTTAAAGGGATGGAATGAGGCCACATGCAAAAAAGTTTTAGCTAAAGATTCGAAAGCCAATCCTTCTTTAGTTAAACCCGGTCAGATTTTTATTATTGATCATGGACGCGGGTACGGCCACACCGGTATTGTGGTAGAAGTAAACGGAGGATTTATACAAACGATTGAAGGCAATACCAATAATACCCACAGCAGGGAAGGTGTAGGTGTTTTTCGCCTGACGCGCAAAATTAAAGATATCAATAAAGGATTTCTTGAATATTAATATCTAACTCACGTTATTAAAGAAGAGGTAAGGTGCGAATCTTACCTCTTTTCTATCCATTTTCGGGCATTGACAAAAGCTTCTATCCAAGGTGAAACATCATCTTTTCTGTTTTTGGGATAATACGCCCAATTCCACGGAAAAATAGATCGTTCAATATGTGGCATCATCACCAAATGACGTCCGGTACTATCACATAACATGGCTGTATTGTAGTCGGAACCATTTGGGTTGGCCGGATAGCCATCATAGGCATATTCAGCTACAATGGCATAGTTTTCTTTGGACAATGGCAAATGAAATTTTCCTTCACCATGCGATATCCAAACACCAAGTGTACTTCCGGCCAAAGACGAAAGCATTACTGAATTATTTTCTTTTATAGTTACCGAAGTAAAACCACTTTCGTGCTTATGACTATCGTTATGTTTCATTTTTCCGTGTGGTTGTAATTCCGGGTGAATAACTTCCAATTCCATAAATAATTGGCAACCATTACAAATTCCAACCGAAAGTGTATCTTCACGAGCAAAGAAATTTTTCAAGGCTTGTTGGGCTTTTTCGTTATATAAAAATGCACCCGCCCATCCTTTGGCTGAACCCAGCACATCAGAATTTGAAAATCCGCCTACAGCTCCTATAAACTGTACATCTGTCAGTGTTTCCCGACCTGAAATCAAATCGGTCATGTGGATATCTTTTACATCAAAACCGGCTAAATACATGGCATTAGCCATTTCGCGTTCTGAATTACTCCCTTTTTCGCGAATAATTGCCGCTTTTGGTCGAGAATTCACCGGAGTTGGTAATTTTCCATCAAATGAGACAGGGAAATTGTAGTGAAGCGGTTGGTTGGCAAAATTTTCATAGCGTTCCAATGATTTGCCATGTTGGGTTTGTTTTTGGTCCAATAAAAATGAAGTTTCAAACCATACCTCGCGCCATTGTGACATGTTGAGGTTCCAGTCTTCATCTAAGGAAATAATTCCATTGGATGTAGGGATACCAATTTTTCCGTAACAGATAGAATTAGCCTTCAAAATAGCCTCAAATGCATCATCCTCATTTGCTTGTAAAACGATACCAATATTCTCTGAAAAAAGCGCCTCAAAAAATTTAGCTTTGTTAGAGAAATCTGCTAATAAACCTTTACTATCAAAAGAAATACCCGTGTTTTCAGTGGCAAAACACATTTCGAGTAAGGTGGTAATCAAGCCGCCACTTCCAACATCATGTCCTGCAGCCACTAAGTCCTGATGGATAAGTTGTTGGATGGTATTAAACGCTTTTTTAAAGTAGGAAGCATCTTTAATTGTAGGAACATCATTACCGATGGCATTGACAATTTGGGCAAACGAACTGCCACCGAGTTTGAATACATCCAACGACAAATTAATATAATATAAGGAGCCTTTATCCGATTGTAAAACCGGTTCCACAATTTTTGTAATGTCGTCGCAATGCGCTACCGTTGAAATAATAACGGTACCCGGGGCGATTACATCCCCATCGGGGTACTTTTGTTTCATAGAAAGCGAATCTTTACCCGTTGGGATATTAATTCCCAATTCAATGGCAAAATGAGCGCAGGCTTCTACCGCTTCATACAAACGTGCATCTTCCCCTTCATTTTTACAAGGCCACATCCAATTTGCGGATAGTGAAACTCCTTGCAAACCATGTAGTAAAGGAGCAAAAACTAAATTGCTCAAAGCCTCGGCTATGGCATTCCGACTTCCGGCTTTAGGGTCAATTAAAGCAGCTATCGGCGCATGACCTATGGTAGTGGCAACTCCGTTTTTACCATTAAAATCCAAAGCCATAACGCCAACGTTATTAAGCGGCAATTGGATAGGACCTGCACATTGTTGTTTGGCAACACGTCCTCCTACACAACGGTCAACTTTATTGGTAAGCCAATCTTTACAGGCAACAGCCTCCAGTTTCAGTAATTTTTGCAGGTATTCTTCAAACAAATTGACATCAAAAACAACGGGTTGGTAGGTTCGATTTACGACCGAATCTGTCATGATGGTTTTTGGAGAACTTCCAAACATATCAGCCAAACTCAAATCCATTGGTTTTGTGCCGGATGCAGAACCCTCGATAATGAATTTAAGATCATTTGTCACTTCACCCACGGTATACATAGGGGCACGTTCTCGTTGGGCAATTCGCTCTAATTCTGGCAAATCTTGCGAGCGTATAACCAACCCCATGCGTTCCTGCGACTCATTACCAATAATTTCACGAGCTGAAAGTGTAGGGTCGCCAACAGGTAATTTATCTAAATCGATTTTTCCTCCGGTAGATTCGACCAATTCTGATAGACAATTCAAATGCCCGCCTGCGCCATGATCATGAATAGAAACAATTGGATTATTATCGCTTTCTACGAAGGCCCGAATGGCATTGGCCGCTCTTTTTTGCATTTCCGGGTTTGAGCGTTGTATTGCATTGAGTTCTATACCCGAGCCAAAGGCACCGGTATCAGCAGAGGAAACGGCAGCACCACCCATACCGATTCGGTAATTCTCACCTCCTAAGATTACAATTTTATCGCCGACTTTAGGTTGTTTTTTTTGCGCTTGTTCTGCTTTGCCATAGCCAATACCTCCCGCTTGCATAATAACTTTGTCATAGCCTAATTTTCTTGCTGAACTTGTTCCGGTATCTCTTGATTCATCAAATTCAAAAGTCAGGATAGAACCGGTGATTAAAGGTTGTCCAAATTTATTTCCGAAATCGGAGGCACCGTTTGACGCTTTAATCAATATGTCCATCGGAGTTTGGTACAACCATTTGCGTTCCGGCATGCCGTTTTCCCAAGTTCGGGTACTTTCATTGCCTTCTAATCGGGAATACGCAGTCATGTATACTGCCGTCCCGGCCAAAGGAAGCGATCCTTGTCCACCGGCAAGACGATCACGAATTTCTCCACCAGAGCCTGTGGCAGCACCGTTGAAAGGTTCTACAGTAGTGGGAAAATTGTGCGTTTCGGCTTTTAGAGAAAGAACAGATTCAAACGTTTTTTTTTCGTAGAAATCGGATTTATCCTGTGTTTTTGGGGCGAATTGTTCCGCAATAGGCCCTTGAATAAAAGCCACATTATCTTTATAGGCCGAAACAATCAAATTCGGATTCTCGGCTGATGTTTTTTTGATTAACTTAAAAAGAGAGGTTTCTTTTTCGGAACCATCGATAACAAAAGTGCCGTTAAAAATTTTATGGCGACAATGTTCAGAATTAACTTGCGAAAAACCAAAAACCTCCGAATCGGTTAGTTTTCTTCCAATTTTTTCAGAGAGCGTGTCGAGGTAGTTTACCTCTTCCTCACTGAGTGCAAGTCCTTCTTTTTCGTTGTATTCGGCAATATTATCAATGAGTAGTACCGGTTCTGCCTCTATATGTATGGTGAAAATTTCCTGATTCAGGGAATCGTACTTTTGGAACAGCATTGGGTCGAAATCAGTACAATCTGATTCAGTTTTCCGGAATTCTTCGATGCGAAGTATACCCTGAATTCCCATGTTTTGTGTAATTTCAACCGCATTGGTACTCCAAGGGGTAATCATAGCGGCTCTGGGCCCAATATAAACCCCGTTAACTGTAGCAGCATTTATTACTTCGGCTTGTAAAAGCCAGTTTAATTTGGAGGTGTCTTCAGGGGAGAAGGGTGTTACTGCTTGAACTGCAAATAGCGTAGCACTTTCGTTTCCGAAAAAATAGATCATTGTGTTGTTATAGCTGAACTTGTTTCAGATTCTTACGAATTATAACAAGTTGTGTTAGTTGTTTTGCAAAATTACTTTTAATTGATGTATTGCACAAATCAGAAAAGAATAGTTTTTAACGGTTTATTGACAAAATGGAATCTAACAGAAAATGAAAATAAAATGACAAGAAATGTTTAGTTTTACATTGGGATGAAAAACAATCAAAAATGCAAAGGCGTAAATTCATTAAAGAGGCTTTAACCGGACTACCTTTATTGTTGGTTACTCCGTCACTATTGGCCAGTTCATGTAAAAATAATCTCCAACACGAATCTAATGGTAAAAAGGTTGTGGTGGTTGGAGCCGGTATTTCCGGACTCGCGGCTGCCAAAAAACTAAAAGAACACGGATTTAAAGTAGTGGTTTTGGAAGCCCAAAATAAAGTGGGAGGTCGCTTACGCACCAACAGAGCGTTAGGAATCGCATTCGACGAAGGCGCAAGCTGGATTCATGGTACTTCAAACAATCCTTTAACAGCATTGGCTCAAAAATCCGGAATGACCACGGCAATTACAGATGATAAGAGTTGGGTATCATACGATATTGGTGGTGTGATGCGCGATGATGCAACCTTTGAACAAGCTGAAAAAGCGTATTATGAGGTTTTAGATTCTTTGATGAAAAAAGGAAGCCTCAATCAGAGTTTTGAAACTGTTTTTAACCATCTTTATCCCAATTATGCCAATGACCGTTTGTGGAAATTTTTCCTGTCTACCTATTTTACATTCGATAGGGGAGACCTAAATAAAACATCATCACTGTATTATAATGAAGGGGAAGAGTTTGGAGGTGGTGAACGCATTGCAACGAATGGTTTTGATACAATCCCTAATTTTCTTGCCAAGGAATTGGATATTCTTTATAACCAACGGGTCAGCCAAATTGAGTACAGTCATGAAAAAATTACAATAACGCATAACGAAACGGTAACCGAAGCGGATTATGTTATCGTGACGGTGCCTTTGGGAGTGTTAAAAAAAGAGATTATTCGTTTTGACCCTCCGTTGCCGGCCAAAAAACAAATTGCAATACAAAAAGTAGGGATGAACTGCGTGAACAAATTTTTACTTACTTGGGAAACTGCTTTTTGGGATGATGTATCCTATATTTCATATACACCCGAAATTAGAGATAAATTTAACTTTTTTGTCAATGTAACTAAGTTTCACCCGAACGTAAATGCCTTATTAACATTTGCGTATGCTGATTATGCAAGATTAACCGAAACTATGACAGACAAACAGATTACAGACGAAATTATGGCGCATCTGAAGGATATTTATGGTCCATCCATTCCAAATCCAACCCATTTGCTGCGCACAAAATGGCAAAGTAATGAAAATTCGTTTGGGTCGTATTCTTACACTGCGATAGAGACAGAAATGCATCATTTTGATGATTTGGCTGAAAGTGTTTATAACAGATTGTTTTTTGCAGGAGAGCATACCAATGCCGCTTATTTCTCTAACGCTCACGGTGCTTACAGGAGTGGCTTGCGCGAGGCCGATAAAATTATCGGATTACTTTAATAGTGAAACTAAATTTTAAATTTGATAAATCATATTGGAGTTATAGAATTTAACATAGTATATAACGATTGTTTTGTAACTTTGATAACTCAAGATTCCCTCATAATGATACTAAAATAATACTATTTTGGTTCGATTATTGAGGTAAAATAACCAACTTAAAATTTAAACTATGAAAAAGTTACTCCTTTTTATTATTCCTGCTGTTTTCGGCGTTGGTCAAATTTCGCAGGGACAAGTGCAAACAAATCGTTTTTCGGTAAATACACAATCCGGTTTTTTATATTTTGACGCCGGAGATGGTAATGAAGATACAACGGTAGAAGGATCGCAATATATTGTAAATCAGTATTTACCGTCTAAAATCTCTTGTTATGACGGTTTGGTGCCACCGGTTCGTTATAATGCTTTTAAAGATGAAATGGAATTTACGCAAGATGGTAAAATGTATTATATATCAAAAACGGATAGTTGCGAGGTTGCCATTTCAGGTAAAAATTACCGCTATGTAAATTATACGCAAGCAAATAAATTGACAAAGGGCTATTTGGTTGTTTTGACCAATGGGGATAAAACAAAATATGCCTTGTATAAACAAGAAAAAGTGACTTTTGTTCCGGGTTCTGCGGCCAGTTCTTCCTATCATGAATCCAAACCTGCCCGATATGATGTTGAAAAAACAAAATATTTTTTTGGCAAACAAGATGGAATCACTGAAATGCCAACAAAAAAGAAAGATATTTTAGCACTTTTTCCGGAACAGAAAGGCAAAATTGAAGCCTATTTTAAAGAAAACAACGTTTCTTTCAGTACCGAAGCTGATTTAATTAAGCTGGTCAATTTTTTAAATACGTTGTAAACAATTCTCTTTGTATAAAAAAAGTCCATGATACAACCATGGACTTTTTTTTATGTAATTGAAAATAGATATATTTAATGTGAGTTCGATATAAGAATTTTGTCAGAACGCTTTAGAGGAGTGAGATACGAGCGTTACATAGGCAGTAATTGCGGGCTACTTCAATGATGTAAGGCGAAGTAGATTGCTTCTCTAAAGTGTAATTTTTATAAGCCTATCCTGAAAAGCACTCGTCTATGTCGTTAAATTTCCTCAAGATAACCGGTTATCTCTCGAAAATTTGCCTTATAGCCAAGCACTTTTAAGAATTCTGACTTTATTATTATATCGAACTCACGTTATTTAATTTACACAAATTTTGTGAACTCCATCTTCATTCATGGAACTGATTCGAACCAAATAAATTCCTGTTTGAAGTCCGTCAATTTGGAATCCACTGTTACAATTAAATTTTTCAATAAGTTTTTGTCCGTTAATCGAATAGATGGCCACGTCAAAAGTGAGTTCTTGATTTGGTGATTCAATTTGAAATGAACCATTAGACGGATTAGGAAACAAACTAAAAAGGTTATCAGATGAGATGTTCATGCCAACTCGGTTTCCAATTCCGTTACAGGTGTCTGTAGCATACACAGTCCAATCGGTAGTTTTATTAAAAGTTGATTTAGGTACTGTAGCTGTCGCATTTCTACGCAAAGTTTCATCTGCTGCAAAATTAGCTGTTCCACCATTAAAAGTTCCTACAACATCAATCAAAACATTATTTTTGAATAATCCCATCGCATCATTACCATTAAAAGTCATTTCAGTGGCCGCAGTGGCTAAGTTAGCAGCACCGGTAGCATAACAACTTGAGGAAATACTACTGTTTACAATTATAAATTTTGCACCGTTAACTAATGTTCCACTCAAGGTTAGCCCTGTACTCCAGGCTCCGGCACCATTAGTTTGACGTTTCAGACTGTAAGCTGATAAGTTTACCGAGGCTCCTGTTGCATTGGTAATTTCAATGACTTTATTATTGGAAGAACCTTCGATGTATTCGGAGATGTATAAATCCGAAACGGTAACCGTGCTGGTAGTTGTAACCTGTATTGTTGCACTATTAGTGCTGTTTCCGGCTGCATCTTTAGCTTTCACAAAAATTGAATAAGTTGTACCGGCAGTTAAACCGGTTACAGAAGCAGTAAGTGATATGCCTGAAGTTCTAAGAGTTGCGTTTACATATACTTCATAAGCAGTTACACCTATGTTATCGCTCGCAGCCGACCAATTGAGCTGTAGTGAAGTGCCGGTAATTGAACTGGCTGTCAAATTAGTAGGAGCTGTTGGGGCTTGGGTATCGGGAGCCGGTGAAGAACCACCGCCCCAAATCATACTCACATATTCCGGATGATCTATAAATGGGTTTCTGTTGCCCTGACGTGTGTAAATAGCATTATTTCGGGCTATTTCTCTGGCACTAACAGGGTCTTGATTGTGCCATTGTATCAGCAGGTTTAGAAAAGAAGTTGTAAATACCTGATTGCTGGTTCCGTTAAACATGGGATATACATAACCGGCAACAGTGTTTTGATACCGTGTTGCAAAATAAAAGTACATACGTGCCACATCGCCTTTAAATTCATCTATAGGTTCGAAAACAGTACCCGAATACCCCGATACGCCGCTAGTACCAAGTTTACTGCCGTTTAATGATGTCCATGTAGCTGTAGCTACTGTCCCGTGAGGGTAGTCGGCTCGCATTGCATTTACTTTTCCGTCGGTAGGTGGTATAAAATGTGCATCAGCTACCATAGGTGAAGCCGAATTAAATACCGATTGCGGAATGATGTGTTCCCTATTGTAGCAATCGCCTTCGGTGGCATACGTACCACACTGACTTGTACTGTAGCTATACACATAAGGGTCGGCTGAGGTAGGTTTTTCAGAATAAATATCGATAATAGAATTGTCGTTTTCGTATTGTTTGTCTCGGTCGGATGTTGAATAAGTAGTCCATAATCCGGCATAACCTAAATTTGTATGTCCTTTGATTTTGTTGTACAATTGGGTTTTCAAGGTATAACCTGTTCCGGTTGCAGTGCTGTAATATCCGGATGGAATCTGGCTATAGCCAAAATAAGAAATGAGCAGTACTAAGAATAATTTTGTTTTCATAGGTAAAGTTTACAGTTTTGATAAAACTATAAATAGTTACCTGTTTTTTAACGAAGGTTTCAGTAAGTTAATAACAAAATTTATATTAAAACTGTTAATTCTTACCTCCCTGCCTGCCGCAGGCAGGTTGCCTCTTACTCTGTAAATTGATAGGCACCCAAATCGGGTGAAATTGCGCGGGTGTTTCCTAATAAATCAAATGTTGTTAAAAAGGCATTGTCTACAGCCAAATTCAAATCTTCGGAAAGGCGTAAATCATTTGCATTGGTATCCGTAAATTTAGGATTATATACTTGCGACGTTGTGGCTATATAACAACTGTTTGCATAAGGACCGGTTGGATTGGTAAAATCATAATATCCTGTTCCTGAGAGTTGCGTATTATTAAATCGGATAATAGAATTTTTAAAATGATAATCAAAAGTAGGTGTGGTAGCCGCATCATCCCAGCGATCAATCAAAAATGAAACCTGGTTACTACTGTAAACAATACTGTTGTACATAGTGAACGACATAGGTACATTTAAATACACCGTGTCGGTAGTTTCATAATAATCGGTCAAAAGCAAAGCAACTTGTCTTGAACTGGCCCAATTGTTATTCAAAGTACAATTGCGGAAATCATACGTACCTCCTTTGGTACAAGCAACGGTAGCCTGTCCGCAATAATTTGCAGCTAGATTCTCCGCTGTTAATTGGGCACCCCGACTTAAAATCCCTACATTGGAGCAATTGTAAATTTGCGAATTTTTTAGGGTTAATTTTGGCACAGATAAATCAGTTCCTGTGGCAATATTTTGCATTAAAATACCAACAGTTGCATTTTTTAGGGTTAGGTGATTGATGCTGTTTTCAGGTCTTGTCGACAGGATCATCATCGTACCCCACTGTCCCGGAACATCTGCAAATTCCGGTTCCAAGCGATCGCCTTCAAATACCACTTCGTTGGTTAAATCGTCCGGGTTGTTTGCCGGCGGATCTGTACCATTTATTTGAATTACACCATTTTTAGCTACAATAAGTCCGGAGTTGGCATGAAAATGAATTCGAGCTCCGGGATCGACCACCAGAGTTTCATTATCAGGAACCAAAGCATAGCCATATATCACATAAGGCTTGTCATCTGTCCAATGAAATTCATCTCCGTTTACAGGATCCGAATGGGAAAGATTACTACCCGCAAAAATGGCAGTTTCACCTTCGTCATCAACGCCTAAATTAATTCCTTCGTATAAAAAATTACCCGGACTGCCCGTGCGTTGCGGATAAATAAAATAGGCATCTTGAATGAGTGTTACCAAATCTACGTCTTGTACATCACCATTCGCGTGACGAAATTCAATTTTGTCGGTGTATAAATAATCTGTTGGATTGGCACTGGCCACATCGGCAGTTACCTCTACAAAAATAAAGAGACTGTCTTGCGCCAACAGTTCTACATTACTGAAAATTTTTCCCTGAGCACCATTGTCTCCTGTGAGTCCGTCAACCATGATGCGGTATTTGGAGTTCACGCCTCGACCTAATTGTATTTTAGGAATGGCTATATCCTGATCGGTACGATTGTACACTTTAAGACGGTAGGTGCTGGAACCTATGTTTGTAAATACGGTATCTAAGTAAACAGTATCTTTTGAAAATTCCAATCCGCCTGTACTGGGTTCAAACTCAAAATCGGTACGACAGGAAGTAAGTGATAGTGCGAAAAGAACAATCAAAAGGGATAAATAACGCATAAAATTGAATTTTTGTAAAAATATAAAATTTTCAGTCTATTAACGTGAGTTCGATATAAGAATTCTGACTTTTTTATTATATCGGAACTCATGTTATTCATAACAATTAACGATAAAAAGGCTTTTAGGTTATACAACCGCTACAACCAACACCTAAGGCATCAACAGTTTTTTTTACAGGATGCTAAAGGACACTATTAGTTGCGTGCAACCAAAAAAGGGTAACGCATTTAAGTGAAAAATAGTTTATATCCCGTTAAACTTTTTGTGTGATCGTTGCAAAACCAGTATTTTTGATACAAATTATACACCATGTTATTTGATAAAGAAAAAATGCTCCGACTGTGCAACGAATGGTCGAAAAATACCTTAATGGAAACGCTTGAAATTAATTATATTGATGCCGGCGAAGATTTTTTAGTAGCCACCATGCCGGTTAATCCGCGGGTGCACCAACCAATGGGATTGCTTCATGGAGGTGCCAGTGCCGCATTAGCCGAAAGTGTAGGCAGTGCGGCCTCTATTATGTTTGTCAATCCCGAAAAGCAAGAAGTGCGTGGTATAGAAATTTCGGCCAATCATTTAAAGAGCAAACGAGAAGGCATGGTTACGGCAACGGCCAAAATTGTACATAAAGGAGCCAGTATTCATTTATGGGAAATTCGCATTACTGATGAAGCAGGAAAACTGGTGTCGCTATGTAAATTAACCAATATGGTTTTGCCAAAACGTTAGTTATGTTACTATTTGACAAGGCCCAATCTCAATTTGATCAAAAACGCCCGTTTGTGTTGTATGCCAAACCGGGTGCTACAAAAGTGATTGGGATTTTCCAACGCAATAGCGAAACGTATGAGGTTACCGATTTTTCGGAAAACGGATTTGTTTTTGCCTCTTTTGACGGAACCCGTAAATTATTGATTCCGGCGAAAGCAGCCAATGTGATTGTGGAACAGTTTTCAACCCAAGAGTATATTGTCTCAAATTCGGTTAAACCAACCGATGATGTGCAAAATCAGCCTTTTGAAGCATTAGTGAATCGAGGTGTAAAGGCCATTTCGCAAGGAAATTTCCGCAAGGTGGTACTTTCACGAAGTGAGATTTTTGACGATGCATCGTTCGACGGATTTCTTTCGTTCCGTCGTCTTTTAGGATTGTATCCCAATGCGATGCGCTGGATTTGGTTTCATCCTGTAAGCGGTATGTGGATGGGTGCAACACCGGAACAGTTGCTAAAAGTAAATGGAAATTCGCTGGAAACTGTGGCTTTAGCAGGCACAAAATCAGCTACAGGTGAGGTTGTTTGGAGTGAAAAGGAACGCGATGAACAGCAATTGGTAACCGACTATATTTTGACAACCTTACAACCGTTTGCCACGGCGATACAGGTAAATGGACCCGAAGCCGTTCAGGCCGGGAATTTGATGCACCTGAAAACGGTGATTTCGGCTCAATTTACGCACGATAATGTAGCACAATTGCTTACCCATTTGCATCCCACGCCCGCCGTTTGCGGAATGCCTTTGGCACCGGCAAAAGATTTTATTTTGAAGGAAGAAGGTTATGACCGGGCGTTTTACAGTGGTTATTTGGGAGAATTGAACATGGATTTTGCAACCTATCGTACCGAAAATTCGGATTTGTTTGTTACTTTGCGGTGTCTTAAGTACGAATCCGGTCGCTTGCATATATATGTGGGATGCGGCATTACAGCCGGTAGCAATCCGGAAGCCGAATATGCGGAAACGGTACACAAGGCAGAAACTATTAAACGTGTCATTTAATCAGAAATATTGAGGCGCCCGACAGCAGCGGACAACCCACAGCGCCAAAACAGTGTTTTTCCCGACAAGCAACGGCGACCTTGCGAAGCCCGTTGCGAGGCGTTTGGAAAACCTGAATTTGGAGCGAGGATTGGAAGCGAATGGCGGGGTAGAGCCCAAAAAATAAACTATGAAATTAGATATTTTAGCATTTGGTGCCCATCCGGATGATGTGGAATTGGGCTGTAGCGGAACCCTTGCCAAAGAGGTGAAAAATGGCCGCAAAGTGGGAATTATTGACCTGACTCGAGGCGAATTGGGAACCCGTGGGACTGTAGCCATACGGAATACGGAATCGGCTAAAGCCAGTGCGATTTTGGGAGTTCACCTTCGTGAAAATTTAGATATGCGCGATGGTTTTTTTGTGAATGATGAAGCGCACCAGTTGCAAATTATCCGTAAAATACGCCAATACCAGCCGGAAATTGTGATTTGCAATGCTATAGACGACCGCCATATTGACCATGGAAAAGGCAGTAAATTGGTTTCCGATGCTTGTTTTTTAGCCGGATTACGCCGTATCGAAACCGAGCATAACGGACAGGGGCAAGAGGCGTGGCGGCCTAAGGCGGTGTACCATTATATTCAGTGGAAAAATTGCGAACCCGATTTTGTGGTTGATATTTCAGGGTTTATTGAGCAAAAAATGGAATCGGTTTTGGCTTATTCCTCTCAGTTTTATGATCCCGAGAGCAATGAACCGGTTACACCCATTGCCACAAAAAATTTTTTAGACAGTATTCGCAATCGTGCACAGGACATGGGGCGCTTGGTTGGGGTAGATTTTGCCGAAGGTTTTACGGTAGAGCGTTTTCCTGCTGTGGATAGTATATTTGATTTGAAATAGCCTGTTTTTTTTATAACGCACATTCGATGTGAAGTTTAGCATAAAAATACAAAAAGCCTTGCGCAACCGGCAAGGCTTTTTTGTTAAGCAATTTTTCCCGAGAATAGCTTAGAATTGTAAACTTACATTCAATTCAAATTCGTCGTTGATGGCTTTATCGCCAAGGTTGTCAAAGAAGCTTCCCGAACCGTATTTAATGTCGTATTTAGTACGATCAACTTTAAGATTAGCGGTGGCTTTATTTCCTTTTACAGCAATGGTGAAATTTACCGGTTTGGTAATTCCTTTGATGGTTAAATCGGCTGTTACATTATAGGTATCATCGCCATTAGCGGAGATCAATTTGATTTCCAAAGTAGCAGTACCAAATTTATCAGTTCCAAAGAAATCGTCGGCTTTTAAGTGACCTTCCAGTTTTTCTTTTCCTTTTCCGGCTTCAAGATCAGTTACAGTTATCGAATTCATATCGACTGTAAATTTTCCGCCACGCAATTTTTTACCGTTGAAAACCAAGGTACCTTCGCTAAAATTAATAGTACCACTGTGTTGGCCGGTTACTTTCTTGCCCACCCATCCGATAGAACTTTTTTTAACATCGATTTTTTTATTTTGAGCCGAAGCTGTTAGTGAGGCAACTACCAGTGCCATCACCATAAGGAATGATTTTACGTTTTTCATTGTATAGAGTTTAAAGGGTTATTAAATAATTACAAATAAGTCTTCGTTTGATTTACGCACTTTAGGAGCGTGTTGGTATCCGTCTTCTTCACTACGGTAACCTAAGGTAGCCACCACTGAAGCGTTTAGGCCTTGCTCCGTAAGACCCAGGATTTCGTTGTATTTTGCCGGTTCAAATCCTTCCATTGGCGTTGCATCAATTTTGAGTTCGGCAGCTGCATTAAGCAAATTACTTAAGGCAATATAGGTTTGTTTGGCTGTCCAATTGGCTTTTACATCGGCAGGTAAATTGGCCACAAACCCTTTGATGTAATCACTGTAGCCTTTTAGGTCTTCTAAGGCAACATTGCGTGTTGCGGCTGTAGTTTCCATATAGGCATCCACATCCGCTTCGTTAAGGTTTGTGCTGTTGGCAAACACGATCAGGTGTGAGGCATCCACAATTTGACTTTGACCCCAAGAAGCAGGTTGCAATTGTGCACGAACTTCAGGGTTTTCGATAATTAGGACTTTGTAGGGTTGTAATCCAAACGAGGAGGCAGATAAACGGATGGCCTCTTTGAGTGTGGCTAAATCAGCATCAGTTATTTTTCGGGTAGCATCAAATTTTTTGGTGGCATAACGCCATTGTGCATTGGTGTTAAAATTACTCATGGTTTTAAAATAGGGATTAAAATGTTCTAAATTTTTCTAATAAATAATTGAGGTTTTGCAATTCTTCGTTCGATAGGTTTTTGCCAAAAGAGGCTTCATAGTTTTCCACTTTTGGATCCAGTTCTGCCAAAACCGCTAAACCTTTTGGGGTTATGGTTATTTCAATTTTTCGGCGATTTTCAGGACAAACGTTGCGCTCAACAAATTCTTTCAGCAGCAATTTATCAATGAGTCGGGTAGTGTTGCTGTTTTTGGTAATCATGCGCTCCTGGATATCACACATATTGGCCGCAATGCCTTTTTTACCGCGAAGGATACGCAACACATTAAACTGTTCTCCGGAAAGGTCATAGGGTTTAAGAACCTCTGCCATGCGATCACTTAAAACCGCTTGTGTGTACAAAATATTCAGAACCACTTTTCGCTCTTCGGATAAAGTAGCACTTGTTTTTATTATTTCTTCGATTCTCATTTTCGCTTACAAAATTTGTATGTACAAATGTAGTATCTTTTTTATTTGTATATACAAATGTACTGTTATTTTTATGTTAATCTTTTTAAGATGAAATAAGAGAGTAGGAGTTGTTTGGCAATTGCAATTTATTGGGTTATTTTTGAAAAAAATTACAATATGGATTTAACACAACAAGAGTGGGTTGCTAAACTCAATACGGATGATAATGCCATCATATTAGATGTGCGTACCGAAGATGAATGGAATGAGGGTTTTATTCCCGGTGCTCACTTTAATGACATCTATAAAGGACAAGGGTTTATTTACCGTTTGGAAGAAATGGATAAATCCAAAAATTATTATGTATACTGCAAAGCGGGAGGAAGAAGTTCACAGGCCTGTGCGATTATGAAGCAAATGGGTTTTGAAAACACCTATAACCTGATGGGAGGTTTTATGAACTGGAATGGGGAAGTGGCTTTTCCTGAGGATTAATTTTTAGCCTTTAATCTTCTTTTTTCCTTTTTTTAAGAAGCGATTTTAATCCAAAATAGAATTCCTTAATTTTTTCCCTGTTCCATTGCGGGGTTGTGATTTTATGTACCGTATAATTGGATTCGGTTACCACAAAATGGTAGTAATAAAATTTGTGCAAAAAGGCACTAACTATAAGATACACGCCAATTCCTAAAAGGCCATACGACGCGAAGGAATATTCGTTGAAAATTTGGCGCGTAAAATACAAAATAGCAACTCCGGCAACAAACAACAAAGCATTCGAAAAATAGATTCTCTTTTTATTGAGCGAAACATGATTAATGTTTTCTAAGGCTATTTTTTTATTTCCTTTTTTTAAGGATAGAATGATTTCGTTGTTTGTAAGAAGGCCAAATTTTTTATCGTATGTAATAATTTCCAAATCGGTATTCATCTTTTTCATGCAAGACTAACTTACTGAAGAACGAAGTAACTAAAAAAAATATTGTGTAGTGAGTAGAATGATTTCGACAATAAAAAAAAGAACAACGGTTAGGTTGTTCTTTTTTTTGTGGAGACGCCGGGAATCGAACCCGGGTCCAAACAAGCAATCAAAGAGCTTTCTACATGTTTAGCTTCCGATTGAATTTTCGACATCAGGCAAGGCCGAAAGCAGCCACCTCATGCTTAGCACTTTTTATCTTACTGTGGGGTTAATGCCTTACCACAGCCAGGTCTACATTTCCGGTCCACCTGAATCAAACGCCGTAAACCATGGCTTTTGAGGCGGATCTAGCTTCCCGACCTTGTCGGGACTAGGCAAATCGTACTAAACTTCGGATTAAGCAGCTAAAGCGTAATTATTTTCGCCGTTTAAAAGTTTGAACCCTGATATTTACGAGCCAGAATCCCATGCTCGACATGCTTACTGTTCAATTCCACCTGCTGTCAAAACCAGTCGTCCCCGGTTTTGTTATGCCTGATAGCAGACAAATACAGATTACTAAAATCGTGCCGCAAAGATACAAGTGTAATTCCAAAAAACAAATTCCAATTGGTGGCTGCTTTTTAAAACTGCTGCCAAAAGCAGACCTACTTTTTCTTCCTTTTTTCAGCGCGTTTTTTTTCTACACCGCGGTTAGCCGGCTTTGTTTTTCTGGGATTTCGTTTGCCGGGACCACCCAAGTTTACTTTTTTATTTTTATCTGATTTTTCATGAAAAGCACCACCACCCGCAAGTTTCGGTTTTTTCATTAAAAACTTGATTTTCTTTTTCTCTTTCTCAAATTCCAAAAGTTTATCGGCAATTTTTACCGCTTCAGGGAAATCCAAAAATTCAATTTCTTTGTCCATCAACAACTCGGCTTCAATTTGAATTTCTTCCTCCCTTGGCGCAATAAAACTAATGGCTACACCGGTTTTATCGGCACGACCTGTTCTCCCGATACGGTGGATGTATTGCTCCGGTATTTCGGGAAATTCCATGTTAATCACATGCGAAATATCCGAAATATCCAAACCTCGTGCCATCACATCAGTAGTTACAATTCCGCGCAATTCACTGCGCTGAAAAGCAGCCATCGTGTTAAGACGGTAATTTTGCGATTTATTAGAATGAATTAAACCAAATTGTTCCGGAAAATGCTCCTCCAATCCCGTAGCCACTAAGTCGGCCGCTTTTTTGTTGTTTACAAAAAGCAACACTCGTTCGGTGGATGAATCATGTTCTAATAAATGGTACAACAAATTAATTTTAGTCAGAAAGTTGGGCACAACATATCCCAATTGTTTGATCTGC
The DNA here is from genome assembly GCA_041917555.1 of Flavobacterium sp. GTDB lineage: Bacteria > Bacteroidota > Bacteroidia > Flavobacteriales > Flavobacteriaceae > Flavobacterium. Next base: position 34,506 of record JAYRXL010000075.1, on the reverse strand, counting down.
TCCAAAGGGGTTCCCGATGGGGCTAACGTAACTTCCTCAGGCAAATCAAAATACGCTTCTAACATATCATCAACTTCATCAGTCATCGTTGCAGAAAATAATATGTTTTGACGTTTGTTTTTTAACATGGTCAGTATGGACGTGACCTGAAAACGAAATCCCTGATTCAGAATTTCATCAAACTCATCAATGATTAGTTTTTGTAAACTATCAAATCGCAATACTCCATCCAAGGCCAAATCCATCGTGCGTCCTGGTGTTCCTACCAATATATCAACTCCTTCGTAAACGGCATTTTTTTGGGTGTTTATGTTTACACCTCCATACACTCCTAAGGTGCGAACCGACATATAGCGGGTTAATTTTTCAACTTCACCGGCTACTTGAACCACCAACTCACGCGTTGGTACGATAATAAGCACTCGAGGCGAATCCGTTTGGGCAAATTTCCATTGTTTTAAAATGGGAAGTAAATAAGCAAATGTTTTTCCGGTTCCGGTTTGAGCAATTCCCATCACATCGCGCCCCGACATGATAACGGAAAACGATTTTTCCTGAATGGGAGTAGGGGTGGTAAGACCCAATTCGTCTACTGCTTTTTGTAATGATTTTGGGAGGTTAAATTGCTCAAAAGTACCCATAGCTTATTTTTGGGCAAAGGTACACATTTCTGCCGCAAAGGCAAACCCTTGAAATTCATGGCGAATATGATTTATATCATGAATCGTTTGGTGATTAATGCGGAAATTTGATTGATAAATTTAAAACACAATCATCATGGCAAATTTTGATATAAACCACATCAAGAATGTGGTACTTGTAGGGCATACCGGAAGCGGTAAGACCACGTTGGTGGAATCCATGTTATTTGAATCAGGGTTACTAAGCCGACGCGGTTCTGTTGTAGAGAAAAATACAGTTTCCGATTATACGGATATTGAACATGAAAAAGGCAAAACCTTTTTTTCCAAATTGGTTAATACAAAATGGAAAGGCTATAAAATTAATTTGTTAGATACGCCGGGATACGACGATTTTGCAGGTGAAATTATTGGAGCCATGCGCGTATCCGATTGTGGAATCATGCTGCTCAATTCGGTTATGGGTGTCGAAGTAGGGACTGATATTATTTGGGAATATACCGATAATTTCCGTCTACCCATGCTTTTAGCTGTAAATCATTTGGACAACGAGCAGTCTGATTTTGACCGTACAGTTCAAGAGGCTAAATCGCATTTTGGAAATGCTATTGTTGTGGTTCAATACCCCGTTAACCAAGGGCCAAATTTTAATGCAATCATTGATGTGTTAAATATGGTGATGTACAACTATCCTGCTAATGGCGGAAAACCGGAAAAGCTGCCTATTCCGGACAACGAAATGGAAAAAGCAAACCGATTGCATCAGGAACTGATTGAAACCATAGCCGGAAACGATGAAACGCTAATGGAACGCTATTTTGATAAAGGTACTTTGGATGAAGATGAAATGAAATTAGGACTCCATCACTCGTTGATTAAACATGAAATTTTCCCGGTTTTTTGTATTTCTGCTAAAAACAATATGGGTTGTGGACGCTTGATGAGTTTTATTGACAATGTTTGTCCCTCTGCCTATGAAATGCCAAAACAACAAACCGTTGATGGTAAAGAGATTACCTGTAGCGAATCTGAAGCGACCTCCATTTTTATCTATAAAACACTTTCCGAACCGCATGTAGGTGATTTAAGTTTCTTTAAAGTGCTTTCCGGAAAAGTAAAAGTAGGCGATGAACTTACCAACGAAAATACCGGACAAATAGAACGCATAAATCAATTGTTTGAAGTAGAAGGTAATAAGCGCACTGCCGTGAACGAATTGGTGGCAGGCGATATCGGAGCAACATTGAAACTTAAAAATACTCATACCAATAATACGCTTCACGAGAAAGGAAACCGAATTGAAATTGTTCCGATTATTTTCCCTTCTCCTACATTAACCATTGCGGTTGAAGGAAATAAAAAAGGGGAAGAAGAAAAATTATCCATGGCCTTACACCAATTGGTGGAAGAAGATCCCACCATTCGTGTTGAAGTTTCTCAGGAATTGAAACAAACGCTTATTCATTGCCATGGCGAATTGCATTTGGCGGTTATAAAATGGAAGTTAGAGAATGCGTTTAAATTGGATGTTGAATTTAAAACACCAAAAATACCGTATCGCGAAACGATTCGAAAAGCCGCCGAAACGATTTACCGTCATAAAAAACAAACCGGTGGTGCAGGGCAATTTGCCGAAGTATCCATGAAAATTGAACCATGGTATGAAGGTATGGATGAACCTAAAGGATTTAATATACGGGGTGTAGAGGCAATAGATTTGCCTTGGGGTGGAAAATTAGTTTACTATAATTGTATTGTTGGGGGCGCCATTGATGCCCGTTTCCACCCGTCTATTTTAAAAGGAATTATGGAAAAAATGCATGAAGGTCCCTTAACAGGTTCGTATGTACGCGATGTGCGTGTGATTGTTTTTGACGGAAAAATGCACTCAGTAGACAGCAATGATATGGCTTTCAAATTGGCCGGTATGATGGCGTTTAAAGAAAATTTCCACAATGCCGATCCGCTTTTATTAGAACCGTATTATCACATAACTATTCACGCTCCCGAAGAACTAACCGGTACGATTATGAGTAATATCCAAACGCACCGCGCTGTAGTTGAGGGAATGGACGCCGAAGGACAGTTTTCGGTTATCAGTGCTCATATACCGTATGCCGAAATGCATGCATTTAGCAATGACTTACGATCTCTGACTCAAGGCAGGGCACGATTTGAACTTAGATTCGACCGTTATGAAGCGGTTCCCTATGATTTGCAGCAATCATTGGTAACTGCTTTCAGAAACCATGAAGAATTGGTTTAGTTTTAAATTTTGTTGAAAAAAGCCCCGATTTATCGGGGCTTTTGATTTTAGGTGTTGGTCGTAATTAGATTTAAACCGGAAGTCCGGTCTTACAATTTTTCCATATTTCCGGCCAATGTCTCCAAAAATTTGGTTATTGGTCCTTTAATCATCATCGCCATCATAGGGTTGAAGTCACCCGAAAATTGCAATTGAACCGTAGTTGAATTCGAATCAACTTCGGCTAAGTCGGCTACTAATGAAAAAGGTAATTTATCACTCGCAGCCCCTAATTCTACTCGACTGTGTGGGGTTTTATCTTTTAAACGAAGTTTAATTTCGGGCATACCTTTTAGACCAAATATAAACGATTTTTCATCTGTAACTTCAAATTTGGCAATCGACTCCGGCATGAGTTTTTCAAAATTGCGCACATCGGTTAGTGCATCAAATAAGTATTCGGCAGATTTTCCTACCGTAACCTTGGGGCTTTCTAAATTCATAGTTTATTTTTCAATGTTAACATTCCACTCAGACGGATTTTCACGCCACTCTTTCAGGGTTTCCAATTCTTCTTCCGAAATGTATTTTTTGGCTACAGCCAAATCCAATAAATGTTCATAATTACTTAAGGTAGTAAGCTCAACACCGGCATTTTCAAAGTTTTGTTTGGCTATTTCAAATCCATAAGAAAAAATAGCAACCATTCCTTTTACATGAGCACCGGCTTCTTTTAACGCTTCAACAGCCATTAAACTGCTGTTTCCGGTACTGATTAAATCTTCAACCACAACCACATTTTGCCCTTTCTGTAAAAAGCCCTCCACCTGATTTTGACGTCCGTGTTTTTTGGGCTCCGGACGAACATAAACAAACGGAAGTCCCATTTCTTCGGCTACCAAAATTCCAATTCCGATAGCACCGGTGGCCACACCGGCAATAACATCCGGTTTGCCATATTTGTCTTCTATTTGCTTTACAAACTCATCGCGAAGGTAATTGCGTATGGCCGGAAAAGAAAGCGCCAAACGGTTATCACAATAAATAGGAGAGTTCCAACCCGACGCCCACAAAAAAGGTTTTGACGGATTTAATTTTATTGCGTTTATTTGCAATAATAATTCGGCTGTTTTTTCGGCTGTTTCTTTCGTAAAAATCATAATACAAATGTATAAAGTTTTTGTCAACGATAAACCACTTTTTTTGACAAATCAGGTTGAAAAGGAAACCGATTTTCAATTGTTTTTGCTTGAAAGTGTTGACATTGAGCAGCTTATCGTGAAAATGTTTAACAATAAGATTAAGAAAGCCTATTTGTACTACCCGGATGAGAAGGAAATTCTTAAAAAAGTAAAAGAAAAAATTCCGGTGGCCAAAGCCGGTGGCGGTTTGGTTTACAACAATAAAGGTGAGGTTTTATTCATTTACCGCAACGGAAAATGGGATTTACCCAAAGGAGGTAAAGAACGCCATGAAGAAATCGAAGACACCGCACTTCGCGAAGTAGAAGAAGAAACCGGTGTAAAAGGACTAAAAATTGTAAAAAAACTGCAAAAAACCTACCATGTTTTTAAACGCAGTGGCAAATACAAACTCAAAGTAACCCACTGGTTTGAAATGCAAACAGACTTCCAAGGAACACCGGTACCGCAATTCAACGAAGGAATTGAACGCGTGGCGTGGCTCAATGAAGTACAAATTAAAGAAGCGCTTCAAAATTCGTACGAAAATATAAAATTGCTTTTTGAAACCGAATCTGTTTAACGCTCACTATTGTGTTAGCCCGCAATACTGGGACTCACTTTTATAAAGCGTTCGGATAAATTTGCCAATTCAGGTTGGTTATTTTTTGGGCGTGCCCCGATTTCATCGGGACCGGGCTTTATGCACTACACAACTGCCATGGCAGTTGGGGTAGTCGCGGCAATCCCTCACGCAAGTTAACGATGGAGTCGAACCGAGTCGGGTACTAAGACCGTATAATCACCACCGTTTCGGATAACATCCCGAACAATACTCGACGAAATATAAGAGGTTCGCGAAGCGGTTAATAGAAAAACAGTTTCTATTTTGGATAATTTACGGTTGGTATGAGCAATGGCTTTTTCAAATTCAAAGTCGGCCGGATTCCGCAAACCGCGCAAAATAAAATCGGCTTTTTCTTTTTTGCAAAGCTCAATAGTCAAGCCTTCATAGGTAATTACCTTTACTTTGGGTTCATCTTTAAATGCGTCTTCGATAAACTTTTTGCGTTCTTCAAGCGAAAACATATACTTTTTATCCGCATTGATCCCGATAGCCACAATTACTTCATCAAAAAGTGAAACACCGCGCTGAATAATATCATAATGTCCTAACGTAATGGGATCAAAAGAACCCGGAAATATAGCTTTTCTCATTTTTTTCTATCAATTGAATAAATACTGTCGTGTTCCAAAAGCCAAGTTATTTCTTTTTTAGAATACGATTTAAATGACGTGGTATAATTATTATCATCATTGATTCCAAAAACTTTAGTGAACTTAGAAACCGAAGTGTCATTCATTATAAAGTGTACACTGTCTTTATCCACTGCAGCAATTTTCATCGTGGTATATTTATTTGGTAAACTTAAAAAATAAACATCTCCTATCATGGGATTGTTTTTGTACTCTAATTTTTTTTCATCGGCTTTCTTTGATTGCAAAAAGGCAAGCGGAATTAATAGCGTTAGTAAAAGTACACCTGAATACATCCAAACAGGGTTGCGTGCCGGTTTTAATTCGTTTTCTCGTTGTAATTTACTTTTTTGAATCGTTGAAAAGCGCTTTGATATAAAAACGGTTTCACACGATTCACATGTTAAAACCGTATTTCTTTTAAACGGAAATAAAGGAACAAAATACAGATGAAAATAGCGTGATGTAATGGTGTAATGCATGTTCACATTTTCTTGACAATAGTCACATATCACATTTGATATTTTCCCGCTTTTGACCTCTTTTTCTCTTGTTCCAAAAAATACCATCGCGTAAAAACTATTTTTTCCAAATTGGTTTCCGTGCTAAAGCCAATTCAATTTCATTGTCAATCAAATCAGAAAAAGCCATGCCGGCATAAGCGGCTTGTTGCGGAAATATGCTTTGCGGGGATAAGCCCGGATTGGTATTCATTTCAATAAAGTGGGGCACACCGTCCATTACAATAAAATCGGTTCTCGAAAAACCACTCATTCCTAAGGCCTGGTAGACTTTTTCGGCGGTTTCGTAAACTAAAGCAGTTACTTCGGGTGTGAGTCGGGCAGGAGTAATCTCATCCGATTTACCTTCGTATTTGGCTTCATAGTCAAAAAAAGCATTTTGTGGTACAATTTCGGTTATCCCCAATACCTTTATTTGATTTTTATACCGAATGACACCCACCGAAATCTCTGTACCTTTCAAATACGATTCAATCAAAATGTCATGGTCTTCTGCGAAAGCAAAATCCAAGGCTTTAGGTAACTGATCCAACGATTCCACGCGCGACACGCCCAAAGAACTGCCACTTTGATTGGGTTTTACAAAAAAAGGCAACCCCAATTCGGACGCCAATAAGGTACCGTCTATAACATCGCCTTTTGAAAGGTAAACAGATTTAGCTTTAGGAATATTGAATTTTGAGAGAACTGAAAGTGTATCTCTTTTGTTAAACGTAAGCGCAGATTGATAAAAATTACATCCCGAATACGGAATATCCACCAATTCCCAATAGGCCTGAAGATGTCCGTCTTCTCCGGGTGTTCCGTGAACCGTATTCAAAACAGCATCAAAATGCAGGATGTTTCCTTCTATATTTACGGTAAAGTCGGCTTTGTTGATGGGATAATGAACCCCATTTAACACACAACTCCAACCGGCAGATAAAATATGTACTTCGTAAGGCGTGTATTTTTTGCGATCGATGTTGTTTAGTAAAAGTTGTCCGCTGCGAAGCGAAATTACATATTCATCGGAGTAGCCTCCCATTACTACAGCAATATTCATGGTTATGGGTATTAAGTATACAAAAGTAGCTAAATTATGATTTTAATGCGGTTGCCATTGCAAAATCTTTTTCAAAACCGTAGTTGAAGATGTTACTTAAAGTAAATTCAAGAATACTAAAATCGCATTACCGAAGTTATAGAGGTATATAGAAAAAATCAGTCACTAAAACCAAAAACAATACGAGGGAATTGTATTATATTTGCCCTAAATCTGCCCATATGAGTTTACGTAGTTATCTGACCAGTAAAATATTTTTTGCACAAATAATTGCAGCTATTGCCATTATTGGGGTTTTAGCATTTTTGTTTTTCCATTGGATTACCTATGTAACCAAACACGGGGAAGTGGTTATTGTGCCTAATCTTACCCGCATGACCGAAGATCAAATAGAGGATAAATTAGACGAACTTAATTTGGATTACGAAATTTTGGATACAATGGATTACCAACCTAAATTTCCGAAATTGGCCGTAATACAACAAGAACCTGCTCCCGGAGCTCGCGTAAAATCCGGCAGAACAATTTATGTAAAAATAAATGCAGAGGCTTATAAAAAGGTATTGGTTCCCGATTTGATAGATAAAACCTACCGTCAGGCTGTGCCTACGCTTAACTCCATTGGGTTAAAGGCCGGAACCATAACTTATGCGCCACACATTGGGAAAGATATGGTGTTGGAAATGCGAATCAACGGACGCAAAATCAAACCCGGATTGAAAGTGTATAAGGCTACTAAAATTGATTTGGTTTTAGGTGATGGCGAAGTGGTTTTTGACGAATCCGAAATAGACAGTCTCATGCGCATTATGCCGGAACCCGAAATGTTAGATGAGGATGCAATCCCTGTTGATTCTGTAAAGACTGATGGTAACTGATACTTTCTCTGAAATTGAAGATGAAGACCTCTTTGAGCACCATCGCTTTGAAGTACCCAAAGGTCAGGCTTCATTGCGTATAGATAAATATCTTACGCAGCTGATGCCTAATGTAACCCGCAATAAATTGCAGCAGGCAGCGTCTAATGGCGATATCTATGTAAATGATGTGGTTGTAAAATCCAATTACAAAATCAAGCCCGGCGATGTGATACGGTTTATGCTTTCACATCCTCCCTATGAACATAAAATTATTCCTCAGGATATTCCGCTTCAAATCGTTTTTGAAGATGATAGCGTAATTGTAATCAATAAGCAGCCCGGTTTGGTTGTGCACCCGGGGCACGGCAATTATTCAGGGACTTTAGTGAACGGTTTGGCTTTTCATTTTGGCGACTTACCCCTCAACAGTAGCGAACGCCCGGGCTTAGTGCATCGCATCGATAAAGATACTTCGGGTTTGTTGGTTATTGCCAAAACCGATCAGGCCATGGCCCATTTAGCAAAACAGTTTGAAGATAAAACGACTGAGCGCGAGTACGTAGCCTTGGTTTGGGGAAATGTTGAAGCGGATGCCGGAACCATCACAGGGAATATTGATCGGCATTTGAAAGATCGTATGCAGATGGCTGTTTTTCCTGACGGTGAACGTGGAAAACACGCTGTTACGCATTATAAAGTACTTGAGCGTTTTGGTTATGTAACCGTGATTTCTTGTAAGCTGGAAACCGGACGAACACATCAAATTCGGGTTCACATGAAATATATCGGGCACACGTTATTTAATGATGCGCGATACGGAGGTGATCAAATTTTAAAGGGTACAACATTTACCAAATACAAGCAATTTATTGATAACTGTTTTACAATTTTACCGCGTCAGGCGTTGCATGCTAAAACATTGGGATTTATACATCCAACAACAGGAGAATTTATGCGTTTTGATACCGAAATTCCGCAAGACATGACCGATTGTATTGCCAAATGGCGCACTTATTCGAAATCGGTTGAACTAGAATAACTTTAGTTAAACGTTTCTTTGTACTTTTCCGAAACTTTTTCCCAATCAATTAGAGTAAAAAAGGCGGCAATGTAGTCTTTTCGTCGGTATTGGTAATTTAAATAATAGGCGTGTTCCCAAACATCCAAAGCTAATATAGGTGTACCGGATACAGTTTGCTTAGGCATCAAAGGATTATCTTGATTTGGAGTCGTCGTAATTTGAAGTTTACCGGTTTTGTCTACTACCAACCAAGTCCAACCTGATCCAAATTGTTTTGTTGCGGTATCAGAAAATTGTTTTTTGAATGCATCAAAAGAGCCAAAATCCCGGTTGATGGTTGCCGCTAAAGTATCTGAAGGTTTTTTAACACCTTTTGGTGATAAAATTTCGAAATAGAGTGTGTGGTTATAATAGCCACCGGCATTATTTCGTAAATCGGTATTATTTACATCTAATTTTTTTAAAATATCTGTAATAGGTAATTCTTCTTTGTCGGTTCCCGCAATCGCCTTATTTAGATTGTTGGTATAAGTGAGATAATGTTTAGAATAGTGCATTTCCATTGTCATCGCATCAATTTGGGGAGCTAAAGCGTCATATTGATAGGGGAGTTTGTACAATTCAAAAGCACCTTCATTAGCTTTAACATCGTCGGGATGGCCAATGGTAATTTTGTTTTCGGTGGTTGGTACAGGAACTTCTACGACCTCCTTTAGTTTGTTTTTTTTGCACGACTCCAAGGTGACTAAAAGCCCGAAACTTAACAGTAAAAGTGTGATTCTTTTCATCTGATTATAGATTTTTATGAAGTTGATTAATCAGATTTATATATTCTTCTTTGGCTTCATCGGCAGAAATATGGCTGATTTGCAACCAAGCATTCGTTTTAAAAGCATTGCGCAAGTCGACAGAAGCTGCAGAAATCCGAGATGTAAAATTGCCTTGTGTGGCTTGTTTGTAATAAGCATACAAGCGCAACTGCACATCCTGAGGTAAATCGGATTGCGACATGCTTTCAGCTATGGCAATAGCTTCATTAAAGCGGGTATCAAGATCTTTTACAGACATATTAATCTTTAGAAGCAATAATCGTTTGATTTCCTTTTGCTTTATCGCCAATTTTGACATTAATTTTTGTTCCTAACGGCAGATAAATATCTACCCTTGAACCAAATTTAATAAAACCTGCATCCGTTCCTTGGCGAACTTGCGTTCCTTCAACAGCATAATTTACTATTCGTTTGGCAAGAGCCCCGGCGATTTGTCGGTACATGATTTCACCAAAAATACGATTTTCAATGACCACGGTTGTGCGTTCGTTTTCTGTACTGGCTTTTGGGTGCCATGCAACCAAGTATTTCCCCGGATGGTATTTACTGAATTTTACTTTTCCGCTGGTGCAATAGCGAGTTACATGCACATTAATAGGCGACATGAATATAGATACCTGAAGGCGTTTGTCTTTAAAATATTCCGGTTCTTCAACTTCTTCAATTACAACCACTTTTCCGTCAACCGGAGCCGTAATTTTATAATCGTTAACTTCAAGCGGGCGTTTCGGATTTCTAAAAAACTGGAGTATTAATAGTAAAAAAACGAGTACCAGAATCTGCAACGCTTTTGCCAACCATACAGGATCTTTGATTAATTCCGGAATCAATATCGTCAGTACAGCGGTTATAGTTGTTGAAATGAGGATAATTTTTCCTCCTTCTTTATGAAACATAATATAAAATTTGGTAGAACAAAAATACAAAAGGTGCGACAAATATAATACTGTCGAGGCGGTCTAAAATTCCGCCATGTCCGGGCATGATTTTTCCGCTGTCTTTTACACCTGCCATTCGTTTAAATTTGGATTCAATTAAATCGCCTAAAGTGCTGAAAACAGAGATGATCACAGCGGTTACTGCCCATATAAGCAACGATTTAGAAGCATATTGCGGGGAGGGATTAAAATAGTATCGGGAAATTAAAATACCGGCAATTACAGTAAAAAGCATGCCCCCAACAAAGCCTTCTATGGTTTTTTTGGGTGAAATTTTTTCAAATAGTTTGCGTTTACCAAAATTTTTACCCACCAGATAAGCGAAGGTATCATTTGTCCATATAAGAATAAAAATACTGATTAAAATTTTGGGTCTGAATTCGGAGCCGGCAAACGGTATTCGAGTGATGATGATAAAAGGTAAAATAACATAACCTAAAACAAATGCATATTTTGCTACCGAAGAGATAGTTACCGTTGAAAGCGTAAAAAGTAATTTTACCAGATATATAGACGTGAGTAGGGTCACACTCAAGAGGATGATATCAACCGTTTTTTCAATTTTGTAACTCACGGCGGCATAATAACCTAATGCACCTACTACAATGGGAATAAACATATTGATTTTTTCCATGGCACAAAATTCATAAATGGCCACGAGCATAAACAAACCAAAAAGGATATAAAAACTATGAACAGAGCACGTAGTAGCTGTTAACAATAAAACCACATAAACCACTCCGGAAATGAATCGCGTAACCGTTTCGTTCATGCTTAGAGGTCTTCGAGAAGCAATAAATATAAGTTTTTAGCACAACTTCCATAGGTAAGAAAGTCTTCTTCCTGTGCTTTTTCAAAATATTTAATGGTCGTAATATTGGTAGGATAATCTTTATCGTACTTTTTCTTAATTACCCGTAAACCATCGCTTTTGGATTCTAAAATCTGACTGGTGGTAGCCAAAATAATAATATTATCCGGAAGTTCATTGGGTTTGTAATGTTTGATTTGATTTGAAGAAAAAAGCACCGATCCTTCATCTGCAATTAAATTTTCACACGATGATAACATGAACGAAGGCGCTGTTGAACTGGTATAATTTATTTTATTTTCATCTAAAAGTTGAAACAACTTGGGTTCAAAACACAAGGCATCCTTTTCAAACCAATCGTTTTCTTCTAAAATATTTTCAAGTTGTTCACGAACTTCATCCAGATTTTCGCAATATAAAAATTTACCTCCATTTTTTTTAAAATTGAAGGTAAACTGCTCGTCTATAGGGAGTGAAGAAGGTTTTTGCGAAAAGTATTCGCTTTGTTTTTCTTCATCCGAATTATCATTTCCGGAGCCAAATATTTTTTTAAAAATACTCATACCAATTCTTTAGTATAGCTACAATTGAGAATATCCAAAGATAAAAAAATCTTAATTCAAAAGTGCTTTTTGAATTAAGATTTTATTATTTTGTTTCAAAATGTATTAATTTACTAAATCAGTTGCATTTTCAAAAGGTCTTTTTCCGAAAATCACTTCCAAATCATCTTTGAAAATTACTTCGCGTTCAATCAAGATATCAGCGAGTTGTAGTAATTTGTCTTTATTTTCTTTTAAAAGTTGAATAGCGCGTTGGTACTGACTTTCAATGAGTTCGGAGATTTCCTTATCGATAACTAACGCTGTTTCTTCTGAATAAGGTTTTGAAAAATTATATTCGGCTTGACCTGAAGAATCATAATAGGTAACATTACCTAATTTATCATTAAGGCCGTAAATGGTAACCATGGCACGTGCTTGTTTGGTTACTTTTTCGAGATCGCTCAAAGCGCCTGTAGAAATGGTATCAAAAACAACCTTTTCAGCGGCGCGGCCACCCATAGTAGCACACATTTCATCCAGCATTTGATTCGGACGAACAATTAATCGCTCTTCGGGAAGATACCAAGCAGCGCCTAAACTTTGTCCGCGAGGTACAATGGTAACTTTTACCAAAGGCGCGGCATGTTCAAGCATCCAACTCACAGTAGCGTGACCGGCTTCATGAATGGCTATAGCTCTTTTTTCTTCGGGCGTTACAATTTTATTTTTCTTTTCCAAACCACCAACAATTCGATCCACGGCATCCAGAAAATCTTGTTTTTCTACTAACGATTTGTTTTTACGAGCCGCTATTAAGGCCGCTTCATTACAAACGTTTGCAATATCAGCTCCCGAAAAACCAGGTGTTTGTTTTGCCAGAAAATCGATATCCACATTATCCGATTTTTTGAGTGGTTTTAAATGCACTTCAAAAATTTCTTTACGTTCACGAACATCCGGTAAATCCACATAAATCTGACGGTCAAAACGTCCGGCACGCATTAATGCTTTATCCAAAACATCGGCACGGTTAGTGGCGGCTAAAACAATCACATGGGTATTGGTTCCAAAACCATCCATTTCTGTTAGTAACTGATTTAGGGTATTTTCTCTTTCGTCATTGGAGCCAGAAAAATTATTTTTACCACGCGCTCTACCAACAGCATCAATTTCATCAATGAAGATAATCGCTGGGGCTTTATCTTTGGCTTGTTTAAAAAGATCGCGAACACGGGAAGCACCCACTCCCACAAACATTTCCACAAAATCAGACCCTGATAAGGAGAAGAACGGAACTTTGGCTTCGCCGGCAACGGCTTTTGCTAATAAGGTTTTACCGGTTCCCGGAGGACCTACCAATAAAGCACCTTTTGGTATTTTCCCTCCTAAAGAAGTGTATTTGTCAGGGTTTTTAAGGAATTCAACAATTTCTTGAACTTCTTCTTTCGCGCCCTCTAAACCGGCTACATCTTTAAAAGTAACTTTTACATCGGTTTTCTCATCGAATAGTTTGGCTTTGGATTTACCGATATTGAAAATCTGACCGCCCCCTCCGCCGGCACCACCACCCGACATACGACGCATGATGAAAATCCATACCACAACGATGATGAGAATGGGTAAAAGACTAAATAAGAGTTCTGACCAATCACTTTGATTTTGATAATCGTAATCGATGAGTTTTTTTTCAGCAATGGCTTTTTCAAGTTTTTTTACAAAGCCTTCATTATCACTTATGTTAAAGTAATAATGTGGCCCTTTATTGGGGTGACCAAGGAAATCTTTGGCTACTTTTTTATTGCTTTTGTCCTGAAGAGCTTTTGGGGTTAAATACGCTTCTGCTTGGGTTTTATTGTAAATTATAACCTTTTCAATCTGTCCTTTATTAAGGATGTCATTGAATTTTGAAGTAGAAATAAATGACGGATTTTTGATGCTGTTATTGTTGAATAACAGAAACAAAAAAATCATGATGATAGGTGTATATATCCACCAAGGATTGAATTTAAAGTTATTTTGGTTTTTTTCTTCAGCCATTTTTTGTTGTATTAATAATTATTTTGAATGGAAGTAATTTTTGCATCGCCCCAAAGTCCTTCAATATTGTAATACTCACGTGTTTCTTTTTGAAAAACATGAACCACAATAGTCACATAATCCATCAAAACCCATTCTGCGTTGTCTGTGCCTTCAACGTGCCAAGGTTTATCTTTAAGTTCTTTGGATACAATTTTTTGTACAGAATTTACAATTGCATTTACCTGCGTGTTTGAAGTACCGTTACAAATTACAAAATAGTCACACACAGCGGTGTCAATATCTCTTAAATCCAGTATATCAATGTCATTTCCTTTTACTTCCTCTATTCCTTTAATTATTAAGGAAAGCAAAATATCATTACTTACGATTTTTTTCGCCATTTACTAATTTTATATAAAGTGCAAAGGTATCAAAATTTGTATTTACATTTGAAGCAAATCAACAGTTAAATTCAGATAACTTTATGAAGGTAATCAAACTCAGTGCCATTGATTCGACAAATGATTTTTTAAAAGAATCAGCGCGTAAAACTGACTTAGAAAATTTTACCGTTGTCATGGCTGAAACGCAAACTAAGGGGAAGGGACAAATGGGTGCCAAATGGGAATCGGAGTCTGGTAAAAACCTTATAATGAGTATTTTGATTAAAGATTTATCGCTCAAGCAAGAGATGTTTTTTTCGTTGAATATGGCTATTTCGTTGAGTGTCTATCGGGTGTTATCACGGTATAAAATTCCCGATTTATCCATAAAATGGCCAAACGACATTCTGTCAGGTGCAAAAAAAATAGCAGGAATTTTAATCGAAAACAGTGTCAAACCGGATGGCAGTTTTTATGCCATTGTTGGTTTAGGACTTAATGTAAATCAGGTTGTGTTTGATCATTTACCCAAAGCTTCTTCATTAAAATGCATAACAGGAAATGAATTTGATGTAGATGAATTGCAACAATATATTACGGATGAATTGAAAAAGTCGGTATTGGATTCAAAATTGATGTTGGAAGCATATAAAAGCGAATATGAAGCTTTGCTGTATAAACGCCATATTCCTGCTGTTTTTCAAGATGCTGAAGGTGTAAAATTTATGGGAATTATTCAGGGGGTTGATTATGCAGGTAATCTGATGTTGCAGCGAGAGGATGATGCTATAAAATGTTGTTCCGCCAAAGAGGCGATTATGGTATATTAAAAAAGGGATGTTTTCACATCCCTTTATTGTTAATTTATAATTATTTTTTTCGTAACGGTTTTGGCATCCGAATTGAGTCGTAAGAAGTAGAAACCATCCGGTAAATCAGTCAAAGTGTAGGTATTGTCAACTTTAGAAGGATTTTTAACTTCCATCATAATTTGACCATTGATATTTATAAGTTGTATGGTGTCAATTTCATTTTCTGTGGTTATAGAAATAGATTGGTCATAGGATGGATTAGGGAAAATTTTCACATTGGCTTCCAAATCATATTGTTCGGTTGAAAGGAAAATGGTCGGCCAACGGTTTTGTGCTATGGGGCCACCCCAAATAACCGTAGCTAAATAAGGATTATCAATAAACGGATTTCGGTTACCTTGCCCATAGGTATTGGAAGAATTACCTAAATAGGTGTTGCGGTTATCTTCATATTGCGACACAGGGTCTTCAGCGTTCCATTGCAACATTAAATCCAACATATTAGCATCGGAGGCTACACTAGAACCTGTAAACACATAGGTAGGCAAACATTGACTTCCGTAGCGTAAATACATATACATTACAATCCGAGCGCAATCACCTTTCCATTCATCACCGGGGTACCAGTTCAAACCCACATTTCCCGAGTTTCCGGATCCGGCTGCATATTTTCGGTTTCCTCTGTCTGAATTTCGTTGCACATCGCAAGAACGAAGCATTTGCGCATCGGCACCGGGACCGGTTTGACCTAAATCAGGATTTCCTAATGATTGAGCAAAAATATGTTCTCTGTTCCAATCACCATTTGCACCGCCATTGGAGTCTTTATTTCTTGAGTGATCATTAGTGACATCTGAATCTGAACCGTTTTCCCAACCATAAACCAATAAAACATCACTGGAGTTTGATGGGTCTAAATCGGTAATCTTCAACGCACTCCAAACCTGAGAATAAGACAATTGGTTTGTATGAGTTGAAGTAATTTTTGAAGCCAACGCTGTTTTAAGGGCGGAACCGGACTGGTTCCAATTAAAGCCATTGTAGTAAGGTGATGCCGGCGCACCGTTTTGTGCTACAGCAGATAAGGTAATAAGTGTAAGTAAAGTGTAGATTTTTTTCATTTTATGCTTTTCTTTCTAATAGGGCCATATAAAATCCATCAAATCCCGACTCGTGAGCCAAAATTTTAGATTCTTGTACAAAGGTAAAATTTTTTCCAATTGGTGTGCTTAAAAAATGCTTAATTTGTTCCTGATTTTCAGAAGGTAAGACACTGCAAGTTGCATAAACCATCTTACCGCCGGGTTTTACCATTTTGGAATAATTTTCAAGAACTTCAGCCTGTGTTTTGCGTATGTTTTCGATAAATTCAGGTTGCAATTTCCATTTGGAGTCCGGGTTGCGTTTTAGAACCCCTAAACCGCTACATGGTGCATCAATTAATAACCTGTCGGCTTTTTCGTGAAGTTTTTTTATGACTTTAGTGGAATCTATAATTCGGTATTCAATGTTAAAAGCGCCATTGCGTTTGGCTCTTAATTTCAATTGCTTGAGTTTACTTTCATACAAATCCATAGCAATGAGTTGCCCTTTATTTTGCATCAATGATGCCATATGTAAGGTTTTTCCACCCGCCCCGGCGCATGCATCAACAACACGCATTCCGGGTTGCACATCAAGCAAATGAGCAACACGTTGAGAAGATGCATCTTGAACTTCGAATAAACCTTCTTTAAAAGCTTCTGTTAAAAAAACATTGGCACGTTCTTTTAAGACTAAGGCTTCGGGTTGGTCTTTCAAAAAATCAGTTGCAATATCAATATCCATCAAAATGGCACGTAATTTCTCCGGTGTTGTTTTAAGTGTGTTGGTTCTTAAAATAACTTGTGCCTGTTGGTTTTGAGCCGCTATTTCTTTTGACCAGATTTCTTCACCCAATTCGGAAACACCTAACTCATCCATCCAATCAGGTATCGATTCACGTAATTTTCTGGTTTTTGAAAGTTCGTCAAAACGCCCTTTAATTTTACGTTCCGGTGTACCTTGCAGTTGGGTCCAGTCGGGGATAGGGTATCCTCTAAGCACGGCCCAAACCGCAAAAATTCGCCATAATTTATCACGGTCGAAAGGCTCTTTAACTTGCGCAATTTCTGCATACAACCTTTTCCAACGAACAATTTCATAGATGGTTTCTGCCACAAATTTTCGATCGTGACTACCCCAGCGTTTGTCTTTTTTTAGGGCACGAGCAACCACTTTATCGGCATACTCTCCTTCGTTAAAAATAGAGTGAAGCGAATCAATTGTGGTATAAACTAAGTTGCGGTGTAATCTCATTTGGGCAAAAAAAGCCCGCAAAGATAAGTCTTTATTTTTCAAAAGAAATCATTGCGGGAAAAATATTTTAGTGATTGTGATCTTCTATGCGACGCATTTCAATTTTTTCAGGCGCGTGTAATACAAGAGGGAACTGTTCAACTTTAACAGAACTGCTGTCTAATCCAAATCCTTTTTCTTCAGAGAGACTTAGCTTTTTGAGTAAGAAATACGAGTTCATAACAATTTTTTCAAAGAAAGTTAAATCACTATCGTTGGATAAAAATTTCTCAGAGAGTACAAATTTAAAGTCGCCAATGATATGGTTTTTACTTAATGATTCATAACGACTTGTAATATCAACTTCGCCACGTTGAACCATTTCTTTGATAACCTGTTTAAACATTAGGTTAATTTTAGTGGGTTCACGGAAACCAAGATAAAAATCAATGCGGTATAAATCGTCTCTTAAAATTTCGGTAACACGGTATTCTTTGCGGTAAGGCTCACTCAAAACGTTTACGTGAATAAACCAATACAAGTCGGCTCGTTTCGGTCGCTTTTGAAGAATAGAGTACATTACTTTTTCTTCAATTTCATCGCTGCGGTTTGAGTTGGTCATATAAACCAAATGTGTGGCATATTTTGGAATAGATAAATCCAAACTTAATTCTGCCAAAACTTTCTTATAATCATTAATCTTGACAATTTTAGTATAGGATTTACTAATTTTCTTAGCCAAATACCAAATAGACATGATAGCGATTAACACCAAGGCAATTAATAAAGTTACATAACCACCATCGAAGAATTTGACAATATTGGCAGACAGAAAACTAAATTCTATAACAAGATACACCAAAATAAGCGGCACGATATAGTACCATTTTACGCGTTTCATGATAAGGTAGAAATTCAGTAAAATAGTAGTCATAATCATGCAAAGTACAATTGCCAAACCGTAAGCATGCTCCATATTGCTGGATTCTTCAAAATGGATAACTATACCCACACAACCCAAAAACAACAACCAATTAATGGAAGGAATATACAATTGACCTTTTACATCCGTAGGGAAGTTAATGCGCACTTTGGGCCAAAAATTCAGGCGCATAGCTTCGTTGATAAGTGTAAAAGAACCACTAATTAAAGCTTGCGAGGCAATTACTGCAGCCATAGTAGCAACAACGATTCCGATAGGCTGAAACCAATCGGCCATAATCAGGTAAAACGGGTTAGGGTTGTGCGCATTTAAATGCTGAAGTGTCACGCCTTCATGCATCATTAAATAGGCTCCCTGACCAAAATAATTGAGTATAAGTGTGGTTTTAACAAACATCCAACTTACCCGAATATTGCGTCTTCCACAGTGTCCCATATCGGAATACAAGGCTTCGGCTCCGGTAGTACACAGGAAAACAGCACCTAAAATAAAAAAGCCCTGATCGCTTATATCGCTAGTTAAAAGATGATAAGCATAATAGGGATTTAACGCATTAAAGACTTCAAAATTCTGCGTCATCTGGATAACCCCCAAAATAGCCAACATGGAGAACCACAACAGCATCATTGGCGCAAAAAATTTACCTACTAATTTGGTACCGAATTGTTGGATTGTAAAAAGGATAAACAGGATGGCGATGACAATAGGAATGGTTGGAATATCCGGTTTAAAAATACGCAAACCTTCTACAGCAGAAGAGACAGAAATCGGAGGTGTTATAATTCCGTCAGCCAAAAGCGCACTACCGCCAATAATTGCCGGCACAATAAGCCATTGTATTTTGGTTCTTTTGACTAAGGCATACAAAGCAAAAATTCCGCCTTCACCATGGTTGTCAGCACTTAGCGTGATAATAACGTATTTTAGTGTGGTTTGAAGGGTTAATGTCCAAAAAATACAAGATAGGCCACCCAGAATAAGATCTTTGCTGATAGGGCTGTCGCCGATAATGGCCTTCATTACGTAAAGTGGGGAAGTCCCAATATCTCCGTAAATGATTCCCAAGGTTACCAATAATCCCGCAGCAGATAATTTGCTGTGAAGATTATGATGATTATGTGAACTCATAATTCAAGTTATAAAAGCTGCAAAGTTATTTAATTTACAAATATCCAAAATAAAAAAGCACCGAAATTTTTCGGTGCTTAGTATATAATTGATGAATAGCTTATCTTCTTCCTCCACCACCTCTGGAAGAGCCTGAAGTTGACCCACCCGTGCTACTTCCGGATGAACGACCGCCACCTTCATAACTTCTGGTAGAACTTTGAGGCGCAGCATAACCACCGGAACTGCGACCGCCACTGTAAGAACCATTTCCGGAGTTACTCTCACTGTAACTTCTTGTGCTACCGGAATTTGTTGATCTCACCGGCGCCGGACTTTCATAACTTCGTGTTCCTGTGGAAGTGTTTCGTACGGGAGTACTTTCATAACTTCTTGTACCACCTGTTGGAGTCCCTGAAGACGGCGTGCTGTAAGAACGTGTTCCTCCTGAAGTAGTATTTCGTACCGGAGCAGGCGTTTCATTACCTCTTGTGCCGCCATTGTTTGCTCCTGCGGAATTGTCAATAGTTCCGTAGCTACGTGTTCCGCCGCCTGTATTGTTTCTCACGGGAACAGTCGTTTCATTACCTCTTGTACCGCCGTTGTTTGCTCCTGCGGAATTATCAATAGTTCCGTAGTTACGTGTTCCGCCGCCGGTATTGTTTCTCACCGGAGCAGCCGTTTCATTGCCTCTTGTACCACCGTTGTTTGCTCCTGCGGAATTATCAATAGTTCCGTAGTTACGTGTTCCGCTGCTGGTATTGTTTCTCACCGGAGTTCCGGTTTGGTTACCTCGAGTTCCGGCTGTATTGCCATTTCGAACACCATTATCAGCAGTTTCTGTACGAGGAGTACCAACAGTTCTTATGTTACGGGTTTGATCTAATTCATATCGGTTGGTATATCCAGAATGTCTGTCGGTGAAAGATCGACCGGGATACATTCTCTCATACGCATTACCTCTTCGAATAGAATAGTTTACGTAAGCGGTATGACATCTTCTGTAGTTTACATAATTGTAATGGTGACCAAAGTTGATGCACATCGAAATATGATTTCTGTAGCGGAAAACAGGGTAGGGCGCCCAACCATAATAGAAGGAAGGATAATAACCCCAATACCAAGCAGAACAGTACGGGCGATAAGTAGGTACCCAAAAGTAGTTGTAAATTACAGGAACATGCACATATACAGGTTCGTAAATATAATTGGCACCATACATATATACATCACCAACTACCTGAACAGAAACACGGTTGTTACTGTCACGTTCTACTTCGACTGTTGCTACATCTTGAAATTGATCTCTGCCCAAAACCGATTGAATAACAATAATATGGGTTCTGCCTTCGATGGATTCGACCACACGCAAATAATCTACTTGGTTGTCATTGTTGAGATCCAGATTTGAAATTTGATTTTTTGGGTCATTTAACCGATATTCAAAATCTTCTAAATCTTTAGAATCTCCAAAAATCGAAGCTACGGCACGTAAGTCGAGATTATCGCTTATTTCGGAGCTCATCGCATTAACAGTTGTTCTGTCCTGTGCAAAGCTGCTAACAAAAAGCAAGCTTAAAAGGGAAGTAAATAAAGTTGTTTTCATATCTATAAGAATTTGGTTGGACATCTTTCCAGAACATTTTCCAATTACTGTGCCACTCGTGTGCCATTCACAAATCATTAACAATTAAAAAAGTGTATGTTTGTACAACAAAAAAATAGTTTATGCCTAAAAAAATGCTGTACTGCGCTTTGATACTCTTGGCCATTTCATGTAAATCAAGCTATCAAGCGATTCTTCCCACAACGGCTTTGGTAAAAGTCGACACGCTTTTTACGGATAAAATTAGCATACGCGCAATAGCTGTTTCAGGAGATAAAGTATATTATGCCGCCGATCACAACCGTGTTGGTTACAAGAATTTGTATAATGGAGGAAAATTTGAACGTGAAATCAAAATGGATACTTTGCGGTTTGAATTTCGAAGTATAGCGGTTACCCAAAACTATGTATATGCGTTGACGGTTGGAAATCCGGCATTGTTGTATCGTTTTTCGAAAGATCTCAAAGAAAAAGAGTTAGTTTATACCGAGAAACATGAAAACGTTTTTTATGACAGCATGCAGTTTTGGAATGATAGGGAAGGAATTGCCGTTGGCGACCCTACAACTAGTTGTTTTTCAGTAATTATTACTCGAGATGGAGGAAAAACCTGGACAAAATCTTCCTGTACCGAAGAGCTGCAAGCTGAAACGGGTGAAGCATTTTTTGCGGCATCGAATACGAATGTGATTGTCAAGGGAAACCATACCTGGCTTGTTTCGGGGGGCAAAAAATCGCGTGTACTCTATTCTTCGGATAAAGGAGCAAATTGGGAGGTATATCAAACGCCGATTGTTCAAGGCGGAACGATGACCGGTTTGTTTTCAGCCGATTTTTACGATGAAAAGACAGGTTTTGGCGTAGGAGGGGATTATGAAAAGCAAAACCAAAATTTTGGCAATAAAATGGTGACGCATAATGGTGGTAAAAAATGGTCGCTTATTGCAGAAAATACGGGTTTTGGTTATGCTTCCTGTGTGCAATATTTTCCTGAAAGTAAAGGGCAGAAATTACTTTGTGTAGGCGGTACGGGTGTTTATATATCCAATGACAAAGGAACTACCTGGACTCAGCTGAGTACAGATAATTCCTTGTATACTATCCGATTTATAGATGCCAAATCAGCTGTTTTGGCCGGCAAAAATAAAATCGTTACAATTACTTTTTAGCATCGCGGTATTGTTGCAAAAGTTTTTTACTGAATTCATCTTCTGCATTTTTTAACTTAAGAATCTTTGTTGCAGGTAAAACGCCTTTAAGGCTCGCTAAAAATTTTTTTCGCAATTGATGTAATTCATCTTCGGTGGCTTCCATCTGATTGAGAAGGGATTGTGCCTCTTTTTCGCTCAAATTTTCTGCTTTGGACCGATCCAAATAATTCTTCAACTTTTCCTGACGAATTTCTCGCTGTTTTTCCTCAAACGCATTGAATAGTGGCCAAAATTTTTCCGCTTCCTCTGGTGTCAGGTTTAATTCGCTGGTTATGAAAGCTACTTTCATTGATTTCACTTTTTCTTTTTTCTCCTGAAAACGTTGTTTTAACTTCCCCGGTTGTGCTACACACAAGCCTGAAATCAAAATAACAATTACGGTGATTAGTTTTATATTTTTCATAGGTTGACGTGTTTGTTTGATTTAATTGGTTATAATATCTTCCATATTAATCTCGTCTTGGATAACGGATTCAATAACTTCTGATTCTACGGTTGTTTCAAAATCCGATTGTATTGACATCGATTCGATAGTTTCCATATCCATAGCTTCTACCAAATCATCGTCGGTAATTGTTGAGTGATTTGTAATATACTCTTCCAGTCCGGCGACTTCGGCCGCTTCCGCATCAGCGTTTAAAAGATTCATAAGCGGAATACTTGCTGTGATGAGTACTACAGCCGCAACAGCCAACAGGCGTGTTTTATTGCGTTCCCAAAATGAAATTACGTTGACTTCGTTTTTTTCAAATGGCAATTTTGCCAGCATCTGTTTAGAAAAATCGTCAAAATATCCTTCAGGCGTTTTAAAACCGGGTGTTATTTTAGGTTCTTTATCTGGGTTAAATGTAATCATACTACTTTGATATATTTTTTTTAAAAAGGTTTAATTTTTAGTTACAAATTCTTCAATTTTTTTTACAGCCAAATGGTAAGATGCTTTTAGTGCTCCCACCGAGGTGCCCAATATTTCGGATATTTCTTCGTATTTGAGTTCTTCAAAATATTTCATGCGAAATACCAATTGTTGTTTTTCGGGTAATAGTGTGATGGCTTTTTGTAATTTTAACTGAATTTCATCACCGTCAAACCAGGTATCGGTTTGTAATCGCTCCACCATTTTACTTTGTAATTCCTCTGATGAAAACCCGTTTCGTTTCGCTCTCTGACTGATAAAAGTCAGCGCTTCGTTAGTGGCGATGCGATACATCCAGGAAAACAACTTGGAATCTCCTTTAAAATCTTTTAAATAATTAAAAATTTTTATAAAAGTATTTTGAAGCACATCGTTAGCATCATCATGATCCAAAACCATGTTACGGATATGATTGTAAAGAGGCTTGCTGTAGAGGTGTAACAATTTTTCAAACGCTTTTTGTTGCGTTTGAGGATGTAATAATTCTGTGATGAATTGTTTTTCGTCCTGCAAAATCCTTTACTTTACCTGTTTGACTGTAGAAAGGACAAAAGGTTTAATTAAATCAACCCTTTATTTAGTGTACGGTATCGTTAACTACAGCCGGTCGTGTAGCAACCGAAACTGTTCGGGGTTTGGGTTGAGGCTTGTAAAAAACGGGATACATCAATTCGGTTTTCCACTCCGAAGGATGTTTCGTGTCTTCAGGGTTTCGGGTATAAATAACATACGGTTTAACCTCGAAATTCCGTTTGATTTGTTTCTCAAAAAGATAATCAAGTGCTTTTTGATTGGCTTTCGGAAGGTGTCTGTAATCCCCTTTTAAACTAACTTTTAAGGTTTTGTGTGCCGGTATTTTTCCGGACTCTACTTCACTGCCCGCCATGATATAAACCGAATCCCGCACGCCAATACAAACGGTTAAATCTGTTATTTTTTTTGCGTCATCAATAGTATTGTAAATAACAAAAGGTTTTCCTTTCATGACCATATTGTTTTTTTCAAAAAAACGGATCAATTTCGGAATTAAGATACGGATGTTTTTTTGCACTTTATCCGGTCGACTTACAATGGTTTGCCCAATATACCACGTTTCGGGCTGCATTACTTCGCCTTCAACTTTGATTGTGTTTGTTTTAAGTTCGTGAACAATACTTTTAGAAAGGTTAACCAATGTTTTTTCATAAGTATCGCCTATCACTGCATCAATTCCGCCGTTTAAAAAGGCTTTAATTTTCATACCTACACTCAGCGTACCCTCTGTTTTCCATGTAACTTGCGTTTTGCCCAAGGTATCTTTTAACAGCCATGTACCTCGAGTTTCAGTTCCATTAAGGTTCATGATTTGTTCAATGGATTTGTTTGGGGTTGCAGCTGTGGTTTTAAGAAATCCGTCTTCGGCTCCATGCCATGAAAAAGAGGCATTTTTGCCGCTGGTATTTTTAGGGTAACTAAATTGTGTTTTCCCTTCAGCATCTGCCCAAGAGGCAAAGAATTCCCAGTTTTGGTAATTATTTAGGTAGTTATAAACCTCATTTCGAGGCATATCGATTAGTTGTGTACGACGGATACTATAATCGCCTTTTTGTGTAACCACAAAAACAGTTAGGCCTGTTAGTAACAGAAACAATAATAAGAATAAATATTTGAGTATTCTCATTGGTTAAGTTGGGTAATTTGGAGGGTAAAGCTACTAAAATTTTCTTGCAAATAGACGA
The DNA here is from genome assembly GCA_041917555.1 of Flavobacterium sp. Lineage (GTDB taxonomy): Bacteria > Bacteroidota > Bacteroidia > Flavobacteriales > Flavobacteriaceae > Flavobacterium. Next base: position 9,580 of record JAYRXL010000075.1, on the reverse strand, counting down.
TTAGTGCTTCAAAACTATTTTCAAAGCAAACAGTGATACGATAAAAAGCAAAAAACCAATCAGAATTTTATATGATCCTTTGTAATGTTTGTTGTGAAGCGTTTTATCGCCACGGTAGGCGTATATAGCAGCTATAACAAAGACGATAAAAAATACTGCTGCAAAAATCCATTGCCCTTTACTGAACATAATCGTAATTTTTCAACAAAAATAGTTAATTGTTTTTCAAAATCATGCTAAAAAGTAATCCCAAAAGCTGATATTTTTACGAATCTAAATTCAACATTATGCAAAAACAATTAGCAGCAGTTGCCGAGTTCCATACGGCATTTGGTTTGGGTGTGAGTTCAACTATGCGCGGTGATTTGGGGGAACAAAAGAACCTGCTTCGCTTCAATTTGATGAAAGAAGAAAATGAAGAATATTTGGAAGCTGTTCAAAATGATGATATTACCGAAATAGCCGATGCCTTGGGTGATATGTTGTACATCCTCTGCGGAACCTTATTGGAACACGGTTTACAACATAAAATTGAAGAAGTATTTGACGAAATTCAACGCAGTAACATGAGCAAACTGGGCGAAGACGGCAAGCCAATTTACCGCGAAGATGGTAAAGTAATGAAAGGTCCAAATTACTTTAAACCCGATTTTGCCTCCATATTACAACCGTAAATTACACTTTTACCGTCCAGCCAAAGGTATCGGCTTCCAATTTGTATTGTAAATTGCGAAGTCGGTCTTTTAGTTGTAAGGCAAAAGAATTCTCTTGATTCGGGAGTCTGTATTCTTTTTCCTGATAGCTAAAACTTACAATAGGGCTAACAACAGCAGCTGTACCGGCACCAAAAATCTCTTTTAACGTTCCGTTTTGGGCAGCTTGAAGTAACTCGTCCACCAGTATCGAACGCACTTCTACCGAGATTCCCTCACGTTGTGCCAAATCAATAATGCTTTTACGCGTTATGCCATCCAAAATACGTTCACTTACCGGAGCTGTTACTAATGTGTCGTTTATACGGAAAAAAACATTCATGGTTCCTGCTTCTTCCAACTTGGTGTGCGTGGCATCATCAGTCCAAATAATTTGTTGGAAGCCTTTATCGTTGGCTAATTGGGTAGGATAAAATTGCGCAGAATAATTCCCGGCGGCTTTTGCTGCACCAATGCCTCCGTTGGCGGCTCTACTGTAATGATCGGCAATAACCACTTTTACTTCACCCGAATAATACGATTTAGCCGGTGAAAGAATAATCATAAAACGATATTCGTCCGAAGGTTGAGCAATTACACCATGTCCGGTAGCAATCATAAAAGGACGAATGTAGAGCGAATTACCCATTCCTTTTTGTACCCAATTTCTTTCCAAATTCAGTAACACTTTCAACCCATTTATAAAAACCGTTTCCGGTACTTCGGGCATAGCCATTCGGACAGCAGATTTATTGAAGCGCTTAAAATTTTCATCCGGACGAAACAACCATACTTCGTCTTGTTCGTCTTTGTAAGCTTTCATGCCTTCAAAAATAGCCTGACCATAATGAAAAACTTTTGTTGAAGGATCAATTAGGAAAGGTTCGTAAGGTTTTATTACAGGCTTTTCCCATGCACCGTTTTTGTAATCACAGACCAGCATATAATCGGTAAATGTGTTTCCAAAAGTTATCTTTTCAAAATCAACCGCGTTAATTTTGGAATCGGTGATGCGAATAATGTCAAATTCAGTTAAATCGGCTGTATTCATGAGTAAAGCTAATTGAATTAAAGGGTGTAAAAACCTGATAAACAGCCGGTTATTTTTTTAAGCCTCTATCCTGATTTTTTTTGCTAAACTAATAAAAAAATGACAATTACGTTTTGGTTTTTTTCAAAAATCAAAAAGCCATGAATGACTGTGTAAAAGCGCTCAGAATTCCGTAACTTTGTAAGGTTAAAATTTTTGAAAATGAAAAAAATAGTAGTTGCATTAGCAACCCTTTTTGTACTTGCAGCCTGCAAAAATGTGGCAGAAAAGAAACCCTCAGACGAAAAAGCAACGTATGCTTCTTTTGGAAAAAAAATTTCAGCAGACAGTGCTATAACTGCAAATGAAATGTTTGAGAAGTATAAATCATTAAAAGATGGTGACACGATTTCGGTGAAGTTCGCTTCTAAAATTAACGAGGTTTGCCAAAAGAAAGGGTGTTGGATGAATTTGGAATTGGATAAAGAAAGTAAATCGTTTGTTCGTTTTAAAGATTATGGTTTTTTTATGCCATTAAATGCCTCCGGTAGCGAAGCTATTGTAAATGGAAAAGCGTTTGTAAGTGTTGTAAGCGTAGATGAATTAAAGCATTATGCTAAAGATGAAGGAAAATCGCAAGCCGCAATTGACAGTATAAAAGAACCCGAAGTTACCTATTCTTTTTTAGCAGACGGTGTATTAATCAAAAAGTAAGTTATGTACAAAAGTTTAACGGTCTCTTTTTTACTGCTACTGTTTTTTTCATGCAATAAGAAAGAAGAGTCCAAAGAAAGTTGTTCTTCGGATAAGGGCAAAAAGTTCGAAATGTATGAAGTTTCGGAAATGGCTGCATTAATGGAACAAATGTATGTGGACAATCAGCGTTTGAAAGAACGTATTAAAAAAGGGGATACGATAGGTAAATTTCCCAATCATTTCATGAAAATTCACGAGGCTGTAATGACGGATGCGAGTGATAATGACGCTTTTTTTAAAGAACAAGCCGCCAAGTTTATTGAGGCACAAAAGAAAATCTATGAAGATCCTGCCCATGCAAAGGAGCACTTTAATAATGGGATTGATGCTTGTTTAAACTGTCATCGAGTGAAATGTGGCGGACCAATTCCGAAAATCAAGAAATTGTATATACAATAACAAGAGTGGGTTGACTGTTAGCAACCCATTTTTTTTGCTTTTTACAACTCAAAAAATGAAGATTCAGTACAATCTTAATGAATAATTAAAATGTACGAAAACTCAACAAAATTAGTTGTATTTACGCATTGCTTTTTTTGCTCATCAAGAAGACGTGCTATTTATTATGTCGTTGTTTTTTAGGACTTAAGTATGATTTTAGGGCTTACTTCGGATAGTAAAAGAATGCTTAAAACTTTCTTAAACAAATACATTTTTGATTGCCAAGTGTATTTTTTTACTATCTTTAAATTCTCTAAAACAGCGCTTCCCCATTTCTATGCGCTGCTTCAAACTTACTCACTCAAACTAGAAAAAAAATGAAATTGGAACCCATGAAACCTATTAGGTTATTGCCTAATGAGGAATTTAAGGAAATTGAAATTGAACACGATGTAAAATTGCGTTATGCCGTGTCCAATCGAGGACGCTTACTCAGTTTCGAAGATGACATAAGCGTTGGTCGCATTTTAAAAGGGAGTTTAACCGATGGTTATCGTCTTTTAAAATTTAAAATTTTTGATCACGGGAAAATAAAGCACAAGCATTACTTTGTGTACAAGCTTGTTGCCAAGTATTTTATCCCAAAAGATTCCGAAGATCAAACCTGTATTTTGCATTTGGATCGAGTTCGGGACAATGATGATGTGAAAAATCTAAAATGGGCTACCAAGGCTGAAATGATGGAATTTTATAACCAGAGTCCATTTGTTAAGAAAGCCAGAGAACGCTTAATCGAATTCAACATTAAATCTGACGGCAGAAAGTTAACTGTAACCAAAGTTATTTTAATTAAAAAATTATTAGCAAAGCCCAATCAACGTACGCGTTTGAAAATGATTGCCAAGCAATTTGGCGTTAGCGAAATGCAAATCCGTCGTATTAAAAGCGGCGAGAATTGGGGTCACATTCAGATATAATCTCAAATCAAAAATCATAAAAAAAAGCTGTCTAATGACAGCTTTTTTTTTATCCTATTAATCTGGGAAATTTTCCCGGATTTGATTCGTGCATCATGCCGTATACTTTTTCAAAAATATCTTCTGTTGAAGGTTTTGAAAAATAATCTCCATCTGTTCCATAGGCTGGTCGATGGGCTTTAGCGGTTAGTGTTTCGGGTTTACTGTCTAAGTAGTGATACCCATTTTGCACTTCAAGAATTTGTTGCATTAAATAGGCAGCAGCACCGCCGGGAACATCTTCATCAATAACTAACAAACGATTGGTTTTAGCCAAGCTTTTAACTGTATCATGTGCTGTATCAAAAGGAAGTAGCGATTGGGCATCGATGATTTCACAGCTAATACCAAATCCTTCAAGTTCCTGAGCAGCTTGTTCTACAAGTCGGAGTGTGGAACCATAGGAAACAAGTGTAATGTCGTTTCCGTCGCGTAGTTTTTCAACAACACCAATAGGCGTTTTAAATTCACCTAAATTGGAAGGCATTTTTTCCTTCAAGCGATAGCCGTTAAGACATTCTACAATCAAAGCAGGCTCATCCGATTCCATCAACGTATTGTAGAAACCTGCAGCTTGCGTCATGTTTCGGGGAACCAATACATGAATACCGCGCAGCGAATTAATAATCATCCCCATAGGCGAACCTGAATGCCAAACGCCTTCAAGGCGATGCCCTCGAGTACGAATAATAAGTGGCGCTTTTTGGCGGCCATGTGTTCTGTATTGTAAGGTGGCTAAGTCGTCACTCATTATTTGAATGGCATACAAAAGGTAATCCAAGTATTGGATTTCGGCAATAGGGCGAAGTCCTCGCATCGCCATCCCGATTCCTTGTCCTAAAATGGTAGCTTCACGAATTCCGGCATCGGCTACACGCAATTCGCCGTATTTTTCCTGCATGCCTTCCAGACCTTGATTCACGTCGCCAATAGTACCTGCATCTTCACCAAAAATTAGTGCATTTGGGTATTTGGTAAACAACGCATCAAAATTATCGCGTAATATGATTCGTGCATCTGTCATTTCAGCATCAGCATTATACACTGGTGCCAAAGGAGAACTATTTTCAGCTCTTTTTTCCGATTGCGAAAATAAGTGCGAACTATATTTAGGTTGAATACGATCAAAATAAGTTGAAATCCATTGCGATAGCTCAGTTTGTCCTTTTTCATTGATAACTAAGCGTAAAGCTTTTCGCGCAGCGGTTAGAATATCTTTACGGATAGGTTCTTTGATTGCGGCTAAATCAGTTGCCATTTTTTCAATAAAAACTGCATTGGCACTTCCTTGCGCAACAGAACGCAACACGGAAACAATTTCTTCTTGTTCTGACTTCAGCGGTGAAATGAAAGCCGACCAAGCCGCTTTTTTACCTTCGGCTACTTCTTTTTTAGCCTCATTATCAATTTCATCTAATTCTTCAGGAGAAGCCAGGTTGTTAGTAATTAACCAATTACGCATTTGTGCAACGCAATCAAATTCGGTTTCCCAAGCTAATCGTTCGGTATTTTTATAGCGCTCGTGTGATCCCGAAGTTGAATGTCCTTGCGGTTGGGTAAGTTCTTGAACGTGTATTAATACAGGAATGTGCTGAGTTCGGGCAATATCGGCAGCTTTTTGATAGGTTTCCACCAAAGCAGGATAGTCCCAACCTTTAACCCTTAAGATTTCATATCCATCCGCATTTTCATCGCGTTGGAATCCTTTCAGAATTTCGGAAATATTTTCTTTAGTCGTTTGATAACGAGCATGCACCGAAATACCGTATTCATCATCCCAAACACTCATAACCATGGGTACCTGTAGTACACCGGCAGCATTAATGGTTTCAAAAAACAAACCTTCAGAAGTAGAGGCATTTCCGATGGTTCCCCATGCAACTTCATTGCCGTTATTGGAAAACAATTCCGCATTGATGCCGGGAACATTTCGGTATATTTTAGAGGCTTGTGCCAATCCCAATAAGCGCGGCATTTGACCGGCAGTAGGGGAAATATCGGCGCTTGAATTTTTTTGCTGTGTTAAATTTTTCCAATTTCCGTGTTCATCCAGCGAGTGGGTAGCAAAATGGCCACCCATTTGCCGACCGGCACTCATGGGGTCAAAATTTAAATCGGTATGCCCATACAAACCGGCAAAAAATTGTTCAACGGTTAATTCGCCAATAGCCATCATAAAGGTTTGATCGCGGTAATAGCCCGATCTAAAATCACCATTTTGAAAGGCTTTAGCCATAGCTAATTGAGGCACTTCTTTTCCATCGCCAAAAATGCCAAATTTGGCTTTTCCGGTTAGTACCTCTTTACGTCCCAGCAAACTGCATTCGCGACTAACACGCGCCAATTTATAATCGCTGAGGACTTCTTTTTTAAAATCTTCAAACGTGATTTCGACTTTATTTGGAGACTCTGTCATAAGAATACGGAATTTCTGTAGGTAACAAATTTAAGTAAAATCTTTTTTTAAACTAAAATCTGTATCAAAAATATTTTTTAAAGAATGATAATTGAAAAGCAAAAAAACACTTGTTTTTTATTTTTTATACAAAAAAAGTAATTTTATTTTAAAAATAATTCAATAAAGAAAAAATTATAACCATTTACGCGTGAATAATCCGGCAAGTGATTTAGGACTGAAGGTAAACACAAAACGAATTTTGTCAGGATAAGAAGGCTGGCTGATTTCCCATCCGTTATTGGAATAAATCGGGAAGTACAATTCAAAATAATCGGTAACCAAATTCAAACGGATACCGCTATCGTACATGAATACAGGGGATGCTGATTTATTTTTGAGCAGACCGAAATCGGCATAAGCCTCAATCCAATTCCAAATACTGCCACTCACATTCATGGAGGAAATCCAATGGTTCGCTAACTGATTTTCGAAACGCGATTTAAAACCACCTTCAGCTGTGATGTATTGCTGTCGAAAGAAACCTGTACTTTCTGAACGTCCCAGAAAACTATAATCGAAAAGGTAATCGGTAGGACGTTCAAGTGCAAAATCAAAATAATTTGTAGTAAGATTGTTTTTTAAAAAGGCACCGGCATACAAACGGATATTGAGCTGACGGTTGTTATTAAACAGTTTTCTGAAGTTTGCTTCCCCCGACATTTTACTAAAAACAGAAGCTACTTGCAGATTTGTCATAAAACCGATGGTTTGTGTTATGGTAGATCGGCTGTTAAAATAGCGGGCATCAAAAACAGCATATTTGCCTTCAAAAGTGTTTAATACATAGTTACTGGGTTCCCGGTTTACATATACTTCACGGAGTGAAATTGTTCGAAAATGATTGTCGCGAAGATGTTCGGGTCTTAGTCGGATTGTAATAAATGGATTAAATTTTTGATAGGTAGCATCCGGAGCATAACGGAAATAACTTCCACTCATACCATAGCGGATTGAAAAAATATTTCCTTCACGAATAAAATTATTGAATGAAAATGAAAAAGAACCTGACAATGACTGAGCTTTTGTAGAATAAGCAGGGGCTAAATCGAAGGTGAAAGGTTTATCTAAAAAAGCTTTATTGTTAAATGTCAAACCTAAAATTATACCATCATAAAAATTATATGTAATTTCAGGTACAAACATAATTTGATTGTAGAACGGATCTTCAAGATCTTTGATGAAGCGAAATTTTACCGGTCGGTTTGTAATCCAAAACGGTTTTAAATTTTTCCAGTTGTTCCGCTGATTGAATTCGGGAACTATATTCTCATAATTGATAACCAATTTATCAACATCGGATGTCGGGGCAATGTAAATACTGTCTTTTTTAACCACATCAATCCATTGCTTAAAAACCGGTTTTTTATCTTTAATTCCATATACTGGAACGGGAACGGTATTTCCGGTTCTGTTTTTTAACGAATAGGAAAGTACGCCGTTTTCTTTGCTAACCTTTTCAAATTTATAATCAATTATTTTGCGGGAATTTATAATTGTTTCAAAAAACCAATCACAATTTTTAGATGAATTGGATTGAATTATTTGTTTGAAATCGGTTGACGTGACACGCTCTGATTTTGCTTTGGCAACAAAATCTGAAATAGAGTGCGTTAACGCTTCCAATCCGATAAAGTCTTCTAAATATTTTAAACTTAGTCCGGCTCTGTATTTTGAAGCAATTTTTTCATTAAATTTTATCAACTCATCTTTGGGAGAGTTTAAGGTTTGGTCTAAGTTTTTACGAGCCATAAGCATATAGTAATAACTGTATTGCTGGTTGAAATCCAAAGAAAAAATTCGGTAGCTTCTTAAAATTGGCGCTTTAGAAAGACTTCCGGCGACTTTAATATCCGGATAAAATGAATCAATATAACGCATCATCACATACACCTGAAGTGCATCAAAAATCCAATTGTCCTCTCTCGGATCAAGGTTGAACGCACTCTTGAGATAGCTGTTTAGGTAGGTTTTTAAAAACTTAATTTCATAAACAAAATCATCGGGAAAAGGACGAATAAATGATGGCAATTGGTTAAGTCCGTAAAATGGGTTTTTTTCATAATCCACTTGTGACACCATGATATTACCTTGTGTTGGTTTACCCAACGTTTCGGTTACATAATTTACTATTTTATCAATCACCACTGCTTTTTGGATTTCATTGATACGTTTTTCATCCAAATTGCACACGACAGTAACCTGACTGTTTTTATAGTGTGAGAAGGTTGTTTCTTTTTCAATGGCGAGGTTCAGATGACGCGCAGTAAAACTGCTAAACTCCGCTACACCGTTGAGGTTTGATTGTAATTCAAGATCGGTTGTAATCTTGAATATGCTCGGATATCGCAGCATCAAATCGATTTTGCAAGGCGCATTATACTGATCATCCAAATCCAAATTGCTGTAATGCAAAAAGGCACCTTTTTCAAAAACGGCAGGAAGGAGAAAACAATCTTTAAGATAAACAGCTCCATTTGATGTATAACCGTAACCGGTAAATTTGGAACTGGGTATTTTAAGCTGGTAGGTTAAAGTAATGACTTTGGATGCCCCGGGTTGTAAAGGCTCCCGAAAAAAGATTTCAACCAAGTCGGGTTTTTCATCATCCCTACACCATTGAAGTAAAAACTTGTCGGTATCATACACCGTAAGGTTGAGTGTACCACCACGCTCTTTAGCTGATGCGACATGAAAACTGCGCACAAACTCATCGGCAAATCGTTTTCCTAAAGGGGTATTTTTGTCGGAATAGGCATTGAGCCAATCGTTAAGAAGAACAGATGATAACGCAAACTCGGAAGAATTTGTGTAGGTCAGCTCCTGATGTACGGACAATAATTGACCTTCCGGATTATAATCAACTGTCAGTTTTGTACTGTGTTGTGCATATCCGGTTGTAATAACAAGCAGTAAAATCAGTATTTCAGCAATTTTTTTCAAAAAGGGCTACAGGCTTTTATTCAGAATAAACTCAATACATACAAAACGTATTGGTTATTCATTCAAATATACTTTTTTTTTCCAAAATTAATATTAATATAACGTGAGTTCGACATAAGAATTTTGTCAGAACGCTTTAGAGGAGTGAGATACGAGCGTTACATAAGCAGTAATAGCGGGCTATTTCAATGATGTAAGGCGAAGTAGATTGCTTCTCTAAAGTGTAACTTATACAAAGCTATCCTGAAAAGCACTCGTCTATGGCGTTAAATTTCCTCAAGATAACCGGTTATCTCTCGAAAATTTG